>NZ_FYDO01000053.1 GCF_900187615.1 Pseudomonas sp. Irchel s3f7 | reverse complement strand
AAAAAGGAAGGAAAGTATTAATATCGCGCATAAGAACGCCGGTTTGTTAGATGTGTTTGCTCGCACGAACATCATCAATCAAATCGGCGTTCTTGTTTCTGTGTTTCCCGGGATTCCGTGAAGAACCAATAAAAAGCCCCGCTTTTTGAGCGGGGCCTTTGGGTTTCCAGCCTTTCTGGCGTATCAGGCAACCAGTGCCTGACGGGTACGCTCGATCACGGCCTGCAGCGGTTCGGCGCTGGAGTATTGATCGGGGTACAGACGCTCGCTGTGACGGGCGATGCCGTGTTCGTTAACCAGCGTGAAGCTGAAGCAGCCTTTGCGAGCGGCCATGATCAGGCAGTTCATTGGTGCAAAAGCGTTGGTTAGGGTGCGAATGGCATCCTGAGTATGGATTTGAGTAGACATTATTGGGTGTTCCTGCAAATGACACGGATAAGAACCGTGCAACGTTAAAACGTTCCAGTAACGTCGATCACCATTGATCGAACGAAGAACCCGACTGGAACAAAGCAGCCAGTTTGAAGCGCTGAATTATTTGCGCGCTTGGGCCGGCAGGTAGGTACTTAGGAGGGCAGGCAACACATCAAGGGCAAAGGTTCTGGGCCCGGGGTGAAGATCCTGATCAATTTGCAGGTTGGTTCGGTCAGAGTAAGTGAGCCTGGCAACACCCTTTGCTTTCGATTCAAAGGCTGTGTTGACGCAAGTTTTACCTGGAAACCATCGAGGTGGTCGATCCCGCTTGTTCGGTGGAAGCTTCCTTCGGGAAGGCTGACCGGGGGGATTTGTTCGACCAGAATTGACTTTCAGCTTGGTACTAACGCCGCGGATACTAACGGATTGAAGTAGCGAAGGGAAGGGTGATAGCAAAAGAAGTTACAGACGGTTTTCTGGCAGGCCGATCCTGCCAGGGCATACCCCCGTGATATCGCTCTGAATCGCTAGACAATCCGACCACTGGTCATCGAAGTTGTAACGCAAAAAATTGCATGATTCGACCGTTTGTCGAGTGTTATCCCCAGACATCGTGCCCAGTGCGCCGAAAAAGTGCATGGATATAACCATCACAAAGGGACTTGTGCACATTAGTTGCAGAGTCTGTCACCGCTCTGTCATCTCACGTTCAAGCCTGATGGCTGCCTGCTAGCAAAATTTAAGTCAATGAAAAACATCGCTTTTTTTTACTGGTGAAAAAATCGTCAGTTTGACTGCGAGCCCCATTCCACAGGGCTTTGCGGGGGTTCGCGGGCGGTTGTCCACTGAGTTATCCACAGCTTCTGTGGATTGTCCCGAGCGCTTGCTCTAGGACGGGCCTGCCGGGTTATTTTCAGCTTTACCTGTCAGAAAAAGAGAGTAAAGTTGCGCGCCTTCCGATCTGCCCCACAGTGCTTTATGAAGTTTCGCTCAGCCTCTGATTCCACATCCTCGACACCTCCTTCTGTTTCTCCTACCAAACGCTTTTCAATGCGTGTGGCCGAGTGGCTTTTGGATAGCCCGCGGCTGGGTGAAAACCCTAACGTCAAACACATCGCCGGCCGATTGCTCAAGCAACCGGCCCGTGAAGGCGTGGTGTCCGCACAAAGTCGTCTCGGTCAGTTGATGTGCCGTGAATGCGGGAACGCACGGGATCGCCGGATCGGCCAGGACCTTTTGCGTCAGGCGGCTCGGGCAGGGGATCGTCGTGCGCAACAGGAGTTGGGGCTGATCGAAGACTGAGCTGTCCAAGACCTGGCGCCTTGGTTAACCTTCAAGCTTTATCGGGATGGCGGGAGTGGTTATGGCGATGGACTTGACCAGCGTATTGCTTGGTCTGGCGGGTGCAGCGCTGCCGTTGTTGGTACTGGCCTGGCAGCTTCAACGTCGAGCGGGTACTGCGCAGGCAGACGTCGCGCTGCTGCAAGAGCGATTGGCCATGTCGCAACTGGCCCAGGACGGACTGAATGCGCAGCTTGATTCGTGCCGCGATGAAATCGGTGATCTGACTCAAGCCAACGCTGCCAAGCAGGCAGACCTGGCCGCCCTGCGCCGGGAAGTCGAGTTGTTGCAGATCGAACGTGATGACGCTCGCGACGCCGCCCATGCCTGGAACCTCGAACGCGCCGGCAAAGAAGCCGAGTTGCGCCGTCTGGATGCCCAGGCAGCCTCGCTGAACGCCGAACTGCGTGAACAACAGGACAGCCATCAACAACGCCTCAACGACCTGCAAGGCTCGCGAGACGAGCTGCGCGCACAGTTCGCCGAGCTGGCGGGGAAAATCTTCGATGAGCGCGAGCAGCGTTTTGCCGAAACCAGTCAGCAACGCCTTGGGCAATTGCTGGATCCCCTGAAAGAACGCATCCAGTCATTCGAAAAACGCGTCGAAGAAAGCTACCAGGCCGAGGCCCGCGAACGTTTCTCCCTGGCCAAGGAACTGGAACGTTTGCAGCAGTTGAACCTGCGCCTGAGCGACGAAGCGACGAACCTGACACGTGCCTTGAAAGGGCAGAAGACCCAAGGCAACTGGGGTGAATTGATTCTGGAGCGGGTGCTTGAGCACGCGGGGTTGGAAAAGGGCCGCGAATACCAGACCCAGGTCAATCTCAAAGGCCCGGATGGCGAGCGATTCCAGCCCGACGTGATCATCTATCTGCCGGGCGACAAGCAGGTGGTGGTCGACTCCAAAGTCAGTCTCACCGCCTACCAGCAATATGTAGCAGCCGAAGACGAGGCCATCGGCCAGATTGCGATCAAGCAGCATGTGCTGTCGTTGCGTAATCACGTCAAAGGCTTGGCCGGCAAGGATTACAAACGTCTCGACGGCTTGCACAGCCTGGATTTCGTTTTGCTGTTCGTGCCGATTGAAGCGGCGTTTTCCGCTGCATTGCAGGCTGAGCCAACACTGTTTCAGGAAGCGTTTGACCGCAACATCGTGATTGTCAGCCCGACCACTTTGCTGGCGACCCTGCGGGTGATCGACAGTTTGTGGAAGCAGGAGCGCCAAAGCCAGAATGCTCGGGAGATCGCTGAGCGCGCCGGGTGGCTGTACGACAAGTTCGTGCTGTTCATTCAGGATCTGGACGAAGTCGGCAATCGCCTGCAGCAACTGGACAAGGCCTACAGCTCGGCACGCAACAAGCTGACAGAAGGCCGCGGCAATCTGGTCAGTCGTAGCGAACAGCTCAAGTTGCTGGGGGCACGCGCCAGTAAGAGCCTGCCAGCGGATTTGCTGGAACGGGCGATGACGGATGTGGACGGCTTGGTCGAGTTGCCGGAATGAAATCAAAAGATCGCAGCCTGCGGCAGCTCCTACAGTGCCGATCTATGTAGGAGCTGCCGAAGGCTGCGATCGTTACAACGGCAAATGCCGACTCAACAATGCCCTCAACGCCGCAGGCTTCACCGGTTTTGGCAGGTAATCCAGCCCCGCCGCATGCACCTGAGCCACTGTCTCCGGCCGACCATCGGCGCTGATCACCACGCCCGGCACCGGCTCGCCCAGTCGGGTGCGTAACCAGGCCATCAGTTCTGTCCCGGTGTCGCCGTGATCGAGGTGATAATCCACCAGCGCCAAATGCGGGCGCACGCCCTTATCAAGCAACTTCAGACACTCATCACGGTTGCGAGCGGTCCAGACCTGACAGCCCCAGCGCGTGAGCAAACTGTTCATGCCGATCAGGATGCTGTCTTCGTTATCGATGCACAACACTTGCGCCCCGTTGAGTAACTTTCCGTTGAGTTCCAGGGGCTTTGCCGGCATGACAACCTGTGATCGAGCCAAAGGCACGCTCACGCTGAACACACTGCCGCGTCCCGGCCACGAGCGCACGCGCAAGGTATGACCGAGGACGCGGCACAGGCCGTCGGCAATCGCCAGGCCTAGCCCCAGTCCTTTTTCGGCACGGGTCTGGTGGCTGTCGAGGCGTTTGAACTCTTCGAAAATCACCCGCTGCTTATCTTCCGGAATGCCCGGGCCGCGGTCCCAGACTTCCAGGCACAGTTCGCCCTTATGTCGGCGCACACCCAGTAACACCGGGCCTTTGGCATAGCGGAAAGCGTTGGTCAGGAAGTTCTGCAGAATCCGTCGCAGCAGCTTGATGTCGCTGTCGACGCGCAGTGCACTGCCACGAACACGGAATGTCAGCCCTTGCTCCTGCGCCAGTGCCTTGAACTCTGCACCGAGGGTGTCAAACAGTTCGTTGAGGGCAAAAGGCTTGCGGTCCGGATTGATCTTGCCGTTTTCCAGGCGGGAAATGTCCAGCAGGTCGCTGATCAAGTCTTCGGCCGAACGCAGTGAACTGTCGAGATGCGCCACCAGTTTCTGTGTTTCGCGCGACAGGTCATCACCCTGATGAGAGAGGGCGGCAGAGAACAGCCGCGCCGCGTTCAACGGTTGCATCAAGTCATGGCTGACCGCTGCCAGAAAACGGGTTTTAGACTGGTTCGCCGCCTCGGCGGTGCCCTTGGCTTCGGTCAGGGCGACGTTGAGTTGCGACAGTTCATGGGTGCGTGCGGTGACTCGCTGCTCGAGGCTTTCGTTGGCTTCGGTCAGGGCTTGCTCAGCCTCGCGGAACGGGGTGATGTCGGTGAAACTCATGACGAAGCCGCCGCCAGGCATCGGGTTGCCGATCAGTTCGATCACCCGTCCGTTGGGGAACAGCCGCTCGGAAGTATGCGCACGCCCCTGGCGCATCCAGTGCAGGCGGCGGGCGACGTGCACCTCGGCTTCACCGGGGCCGCACAGTCCGCGATCGGCGTTGTAGCGGATGATGTCGGCAATTGGCCGGCCGACGCTGATCAAACCGTCGGGGTAGTTGAACAATTCCAGGTAACGACGGTTCCAGGCCACCAGCTTCAGCGACTGGTCGACCACGCTGATGCCTTGGGTGATGTTCTCGATGGCCCCTTGCAACAGGGCGCGATTGAATTGCAGCACCTCCGAGGCTTCGTCGGCGATTCGTACGACGTCCTCCAGTTGCATTTCCCGACCTTCGATGGCGGCTTTTACTACAGCGCGTGTCGAAGATGCCCCAAGCACACCGGCCAGCAATCGTTCGGTGTGGGCGATCCATTCACCGTCGGCGTTCTGGTTTGGATTGAAGCCTTTGCCCTGGCGATAGGCGAAGCGGATGAAGCTCTGGCGAGCGCGTTCTTCGCCGACAAAACGTGCGGCCAGTTGCAGCAGGTCATCGATTTGCACCGACAGCAGCGAACGGGCGCTGGGGCGGGCGCTGATCTCCTGGCCGATGAAGCGGCCGGCCTGCCAGTGCTCGGAAACCCGGGTGCGGGACAACACCGAGACCCAGGCGAACAGCGTGAAGTTGCCGGCCAGGGACAGCACCACGCCTTGGGTCAGCGGGGTGATCGGCAGGTTCATCGGGTTTGAGTGCAGCCATGCGAGGCCGGGGAAACTGCTCAACGACAGGCCGAGGCCGTGGGCGGCAATTGGCAGGACCAAGGTGTAGAACCACAGGAAGGTGCCGGCAGCAAGGCCGGCAAACACACCGCGGCGGTTGGCCTGTTTCCAGTACAGGGCGCCGAGCATGGCGGGGGCCAATTGGGTTACGGCGGCGAAGGCGATCTGGCCGATGGTCGCCAGGCTCGCGGTGGAGCCCAACAAGCGATAGCTGACGTAGGCCAGCAGCAGAATGACCACGATGCTGACGCGGCGTACCGAGAGCATCCACTGACGGAACACTTCGAAGGGACGTTCGGCATTGTTGCGTCGCAGCAACCACGGCAACAGCATGTCGTTGGAGACCATGGTCGACAGCGCCACGCTGGCCACAATCACCATGCCGGTAGCCGCCGAAGCACCACCGATAAACGCCAGCAGGGCCAGCGCCGGATGTGCCTGAGCCAGTGGCAGACTGATCACGAACGAGTCTGGCAACACCGAACTGGGCAGCATCATCTGGCCGGCGAGGGCGATAGGCACGACAAACAATGCCGCCAGGGCGAGGTAGGCCGGGAATACCCATTTGGCCAAGCGCAAATCCTGCGGCTCGATGTTCTCCACGACCGTGACGTGGAACTGCCGTGGCAAACAGATGATCGCCATCATCGCGACGCCGGTCTGTACCACCATCGACGGCCAGTTGATGGTTTCCTTCCAGTATTCTTCAAGGCGCGGCGCGAGCATGGCCTGGTCGAACAGGTCTTCGAAACCATCGTACAGACCGTAAGTCACGAACGCCCCGACGGCGAGAAAGGCGAACAGCTTGACCAATGATTCGAAGGCAATCGCCAGCACCATGCCGCGGTGGTGCTCCGTGGCGTCGAGGTTGCGGGTACCAAACACGATGGTAAACAGCGCCAATACCAGCGACACGATCAGCGCAGTGTCCTGGGCGCGGGTCCCCATGGCATCGGCCCCGGCGCCGATCAACAGGTTTACGCCGAGCACGATGCCCTTGAGCTGCAGGGCGATGTAAGGCAGCACGCCGACCAGGCAGATCAGCGCCACCACGACCGCCAATGACTGGGATTTGCCGTAGCGTGCGGCGATGAAGTCGGCGATGGAGGTGATGTTCTCCTGCTTGCTGATCATCACCATTTTTTGCAGGACCCACGGCGCCCCGAGCAACAACAGGATCGGCCCGAGGTAGATCGGCAGGAATGACCAGAGTTGTTCGGCAGCCTGACCCACGGCGCCAAAAAAGGTCCAGCTGGTGCAATAGACTGCCAGCGACAGACTGTATACCCACGCCCGCACGCGCGGCGGCAACGGCGCGCTGCGACGGTCGCCGTAGAAGGCGATGGCGAACATGATGGCCATATAGGCCAGGGCGACGGCGGCAATCAGCCCGGTGGACAGCGACATGGAAACTCCCGGCAAAAGACTTCCGGGCCTCCCGCCCGGACAGACAGTCTCGCACGGCCGCCCCGGTTAGTCAGTGTCGACCAAGGTCGTGGCGTGGCGGGGTGTCACAGGTTGTTTGTGCTGGACGCATAAGATCAATGTTATATCTGTGAAATAGATAAGTTATAGAGATATTACCCGTTATATAGATATTCTTTTTGGATCTAGCATGGGCTCTACCTCACATGAGGACAGGAGTTCGCCATGACATGCGCCAATAGCATCAAGCCCGGCATCAAGCCTTTCACCCACTTGCAGCACCCGCGCGAAGTGATTCGCCAATTCACCCCGAACTGGTTCGCCGTCACCATGGGCACCGGCGTGCTGGCGTTGGCGCTGGCGCAACTACCGGTTGCAATACCCGGTCTGCATGCCATCGCCGAAGCGCTTTGGCTGTTCAATATCGTGTTGTTTCTGCTGTTCACAGCGATCTACGCTGCGCGTTGGGTCATGTTTTTTGACGAGGCGCGGCGAATTTTCGGCCATTCCACGGTTTCGATGTTTTTCGGCACCATCCCGATGGGCCTGGCAACCATCATCAACGGTTTCCTGGTGTTCGGCGTTCCTCGCTGGGGTGACGGCGTGATTCACCTCGCAGAAATGTTGTGGTGGCTGGACGTGGCGATGTCACTGGCCTGCGGCGTGTTGATCCCTTACATGATGTTCACCCGTCAGGAGCACAGCATCGATCAGATGACCGCGGTCTGGTTGCTTCCTGTGGTCGCGGCCGAAGTGGCGGCGGCCAGCGGTGGCTTGTTGGCACCGCACCTGGCCGACGCCCATTCGCAACTGGTGGTGTTGGTGACCAGCTACGTGCTGTGGGCATTTTCCCTGCCGGTGGCGTTCAGCATCCTGACGATACTGTTGCTGCGCATGGCGTTGCATAAACTGCCCCATGAAAACATGGCCGCGTCGAGTTGGTTGGCGCTCGGTCCAATCGGCACGGGTGCCTTGGGCATGTTGCTGCTGGGCGGGGACGCGCCGCTGATTTTCGCGGCCAATGGCTTGCCGGGTGTCGGTGAAGTCGCTGCCGGGTTGGGGTTGGTGGCCGGCATTACGCTGTGGGGCTTCGGTTTGTGGTGGATGCTGATGGCGGTGCTGATCACCGTGCGTTATCTGCGCGACGGGATTCCTTTCAATCTTGGCTGGTGGGGCTTCACCTTTCCGCTGGGTGTGTATTCGCTGGCGACGCTGAAACTGGCCAGTACCTTGAATCTGACGTTTTTCAGTGTCGCGGGGTGTGTGCTGGTGGCGTTGTTGGCGCTGATGTGGCTGATCGTTGGCAAGCGCACGGTGCTGGGCGCGTGGCGCGGTGAGTTGTTTGTCTCGCCATGCATTGCAGGATTAAAGAAATAAACGGTAAAGATTAGGTAATGTGTGGCCTGGATCGACGATTGCTATTCCAATAAAGGGGGTGTCAGAAATTTTGTGTTCGGGCATAACATGAGTAAGAGGTGCATGTATGCCAACCAAAAAGAAACCCGCGTTGCGAGAACTACCGAAAATCCCGAAAGAGCTGCTCGAGCAATTCACCGATGGACCGATGACCGCTGAAGCCATTGAGGACGCCTCTGCGGCGTTCAAGAAGGCTTTGATCGAGCGAGCCCTCAGTGCTGAGCTTGG
>NZ_FYDO01000023.1 GCF_900187615.1 Pseudomonas sp. Irchel s3f7 | reverse complement strand
TGGAACCACCTGATCCCATCCCGAACTCAGCAGTGAAACGATGCATCGCCGATGGTAGTGTGGGGTTTCCCCATGTGAGAGTAGGTCATCGTCAAGATTAAATTCCGAAACCCCAATTGCGAAAGCAGTTGGGGTTTTGTTTTGTCCGCAGGAAAGTTCGCCTCCGGGATTTCTATGCAATGGCTCGGGGCGTGGCTATTATGCGGGCCTCATTGTGAGGCGAGACTTGCATGCTGACGTTGTTAAAGCTTCTTAAAGATGGTCGATTTCACTCGGGTGAAGCCTTGGGGGCTGCCCTGGGGGTGAGTCGTAGTGCTGTGTGGAAACAGCTCCAGCATCTAGAGGCAGAATTAGGTCTTTCAATTCACAAGGTCCGAGGTCGTGGTTATCAGCTGTCCACGTCACTGGTGTTGCTTGATCCTTCGGAAATCTTGAGAGCATCTTCCTGTGAGTGGCCGGCCCTCGCTTACGATTCGATCGACTCTACAAATGCAGAGGCGCTACGTCTGATCGAGCGGGGCCAAGCGGCACCATTTCTGGTGCTGGCTGAGCGGCAGACTGCTGGGCGCGGACGACGCGGTCGCAAGTGGGTGAGCCCATTTGCAGAGAATGTCTATTACAGTCTCGTATTGCGTATTGATGGTGGTATGCGTCAGCTAGAGGGATTAAGTCTGGTCGTTGGGCTTGCCGTTATGCAGACATTGCGCGAGCTGAGTATTCCAGGGGTTGGGTTGAAATGGCCTAACGATGTCCTGGTCGGTCAGAAAAAGATCGCCGGGATACTGCTGGAGTTGGTCGGAGATCCTGCTGATGTGTGTCACGTGGTCCTTGGTGTTGGAATTAATGTGAACATGCAGGCGAATGATGAGGTTGATCAGCAATGGACATCCATGCGGCTTGAATCGGGCAAGGTATTTGATCGCAATCATTTGGTCGCAGCGTTGGGTGCGACGCTTCAGAGATACTTGGCTCTTCATCAGGCGGGTGGCTTTTTGGCTATCCAGGCTGAGTGGGAGCAAAATCACTTATGGCAGGGGCGAGATGTGTCGTTGATTGCCGGCGTCAATAAAATAGACGGCCAGGTAGTAGGTATCGATAGTCAGGGAGCATTGCGTCTGAGGGTTGGTGGCGTGGAGAAAGTTTTCAGTGGTGGCGAGCTGAGCCTGAGGTTGCGTGATGATTCTTGAGCTCGACTGTGGGAATAGCTTCATCAAGTGGCGTGTGCTTGCGACAAGCGTCCGGCAGCTGATCGGTGAGGGTGTTGTCGATTCGGATCTCGCGCTGCTGGAAAGTCTGGAGGCGATCACGGGCCTTGCTCTCACTTTTTGCCGGATGGTGAGTGTCAGGACCGCTGAAGAAACTACGGCATTGACGTCGTTGCTATCGGATACCTACAGCGTATCTGTCGTTTGTGCTGCACCAGTGCGTGAGATGGCCGGTGTCCGAAATGGATACGAGGAGTTCGACCGTCTGGGGCTTGATCGTTGGTTGGCGATGCTTGGTGGTTTTCACTTGGCGGCTGGTGCCTGCTTGGTGCTCGATTTCGGTACGGCGGTAACTGCTGACTTCATAGCTGCAGACGGAGAGCATCTTGGTGGTTTCATCTGTCCGGGCATGCCATTGATGCGCAACCAACTGCGTACTCACACTCGTAAGATTCGATACGGGGATCTTGCAGCGGAGCGAGCGCTGGAGGTGCTTGTCCCTGGTCGAACCACTGTCGAAGCTGTCGAGCGTGGCTGTTCTTTGATGTTGCGTGGCTTTGTGCTGACTCAGCTCGAGTTGGCGCGCAGCTATTGGGGAGAAGGGTTCACAGTCTTCCTCACTGGTGGGGATGCGGGTCTGGTTGCTGAGGTGGTGCCTCAGGCCAGAGTCGTTCCGGACCTGGTCTTTGTCGGATTAGCTATGGCTTGCCCTTTGTCCTGAGGTTTTTATGCGTTGGTTGTTTCTGCTGCTACTTGTCCTCAATGGCTTTTATTACGTCTGGCACCAGCAGGAAGCACCTTTGCGTGCGAAAGATGTCACACCGTTGAATTTGTATCGCGGCGCTCAGCAGGATATCCGTTTGTTGAGCGAAGCATCTGAAGCTCCTCGAGACAAAGCGAGGGCGCCTGCGGAGGCTACCTGCCTCTATTTGGGGGGATATGTTCGTCAGGACGCCGCGCAAGCGCTGGAACGACGCTTGAGTGGCATGGAGGTAAAGTTTCAATCTCTGCCCAGGAATGGCGCAGAGCCTTACTGGGTGCGAATCGCGCCTGAGAGCAGGCGTTGGTTGGATGATCTGCAGCTGATAAACCTTTCTAAAGAATTCAATGAGTTAAAACATAAAATAATGCCGTGCGAAGGGGTTGCGCCCACCGAATAGTTTGCATAGAATGGCGCCCGCTCCACAGCGAACACCGGTAACGGGTAGCGATGTGAAGCGAGGTCAACGCAGCTAAGCTCAGGTTTTTAATGAGAAAATGCTTGACAGAAGGCTGGCATGATGTAGAATGCCGGCTCGCTTAGGAGGGGTTCCCGAGCGGCCAAAGGGATCAGACTGTAAATCTGACGTCTACGACTTCGAAGGTTCGAATCCTTCCCCCTCCACCATTTTTAGCGAGAGCTGTAAGCCTCGCGGGTATAGTTTAGTGGTAGAACCTCAGCCTTCCAAGCTGATGATGCGGGTTCGATTCCCGCTACCCGCTCCAAGTTTACAGGTTTTGCACAGTGTTACGCTCTTGTAGCTCAGTTGGTAGAGCACACCCTTGGTAAGGGTGAGGTCAGCGGTTCAAATCCGCTCAAGAGCTCCATATAACAAGGCAGATATGAAAATATCTGCCTTTGTTTTAGGTGGTCGTGGTTGCGCCTTGAGGTGGTTTTTTAAGGTTGCCGGTATCGTGAGGTTCGGTGTTGCAATCAGGGTTTCCTGGTAAGTGTTGTAAAGTCTTTTTCGGGTCGGCATAATGGTCGGCCTGATTTTGTTTTAGGTCAGTAGCTCAATTGGCAGAGCGACGGTCTCCAAAACCGTAGGTTGGGGGTTCGATTCCCTCCTGACCTGCCAGATTCACTCGGTGTATCTGGCTTTCTTTTCACAGGATCTTCATAGATGACTCCTAAAGCTGAAGCTCAAGGCTCTCGTTTCGACCTCCTCAAGTGGCTAGTAGTAGTCGCTCTGGTGGTTGTTGGCGTTGTTGGCAATCAGTACTTTTCTGCTTCGCCGATCCTGTACCGCGTACTCGCATTGCTTGCTATTGCTGCCGTAGCTGCCTTTGTAGGCTTGCAGACGGTCAAGGGCAAGTCTTTCTTTGTACTGGTTAAGGAAGCACGCACCGAGATTCGTAAAGTCGTTTGGCCAACTCGCCAAGAAACCACGCAGACCACGTTAATCGTTGTGGCTGTTGTTCTGGTTATGGCGTTGCTGTTGTGGGGGCTTGATTCCCTGCTCGGCTGGCTTGTTTCCTTGATCGTCGGCTAAGGGTGTCCCGTGGCTAAGCGTTGGTATGTTGTGCATGCTTACTCCGGTTACGAGAAGCATGTAATGCGCTCGCTCATCGAGCGCGTAAAGCTGGCCGGTATGGAAGATGGCTTCGGCGAGATTCTGGTTCCCACTGAAGAAGTGGTTGAAATGCGTAATGGCCAGAAGCGCAAGAGTGAACGTAAGTTCTTCCCTGGCTATGTGCTTGTACAGATGGATATGAACGAGGGTACTTGGCACTTGGTCAAGGACACTCCTCGGGTGATGGGTTTTATCGGCGGTACCGCTGATAAGCCTGCAGCAATTACCGATAAAGAAGCAGAGGCGATCCTGCGTCGCGTCGCTGATGGTAGCGATAAGCCGAAGCCGAAGACGTTGTTCGAGCCGGGTGAGTCGGTACGTGTCAACGATGGTCCGTTTGCTGACTTTACCGGTGTCGTTGAAGAAGTTAACTACGAAAAGAGCCGGATCCAAGTGGCTGTGCTTATTTTCGGTCGCTCTACTCCGGTGGAGCTCGAGTTCAGCCAGGTCGAAAAGGTCTAGTTGAACAAAAATCCCAACCCCGCAGCCGTAGGCTGTGGGGTTTTGTCGTCACTGGGATAAACGCGCAAGTAACCGGGGAGCCTTTCGAGGCGTTTGAACCCGTAATTGGAGTGCCTCATGGCCAAGAAGATTACCGCTTACATCAAGCTGCAAGTGAAAGCCGCTCAGGCTAACCCAAGCCCACCTGTTGGTCCTGCACTGGGTCAGCACGGCGTGAACATCATGGAATTCTGCAAGGCTTTCAACGCCCGTACTCAGGGTCTTGAGCCAGGTCTGCCGACTCCAGTGATCATCACTGTCTACAGCGACCGTAGCTTCACTTTCGAAACCAAATCCACCCCTGCTTCGGTTCTGCTGAAGAAGGCGGCCGGTCTGACCAGCGGTTCCGCTCGTCCGAACACCGTTAAGGTTGGCACTGTGACTCGTGCTCAGCTGGAAGAAATCGCGAAAACCAAAAACGCGGATCTGACTGCAGCTGATATGGAAGCAGCCGTGCGTACTATCGCCGGTTCTGCTCGTAGCATGGGCCTTAACGTGGAGGGTGTGTAATGGCTAAGCTGACCAAGCGTCAAAAGGCTATCGCCGGCAAAATCGAAGCAGGCAAGGCCTACAACTTTGTAGACGCCGCTGCATTGCTGGCTGAGCTGTCGACTGTCAAGTTCAGCGAGTCGTTCGACGTTGCTGTAAACCTGGGTGTTGACCCGCGTAAATCCGACCAGGTCGTTCGTAGCGCTACTGTGCTGCCACACGGCACTGGCAAGACCGTTCGCGTTGCAGTGTTCACCCAAGGTCCAGCTGCTGAAGCTGCTCTGGCTGCCGGCGCTGACCGTGTAGGCATGGACGACCTGGCTGCCGAAATGAAAGGCGGCGACCTGAACTATGACGTAGTGATCGCATCCCCGGATGCAATGCGCGTTGTGGGTCAGTTGGGTCAGATCCTCGGTCCACGTGGTCTGATGCCTAACCCTAAAGTCGGCACCGTAACTCCAGACGTAGCTACCGCGGTTAAAAACGCCAAGGCTGGTCAGGTTCGTTATCGCACCGACAAAAACGGCATCATCCACACTTCCGTTGGCAAGATCGGCTTCGACGCCGTCAAGCTGAAGGAAAACGTTGAAGCCCTGATCGCTGATCTGAAGCGTATCAAGCCAGCTTCTTCGAAAGGCATTTACGTCAAGCGCGTTACCCTGAGCACCACTATGGGCCCAGGTCTGGTCATCGACCAAGGCTCGCTCGACGCGTAAGACACAGATTGGCGTAAGTAATTGCGCCAATTGAAAAATTGGGGTCCCTGCCTGGCGGGGGCTATCCAAGACCGTAGGCGACGAAAGTCTTAAACCTCAAGCCTACGCAGATGGTGCTCCCGGTTCCTTACCGAATCAGACACCAAAACGACATCCGGTTTCGACCAGATGAAACGGTAACAAGCAGGAGTTAAACCCGTGGCAATTAAACTCGAAGACAAGAAGGCCATCGTCGCTGAAGTCAACGAGGCTGCCAAAGTCGCTCTGTCCGCTGTCGTGGCTGATGCCCGTGGCGTAACAGTAGGCGCGATGACCGGACTCCGTAAAGAGGCTCGTGAAGCTGGCGTTTACGTACGTGTTGTACGTAACACCCTGCTCAAGCGCGCTGTTGCTGACACTGAATTCAGTGTTCTCAACGACGTGTTCACTGGCCCTACCCTGATTGCGTTCTCCAAAGAACATCCAGGCGCTGCTGCCCGGATTTTCAAAGAGTTCGCAAAGGGTCAGGACAAGTTCGAGATCAAGGCAGCTGCGTTCGAGGGCAAGTTCCTCGCAGCTAACCAAATCGACGTACTGGCAACTCTGCCGACCCGTGACGAAGCAATTTCTCAGCTGATGAGCGTGATTCAAGGCGCTACCAGCAAATTGGCTCGTACTCTGGCGGCAATTCGCGACCAGAAAGAAGCTGCTGCAGCCTAAGGCTCGTCAACTTCTCGCGTTTTTTGTTTTTTTCGATGGTCGCGTAGGCCGTCCCCAATATCAGGAATTAGATTCATGTCTATCTCTCAGAACGATATCCTTGAAGCAGTTGGCAACATGTCCGTAATGGAAGTTGTTGAGCTGATCAAAGCTTTCGAAGAAAAATTCGGTGTTACCGCTGCTGCTGCTTCGGCTGGTCCAGCTGCTGCTGCCGCTGTTGTTGAAGAGCAAACTGAATTCAACGTCATGCTGCTGGAAGCTGGCGAGAAGAAAGTTAACGTGATCAAGGCAGTACGTGAACTGACCGGTCTGGGCCTGAAAGAAGCCAAGGCTGTAGTTGACGGCGCTCCTGCCATGGTTCTGGAAGCAGTGACCAAAGATGCTGGCGACAAAGCCAAAGCAGCTCTGGAAGAAGCAGGCGCTAAAGTCGAGCTGAAGTAAGCATCGACTTTGCGTCTCCAGCCCGAGCGTTAAGCGACAGGCTGATGGCTGGTGGCTCTTGCCACCGGCCTTTTTCCGTTATTGGCAGCCGACTGGGTCGGTGCCGATAACGTGCTGTAACCACCCGATGCGGTGGCGCAAACCATGGGGTTTGCACGATTTTCTGGCTGCTCCCGTCGGGAGGGGCCAAACAAGCAGGTGACCAAGCTGGGGAACGCTGATGGCTTACTCATATACTGAGAAAAAACGTATCCGCAAGGACTTTAGCAAGTTGCCGGACGTCATGGATGTGCCGTACCTCCTGGCCATCCAGCTGGATTCGTATCGTGAATTCTTGCAAGCGGGAGCGACTAAAGATCAGTTCCGCGACGTGGGCCTGCATGCGGCCTTCAAATCCGTTTTCCCGATCATCAGCTACTCCGGCAATGCTGCGCTGGAGTACGTCGGATATCGTCTGGGCGAACCGGCTTTTGATGTCAAAGAATGCGTATTGCGCGGTGTAACTTACGCCGTACCTTTGCGGGTAAAAGTGCGCCTGATCATTTTCGACAAAGAGTCGTCGAACAAAGCGATCAAGGACATCAAAGAGCAAGAAGTCTACATGGGTGAAATCCCCCTGATGACTGAGAACGGTACCTTCGTAATCAACGGTACCGAGCGTGTAATCGTTTCCCAGCTGCACCGTTCCCCGGGCGTGTTCTTCGACCACGACCGTGGCAAGACGCACAGCTCCGGTAAACTGCTGTACTCCGCGCGTATCATTCCTTACCGCGGTTCGTGGCTGGACTTCGAGTTCGACCCGAAAGACTGCGTATTCGTGCGTATCGACCGTCGTCGCAAGCTGCCTGCATCGGTACTGCTGCGCGCGCTCGGATATACCACTGAAGAAGTGCTCGACGCGTTCTATACCACCAACGTTTTCCACCTGAGCGGCGAAACCCTCAGCCTGGAACTGATTGCTTCGCGTCTGCGCGGTGAAATCGCTGTTCTTGATATTCAGGACGAGAAGGGCAAGGTCATCGTTGAGGCTGGTCGCCGTATTACTGCGCGCCACATCAACCAGATCGAAAAAGCCGGTCTCAAGACCCTGGAAGTGCCTCTGGACTACGTCCTGGGCCGCACTACCGCCAAGGCCATCGTGCATCCGGCAACTGGCGAAATTCTGGCTGAGTGCAACACCGAGCTGAACACCGAGATCCTGGCAAAAATCGCCAAGGCCCAGGTTGTTCGCGTCGAGACTCTGTACACCAACGATATCGACTGCGGTCCGTTCGTCTCCGACACTCTGAAGATCGACTCCACCAGCAACCAATTGGAAGCGCTGGTCGAGATCTATCGCATGATGCGTCCAGGCGAGCCGCCAACCAAAGACGCTGCCGAGACTCTGTTCAACAACCTGTTCTTCAGCCCTGAGCGTTATGATCTGTCTGCGGTCGGCCGGATGAAGTTCAACCGTCGTATCGGTCGTACCGAGATCGAAGGTTCGGGCGTGCTGTGCAAGGAAGACATCGTCGCGGTACTGAAGACCCTGGTCGACATCCGTAACGGTAAAGGCATCGTCGATGACATCGACCACCTGGGTAACCGTCGTGTTCGCTGCGTAGGCGAAATGGCCGAAAACCAGTTCCGCGTTGGCCTGGTACGTGTTGAGCGTGCGGTCAAAGAGCGTCTGTCGATGGCTGAAAGCGAAGGCCTGATGCCGCAAGACCTGATCAACGCCAAGCCAGTGGCTGCGGCGGTGAAAGAGTTCTTCGGTTCCAGCCAGCTGTCTCAGTTCATGGACCAGAACAACCCGCTATCCGAGATCACTCACAAGCGTCGTGTCTCTGCACTCGGCCCTGGTGGTCTGACTCGTGAGCGTGCCGGCTTTGAAGTTCGAGACGTTCACCCAACGCACTACGGTCGTGTTTGCCCGATCGAAACGCCGGAAGGTCCGAACATCGGTCTGATCAACTCCCT
Source organism: Pseudomonas sp. Irchel s3f7 (assembly GCF_900187615.1). Classification (GTDB taxonomy): domain Bacteria; phylum Pseudomonadota; class Gammaproteobacteria; order Pseudomonadales; family Pseudomonadaceae; genus Aquipseudomonas. Next base: position 101,735 of record NZ_FYDO01000023.1, on the reverse strand, counting down.
GGCCGCTTATGCGCGCACCAACCAGTACGGCTTCCTCGAAAGCCCGTATCGTGTGGTGAAAGACGCTCTGGTCACTGACGAGATCGTGTTCCTGTCCGCCATCGAAGAAGCTGATCACGTGATCGCTCAGGCTTCGGCCACGATGAACGACAAGAAAATGCTGATCGACGAGCTGGTAGCTGTTCGTCACTTGAACGAGTTCACCGTTAAGGCGCCGGAAGACGTCACCTTGATGGACGTTTCACCGAAACAGGTTGTTTCGGTGGCTGCGTCGCTGATCCCGTTTCTCGAGCACGATGACGCCAACCGCGCGTTGATGGGTTCGAACATGCAGCGTCAGGCTGTACCAACCCTGCGTGCTGACAAGCCGCTGGTGGGTACCGGCATGGAGCGTAACGTTGCCCGCGACTCCGGCGTTTGCGTCGTGGCTCGTCGTGGTGGTGTGATCGATTCCGTAGACGCCAGCCGTATCGTGGTTCGTGTTGCTGATGATGAAGTCGAGACTGGCGAAGCCGGTGTTGATATCTACAACCTCACCAAGTACACCCGCTCCAACCAGAACACCTGTATCAACCAGCGTCCGCTGGTTCGCAAGGGTGATCGGGTTCAGCGCAGCGACATCATGGCTGATGGTCCGTCCACCGATATGGGTGAGCTGGCTTTGGGCCAGAACATGCGCATCGCGTTCATGGCCTGGAACGGTTACAACTTCGAAGACTCCATCTGCCTGTCCGAGCGTGTGGTTCAGGAAGACCGCTTCACCACGATCCACATCCAGGAACTGACCTGTGTGGCTCGTGACACCAAGCTTGGGCCTGAAGAAATCACTGCAGACATCCCGAACGTCGGTGAAGCTGCACTGAACAAGCTGGACGAAGCCGGTATCGTTTACGTAGGTGCTGAAGTTGGCGCAGGCGACATCCTGGTTGGTAAGGTCACTCCGAAAGGCGAGACCCAGCTGACTCCGGAAGAGAAGCTGTTGCGTGCAATCTTCGGTGAAAAAGCCAGCGACGTTAAAGACACTTCCCTGCGTGTACCTACCGGTACCAAAGGTACTGTCATCGACGTACAGGTCTTCACCCGCGACGGCGTTGAGCGTGATGCTCGTGCACTGTCGATCGAGAAGTCCCAGCTGGACGAGATCCGCAAGGACCTGAACGAAGAGTTCCGTATCGTTGAAGGTGCTACTTTCGAACGTCTGCGTTCCGCTCTGGTCGGCCACAAAGCCGAAGGCGGCGCCGGTCTGAAGAAAGGTCAGGACATCACCGACGAAGTTCTCGACGGTCTTGAGCACGGCCAGTGGTTCAAGCTGCGCATGGCTGAAGATGCTCTGAACGAGCAGCTCGAGAAGGCTCAGGCCTACATCGTTGATCGTCGCCGACTGCTGGACGACAAGTTCGAAGACAAGAAGCGCAAACTGCAGCAGGGCGATGACCTGGCTCCAGGCGTGCTGAAAATCGTCAAGGTTTACCTGGCAATCCGTCGTCGCATCCAGCCGGGCGACAAGATGGCCGGTCGTCACGGTAACAAAGGTGTGGTCTCCGTGATCATGCCGGTTGAAGACATGCCGCACGATGCCAATGGCACCCCGGTCGACGTCGTCCTCAACCCGTTGGGCGTACCTTCGCGTATGAACGTTGGTCAGATCCTTGAAACCCACCTCGGCCTCGCGGCCAAAGGTCTGGGCGAGAAGATCAATCGCATGATTGAAGAGCAGCGTAAAGTTGCCGAGCTGCGTAAATTCCTGCACGAGATCTATAACGAGATCGGCGGTCGTCAGGAAAGCCTCGATGACTTCTCGGACCAGGAAATCCTGGATCTGGCTCAAAACCTGCGTGGCGGCGTTCCGATGGCCACTCCAGTGTTCGACGGCGCCAAGGAAAGCGAAATCAAGGCCATGCTGAAACTGGCGGACCTGCCAGAAAGCGGCCAGATGCAGCTGACCGACGGCCGTACCGGCAACAAGTTCGAGCGCCCGGTTACCGTTGGCTACATGTACATGCTGAAGCTGAACCACTTGGTAGACGACAAGATGCACGCTCGTTCTACCGGTTCGTACAGCCTGGTTACCCAGCAGCCGCTGGGTGGTAAGGCGCAGTTCGGTGGTCAGCGTTTCGGGGAGATGGAGGTCTGGGCACTGGAAGCATACGGTGCCGCTTACACTCTGCAAGAAATGCTCACAGTGAAGTCGGACGATGTGAACGGCCGTACCAAGATGTACAAAAACATCGTGGATGGCGATCACCGTATGGAGCCGGGCATGCCCGAGTCCTTCAACGTGTTGATCAAGGAAATTCGTTCCCTCGGCATCGATATCGATCTGGAAACCGAATAACACGTGACGCGAATCGAGAGCGGGGCAGGATTGCCCGCTCTCTGCTCCGCCAGGAGGAAAGGCCTTGAAAGACCTACTGAATTTGCTGAAAAACCAGGGTCAAGTCGAAGAGTTCGACGCCATCCGTATCGGATTGGCATCGCCTGAGATGATCCGTTCGTGGTCGTTCGGTGAAGTTAAAAAGCCGGAAACCATCAACTACCGTACGTTCAAACCTGAGCGTGACGGCCTGTTCTGCGCCAAGATCTTTGGCCCGGTAAAGGATTACGAGTGCCTGTGCGGTAAGTACAAGCGCTTGAAGCACCGTGGTGTGATCTGCGAGAAGTGCGGCGTTGAAGTCGCGCTGGCAAAAGTTCGTCGTGAGCGCATGGCGCACATCGAACTGGCCTCGCCAGTTGCCCACATCTGGTTCCTGAAGTCGCTGCCGTCGCGTATCGGCTTGCTGATGGACATGACCCTGCGTGATATCGAGCGCGTTCTCTACTTCGAGAGCTACGTCGTTATCGATCCAGGCATGACCACCCTTGAAAAAGGTCAGCTGCTCAACGACGAGCAGTACTTCGAAGCGCTGGAAGAGTTCGGCGACGATTTCGATGCCCGCATGGGTGCCGAAGCTGTCCGTGAACTGCTGCACGCGATCGACCTGGAACACGAGATTGGCCGTCTGCGTGAAGAAATTCCGCAAACCAACTCCGAAACCAAGATCAAGAAGCTGTCCAAGCGTCTGAAGTTGATGGAAGCCTTCCAGGGTTCCGGCAACCTGCCAGAGTGGATGGTGCTGACCGTTCTGCCGGTTCTGCCGCCAGATCTGCGTCCGCTGGTCCCGCTGGATGGTGGTCGCTTCGCGACTTCCGACCTCAACGATCTGTATCGTCGAGTGATCAACCGTAACAACCGCTTGAAGCGCCTGCTTGATCTGTCCGCTCCGGACATCATCGTGCGCAACGAAAAGCGTATGTTGCAGGAAGCCGTCGACGCACTGCTCGACAACGGTCGTCGTGGCCGTGCTATCACCGGTTCCAACAAGCGTCCTCTGAAATCCCTGGCTGACATGATCAAGGGTAAGCAGGGTCGTTTCCGTCAGAACTTGCTCGGTAAGCGTGTTGACTACTCCGGTCGTTCGGTAATTACCGTAGGTCCGACCCTGCGTCTGCACCAGTGCGGTCTTCCGAAGAAGATGGCTCTGGAGCTGTTCAAGCCGTTCATTTTCGGCAAGCTTGAAATGCGTGGTCTCGCTACCACCATCAAGGCTGCCAAGAAGATGGTCGAGCGCGAGCTCCCAGAGGTTTGGGACGTTCTTGCTGAAGTGATTCGCGAACACCCGGTTCTTCTCAACCGTGCACCGACCCTTCACCGTCTGGGTATCCAGGCGTTTGAACCGGTACTGATCGAAGGTAAGGCTATCCAGCTGCACCCTCTGGTCTGTGCTGCGTACAACGCCGACTTCGACGGTGACCAAATGGCCGTGCACGTACCGCTGACGCTGGAAGCCCAGCTCGAAGCGCGTGCGTTGATGATGTCGACCAACAACATTCTGTCGCCAGCCAACGGTGAGCCAATCATCGTTCCGTCGCAGGACGTTGTATTGGGTCTGTACTACATGACTCGTGAAGCGATCAACGCCAAGGGCGAAGGTCGTGTGTTCGCGGATCTGCAGGAAGTTGACCGTGTGTTCCGTGCCGGCGAAGCCGCACTGCACGCCAAGGTCAAAGTCCGGATCAACGAAACCGTCAACGACCGTGATGGCGGCAGCGTGAGCAATACCCGTATTGTCGACACCACTGTCGGCCGCGCTCTGTTGTTCCAGGTTGTGCCAAAAGGTCTGTCGTACGACGTCGTCAACCTGCCGATGAAGAAAAAGGCAATCTCCAAGCTGATCAACCAGTGCTACCGCGTGGTTGGTTTGAAAGAGACTGTGATCTTCGCTGACCAGTTGATGTACACCGGTTTTGCTTATTCGACCATTTCCGGCGTTTCCATCGGTGTTAACGACTTCGTTATCCCGGATGAAAAAGCCCGCATCATCAATGCTGCTACTGATGAAGTGAAAGAGATCGAAAGCCAGTACGCCTCCGGCCTGGTAACCCAGGGCGAGAAGTACAACAAAGTGATCGACCTTTGGTCCAAGGCGAACGACGAAGTTTCCAAGGCGATGATGGCCAACCTCTCGAAAGAGAAAGTCATCGACCGTCATGGCGTCGAAGTCGACCAGGAATCTTTCAACTCGATGTACATGATGGCCGACTCGGGTGCGCGGGGTTCCGCAGCACAGATTCGTCAGCTGGCCGGTATGCGTGGCCTGATGGCCAAGCCGGACGGTTCCATCATTGAAACGCCGATTACTGCGAACTTCCGTGAAGGCTTGAGCGTACTTCAGTACTTCATCTCCACTCACGGTGCTCGTAAGGGTCTGGCGGATACCGCGTTGAAAACGGCGAACTCGGGTTACCTGACTCGTCGTCTGGTAGACGTGGCGCAGGATCTGGTTGTAACCGAGATCGATTGCGGCACCGAACACGGTCTGCTGATGACTCCGCACATTGAAGGCGGTGACGTTGTAGAGCCGCTGGGTGAGCGCGTATTGGGTCGAGTTATCGCCCGTGACGTATTCAAGCCAGGTACCGAGGACGTCATCGTTCCTGCCGGCACCCTGGTAGACGAGAAGTGGGTCGAGTTCATCGAGCTGAACAGCATCGACGAAGTGATCGTGCGTTCGCCGATCAGCTGCGAAACCCGCTTCGGTATTTGCGCCAAGTGCTACGGCCGTGACCTGGCTCGTGGTCACCAGGTGAACATCGGTGAAGCGGTCGGCGTTATCGCCGCCCAGTCCATCGGTGAGCCGGGTACCCAGCTGACCATGCGTACGTTCCACATCGGTGGTGCGGCAAGCCGGACCTCCGCAGCCGACAGCGTTCAGGTGAAGAATGGCGGTACCGTCCGTCTGCATAACCTGAAGCACGTTGAGCGAGTGGATGGTTGCCTGGTTGCAGTGTCCCGTTCCGGTGAATTGGCGATCGCTGACGACTTCGGTCGTGAGCGCGAGCGTTACAAGCTGCCATACGGTGCTGTGATTTCGGTTAAAGAAGGTGACAAGGTCGAAGCTGGCGCTATCGTGGCCAAGTGGGATCCGCACACTCACCCAATCGTTACCGAAATGAAAGGTACCGTGACCTACGTGGGCATGGAAGAAGGCATCACGATCAAGCGTCAGACTGACGAATTGACCGGTATGACCAACATTGAAGTACTCGACGCCAAAGATCGTCCAGCTGCCGGCAAGGACATCCGTCCTGCCGTTAAGATGGTCGACGACAACGGCAAGGATCTGTTGCTGCCAGGGACTGACGTTATTGCTCAGTACTTCCTGCCAGCCAACGCCCTCGTCGGTGTGGCGGATGGTGCGAAGATCGCGATCGGTGATGTTATCGCTCGTATCCCGCAAGAAACTTCGAAGACCCGTGACATCACCGGTGGTCTGCCGCGTGTTGCCGACTTGTTCGAAGCTCGTCGTCCGAAAGAAGCGTCGATTCTGGCTGAAGTCAGCGGCACCATCGCGTTCGGTAAAGAGACCAAAGGCAAGCGCCGTTTGGTTATTACCCCGAACGACGGTAGCGATCCGTATGAAGAGCTGATTCCAAAGTGGCGTCACCTGAACGTGTTCGAAGGCGAACAGGTAAACCGCGGCGAAGTTATCTCCGATGGTCCAAGCGATCCACACGACATCCTGCGTCTGCTGGGTGTGAGTGCGCTGGCCAAGTACATTGTTAACGAGATCCAGGACGTTTATCGTCTGCAAGGCGTGAAGATCAACGACAAGCACATCGAGACCATCCTGCGTCAGATGCTGCGTAAAGTTGAAATCGCTGAATCCGGCGATTCCAGTTTCATCAAGGGCGACCAGATGGAATTGACTCACGTATTGGTAGAGAACGAACGTTTGAGCGGCGAAGACAAATTTGTCTCCAAGTTCACTCGCGTTCTGCTGGGTATCACCAAGGCGTCGTTGTCCACCGAATCGTTCATCTCGGCGGCTTCCTTCCAGGAAACCACTCGCGTACTGACCGAGGCGGCGGTAACCGGCAAGCGCGATTACCTGCGCGGCCTGAAAGAAAACGTGGTCGTGGGTCGTCTGATCCCGGCTGGTACCGGCCTGGCCTATCACAGCGAGCGTAAGCGCCGCCGTGATGCTGACAAGCCGTTGCGCGTAAGCGCCAGTGAAGTGGAAGCTGCACTGACCGAAGCGCTGAACTCGAGCGGTAACTGAGTTCTGCGGTAAATGAGCGTAAGGCCCTGGTCGCTCCGTTCATCGAATCGAGACAATTTGTCGAGGTTGGATGAGGGGAGAGGTCGGGGCCTTGCCTTGACTGGGGGCAAGATCCTCTTTAGACTCTTGTACCCCTAAATTTGGCGGGAATTCGTTCCTGCCATTTTGCTTTTCTTGCAAGACAATAGCGTCGCAAGACAACAGTGGAGCTAGTAGATGGCAACTATCAACCAGCTGGTACGTCAGCCGCGTAAGCGTATCGTCGAGAAATCCGACGTGCCTGCGCTGCAGAACTGCCCGCAACGCCGTGGCGTGTGCACCCGTGTGTACACCACCACGCCGAAAAAACCTAACTCGGCACTGCGTAAAGTATGCCGTGTGCGTCTGACCAACGGTTTCGAGGTTTCCTCGTACATCGGCGGTGAAGGCCACAACCTGCAAGAGCACAGCGTGGTACTGATCCGCGGCGGTCGTGTAAAAGACTTGCCAGGTGTTCGTTACCACACCGTACGCGGCTCCTTGGATACTTCCGGCGTTAAAGGTCGTAACCAGGGTCGTTCGAAGTACGGTACCAAGAAGCCTAAGTAGTAGCGGCTTTTTGTAAAAACTGATTTTCTATTTTTCTGAGTCGATAAGAGTAAGGTCGGAGGCGTCCCTTGATGGGCACCGATTCCGAGCGAACCTGAAGACCGTTTGAGGGCTTATCCATGCCAAGAAGACGCGTAGCAGCCAAGCGCGAAGTGCTTGACGATCCAAAATACGGAAGCCAAATTCTGGCCAAGTTCATGAACCACGTGATGGAAAGCGGCAAGAAAGCCGTTGCCGAGCGTATCGTTTATGGCGCGCTGGAAAAGGTTAAAGAACGCAAGAACAGCGACCCCCTGGAAATCTTCGAGAAAGCTCTCGACGCCATCGCTCCGCTGGTCGAAGTGAAGTCGCGCCGTGTAGGCGGTGCTACTTACCAGGTTCCGGTTGAAGTTCGTCCGTCCCGTCGTAACGCTCTGGCAATGCGCTGGTTGGTAGACTTCGCCCGTAAGCGCGGCGAGAAGTCTATGGCTCTGCGTTTGGCTGGCGAATTGCTGGACGCTGCCGAAGGTAAAGGTGCTGCAGTTAAGAAGCGTGAAGACGTGCACCGTATGGCTGAAGCTAACAAAGCTTTCTCGCACTACCGCTTCTAATTTTTGCGTCACTAATTTTGCGAGGGCTTTATGGCTCGTACTACACCGATTAATCGCTACCGTAACATTGGTATCGTTGCTCACGTGGATGCTGGTAAAACCACCACCACCGAGCGCGTCCTTTTTTACACTGGCAAAAGCCACAAGATGGGCGAGGTGCATGACGGCGCCGCGACCACGGACTGGATGGTTCAGGAGCAGGAGCGTGGTATTACCATTACTTCTGCTGCTATTACCGCTTTCTGGCAGGGTTCTGCGAAGCAGCACAAAGACAACTACCGTTTCAACGTCATTGACACCCCGGGCCACGTAGACTTCACCATTGAAGTTGAGCGTTCCCTGCGTGTACTCGACGGCGCGGTCGTTGTGTTCTGTGGTACTTCCGGTGTTGAGCCTCAGTCCGAAACCGTATGGCGTCAAGCCAACAAGTACGGTGTTCCACGTATCGTTTACGTGAACAAAATGGACCGTGCTGGTGCGAACTTCCTGCGCGTGATCGCTCAGATCAAACAGCGTCTGGGTCACACCCCGGTGCCAATCCAGTTGGCTATCGGTTCCGAAGACAACTTCCAGGGTCAGATCGATCTGATGACCATGGAAGCGGTTTACTGGAACGATGCTGACAAAGGCATGACTCCACGTCGTGAGGCTATCCCTGCTGAGCTGCAGGAATTGGCTGAAGAGTGGCGCAGCAACATGGTTGAGGCTGCGGCTGAAGCCAGCGAAGAGCTGATGAACAAGTACCTGGAGGGTGAAGAGCTCACCATCGAGGAAATCAAGACCGCTCTGCGTCAGCGTACTATCGCTGGTGAGATCGTTCTTGCTGTTTGCGGTTCTTCCTTCAAGAACAAGGGCGTTCCCCTGGTTCTCGACGCCGTTATCGACTACCTGCCTGCTCCAAGCGACATTCCTGCCATCAAGGGTACAGACCCGGATGACGAGGAAAAGCAAATGGAGCGTCATGCAGACGACAACGAGCCGTTCTCGGCTCTGGCGTTCAAGATCGCTACCGACCCATTCGTGGGTACTTTGACCTTCGTCCGCGTTTACTCGGGCGTGTTGGCCTCCGGCGACGGCGTGATCAACTCGGTCAAGGGCAAGAAAGAGCGCGTGGGTCGTATGGTGCAGATGCACGCAAACGCCCGTGAAGAGATCAAGGAAGTGCGCGCTGGCGACATCGCGGCCCTGATCGGCATGAAGGACGTCACCACTGGTGAAACCTTGTGCAACGCTGATAAGCCAATCATCCTGGTTCGCATGGACTTCCCGGAGCCGGTTATTTCGGTTGCCGTAGAGCCTAAGACCAAGGATGACCAGGAAAAAATGGGTATCGCTCTGGGCAAGCTTGCTCAGGAAGACCCGTCTTTCCGCGTCAAAACTGATGAAGAGACTGGTCAAACGATCATCTCTGGCATGGGCGAGCTGCACCTGGACATCCTGGTTGACCGGATGCGCCGTGAGTTCAACGTCGAAGCCAACATCGGTAAGCCTCAGGTTTCCTATCGTGAGCGCATCACGAAGAGCTGCGAAATCGAAGGCAAGTTCGTTCGTCAGTCCGGCGGTCGTGGCCAGTTCGGTCATTGCTGGATTCGTTTTGCTCCTGCTGACGAAGGTCAGGAAGGTCTGCAATTCCTGAACGAAGTGGTAGGTGGTGTGGTTCCTAAGGAATACATCCCGGCAATCCAGAAGGGTATCGAAGAGCAGATGAAGAACGGCGTTGTTGCCGGCTATCCGCTGATCGGCCTGAAGGCTACCGTGTTCGATGGTTCTTACCACGACGTCGACTCGAACGAGATGGCGTTTAAGGTGGCAGCTTCCATGGCGACCAAGCAACTGGCCCAGAAGGGCGGTGGTGAGTTGCTTGAGCCGATCATGGCGGTTGAGGTTGTTACGCCTGAAGACTATATGGGTGACGTGATGGGCGACCTCAATCGTCGTCGCGGCATGATTTTGGGTATGGAAGATACGGTCTCCGGCAAAGTAATTCGTGCTGAAGTTCCGTTGGGCGAGATGTTCGGTTATGCGACCGACGTTCGTTCCATGTCCCAGGGTCGCGCAAGCTACTCTATGGAATTCAAAAAATACAATACAGCTCCGTCGCACATCGTCGAAACTGTAACCAAAAAACAAGGCTGATTCAGCCCCTTTAGGCTAGGAGTTAATTGTCGTGGCTAAAGAAAAATTTGATCGTTCCCTTCCGCACGTCAACGTTGGCACCATCGGTCACGTTGACCATGGTAAAACCACTCTGACCGCAGCTCTGACTCGCGTTTGCTCCGAAGTTTTCGGTTCCGCAATCGTTGATTTCGATAAAATCGACAGCGCGCCAGAAGAAAAAGCTCGTGGTATCACCATCAACACCGCGCACGTCGAGTACAACTCGAAGATCCGTCACTACGCTCACGTTGACTGCCCAGGTCACGCTGACTACGTGAAGAACATGATCACCGGTGCTGCCCAGATGGACGGCGCGATCCTGGTTTGCTCGGCCGCTGATGGTCCGATGCCACAAACCCGTGAGCACATCCTGCTGTCCCGTCAGGTAGGCGTTCCGTACATCGTGGTTTTCCTGAACAAGGCTGACCTGGTAGACGACGCTGAGCTGCTGGAACTGGTCGAGATGGAAGTTCGCGACCTGCTGTCCACCTACGACTTCCCGGGCGATGACACTCCAATCATCATCGGTTCGGCTCGTATGGCGCTGGAAGGCAAAGACGACAACGAAATGGGCACCACTGCCGTTCGTAAACTGGTTGAAACTCTGGACAGCTACATCCCAGAACCAGAGCGTGCTATCGACAAGCCATTCCTGATGCCAATCGAAGACGTATTCTCGATCTCGGGTCGTGGTACTGTTGTGACTGGTCGTATCGAGCGCGGTATCGTTCGCGTTCAAGATGCACTGGAAATCGTTGGTCTGCGTGACACCACCACCACCACCTGCACCGGTGTTGAAATGTTCCGCAAGCTGCTCGACGAAGGTCGTGCTGGCGAGAACTGCGGCGTTCTGCTGCGTGGTACCAAGCGTGACGACGTTGAGCGTGGCCAGGTTCTGGTTAAGCCAGGTTCGGTTAAGCCGCACACCAAGTTCACCGCAGAAGTTTACGTTCTGAGCAAGGAAGAAGGCGGTCGTCACACTCCGTTCTTCAAAGGCTACCGTCCACAGTTCTACTTCCGTACTACTGACGTGACTGGTAACTGCCAGCTGCCAGAAGGCGTTGAAATGGTAATGCCAGGTGATAACATCCAGATGGAAGTTACCCTGATCAAGACCATCGCAATGGAAGACGGCCTGCGTTTCGCTATCCGTGAAGGCGGTCGTACCGTCGGCGCTGGCGTCGTAGCCAAAATCATCGAGTAAGCGTCTCTTTTGAGATAGCTTCGATGCTTTGAAAAAGCCTCCGCTCAGCGGGGGCTTTTTTATTGGGTTGACACCTATCTGGGGCGTCTATAGAATTGCGCCTCCTTTTAACGGGCGTATTGCGCTCGGTGGGAATAGCAGCCGGAGTCTGAAATCCAATGCAAAATCAGCAAATCCGTATCAGGTTGAAGGCTTTCGACCATCGCCTGATCGACCAATCAACCCAGGAAATCGTGGAAACCGCGAAACGTACTGGTGCTCAAGTGCGTGGTCCAATTCCACTGCCTACCCGTAAAGAGCGGTTCACCGTTCTGGTCTCCCCGCACGTCAACAAAGACGCGCGTGACCAGTACGAGATCCGCACTCATAAGCGCGTTCTGGACATCGTCCAGCCAACGGATAAAACCGTTGATGCTCTTATGAAGCTTGATCTTGCGGCCGGTGTGGAAGTGCAGATCAGCCTCGGCTAAGACTCGGTCTTAGTCGTGTAACGCTCTGAAATGGGCGGCCATAGCGGGTGAAAGCCCCGTACACTCATGAGGTTTACAACATGACTATTGGTGTAGTCGGTCGTAAATGCGGTATGACCCGTATTTTCACCGAAGAAGGTGTCTCCATTCCGGTCACGGTCATTGAGATCGAGCCGAATCGCGTCACCCAGTTCAAAACTGAAGAGACCGATGGCTATCGTGCAGTGCAAGTCACTGTCGGCGAGCGTCGTGCTTCGCGTGTAACAGCAGCTCAGGCTGGCCACTTCGCTAAAGCGAACGTTGCCGCTGGTCGTACCGTAATGGAATTCCGCCTTGAAGAAGGCGAGTACCAGGCCGGCGATCTGATCAACGCTGAAATCTTCGCCGCTGGTCAACTGGTTGATGTAACCGGTCAGTCCAAGGGTAAAGGCTTCCAGGGTACGATCAAGCGTTGGAATTTCCGCGGGCAAGATAATACCCACGGTAACTCCGTATCCCACCGCGTTCCAGGCTCTATCGGCCAGTGCCAGACTCCTGGTCGTGTATTCAAGGGCAAAAAAATGTCCGGTCATATGGGCGCTGAGCGCGTGACCGTGCAGTCCCTCGAAGTAGTGCGCGTGGACGCTGAACGCAATCTGTTGTTGGTCAAGGGCGCTGTTCCTGGCGCTACTGGCGGCAACTTGGTTGTACGTCCAGCAGCCAAGGCTCGCGGTTAAGGGGAAGCTGACATGCAATTAAATGTAAATGACGCTCAAGCGATCGAAGTTTCCGAACTGACATTTGGCGGCGAATTCAACGAGACGCTGGTTCACCAAGCAGTCGTGGCCTACATGGCCGGCGGCCGTCAAGGTAGCAAGCAGCAAAAGACCCGTTCCGACGTTCGTGGTGGCGGTAAGCGCCCTTGGCGTCAGAAAGGTACTGGCCGTGCTCGTGCCGGTACTATCCGTAGCCCAATCTGGCGTGGCGGCGGTACCACTTTCGCAGCTCGTCCTCAGGATCACTCCCAGAAGCTGAACAAGAAGATGTATCGCGCAGCAATGCGTTCCATCCTTGCTGAGCTGGTGCGTACTGATCGTCTGGTTGTGGTTCAGGATTTCGCCGTTGAAACGCCGAAAACCAAAGACCTGCTGGGCAAGCTGAACAACATGAGCCTGACCGACGTTTTGATCGTGTCGGACGCTGTTGATCAGAACCTGTACCTGGCTGCTCGTAACCTGCCACACGTTGATGTACGTGACGTGCAAGGTTCCGATCCAGTTAGTCTGATCGCATACGACAAGGTGTTGATCACCGTGTCGGCCGTGAAGAAATTCGAGGAGCTGCTGGGATGAACCAGGAACGCGTATTTAAAGTTCTGCTTGGCCCGCACGTTTCCGAGAAGGCTACGGTTCTGGCAGACAAGAAAGGCCAGTTCGTTTTCAAGGTTGCTACTGACGCAACCAAGCTGGAAATCAAGAAGGCCGTCGAAAGCCTGTTCAGCGTGAAAGTAGAGCGTGTTACTACCCTGAACGTTCTGGGTAAGAGCAAGCGCACTGCTCGCGGTCTGGGCAAGCGTAATGACTGGAAGAAGGCAGTTATCTCCCTTCAACCAGGCCAAGATCTCGATTTCAGCAGCAGTGCTGAGTAAGGAAGGGGTGCATCATGGCAATCGTTAAATGCAAACCGACTTCCCCTGGCCGCCGTTTTGTGGTCAAGGTGGTCAACCAGGAGCTGCATAAAGGCGCTCCTCACGCACCGCTGCTCGAGAAGAAATCGAAGACTGGTGGTCGTAACAACAATGGCCGTATTACCACTCGTCACATCGGTGGTGGTCATAAGCAGCATTATCGTCTGGTCGACTTCCGTCGCAACGACAAAGATGGCATCGCTGCCACTGTCGAGCGTATCGAATACGATCCAAACCGTACTGCTCACATCGCTCTGCTGCTGTACGCAGATGGCGAGCGTCGCTACATCATCGCCCCTAAAGGCGTGAGCGCTGGCGACCAGCTGATCGCAGGTGCTTTGGCGCCGATCAAGCCGGGCAACGCTCTGCAACTGCGCAACATTCCAGTTGGTAGCACCGTACACGGCATCGAATTGAAGCCAGGTAAAGGCGCACAGATCGCTCGTTCCGCTGGTGCTTCGGCTCAGCTGATCGCTCGTGAAGGTGTGTACGTTACCCTGCGTCTGCGTTCCGGTGAGATGCGTAAAGTTCTGGCTGAATGCCGTGCGACCCTGGGCGAAGTCTCGAACTCCGAGCACAGCCTGCGTTCGCTGGGTAAAGCTGGTGCCAAACGCTGGCGTGGCGTTCGCCCAACCGTTCGTGGTGTTGCCATGAACCCGGTTGACCACCCACATGGTGGTGGTGAAGGTCGTACCTCTGGTGGTCGTCATCCGGTATCGCCATGGGGCTTCCCGACTAAGGGCGCGAAGACTCGTGGTAATAAGCGTACCGACAAAATGATCGTCCGTCGTCGCAAGTAAATAGAGGGATACGACAGTGCCACGTTCTCTGAAAAAAGGTCCTTTTATCGATCTTCACCTACTGAAGAAGATCGAAGTGGCGGCGGAAAAGAACGATCGCAAGCCGGTGAAAACCTGGTCGCGTCGTTCGATGATCCTGCCACAAATGGTCGGTTTGACCATCGCAGTACACAACGGTCGCCAGCACGTCCCAGTTCTCGTGAACGAAGACATGGTCGGCCACAAACTGGGCGAGTTCGCCGGTACCCGCACTTATCGCGGGCACGTGGCAGACAAGAAAGCCAAGCGTTAAGGGGTTAGGAAATGGAAGTAGCCGCTAAGTTGTCGGGCGCTCGAATCTCCGCCCAGAAAGCCCGCTTGGTCGCCGACCAGATCCGCGGGAAGAAGGTGGGCGAAGCGCTCAACCTGTTGGCTTTCAGCAGTAAGAAAGCCGCCGAGATCATGAAGAAAGTGCTGGAGTCGGCCGTAGCCAACGCCGAGCATAACGAAGGCGCAGACGTTGATGACCTCAAGGTCAGCACCGTTTTCGTCAACGAAGGGCGTTCGCTGAAGCGCATCATGCCACGTGCCAAAGGCCGTGCTGATCGCATCGTCAAGCGGTCTTGCCATATCACTGTCAAGGTTGCTGACAAGTAACGGAGTCGAAGAGATGGGTCAGAAAGTACATCCCATTGGCATTCGCCTGGGAATCGTCAAGGAGCACACCTCCGTCTGGTACGCAGACGGTCGGACTTATGCGGACTATTTGCTCGCAGATCTGAAGGTGCGTGAGTATCTCCAAGACAAACTAAAAAGCGCGTCCGTAAGCCGTATCGATATCCATCGTCCGGCCCAAACTGCACGTATCACCATCCACACCGCTCGTCCAGGTATCGTTATCGGGAAGAAAGGTGAAGATGTTGAGAAACTGCGTCAGGACCTGACCAAGCAAATGGGTGTGCCTGTGCACATCAATATCGAAGAGATCCGCAAGCCGGAGCTCGACGGTATGCTGGTTGCGCAGAGCGTAGCTCAGCAGCTGGAGCGTCGTGTAATGTTCCGTCGCGCTATGAAGCGCGCTGTACAGAACGCCATGCGCATTGGTGCCAAAGGCATCAAAATCCAAGTGAGCGGTCGTCTCGGCGGTGCTGAAATCGCACGTACTGAATGGTATCGCGAAGGTCGTGTGCCACTGCACACCCTGCGTGCCGACATCGACTATGCCAACTACGAAGCTCACACCACTTACGGTGTGATCGGTGTAAAGGTTTGGATCTTCAAAGGCGAAGTAATTGGTGGTCGCCAAGAAGAACTGAAACCACAAGCACCAGCGCCTCGTAAAAAAGCTGCTAAGTAAGGGGTACGCCAAATGTTGCAACCAAAGCGTACGAAGTTCCGCAAGCAAATGACTGGTCACAACCGTGGCCTGGCATTGCGCGGTAGCAAAGTCAGCTTCGGCGAGTTCGCGCTGAAGTCTGTTGCTCGTGGTCGTCTCACCGCTCGTCAGATCGAGTCAGCGCGTCGTGCACTGACCCGTCACGTAAAACGTGGCGGCAAGATCTGGATCCGTGTATTCCCGGACAAGCCTATTTCCAAGAAGCCACTCGAAGTTCGGATGGGTAAAGGTAAGGGTAACGTCGAATACTGGGTTGCCCAGATTCAGCCAGGCAAAGTCCTGTATGAAATCGAGGGTGTTTCTGAAGAGCTGGCGCGTGAGGCTTTCGCCCTGGCTGCTGCAAAGCTGCCGCTCGCCACCTCCTTTGTTAAACGGACGGTGATGTGATGAAAGCGAATGAACTTCGTGAAAAATCCGCACAGCAGCTGAACGAGCAACTGCTCGGCTTGCTGCGCGACCAGTTCAATCTGCGTATGCAGAAAGCAACTGGCCAGTTGGGGCAGTCTCATCTGCTCTCGCAAGTTAAGCGTGACATCGCTCGCGTGAAGACTGTGCTCAACCAGCAGGCAGGTAAGTAATCATGGCTGAAGCCGAAAAAACTGTCCGTACGCTGACTGGCCGTGTTGTCAGCGACAAGATGGACAAAACCATCACCGTTCTGATCGAGCGTCGCGTTAAGCACCCGATCTACGGTAAATACGTTAAGCGTTCGACTAAGCTGCACGCGCACGACGAAACCAATCAGTGCCACATCGGCGACAAAGTCACTATTCGTGAAACTCGTCCTTTGGCCAAGACCAAGTCTTGGGCGCTGGTTGATGTTCTCGAACGCGCTGTGGAAGTCTAAGGACTAGGGGTCGGAGAAATTATATGATTCAGACTCAATCCATGCTCGATGTGGCCGATAACAGCGGCGCTCGCCGTGTTATGTGCATCAAGGTGCTGGGTGGCTCCCATCGTCGTTACGCTGGTATCGGTGACATCATCAAAGTTACCGTCAAGGAAGCAATTCCTCGCGGTAAAGTGAAAAAAGGCCAAGTGATGACTGCTGTTGTAGTCCGCACTCGTCACGGCGTACGCCGTGCTGATGGCTCCATTATCCGCTTTGATGGCAACGCTGCTGTTCTTCTGAACAACAAGCAAGAGCCGATCGGCACCCGTATCTTTGGGCCAGTGACCCGTGAACTTCGTACTGAGAAGTTCATGAAGATCGTCTCGCTCGCCCCAGAAGTGCTGTAAGGAGATCCGACATGCAAAAGATTCGTCGTGACGACGAGATCATCGTGATCGCCGGCAAAGACAAAGGTAAGCGCGGTAAGGTGCTTAAGGTTCTCGCTAACAACCGTCTGGTTATTGGTGGTCTGAACCTGGTCAAGCGTCATACCAAGCCTAACCCGATGTCGGGCGTGCAGGGCGGTATCGTCGAAAAAGAAGCTCCACTGGATGCTTCTAACGTCGCCATTTTCAACAGCGAAACCAACAAGGCTGACCGCGTTGGTTTCAAAGTAGAAGACGGCAAGAAAATTCGTGTCTTCAAGTCGACCCAAAAAGCGGTTGATGCTTGAACACTGCTAGGTAGATGAGACCATGGCACGACTAAAAGAGATTTACCGGAAGGAAATTGCTCCGAAACTTAAGGAAGAACTTAAGCTTTCGAACGTGATGGAAGTTCCGCGCGTTACCAAAATCACCCTGAACATGGGTCTGGGCGAAGCGATCGGCGACAAAAAAGTCATCGAGCACGCTGTTGCTGACCTGGAAAAGATCACCGGCCAGAAAGTCGTTGTGACCTACGCTCGGAAATCCATCGCTGGCTTTAAAGTCCGTGAAGGTTGGCCGATCGGCGTCAAAGTGACCCTGCGCCGTGAGCGTATGTACGAGTTCCTGGATCGTCTGCTGTCGATCTCCCTGCCTCGGGTTCGCGACTTCCGCGGCCTGAATGCCAAGTCCTTCGATGGTCGTGGTAACTACAGCATGGGCGTGAAAGAGCAGATCATCTTCCCGGAAATCGACTACGACAAGATCGATGCTCTCCGCGGTCTGGACATCACCCTGACCACCACTGCCAAGAACGATGATGAAGGCCGCGCTCTGCTGCGTGCGTTCAAATTCCCGTTCCGCAACTGATTGGAGTAGGACCATGGCCAAGATGAGCATGAAAAACCGCGAGCTGAAGCGTCAGCTCACGGTTGCCAAGTACGCCAAAAAGCGTGCAGCACTGAAAGCTATCATCGTTGATCTGAACGCAAGTCCAGAAGCGCGTTGGGAAGCTACAGTAGCTCTGCAGAAGCAGCCACGTGACGCAAGCGCTTCGCGCATGCGTAACCGCTGCCGCCTGACCGGTCGTCCACACGGCGTTTACCGCAAGTTCGGCCTCGGCCGTAACAAACTGCGTGAAGCTGCCATGCGTGGTGACGTACCGGGTCTGGTTAAAGCCAGCTGGTAAGTACTGTCAAAGTCTCGGTGTCCAGGATCGAAAGATCCTGACCACCGGTGGCCTTGAATCTGAAACAAGCCCCTTTTGGGGCTTGTTTCATTTCCGGAGTGTGTCTAGAATACCCGGCTCGCCTGAGCCCGTGTTTTTCATGCTCGGAGATTCTCGGCGACACGTAATAGCCGCAAGGCTAATTTTTTTGTATTAGGAGCGTCTAGCCCATGAGTATGCAGGACCCGTTAGCGGACATGCTAACTCGTATCCGTAATGCCCAGATGGCTGAAAAGTCCGTCGTAAGCATGCCATCTTCCACGTTGAAGGTAGCTGTTGCCAAAGTCCTGAAGGACGAAGGTTACATTGCGGGTTATCAGATCAGCAGCGAAATCAAACCACTGCTGTCCATCGAGCTGAAGTACTTCGAAGGCCGTCCGGTTATCGAAGAAGTGAAGCGCGTTAGCCGTCCAGGCCTGCGTCAGTACAAGTCCGTCGATGATCTGCCAAAAGTTCGTGGCGGTCTCGGTGTGTCTATCGTCTCCACCAACAAGGGTGTGATGACTGATCGTGCTGCGCGCGCTGCCGGTGTCGGCGGCGAAGTTCTTTGCACTGTGTTCTAAGGGGGGATAAGCATGTCTCGCGTCGCTAAGAACCCCGTTAAGCTGCCAGCCGGTGTCGAAGTAAAATTCGCAGGCCAACAGCTTTCGGTGAAGGGTGCCAAGGGCACTCTTGAACTGAACATCCATTCGTCCGTTGAGATCGTTGAAGAAGCCGGTGAGTTGCGTTTCGCTGCTCGCAATGGCGATCAACAAACTCGCGCAATGGCTGGTACCACTCGTGCGTTGGTAAACAACATGGTCCAAGGCGTAAGCCAAGGCTTCGAGCGCAAGCTCCAGCTGGTCGGTGTTGGTTACAAAGCGCAAGCAAAAGGCACAGTGCTGAACCTGGCTCTTGGCTTCTCGCATCCAGTGGATTACGAACTGCCGGAAGGCATCACCGCTGAGACTCCTAGCCAGACCGATATCCTGATCAAGGGCATCGACAAGCAGCTGGTAGGTCAAGTGGCCGCCGAGATCCGCGACTTCCGTCCACCAGAGCCGTACAAAGGCAAAGGTGTGCGCTACGCGGACGAAGTCGTCCGTCGTAAAGAAGCCAAGAAGAAGTAGGGCATAGCAAATGACCGACAAAAAAGTTACTCGACTGCGTCGCGCTCGCAAAGCACGCCTGAAAATGCACGAACTCGAAGTCGTGCGTCTCTGCGTGTTCCGCTCTTCGCAGCACATCTACGCCCAGGTCATTTCGGCCGACGGCAGCAAAGTCCTGGCAAGCGCCTCGACTTTGGATAAAGAACTGCGTGATGGTGCCACCGGCAACATCGACGCGGCCACTAAGGTTGGCCAGCTGGTCGCTACGCGTGCTAAGGCCGCTGGCGTCTCGCAAGTGGCTTTCGACCGCTCTGGCTTCAAGTACCACGGCCGCGTTAAAGCGCTGGCTGATGCTGCTCGTGAAGCTGGGCTGGAGTTCTAAGTTATGTCAAATAACGACCAAAAGCGCGACGAAGGCTACATTGAGAAGCTGGTTCAAGTTAACCGCGTAGCCAAAACCGTTAAAGGCGGCCGTATCTTCACTTTCACCGCGTTGACCGTGGTTGGTGATGGTAAAGGCCGTGTTGGCTTCGGCCGTGGCAAGTCGCGTGAAGTGCCTGCTGCGATCCAGAAGGCAATGGAAGCTGCTCGCCGCAACATGATCCAAGTTGATCTGAACGGCACCACTCTGCAGTACGCAATGAAGTCCGCTCACGGCGCTTCGAAGGTGTACATGCAGCCTGCTTCTGAAGGTACCGGTATCATCGCTGGCGGCGCTATGCGTGCTGTCCTCGAAGTTGCTGGCGTTCAGAACGTTCTGGCCAAGTGCTACGGCTCGACTAACCCGGTAAACGTGGTTCACGCCACTTTCAAAGGTTTGAAGGCTATGCAGTCTCCTGAATCCATTGCCGCCAAGCGTGGCAAAAGCGTCAAGGAGATCTTCTGATCATGGCTACCGTTAAAGTTACGCTGATCAAAAGCATGACCGGCCGCATCCCTAACCACAAACTGTGCGTTAAGGGTCTTGGTCTGCGTCGCATCGGTCACACTGTAGAAGTCCTGGATACTCCCGAGAATCGCGGGATGATCAACAAGGCTTACTACATGCTGCGTGTCGAGGGTTAATCGATGAAACTCAATGATCTGAGTCCAGCGCCGGGTTCCCGTCGCGAAAAGCATCGTCCGGGCCGTGGTATCGGTAGCGGTTTGGGTAAGACCGGTGGCCGTGGCCACAAAGGTCAGACCTCCCGCTCCGGTGGCACCATTGCTCCAGGCTTTGAAGGCGGTCAACAGCCGCTGCATCGTCGCCTGCCGAAGTTCGGTTTCGTTTCCCTGAAAGCCATGGATCGCGCAGAAGTGCGTTTGTCCGAGCTGGCTAAAGTGGAAGGCGACATCGTCACCGTGCAGTCCCTGAAAGATGCCAACGTGATCAACGTCAACGTACAGCGTGTGAAAATCATGCTGTCCGGTGAAGTGACTCGCGCTGTCACTATCGGCAAGGGAATCGGCGCCACCAAAGGTGCGCGTGCGGCTATCGAAGCAGCTGGCGGCAAGTTCGAGGAATAAATGGCTAAGCAAGGTGCTCTCTCTGCGCTCGGCAAAGGCGGTATGTCTGAACTCTGGGCTCGTCTGCGTTTTCTGTTCCTGGCGATTATCGTCTACCGAATAGGCGCACACATCCCGGTTCCAGGTATCAACCCGGACCGACTCGCGGACCTGTTTCGACAGAATGAGGGGACCATTCTTAGCTTGTTCAACATGTTTTCCGGCGGCGCGCTGGAGCGGATGAGCATCTTTGCACTGGGGATCATGCCGTACATTTCGGCATCGATCATCATGCAATTGATGACCGCCGTCAGCCCGCAGCTGGAGCAGTTGAAGAAGGAAGGTGAAGCTGGCCGTCGCAAGATCAGCCAGTACACCCGCTACGGCACTGTCGTTCTCGCTCTCGTTCAGGCTATTGGCATGTCCATTGGTCTGGCGGGGCAGGGCGTTGCGTTCACTGGTGACTTTGGCTTCCATTTCGTCGCGGTAACCACATTTGTGGCTGGTGCGATGTTTATGATGTGGCTGGGTGAGCAGATTACTGAGCGTGGTGTTGGCAACGGTATCTCGATGTTGATTTTTTCGGGTATCGTCGCCGGTCTTCCGAGAGCGATCGGGCAGTCTTTCGAGTCTGCACGTCAGGGCGATATCAACATCTTCGCCTTGGTTGCCATCGGTTTGCTGGCAGTAGCGATTATCGGTTTCGTGGTGTTCATTGAGCGTGGTCAGCGTCGTATTGCTGTTCACTACGCCAAGCGTCAGCAGGGCCGCAAGGTCTTCGCTGCGCAGACTAGCCACTTGCCGCTGAAGGTGAACATGGCCGGTGTTATTCCGGCTATTTTCGCGAGCAGCATTTTGCTGTTCCCGGCTTCGTTGGGTGCCTGGTTCGGTCAGTCTGAAGGTATGGGCTGGTTGCAGGACATCTCGCAGTCGATCGCTCCTGGTCAGCCGTTGAATATTCTGCTGTTTAGTGCAGGGATTATTTTCTTCTGCTTCTTCTATACGGCGTTGATGTTCAATCCGAAAGACGTAGCGGAAAACCTGAAGAAGTCCGGTGCCTTTATTCCGGGCATCCGTCCAGGTGAGCAGTCTGCGCGCTACATTGACGGCGTTCTGACTCGCTTGACCATGTTCGGTGCTCTTTACATGACGGCCGTGTGCCTGTTGCCCCAGTTCCTGGTGGTCGCAGCCAACGTTCCGTTCTACCTTGGCGGGACCTCGTTGCTGATCGTCGTCGTGGTTGTGATGGACTTCATGTCCCAAGTACAATCGCACCTCGTTTCGCACCAGTACGAATCCCTGATGAAGAAAGCCAACCTGAAGGGTTACGGCAGCGGCATGTTGCGCTGAGTACCCATAAGGTTCGAGGAGTTGGTGATGAAAGTTCGTGCATCGGTGAAAAAGCTGTGCCGTAACTGCAAGATTATTCGCCGCGAAGGTGTTGTTCGAGTAATTTGCAGCGCGGAACCGCGTCACAAACAGCGCCAAGGCTGAGTGTGATTGTGCTTCAAGCCCGGTAGCTAGTGCGCTACCGGGTTGATTATTTGTTATTACAGCGATATTATCTCGCGCCCTATTTCTTGGCTTCCGGGGCGTAGGTAGCTGTCAATTGGAGTCCCACTGAATGGCCCGTATTGCAGGCGTTAACATTCCAGATAACAAGCATACTGTTATCTCGCTGACCTACATCTATGGTGTTGGTCGCACTACTGCACAGAAAATTTGTGCAGAGACTGGGGTAAACCCAGCAGCAAAGATCAAAGATCTGAGCGACGAGCAAATTGAACAGCTGCGTGGCGAAGTGGCGAAGTTCACCACTGAAGGTGACCTGCGTCGCGAAATCAACATGAAAATCAAGCGCTTGATGGACCTCGGTTGCTATCGCGGTCTGCGTCATCGTCGCGGTCTTCCAGTACGCGGTCAGCGTACCAAGACCAACGCGCGTACCCGTAAAGGTCCGCGTAAGCCGATCCGCAAGTAATCGCCCCAGCGAATCGACAGGAATTTAATCATGGCAAAACCTGCTGCTCGTCCTCGTAAAAAAGTTAAAAAGACAGTGGTTGATGGCATCGCCCACATCCATGCATCTTTTAACAACACCATCGTGACCATTACCGACCGTCAAGGTAACGCTCTTTCCTGGGCTACCTCCGGTGGTTCGGGTTTCCGCGGTTCCCGCAAGTCCACCCCGTTTGCTGCTCAAGTAGCTGCTGAACGTGCTGGTCAAGCTGCGCTGGAATACGGCCTGAAAAACCTCGACGTCAATGTCAAAGGTCCAGGTCCAGGTCGTGAATCCGCAGTCCGCGCTTTGAACGGCTGTGGCTACAAGATCGCCAGCATCACCGACGTGACGCCAATCCCGCACAACGGGTGCCGTCCGCCGAAGAAGCGCCGCGTGTAATCCAGGAGATTGTAAAGAATGGCTCGTTACATTGGTCCAAAATGCAAACTCGCTCGTCGCGAAGGCACCGATCTCTTCCTGAAGAGCGGCGTGCGCGCGATCGAATCGAAGTGCAACATTGAAGCAGCACCTGGTATCCACGGCCAACGCCGCGGTCGCCAGTCCGACTACGGCACCCAACTGCGTGAAAAGCAGAAGGTCCGTCGTATCTACGGCGTTCTCGAGCGTCAATTCAGCGGCTACTACAAAGAAGCTGCTGGCAAGAAAGGTGCAACCGGTGAAAACCTGCTGCAACTGCTCGAATGCCGTCTGGACAACGTTGTATACCGTATGGGCTTTGGTTCGACTCGTGCCGAATCCCGTCAGCTGGTATCGCACAAGTCGATCAGCGTAAACGGTCAGACCGTTAACGTACCGTCCTACCAGGTTCGTGCTGGTGACGTGGTTGCTGTTCGCGAGAAAGCAAAAAATCAACTTCGCATTGTCCAAGCTCTCGATCTGTGTGCCCAACGTGGCCGCGTAGAATGGGTAGAAGTAGACACTGAGAAGAAGTCGGGCGTTTTCAAGAACGTTCCAGCTCGCAGTGATCTGTCCGCCGACATCAACGAAAGCCTGATTGTCGAGCTCTACTCCAAGTAAGGGCTAGAAAATAGGTGCATCCATGCAGATTTCGGTAAATGAGTTCCTGACACCCCGTCACATTGACGTGCAGGTTGTCAGTCCAACCCGCGCCAAGATCACTCTCGAGCCTCTCGAGCGTGGCTTTGGCCATACCCTGGGCAACGCGCTGCGCCGCATCCTGTTGTCCTCAATGCCCGGCTGTGCAGTAGTCGAGGCCGAGATTGACGGTGTGCTCCACGAGTACAGCGCCATCGAAGGTGTACAGGAAGACGTAATTGAAATCCTGTTGAACCTTAAAGGTCTGGCTATCAAGCTGCACGGTCGTGACGAAGTTACGCTGACCTTGTCGAAGAAGGGTTCGGGGGTGGTTACCGCTGCCGATATTCAGCTGGATCATGATGTCGAGATCGTTAATCCCGATCACGTAATCGCTAACCTGGCGTCTAACGGCGCCCTGAACATGAAGCTAGTAGTAGCTCGTGGTCGTGGTTATGAACCGGCAGACTCGCGTCAGAGCGATGAAGACGAAAGCCGCAGCATCGGTCGCTTGCAGCTTGACTCTTCGTTCAGCCCGGTTCGCCGTATCGCATACGTGGTGGAAAACGCCCGTGTCGAGCAGCGTACTAACCTGGACAAGCTGGTTATTGATCTGGAAACCAACGGTACCCTGGATCCTGAAGAGGCTATCCGTCGCGCTGCAACCATTCTGCAACAGCAGTTGGCTGCGTTCGTCGACCTCAAAGGTGACAGTGAACCAGTGGTTGTCGAGCAGGAAGACGAGATCGATCCGATCCTGCTTCGCCCGGTTGACGATCTGGAACTGACTGTACGTTCGGCTAACTGCCTTAAGGCGGAAAACATCTACTACATCGGCGACCTGATTCAGCGTACCGAAGTAGAGCTGTTGAAGACTCCGAACCTGGGCAAGAAATCCTTGACTGAAATCAAGGACGTTCTGGCCTCCCGCGGTCTGTCCCTCGGCATGCGCCTCGACAACTGGCCGCCTGCAAGTCTTAAGAAGGACGACAAGGCGACTGCCTGATCGTCGTAATCACCGAACGTAGTGTTTGGTAAGGAATGAACCATGCGTCATCGTAAAAGTGGTCGTCACCTGAGCCGCACCAGCTCGCACCGCAAGGCCATGTTTCAAAACATGGCGGTGTCGCTGTTCGAGCACGAGCTGATCAAAACTACTCTGCCAAAAGCTAAAGAACTGCGTCGCGTTGCTGAGCCGCTGATCACTTTGGCCAAGGTAGATAGCGTTGCTAACCGCCGTCTGGCTTTCGACCGTACTCGTTCGAAAGCTATCGTTGGTAAGCTCTTCAACGACCTGGGCAAGCGTTACGCTACCCGTGAGGGTGGCTACCTGCGCATCCTCAAGTGCGGTTTCCGCGCTGGCGACAACGCGCCTATGGCGTACGTCGAGTTGGTTGATCGTGCTACTGCCGGCGAAGCTGTATCCGCCGAGTAAGACGTCAGTCTGAAACAAAGGACCGGGCCTAGTGCCCGGTTTTTTGTGTCTGAAACAAATGTGTTGTTTGTTCAGGTCTCTTCTTCCTCCAAGCCGTCATGATGTAGTGGGGAGGATAAGTAGAAATTATCTATCGATGTCTGCAAGTTAATGAATTTGTAGGTGTCACATTGATGATCAATACTCCTCCTCAGCCGATTAGCCGGCAGTTCAAGACCGACAGAGGAAGGAAGATCGCATGAGTCAGAACACAACGCTTACAACCGCCAGCGGCGCTCCCGTTGCCGATAACCAGAATTCCCGTTCCGCCGGCCCCCGTGGCCCGTTGCTGCTCGACGACTTTCACCTGATCGAGAAGCTTGCCCACTTCAACCGTGAAAATATTCCGGAGCGTCGCGTGCACGCGAAAGGCTCGGGTGCATACGGTACGTTCACGGTCACTCGCGATATCAGTCAATACACCAGCGCGAAACTGTTTGAGTCGGTTGGCAAGCAAACCCCAACCTTCCTGCGGTTCTCCACTGTCGGTGGTGAACGCGGTTCGGCGGACACCGAGCGTGACCCCCGTGGTTTCGCGCTGAAGTTTTATACCGAGGAAGGCAACTGGGACATTGTTGGCAACAACACGCCGGTATTTTTCATCCGCGATCCGCTGAAGTTCCCTGACTTTATCCACACCCAAAAACGTCTGCCGCAAAGCAATCTGAAAAGCGCTCAGATGATGTGGGACTTCTGGTCGCATTCGCCTGAGGCGCTGCACCAGGTCACGATCCTGTTTTCAGATCGGGGTATTCCTGACGGCTACCGTCACATGCACGGCTTCGGTAGCCACACCTATAGCCTGATTAGCGCCAGTGGCGAGCGTCATTGGGTGAAATGGCATTACAAAACCCAGCAAGGGATCAAGAACCTGGCTCCAGCGGATGCTGCGCGCCTGGCCGGCACTGACCCGGATTACGCCCAGCGCGATCTGTTCAATGCCATTGAACGCGGTGATTTTCCGAAATGGACTGTGTGCATTCAGATCATGACCGAAGCCCAGGCTGCCGCTCATCACGAGAATCCGTTCGACGTCACCAAGACGTGGTCGCAGAAAGAGTTTCCGCTGATCGAGGTGGGTGTTCTGGAGCTCAATCGCAACCCGCAAAATTACTTCGCTGAAGTTGAGCAGGCCGCATTTGGCCCCAGCAACATGGTGCCAGGCGTTGGTCTTTCACCGGATCGAATGCTGCAAGGTCGGGTCTTTGCCTACGCGGATGCTCATCGCTACCGTGTGGGGACCAATCACCAGCAGTTGCCGGTGAATGCGCCTCGTAGCCCGGTCAATACGTATCAACGTGATGGTTCGATGGCGTTTGGCGGCAATGGCGGCGCAGCGCCGAACTACGAGCCGAACAGCTATGTACAGTCGCCCAAACAGGCTCCTCATTTCGCGGAGCCTGCCTTGACCCTGAGCGGCGCGGCCGATCGTTATGATCATCGCGAAGACACCGACTACTACAGCCATGCCGGCGCGTTGTTCCGCTTGATGACTGAAGTGCAGAAATCACTGCTGGTCAGCAACATCGCCGGTGCGATGGCCGGTGTCTCCAGTGATGTGGTGGATCGTCAACTTCAGCATTTCTACAAGGCTGATCCGGCGTATGGAGAAGCAATCGCAAAGCTGCTCAACGTACAGCTTAACGAAGTCTAAATGAGAAGCAGAACCGCCCTTATTTGGGCGGTTTTTGCGTTATTTAGGCTGGTTTTCTCTGAATATCTTCGCTTTTATTGCGTATTGCGAGTGACGTTATGGGCAGGGTGGTTCAAACTACAACTTTCAAGCAGGGAGATGTAGGGCGATGCAAGGCCACCCAGACGTAATCGATTACCTCAACACGTTGCTGACCGGCGAGCTGGCCGCGCGTGATCAATATTTCGTCCACTCGCGGATGTATGAGGACTGGGGTTTCACCAAGCTCTACGAACGAATCAACCACGAGATGGAAGAAGAAGCAGGGCACGCCGATGCGCTGATGCGCCGGATCCTGATGCTCGAAGGCACGCCGCGCATGCGTCCGGACGACCTCGATGTCGGCACCACGGTGACAGAGATGCTCGAAGCGGATTTGCGCCTTGAATATAAAGTGAGAGCTGCGCTGTGCAAGGGCATCAAGCTCTGTGAGCAGCACAATGACTATGTCAGCCGTGAAATGTTGCGAGTTCAATTACACGACACCGAAGAAGATCACACCTACTGGCTCGAGAAGCAGTTGGGTCTGATCAAGTTGATCGGTCTCGAGAACTACCTGCAATCTCACACCTGATTTGCGAATACAAAAAAGCCCCTGTCACTGATGAAGTGACAGGGGCTTTTTCATGGGGGCCAGGTTAAGCCCGATCACGCTCCAGCAGCGGCTTGAGGTAGAAACCGGTATGAGATTGCTTCATCTCGGCCACTTCCTCCGGGGTGCCGACCGCAATGATCTGGCCGCCCTTGGAGCCGCCTTCCGGCCCCAGGTCCACCAGCCAGTCGGCAGTCTTGATCACGTCCAGGTTGTGTTCGATGACCACGACGGTATTGCCGTGATCGCGCAGTCGATGCAGCACGTCGAGCAATTGCTGGATATCCGCGAAGTGCAAGCCGGTCGTCGGCTCGTCGAGGATGTACAGGGTTTTGCCGGTATCGCGTTTGGACAGCTCGCGGGACAGTTTCACCCGTTGGGCTTCACCGCCTGACAGTGTGGTCGCCGATTGGCCCAGCTTGATGTACGACAGACCGACATCCATCAGCGTTTGCAGCTTGCGCGCCAGAGCCGGTACCGCGTCGAAGAATACCCGTGCTTCCTCGATGGTCATTTCGAGGGTTTCGTGAATGCTCTTGCCCTTGTACTTGATCTCCAGCGTCTCGCGGTTGTAGCGCTTGCTCTTGCAGACGTCGCACGGGACATAGATGTCCGGCAGGAAGTGCATTTCAACCTTGATCAGGCCATCGCCCTGGCAGGCCTCGCAACGTCCGCCCTTCACGTTGAAGGAGAAACGCCCCGGCCCGTATCCGCGGGAGCGGGATTCCGGCACGCCGGCGAACAGTTCGCGGATCGGCGTGAACAATCCGGTATAAGTCGCCGGGTTGGAGCGCGGTGTACGGCCGATAGGGCTTTGGTCGATGTCGACGACCTTGTCCAGGTGTTCCAGGCCCTTGATGCTGTCGTGCGCGGCAGCCTCGAGCGTCGTTGCACCATTAAGTGCCGTGGCGCTCAATGGGAACAGCGTGTTGTTGATCAGCGTCGACTTGCCCGAGCCGGACACGCCGGTGACGCAGGTCAGCAGACCAATCGGAATCTCCAGGTCGACATTGCGCAAATTGTTGCCGCGAGCACCGTTGAGGGACAGCGTCAGCTTTTTGTTGCGCGGCGTGCGGTTGGCCGGGACTTTGATCTTCACCCGGCCCGACAGATATTTGCCCGTCAGGGAGTCGGGGTGCGCCATGACTTCGGCCGGCGTACCTTCAGCGACGATATGCCCGCCGTGCACGCCAGCACCCGGCCCGATATCCACTACATAGTCCGCCAGGCGAATCGCGTCTTCGTCGTGCTCGACCACGATCACTGTGTTGCCGATGTCGCGCAGGTGCTTGAGGGTGCCGAGCAATCGGTCGTTATCGCGCTGGTGCAGGCCAATCGAAGGTTCGTCGAGGATGTACAGCACGCCGACCAGACCGGCGCCAATCTGGCTGGCCAGGCGGATTCGCTGTGCCTCGCCGCCCGACAAAGTGTCGGCACTGCGATCCAGCGACAGGTAATCCAGACCGACGTTGACCAGAAACTGCAGACGCTCGCGGATTTCCTTGAGGATCTTGTCGGCGATTTCGCCACGGCGGCCGGTCAATTTCAGCCCGCCGAAGTATTCGCAGGCATCGCCGATGGGCAGGTTGGTCACCGCCGGCAGGGTTTTCTCGCCAACCCACACATGCCGTGCTTCACGGCGCAGACGGGTGCCTCGGCAATCCGGGCAGGATTGGGTGCTAAGGAATTTGGCCAGCTCTTCGCGCACCGAAGCCGACTCGGTTTCGCGGTAGCGTCGCTCCAGGTTCGGCACGATGCCTTCGAACGGGTGCGACCGTTTGACGATGTCGCCACGGTCGTTCAGGTATTTGAAGTCGACGTTCTGTGAGCCGCTGCCGTGCAGGATGAATTTCTGCTGATCGGCTGGCAGTTCGTTGAACGGAACCTCCAGGCTGAACTTGTAGTGAGCAGCGAGCGACCCGAGCATCTGGAAGTAATAGACGTTGCGCCGATCCCAGCCGCGTATCGCACCTTCGGCCAGGGTCAATTCACCGTTGACCAGACGCTTGATGTCGAAGAACTGCTTCACCCCCAAACCATCGCAGGTCGGGCAGGCGCCGGCCGGGTTGTTGAAGGAGAACAGCTTGGGTTCCAGTTCGCTGATCGCGTGGCCGCAGATCGGGCAGGCGAAACGTGCGGAGAAGATCATCTCTTCGCCCGGCTCGTCGTCCATCGGCGCCACGAGGGCAATGCCGTCCGCGAGTTTCAGCGCGGTTTCGAAGGATTCGGCCAGGCGTTGTTGCAAGTCGGCGCGAACCTTGAAGCGGTCAACCACGACATCAATGGTGTGTTTTTTCTGTTTGTCGAGCTTGGGTGCTTCGTCCAGCTCATAGAGCTTGCCGTTGATTCGGGCGCGGACGAAGCCTTGTGCGCGCAGCTCTTCGAAGACCGACAGGTGCTCGCCTTTGCGCTCGCGGATGACCGGGGCCAGCAGCATCAGCCTGCGGCCCTCCGGTTCGGCGAGGACCAAATCAACCATCTGGCTGACGGTCTGCGCTTCCAGAGGGATGTCGTGATCCGGGCAGCGCGGAATACCCACGCGTGCATACAGCAGGCGCAGGTAGTCGTAGATTTCGGTGATGGTGCCGACGGTTGAGCGCGGGTTGTGCGAGGTCGACTTCTGTTCGATGGAGATCGCCGGCGACAGGCCTTCGATGGTGTCGACGTCGGGCTTTTCCATCATCGACAGGAACTGCCGGGCATACGCCGACAGCGATTCGACGTAGCGGCGCTGGCCTTCGGCGTACAGGGTGTCGAAGGCCAATGACGACTTGCCGGAGCCGGACAAGCCGGTGATGACGATCAGCTTGTCCCGTGGCAGGGTCAGGTCGATGTTCTTCAGGTTGTGGGTTCGAGCCCCACGAATCAGGATCTTGTCCAAAGTGGCCTCGCTCGGCGGGCGTCGAAAACGTAGGAGTATACGGCCAAATACTGGATGGATGCACACTATCAAACGAGTGGGTGACTGTCTTACATGAAGAGTGTGTCAGCAATGCGCGGCAAAGCGTCGCGATATATCCCGTCAATCGATGGGACTGGTAGAATCGCCGCCGGTTCACATGAGGTTTTTCCATGCACGATCCCCACAGCGAGCGTATGAGTGGCAGCGAGACCCGCGCAGCAAGCGGTCTGGCGCTGGTGTTCGCCTTCCGTATGCTTGGCATGTTCATGGTGTTGCCGGTGCTGGCGACCTATGGGATGGATCTGGCGGGTGCGACCCCGGCCCTGATTGGGCTGGCGATTGGCGCATACGGCCTGACCCAGGCTGTTTTCCAGATCCCGTTCGGTATCATTTCTGACCGTATCGGTCGCCGTCCGGTGATTTACCTGGGGCTGATTGTCTTCGCCCTCGGCAGCGTGCTGGCGGCCAATGCCGATTCGATCTGGGGTGTGATCGCCGGACGGATCCTGCAAGGCGCCGGGGCGATTTCTGCGGCGGTCATGGCGTTGCTGTCCGACCTGACCCGTGAGCAGCACCGGACCAAGGCCATGGCCATGATCGGGATGACGATTGGTCTGTCGTTCGCTGTCGCGATGGTTGTAGGGCCATTGTTGACCCGTGCTTTCGGCCTGTCCGGGTTGTTTTTCGCCACGGGCGGCATGGCGTTGTTCGGCATCTTGATCGTGATGTTCATGGTGCCGCGGTCCACCGGGCCGTTGCAGCATCGTGAATCCGGTGTGGCGCGCCAAGCGCTGATGCCGACGCTCAAGCATCCGGACCTGCTGCGCCTGGACCTGGGCATTTTTGTGTTGCACGCCATGTTGATGTCGAGCTTCGTTGCCTTGCCGCTGGTCCTGGTGGAAAAAGCCGGCCTGCCCAAGGAGCAGCACTGGTGGGTGTACCTGACTGCGCTGCTGATTTCTTTCTTCGCCATGATCCCGTTCATTATCTACGGCGAGAAGAAACGCAAAATGAAACGAGTTTTACTCGGCGCCGTCGTGACGCTGTTGCTCACTGAGCTATTCTTCTGGCAGTTCGGCGACAGCTTGCGAGCTCTGGTGATCGGTACGGTGGTGTTTTTCACCGCTTTCAATCTGCTGGAAGCTTCGTTGCCGTCGCTGATCAGCAAGGTTTCACCGGCAGGCGGCAAGGGCACTGCGATGGGGGTTTACTCCACCAGCCAGTTCCTCGGGTCAGCACTGGGCGGCATTCTCGGCGGCTGGATGTACCAGCATGGCGGTCTGTCGGTTGTGTTCCTCGGATGCGCCGGTCTGGCTGCCCTCTGGCTGGTCTTTGCTGTTACCATGCGTGAACCTCCCTACGTCACAAGCCTGCGCTTGCCGTTGTCGCCTGAGGCGGTCCGCGAAGCGGGTCTGGTCGAGCGCCTGAAGGCGGTCGTAGGGGTAACAGATGCAGTGATCGTCGCGGAAGAAGCGGCTATTTACATCAAATTGGACACCGAACTATTGGATCGCACCACCCTTGAGCGCCTGGTGAACAACCCGGCCGGGGCAGCGTGCGTAGCCTAGGAGAACGTTATGGCCCGTGGGGTTAACAAAGTCATATTGGTCGGCACTTGCGGCCAGGATCCCGAAGTTCGCTACTTGCCTAACGGTAACGCCGTGACCAACCTGAGTCTGGCGACCAGCGAACAGTGGACCGACAAGCAAACCGGTCAGAAAGTCGAAAAGACCGAATGGCACCGTGTTTCGATGTTCGGCAAGGTTGCGGAAATCGCCGGCGAATACCTGCGTAAAGGTTCGCAGGTCTACATCGAAGGCAAGCTGCAGACCCGCGAGTGGGAAAAAGACGGTATCAAGCGTTACACCACCGAAATCGTGGTCGACATGCAAGGCACCATGCAACTGCTGGGCGGCCGTCCACAGGGCGAGCAGCAGCCTCAGGGCGGCGGTAACAACTACCAGCAATCCGCTCCGCGCCAGCAGGCTCCACGTCCGCAGCAGTCGGCACCGCAACAGCGTTCGGCTCCGGCTCCACAGCAGGCTGCACCGCAGCCAGCTCCGGATTTCGACAGCTTTGATGACGATATCCCGTTCTAGGATGTACCTAGGAGGAAACTGTAAAATATTTCAATTAAAGCCCTGATTATTCAGGGCTTTTTTATTTCATTTGCGAACGCGTTGACAGGTCGATAAAGAGGAACTTAGCTACCTAGACCAGAATGTAAATTTTGGAGGTGGCCCATGCTGCGTGCTCAACGGTTCGTGATGAAATCTGGTGAGCGTTATGTTGTTGGCGCTGATTGAAAACTAACCCACCGGGGGTGGGGACCATTTGACCTGCTGCATTGTTTGACTGATATCAGAGAGGTCTTGGCCCTTTGTTATCGAGTGACAATGCATAAGTGCCACCGATAGGCAGCACGGCTTTTTCAAAGTGTGGTTAAAACGCCACGAATGGTGCTTCTCGAAGGACGGTCAAGACCCTCTTGGAGAGAGCGCTTCTTGTGGAAGCGCTCCTCAAGCATTTACGACACGCAGTGCCAGCTTAGTTAGTTACCAAGCCCGCCTAGGGCGACGTACTTGATTTCCAGGTAGTCATCCACGCCGTACTTCGAGCCTTCTCGCCCTAGCCCAGATGTTTTTACCCCGCCGAAAGGTGCCACTTCGGTGGAAATGATCCCTTCGTTAACACCGACCATGCCGAATTCCAGGCTGTCGACGACGCGGAAGATTCGACCCACGTCTCGGGCAAACACGTAGGCAGCCAACCCGAAGGGCGTGTCGTTCGCCATTTCGATCGCTTCAGCCTCAGTTTCAAAGCGGAAGAGCGGTGCCACTGGGCCAAAGGTTTCGTCGTTAAAAATCAACGCATCGCGAGGAACGTTGGTCAAAACGGTCGGCTGAAAATAGCTTCCGCCGAGCGCATGACGTTTGCCGCCAGCAGCAACCTGCGCGCCCTTGGAAAGCGCGTCGGCAATGTGCTCCTCAACTTTATCAACTGCCTGGCTGTTGATCAGCGGGCCCTGCACAACACCGTCGTCCATGCCATTGCCAACCTTGAGCGCGCTAGTCGCCTCAGCCAGCTTTTTCGCAAACGTGTCGTAAATACCCGATTGGACCAGGATGCGGTTGGCGGCTACGCAGGCCTGGCCTGTGTTCCGATATTTCGCAGCCACGGCGCCTTGTACGGCAGCATCCACATCAGCATCGTCGAAGATGATGAAGGGGGCATTGCCGCCCAGTTCCATGCTGGTTTTCTTGATGGTCGGAGCACATTGCGCCAACAGTTGAGCGCCTACCTCGGTCGAGCCAGTAAACGACAGCTTACGAACCACATGGCTGGAAGTAAGCTCGCCGCCGATGGCCCGGGCAGATCCAGTCACCACGTTGCAGACGCCGGCGGGCAGGCCAGCGCGTTCAGCCAATACTGCGAGAGCAAGGGCTGACAACGGCGTTTGGCTAGCAGGTTTGATTACTCCGGCGCAGCCTACAGCCCAGCCTGGACCAGCCTTTCGCGTGATCATCGCGGAAGGAAAGTTCCAGGGGGTGATTGCCGCAAAAACACCGATCGGAGCTTTTTGCACCAAGAGACGACGACCATGAACGTTGTGCGGGACGATGTCGCCATACACGCGTTTCGCTTCTTCCGCGTACCACTCGATAAAGCCCGCGGCGTAGACGATTTCGCCTCGTGATTCCACCAGCGGTTTGCCTTGTTCGGCTGTCATGATGACCGCGAGGTCTTCCAGATTCTCATGCATCAGATCGAACAGTGTGCGCAGAACCTTCGAGCGTTCCTTGGGCAGTGTGTTGCGCCATGTGCGCATAGCCTTTTCAGCCGCTTCAATAGCCCGCCGAGTTTCCGCTGCGCCACCGTTAGGCACACGTGCAATCAGCTCACCAGTCGCCGGGTTTCTAACTTCAATGGTCTCGCCGCTATCGGCTTGTACCCACTCGCCACCGATCAGCATTGCCTGGCGCAACAGGTCCGGATCTCTCAACTGTAACTTTACGACTGCGTTCATTGATTCGGTCTCAAGCAGGGTTACGACCAACGAAGAAAGCTTCGTCGAGATCAGATGTTGGGTTCAGGCCAGCAGCTTCCAGGCCCTTGCGAAGCACGGCCATGTCGCGCTGGAAAACTCGCTGGGTCGGGTGCGGCAGTGGACCGCCGTTGTAGCCCTGGAGCCAGCCTTCGTATTTCCACATCATGCGGTTCAGGAGACCGTTGGCGGCGATAGGCAGGCTTCCGAAGGCCTTGCGAGCCGGATCAATTTTGTACCAGAGCTGCGTGGCCTCGTCGTAATTTCCGGCTTGAATCAGCGCGTGGATCTTTGGAATGGTCGAGCCGTAGTAAGAGGAGTAGTTAGTTCCACAGAACGGAATATCTATGACTTGAGCGAGTGGTGCGTACTCGTATTCCAGCGGAGAAGAAATCACCACTTCTTTGTGGAACTCACGGTGAACTTCGATCGCGGACATGATGTAGGGCAGGCCGCCCTCGGCTTTGATAGCCACCACGTTAGGAATTTCGTCTACCATCCGGCGCAATACCGAGACCGGAATGTCGGCTGGATGCAGGCGGCCGAAGTTCCAGGCCGGCAATGGGAAGACGATTACGCCGAGGTTTGTGGCGTCGCAAACAGCCTTCGTGTAATCGAAGACTTCGTCGTAAGACTTGGGGTAGAAGTAGGGCGGGTAACCCAGCAGAACCAGGTCTGCACCTGCGGCTTCTGCGCGCTTTACGGCCTCGATGTTCTCTTCGAGGGTATTGAATACCGCCTGGTGAATAACCATAAGACGGCCCGCAGCCTGATCGGCCATGATGCGGCAGAACTCATCGTATTGGTCGCGAGTAATCGCTACTTCGGAGCAGGAAAGAGAGCCGACAAAACCGTGCTTGATAGCAAGCTCTACGTCGTGGCGAACGGCCTTTTCATTGATGCGTTTGAAGTCTGAGGTCATCGTTGGAATCGTGACGTTACCGACACCTTTAAGGTGTTCACGTGCCCACTCGCGGGATTCCTTTTTGTTGTAATTAGCCATGGTCGGTTCCTATCTATAAGTCAGTGTTTAGGCGGATTGGTACGTTCAGCGTTTGGTTTCGAATTCAATTGGCAACGGCGTCGCAAGACCTGCTTCGATCGCCTTTGTCAGGAGCAGCTCCGCCACAACGATGTCTTGAAGGCCGCCGCCGACCGACTTGAACATGGGCGTTTTGGATTTTTTAAGTTGCTCATCACATGCGCCGCTCATCAAGTCGGCAAGGCTGAAGGCTTTATCGTGGAACTCGATTCCCGCCGCCTTCGCCGCCAGCATATCGCCGGTCTCTTCGAGAACTTCTTCCAGGGTGTCGCAGATGATCAGGTCGCTGCGCTCCACAACCGACACATCGATCTCGCGTTGTTCCGGAATGGTGGACCCGATGGAGACAACGGTCGCGCCTGGCTTGAGCCAATCGGCAAACAGAATGGGTTCTTCGCCGTGAGAGCGGGCAGCCGTCAGCACGATGTCCGCGCCTTCGACGGCTTCTTTAGCCGAAGCTGCTCCAATTGCAGGGATACCGAGGTCGCTGGTAACCGCTTCGGCAAAAGCCTGGCGTTTTGCTGGGGTCGGACTGAACACAGTCACTTGCGTCAGTTCCCGGACGCTGGCGAATGCACGGGTATGCATAGACGCCTCCAGGCCACTCCCCAGAACTGCTAGTTTCGCTGGGCCTTTCGGAGCCAGAAGGTCCAGGGCCGAGGCTGATGTTGCAGCGGTGCGGTAACCCGTGACCAGGTTTCCATCAACGAATGCGGCGATACGGTTTGTCGTTCTATCAAAAAGCACGATGACGTATTCGATGCCCGCAGGCGCGTCGCCGCCCATGTTGGAGCCCATGAGTTTGGCTCCGTAATAACGCCCACCTACAGGAATCGCCGGAAGCGTACGGAGCCAGGTTTTCTGCAGCACTGCGACGGTTCTTGGTGGCGTCGCTTTGGCTGGGATCTGTTGACCGTAAGCAGCTTGCAGGGCGGCAATGGCGTCTTTCCAGCGGAAGACAGACCTTGCTACATCGCTGGAAACGAACACAGGCGCTTGTAAGGGGGCAGTCATTCTTGAACTCCGTGAATTATTGAAATTGGAGGGGGTGTTCAGGCTCGTACGGTCTACGGGCAGCATCACATTATGTGGGGAAATTCCATCAACTCTGCAGGTGATACGGCTCAAGTGGTCGGGTGAATGTCACCGGAGAAATCAGCTCAGCACGTCTCGGCCTCACGACAAACGACACGTAGCGTATTCAAAGTATTGAGGCGAGGGCAGCTCCTTGTCAACCGAGTAATTAGCCTCAATTCGACTAACTGAAACACGGTTGCGTTTTCAAAACGGTACGTATAGTTTGTTAAGGTCGTCATCACAAAAAGATCTGGAGAACTGTATGAAGCTGGGTAGATTTGTCGTAGAGGGCCTGGACGGTCCAGTGCATCGCATCTGTCTCGTTCTGCCTGAACAGGGTCGGGTAATTGATCTGCGCGCTGCTGAGGCTCTTCGCTTGCAAACGCAAGGTGCGACGCGCGAAGCATCGCTGCGTTTAGCGTCGGCTCTGTTTCCTGAAAGCATGTCGGCAGCTATCGCACTGGGTCAGCAATTTCTTGATTCTGCTGCCCAGGCCGCCGAGAAGCGTGGCGATGATGCCTCGCTCGCAATCGACGTAATTAAGTGGGGCGCTGCTTGTGATCCATCAGTGGTGCGAGACGGCCTCACCTTTACCAAGCACATTCGCCAGTTTCACGAACGAATGAACGTCACTCCGCAGCCGGCATTGCTTGATATCCCAGGCTATTTCAAAGGCTCGCCCTGGACTGTGATCGGTAACGATGCAGTCGTGCCGTGGCCTGCCAAAGGTCAGCGGATTGACTATGAGCTGGAGATCGGCTGGGTAATCGGTAAGCTCGCCAACAACGTGAGCCCTGATGATGCACTTTCCCACCTGTTCGGCGTGACCATTTTCAACGACTTCAGCGCCCGTGATCTGCAGGCAAACGAGTTCGCTATCGGCATGGGTCCGACCAAGAGTAAAGACTTCGCTTATGGCATTGGCCCGTGGATCACCACCATCGATGAGTTCAAAAGCTTGAACAACATCGCCATGTCGGTCCGAGTGAACGGCGAAACATGGGGTGAGGGCGATACATCTGAAATGCTCTGGACCCCAGAAGAGCTGATCGCCTACGTATCCATTGATGATCACATCCAGCCAGGTGACGTGATTGGTTCAGGTACCATGGGCAATGGTTCTGCGTTGGAGATCGGCCGCAGCCTAAATCCAGGCGATTTGGTTGAGCTAGAGGTTGCCGGTGTCGGCGTGTTGCGCAACCGCATTGGCGAGAAGAAAGCGGATGGCTGGTGGCCGGAGAAGCGTCAGCCGTTCATGTAACTCAGCGCATAAGAGTGCTTAGCGGACGGAGTGAGCGGCTGACAAACATCAAGTTTATCTGCGCAACTTATCACTTTCGTCCCTAAGCATTTTTGCTGGAGTGGCTTTGGCGTGTGCACGGTAATTCACGGCGCTTTGAGCTCTCTTTGAGAGCGATAAAAGTGGCATATGCTGCACCAGGTCAAAATTCGCCAAATGACTCAGTCGAACTCATTTGGCTACCCAGCTTTAACCACCCGCCACAGAAGCGGAGAGGAGACAAAAATGAGTAAAGTAAAACGCGTACTGATAGTCGGGAGTGGTATCGGCGGTGCGACTGCTGCGTATGCGCTGCGCAGGGCGGGGGTTGATGTCCACAGCATCGATATCAAGCCTGATACGCCGACAGCTGGCTCCGGTATTTGTATGCTTCACAACGCTATGCGAGCTTTGGATTCCCTGGGTCTGGCCGAGCCCTGCCTTGATAGTGGCTTCAGTTTTAACGCATTTCGACAATTCGATGCCGCAGGTGAGTTGTTTCGAACCGACCCTGCGCCTCCGAGCTGTGGTATTCGTCGCCCGGAATTGGCTCGCATTCTGGAAGGTGCCGCAGAAGGTGCTGGAGCTGTTCTGGACAAAGGCGTAACGGTGAAAAGCCTCGTCGACCGTGGTGATTGCGTCGAAGTCCAATTTTCGAATGGTACTGAAGGTGTCTACGACATAGTCGTTGCCGCTGACGGTGTTTACTCCAAGCTACGAGACGACACCTTTGGCCCAGAAGTGGGACCGAAATTCGCGGGCCAAAGTGTCTGGCGCTTTAATGCCCCACGACCTTCCCAAGTGGATGCGTTTTGCTTGTATCGCAGTCCGTCGGGTCGCACCGTTGGGTCGTTTCCGACCTCTCAAGACTCTTGCTACATCTTCTTTTTGGAAAACAGCGTCGATCCGCTGCGAATCCCCGACGGCGAAGCCGCGGTAATGCTCCGTGAGCGATTGTCCGAGTACACGGCACCCGCTGTGAGAGAGTCGCTTGATTTGGTGACTGATGCGAAGAAGATCATTTTTCGCCCTCTCGACATCACCTTGGTACCAGCACCTTGGAACCGTGGTCGCGTGGTGCTCCTGGGGGATGCTGCCCATGCTCCGACGCCGCATATGACTTCTGGGGGTGGAATGGCAATTGAGGATGGTGTAGTTCTGGCAGAGTGCATAGCAGCTGCTAGCTCCGCTGAACAAGCACTGGTGGATTACAGCAATCGCCGCTTCGGCCGAGTTAAGACAATCTGTGATGCTTCGCTACAGCTCTGCCGGTATGAGCAAGACAATCCTTTCGCGAATCGGGAAAAGTCAGCAGGTCTGCTTTTGCAGACTTACCAGTACTTGGGTGAGCCTATTTAATACGCTAGGAAGACGTGAACCTTAGTTGCTTTCGCAGCTAAGGTGGCTTTTGTAAAAATAAGATAAATGGCGATCAGTCGTAAGACTGATCGCTGATGCTGCGGCGTAAATATGCCGTAAGCGAGACGTAGAAAAAGTTACGTCTCGCTGACGCCGAGCAGATGGTACACATAGTTGATGTGCGATTCGGCAAACTCTGCGTCGAGTGGAGCGTGACCTATCAAAAGCCGCATATAGACTGCTCCATAGATGATATCCATCAAAATTTCGACATTGGTATCTGCTGAAATCTCGCCACTCTTGCGCCACTCTTCAAGCGTTTCTCTGATAACCGCGCGCCTTCCGTAATGAAACCTTTCACGAAAAGCTCTGAGTATGGACGGGTCGGATTGCCCCTCTGCGATTATCTGGGCAACCAAACGCCCGGACCATCCGGAATATTGCTCTACTAGGGATCTGAAGTGGTGCGCGATGGCGCCTTTAAGCCCTAGTTCGCGGGGCAGGGTGGTTTTGACCAGGTGGTTTTCGATAAACGCATCTATTACAACCAATGCTTTGGAGTCCCACCATCTGTAGATCGTGGCTTTGCTCACCCCAGCTTCACGAGCGATAGCTTCGATCGAAATTGCCTGAATGGACTTCTCCTGAAGCAGCTTGATGGTGGAGTCCAGTATCTGGCGACGCGTAGCTTCGCTTCGGGGGCGACCTACCGCCGATTTGGTGGCCGAAGCCGCTCGCTTAACTTGCATTACAGAAGTCCTTCCAGCTCGCTGCTGATTGAGGGGGTCGATCAAAATCATTTAATCGATACGATGTGGCCAGTATATAGTCAGATTAGCCAGAGTTCCACACCGTGTTCTGGTATCGAGTTGACCTTAAAGTTCCGAAGAGATCCCCATGGAATCAGGGTCTTTGGCTCGTAAGATTCGAAAAAAATTCCAGCTAAAAAAGTCTTTACAGTACGTACCGTATCGTATAGGTTTAGCCCATCTCCCTGATCAAGCGCCTAGATGCGCATTCAAACAAGAAAGGAAGGGTGGCATGAGGTTAGACCTGTTTTCACTTTGCCAATTGGGCTTCAGGCTGTTCCGGTGCCTCAACTGGATGCCCCTTCATAAGCCGAATATTTCTGTATCCGACCCTCTCCGTCGCCGCTGTTCGCATGGAGAAGAATACCCTTTTAGCGCATTTGACGCTTCTGCGCTCTTCGAGATTGCTGGGCGTTGGCTATCTGCTGCTTTGCTTCCCGAGCCCGCGGGATCAAGTTCCGATCGCAACCGTTCTTTCGTTACCGATGTAAAAGCCCAGGTGATCGAATGGCCTGATGTTTACTTCACTCGTTTCTGGGGTGGAGAGTACTCGGAGCACTATATCTCGGGCCTCGCTCGCTAATAAGGCACGTAGCGCCGGCAGGCCTTATTCTGGCTATTATGTTTAATATTTAATCGAAGTAAAAACAATTACAAGGAGATTGAGATGAATATTATTGGTCCCGATACGCTAGTGTTTGGTGTCGATGATGTCGAACTGTGCGGTCAGTTCCTAACCGCTTATGGGTTGAATCCCGTTGCAGATAACCGGTATGAAGCGCTGGATGGCACTGGTGTTGTAATTCGCCATCAGGACGACTCTTCATTGCCTGACAAAATCTTGCAAACGGGCAACATGCTTCGCAAAACTATTTACGGCGTAGCTGATCAATCCGTTTTAGACCAGATTAAGCGCGAGTTCGAAGGCGAGCGCGAGATTAAACAATTAGTCGATGGGTCTCTCGAAGTTGTTGATGACGTTGGTTTTGTGCTGGGCTTCCAGATCACCGTCCGCAAGCCCATTAATCTCAGCGCCGAGCGAGTAAATGCGCCCGGTAGCATCCATCGGCCCGCTAACGTCACCGGTGTCGATGTTAGTCCTGAAGCGCCTACGCCAAAACCGCGAACGCTTTCGCACGTCGTTTATTTCGTTCCCGATATTGAAAAAGCAGAACGGTTTTATACCGAGCGGTTAGGGTTTAGAGTCTCGGACCGATTCGAAGGTATGGGTCCATTCTTACGACCGGCTGGCACCTTTGACCACCACACACTGTTCTTTATCAAAACGCCGCCACAAATTCAGGGCTGTGAGCATTTTACTTTCCATATGGGCGGGCCTTCCGAAGTAATGAGCGCGGGCTACGCGCTTGCCGGAAAGGGCTATGAAAGTTATTGGGGCCCAGGCCGTCATCAGTTTGGCTCAAATTGGTTCTGGTATTTCAATACGCCGATGGGTTGCCATATTGAGTATGACGCTGATATGGATCAGCACGATGATGATTGGGTGCCACGTGTTGCTCCAGCTATCACAGACAACTCGCAGATTTTCCTATTCCAATGGCGTGATAAGTGGGCGCCAGGTGGCCCGCAGAATTAATGTCTCCGGAAAAGCGAAAGGTATGGGTATGCAATACCAGTAGCTTCGCCAACGGTGCGGCAAAAGGTGTTCGGCTGAAAGAGTTTGGCAGCGATGACTTTTTTGTGGTTAATCGAAATGATCAAATTTTTGCGTACGAAAATTCTTGCCCGCACTGGCCTGGCTCAACACTGCCTATTAAAAAAGACACCTACCTGTGCAAGGAGAAATTGTACATAACCTGTCATGGGCACGGAGCCCTGTTTGACGTGCCTACTGGGCGGTGTATTTCGGGCCCCTGTGAGGGGGAGCATCTAAGCTCTCTTGAGGTCGTGGTTGATGAAAATGGAGAAATATTCGTCCTGCTATAAATATGCTTGAAATGGCTTGGCGCTTTGATTGCTCTTTATTTGCTTATTACAAAAATAATTAAGAAGTATATTAATGAAAAAAAGTGCAGTTCTCCTTTTTACCTTTTGTCTGGCTGTTTCAAATTCATATGCTCTTGAAGGCGGCGCCTCGAGCTATCCACTTGGCATTCTGACGGTAATGAGCGGAGCAGTGGGAGCTCCCGGAGAAACTGGTATTTACACGTATAACAAACGTATCCAGTTGGAGTCGCTGCGCGACGGCCAGGGAGATAAACAGTTTCCCAAGGCAAAAGGTACCATTCACGCACACGCGCTTAGAGTCGTGCATACACTC
The DNA here is from genome assembly GCF_900187615.1 of Pseudomonas sp. Irchel s3f7. GTDB lineage: Bacteria > Pseudomonadota > Gammaproteobacteria > Pseudomonadales > Pseudomonadaceae > Aquipseudomonas. Next base: position 59,617 of record NZ_FYDO01000023.1, on the reverse strand, counting down.
GAAGAAACTGAGCTGCTGGGGGGAAATGTCTCAGTTCAGGCTGCGCTGCCCTACGTAAAGGGAGATATAGACATTCCTGCTTTGGGTGCCTATGGCTACGATGATGCAGCGGGCATGGGCGATCCTCTGTTTGGTGTACTCGTTAGTTGGGTATCGCCGCGATATTTCCAGAATGTTGAGTTCGACCTGGTTGAACCGTGGGGTAAGTACCGCAAAGGCGCGCTTATAAATCCAGGCAATAATGCTAGAGCGTTGTACGCCGCTTATGCCTTCTCATGGTTCGCATTGCCTCAGGTCGAAGTGAGCTCAAAAATCAGTTTGAATTACAGTTTTGAAAATGATGCGACGAATTATCAATCCGGTATTCAGTTGGTGGCTGACTATGGAGTGAACTATCGAATTTCTGACGCTTGGCTGGCTGGAGTGGGTGGTTATATTACTACACAACTAAATGATGACGAGCAATTCGGTAAGGATGTTGGTAATCGCACGAAAAATATCAAAGTTGGTCCGCAAATCGGTTACGCCCAAACGGGCTGGGGCGTCGTTGCAGCTTACCAGAAGGATGTCTTCGCCCGAAATGTTGGTGAAAGTAATGTTTTGATGATCAACACTGTAGTTCGGTTCTGATAGCTAATTCTGTATAGAAAGGAGTGAATATGAATGCTGTATTGAAAGAGGCGTTAATAGCGGGTGTGACTGGTGGGCTGGTGTCTGCATGCATTGCATTCGCCGTGGCGTTTTTTGTTGTGCCTTTGCCGGCGAATGTATTGGAAAATGCAATGGGAAGTACTTTTTGTGGGTTTTTCAGCGGTTTAATGAGCGGATTTGTAGGTGTCTACGTCGCGCTAAGCAAGTTTGTTAAAGTGCGGTCATTGGAAGTATCTACATCCAGGTAATATTAACTGGCTTATAAAGTTAGTATCTGTTTCCCCGTTTTTTCCACTCGTAAACTGATGGTGTCGGCAGGGTGAGTGGGATTTTTATTATTCTGGGCCAAGCGCTAGAAAACTGGGAGGTAGGATGCATGTAATGTTTGCTGGGGCTGAAAGTAGTCTAGGTCGTACCTTGGCCCAGCGGCTTCGCGCATTGGGGGCGCTCCTTGGTCGACCAATCACCCAGTTAACAGTGATTGGTGAGGGGGGCAGATGGCTTTCTCGCAATCAGCGCGTCTCAACACTTGATGCAAGACTGTCCGACGCGAAGCTTCTGCAGCATATTGCTAGTCATGAAGTCGATTTATTTTTCCATCTGTTTAGTTGTACGACAGGTGTTAGTGAGGTCGATGATGACGTGACGTATGCGAATGTGGCAATTATCGATGGAGTATAAAAAATGAGCAGTCTCAGGTTGTCTGCATTGTTCGCTCTGATTCTGGTCCAGATAAGCATCAGTCGAGTCTATGCTGAAGACGCGGTCCAAAGTGCTCGCGCCAAGCAACTCCTTGCCAATGCAGTAAGTTACTACCGCGATCAGGGTGACGCCGCCTTGGCTGCATTTAGCCGCCAAGGAGAGTTTATCGACGGGGACCATTATGTGTTTGTTGTTGATACCAAAGGCACGATGCTTGCCAGTGGCGGGAGTTCTGCTGTTTTGATCGGGCGGGATGTCTCCTCGGTCTTGCAGCCCGAGTTAAAGAGTGCATTCCGTGAGGTTTTATCAGCGCCTGAAGACGGCGTGGTCAAAAGTGTCGAGTACCGATGGCTAAACGCGCGTGATGGAAAAGTAGAGCGAAAAAAGGTTTACTACCAACGCTATAAAGACCGGATTTTCGCAGTAGGCGTATATCTTCCCCGTGCGACCGCGGAGCAAGCCAGCGCGCTGTTAGCGAAATCGGCACATGCCTTAAAAGAAAACCCTGCGGCCGCCATACAAGCCATCAACTCTCTCTCTCCAGAGTTTCGCGAAGACGATCTATATGTTTTCGTGGTGGATCTGCGAACCCAGCGTTACGAGGCTCATGGTTATAACCTTCGACTGATTGGGGTTAACTTTTCGTCCATTTACGATTCTCAAGGTAAGCCCGTTGGAAAACCAATTATGGCGTTACTAAAAAAATCCGATTTTGTTGAGTATGACTATAAGTGGAAAAATCCTGTCACGTCAAAAATCGAAGATAAACACGCGTTGATACGCAAGGTCGGCATTTATCTAGTTGCCGTAGGTTATTACAGTGTTAGTTCGCCCCCGTTAGATTAGCCTTATCCGCATATGTGGGGTTAGTGATGCGCTTAGTTTCAAATCTCATTCTTTCTTTGATGTTATATTCTAGTCTGGCGGGCTCGGAAGAAAAGATTGAATATTGGCATACTGTGCGTCCTGATGCGCTGACCTTTGCAGTTACTTTATTCTTTCACTCAATGCCAATAACGGTGAAGTTGACCCTGAATATGCAGAACGATATAAGCAAAAACTGTCTTCTTTGCAAGGGCATTTAGCAGCGGAAAATGACCCGCAGATTCGCCAGGCCTTGGATAAAATCCAGGCGAACTTAGTAGTGCTGCAGCGTCACAGTAGAGACGATCATGTTTTATTTTCTACTTGTCTAAACGCTATTCTAGCAGGCTGGGCGCGGTTGGATTTTATCGCAGAAAAAAGGTATAAAGATGTCGCGCCACTCGACGCTAAGCATTTACTGATTGATGAGCTGGAACTCGACCAGAGTAAGTTTTTATTGGTCTATTAAGGTTGAATGTTAGGTGCGTTGAATGTATATGCGGTCGACAGCGACTCTGACACTATCCATAATCTCGATCGTCGAATATTAAATAACTTTGAACGACTTGGTCGTTTAGGTCCTGAGCAGTCGTCGGCGTTGGAGAAAGTCGCCAGGAATTACTGATTTGTCAGACCTCGGGCTTTGAGCCAAGAACGCAATGCTATCCCAAGTGGCGATGCCTATTATATTAAAAGAGTTCGATCTGACTTGTCCGTCATCAGAAATTTAAGTCAATAACAATAAAATTATCGTCGGGGCACATTGTTCCTGTAGACCAGACCTTCGCCGGAGATCGCATGTCATTAGCTAACCGAGTATTAGGTAATCTTTCTGTCGGTGCAAAGCTTTCCCTCGGATTCGGGGTGGTGTTACTTCTTACCCTCGGCGTCGCGATTACCGCTTTCCATGCCTTAGCTGTGCTTGGTGCTCGTGGGGAACAGTTAAGAACGGCGGACTGGATACAGACGCTTGTGCTGGAAGCACGAATCGCTGAAAGTGAATACGCGCTTTCGCTCGAACCTGTGCTTGAAGAGCAGGTTCGTAGCACAGTCGGCAAGCTTACAGAGCACTTCAACGAATTGCCGGCCAAGACCGCAGCGGAACTGTCAATGCAGCGTGCGGTGGCTGACTATCTTGAGCAGTTTGTCCGTTACAAGGAGTCTTTAGGCGTTACAAGGGAGTCCAGACTTCGTATGCAGACCCTAGCCCAAGCAGCTGGCGAAAGTTTTAGCATGGTTTTTTTGGATCAACTAGACGCTTTGAACGAAACAGCTGCTCAAGGTGTGCAAGCGGACCCCGCGCAACTGTTCTTACTCGAGCAAACTGCTTCGCTTCGCGAAAAACTGTCGAAACTACGTGACAGCGAACTCTACTACTCCCTTGACGGTGAAGAGCGTTACCGCAGCGACTGGGAGATGAGCATGAGTGATTTGGTCGCTGCGATGAAGACGATCAAATTACCCAATAATGAAGAAGCTTCGCTTAAAGCTGCTAAAAGTGCGCTCAGTGATTACCGCAAGGCGTTCGATCAGTTCTCATCCAGTTTGAAGCAGCGGGCTACCAGCAAAATTGCGATGAATGACCAAACCTCCAAAGTGAATGATCTGCTTGAAAAAGCCGATCAGCTTCAGACGCTTGGAATACAGCAAGACAGTCGCCGTGTGGTGACCCAACTCAGTGCAATCAGCATCCTTGCATTGGTGCTGGGCATAGCTGCCGGAATGCTGATTCGCCAGTTGATTTTGCAACCCTTACACCAGGCTATTGCGCAGACACATCGGGTGGCCTCTGGCGATTTGACCGGCGGTACTCAGCCAGTAATACGGCAAGACGAGTTTGGCCGCCTGCTGGGGACCGTGAACAGCATGCTTGTTAGCTTGCAAGGTTTGGTGGGGCGAATTGGAAGCGGTGTCGCGATGCTTAACCGAACCGCGGTTAGTCTCACTGAGATGATTCAGCGCAGCAGCCATGGTGTTGACCGTCTTCGGCGCGAGACGGAAATCGCCTCCAACGCGATGAGCCAGATGACGCTAACGGCTAAAGACGTTGTGCTAAACGTGGGTGATGCCAGCGCCGCCGTTACGCTGGCGGACAATCAAGCACGCGATGGTGATGCGCTTGCCCGCCAAGCAGGTTCGAAAATTGATCAGCTCGCGATTGAAATGACGGGCTGTGCTGATGCAATGCAGCTATTGCTTGCCGAAAGTACCTCGATCGGGGGCGTTCTGGATGTAATCAAAGCCGTGGCGGAGCAGACGAACCTATTAGCCTTGAATGCTGCGATTGAGGCTGCCCGGGCCGGTGAGCATGGTCGCGGTTTCGCCGTGGTTGCTGACGAAGTCAGAGGTTTGGCACGTCGTACGCAGAGCTCCACCGCCGAGATTGAACAACTTATCAGCCGGCTTCGTGGTGTCGCGCAAACAGCCACCGATCGCCTCCAGGGTAGCCATGTTTTGACCGGAGAGGCCGTGGTCTTGGCCTCCAAGGCTTCTGAGGCGCTTACGCGCATCACACGTGCGGTATCGAGTATTGAGATGATGAACCATAAGATTGCCCAGGCTGCTGAAAAACAGCTTGTTGTCGCCGAGGAGGCCAGTCAGAGCCTACATACCGTCAGGGGCGTTGCAGAGGACAGTGCGCGTGAAAGCGATCAGCTCCAAAGGTTAACTGTGGAGCTGCAGAATGTTGATGCGGAACTTAATTCCGCCGTGGGTTATTTCCGGACATAGCTTCAGGAGGTAGTAGTCGCGTTAGTTAGAGCACGCCACTCTTCAATGCAACTACCTGCTGTTGTTTTAGAAACAGCTCCGGATCTACTTCTGCTTTTATATCGATGCCAATCCAGGCGCTGGACGCTGTCTTCAGGCCTGTCCCGTAAGGTCGGTTAAACGCGCCACTACTGCCTTTGCGCAACATTCGTCTATCCGTTCCGACGCACCAGAAATTCCCACTGCGCCTATCAGTTGCCCTTTATAAAAGAGGGGTTCGCCACCGCCAAAAAGCGCGATGTTTGGCTGCAGTGGCAGGCCCTGGCGAACAGCGTCGGAGCACGCCGCCAAGCGGGTCTTCCAACTGCTGGTAGAGGCCTTGAAGCTAGCTGCGGTCAGCGCTTTATTGAGCGCAACCTCGCGGCTTAGAAATGGTGCGCCGTCCATGTGCGCCAAATGAATCACTTCGCCCGCTGGGCCGACCAGCACAATGCTGATCTGTACACGCTCGCTTTCAGCTTCTTTTAGAGCGACGTGAAGCAGCTCCATCGCCAGCGCTAACGTCAGACTGTGCGTTTCGCGAACCAGGTTGTTCATGTCGATATCTCTAGTACACACCGTCAGACTTGGTGGTCGCCAGGTTGTCTTTGAATGATCCGGCAAGTGTCTGCAGTCCACGCATAAGAACGGTTGTATCTACGCCAACGGCTACGAATGAAGCGCCCAGTTCGATGTAGCGGCGGGCGAGCTTTTCGTCGGCGCTGAGTATGCCGGCAGCTTTGCCTGCTTTGATAATGCGCGTAATTCCTTGCTCGATGACGGCTTGTACGTCGGGGTGCCCTGGGTTGCCTCGGTGGCCCATGGAGGCGCTGAGATCTGCCGGCCCGATGAATATGCCATCTACACCCTCGACCGCGGCAATGGCATCCAAATTGGCCACGCCTTCGGGGTTTTCGATTTGCACCAGGAGGCACATCTGCTCATCGGCATTATCGAGATAGCCAGGGATGCTGTTCCATCGCGATGCCCGTGCCAAGGCACTGCCTACGCCCCGAATTCCGACTGGTGGGTAGTGAATCGCGCGCACCAGCTCTTTAGCCTGTTCTGCACTTTCAACCATTGGTACCAGCAGTGTTTGCGCACCGATATCGAGAATTTGTTTGATTAGCACGGCATCGCCGATGGCCGGGCGGATAATTGGTTGGCTAGGGTAGGGCGCCACTGCCTGGAGTTGCCTCAGCAAACCCCTGATGTCGTTAGGTGCGTGCTCGCCGTCTATCAGCAGCCAATCGAAGCCCGCAGTCGCTGCGAGTTCTGCTGCATAGGCATCGGCCATGCCGAGCCAGAGACCAATTTGCGTTTCGCCTTTTTTTAGCCGTTGCTTGAAGCGGTTGACTGGCATTTCCATGGAGCACCTCAGAACTAGACGAAACGGCAAGCAACGGAACCCAGCATGTCGTAATCGACATGAAACGTATCGCCCGGGTTCGCAGCTACAGGACGTGTGAAGGAGCCACCCAGGATGATTTGCCCAGGTTCCAGGGTGACGTCATAAGGGGCCAATTTGTTGGCAAGCCATGCCACGCCTTTTGCAGGGTGATTTAGCACCGCGGCAGATACGCCTGACTCTTCGATGACCCCGTTTCGATAAAGCACGGCTGGCACTTTGCGCAGATCAATATCGTTCGGGCGCACTGCACGTCCGCCCATCACTACGCCAGCGTTAGCCGCGTTGTCGGAAATGGTGTCAAAGACTTTTCGAGTTCCCTTGGTGTGAGGGTCAACTTGCTGGATGCGCGCATCGATAATTTCCAGTGCGGGAATTACCCAATCTGTTGCGTCCAATACATCCAGCAGCGTGACGTTAGGGCCTTTCAGTGGCTTGCCCAAGATAAACGCCAGCTCGACCTCTACGCGGGGAACGATAAAGCGCTCAAATGGAATATCCGTGCCTTCCTCAAAAAGCATGTCATCGAGGAGGGCGCCGTAATCGGGCTCGGTGATATTCGAGGAGACCTGCATGGCACGAGAGGTCAGGCCAATTTTGTGACCTACCAACTTACGCCCGTCTTTGATTTTTTGAGCGACCCAAGCTCGTTGAATAGCGTAAGCGTCTTCGATGGTTATCTCAGGGTGCTCAAGTGAAAATTGGCGTACTTGTTCTCTGCTGCGTTCAGCCCTGTCGAGTTGTGCGGCAGCTTGCAGAATTAAGCTTGAGTCGAGCATGGCGGGGGTCCTTAGTTGGGATTTACGATTGCAGCGTCGGTGCGCAATACAAGGAAAGCGCCGCAAACTATTAGCGCTGCAAGCACGTATAGGGCGAGGCTAGCGCTATGGGTGGTGTCGCGCGTCCAGCCAATCAGATACGGGGTCAGGAAGGACGCGATGCTTCCTAATGAGCTGATGAGCGCGATGCCCGCTGATTGGGTGGATTTGGATAAGTACGCGGCCGGTAGTTGCCAAAACATGGGCAGGGCTGCGCTGGCACCCATGCCCGCCAAAACCAGCCCGCACATAACCCCAAGAGGGTTGGCAGCAAGCATTCCGGCCAGAGCAATACCGATAGCTGACAGTAAAAGCGGCACGCACAAGTGCCATCGCCTTTCGCGATTGCGATCAGATGAATGGCCGCAGGCGATCATAAATAGACATCCCGCAACATAGGGAATAGCGCTCAGCAGCCCCACGTCGCTGTCACTGGCGACCCCGCTCCCATGGATGAGCGTCGGCATCCAGAACGCGAGCGTATTAACCGCTAGCATGACGGCGAAATAAATCAGCACCAGTAGCCAGGTGCGAGGCGCTTTGAAAATTCCGCCGTACGAGGTGATCGATTTTTTCTCTTCTTCACGCTCAAATTGCTCGAGCAAGGAACACTTTTGCTCAGCACTCAGCCACGTGACGTTTTCGAGCGCGTCGGGCAGGAATTTGAGTACAATGATGCCGAGCAATATCACAGGTGCTCCTTCAATCAGGAACATCCACTGCCAGCCGCGTATTCCTGCTACGTCATGAAAGTTTTCAAGAATCGCACCTGAAAGCGGCCCACCAATCACCCCGGCCATGGGTACCGCTATCGCAAACAAAGCTGTTACCTGAGCGCGACGCGCAGCGGGGTACCAGCGATTGAGCAGAACTAAAATGCCTGGGAAAAAGCCGGCCTCTGCCATCCCTAGCAAAAATCTCAATGCGTAGAATTCGAAGGCGTTTTCGATAAACAGCATGGACGTTGAAAGCACGCCCCAGACCATCATGAGCGCGGCGATCCAGCGGCGCGGGCCGACTCGATCCAAGGCCAAATTACTGGGCAGGCCGAACAGCGCGTACGAGACGAAAAACAAGCCGGCGCCGAATCCATACACCGTATCGCTGAACTGCAGGTCGCTGCTCATCTGCATTTTGGCGAAGCCGATGTTTATGCGGTCCAGATGCGCGAACAAATAGCAGGTGAACAAAAGTGGCATCAAACGCCAGGTAATAAGCGTGTGCGCTTGCTCAGCATGGTTCGAGACGCTGTGGTGCGAAGCTGGAAGTGATCTCATGATTTTTCTTTTTATTAACGTGTCAGGGGCGACTTTTTATTAGCTGCTTTGGGCGTTCAAAAAGGCATGGATGTTGTTTTGCTTGAAATTGAGTTGCTCATGCAGCTCCGTCATTTCAAATGAAAGGGCGAGAAGGCGTTTGGCTTGCAGGGGGGCAAAGTGTTCCGTGATCACTTGGAACAGCGATTCGGCGACCTTGGCTCGGGTCGCGAGGTCACGCCCATGCCCAACCTTTAGCGTCATATGAACAAACGCGTAGTCGTGCTTGCCATCGGCCATGCGCCATGTGTTCAAGCGCACTGCACGGCTTCTAATGCCACCGAGAGGGAACACGCCGGATTCGCCCAGCAAGGCGTGAACTTTTTCGAAAAGCCCGGGCAGATCGGCTTCGCGTTCAATGTTGTGGGTGTATTCGGCAATGAAATGCGGCACGCGTGTCTCCTTGGAAAGTGAGTTTCCATGGCGGTAGTGATTGGTTTGGCTTGGTCAAACGGGGAAAATTGCGTTGATCTGCCCGGTACCGGAGCTGCCGAACGGTTCGGTCAGAATTTCCACCGGTTTGTTGTAGTCCGAGCCGCCAAGCAAACCGAGCAGCATGGCAGTGTCATGCATTTTTCCTTCGCCAAAACAGTGCTCCGCGTAGTCTGGCAACATGGCGCAGAACTCTTTGAAACGGCCCTGTTTCCACAGCTCGACTACGCGCAAATCCATCTGTTTGTCGAACTCGCGAGTCCAGTTGTGCATGTTGGCTTCGGCGTTACGGTCATCGGAGAACCGGTGGGACAGCGAGCCTGATGCCAATACCAGCACTTTGCGGTCGCTTTTTTCGATGGCTCGACGCACAGCGGCACCAAACGTGAAGCTGTCCTCCAAGCGATGCCATGCGCACCACGCAGCAATCGATATAACGTCCAATTTCTTACCGTCAGGAACATCCATGTGCATGTAGCGCATGGGCACCAGTGTTCCGTATTCGAGCTCCAGGCTGGGTATGTTATGAGCGAGCGTTCGTACGCCAGCTTCGTTAGCCTCGTGAGCGATTAGCTCCCCGAGTGCGGGGCATCCTGGATACTCAAAGGCCATGTCTTTGATGAAGTGGGGCAGTTCATTGCTGGTGTAAACGCCCTTAAAATGCTCCCCGCAATTGATGTGATAGGCACTGTTGACCAACCAATGCACATCGAACACCACGGCGGTATCTGCGCCAAGCTCGCGGGCACGGCGGCCGATTTCCTTGTGGCCGGCGATCGCCGCCTCTCGGCAGCCCTGATGTTTACCGGGTAGCTCAGACAGATACATCGATGGGACGTGGCAGACTTTCGCGGCAAGGACGACTTCGCCCATGACAGTTCTCCTTGTTATAGCGTGGCCTGGTGGCCACGCCCTGTTGTTGACTGTTGCACGCAGCGAACCCGCTCACAGAGTGTGCGAACGGGGCAGGGCATACTTAAACGCCCCAGCGTGGGATATGGTGGCTGCCCATCGAAACGCAGACGTTTTTGATCTCGGCGAATACTTCAAAGCTGTATTCCCCGCCTTCACGCCCGGTTCCGGAACCCTTCACGCCGCCGAAAGGCTGGCGTAGATCGCGCACGTTATGGCTATTGATGAAGACCATGCCGGCTTCGATGCCTCGCGCCAAACGATGGGCCTTGCCGATGTCCTGGGTCCAGATGTAAGAGGCCAGGCCGTATTCGGTTTCGTTGGCCAAACGCAGCGCTTCTGCCTCGTCTTTGAATTTGATCAAGCACACGACAGGGCCGAAAATTTCTTCCTGAGCGATGCGCATATTGTTATCGACATCGGCAAACACGGTTGGCTGGATAAATTGGCCTTTGGCCAGATGCGCTGGCAGATTGGCCGGGCGCTCAAGCCCTCCCGCTACCAGGGAAGCGCCTTCCTCAATACCGATGCGAATGTAGCCGGTAACCTTGTCATAGTGGGCCTGGGTAATCATCGACCCGACTTGGGTTTTAGGATCTTGCGGATCCCCGACGATTAGACGTTTGGCACGCGCAGCGAACTCGGCCACGAACTGATCGTAAACAGTTTCTTGCACAAAGATACGACTGCCAGCGGTGCAGCGTTCGCCATTGAGCGAGAAGATCGTAAACAGCGCGGCATCCAGCGCTCGGCCAAGATCGGCGTCGTCAAAAATCACAACTGGTGACTTGCCACCCAGCTCCATCGAGTATTTTTTGAGGCCGGCGGTCTGCATGATTTTCCGGCCGGTTGCGGTACCGCCGGTGAAGGACACGGCGCGTATATCTGGATGACGAACGAGGGCATCACCAGCGGTAGCACCATAGCCTTGAACGATGTTCAGCACGCCAGGTGGAATCCCGGCTTCCAGAGCCAGACGCCCAAGTTCGTTTGCCGTCAACGGCGATAGCTCGGACATCTTCAAAACTGCCGTGTTGCCTAGAGCCAGGCATGGCGCAGTTTTCCAGGTGGCCGTCATGAATGGCACGTTCCAGGGCGATACCAAACCACAGACACCGACCGGTTGGTACAGCGTGTAGTTGAGCATCTGGTCATCGACGGGGTAGGTGTGGCCGTCCATTCGGGTACACACTTCTGCAAAGAACTCGAAGTTGTGCGATGCCCGCGGGATCAAAACATTTTTGGTTTGATGGATAGGCAAGCCGGTATCCAGCGTTTCAAGTTCCGCCAGGTGCGGGACGTTCTGGTCAATGAGCTCGCCCAGTTTGCGCATCAATTTGGCGCGCTCTTTAGCCGGTTTGTTGGCCCATTTTGGAAACGCTTCTTTAGCTGCCGCCACGGCCGCTGCAATTTCTGCTGCTCCGCCGCTTGCGACTTCGCCGATTGCTTCACCGGTCGCGGGGTTGTAGTTGGTAAACGTTTCTTTACTTTCGACCTCACGGCCGTTAATCCAATGCTTGATCATGACGCTCAGACCTTTGTGCGGGAGGCGAAAAATTCGGATTCACTTACGATTCGGTTTACCAGGCGGCCAACACCTTCAACTTCGACCACAACCTCATCGCCCGGCACCACGTCGGCGAGGCCTTCAGGTGTACCGGTCGCGATCATGTCGCCGGGTTGCAAGGTCATGAAGCTTGAGAAATATTCGATCAGGTACGGGATGTCGAAGATCATCCCTGCCGTCGTCCCTTCCTGTTTCAGCTGCCCGTTGATCCAGGTGCGCAAGCGAAGGTTCGACGGGTCTGGCACGTCCGCTGCGTCGATAATCCACGGGCCGACCGGAGTAGTGGCGTCGCGGTTTTTTACCCGCAAATTCGGACGGTAGTAATTCTCGAGGTAGTCGCGGATGGCGTAGTCGTTGCACACCGTGTAGCCAGCTAGGTATTGCAACGCGTCGGCGCGCTTCACATTCCGCGCTTCCTTGCCAATTACGGCCACCAGCTCGCACTCGTAGTGCATGTAGGCGACGTTGTCCGGCCGCCAGGTGGTCTGGTTATGGCCAGTATAAGTGCCCGGAGATTTGATGAATGCTAAGGGTTCAGTTGGCGGCTTAAAGGCAAGCTCTGCTGCGTGGTCCGCGTAGTTGAGGCCAAGGGCGAACATGCTTCCGGTTGCCGGCGGCAACCATTCAACAAGGTGTTCCGCAACCTGGCGACCGTCTGCAAGAAGGACTGAGCTGTCTTCTGCCACTTTGACGGCGTGGATCTCGCCCTCATAGCGAATGCGTGCATGTTTCATGTCTTTCCCCTTATTGCGACACGATGGTGTTGGTGAGTCGGCCAAGACCTTGGATTTCCACCACAACTTCATCGCCGGGCAGGGCATCGACGCGGCCCTCGGGGGTGCCTGTAATCAGAACGTCGCCTTCGTGAAGCGTCATGAACTCACTGATTTCGTGAATAAGCTGTGCGACGTTGCGCACGAAGTTAACGGTGTTGTTTTCTTGGCGAAGCTCACCATTGATCAGCACTCGCAGGTTCAGCGCATTTGGATCGCTGACCTCATTGGCTGGAACGACGTCGGAGCTGAGTGAGCAGAAACCGTCTCGGCACTTAGCCTTTACGGCTGGTCGGTAGTAGCTCTCTTCAGGAAGGCTGAATTCGTTAACGATGACGTAGCCGGCAACGTGCTCCATGGCATCAGCCAGGCTCACTCGACTTGCGGTTCGACCAATTACCACACCGAGGGCGGGCCCTGGTTGTAAACGCTCGTTGCCCTGAGGATGAAAAACCTCGCCGCCATCGCCATTTCGAGTGTTCGGTGTTTTTACGAACAGCACGGGTTTGACCGGCAGTTTTTGGTAAGGCGGCTGTTGAAACTCTTCCTGCCGGCTGTGCAGCAGCCCCTGATAATTCAACGCCACCCCTAAGAGGGTGCCTGTAGCTAGTTCGCTTACTGCGCGACGCATCGCTGATTCTCCGGTTTCTACGGGCACGAACGTGGCCCAAAGTGGTTAATATGTTAATTTTATAGTTAATATATTAACAATCGTCAAGCGATGCCGCAGCGTTTGCTAAATTTCATCCTGAGGAAGGGGCGCATGCCTTGGTATGGCGAGAGACATTGCATCGCGGCAAGCGTTGCTGGTTACAATCCAATTATCACTCGGTCAGAATTAGCCTATGTCAATCCCTCGTCCCTCGTTAACCCTAACCCTGCTGCAAGCGCGTGAAGCGGCCATGGCTTTTTTTCGCCCCTCATTGAATCAGCACGATTTAACGGAGCAGCAGTGGCGCATCATGCGAATACTCCGGCAGTACGGTGAGCTGGAGATCTTTCAGCTTGCGCAGCAGGCCTGTATTCTCAAACCCAGCATGACCGGCGTGCTGATGCGTATGGAGCGTGACGGGCTGGTGCGGCGTTGGAAGTCGGAGCAAGACCAGCGACGCGTATTGGTGTGTCTAAGCGAGAAAGGCGACCAGTGTTTTGTCGCGATGAGTGAGGATATGGAGAGGAACTACCAACGTATCCTCGAACAGTTTGGGGAGGAGAAGCTTGAGCTGTTGTTAGAGCTCCTCAATGAGCTCAAGCATGTGAAGCCTTAAGTGTGTACGTATACCGGCTATCGATGGCTTCGCGTGTGGCTGAACTCAGTTGCTGCGCTGAATTCGCTGAGTGGTAAGAACGGACGCCTTTGCTATGGTTACCAGAGCGCCAATTCCCAACATCGATATAGGCCAGGTCTACGACCTTCGGTATGCCGATGCGGACGTGCATTACGAGAAACTGGGCCTGCTTGCGGATTTCTTCGGGCGCAATATGCCTGTGCACCGCCATGACCGATTCTTTCAGTTGCACTACGTAAAGAGCGGCTCGGTGCGCGTTAGCCTTGATGACCAGCTTTATCACCAACAGGGCCCGCTTTTCTTTCTTACCCCACCGACCGTGCCCCATGCCTTTGTCACCGAAAACGACTCCGATGGGCATGTGCTGACGGTCCGCCAACAAATGCTGTGGCCGTTACTTACTCCGCAGCAAGGTTTGGCGCAGGGCCCCGCAGTCCACGCGGTTTTTGTCGCGCTGAGTGAGCTTGATGTGGCCGCCGCACGAGATGTGAGCTACCTGGATAGCCTGTTCGAACTTTTGAGCGAAGAGTTTCGCCTTGATAAGCCAGGTCGTGATGTTGCTCTAGCTTCACTGGTACGGCTGATATTCGTCATTTTGCTGCGTTTCTCTGCGCGATCCTCTGAAGCCAAGCCAATGCGGCGAGACGACATGCGCTTCTTCCATCGCTTCAATCAACTGATCGAACTGCACTACATGGAGCATCGACCGTTGGCGTCATTCGCCGACCAGATCGGTATCACCGAAGCCAGGCTCAACGGCATTTGTCGGCGGATCGCCGGGCTACCCTCAAAGCGCCTGTTGCAAGAGCGGCTGATGCAGGAAGCGCGACGTTTACTGCTCTTCAGTGACCAGTCCGTCAGCGAGATTTGCTATTCGCTCGGGTTCAAAGACCCCGCGTACTTCCATCGGTTTTTTGTGCGAAACGCGGGCGTAACGCCTGGGTTGTACCGACACAGCAAGGCGGCAGAGCTCGCAGCAGAATAAGCACATGGAAAGCCAAGGTCTGATATGTTGTTAATATGTTAACTTTTGGCGTAATACTATGTTTATTCGTGCTGAGCGTTTAATCCTGCCGCTGGCTGCGCTTGTGGCGTTTGCCCCGCTATCAATCGATACCTATCTGCCGAGTTTGCCGCTGATCGCTTCTGACCTAGGGGCTGCCGAGAGCGAGGCGCAGACAACCGTAGGGGTTTATCTCGCCGGATTGTGCATAGGCATGTTGTTTTACGGACCTCTCTCAGACCGATTCGGCAGACGGTGGCTTTTGCTCGCGGGCATTGCGCTTTATCTGGCTGCGACGCTGGGTTGTATCTTCGCCTCCGACATCACATCGCTTATCGCTTGGCGCTTCTTTCAGGCGTTGGGGGGCGCGGCAGCCTCGGTGTTGGGGCGAGCCATCGTGCGTGATCTTTTCCCGCTTAAACAGTCGGCCCGGGTGTTGTCACTCATGCACCTGGTGACCATGCTCGCGACCCTGGTCGCGCCTTTGCTGGGCGGTTTGCTCGCAGAGCGTGTTGGCTGGCGTGCTGTTTTTATGCTGCTTTTTTGCTTCGCCTCCTGCTGCCTTGCCTGCGTTGTCTTGCTGATTCCCGAGACCCATCCGCTAGAAAAGCGCGGCAAATCAATCACCGCAGTTTTTCGTGCCTATGGCGAAATTTTGCGGCAGGCGCGCGGCTTGGGCTACGTGTTGTGCATGGGCTTTTCGTTTGGCGGCATGTTTGCTTTTGTCACGGCATCCCCCTTTGTATACATCAACTATTTTGGTGTTTCCCCTCAGCAGTACGCCTGGCTTTTTGCTTTGAATATCGGCGGGATTTTTATTGTCACGGCGCTTAACGCAAGGCTGGTGGGGCGTGTTGGGCCGCAGGTAATGCTTCGCTATGGCGCCTCGTCGACGTTGATCGCGTCGTTTTGTTTGTTGATGCTTGCGTACAGCGGCTGGGGAGGACTCGCTCCGCTGCTGATTGGCCTGATCGTTTACGTCAGTGTGACCGGTTTGCTTGGGGCTAACTGCATCGCCAGTCTTTTATCCCTTTATCCAGAGAAAGCCGGCGCTGCGGCAGGGGTTGCCGTGGCAGCTCAGTTTGGGCTGGGCACGATTTGCAGCGGGCTGGTTGGGTGGCTTGGAGGTAGCGAGCCTGCGTCGATGTGTTTGGTCGTCGGTAGCGCTGGCATAGCTTGCTTTCTCGCATTTCTGCTAAGCGCGAACAGAGGTAATCGCTAAACGTCTACTGGCAAAACGCAACCTTTACCAGCGGCCTAAGGAGATCATTCTCACGACATAAATCGACAGGATGGCGCCTGCAAAAGCCATCGTCGCAGGGGCGCCAACAAACGTTGCCAATCCGCCCGCTGCCAGGCCGCCCAGGGCATCGAAGCCGAAACGGGTGGCCGTATACAACGATACGACACGGCCTCGTAATGATTCGGGCGTATCGGTTTGCAAGAGGATATTGGTGCCGACGTTGTTGACCGTTACACCGAACCCGAGAAAAACCATCGTGATTAACGAAAGCGGAAGATTGCGGCTACTGCTGAAGACTAACAGGGCTAGTGCACAGAAGAGCGTAGAGATAGAAATCAGTCGGGGGAGTTGAGCCACATCCTTATTTTTTGCGAGCGTTACGCTGGCTAGAAGTGACCCTAATCCCGCGGCGCCCCACAACCATCCTAGCGTGCCAGCATCCCCTGAAAAAACGTCACCTGCGAACAGCGGCAGAAGTACGACATAACTCGCTACGGTCACATTGACCAGCAGCACGCCGCTCAACATCCGTCTAACGCTTTCGGTTGCTGTTACGTAGCGCAACCCCTCGCAGAAAAGCGTGGAAATGTTTCCGATACTTCGGCTTACCGTTTTAAGGTCCACCAGCAACATCGCTGCTATCAGCACAAGGAACGAAACGCTGTTCACCGCAAAGCAGAAACCTTCGCCGGCGAACTCCAGCAACAGGCCCGCCAGAGGCGGGCCTATGAAACGTGCACTGGTGAACAGAGAGGCGTTGAGCGCCAGTGCATTTGCCATGTCGTCGCGGCTGTCAACGAGCTGGCTGAGTAAGGATTGGCGGAGCGGGGTATCAACCGCATTCAATACGCCGTGTAGTGCGGACATGCCGATTATCGCCAGCGGTGTAATTGAGCCACTCAATGCCAGCGCCGAGAGCACCGCTGCCTGCATTGCCATAAGGCTTTGGCTGTAGACGAGCAAGCGGCGCTTGTCATGGCGATCAATAAATGCGCCAGCGATCGGGCCCAGAAAAAGCTGTGGGAGCAAGGCCAGACACGTGCTCAAGCCGAGAAGCGCTGCAGAGCCGGTTAACCGATAAATCATCCAGGCGAGCGCCACCTGTTGAACCCATGTTCCCAATGTTGAAATCGCGTGGCCAATGAAATACAGGCGAAAGTTACGATGGTTCAAAGCCCTGAGGCTGTGCGGCCATGATCGGGGACTGGGCATTGATTGCTCTGAAGCCGAGGTTGAGAGCACATCATAAATAACTTTGGTGGTTAAGTTAATATGTTAACCATGAGGAATGAGGGCAGTTGCCATGCCACTGACTTGTCTCAATAATCCTATGAAAAGTACAAGCGGGACTACCTAACGTCCATTTTTGGTTTTTTCTCCCCCTTTGATAATGCACCTGCGCTAGCTGGTCTACCTGCGTGCTCATCAGCCTCCAAGGCGTTGAGCAGAGTCGCGAAGTTGCCAGCCCCCTTTATAAGCATTAACAAAAAACAGGGTCTCCTATGAAAAAGTCAAACCTTCTCCTGGATGATTTGCGGGCGGTTTTGCCGGGTATTGCCGCGAACGCATTCGCTGCCGAACAACTGCGCCGGGTGCCGGATGAGAACATCGTATTGCTCAAGTCCATTGGCTTGCATCGTGCGCTTCAGCCCAAAAAATATGGCGGCTTGGAGATTTCCCTCGCTGAGTTTGCCGAGTGTGTTGTTGCCTTGGCAGGCGCATGTGCCAGTACTGCTTGGGCCTTTAGCTTACTGTGTACTCACAGCCACCAATTGGGCATGTTTTCCGCTCAATTGCAGGACGAGGTTTGGAGCAGCAATCCCGACGCCACTGCCAGCAGCTCTGTCGCACCCTTTGGCAAGATCGAGGAGGTGGACGGTGGCGTTCTGCTAAGTGGTGAGCTGGGATGGAGCAGCGGCAGTGATCACGCTGAGTGGGCGATCGTCGGTTGCCGTCGACAGAACGATGCGGGCGAATCTTTGTATACCTTTGCTGTGCTACCCCGTGCGGATTACGAAATTCGTGACGATTGGTACGCCGCAGGTATGAAGGGCAGCGGTACAAAGACCTTAATCATCAATCGAGCATTTGTGCCCAACTACCGAATCCAGGCTGCCAGGGACATGATGGAAGGCAAGTCCGCCGGATATGGCCTCTATTCCGAGAGCAAGATTTTTTACGCACCGTACCGGCCTTACTTTGCCAGCGGCTTCTCGGCCATTAGCCTGGGGGTTGCCGAGCGGATGCTTGACGTTTTCCGCGATAAAACCCAGAACCGCGTCCGCGCTTACACCGGTGCCAATGTGGGCGCAGCCACACCAGCACTGATGCGTTTGGCCGAGTCGACTCATCAGGTTGCAGCTGCGCGTGCCTTTTTGGAGAAGACTTGGCAGGAGCATGTGGAGCACGGAGAGCAACAGCGGTACCCGAACCGTGAAACGTTGGCCTACTGGCGAACCAACCAGGCTTATGCAGTAAAAATGTGTATTCAGGCGGTGGACCGTCTGTTCGAGGCGGCAGGTGGAACCAGCTGGTTTGATAACAACGAAATGCAGCGCCTGTTTCGTGACTCGCACATGACTGGAGCTCACGCGTACACCGACTACGACGTATGCGCCCAGATTCTAGGGCGCGAATTGATGGGGCTCGATCCAGATCCGACGTTGGCGTGAATTGCGCCTAACGCTATTTGATCCGATCAACTTTTATCATCGTTGAGCGATCGTTCTGCAACGGTCGCCTGGAGTCGCGTCATGTCTCAAGAAACAGCTTTCGATACCCGTGCTTTCCGTAGAGCGCTAGGTAACTTCGCCACGGGCGTAACCGTGGTCACTGCCACTTCCCCAGACGGCGTGCGTGCAGGAGTCACCGCCAACAGCTTTAACTCAGTCTCGCTCGATCCGCCTCTGGTGCTCTGGAGCCTCGATAAAAGATCGAGCAGCCTGGAGATTTTTCAGCAGGCGAGTCACTTTGCGGTCAACGTTCTGGCGGCTGATCAAATCGACCTTTCCAATCAGTTCGCGCGGCCAAGCGATGACAAATTTGAAGGTATTTTGATTGAACAAGGGATCGGCTCAACCCCGTTGTTAAAGGACTGTGCGGCCCGTTTTGTCTGTGAAATGCACGAGCAGGTTGAGGGCGGTGATCACGTAATCGTCATAGGCAAAGTAGTGGCGTTTGAAGACTGTGGGCGGTCGCCGCTGCTGTATCACCAAGGTGTTTACTCCATGGTTTTGCCTCATACCAGCATGACGCAAAAGGTCGAATCACGACCGGCCTCCAGCGTGTTTCAGGGGCGCCTTGCCCACAACATTTACTACCTTCTGACCCAGGCCGTACGCGGCTACCAAGCGGACTATCAACCCAAGCAATTATCGACCGGCTTACGCACCAGCGAGGCGCGCATGTTGATGGTTCTAGAAAACGACGCGGCGTTGAGCCTGGCTGATTTGCAACGTGAAGTAGCGATGCCCATGCGCGAAATTGAGGAGGCTGTCGCCAATCTCAAGCGCAAGGGTTTGGTCACCGATTCAGGCGAGCGCTATGTCCTTACCTCTTCTGGACGGGACCAGGCCGAATCGCTCTGGCGTATTGCGCGAGAACAGCAAGACAAGGTTTTTGCCGCGTTCAGTGAGGAGCAGCTCGACAGCTTCAAACACGCACTCAAAACAATAATCGCGCTGCATTGAGCGGGTCATTGGTCAATTCAGCCTGCGTAGGGAGTAGGTATGAGCAGTAGCGTGGATACAAAAAAAGTCTTGGGTACTCCCCTTAAAATTAACGGTGTAGTGATCAAGAACCGCATCATCCTGGGACCTATGGCAGTGCTGCGGCCGACCGGGGAGGGGCGCCCAAGCGGCCAGACCATCGCTTTCCTCACGCGGCGCGCCAGAGGTGGCGTGGGCCTGATTATCGTCGGTGGCTCTGTATGCAGTGACCGCGGCTGGAACGAATCACCGTTTACGCCTCTGCTTCGCTTTGACAGAGAGGACTTTGTTGAAGACATCAAGCGTCTTACCGACGCCGTCCATGAATGCGGTACTCCGCTATTCGCTCAACTTTTTCCCAGCTTCGGCCGAATGGGAGTGCCGAGAAATGGTGTCTCGATACTTGCTGCAAGTCCGAAGTCCGTAAGGCTCGGGTCAGGCGGGTTGCCTCCAAACATTTATGTCCCGGGTGGGCATATCTCGCCGCTTCCTGAAGAAGCCGATGTTGCTCAGATCAAGGCGCTTCAAGACAGGGTTGTCGAGGCTGCCGGTCGGGTAAAACGCGCTGGTTTTGACGGCGTCGAGATCGGCGCGCACATGTGCTACTTCTATTCGTCGTTTCTGTCGCCGCTCTCCAACAAGCGGACCGATGAGTACGGCGGCTCGGCAGAGAGTCGTGCGCGAATTCTTCGGGATTTAGTCGCAGCTATTCGTGAAGAGGTTGGCCCCGACTATCCGATTGGTTTGCGAATGAGCGTGAACGACCATATGCCAGGCGGCCAAGGTCCTGAAGGTTTTGCCGAGGTTGCAGCGCATATTGTCCCAGCAGGCCTCGATTTCATCTCCCTGAGTGAAGGTAACTACGAGTCCATGCGTGACAACGTGCCGAGCGTCTCTGGCACCATGCTTGCGCATGGTGAACCGCAGGCGTTTCGACGTGCTGTGGGCAAGGATGTTCGTTTGTTTTTGTCCAGCACACCGAACCCAACCCAAGCCGCGACTGCCATCAACGACGGTCACGTAGAGGCGAGCATGCTAGCTCGTCAGATGTTGGCGGATCCTGACTATGCCTCGAAGGTGCTCGAAGGTCGGGAGCACGAGATCGTGTGGTGCGACCATGCGAATTCATGCCTGCGGGGGCTGATCCTGAACGCTCCGGTGACGTGTCATAAAAACCGCGAAATGGGTCAGGAAGACCCGAGCGCTCAGCGTCCCAAGCCCCTGCAGAAAATCGGCGTATGGGCGGCGGGGAACAGGTTTGTAATGGGTGCGATAGACGTGATCGCAGGCATCGTGCAGAGAAATCGATAACTGCGATTGGCCTAGTGCGGGTGGAAGCTGGCCAAGCTGCTTTCTGGCGCAAATGCGGCGAAGGCGTAGGTTGTCTGGGTCGCTTTCTGCGCCGGTTGCAGACTGCTCAATCAATCTAGATAGCGATCAAAAAGCTGTTTGACCAGTTGCCTGAGCCAGATGACGCCCGGGTCGTGGTGATGCCGTGGGTGCCAATACTGACGAAGGCTTAGAGGTGGTGCTACGACCGGCGTTTTCACCACTTTCACTGCGTTGTAGCGAAGAAATATTTTCGCCAGTTCGCCCGGCACCGTCGCCACCAGTGCAGGATTAGTTTCAAGGATGGTCGGGATGGTAATGAAGTGGGGCGTAGTGAGGTAAATCTGCCGTTGCAGGCCGAGATCATCGATGAACTGGTCGTAGCGGGTGCTTCTGTCTGAAAGCACCACCGATACGTGCTTCATGCCGAGAAATGTTTGCAGATCCATTTCATCATGGGGGAACGAAGTGCTGACTATCGTCGCGAACGAATGCTTGAAAAGCTCTTGCTGAAAAAGGTTGGGGTCTTGGATGTAGTGCGAGCCGATTGCAAGATCGCATTCTCCTTTTTCAAGGGCATCGGCGACGTGCTCCGTCGAAATCTGTGCAGTCTTAATTCGGCAGTTGGGCGCCAGAGCTTGCAACGCCTCGATGAGACGAGGCATGAATACCAGCTCGCCCATGTCCGTCATGCACAGACTGAACACTCTGTTTGACATATCGGGGTCGAACCTGGCTTGCGCCAATAAATTAAGCTGCACCTTCGCCACTATTTCGAGCACAGACTCGCTCACCTCTTCTGCGAAAGGCGTGGGCTTCATGACGTCGCCGACCCTTATAAAAAGCGGGTCCTCGTAAAACTCACGCAGACGTCGAAGGGCATGGCTCATTGCACTTTGGGTGAGGCCCAAGTGCTGGGCTGCCCTGGAAACATTGCGTTCGCGAAGCATCGCATCGAACGCCAACAGCAGATTCATATCGAATTTTCGGGTATGAGCGGCGTGCATGGTCTGTATTGGTCTCATGATCTGTGCGCATGGGGAATCAGACTCTAGCATGGACGTCGTTGGCCTTGTGCCCATCCCGAAAACAAGAATGAGAATGCCATCGTGATTTTACGCAATGCTTGGTATGTGGCTGCCTGGTCCAGTGAAGTCCAGCCCGAAAAACTCCTTTCCCGAACGCTATTGAACGTGCCTGTCGTGTTGTGGCGTGACACGTCTGGGGCAGTAAATGCGTTCGAGGATCGCTGCTGCCACCGCGGCGCTCCGTTGTCGAGCGGCCGGCTTGAGGGGGATAATCTTCGCTGCATGTATCACGGCCTGTTGTTCGATACCTCTGGTCGCTGCGTTGAGATTCCAGGTCAGGACCGCATCCCCCCACAAGCAAAAGTCAGCACGTTTCCAATCGTTGAAAAGCACAAATGGATTTGGATCTGGATGGGCGACGCGGAGCTAGCCGACGTTAGCAAAATTCCTGATACGCACTGGTTGGACGACCCGCAATGGCGAAGCCTGGAGGGGTATACCTACTACACCACGAGCTACCTATTCATCGCCGATAACTTGCTGGACCTTGCTCACCTGCCTTATGTCCATCCTTCTACCTTGGGCGGCGACGAGGCTTATGCAGCCTGCGTACCGCAAGTTCAAAAGCTGGAAAACGGCGTGCGGGTTACTCGATGGGGGGAGGGGATCAATCCGGCACCCTTTGTTCAGAAGATCAAGAATTATCCGGGCAAGGTCGATCGTTGGAATATCTACGACTTTTTGCTGCCAAGCATCTTCCTCATGGACTCCGGCATGCAGCCGGTCGGCAACGGTGCCAAGGAGGGCAATCGCGTAGATGCGGCTGAATTCCGCAGTACTCAAGCGCTGACGCCTGAAACAGAGAACTCCACTCACTACTTCTTCTCGCAGCCGCATAACTTTGCTATCGAAGATCCAAAGGTGACCGAGGCTATTCACCAGGAGGTCGTAAAGGCCTTCCAGGAAGACAGCGACATCATTCATGCGCAGGATCGAATGCTGAAGCTGGCGCCCGACTTCAAAATGATTTCGATCGGTGCAGACGCCGCACTTTCTTATTTCAGATGGCTAGTGAGCAACGCTTACAAAGCCGAGCAAGCTGCAAAAAATCCGGTAAAAGTCCAGGAGGTCTAAATGAGCTCTTGGACTCGTGCAACCGTAATTCGTGTGCAACGAGCTGCCCACGGGGTGCTTGATATCGAATTGGTTGCAGATAAGGCTTCCCCGTTGCCTGAGGCAGCAGCGGGCGCACACCTTGATGTGCGTCTGCCCAATGGCTTAATCCGCCAGTATTCCATCCACCGGTACAATGCGGCAGTTAATAGCTATTCCATCGGGGTGGGATTGTCAGAGCCTTCTCGTGGGGGATCGGCTTTCATTCATGAGCGTTTGCAGGCTGGCGACGTTGTTGAGTTAGGAGCTGCTCGAAACAACTTTCCTATTAAACCGGGCGCCAGCACCTATCTGTTTGTTGCGGGCGGAATTGGCATTACGCCGATCCTGAGCATGGTCCGCTGGTGTGATGCCAACAATAAACCCTGGCGGCTCCTTTACTGCGTGCGCTCCCGCGCCCGTGCGGCTTACATCGAGCACTTGCCACGCAGTGGCATCGTGACGCTTCACGTCGATGACGAACAGGCGGGGCACCCGAATCTTCACGATTTCATTCGAGACGCCGGTGCTGATGACCAGTTGTACTGTTGTGGCCCGGCGCCGCTTATGGACGCCGTACGCGCGACCGCTGAACACTACCTGCCCGCGCAACACGTGCATTTCGAACTGTTTAGCGTCGCTCATCTCTGCGCAAAGCCTGAAGGCGAGGAGGCGAGCTTTATCATCGAGCTTGCTCGAAGCGGTCGCGAGCTGACAGTGCCTGGCACATCAAGCGTTTTAGATGTCCTGGAACAGGCCGGCGTGATGGTTCCTTTTTCCTGCAGGGAGGGGCTTTGCCGCACGTGCGAGTGTTCCGTTCTCGATGGTGAGGTTGACCATCGGGACTATGTGCTTGGCGATGCCGAGCGTGACGCCAATAACGTGATGCTGGTGTGCGTTTCTCGCGCCAAATCCAAGAAGCTCACGCTTGATCTCTAATCCCGACAACGAGAAAAAAATGACAACTACTGAATTGGAGCTGATTCGGGCCGCGCTGCTAAAACGTCGCGAGGACCCGCCTGCTTCCCTGGACGCGGCACGCAAAGGTTATGACGAATTCTGTGAAGCATTTCGTGCCCCCGATAACTGTGTATTCGAGACAGTCGTGTTGAATGGTGTTTCGGCGCGCGTTTCGATTTGTCCACAGGCCAAGAGATCGCTGATCTATGCGCATGGTGGAGGTTTCCTGGTGGGGAGCGCGAAGGGCTTTCAAGGTATCGCCGGAACGCTGGGTGACGCGATTGAGGCCAACACGTATGTTTTCGATTATCGTCTTGCGCCGGAACACCCCTATCCCGCTGCGACCGATGATTTCGTTGCCGCCTATACGGCGATCCTTGAGGCAGGCGCAAGTGCGAGTGAGCTTGTATTGGCTGGCGACTCGGCGGGCGCCGGGTTAATCGTGGCATCGCTTCTTCACGCCAAACGGCAAAACCTGCCGATGCCAGCGTGCGTCATCTTGTTTTCTCCCTGGGTCGATCTCGCATTAACGGGTTTGAGCATCGAAGCGAAGGCTGCTGTCGACTGTTTTCTAACCCCGGAAAAATTGCGGGCTGGGGCCTTGGCTTTTCTGGGGCCGGATTTGGAGGGCGCGTCCTTCATTCTCGACTCCGACTTGAGCGGATTCCCTCCATTGCTGATTCAGGTTGGAACAGACGAGATTCTTCTGGATGACGCATTTCGTCTGGCGCGAAACGCGGCCTTGGCAGGGAACGAGGTCAAGTTGGACGTGTGGTCCGGCATGTTTCATGTCTGGCACGCCTTCGCTCCCACTTTATTAAGCGCCCGGCAGGCCCTTACTGCTGCTGCGAATTTCGCAGATTCGGTGCTTAGCAGAGAGAAGCAGTAGCTAAATATCGCAAGCCCCAAGAGGTTGTTCGCATCGCTGCGATCGCCTGAAGCGTGGGTTCGATTACGGTTTTTGCGGACCTCTTGCTGTGCAAATTTCCCCGCTCTCGCTTCTCGGAAATTCGGGTTGATCAGCTTGACAATAGAAGGCTTCGCTTGTAAGTATACGATACGTCCCGTATTAGTAATTAATGCATCAAGAGAGGTCTGTAAAAAAGGCGTTTGGCTCGGCATGAGGTGAGCAAGGCCTTGGAAAAGGAACGCTTGCCAGCGCTCACATAACTTTCGCGAAACCTAATACAAAAACAAAAGAGGTTCGTCTATGCGTGTATTAAAGTCCACCGCGTATTCATATTCGGTGCATTCCACTCGGTCGCATTTTTTCTCGTGCGTACTGGCTGGTAGCGCAGCGGGTTTGATGTCTTTCAGCGCGAGTGCATTTCAGATCGATACTGGCAATCAGGACCTTCGTGTCCGCTGGGACAACACCCTCAAATACAGCTCCGCCTGGCGTGTCAAAGATCAAAGCAGCAAGCTTTCAGAGAACCCGGTGGCACTGAACGGCGACGACGGTGATCGAAACTTCGACAAGGGGCTGATCTCCAACCGCTTCGATCTGCTTTCGGAAATGGACATTGGATACCGTGATGTTGGTGCCCGGGTAAGCGGTGCTGCATGGTTCGACACCGAGTATCAAAAGGACAACGACAACAATAATCCGGCGCGGGCGAACCAGCGTTCTGTTGCCTACGACGAATTCACGGACGACACCCGTCATCTGCATGGCGGCGACGCCGAGCTGCTCGATGCATTCGTATATTGGAATGGTGAGGTCGCTGACCGAGCTCTGTCGGTGCGTCTTGGCCGGCATGGTCTCATTTGGGGCGAGAGCTTGTTCTTCGGCTCGAACGGCATTGCGGGTGGTATGGCTCCTGTCGATGTAGTGAAGGCGATCTCGGTGCCCAACACTCAATTTAAAGAGATCACCCGACCTGTTAGCCAGCTGTCGACGTCCTATCAGCTCACGGACGCGCTCTCTGTCGGTGCCTTCTACCAGTTCGAGTGGGAAGAGACCCGTCTACCAGCTTCCGGTAGCTATTTCTCGACGTTGGATCTGTTAGGCGAGGGCGCAGAGCGCCTGCTCGTTGGCGGGCCGTTTCCAGATTTCCTGGGCGGAAACCCCAATAGCCCCGCTGCGTTCTTCCATGGCAATGACAAGGAAGCGAAGAGTTCAGGTCAAGGTGGCTTGCAATTGCGTTATGCCGCGGAAACCGTGGACTACGGGCTCTACGCCATCCAGTACCACGACAAAACACCGCAACTGTATCTGCGTCCTGATGCCACTGGCCCGGATTTCGGTAGTGGTCGGGTGGGTGAGTTCTATTGGGTTTATCCGGAGGACATCCGGGCTCTGGGCGCAAGTTTCTCGACCACAGTCGAGGAATACAGCTTTGCAGGTGAAGCATCGCTTCGCTGGAACATGCCTCTGGTGTCAAACGACCAGACCGTCCTTCCAGGAATGCAAGCGGATAACGACAACCACCCGTTGTATGCAGTCGGCCGTACAGCCCACGTAAACCTCAACGTGATTGCTTCCCTGCAGCCATCATTTATTGCCAACGAAGCCAGCTTCATTGGCGAAATTGCATGGAACCGCTTGCTGCACATCACTAAAAACCCGAATGCGCTGGACCCGAGTGCAACAGACGATGGGGTCGGCTTGCGCGTGGTGTACACCCCAACGTACCGGCAGGTGTTCTCCGGAATCGACGTGAGCGTGCCGATTGGTGCCAGCTATTTCCCAATGGGTAAATCTGCGGTCGTAGGCAGCTTTGGTCCTGACCGTGGCGGTGACTTCAATATCGGTGTCAGCGCCACCTATTTTGACAAAGTCACCTGCGGCCTTACCTACACCCACTATTACGGCCCTGAAGACTCAACGCTGAACGCCGATGCTGACTTTAACTTCAAGCAGCCGTTAAAGGATCGGGACTACGTGGCCTTCTCTATCAAGAGCACTTATTAAGAGGATATGCAGATGAAATCCCGGTTCAAATTTAGCCTCACATGCCTCACCCTGCTGGGTGCCTTAGGGGGCAGTACAATTTCTGCCGCTGCCGGTGTAGATGAGTTAGGTAAAACCCTGACTCCGTTAGGCGCTGAAAAAGCGGGTAACGCTGAGAAAACCATTCCGGCATGGGATGGCGGTTACACCGCCGTCGATCCCAACTTTAAAAAAGGCGGCAAGCGAGGCGACCCGTTTGCCTCGGATAAGCCTGTCTTCAGTATCACTTCGAAGAATATGGACCAATACGCCGACAAGCTGAGTGACGGCGTGAAGGAGATGTTCAAGCGCTATCCAGACAGCTATCGGTTGGATATCTACCCGACTCGGCGCACCGCTGCAGCGCCGCAATGGGTTTATGACAACACGCTAAAAAATGCGCAAAACGCCAAGTTGGTCGACGGAGGGAGCGCCGGTCCTATGCCTGAAGGGGCGTACGGCGGCATTCCGTTTCCTGTGCCGAAAAACGGCGATGAGGCCATGTGGAACCATCTGCTTAGCTGGCGCGGCACCTCCGTGACGATGGATACCCGTTTCTATCTCGTTACTGCTGATGGTCAGCATGTGATGACCACCGATGGACGCGCTATCCAAGAAATGCCGTATTACTTCCAAGAGGGATCTGCGAAGGATTTTGACGGCGACTATTGGATGATTCGGTTGCTCAACGTCGGTCCGCCTATTCGGGCTGGTGAGCAAGCGCTCGACCGCGCGAATTTGAACGCAGACAAGTCGCAAACCCATATTTACCTTGCAGGCCAGCGCCGTGTTCGCAAAGTGCCGAATGCCTGTTGCGATACCCCAGCGCCTTCCACTGCAGGCGTCATGGCCTACGACGAACTGTCGGTCTACAAAGGACGACTCAACCGTTTCAACTGGAAATTGGTGGGCAAGAAGGAAGTATTCATTCCCTACAACACAAACAAATTCTTCACTGCCGCGACTCCCGAAGATGTACTGGGTACTCGTCATTTGAATCCGGATGCATTGCGTTGGGAACTGCATCGCGTTTGGGTTGTAGAGGCTGATCTCAAGCCTGGCCAACGTCACCAGATGGCGAAAAGCCGGTACTACCTGGACGAAGACACCTGGCAAGCAGTTCTGGCTGATCGCTGGGATGGCAGCGGCCAGTTGGCCAAGATGTTGTGGGCACTTCCAGCCGTTATGCCCGACATCCCGGCCACCGCCTCTGTGTCCTCTGGTTTCTATGACTTCACCTCTGGAACCTGGTTTGTGCTTGATCTTTTTACCGGCCAACAGTCGCAATGGGGTCTTGTAGATCGGTTTAAAAAGTCTGATTTCTCTCCTGCTGTAATGGCTGGGCAGGGCGTGCGTTAACGCTTGTTGCTTGCTTAAAGGCGCCGGTTGCTTTTGCACCCGGAGCCTCTGCGACTCGGTCTTAGAGATAATAAAAATGTTAAAAAAAAGTCGCTTGGGTTGCGGTGCAGTAGCGCTGGCAATATTGATGGTGTCATCGCTGTCTTGCGCAGGCGAAATGGCTGTTGGCTCTGTACTTACCTCACCAGCGACCCGTGTTGCTGAACCTTCTCGATCCGTTCTGATCGGTTCGGCGCGTGCGGGTGAGCGCCTGGTGGCGGTTGGTGAACGTGGTGTGATCGTCCTCTCTGATGATAACGGGCACACCTGGCGCCAAGCTTCCGTCCCTGTATCGGTGACCTTGGTCTCCGTTCAGTTTGTGGATGCGAGCCACGGTTGGGCTGTTGGGCACGCTGGCGTTGTTTTAGTAACGCTGGATGGAGGCGAGCATTGGACGCTTCAGCTAACGGGCGTCGAGGCTGCGCAGATTGAATTAACCACAGCTCAAACCGCTAAGACAGGAACGGTTGATGTTGATGCCGCGGAGCTGCGTGTGGCGAATGCCGAGCGGCTTGTGGCTGACGGTCCGGATAAACCTTTCCTCGCTGTGCATTTTGTCGACGCCAATCACGGGCTCGTCGCAGGTGCTTACGGAATTCTGTTTGCAACGCAGGACGGCGGTGCGACATGGCGTTCGCTGATTGGCCAGGTGGAAAACCCCTCGTCTGTTCATATCTACGCCATTGCGCAGAAAGATCAGCGTTGGTTCCTGGCGGGGGAACAAGGGTACTTAGCGCGTTCAAACGACGAAGGGCAGTCCTTCGTTCAGTTGGAAAGCCCTTACAGCGGTAGCTTTTTCACCGCGACTGTTCGCGCCGATGGCGAGCTGTTGGTAGCCGGTCTCAAAGGCCGGGCTTACACATCAGTCGACGGCGGCGATAGCTTCCAAGAGTTGAAGGGCGTCGCTGCCAGTTCCTTTGGTAGCTCGATACAAATGGCCAGCGGTGCTCTGCTTTTAGCAAATCAGACAGGTAGCCTGTTTGTGAACTCGACAGGTGAGGGCGACACGCTGAAGGCGTTGGGCAAGCCTCTGGGGATGCCCGTTAGCAGCATCGTTGAGGCAGCAGATGGCAGTCTGATCGCTTCAGGATTTGCCGGCATCGCGCACGTTTCCAATCCTGCCTCTGATATCCAGGAGTAACTATGAACGCTGCGAGCTCCATTTCGCAATCTGAGCCTGGTCGGTTCGATCCTCGCTCCGGAACTTTGGTAGAACGCGCGCTATTCAACCATCGCCATTGGGTGTTGGTTCTGTGCCTTATCGTTACCGCGCTGCTCGGTTGGCAATCTACCAAGCTCGGGTTGAACGCTAGTTTTGAAAAAATGATTCCAACGGGTCACCCCTATATCGCGAACTACCTGGCCAATCAGAAAGAGTTATCTGGCCTGGGAAATACCGTGCGGGTTGCTGTCGCAAACAAAAACGGCGACATCTATGATGCGGATTATCTTCGTACGCTGCAGGCCCTGAGCGACCGGATATTCCTCCTTCCCGGCGTTGACAGAGCGTTTATGAAATCGCTCTGGACGCCAGCAACGCGTTGGGCCTCGGTAACAGAAGAGGGGTTGGAAGGGGGGCCGGTTATTCCCGATCAATACGACGCCAGTTCCGAGTCTTTGGCCGAGTTGCGGCGTAATGTTCAGCTGTCCAATGAAATAGGTCAGTTGGTCGCCTTCGACCAGCGTTCGAGCATTATCTCGATTCCGCTACTCCAACGGACCCCTGACGGTCGTCCACTGGACTATGCAAAGTTCTCAGAGGAACTGGAGGCTCTGCGCAGCGAATACCAAAGCGAAAAAATTGATGTGCACATCACCGGCTTTGCGAAAAAAGTGGGCGACCTGATCGAGGGGCTCGGCCAGATCATGCTCTTTTTCGCTGTTGCGATTTTCATCACCACGGCCGTGTTGTTCGCCTATACACGCTGCATAAGAAGTACGGTGCTGGTCGTGTTTTGTTCGCTAGTCGCGGTGGTCTGGCAGCTCGGTTTGTTGCCGCTTCTAGGCTTTGAGCTCGATCCCTACTCGGTGCTTGTGCCGTTCCTGGTGTTCGCCATCGGTATGAGCCACGGTGCCCAGAAGATGAATGGCATCATGCAGGATATCGGTCGCGGCATGCATAGGGTCGTAGCAGCACGGTTTACATTCCGTCGACTGTTTTTGGCTGGCTTGACCGCGCTTCTTTGCGACGCCGTGGGCTTCGCCGTGCTGATGATTATCCAGATCAAAGTGATCCAGGACCTCGCTGTGATTGCCAGCATTGGGGTCGCCGTACTGATTTTTACCAATCTGATTCTGCTACCCGTGTTGCTTTCTTATGTCGGTGTAAATCCGCGTGCGGCGGAACTGAGTTTGAAGAGCGAGCGCGCCGAGCAGCGTGGCCAAACCCGCCATGCGTTCTGGCGGTTTCTGGACCTTTTTACACAAAAACGCTGGGCACTTGGCTGCATTGCAGTCAGTGCTGCCGCTGCTGTTATTGGCTTTATGGTTAGCCTGCATTTAGCTATTGGCGATCTGGACGCAGGGGCCCCGGAGCTGCGGCCAGACTCTCGCTATAACCAAGACGATGGGTTTATGACTCGCAGTTACGGAGCGAGCAGTGATCTCTTTGCAATCATGGTGCAAACACCCAAAAGCGGCTGCGCAAGTTACGACGTTTTGCGCAAAGTTGACGAGCTGGATTGGCAGCTTCGCAGTTTGCCAGGCGTCGATTCAACGAACTCCATGGCCCTTCTGAACCGGCGCATGTTGGTGGGGCTCTCGGAGGGCAACCCCAAATGGTATGAGCTGCAGAATAATCAGGCGATGCTCAACATGGTGACGGCAAGCGCGCCCCGCGGCCTCTACAATGAGTCCTGCAGCTTGCTCACGCTCTACGTGTATCTCAAAGATCACAAGGCAGCGACCCTGACCCAGCTGGTTAATCACGTCGAAGCATTCGCGGCAGCCAACAATACTGAGGACGTTAAGTTCTTGCTCGCAGCAGGTAATGCCGGCATCGAGGCGGCGACCAATATCGTGGTTAAAGAAGCAAACCGTGAGATGCTTTTCTGGGTGTATAGCGCGGTGATCCTGCTGTGCCTTATCACCTTCCGATCATGGCGAGCGACGATTTGCGCGGTGATTCCACTCATGCTGACCTCGGTGCTATGCGAAGCGCTAATGGTCTGGCTGGGCATAGGCGTCAAGGTCGCGACGCTGCCTGTTATTGCGCTGGGCGTTGGTATCGGTGTGGATTATGCGCTGTACGTAATGACCATCGTGCTTGGCTTCCTGCGCGAGGGTAGAAGCCTTTCTGCCGCATACTACGGCGCGCTTCTGTCCACGGGCAAAGTGGTGATGCTGACCGGCGTCACACTCGCTATCGGGGTAGGTACGTGGATGTTTTCCCCGATCAAATTCCAGGCGGATATGGGCGTGCTGCTTGCGTTTATGTTCGTCTGGAACATGGTGGGGGCACTTCTGCTGCTGCCTGCGCTCGCTTACTTTTTGCTGCCCACGCAGGGCAGCCCTAGCGCAAAATGCGATATGGGCAAAAAGCTCGATGCAGAAGCAGCGGCCAAGCCCAATGGCCTGACCACTACTGCAAGCGCGCCTTTTTGATCGGCATACGTTAATTGGCCAAGCCCTTTTCAAAGGGTGGCCAATTAACGGTTAAGGCTTGCCCTGACGGTATGAAGCAGGGAAGAAACGCTGTGCTAATCGCTCACAACCGCGTGGTGCATCAGTGGGTTGTCTTTTAATGGGGTCCGCTGCAGCCAGCCCAATTCAAGTAAGTGCAGCAAGTCTTGTAACTGTCCTAACTTATTGGGGTCGTCCCTCAATTCCCCGAGGCAATCGGCGCTGGTAACTGCCAACCGTTCGACTGCGCCATCCACCTGCGATTTACCCTTCAGTGTCAATCTGATGAGTTGGCTACGCCTGTCTAAGGGGTCGGCGACGCGATCCACAACGCCTTTCTCCACAAGCTTATCCACCCTGTAGGTTGCCGCCCCGGAAGTCACTTTCAGCAGGCGAAATACGTCGGTCGGCCGCATGCAATAGGGCTTGCCGCTGCGACGTAGGGCAAAAAGTAAAATCAGCTCCTTATGGTCAAGACCGAGGTCCTCGGAAATCTCGCTAAGGTTCTGGTCGATGAGCATCGCCAAACTGCGAATTCTGAGTACCACCGACAGGCCTGAGTGGTCAATATCAGGCCGCTCCTTCTTCCACGCTTCGGCCACCGATTCAGGACTGGCGTTAGGGGAGAACATGTCGTTCATGGGCAGTCCTTTTTTGTTTGTGGGAAAGCTTTCGCGAGCATACCCGAAGTGCTCGTAAACTGGCACGAGCCAGGCGTCGGGCAGAGATTAATATGTTAACTAAAATATTGACAGTTCATCAGGGCAAGGCTTAGCCTGTTTTTATCTTAACAGATAAGAATGATGATCCTTAAGATAATCCCCTCGGGCATCCTGATGCGACGCTCCACAAAAATAAGGAAAATGCCATGCTCACAGCCGAACAAAACAGCATTTTGACTGACGTCTCTCCTGGAACTCCTCTCCATAACTATTGGAAAAAACACTGGATTCCTGCGCTGCGAAGCGAGGCGTTGCGAGCTGGTGGGGCGCCGCAGAAGGTCGAATTGCTTTGCGAAAAATATGTGGCGTTTCGAGGGCACGACGGGAGCGTTGGGTTCCTGTTGGAAGCGTGCCCGCACCGCGGTGTTTCGTTGGCATTAGGCCGAAACGAAAACAACCGCCTCACATGCATCTTCCATGGATGGAGTTTCGACGCCCAAGGCAACTGCACTCGAATGCCGACAGAGAAAGATCAGTCCTTTTGCCAAAAAGTGAAAGGGCAGGGGTTTAAGGTTCGCGAGGGCGGAGGCGTTGTGTGGGTCTTTCTGGGTGACGGAGAACCGCCGAAATTCACCGACTTCGCTTTCACCCATTTCACTCGCGACCATACCCGGCCGCGCGCCTCTTACAACGAGGCAAACTGGCTACAGAACGTAGAGACACTGATGGACTCGGCTCACATCGGGCTCCTGCACCATGACACCACTGCGGACGCCAATGCGCCCCAAGCTGGCCTGCAACTCGTAACCGGCAACGACACCCCAAAATACACCTTGGAACAACGCCCATACGGTCTGCGGTCCTATTCCCTAAGAACGACTGGTGCAGAAAAGGATTATCTACGGGTTACAGAATACGTAGCCCCAGGCACCGCTTTTATCGGCACCACCGATGCCGAGGCTGCATTCGTAATCATCGTGGTTCCTGTAAACAACACGCGCAGCCTGCAGTGGTACATCTACTGGGACTCTCGCCAACTGATTGACAATAACCTTCCTGACTTCGCCTTGATGGGAACCGATGAGTCTGACGATAACTTCGCAGCATCCCGCCAAGGCACTCCGAATTATGGCCAGGATCGCGCGGCCATGGAGGCGGGGGAAACGTGGAGTGGGGTTCCCGGCGTGATCTTCGAGGATTATCTCGTCGCCGAGAGCATTCCGATTGTGGACCGCACCCGCGAATTTCTCGGCAGTGGCGATCTCGCCATCGTAAGGCTGCGCCGCGAGTTGCTGGAGCGAATCCGTCAAGCCGAAGCGGGTGAAGACGCTGTTAAATCTCAGGAGTGCGATTACCGGGCACTGCGCGCATTGGCCGAGATGGTGCCGGTCGGAACCAACATTCAAGACTTTACTGAGGGCAAACGCCAGGAGCGAATTTCTCAGTTTAAGTAACGCCCGGGTTGGGTGCCAGGGTCGCCAGGCACCCCACAGTGTTGCCTTTTCTTATGGTCAGAAAATAGATGAATTCCGCTAGCAGATACCCGGTTTACGTTAAGTCTGTTCGATACGAAGCTGAAAATATTTTTTCCTTTGAGCTTTTTCCTGAGCAAGGGACCACACTTCCTGCGTTCACGGCAGGAAGCCACATAGATTTATTTATTCCAGGCGTTCCCACACGCAGCTACTCACTTTTGAATGATCAGAGCGAGGCCAATCGTTACGAAATCGCTGTGGCTAAGGATCCGAAGAGTCGGGGTGGGTCAAAGCTTATACATGAACTGCTTCGAGCTGGTGATCGGCTCGAAGTAAGTGGCCCCAAAAACCTTTTTCCATTAAACGAAGCGAGTGAGACGTCCGTTCTCATCGCCGGCGGAATTGGTATCACACCGCTCTGGAGCATGGCTCAAAGACTGGAGTCATTGCGGGCCAAGTGGCGGTTGGTCTACTTCGCCAGGAATCGCGAAAGTGCCGCTCTACTAGACCGCATGAACAAAGTGTTCAGCCACGGGCACATCGAGCTTCATCTCGCTTACGGAGTGGCAGAAACGATTGCGGCCATCGCACAGGTGTTTTCGCAAGACGTAGCCGCAACGCATTACTACTGTTGCGGGCCTTCGGGAATGTTGGAGTCATACAAATCTGCTGCAGGTGATGTTCCTGGCGATAGAGTTCACTACGAAAGTTTCGTTGCACTGCATGACGCTGCAACCGAGGGCGGCTTTGAGGTCGTCCTTGCCAAGGCCGGCACCGTCGTAAATGTTCAACCTGGTCAAACAGTGCTCGACGCTTTGGCTCAGGTAGGCGTGGAAGTTATGAACTCATGCAGGGAAGGTATTTGCGGCGCTTGCGAGGTGGTGGTGCTAGAGGGCACACCGGACCACCGAGATTCAATTCTTAGCGAGTCGGAAAAGGCGAGCAATAAGTCGATGTTCGTCTGCTGCTCTGGAAGCAAATCGCAGCGGCTGGTATTGGATTTATAAGCTGCAGGAGGAGAGTGCTTTGAGGCGTTCCTCCCCGCGCATCTTGTCTAGAGGTTTTCATGGACGATGGGTCATAAACGATACGCGTGGTCCTGCAGGATTGTGTTCGATAAGCTATTGAAAGTAATGGACTAAAGAATAGATTCGCTTTGCCATTTTTGGGGATGTGTTGACAATACGATACGGTCAGTATTATTTTGTCATCTCTTGATTGAGGTGCCGAAATGGCTAAGCGAACGTTACGTGTAATGTGGTTTGTTCCTCCCGCCTTGGAAGTAGTGGCTTCGTGGCAAGACCGCGATGATCTGATCGTTGATGCTGTACGCACTCAGTCGTCTGATGAGCAGTTTGAGGCCTTGGTTAACGGCAGCACCGATGCGGTAGTCACTTCAATCGACAACGTACTTCACTGGAACCAACGCCCAGGCCCTAAAGATTTTGTCGTGGTTGCTCAGGTAGAACGCACTACGCCACTTCGGTTGATAAGCCGGTCGACGATCAAGAACGTCGCAGATCTGCAAGGTGGACACGTATTGGTCGATGCGCCTGAGAACGGTTTTGTCGTCGCGTTAATGGCCATCCTCAAAACTAACGGTCTTCATTCATCGGATTACTCCATGTTGGAGGCCGGTGGTGTCGTTGAGCGGTACAACTCGCTAATAGCGGGCAAAGGGGATGCGACGCTTCTTGGGCCCCCGTTCTACACGATGGCACTCGCACAAGGCCTCAACCAAATCGCAAGTATTCAAGAACTTTACCCTGTATTTCCAGGACAGGGTGTAGTGATACGCCGCGAGTTGGCAGGTGTAAGAATAGCGTTGCAAGCATGGCTTAACAATCTTAACGAAGCGCTGAAAATAGTCCCAGCCAATATCGATCGTCTTCGCCAGGCATATGCTTCTCAGGGATTGCCATCAGAAGCCATACAGGCTCTTGAAGAGTCTGTACCGACCACGCTTGTTCCAGACCTTCAAGGTATTCAATTTCTAATTTATCAACGCAAAGAGCTCGCTTTGGTCGGGGCTCAAACCAGCTACGCCAAAATTGTCGATAGCACTTACTTGATTTGAATTCGGGGCTAATAATGAAAAAATTCTCGCTGGGTACTTTTTCCGTTAAGGCTGGGCAAGGCGAGCGCTTTGCTGGTCTGGTGATAGACAGAAAAGTTGTGCCCATTCAACGAGTTGCCGTTGAGTTTGGAATTAGCGCATTAATGGATAAGTCGGTTCTGCAACTTCTGGAAAATTGGAACGAAAGTATTCGAGCAATTTCCGGGTTCTTGGATTTGATCAATCCCACCGATTGGCATGACGAAGTGGATTTACATTTTCACCCCCCAGTGGATCTCCCCCGACAAGTATTTTGTACTGGCGCAAACTACCGTAAGCATGTCGTAGACCTCACCGTCGACTCAGGTGTTGGGCCAGAGGGAATGAATAAAGACGAACTGCGCAAATGGGCAGAGGACATGATGGATAAACGCGTCGCCTCCGGCGAGCCGTACGTGTTTACCAAACCCGTTTCTACGATCGCTGGCGCTTATGACGATTTGATTTTACCTCCAACTACTGAGAAACCCGACTGGGAATTGGAGTTGGCGGTAGTTATCGGCAAGGAAGGCTACAACATTGATGTTGCTGATGCGATGGACTATGTAGCTGGCTACACCATCGTAAACGACATTTCTGCGCGTGATCTAATTCCTCGTACAGACTATAAAATGTTGGGCACTGACTGGTTTAGATCAAAAGGGCAGCCAGGTTTTCTTCCGTTGGGGCCGTATCTTGTCCCCAAGGTATTTGTCGAAAACCCCCACGATCTTTCTATGCGGCTAAGCGTGTCCGGCCAAACTATGCAAGACGAAAGTACGTCTGATATGTTGTTCAAAATAGAACAGCAAATTGCCTATATTTCCAAGTACGCGAAATTATTACCTGGGGATGTGATCTGCACCGGCTCACCCGCTGGTAATGGTACTCACTATAATAGATTCCTGAAAAACGGTGATGTCATGCATGCTGAAATTGAAGGTCTTGGGTATCAGCGTCAAAAATGCGTAACGAAATAAGTAGAGTGAAATAAATGGATAACCCCGACCGTGCGTTGCTGGAAAACTTAATTAAAAATCAGGACTTCGGCGTTCCTCTAGATATGACTCCTGGGTTGCGTGAGCTTGGGGCACAGTTGGTCAAGGGTGAGCCTGGGGCCTTGGAACTCAGCTTTAACGTATCTGATCGCTCTATCCAAGGTAACGGTGTGATATCAGGCGGTACGTTAGCAACGATGCTTGATTATGCAATGGCCTACGCTGTTCTAAGTAAGCTGAAGGTAGGCAAAACATGCGCTACCACAAGTATCACAATTAATATGCAGGCGGCAGTAAGGCCTTCTTTATTGCGAGTGATCGGCGTTGTTGATCGTGTTGGGCGGCAAGTGGCTTTTGCTCGCAGTGAAATTTATGACGACAGCAACCGGCTTGTTGCTAATTCAACCGCGACATTTTTCATAATGGATGTAACGGCGTAATAGGTAACCGAACAAATTTTTAAAAAATTTTGTTCATAATAAAAACGGTACGACTCGATTCGTAATGGAGATGCAATGAGTGAGCTTACAGTTTCGTATAAGCCTGTTCGGCGAATAGTCACCGGACATGATGAAAATGGTCAGTCGATCTTTTTGAGCGACGCTGATGCATTGAACGTCGTAGCTGGCGCCGGTCGCCCCGTCGCGCAGGTGCTCTGGGCTACTGGTGAGGGGCGTGCAGCTGGCGATGAACCTGCTCCAGAAGGGCACAAGTTTGCGTTCCATTCTGAGGGTGGATCTCTGCTGCGAATCGTCGATTTTCCACCAGATGAAACTTACAACCAGGAAGAGCTGGTCGAGTTTCTTGATGAAGAAGGTGTTCGCGACCAGAACAAACCTCGCCATTTCTGGTTCCACAAGACCGAGTCTCTCGATTACGCAGTGGTGTTAGAAGGCGAGATCTACGCCATGTTGGATCAGGGCGAGCGTTTGATGGAGGCGGGCGACGTGCTTATCCAGCGCGCTACCAATCACAGCTGGTCCAACCGTTCCGGTAAAAACTGCCGCATGTTGTTCGTGCTGCTTGCGCTGCAAGAAGGAGAACCGCTATGAGAAAAGCCATTATCACCGCCGCTATCACGGGTGGCGCTCATACGCCTTCAATGTCTCCTTATCTGCCGATTACCCCATGCGAGATCGCCCAACAGGCCATCGAGGCGGTGGAAGCGGGAGCAGCCATTGTTCACCTCCACGCGCGTAATCCGGACGACGGTCGGCCGACTGGCAGCCCCGAGGTGTTTCGTCAGTTTGTTACCCGCATCAAGACTGAAACCGACGCGATTATTAATATCTCCACAGGCGGCGGTGGTCCGGGCATGCCAATCAACGAGCGGGCTGCTGCGGGCTTGGCGTTGGATCCCGAAATGTGTTCGCTCAATATGGGATCGATTAACCTCAATCTCTCCGAGATGGCCAAGAAAGACCGGGACTGGAAGTTCGACTGGGAGGTCAAACACCTCGAAGCTACCAAAGACTTGGTATTCAAAAACACCTTTACGGATATTGAGTGGATTTTGACGGAGATTGGTCGTTCAGGTACTCGTTTTGAATTCGAGTGCTACGACGTCAGTCACCTCTATACCCTGAAGTATTTCCTCGACCGCGGGCTGTTGAAGCCGCCACTCTTTATCCAAACAGTGTTCGGTTTGCGTGGTTCCATCGGATCGCACTTCGAAGATGTGATGCATCAAAAGCGCACTGCCGATCGCTTGTTTGGCGATCAGTATCACTGGTCTGTTCTGGGAGCGGGCAAAGACCAGATTCCTTTGGCGACTATGGCAGCGTTGATGGGCGGTAACGTCCGCGTGGGCCTTGAAGATAGCCTTTATATCGGCCGAGGGGAGTTGGCGGTATCGAACGCAGAGCAGGTTCGCAAGATCCGGACAATCCTTGAGGCGCTCGGCATTGAGGTAGCTACACCCGATGAGGCCCGTCAAATGCTTGGGCTCAAAGGCAAGAATTCCACTGCGTTTTAACGAACATGTTCAAGTGGCAGATGTGTCTGAGTGGTCACCTTGTTCTTCGTTATTAGCCGGCGCAAGCCGGCTTTTTTTCTTCCGCTGCCTTTATCCAGGTTCATCGTTTGGCCTTCGACCTGCAAGACCGCAAGTTGGAAACGCTGCTTAATGCCTCCTTGTCGACGCTTTAACGACTGCTACGAGCGCACAAGAACCTTGACCCTATCGCCTCCGAGCGTTTGGACGGAATTGGTATGCTCAGTCACTTGTGCAGTACTAAACAGACAGGGTAGCGTCGAGAGATCAAGAATTTCGTCTGAGAGCCAGACCTTCGTCGCTCGGAATGCAGGGCTAACCTAGCGCCTAGATATCTAGACACTAAACCGAATTTTCGTACTTAATGTCTAGATTTCTAGGCGTAATGCGTAACTCGGTAGAGCGGCCCCCGCAACTCTGCCTAATGGTCCAAGCTCGAAGGGTTTGTGTGGGAAACGTAACGAATCCCCAGCAAATTTCTTTAAACCTATACATTATTCTTTACGTTTCCCTGGCTGGTTGCCTTAATCATCTGTAATAGAAAAATAATTTCAGCTAGATTTAGCCTCAGGTGTTACGAAGACTTCTAGCAGCTGCAAGCCTCAAGCGACCAGCTGACAAAACAAAACCCGCGCTTCGGTCTGAAGTGCGGGTTTTTTTATGGATGGTGAAACTTGGTTACAAACTCAGGCGGCGATGAATTCGTTGGTTGACACAACGCTGGCATAGGCAAACGCAAGGGCCGCCATGAACGCCGCATGAACCTGCGCAGCCGGAACCGCTACGCCATTGAACTCCAGGTCGCGGGTCGCGCAGGCGTCGTGGATGACTGTGACCGTATAGCCAAAATCCGCGGCAGCGCGGGTGATGCCGTCGACACACATGTGGCTCATGCTGCCCACGACCACCAGTTCCTTGATGCCTTGTTCGTCGAGGATTGACTGTAGTTCGGTTTCGCGGAACGAGTTGACGAAGTGCTTGAGCACCACTGGCTCGTCGGCGCGGTTCAGGACTTTGGGGTGCAATTTGGCGCCTTCAGAGTTGGGGGTGAAGAACGGAGCGTCCTCGGAGGTGAACTCGTGGCGGATGTGCACCACCGAATCACCAGCGTCGCGGAAGGCCTTGATCAGGCGCACGGCGTTGTCTGCGGCGGCGTCGGCACCGACCAGCGGCCACTTGCCTTGGGGGAAGTAGTCGTTCTGGATATCGACTACGATGAGCGCTTGCTTGGCCATGACTGTTACCTCGAAGTGTGTGTTGGGTGTGGAATCAAGTATCCGGTGTGGGTGGCATTCCGAGGATTGGCCGCACCGACAATAAGAGGGGGAAAACTGACAATGGACGCACAAAGGGCAATCGCCGAACTGGGGGTGTTGATTTACCCCGGCGCGCAGATGGCGGCGGTGCATGGGTTGACGGACTTGTTCGGCGTGGCCAACCGGATCGCCGCCGAGCACCAGGCTGCGCAGCTGCCGTTATTGCGCGTCAGCCATTGGCAAGTTGTGGGCGACCAAGCGCCGGAGCGCAGCTATGACAGCCATCCCGGCCCGGATCGCGCAATGGTGGCCGTGCTGATTCCGCCGTCGATTGCCGGTTTCTCCGAAGGCCAGGCGCCGCAGGGTTTGATCCGCTGGTTGCGCGAGCAACATGCCAACGGCGCGACGCTGGGCGGGGTGTGCGTAGGGTCGATTCTGCTCGCTGAAAGCGGTTTGCTCGACGGCCGCAGCGCCACCACTCACTGGACTTCCGCGAAAGCCTTCGCCGAACGTTACCCGGCCATCAAACTCAAGGCCGATACGCCCATTGTCGATGACGGTGACTTGATTACCACCGCCGGGTTGATGGCCTGGTCCGAGTTGGGTTTGCGCCTGGTCGACCGCTTGCTCGGGCCGAGTATCGCTACCAGCACGGCGCGGTTTCTGGTGGTGGAGCACAGCGACAGCGCCAGCGAATGCGGCAGCAATTTTGCGCCGATCCTCAGCCATGGCGATGCGTCGATTCTGAAAGTGCAGCACTGGTTGCAAAGCACCGGCGCGACTGATGTTTCGTTGTCGGCGATGGCAGAGCGGGCAGGGCTGGAAGAACGCACTTTCCTGCGGCGTTTCCGCTCAGCCACCGGGCTAAAACCCACCGAATACTGCCAGCATTTGCGGGTCGGCAAAGCCCGGGAAATGCTTGAGTTCACCAACGGCACCATCGATCACATCGCCTGGACCGTGGGCTATCAAGACCCGGGCGCGTTTCGCTCGACCTTCAAGAAAATCACCGGGCTGGCGCCGAGTGATTACCGGACGCGATTTGGGGTCACGCCGAGTGTTGCTGCACGCTAGGTGTTTCACCACAACCCCCTGTAGGAGCGAGCCTGCTCGCGATGACGTCGGAACCGTCAACATTGATGTCGCCTGACCCACCGCTATCGCGAGCAAACTCGCTCCTACAGGGCCGCGACTCGTGCAAAATACCTGAGCCTCAACAGGCGTCGTGCAGATTAAAACAGGCCTCTTGCCATCACGTTATGCACAAGTCATTGATTTGAAACCCATCGCGCCAACCCCTGCCTTGGCGTGATCTCTGCACCCCCTTCACTACATTCATCACACGCTGATTGAAGGGGGATGCATGACCCCGGTCAACCGCAATAAATTAGTGGTCGCTCATTCGGTTCACGCCGATGCGCCGCTGCATGAAGTCGAAACCAACCGGGCCCTGGCCCGATGGCTGGCGCAGATTCTCGGGCTCACGTACGCGGGCAGTCATGACGCCGATTTGCACGGTGGACAGGATTTGTATCTGTTGCCAACCCAAACCCTGGTGGGCGCTGCGGCGGCACGGGCGTTAGGGGTCAAGGGGCCGGAAGACTTGTGGGGCGGTTATGTCGACCATGATTTTATTTGCACCAAGGCCATCAGCCACGGTTTGCTGAACCACCACGCTCATGCGCCGCAAGGTTGGGCACCGTTGTTTTCCGAGCGGGTGCGCGGCGTGGTGCTAGACGGCCTCAGCGTGTTTTCCTTCGAAGATGCGCGGCCGGCGGCGGAGCATCTGCTGTACACCGGGCCGATTCGCCTCAAACCGATTTATGCCTGCGCCGGGCGCGGTCAGGAAGTGATCCAAAGCCTCGACCAATTCGATGACGTCCTTGCCAGGCCGGATGCCAAAAGCCTGTTCAAGAAAGGTGTCGTGCTGGAGCAAGACCTGGAGCAGGTCATCACCCACAGCGTCGGCCAGAGTGTTGTCGGCGGCAAGGTGCTGAGTTACTGCGGTGAGCAATACTTGACCGAAGACGCGCATGGCGAGTCGGTGTATGGCGGCTCCGATTTGTTTGTGGTGCAGGGCAACTATGACGATTTGCTGAAACTCGACCTGGCGCAAGACGTGCGTTTGGCCATTCAGCAGGCCCAAGTGTTCGACCGCGCTGCGGACGAAGCCTATCCCGGGTTTTATGCGTCGCGGCGCAACTACGACATCGCTCAAGGGCTGGGCAGCGATGGCCGGCAACGCAGTGGCGTGCTCGAACAGTCCTGGCGCCTGGGCGGGGCCAGCAGCGCCGAACTTGCAGCGTTGCAGAGCTTTGTGAACGATCCGCAGATTCGTGCGATTTGCGTGTCCGCCGTCGAGACTTATATCGATCAACCGCTGCCGGCAAGCGCGATTGAGGTGTACCGCGGACCGGCGCAGGACAGTGATTTTCTACTCAAGTACGTAACGGTCAAATCATATGACGGCTAGAAGCGAAAGCATTCAAATCGACATCGACGACGAACAGATGAGCGGGACGTTTCTGAGCCCCAAATCGAAAGTCCCCGGCGTGCTCTTCGTGCACGGTTGGGGCGGCAGTCAGGAGCGGGATCTGGAACGGGCCAAAGGCATCGCCGGGCTGGGGTGCGTGTGCCTGACTTTTGATTTGCGCGGTCATACCGGCGGCACCGGCATTCCCCTGTCCCGGGTAACC
Organism: Pseudomonas sp. Irchel s3f7; assembly: GCF_900187615.1. GTDB lineage: Bacteria > Pseudomonadota > Gammaproteobacteria > Pseudomonadales > Pseudomonadaceae > Aquipseudomonas. The sequence continues at coordinate 16,589 of NZ_FYDO01000023.1, read as the reverse complement.
CGCGAGGACAACTTGCGGGACTTGCTGGCGGCTTACGATCGGCTGCTCGCGCACCCGGCGCTGGATACCTCGGCGATTGCCGTGGTGGGCACCAGCTATGGCGGTTACCTGGCTTCGATCCTCACGTCGCTCAGACCGGTGCGCTGGCTGGCGCTGCGGGTGCCGGCGCTGTATCGCGACGATAAATGGCACACGCCCAAACGCGATCTGGACAAGCTCGATTTGCGCGATTACCGCAGCACCCTGGTGCGCGCCGAGGGCAATCGCGCCTTGCATGCCTGTTCGGCATTTACCGGGGATGTGTTGCTGGTGGAGTCCGAGACCGATGAATACGTGCCGCACTCAACGATCATGAGTTATCGCGCCGCGTGCCAGCAGACCCACTCGCTCACGCACCGCATCATTGATGGCGCCGATCATGCCTTGAGCGATCCGGTTTCACAGCAGGCCTACACGTCGATCCTGGTGGACTGGATCACGGAGATGGTGGTGGGTGAGCGGTTAAGCATTATTCAATCGCAGTGATTTTGGGTGCTGGACAGGGCGCTATCGCGAGCAAGCTTGTTCCTGCAGGGTTCGTCATTGAACACAAATGTTGTGATCACTGGAGATCCTTGTGGGAGCGGGCTTGCCCGCGATGGCGTCAGATCAAACACCACCACTCACTTGGGTTTCTTGCTGATCCGCAACGACTTCGCCTTGGCCTCGACGATCAGATACATCACCAAAGTGATCAACAGCGGCAGCAGAAAATAGATTGCCCGGTACGCCAGCAATCCCGCCACCAGACTGCCCCGTGACGCCTCGTGTTGCAGCAGTGCCACGAACACCGCTTCCAGCACGCCGAGCCCGGCGGGGATGTGCGTGATGACCCCGGCAATGGCGCTGATCAACAACACCCCAAGCACCAGCGGATAATCCAGTTTGCTCGGCAACAAGGTGAAAATGACCGCTGCCATCAGCGACCAGTTCAGCGCGCCGAGGCCCAGTTGCAGGATCGCCATGCGCAGTGACGGCAAGTTGATTTCCACCCCGCGTATCGACCATTCCCGACGGCTGGAAAAGCGACACGCCGCCAGATAGCCCGCACTCACCAGCAACAGCAACACGCCCACCGCTTGCAGAGCGCCGCTGCTCAATTTCCAGCCCGGCGGCATGCTCACCCATCCACTGCTGAACACCACGCCGGCAATCAGCATGTAGCCGATCCAGTTGGTCGCCAGGCTCAGGCCGAGGATTTTCGCGATGTTGCTTTTGCTCACCCCGAGTCGTGAATACAGCCGATAACGCATGGCAATACCACCGACCCAGGCACTTAAGTTGAGGTTGAAGGCATAGCTGATGATTCCTACGGGGAGGATCTGTTTCCACGTCAGGTCCTGACGGATGTAGGTGCGCCCGATCAGATCGAAACAGGCATACACCAGGAAACTCACCGCAGTCAGCGAGGACGCGATGATCAGCGTGCGTACCTTGAAATCGGCCAGGGTTTCGAGCACTTCGGCCCATTCGATGCGCTGGGCAAACATCGTCAACAACACGATCAGCGCCAGAAAAAACAGCAGGGTCAGCGGTTTTTTCCAACGGCTCCAGCGCGACTTGGCCGGGTGATCGGTATGGGACGTCGACCCGGTCTCAGCGTGGCTCATGGTGATCGCTCCCGGTCGTCGGCGTGATGCGTTTCAGGCGCGGTTTATGGGCCGGCAACCAGCCCGCCCACGCCGGAAAATGCCGCAAAAAGTGAAACACCAGAAAACCGACGGTCATGTGCCAGACCCGCCCACTCGGGATTTTTTCGGATGACATCATCTTGCAGTGGTGGTCGCTGAGGTCTTCAAGTCGGTCGTACAGGTCGCGGTTGAACTGACGGTCACGGATCAGCACATTGGCTTCGAGATTCATCGACAGACTCAACGGGTCGAGGTTGCTGGAACCGACGGTGCTCCAGTCTTCGTCCACCAACGCCACTTTGCCGTGCAGCGGACGGTCGCAGTATTCGTAGATCTTCACCCCGGACTTGAGCAAGTAGTCGTAGGTCATGCGTGCCGCGAGCCTGGCCACCATCATGTCCGGCTGGCCTTGCAGGATCAGCCGCACATCGACGCCACGGCGCGCCGCGTTGCGGATCTCGCGCAGTAACCGGTAACCCGGAAAGAAGTAGGCATTGGCGATGACCACCCGGCGTTGTGCGGTGCGCAACACCTGCCGGTACACCTCTTCAATGTCAGTCGGGTGTTCGCCGTTGTCGCGGTACACCAACCGCACTTGACCATCGTGATCGCTGAAGGCCAGTTCCGAGCGCCGTTGCCGCCGCCGTTGCCACCAGTATTTGGCCCGCACCGGGCGACCGCATTGCAGCAAGGCAAAGTGATGAATGTCGGCCACCACCGGGCCCTGGACTTCAACGGAGTAATCCTGCTTGGCTTCAGGGCCGAAGTCGGCGAGATGGTCGGCGGAAAAATTGATCCCGCCGATGAAGGCGACAGTGCCGTCCACCACCACGATTTTGCGGTGCAGACGGCGGAACCAGTTGGTGCGGATGCCAAGGCGTTTCGGCGCCGGATCGAACATCTGCAAATGCACGCCCGCGCCGCTCAGGGCGCTGAGAAATCCGCTGCTCAATTCGCCACAGCCAAAGCCGTCGAGGCTGACGGTGATGCGCACGCCCCGTTGCGCCGCTTCGATGAGAATCTGCTGCAGTTCATTGCCGACCTTGTCCTCGAACAGAATGAAGGTCTCCAGCAGGATCTCACTTTGTGCCTGACGCAGGGCTTCGAACACCCGGGGAAAATACGCCTCACCGTTTTCCAGCAGTTCGACCCGATTGCTGCCTTGCCAGCTGTACTCGACATCGACCGCTGTCGGCTCGCGAATCGGCGGGGCGGGGATGTGTTCCACCGTGGATTTTTCCATCGACTGGCTGCTCATAGCTCGATCTCTACCGATAGCGGGACGTGGTCGGAAAGGTGGGACCAGGGGCGGTTCGACAGCACTTGCGGATGGCTGGCCTTGAGGTGACGCACGTAGATGCGGTCCAGGCGCAGGGCCGGTAAACGTGCCGGGAAGCTGCGCGCCGATTGGCCGTGGTGTTCGGCGAAGACCTCGCGCAAACCGCTGGGCTTGAGCAGTGCATCGGCGCGCAGGCGCCAATCGTTGAAGTCACCGGCGATGATGACCGGCGCGTCGTCGGGCAGCGCTTCCAGGCGTTGGACGAGCAATTTGAGTTGCGCGTTGCGGTGGGTTTCGCGCAACCCCAGATGCACACAAATGGCGTGCACCTCGCGACCGTCGCCGGGCAGGCGCAACACGCAATGCAGAAGCCCGCGGTTTTCGTGGCCGCTGATGGACACGTCGAGATTATCGTGGCGAATGATCTGGAATTTCGACAGCAGCGCATTGCCGTGATCGCCCGCCGGATAGACCGCGTTGCGACCATAGGCGAACTGCGGCCAGAGGGTGTCGGCGAGGAATTCGTACTGCGGCATCGTCGGCCAATTGGAGTAGCGTTTTGGATGCTGCTCATGGGTGCCATGGACTTCCTGCAAAAACACCACATCGGCAGACACGCTGCGCACCGCTTCGCGCAGTTCCGGCAGGATGAAGCGCCGGTTGAGCGCGGTGAAGCCTTTGTGGGTGTTCACCGTCAGCACCGTGAAGCGATGCACGTGGGTGTCGAAGGGGCTCTGTTCGTCTGTCACGCCGACTGGCTCCGGAGTAGTCATGACAACACACCCTGCGCAGCAGGCTCACCGGGCGTGGTGGCGAGGTTTTTGTCGAGGTGGAACCGCTCCAGCAAGCGGCGGGCATCGAAGGGCGCGCGGACTTTGATGACATTGTCGAAATAGCAGAACACTTTCCGGGGCTGGCGTGGCTTTGGCTGCTGGCGGGGGGCGATCAGTTGCGGATCACTTGGTTGCCGGCCGTGGCCCAGGCCGTTCGGGTAGAAATCCCCGCGCCAGGGCGTGTACCGCCAACCTGAAATACCGATATGAATCGCCGACATGTCGCCTCCGGTCCGATGAGCCCTGTCTTTGGAGGACTGCGCGGTGGCGACGAAAGTTTCGGTGGGGCTACGGACGGTTAACCGCCGCCGTGTGCAGCGTAGGAGCTGGCGCAGCATGCGTGCTAATGTCACCCCGAATATTTTCGACGATACATTTGTGGGCCAAGTGCGAACTTGCCCGGCAATTCTCGATCAGTTCCTTACAGTCACAGCCAACGGAGGGGGTGCTTTTGATCGGGCTCAAGACCGCGATATTAATGGGGTCATTGCTGTTTCTGGGCAGCGAGACGCTGGAAGCGGCAGCGATACCGGGGCTGCCGGCCGCCGCCACTACGCCATCGGCACACCCGGAGCCACTGGTGCAGGGCGGGTTGCTGGGCGCCATCAGCTCAAGCATTGACGAAGTCCAGAGCAAACTCGATCTCAACGAGCACCTGGTCGACACCTGGCGCCTGCGCGCCGATCGTGCGGTGGATGAAGTCGATGAGCTGGTCAATCGTCCATCGTCCCGTTCGACCTGGGGCGTTGCCGGGGATTTCCTCCTGCTGACCTGCGTCTGGACGGGTGTGTTTACGCTGCTTTGGCTGTTTGGGCGACTGTTGGCCCGACGCCTGGGCGGGCACCGCTGGATGCTCAGCCGCGAGCGTGGCCAGGCGTTGCTTGGCTACATGCTGCCTTACACGATTCCGGCGGTGGTCAGTCTGACGCTGACGATTTATGCCAGCCAGTTTCTACAGGTGTCGGCCGGTCGGGCGCTGGCGCTGTGTTTTGCCTACGCGGCCAGCGCCGGTATTTTTGCTGCGTCGCTGGTGCTGTCCCTGGTGGTGATGTTCAACATCGGCCACAAGCGCTCGGCGGTACGGATCATCCGTCAGCACAGTCCCCGGCCGCTGTTTTCAATCGGTTTTCTGGTGGCCTTGAGCGATGCTCTGACAAGCCCGCAGATCGCCCATCAACTGGGCAACAACCTCACCAGCAGCATTGCCGTATTCACGGGGCTCGCGGCTTCGATTTCCTTCGGTTTGCTGGTGATCCGCATGCGTCGGCCGGTGGCCCATGTGATCCGGATTCTGCCGCTGGCCCAGCGCGTCAATCAGCCGGCGTTGCGCGAAACCCTGCGGATATTTTCCGGGCTCTGGTACTGGCCGATTCTGTTGATGGTGCTGGTCTCGATCATCAACCTGATCGGCATTGGCGACGACAATCAGACGGTACTGCGCAGTGCGTTGTTCACCACCGTGTTGCTGATTGCCACGGTGTTTCTCAGCACCACGCTGCATCACCTGTTCAAGTCGCGCAGCGAATCGGATGCGCGGCGCGGCAGTGCCTACAAAGAACGATTCCTGAGCCTGTCCCACGCGTTGTTGCGCATTGCGATGGCCGTCGTGTTCATCGATGTCCTGGGGCGTATCTGGGGCGTGTCGTTGTTCGAGTTCGCGGTGAGCAACGCAGTCGGGCGTGCGATCAGTGATTCTCTGAGCCACATCGGCCTGATCTTCCTGGTGACGTGGATGGTCTGGGTGGTGCTCGACACGGCCATTCAGGAGGCCCTGAAACCACCGGCCAATAAACGCTCGGCGCGCCAACCGAGTACACGGGTGAAAACCATCCTGCCGTTGCTGCGCAATGCGGTCAAAATCATCCTGGTGGTGATCTGCGCGATCACCACCATGGCGAACCTGGGGATCAACGTTGCGCCGTTCCTGGCCGGTGCCGGGGTGGTGGGGCTGGCGATTGGTTTCGGTTCCCAGCAACTGGTGCAGGACGTGATCACCGGGCTGTTCATCATCATCGAAGACACCCTGTCCATTGGTGATTGGGTGGTGCTCGATTCCGGTCATGCCGGGACAGTCGAGGGCCTGACCATCCGCACCTTGCGCCTGCGTGACGGCAAGGGTTTTGTGCACTCGGTGCCGTTCGGCCAGATCAAGGCCGTGACCAACCAATCGAGGCAATTCGCCTACGCGTTTTTCTCGGTGCAATTCACCTATGACACGGATGTCGACAAGGCCATCGAGTTGATCCGCGAGGCCGGGCATTCGATCAGCAACGACCCGTTCCTGCGCTACAACCTGCAAGGGCCGCTGGATGTGTTCGGTGTCGACAAGATGGACCTCAACGGCGTGGTGCTGACCTCGCAATTCCGCACGGTGTCGGGCGGGCAGTATGCGGTGAGCCGGGCGTTCAACCAGCGTTTGAAAAAGCTTGTGGATAACAGCCCGTGGGTGCACTTCGCGCAGACTTATCCACAGCAGGCGCTGGTGCCGAGGCATCCGGTCGAACCACCGCCTGAAGGCGAGCCTGAACCGGAGCACTCGACGTTGTTGATGCCGGATGGGGCGCGGTCGCAGTAAGTCGCCCGGGAGATTTTTGTTGGTTTTTAGGGGCCCATCGCCAGCAAGCCGGCTCCTACAGGGATTTGCGCAGGTACATCAAACTGTAGGAGCTGGCTTGCCAGCGATGGGGCCTGCGCAGACGCCATCAATGCCGGATCAGTTTATTCCGAACCTCGTCACTGACTCGCTGATCCAGCTCCGCCCAAAACAAAGGCTTGCCGGCAATCTCGGCAGCCACCGGCAAACCATCGCGATACACCAGCCGATTGCTCGCCAGCGCCGGGACTTTCGCGCCGGGCAGCAGGGTGCCGGCGAGGTTCAGCGGATCGACCCCGCACACGGCGATCAGGCTGCCGTCCTTGGGGCGACGCCGCACTTCGCGCAATAGCGGAATCGCCTCGGGCAGCGCGAATTGCTCCCCCGCCAGACCACTGACAAACCGTCCGCCACGAATCTCGCCCCGGGCCTCGAGGCGATGAAACGTGCGCAGTAATTCGCGCCAGCTCGGCAGCCAGTCCGCCTCACGTTCCAGCAATCGCCAGAACACCACGCCGTAGCGGCGCAGCAAGGTCATGGCGATGTGTTCCAGCGTATCGGCCGGGGTCGGCGACGGAGGTGGGTTATCCATAACCGGCGCGGCGTTTCCACGGCGTAACAACGCCCAGCGTCCAGCGTCGTCCATGCCGCCGATGAACGCCCCGCGCCCGTGGCGACTGCGGTGGTGCTGGCGCTTGCTGGCCGGGGTGATCAGCGCACGCAGCCCGGCGAAACTGTCGGCGTTCACCAGCCCGGCGCCCACCAGTTCCTGCAAGGCGATTTCCAGCTCCGAGCGCAGCAGGTGAGCTTCGTGAATCAGCTCATCGAAAAACAGTGCGCCGTGCTGGCTGAGGGCGGTGTGGACCTTTTGCGTTTTCGGTGACAGTTCGCTGACCGGCGTCTGCTCGGTCAGCCCGCTCCAGAGTCCGACCTGACTGCGCGGCAGCAGCACAATCGGTGTACTGCGCAACGCGGTGCCGGTGCCCTTGTTGCGTGCGGTCAGGCGTGTCCACACCAGTCTGCCGCTGCGGCACAACTCATCCAGCCAGCTCGCCGAGTAATCCTTGATCCGTGCCGGCAGGAGGTCGCTGTCCCAGGCGGACGCGGCGGCGGGGTAGCCTTCGAACTGACTGGCGATGGCGGGCAATACGGCCGCGCCTTGACCCTGAGTGGCACTGGAGACGTGCTGCCAGTCGAACAGAAACCGCATGAAATCCTGTAACGCCACCGGCTCGATTTCCCTACGCAGGCGCTTGACCGTGTAGCGATGAATGCGCGCGAGCAGATGACGCTCACACCATTCTTCCCCGTGGTTGCCCGGGGTGAATCGTCCACGCAGCACGTAGCCTTCGCGCTCCAGTTGCGCCAGCGCCTGGATCACTTGAAGGTCAGATAAACCGAGGGGGTCGGCAATGTCGTGCAGCGGTAACGGGCCGAAGGCGCTGAGCCGCGCACGGACCACTTCGACCACGGCTTCGTCCTGTTCCCAGACCTCATCGAAACCCGGCAACGCCTGCAAGGCTGGCGATAATTGCGCCTGTGGATAAATCGCCCGCAGGCAAGTCAGTCGCTCCAACGCCAGCCACAACGATTTCCCTTCGTTGATCTGTAAGCGGGTGGTGCGACCGCTCATGGCCAGCGCGTTGAGCCAGTCGCGCCACTGCGGGTTGGCTTCGGCTTCTGCGTCGGTGATGCACGCCAGGCTCATCAGTGCCTCATGCATTTCATCGCCACCCGTGGGCGCAGGCCAGGCTTCTTCGCGCACGGCGTTGATCGCCTCGGTATCGAGTGCGCCGAGGTCGTCGGTCGATTGCGGATCGCTCCAGCGCCGGTTGAGCACGGCTTGGGTGCGGCGCTCTTCCAGCGGCGCATCGTCGAGAAATGTGTAGGGCCTGGCGCTGAGAATCTCGGCCGCCAGCGGCGAGGGCGCCGGCAGCTCGCGGCTGATCAGGCGCACCTCGCCGCGCTCCATGCGCCGCAGCAAGGCCAGCCAGCCTTCGCTGTCCATCGCATCGTGCAGACAGTCGTCGAGGGTTTGTTCCACCAGCGGATGGTCGGGAATTTCCCGTTCCCCGGCGAGGTTTTCCACGCAGGCGATCTGATCGGGGAACACGCTGGCGATCAGGTCTTCGCTTTTCATCCGCTGGATTTGCGGCGGCACTTTGCGCCCGCCGCTGTAGCGCGGCAACGCCAGGGCCACCCCGGCATTCCAGCGCCAGCGCACGCCAAACAGCGGCGCGTCGAGCACGGCCTGAATCAGGAGGTGTTCGGCACTGTTGCTGTGCAGATAGCGCCAGACATCGTCCAGTTCGAAACTGTGGCTGGTGGAGAGTGACAACACGATGGCGTCTTCGCTGGCGGCGGCCTGCAATTCGAAGTTGAAGGTGCGGCAGAAACGCTTGCGCAGGGCCAGGCCCCAGGCGCGGTTGATGCGGCTGCCGTAAGGCGAGTGAATGATCAGTTGCGTGCCACCGGACTCGTCGAAAAAGCGCTCCATCAGCAACGTGTCTTGCGACGGCAGGGCGCCCAGCGTCTGGCGCACCGGGGCCAGGTATTCCACCAGTTGCTCAGCGCTGGCGAAGTTCAGGCCGAGGGTCTCGGTCAGCCAGTCGAGCGCCGGTTGCAGGTTGCCCGGCGTGTGGCCGAGCAACGCGTCGAGGTGCGCTTGCAGGCGCGCCACCGCCGAAGACAATTCAGCGCTGCGCCCCGGCGCTTCACCCAGCCAGAACGGAATGGTCGGCGGCTGCCCCTGAGCGTCCTCGATCCGGACCTTGCCGGTTTCGACGCGCAGGATCCGGTAGGACGTGTTGCCCAACTGGAAGATATCGCCAGCGATGCTTTCCACCGCAAAGTCTTCGTTGATGGTGCCGATGTTCAGCCCTTGGGGTTCCAGCAGCACGCTGTAGTCGGCGTTGTCCGGAATGGTTCCGCCACTGGTCACGGCCGTGAGTTTCGCGCCTCGACGACCGCGCAGGGTGCGGGTCACGGCGTCGCGATGCAGGTAGGCGCTGCGAATACCCTGCCGCCCGTTGTAGCCCTCGGCGAGCATCTGCAGCAGCGCCTGATAATGTTTGTCGTCGAGTTCGGCATACGGCGAAGCGCGGCGAAACATGTCCAGCAACGCTTGCTCCTGCCACTCCTGGCAGCTGACTTCGGCGATGATCTGTTGCGCCAGTACGTCCAGCGGCGCTTTGGGAATCAACAAGGTATCGAGCTCGCCCCGACGCACGCAGTCGAGCAGCGCGGCGCATTCGATCAAATCGTCGCGGGTGGTGGCGAACAAACGGCCCTTGGGCGTGCCGCCGACCTGGTGGCCGGAGCGACCGACCCGTTGCAGGAATCCGGCAATCGAGCGCGGTGAAGCAATCTGGCACACCAGGTCGACGTCACCGATGTCGATGCCCAACTCCAGCGATGCGGTGGCGATCAGCACTTGCAAGTCGCCACGCTTGAGCCGCTGTTCGGCATCCAGCCGAAACTCCTTGGCCAGGCTGCCGTGGTGGGCGGCCACGGCGTGTTTGCCGAGGCGCTCGCTGAGGTGACGACTGAGGCGCTCGGCCAGCCGTCGGGTGTTGACGAAAATCAGCGTGGTGCGGTGTTTCCGGGCGAGGGCGGCGAGACGGTCATAGACGAGTTCCCAGACATCGTTGGCCATCACGGCCGATAGCGGTACCGGAGGCACTTCGATGTCCAGATCCCGTGGACGGGCGTGGCCGATGTCGACAATCTCGCAAAGGCGATCGCGACCCACCAGAAAACGCGAGACCGCTTCGATGGGTTTTTGCGTGGCCGACAGACCGATGCGCACCAGTGGTGCGGCGCACAGCGCTTGCAAGCGTTCGAGGCTCAGGGCCAGATGACTGCCGCGTTTGCTGGCGGCGATGGCGTGGATTTCGTCGACGATTACCGTGCGGGTTGTCGCGAGCATCTGCCGCCCGGAATCGGAGCCGAGCAACACGTAAAGGGACTCGGGGGTGGTGACGAGTATGTGCGGCGCGATCTTGCGCATCGCCGTGCGGTCTTTTTGCGGCGTATCGCCGGTGCGTACGGCGGTGGTGATCTGCAATTCGGGCAGGCCCATCACGCGCAATTGCTCGGCAATCCCGGCCAAGGGGTTTTGCAGGTTGATCTGGATGTCGTTGGACAAGGCCTTGAGCGGTGAGACGTAGACCACCAGGGTTTCATCGGGCAGGCCGTCGGGGCTTTCAAGGCCTTGGTGGACCAGGTCGTCGATGACCGCGAGGAACGCGGTGAGGGTCTTGCCGGAACCGGTGGGCGCGGCAATCAATGTCGAGCGGCGCTGGCGGATCAACGGCCACGCCCGGGCCTGCGCGGCGGTGACCGCAGGGAAGGTGTGGTTGAACCAGGCGCTGACGGCGGGGTGAAAGCCTGTCAGGGCACTGTCTGCGGGGATGGGCAGGTTCATGGGGCAATTTATGCGGGTGAGGCCGGGAAGATGCAAGTACAAAACCATTGTAGGAGCCGGCTTGCTGGCGATGGGGGCCAGTTGCAGCGCCACAAATCCCGGACATCTACACTTTACGGATGACGGTTGCGCACTAAACCCGCAAAATGCAACGATTCCTGCAACTTTCAACGACATCGCCCGCAAGCGCTGTCGAAAAACCATCGTTCCAATCAGACTGGGCCTGCTGACTCTATGCGAATGCGCCTTATGTTACTGGGCGGCGGAAATGCCCTTGGGCAGGCGCTGATTCGCCTCGGTGCGGAGGAAGATATCGGTTTCCTCGCCCCCCGCCCGCCACAAGATGGCTGGGATGCCGCGAGCCTGACGCAACTGCTCGACGACACGCGCCCCGACGCGCTGATCAACCTCGCCTACTACTTCGACTGGTTCCAGGCCGAAGCGGTCAGCGAACAGCGGCTGGCCCAGCAAGAACGGGCCATCGAGCGCCTGGCGGAGCTGTGCCAACACCACAATATCGTGCTGCTGCAACCTTCGAGCTATCGGGTGTTCGACGGCTCCCGCGCCACCGCCTACAGCGAAAAAGACGAGCCGCTACCCTTGGGCCTGCGCGGTCAGGCGTTGTGGCGGATCGAGCAGAGCGTGCGCGCCACCTGCCCGCAACATGTGTTGTTGCGCTTCGGCTGGCTGCTCGATGACAGCCCCGATGGCACCCTTGGCCGCTTCTTGGCACGTGCTGAAAACCCCGAAGAGCTGTTGATGGCCGACGACCGCCGGGGCAATCCGACGCCGGTGGACGATGCTGCCCGCGTGATCATTTCGGTACTCAAGCAACTCGATTGCGCCGCGCCGCTGTGGGGTACGTACCACTACGCCGGGCATGAGGCGACCACGCCGCTGGCGTTGGGGCAGGCGATTCTCACCGAAGCCCGCAACCTGCATGAGTTGGCCATCGAAGCGCCGACCGCCCAGGCCCACGCCACGCGCCCGGATGCTGCCGAAGAGCCGCAACACGCGGTGCTGGCCTGCAAGAAAATTCTCCACACTTTCGGGATCAAACCCCGCGCCTGGCGTGCGGCACTCCCCGGTTTACTGGACAGGTTTTATCGCCATGGCTGACGGCCCCGTTTTAATCACCGGCGGTGCCGGTTTCATTGGTTCGCACCTGACCGACGCCTTGCTTGCCAAGGGCCATTCGGTACGCATTCTCGATGACTTATCGACGGGTAAGCGCAGCAACCTGCCGCTGGATAATCCCAAGGTCGAGCTGATCGTCGGCGACGTGGCCGATGCGGCGCTGGTTGCCCGGGCGCTGGTCGGTTGCAGTGCCGTGGCGCACCTGGCGGCAGTGGCCTCGGTGCAGGCCTCGGTGGACGATCCAGTGAAGACGCACCAGAGCAACTTCATCGGTACGCTGAACGTCTGCGAAGCCATGCGTCAGGCCGGGGTCAAACGCGTGCTGTTTGCCTCCAGCGCTGCGGTGTACGGCAACAATGGCGAAGGCGAGTCCATCGACGAAGACACGCCAAAAGCACCGTTGACGCCTTATGCGTCGGACAAACTCGCCAGCGAGCATTACCTGGATTTCTACCGACGCCAGCATGCACTGGAGCCGGTGATCTTCCGCTTTTTCAATATCTTCGGCCCGCGCCAGGATCCGTCCTCGCCGTACTCCGGGGTGATCAGCATTTTCAGCGAGCGCGCCCAGAAAGGGCTGCCGATCACGGTGTTCGGTGACGGCGAGCAGACGCGTGATTTTGTCTATGTCGAGGATCTGGTCGATTTGCTGGTGCAAGCCATCGAAAAACCTCAGGTCGAAAATGGCGCCGTCAACGTCGGGTGGAATCAGGCGACGACGCTCAAGCAGTTGCTCGAGGCCCTTGAAACGGTGATCGGCGCGTTGCCTGCGGTGAGCTACGGACCGGCGCGTTCCGGTGACATTCGTCATTCCCGGGCGAACAACCGGCGGCTGTTGGAGCGCTTTACCACGACAGAACAGACCCCTATGAGTGTGGGGCTGGCGCGGTTGTTGGGGCGATAAACGTTTCACGCGGACATGAAAAAGGCGCCTTTTTACAGGCGCCTTTTTCACGGCCGGAATGTGCGTTACAGCGTGTGCAATTCCTGTGGCGAGGGAGCGTGCTCCCGGTCGAGCGCAATGCGCTCGCCATCAGTTCTAAGTCTGCTCACCACTAAGCCAGGCTCACCACCACGTGAACGTTTTTTAGAACTTGTAACCCAGACCCACCATGTAGATGAACGGGTCCACATCCACGTCCACACGTGCCCGGGTGCCAGGGGCAATCGAATCGTTTTCGACGGTGGCGCGGGTATCGATGTCGATGTAGCGCACCTGGGCGTTGATCATGACATTGTCGGTCAGCATGTAGTCAGCACCGACTTGCCACGCCATACCCCAGGAGTTCTCTGCCTTGAAGTCGCTGAAACCAGCGGCTTCGGCTTCGCTGCTCACGTGTTCGTCGTAGATGTAGGTGTAGTTGATGCCGCCGCCCACGTACGGTTGGAATGCCGACTTCGGATCCAGCGGGTAGTACACCAGGCTCAGGGTTGGTGGCAGGTGCTTGATCGTGCCGAGTTTGCCGTTGGCCGCGCTCAGAGCGGTGCCCTTGAGTTTCACGTCATGCTCGAACGGGGTGGCTGCCAGCAGCTCGATACCCCAGTGGTTAGTGAGCATGTAGGCGAAGTTCAAGCCCAGCTGCGTGTCGCTGCTCAGGGTCGCCTTGCCACCCAGATCGGCACCTGCCAGCGGGCCTTGATCGACCTTGACGCTGGAGCTGTCGGCTTCCGGGTTAACGGTGATTGCGCCGGCGCGAATGAGAATGTCACCGGCCTGGTGGGCGTGGGCGAGCGGGGCTGCGAGCGCGAGGGCAACCAACGAGGCGCTGAGCAAGGACTTGTTCATGGGGGCTCCAGAGGATGTTGAAAATTTTCTATGTCCAATGGTAGCTGGCTAATGGTTTTGCGTTGTTGATTTAGCTCAATAAATTGCGCAAGGATGGATTTTTTTGATGATTTTACTGTCCCCATCGCGAGCAAGCTCGCGCCTACAGGGGGTTAATCGATCAATGACGGTCTGGCAGGCAACAAAAAACCAGCGGATTCACTCCGGTAACTCATACAAATAAATCTTGTCCGCCGCCATCTGGTACCCGGCATCCGCCAACTCGCTGCTGGACGCCTGGACCTGCAATGCACCTTCGATCCAGTACGGTTGATACAGTTCGTCGACCTTCACCCCGACTTCGCTTTTGACGTGCACGATCTGGTTCGACGGCGGTGGCGGCACATGGATGCAAGCGCCGAAATACGGCACCAGCAGAAACTCGGTGGTGCGTCCTTCCTCGTTCACTTCCAGTGGCACGATGTAGCCCGGCAAGCGGATGTTCTGACCGTCGAGCGCCTTGACCACCGGTGCGTTGGGCAGGTCTTGCCTGGCGGCCGGCGCCGATTCGGCCGACAACGCATCGCTCATCTTCGACAGATCGTGCAGCGGTGTCATGTTCGGCACTTCAGCCGGCGCGTCAGGCGGAATCATTTCCGACCAGGTCAGGTCTTTGGGCTGTGCCGCCCACAGGGGCAGGGCGACCAGCATCAACAGCGCAAGTACAGCGCGGGGCATTTTCAACATCCTCATAAACGGATCGACAGACCATCGGCCAACGATTGGCGATAGGCACGCCAGGCCGGCACGCTGCCCATCAGCAACGCGGCGATCAGGATGCCACCGAGCAGCGTCCATTCATATTCACTTGGCCAACTCAGTGGCAAATACAGACCGTAATTGGCTTGCACGTACCCTTGGGCGGCGGCGATGCACACATACAGCAGCGCCACACCGGCGATCACGCCCGATAGCGCCAACGCAAAGGCTTCCAGCACCAGCAACGTCGCGATGTGCCACGGCCTCGCACCCACGGAACGCAGAATCGCCATCTCCCGGCGACGTTCGTTGAGGCTGGTGAGAATGGCTGTGAGCATGCCGATCAACCCGGTCAGCACCACAAACAGCGAGATCACGAACAAGGCTTTTTCCGCCGTGCCCATCAAGCTCCACAACTCTTGCAGCGCCACGCCCGGCAGGATCGCCAGCAGCGGTTCACCACGGAATTCGTTGATGTCGCGTTGCAGGGCAAACGTCGAAATCTTGTTGTTGAGGCCGAGCATGAACGCGGTGATCGCCTGCGGCGTCAGGTCCATGTTGCGCGCTTGATCGGCCGTGACGCGACCGTCACCGCGGGCCGGCACGCCGTTGTGCCAGTCGATGTGAATCGCTTCCATACCGCCGAGGCTGATGTGCAGCGTGCGGTCGACCGGGGTGCCGGTGCGCTTGAGAATACCGACCACGGTGAACGGCTTGTCATCGTGCTTGACCAGGCTGATCGCTGCCACACCATGGGCCAGGACCAGTTTGTCGCCCAGTTTGTAATGCAGCGCCTCGGCCACTTCGGCGCCGAGCACCACTTCGAAAGGATCGGTTTCGAAGGCGCGGCCATCGCTCAATTGCAGGTGTTGCTGGCGGCCGTACTGGTAGTGCTCGAAGTACGCTTCGGTGGTGCCCATCACCCGATAACCGCGATGGGAATCGCCGAGGGACATCGGGATCGCCCATTTCACTTTCGGGTTGTTGGCGAAATGCTCGAAGCTGTCCCAGCGGATGTTGTTGGTGGCGTTGCCGATGCGGAACACCGAATACAACAGCAGGTTCACCGAGCCCGAACGGGCGCCGACGATCAGGTCAGTGCCGCTGATGGTGCTGGCGAAACTGGCCTTGGCCTCGGTGCGCACGCGCTCGACGGCCAGCAGCAGGCACACCGACAAGGCAATGGCGAACGCTGTGAGGATCGCAGTGAAGCGGCGGTTAGCCAGGCTGGCCATGGCTAGACGGAATAAATACATCTCAGACCTCGGACGGGGTGGCGGCGCGATTGAGCTCGGCCAGCGACAGGTTGCGGTCGAACAGCGGTGCCAGGCTCTGGTCATGGCTGACGAACAACAGGCTCGAGCCGGCCTCGCGGCACTCGGCGAACAGCAGGCGAATGAAGTTCTCGCGGGCGTCGTAATCCAGCGCCGAGGTCGGCTCGTCGGCAATCACCAGCTCGGGCTGACCGATCAAGGCGCGCGCGGCGGCGACCCGTTGTTGCTGGCCGATGGACAGAGAGTCGGCGCGGCGACCGAGGATGCTTTCATCCTTCAAACCCAGGTGAGCGAGCAGGGTGGCTGCCGCTTTATCAACGCTGCCGTGACGCTGTTTCGCCCGTGCGGCGCGCAGTTTCGAGAAGTGGCAGGGCAGTTCGACGTTCTCGCGCACTGACAAAAACGGCAGCAGGTTGAACTGTTGGAAAATGTAGCCGGTGTGATCGACGCGAAAGTGATCCCGAGCACCGGCTGATAGCGCGGTCAGTTCCTGGCCGAGCAGACGAATACTGCCGCGATCAGGCTTCTGCACACCGCCGAGCAGGCCGAGCAGGGTGGTCTTGCCGCTGCCGCTGGGGCCTTTGAGAAACAGCGTTTCCCCGCGCTCCAGGCGAAAGGCCGGAATGTCCAGCAGCGGCGGGTGACCGGGCCAACTGAAGCCCAGGTCCGACAGTTCGATAAGTGGTTGGGTCATTTAGTCGATTTCATGGGTGTTGATTGACCTGCGTAGATACCGTCTTGCTTCTCATCGAGCAAGCGCAAGTTTCGGGTCAAAGGGTTGGCCCGACTTGAGCACTCCGTAAACGAAATGCAGCAGTTTGCGCATCGCCGCACAGATGATCTGCTTGGGGGC
>NZ_FYDO01000011.1 GCF_900187615.1 Pseudomonas sp. Irchel s3f7 | reverse complement strand
GCCTGATGGTGCAGGGGGCTCACGCGGTATTGAGGCAGCTGCGCCCAGATTCGGAACAGCCCGACGATCGTCGCTTGCAACGCTGGCAGAGTCGTCTGGGACGCAAGGAAGCGGCGGTACGGCTGGCCAATCGCAACCTGCGAATCATCTGGGTACTGCTACAGAATGACCAGACTTATCGCCGCCAACCGGCCGATGGCCGGCCGGCGGCGACAAGTTGTTGATCGACAGCGTTCTGCCACCGGGGCGCAAGTGCGCTCCAACCCCTGCTAGAAAACATTGACCCCAGGTCAGACCGTCGCGGATTGATGCCTGCGCTCCTACCGGCCTTCGAGGCCTGAATGTAATCGGCATACCGTGAGCTCAACCAATGTTGGCCAGAAGCCAAAGATGGCTTCCTCGAATAGGCCTTATACATAGATGCAACCGGGTAGCAGTGTTTAAAAAGCAGGTAGACAGTGGGGGCGAGTCCATACATAGGAGCGAGCCTGCTCGCGATCGGTCGGAACATTCGGCATCCAGGTTGGCTGGCAGGCCGCCATCGCTGGCAAGCCAGCTCCTACAGGTTTTATGCGGATTTCGTCTTTTTCAGAAAAACTTCAATCCTACTATTGACTTAGGTTCGCTACCTGCGTAAATTTCGCGGCCTCGGAGATGCAAACGGGTGATTAGCTCAGCTGGGAGAGCGTCTGCCTTACAAGCAGAATGTCGGCGGTTCGATCCCGTCATCACCCACCACTTCCGAGAGACTTGCGAAAGCAAGAGGTAGGCTGAAATGCCTCCACCGACGCGCAGCGGTAGTTCAGTCGGTTAGAATACCGGCCTGTCACGCCGGGGGTCGCGGGTTCGAGTCCCGTCCGCTGCGCCATATTTTCCGAGTCAGGTTCGCCCTGATTCGAGATTAAAAGAGAGATTGAAAAGTCTCAGAGCTTTTAATCAGACGAGTTAATTGAGCGTCAGCTCAAAGCGATACGCAGCGGTAGTTCAGTCGGTTAGAATACCGGCCTGTCACGCCGGGGGTCGCGGGTTCGAGTCCCGTCCGCTGCGCCATATCTGCCCCGAGGCCCACTGAACGCCTTGGAGCTACGAAGAAACCACTGGTTACTTCGAGTCGATAGCAAAGACCCTGGTCGAAAGACCGGGGTTTTTTGTGTCTGCGATTTGTCTTTTTCTCCTTCCTCACGACCTTCAGGGTTTCGCATCTGCCGACCAAGCGCGGATGGCCGATGCCTCTTGAAAATCCCCTCAATAGTCCGCTGCCTCGATAAACCGGCGCCGCGCGGCCGATATCTCGGTCTGTGATCAAATTATTCAAGCCTTTACCGGGTGCAATTCGCACAAAGGACTTGGTTTGACCTCTCAACACTAATTAGAATGAGTCGCATTTAAAATATTTCTTCGCGCAGGGTTTCTTTAGATGAGTGATGCAGCGTTGCCGCCGGAGCAAACCTTCCACGACCTGTACCGCGACCATCGGAGCTGGCTCGAAGGATGGTTGAGACGACGCATGGGCAATGGCAGCGACGCGGCGGATCTGAGTCAGGATACCTTCGTTCGTTTGCTCGCCAGCTCCCAGCGCATCGCCGACCTGCAAGAGCCTCGCGCCTACCTGGCGACAGTCGGCAAGCGGCTGCTGGCCAACTTCTACAAGCGCCGCAGCCTGGAGCAAGCTTATCTCGATGCATTGGCGTTGCTGCCCGAGGACTGCGTCCCGTCTCCCGAGGAGCGCTGGATCCTGCTGGAAACCCTGCAAGCCCTGGACGAATTGCTCGATGGGTTGCCGGGCCCGGTACGCCGAGCATTTCTTTTGAGTCAACTGGAAGGCCTGGGCTACCAAGAGATTGCCGAGCGTCTGCAAGTATCGGAGCGCACGATCAAGCGCTACATGGCTCAAGCCTACGAACATTGCCTGCTGGTGGAAATGTGATCGGCTCGCCACCTTCGGCTGAAACCCGCCAAACCGTGCGGGCCGCCGCGCAGTGGCTAGCCCTCATGGAATCCGGCTACGCCAATGAGCGGGACCGGGCGTTGTTGCAGAGCTGGCGCGATAGCGATTCCAGCCATGAGCAGGCCTGGCAGAAAGCACAACTCTTGCGCCAACGCTTTGCCGTTCTGCCTTCGGCCTTGGCCATGGCCAGTCTCGACCGACCACAAGCCAGTCGACGTACGGTGCTCAAGCGCGCCGTCGGGGCGGTGGCTTTGCTGCCGACTGCCTGGCTGATCAGTCGACAGTTACCTCTGGATGTCTGGAGCGCCGACCTTCGGACCGCCACCGGGGAAAGTAAAAAAGTCCGGTTGGTCGATGGCAGCGCTGTGCAACTGAACACCGCCAGTGCCGTCGATATCGACTTGAAGAGCCGGCACCTGACCCTCGTGGAAGGCGAAATGGCACTGAATGTACCCGGGATGTCGCCGCTGACAATTCTCACGCGCTTTGGGCAAGTGGTCGTCAGTCAGGGCGAGGTGTGTGTTCGTCAGGGGCAGATGGGCTGCAAGGTCTCGGTGCTCAAGGGCACAGTGCAGTTGCAGCCTCTGCACGGACCGGTCTTTTCGTTGCGCGGCGGCCAGCAGGTCAGCCTTCAAGCGGCGGGTGCTAGTGTCGTAGAGCCATTTGACGTACTCGCCCCGGGCTGGCGTGAGGGTGTGCTGATGGCGCAGAACCAACCCTTGGGGGATTTCCTGCGCGAACTCCGCACCTATCGTCCGGGCGTGTTGCGCTGGGAACCCGAGCTGGAATCGTTGCGCATCACCGGCAGTTTTCGCCTTGAAGACACCGATCGTATTCTGGCTTTGCTGGCGGCCAGCCTGCCACTGGAAGTGCATTCACGTACGCGTTACTGGGTAACGCTGGTACCGCGCAAAAATAGTGTTTAAAGCGTGTCCCCTTTTTTCGTGTCGCTTGTCATTCAAGGCAAGTGAAACGAAATCAGAGAGATTCTCAATGCTCGCAGTGATGTCTAGCAGTATGCGTCCGGCTCCATCCAGGTTGCGCCCGTTGTTGCACTTGAGTCTGTTGTTGAGCCTGAGTGCCTGCCCCTTATTCATCACTGCCGGTTGGGCCGAAGACGCGCCTCGGCGCAGCTATCAGGTGCCAGCCGGTAGCCTCGACGCTGCGCTGACTCGTTTCGCGGGGTTGGCCGGGGTCAATCTGTCAGTGGACCTGGCACTGGTGAGGGGGCGCACCAGCCCCGGTCTGTCCGGCGACTTCGCGGTGGAGGAGGGCTTCGCCCAATTGCTGCAGGGTTCCGGTCTGCAATTGCAGCCGGTGGGTGAACAGGCGTACATGCTGACCCCGGCACCAACCGGCGGCAGCCTGCAATTGGGTGCTACCTCCATTTACGCGACGGCGGACACGGCGGACGGTGATCCGTATGTCGGCGGGCAGGTGGCACGCCGTGGGTCGCAAGGCTTGCTGGGCTCGAAAGATTTCATGGAAACGCCGTTCAGCGAGACCACCTACACCAGTGAGTTGGTGAAAAACCTGCAGGCGCGTACCTTGGGCGACCTCGTGGCCAGCGATCCCTCGGTTCGCGCCACCAACCCGGCGGGTGGGCGGTATGAGCAGTTCACCATTCGCGGAATGAGCCTGTTCAACAGTGACGTCTCCTACAACGGTCTCTACGGCATTCTGCCGACATACACCATCGATATGGAAATGGCCGATCGCGTCGACATCCTCAAAGGCCCGAGCCAGCTCATAAATGGCATCTCGCCACGGGGTAGCGTGGGTGGCGGGATCAACGTGGTGCCCAAGCGCGCCACCGACGTGCCCATCACTTCGTTTACCGGCAACTACGCTTCCGACAGCCAGGTCGGCGGGGCCGTGGACATCGGTCGGCGCTTTGGTGAGGGGGACATGTTCGGTGTTCGTTTCAACGGCGTGAAGCAGTCCGGCGATACCGAATGGGATCACCAGAGTGTTGATCGCGAGATGGCTGTGCTGGGCCTGGATTTTCGCGGTGAACGCCTGCGGCTCTCGACGGACGTCGGACATAACGAACGTGACACCGACGCCCCGCAGGAACGCGTGCAGGTCGGCGCCAACGCTCAGGTTCCGCACGCCAGCGATGTTCGCCACAACTATGCGCAGCCGTGGAGCAATGCGCGTACCAAGGACACCTTCGGTACGGTGACCGGCGAGTACGATGTCAGCGATGCCGTCATGGTGTACGCCGGTGCGGGCGCGCGTAAAAGTAATCATGACTTCCTCCGGCACGCCGTAGCGGTCACCAACAACGCAGGTAACTTCAGCGTTCTGCCACGTGACTTCACTCGTGACGAAAATGTCCGGACGGCCAACGTCGGGGTGCGCAACTGGTTCCATACCGGTCCGGTGAGCCATGAGGTCAACCTGGCTGCCAGTTATTTCTATATGGATTTCGAAAACGGCGGCGCCCGTTATGCCGCTGCGCCGAGCAACATCTACAACCCGGTGCAGACACCGACCCCCATCAATCCCACGCGCCTTGATTCCGAGGTGTATACCGAGAACCGCTCCAGCAGCGTCGCGTTGTCCGACACACTGGGCTTTTTCGATGATCGGGTGCTGCTGACCCTCGGCGCTCGCTGGCAGCGAGTGCAGGTCGATGATTGGGCGGACGATGTCAAAGGCGACACGGCCTACGATGAGGAAAAGGTTTCGCCCTCGGGCGGCATCCTGTTCAAGGCCACCGACAAGCTCTCGTTGTATGCCAACTACATGGAAGGCCTGAGCCAGGGCAAGATCGCGCCTTCGACCTCGGTGAACGAAGACGAGATATTCCCGCCGTTCATCAGTCGGCAGGTCGAGGTCGGTGCCAAATATGATGCGGGGGCGTTTGCCATCACCACCGCGGTGTTCCGGATCAAGCAACCGGCTTATGAAACCAACGCCACGACGCGGGTTTTCGGTCCGAACGGCAAACGCGAAAACAAGGGTGTGGAAGTCAGTGTGTTCGGTGAGCCGCTCGAAGGTTTCCGTCTGCTCGGCGGTGTCATGTACATCGACAGCGAGCTGACCGATACCACCAAGGGCACCTTTGACGGCAACCGCGCGCCTGCCACGCCGGAATACAACGTCAACCTGGGCGCCGAGTGGGACGTGCCGAATGTACAAGGCCTGACCTTGACCAGCCGCAGTCTCTATTCCAGCTCGCAGTACCTGGACCAGTCCAATAACAAGGAAATCGATTCCTGGACGCGTGTCGACGTGGGCGCGCGCTATGCCTTCAAGGTCGAGGAAAAGAACATCACCCTGCGGGCCAATGTCGAGAACGTGGCTGACAAGCGCTACTGGAGTTCCGCCGGGGCCTCGGATGACAGTGAGCCTGGATTGACGCTCGCGACGCCACGAACCTACCTCCTTTCGGCAACCGTCGACTTCTGAATCGATTCAACCGTGCGTTGCGCCACAGGGAAGGGCGCTGCCGAGTTGTGTCATGCATCGATTGCAGAGGACCAGAGCATGCCCAGCCTCACTTGCCCGCTCAAGAACGGACAGATCAACACGCCCTCCAGGCGTACGCTGTTGCGCCTGTCTTTGGGCGTACTTGCACTCAAGTGTGTCCCGTCGGCGTGGGCCCGGGCCGACGTCGCGCCACTGCGGGTGATCACCCTGTTTCAGGGCGCCACCGACAGCGCCGTGGCGTTGGGTATCACACCTTGCGGCATCGTCGATTCCTGGAGTGAAAAGCCCACCTATCGCTATCTGCGCTCGACGCTGGAGCTGGTGCCCCATGTCGGCCTGGAAACCCAGCCCAGCCTTGAGGACATCGCGCTGCTCAAGCCGGACGTGATCATCGCCTCGCGCTTTCGCCATGAGCGCATCGCACCGCTGCTCGGGCAGATCGCCCCGGTAGTGATGCTGGAGGAAGTGTTCGAGTTCAAAAAGACCTTGGCGTTGATGGGCCTGGCCTTGCACCGCCAGCAGCGGGCCGAGGAGGTGTTGGCCCGCTGGCAGCTACGCACGGCACAACTGCGCCAGCAACTGCAGCACAAGTTTGCCGGGCGCTGGCCGCCAACGGTGTCGATTCTGGATGTCCGTGAAGACCATATCCGCAGTTATTTACCGGCAAGCTTTCCTGGTTCGGTGATCACCGAGCTGGGGTTCGGTTGGAGTGACGCCAGTCGGGCGGCGAATGGGGTATCGATCAAACTCACCAGCAAAGAGAGTCTGGCGGTGGTCAATGCCGACATTTTCTTTGTCTTCTTGCGCGAGGATAAACCGGCAGTGCAACGAAACTATGAAAGCCTGGTGCAGCATCCGTTGTGGCAGCAAATGCGAGCACCGCAGCAGGCGCAGGTGTGGCGGGTCGATGGGGTGGCCTGGAGTCTGTCGGGCGGAATGCTCGGGGCGAACCTCATGTTTGATGACGTTGCGCGGCTGATCACGGCGGACCTGTCCTGATGAGCAATGGTTTGAAGCTGTGCTGCGCCGGGATCGTGTTGCTGCTCAGCGGCGTAATGAGCCTGGCGGTCGGAGCGACCTGGATTCCGTTGTCGCACATTGCAGCAGCGTTCGTGAATCCCGACCCGCTCAGCGTCAGCCATGTGCTGGTGACCACCACACGCCTGTCGCGCACCTTGATGGCGATGGCCGTGGGCGCGAGCCTGGCCGTGGCGGGGGCCTTGATGCAGGCGCTGACGCGCAATCCGCTGGCGTCCCCCGGTTTGTTCGGGATCAATGCCGGCGCGACCTTCTTTATCATCCTGTGCTCCTCGGTGTTTTCCCTGTCCTCTCCGGATACCTGGCTGTGGTGTGCGTTCATCGGCGCGGCCGTGTCCGGTAGCATCGTGTGGCTGATCGGCAACATGGGGCAGGGCAGTCTCAGCCCGTTGCGCATTGTGCTGGCGGGGGCGGCGATGGCCGCGTTGTTCTCCGCATTCAGCCAGGCGTTGCTGGTGGTCAATCAGGAGGGGCTGGACACGGTGCTGTTCTGGCTGGCGGGCTCGTTGACCGAGCGCAGCCTGTCGGTCGCCGCGCCCCTGCTGATATGTGGCGTACTCGGGCTGTTCGGCGCGATGTTGCTGGCGGGGCAGGTCAACGTGCTTAACGCCGGCGAGGAGATCGCCACCGGCCTGGGCCAGCGCACCGGGTTGATCCGGCTGCTGATGAGCGTGCTGGTGGTCTGTCTGGCGGGCAGTGCCGTGGCCTTGGCCGGCAGCATCGGGTTTATCGGCTTGCTGGTGCCGCACATGGTACGCAAGGGCCTGTCCATCGATCATCGCTGGTTACTGCCGGGTTGCGCGCTGCTTGGTGCGATTGTCCTGCTGCTGGCCGATACCTTGTCGCGGGTGTTGATCCTGCCGCAGGAGGTGCCGGTGGGTGTGATGACGGCATTGTTCGGCGCTCCTTTTTTCATTCTGCTGGCCCGGCGTGGAGGTCGTTATGGATAAGGTCCTGACCTGGCGCCGTAGCGGGTTTTCCCGGCGGATCAACGTCACCACTGTGTGGCGGTTGCTGTCGGCATTGATGGTGACGGTGCTGATCATGCTCGGCTCGCTGTCGCTGGGCAAAGTCATGCTGTCGCCGCTGGAGGTGCTGAGGGTTCTGCTGTCGAACCAGGACGCCAGCCTGACGTTCATTGTCGAGCAACTGCGCTTCCCACGCATGCTGCTGGCGGCGTTGGTGGGGGCGGCGTTGTCGGTGTCCGGGCTGATTCTGCAAAGCATCATCCGCAACCCGCTGGCGTCGCCCGACCTGCTGGGTATCACCAGCGGCGCCAGTGCGGCGGCGGTGCTGTATCTGTCGTTTTTCTCCGTCGCATTGGGCCAACAGTATCTGCCGCTGGCGGCGATGCTCGGGGCGGGGCTGGCGGCATTGGCGATTTATTTGCTGGCCTGGAAGCAGGGGGCCTCCCCGCTGCGCCTGGTGTTGATCGGGGTCGGCATCAGCGCGATGTTGACCGCCGCGACCACCTTCATTCTGGTCTTCAGCCCGTTGACCACAACCCTGTCGGCGTATGTCTGGCTGACCGGCAGCGTGTACGGCGCCAGTTGGCCGGAGCCGTTGGCGCTGGGTGGCTGGTTGTTGGGTATTTGCCCGCTGCTGGTGCTGCTGGCCCGGCAGGTGAGGGTGCAACAGCTGGATGACTCTCTGGCTCAGGGCATCGGCGTTCGCGTGCAGTGGCTGCGTGCCGGTTTGTTGCTGGTGAGCGTGGCATTGGCCGGTGCGGCGATTGCCTGGGGCGGGGCGATAGCCTTTGTCGGGCTGATTGCGCCGCACATTGCCAGGCGTCTGGTGGCCCCGGGTTTCGGTGGTCAGGCAGCGATGGCGGCGCTGGTCGGGGCGAACCTCGTGGTGCTGGCCGACCTCGCCGGGCGTGTCCTGTTTTTGCCGCTGGATCTGCCGGCCGGGATTTTTGTCGCCGTGCTGGGCACACCCTTTTTTCTCTATTTGTTGATCAAACAGCGTCATTGAGGAATTCAACGTATGACGTCGATTGCAAGTCGCGGCCTGACCCTGAGTTATCAGCGCCAGGTGATTATTGATGCGCTGGACATGCAACTGCCCCAGGGCAAGATTTCGGTACTGATCGGCAGCAACGGCTGCGGCAAAAGCACCTTGCTCAAATCCTTCGCCCGACTGCTCAAACCGCAACAGGGCATGGTGATTCTCAACGGTGTGGATATCCAGCAAAAGTCCACGGCCGCCGTGGCCCGGGAGTTGGCCATTCTGCCTCAGACCCCCAGCGCGCCGGAGGGCATCACCGTCAGGCAGCTGGTGGCGCTGGGGCGTTATCCGTATCAGAGCTGGATGCAACAGTGGTCGGCGCAAGACGAAGCCATGGTCAACCGCGCGCTGGCGCAAACCAGTCTGCAGGCCCTGGCGGACCGACCGGTGGACGCGTTGTCCGGCGGGCAACGCCAGCGTGCGTGGATCGCCATGACTCTGGCCCAGGACGCCGGCATCGTGCTGCTTGATGAACCCACCACCTTTCTCGACCTGGCGCACCAGATCGAAGTGCTGGACTTGCTGCGCGACCTCAATCGGCTCGAAAACAAAACCATCATCATGGTGCTGCACGACCTCAACCTGGCCTGTCGTTACGCCGACCACATGGTCGCGGTGCACAACCGGACGGCCTTTGCCCAGGGGCGACCCGACGAGGTGTTGACCGAGGCGCTGGTCAAGACCGTGTTCGACCTCAACTGCCGAATCATTCCCGATCCGTTCTTCGGGACGCCGCTGTGCATTCCCTTCGGTCGGGAGTTGCCGCAATGAGTCTGGCGCGTCATTTCACGGCAAAGGAGTGGGCGATGCTCTCGGGTGGGTTGCGGCTCAAGGACGGCACCGGACGCGATCCGTTGCGTTCGCTGATGGCCCGGGACTTGTTGCAGGAGGAACGGTGCGAACAACTGCTGGACGCCTTGGGCCCGATGATCGGCTCGCCAACCCGGGCGATTACGGCCTCGCTACTGGGCAAGCGTTTGTCGTTTCTGGCGACCGGTGCCTGTTTGTATGCGATGTCGGCGTATGACAAAGGGTTGTTGCTGACGCTCGACAACACGGTGATCGAATACGGTCACGATGAGGGGCTGTGGACGTCTTCGATACCGCTGCATCATGGTTCGCCGCTGACCTATGGTCTGAATGAGCGCGAGGCCTGGCGGGAAGCCCTGGTGCAGGGACTGTTCGCCGGACTGCTGAAACCGTTGTGGCAAACCTTCAACCGGGTCAGCGGAGTTTCCCGGCGCATTCTTTGGGAAAACACGGCTGTGCGGGTGTATTCGCTGTATGAAAAGCGTATGGCGAAAATCGAGGACCCGTCAGTGCGCGAGCGCTGTGAAGCGGATTTCAATTGGCTGCTGACACAAGCCGAGCCTGCGCTGTTCGGTCTGGATTACAACCCGCTGAGCCATTTCCGCCGACCGCCGACGCTGGTGGACGAAGGGCAGCGCAGCATTCGCTTTCGCCGAACCTGTTGCTTCTATTACCTGGCCACCGAGCCCGCTGATTACTGTTCGACCTGTCCGTTGCTACGTCCGGGGAAATGCCGATGAGTGAGCGGATCGACCCTCGCCAGCAAAGAGATAGCCGCTGTTCAACGACCGACGCGATCATGGTGCTGTCGTAAACTGCATTGCGCGACTATCTTGAAATGGGCCAGGTGATGGCGCTGGATGTCTAGATGACGCCATTCGGGTTGATGTTGCGCAAGGGCGAACATATCAGTCGGGAGTTGGGCTTGTTCATTGATCTGCTGCGTCGAAAAGCCGCGGTTTTTTGATTCTTCAGTCAGTTTTTTGTTTTCCATAAGCCCATAAACCTTTAAAGTTAACCTTTCGGTCAGCTTTGCACTGTCATCACAGCCCTTTGCTTCGTCAAAAAGGGCTTCTGCAAGACTCGAGATTTCCAGCACATAACCAGAAGGGCGGACCCCATAACCGCCCAGAGGATGATCCATGTCCAACCGTGAAATATCCCGGCGCTCGTTCCTTCAAGGCGGGCTGGTAGCGGGTGTGAGCGTGACGCTCACACCATTGAGCAGCCAGGCGCTGGCAGCCTTGATGGAAAACAGCGTGACCGTGCCGTCCGAACAGTGGCTCGGCAACAACGGCAAGGCGCGTGCCCGTAACGATGCCTTGTCCAAGGTCTGCGGCAGCAAGGTCTTTGCCCGCGACATCCGCGCCAAGGACATGCCGGGCTGGCCGCAGCAGCAGGGCCACGCCATGTTGCTGAAAACCATCAAGGCCGACCGCATCTACGCAGGCTACGACCTGTCGTGGCTCGGCGCCGATTTGCAGCCGGATCGCATCGTCACCGCCGAAGACCTGATCAAGGACGGCATCGTGTTCCCCGAAGAACACGCCCCCGATCCGTTGCTGCCGGCCGGCAAGGTGCCGATGTTCATCGGTCACCCGGTGGCGATCCTGATCTGGAACGATTTCGAGCGTTTCCGCCAGGCCAAGAACCAACTCAAATTCAATGACAAAGCGATTCGTTACGGTGCTCAGGTGCCGTTCTACGAAGGCGATCCGTACGGCAGTTTCCGTTACGTGCGCGTCGGCGGCGCGACCTCGGCGGACGAAGACGAGTTTGCCAGTCTCAAGGATTCGATCCTGTTCCCGATGTTGAAAAACCGGCGTCCGGTGTGGAACTCCCAGCCCAATCTGCACGGAAACCTGACCGAGCGCGGGTTGTTCTACGCCGAGCGCATGAAGCAGCAGATCGACACGCCACCGGATAACTGGCTGGTATTCGACGAGCGCTACAAGACGCCGTCAATCGAACCGGCCGCGATGGAGCCGGACAACGGCAATGGCTGGTACGACCCGGCGACCAAGACCCTGCATTTCGTGGTGGCGACACAGTGCCCGCTGGAAACGGCGACCGAGACCGCGAAGATGATCGCGCCGTCGCGTTTCGGCCTGGCCAACCTGAACATGCACCCGGGTTACACCGTCGGTTACGGCTCGAAAGACCACAACATTTTCGTCTACTACGCAGCGCTGGCCGCGTTGTACGGCGCCGGTGTGCCGGTGCGCCTGGCCAACGACCGCTACGAGCAGTTCCAGAGCGGCATCAAGCGTCACCCGTTCGATATTCGCTACCAATTGGCGGTGGACAAGACCGACCACAGCTTCAAGATTTTCCGCTCCGAGATGAGCGTCGACGGCGGCGGACGGATCAACTACAGCCCATCGGTGGCGGCAGTTGGCGCCACGGCGGCGCAGTCGATCTACTACATGCCGCAGAACGATTTGCAGGTCACGGCCTATCACTCCCGCGCCGTCGAGGCCGGGTCGATGCGCGGTTACGGCACCCTGCAGAGCATGGCGGCCACCGAGATGATGGTCGATGAAATCGCCGGTCGCCTGGGTGTCGATGCCATTGAGCTGCGCCGCAAGAACGCACTGCGCTCGGGCATGAAAAATACCCAGGGCGCGATCCCGGCCGGTGCTTTGCGCCTGCACGAGATTCTCGACAAAGCGGCCGTTCACGACACCTGGAAAAACCGCGACGCGATCAAGAAACAGCGTGAAGCCGCGGATCCGGATAACTGGTACGGCGTCGGTTTTGCCATCTGCCAGAAAGACTTCGGCACCGGTTCCGAAGCGCCGATGGCCAGCGTCGAGTTCACCGCCGATGGCCGTATCAATCTGCGTCACATCGGTATCGAAATCGGCACCGGTATGTCCACCTCCCAGGCGATGGTGGTGGCCGACTTCCTCGGTCTGCCGGCGCATGAAGTGAAGACCGGCGAAACCGAATGGAAAGAGTTGCAGCTGATCAGTGGCGGCAATCCGTACATCATGAGCCAGGCCGAGCAGGACAGCTTCCTGCGCAATCCTCGTTGGGTTGGCAAGGTTGCATCGGCCTCGTCGGCGACCAACTCGGCGTACTACTTCAGCCACGCCACCCGTGAAGCGGCGCGCGTGCTGTTCAACCACGGCTTGTGGCCGGCGGCGATGGAGATCTGGCGACAAGGTCCTTACGGCGGCCAGGCCAACCCTTACGTGGTGCGCCGCGAAGACGCCCATTGGGTCGACGGCAAACTCACTGCCAACGGCATGGAGCCCCTGCCTTTCGCCGTGCTGGCCAAGCGCGCTCACGAGCGCGGCCTGGTGACCGGCGCAACCGTGCATGGCTTCAACCGCTGGAGCTGGGCCGAAGCCGAGTACAGCATCGATGGCGTGCGTGAGCGTTTGCCGCTCGATGGCCTCGCGGTCAAGTACGGCGACGGTGCGCCGAAGGCGAAGCTCGCGCAGATGAACAGCGCCGGTTTCCATCTGCTGGATCGGCAGAACATCGCCTACCCGGCAACCCAGTTGAACAACGCAGCGGTGACTTACTACAGTCCGGTCGCGACGCTGGTGGAAGTGAAGGTCAACAAGGGTTCGAACGAAGTGTCGGTACTCAACCATCACTCGTGGGTCGAGTGCGGTCGGGTGCTGGTGGAAGAGCTGGTCAAGGGGCAGCTCGAAGGCGGCATCGCCATGGGCATCGGCCATGCGCTGATGGAAGAAATGCCGTTGTACGAAGGCGGGCCGGGGGAGGGTGACTGGAACTTCAACCGTTACCGCTTGCCGATGGCGCGCCACGTTGCGGTGTGGAAACAGACGGCGGAAATCCTGCCGCCATTGTCGCCAAGCGATCCATCGAAGGGCATCGCCGAAGTGGTGATGATCCCGGTGGTGGGTGCCATCGGTAACGCCGTGGCCCATGCCATCGGTAAACGTGTCCGCGACCTGCCTATCACTTCTGCTCGCATCAAGGAGGCCCTCAATGGCTAACCGTCCGCTTCAACTGACCCTCAACGGTCAATCCGTCGGCCCGGTGGACATCCCTGATGACCTGCCGATGATCGACTACCTGCATGAATACAAGAACCTCACCGGTTCGCGCCTGGGCTGCGGCCAGGGCATCTGCCACGCCTGCGTGGTGATCGTCGACAACCCGGACGGCACCAGCGAAGAAGTGCGCACCTGCATCACCGGCGCGCACTATTTCGAAGGCAAGAAAGTACGCACCATCGAAGGTCATGCGACCCGCGACGAACAGGGCAAGGTCACTGAACTGAACCCGATCCAGCAGCGCTTCGTTGATGAGTTCGCCTTTCAGTGCAGCTACTGCGCGCCGGGCTTCGTCAATGCCGCGACCGTGCTGGTGGAAAAACTGCAGCGTCAGCCGATCGTCAAAAGCCAGCTGGAAAAAGTCATCGAAGACAGCCTTGGTCATCACATCTGCCGTTGCACCGGGTACGTGCGCTACTACAGTGCCACGCGCAACGTGCTGACCGATCTCGGCCTGGTCAAGGAGGGTTAAGCATGAAGCATCTACTGTCCCGCCTGACGTTGGCGGTCGGCCTGGCCGCGCCGGTATTGCTGGCCCACGCCGATGACACGCAGGTCAAGCAAGGCGAATACCTCGCTCGCGCCGCCGATTGCATGGCGTGCCATACCGCACCGGGTGGCGCGCCGTATGCTGGCGGCCTGCCGATCGTCTCGCCGTTCGGCACGATCTACGGCACCAACATCACCCCGAGCAAAGAGCACGGCATTGGTTCGTACAGCGATGAAGACTTCTTCGCCGCACTGACCGAAGGCAAGCGTCGCGATGGCGCGAACCTGTATCCGGCGATGCCTTACACCTCGTATCACCTGATCCCGCGTGCAGACTCCGACGCGATTCATGCGTACCTGAAAACCGTCGAGCCGATCGAGCGTGCCGCGCCGGTCACCAGCCTGAGCTTTCCGTTCAACGTGCGCCTGGGCCTGATGGGCTGGAACATGATGTACGGCAAGGATGTGAAGCTGGAGTCTGCCGAAGGCAAAAGCGAAGACTGGAAGCGTGGCCAGTACATGGTCGACGTACTAGGTCACTGCGGTGAGTGCCACACACCACGTGGCTTGCCCGGTGCGATGCAGATGGACAAGCGCATGACCGGCGGCATTCTCAATGGTTATCTGGCGCCGAGCCTGCTGGCCAATGACCTGGCGGCTCGCGGCTGGAACCATCAGGACCTGAGCTCGTTCCTCAAGCACGGCATGAGCGCCCAGGGCACGATGTTCAACGAGATGTTCCCGGTGTTCCACAACAGCACTCAGGGCCTCACGGACCCTGACTTGGCGGCGATGGCGACCTTCCTGCTCGGCGATCAGCCACCGGCGGCGAAAGTCCTCACCGAAGTGCCTTTCGACAAACTGAGCCCAAGCGCCCAGCGTGGCCGTCAGG
This sequence comes from Pseudomonas sp. Irchel s3f7, assembly GCF_900187615.1. Taxonomy (GTDB): domain Bacteria; phylum Pseudomonadota; class Gammaproteobacteria; order Pseudomonadales; family Pseudomonadaceae; genus Aquipseudomonas. The sequence goes on along the minus strand of NZ_FYDO01000011.1, from coordinate 166,192 downwards.
AATACTTGAATGTCTGCGCCGGTTGCCACGCGCCAGGTGGCGAGGGCAAGCCGCACATCGCGGTGGCCATGCGCGGCAACACTACGTTGCGCCTGGAAGATCCGCGCAATCTGGTGCGTGTAATCGACGACGGTATCGGTGAACAGAAATTCTCCGGGTTCGAGCACATGCAGCCGATGCCGGGGTTCGTCCAGAAGCTGAACGACGAACAGCTCACCGACCTGCTGAACTATCTGCGTCAGGGATGGGGCGGTCAGCCGGGTGATCTTGCGGTGAACAACGTGCAGAAGTTGCGGGCCGATGCGCCGCCGCTCGAGCACAAGGCGCACTGACCATGCAGCATCTCGATCTGCAAGTGATACGCCGGGCGCTGGAGTGGTCGACGGCCGGTCAGCGCATCTGGCTCTGCACGGTGCTCGCGACCTACGGCTCGGCGCCGCGCGCGCCGGGCTCGTTGTTGGCGGTGAATGCTCACGGGCAATGGATCGGCTCGCTGTCCGGTGGCTGCGTTGAAGAGGATTTCCTCGAGCGCGTCGCCGAGGGGGCGTTCGAGAACGCAGTCAGCGTCGTTCGTTACGGCGAAGGCGATGATCCGCGCTCGCGGGTGAGCCTGCCCTGCGGCGGTGTGCTCGATGTGTTGGTGGAGAAGCTTGAAGCCGATTGCGAGGTTCAGGCGCATCTGCGAGAACTGGAGTCAGCGCTGTTGGGGCGACGTCGGTTGATCCGTGAAGTCGACCTGGCCAACGGTGCGCGCAGTCTGTTCGATGATCGTGAACAGGGCGTGCGCATCGAGCGTGAAATCGATCGGGTTCGCGTGCGTATCGGCGCGGCCCAGCGCTTGCTGCTGGCTGGGTATTCCAGCGTCGCTCAAGCCTGTGCCGAGTTCGCTGTCGGTCTGGGGTTCGAGGTGATCCTGTGTGATCCGAGGGACGAAGTGCTTGAAGGCGTCGTGTTGGATGGCGTGGAGATTCGTCGTCAACTGCCGTCGGTGTTCATCGCCGATGGTGGCTGCCACAGCGATACCGCGGTGGTGGCGTTGACCCATGATCCGCGCATCGATGACCTGGCGATGATGGAAGCGGTTCGCACAGATGCGTTTTACATCGGCGTGATGGGTTCCATGCAGACGTCGCAAAAGCGTTTCGAGCGCTTGCGGCGGATTGGTGGGCTGGGGGATGCAGAGTTGGCGCGGATTCACGCGCCCATCGGCCTGAACCTGGGCAGCAAGACGCCAGCGGAAATTGCGCTGGCGGTGCTGGCGGACATTCTGCGGATTCGCAGCGGTATCCCACGGGATCGTCTTTAAGATCAGAAGAACGCAGCCAAACGCATTCCCATGTAGGCGCTGCCGAAGGCTGCGATCTTTCGATGCTGATCTTTAGCAGTCAATACCCGAACTTGTCCCGCAACCCGTAATACCACGCGCCCAATGCCGCAAACGGCGTGCGCAGCATTTGTCCGCCGGGGAATGGGTAGTGAGGGAGGTCGGCAAACGCATCAAAACGTTCTGCCTGACCGCGTAGTGCTTCGGCCAATACCTTGCCTGCCAAATGCGTGTAGGTCACGCCGTGGCCACTACAGCCCTGGGAATAGTAGATGTTGTCGCCCAACCGTCCGACCTGGGGCAGGCGCGACAGGGTCAGCAGGAAATTGCCGGTCCAGGCGTAATCGATTTTCACATCCTTGAGCTGCGGGAACGCCTTGAGCATCTTCGGGCGAATGATCGCTTCGATGTTCGCCGGATCCCGCGCGCCATACACCACGCCACCACCGAAAATCAGACGCTTGTCGCCGCTCAGGCGGTAGTAATCGAGCAGATAATTGCAGTCTTCGACGCAGTAATCCTGTGGCAGCAGGGCTTTCGCCAGTTCTTCGCCCAACGGCTCGGTGGTGATGACCTGCGTGCCGCAAGGCATCGATTTGGCGGCGAGTTCCGGAACCAGATTGCCGAGATAGGCATTGCCGGCCACGATGATGAACTTGGCCCTGACCTTGCCTTGCGGGGTATGCACTACCGGGTTCGCGCCGCGCTCGATGCGCACCGCCGGCGATTGTTCATAAATCGTTCCACCCAGGGACTCGACTGCCGCCGCTTCACCCAGCACCAGATTAAGCGGGTGAATATGGCCGCCGCTCATGTCGAGCATCCCACCGACATATTGATCGCAGGCCACGACTTCACGAATTCGGCGTTGATCCATCAGCTCGAGTTGAGTGTGGCCGAATCGCTCCCACAGACGCTTCTGGGACTCGAGATGACCCATCTGCTTGGGAGTCATGGCGGCGAACACGCCACCGTCCTTCAGATCGCATTGAATGTTGTAGGTGGCAACCCGCTCGCGAATGATCCGTCCACCCTCGAACGCCATCTGACCCAGCAACTGCGCCTGTTTTGGGCCCACGGTGCGCTCGATCACATCGATATCACGGCTGTAGCTGTTAACGATCTGGCCACCGTTACGCCCCGACGCCCCAAAACCTACCTTGGCCGCTTCGAGTACAGTCACCTTGAAACCGTTCTCCAGCAGGAACAGGGCAGCGGACAACCCGGTATAACCGGCGCCGATCACGCAGACATCCGTCTGGACTTCATCCTGCAATGCCGGCCGTGGCGGAACCGCATTGGCCGATGCGGCGTAGTAGGACTCTGGGTAGGGAGTGTTCGCCATCCGGCAGCCTCTGTTTAATATATTTTACGAGTGCGTTGATCCTACCCGAGATAAAAATCCCCCGCCAGCCACCCGGAAAATCCACTTCGCACTCGCGAAATTAAATATTTTGCATATTCATAGGGTTAGCGCGAAAAAAGGTGTTGACACCCCTCCGGAATTCCGTAGAATGCCGCCTCACAGCAGGCACGTAGCTCAGTTGGTTAGAGCACCACCTTGACATGGTGGGGGTCGTTGGTTCGAGTCCAATCGCGCCTACCAAACAAAATCCGCTCTGCTGGGCGGTCTAGAAGGGCTCACCGAAAGGTGGGCCCTTTTTTGTTGTGTGCCTTTGGGCAAACTTTGGGAATATTTTGGGCAAACGACCACTGAGCTACACCTTCAGGTCTGCTTTCACCTTCATATAAACCACCGCTTCATCACCGTGCCCCGCTTGGTAGTGCTCGGTCATCTTCACGTCAGCGTGACCCATCAAGCCTTGGATGTATTCCTGCTCGAAACCCTGTTGCTCATACAGCCACGCGCCGAGAGCCCGGATCTCGTGAAAGGTAGGGCGCTCGCCGGCTGGTATGTTGTCGTAAGCGTGTGAATCGTCCCGCGCCTGGGCGAATGACTTGGTCAGGTAGTCCGCTGTCACCGCATTCCAGTGTAGCTTGGCGTCCAGCTGACTCCGCTTGCGTGCTTTCGGCGAGTAATGGATCAGGTAAGGGCAGACGACCGGCGACTTTATGCAGTCCAGAACGACCTCCCGCAGTGCCTGGCCCATGACGATCTCAAGGTGCACAGGCTTTCCGTAGTTCTGCGTCTTCCCGGGCGATACCTTGATGGTGTTCTGCTCGAGGTCCACGGCCGATTTCGGCCACACCACGATATCCTCCCGCCGCTGAAGACTCAGCAACCCAAGCCGAATGGCGCGTTTCAACCAGATCGGTGTCCCCACGTATTCCAGAATCGTGTTCAGCCCCTCAACGGTATGGCGCTGGCGCTTCTTCTCGGCCTCCTTCTTGACCAAGGTCAGCTCGGCGGAGTTGCGATCGCACAGACCCTTGGCCACGGCGAACGCGAACACCTGGACCAGCAGCCCACGGTGCTTCGTGTAGGCATTGTTCTCGAAACCATCCAGGTACTCCGCGATAGTCAGCACATCCAACTGCCCCATCATCAAGTCGCCCAGATCCTCGCGGTACCGGGCCAACTTGAATTTGATTTCCTTCAGCGTGCTCGCGGCGTAAGTTTTGGTGGTCAGCCATTCCTTTTCGAAGCGCTCCAGGCAGCCGCTGAACTTCGGCGCCGCGTCACCGGTGATCATCGCCAGCAACGCCCCGTCGTCTGCCAGCAGCGGCAGCAGCTTGGCGTTGGCGGCATTGGCCAGCTTGATGGCCTCGGCCATTGGCTTATTGATGCTGGTCTTCTTGCCGGTGATCGGGTTTTTGTACTGCCAGTACTTCCCGTTCGGGTAGAGATTCGCTGGCAGGTCCCGGTTCTTCACTGTCCTGGCGCGCGGCGGAGCCATTAGCCCACCTCCATCATCTTGGCGAGCAACGGATCGTTCGATCCAATCACGGCCGCCTGCAAATCTACGAAGTACATCCCGCCCTTTACCTCTCCAATCACTTCGCCTTCCTCAATCCATTTTTTCAGCTGCTGCACACTCGGCTTACCGCCGGCGTAGCGCAACTTTCTGTACTCGCTCACCTCCATCAGGCGCGGGAGCTTTACCGTAATCTGGGCAATGACTTTTGCCATGATGATGCTCCATGCCGCGCGTGGCGGCAGAAGGTGGTTAGTGTGCTGGCCATCCAAGAGGTAGGCCGTTCTCGCGTAGGTGATGGGACGGCGGGTCCTCCTGCATGCACATCGGAGTGCTTTGCTGGGCGCCGCATGCATGGCAGCCTGACGGCCCACCCCAGCAGGTCGGATGGATGCGCGGGAAGCCGCTTTTGCATTTCGACTGGCGCTCGTCGTATTGCGAGCACGCGATTCGTTCGGACATACGAATTCCTCCCCGCCGTTCACCGGCAGGCCTATGGTTTAATGAAATAGATCTTGAGCGGGAGTTAGCGATGAATAAGGCGATTCGAACCCCAATTTTTGTCATTGGGCTGCTAATGGCTATTTTCGGGCTCGGCGTTTGCCTGAATCATTTGCTTCGGGGTGACAGCGTCGGCTACTTGGCTTTTGGCTTATTCGTCTCAGGTGGCACGTTATTGATGGTTGGATGGATGCAGCGGAATAAGTAGCAAGCTGTTCACCGGCAGGCTGGTAGGTGGAAGAGGGGTTAAGCGGCGGTGGCTGGGCCGAAGCCGCAGACCGTTAAAGTCTCATCGACTTCTTTCACGACCTTGAACTGGAGGGTCACTGCTCGTTGTGTTGAGAGGTTGAAATAGTCCCAGTACCTGACCACCCACTCAGCCATTTCTTTATGGCGTGGCCCGACCACTGTTCCGTAAATGCCGCAGGCACCGAGGTAACCCATGAACTCGTCGATGTTCATGTATGGCCGAACTTCGTGGTCATCGATGTCGAGCATTCGCTCAAACAGCTCAGCCATCTGCACCAAGGAGTCGCGGAAGTGCTGGGAAGTGACGAAGTGTTTTTTGTAGAGCGCCCAGATCTTGAGGGTGAGACCGCCCGTGTTGAACGCTGGCCAGGCTTCGTCTTCAGCTTTTAGATTGGCCGGATCGAATGCGATTTTAACGATCATCACCGCCTCCCCCTGTAGCAATACACGTAGGCGAACCAGGCGAGGGCGATCATGGCGTCACCTTCGCTTTTTCTGGAAACGATGCCTCGGCCTCAGTGCGGAATTTGATTGTCGCTTCGTCACCGTGACGTCCTTCAGACCAGGTGATCCGCTTGCCGCAGTAGCAGCCGGTCGATTGGGAAAGGTCGAAGTTTTGCCGGAACTCCATCGAGATACCGGTCATGCCGTGCTTGCGCGCCAACGCGACGACGGCTTGCGCGAACTCGACGTCGTGATCTGTCACTGCGGTCATGCGGGTTCCTTGCCGCTATAGCGGCTGACTTTGAAGGGGGAGGGGGTTACTGCGTTTCGAGCTTGCCGGTGATCCGTTCACGCCAGGTCAGGCGGCGGGACAGATGCTCGGTATCGTCGATTTCAACCAGCGTGTAGTCACCGCGATTGAAGTCTCCGGCGGTATCCCGCAGGTATTTGGCGGCCTGCTCGTCAGCACGCTGGTGATCGCCGTCATATTCCAGCACGGTGAATCCTTTGCTATCGACGAACCAGTAGTGGAAAACCGCGATGAAGCGGCTCATGGCAGTTCGTCCCCGACGATCATCTTGCAGGGGCCTTGCCGCACTGTTGCAATTTCTGCTAACAGATCATCAATCCGCTGATCCGCTGCGTTCAGGCGCCGCTGTAGGGCGTCACGTTCGGCCGTGATGCGTTCGAAGTGCTGAGCCAGCGTGCACGCGAAGTCACCGGCCAGCCGCTCAGTGATGTACTGGCGATAGTCGTGACGCCTGAGCACGGTCTTGAACAGGTCGGCGATGTAACCGCGTCCGCCATCGGGCGTGTTCAGGTCAAAGCCAGCTTCAGCCGGTTTGTTTTCTGTGGGCATGGGGCGTCCTATGCCGGGGCATGCCCGGGCGGTGGAATGGTGGGTGGTTATGCTGCTTCGGCTTGGCGCTCGGCAACGCGCCATGGGTCATTGGCCCGGGCCAGTGCCGCCATTGGCGGTGGGCTGACACTGTTGCCGCACATGTGCACCTGCTGAGTCTTGGTGAATGGCTTGCCGTCGGCACCGTGGCTGATGATGTAGTCGGCGGGAAAGCCCTGGGCTTTGTACAGCTCGGCCGGTTTCAGCATCCGCAGGCAGATGTCGACGATCACATAGGGCGTACCCTTCACCATCACGGTGACCATGGCGAGGCGGTCCTTGGTGGTGATCGTCGGCGCCGGCGAGTCGCAAGCGCTGATGTTCTCGGTGCCGTAGTAGCTGATCAGGAACGCAGCGACCCGGAGGGCTCCTGTTTCGTGCTCCGGTGACAGGGTGAGCGACACCAGCGAGATCTTGCCACCGCCGCCGGCCGTGATGGTCGGTGCCGGATCGTCCAGGCCCGGTCCAACGCTGCCGCCGAATGCCCGCTCAATGAACGCGCTGACCAAGCCGTGGTGCTGGCCGCCAGCGCTGACGGTGTGCAGCGGGTCGTTCACGTCCCGTGCATCGCAGTTGCCGCGCAGGTGCACCAGGTTCGCCACCGCCAGTTGCTGCTGGCTGCCGGTGTTGGTAACCGTGGTCATCGGTTCGTGCATACCCTTGGCGTGTGTGGCGTTGAATCCGCCGTTGGCCTGGATCATCACAGCGGCGCTGACGGATTGGCCGCCGCCGCTGGCAGTGACGGTGCCGATCGGACCGCAGATGTCGTTCACTCCGTGGGAGCGGCGCTTGTTTGCGCCAGAGCCCTCGCCGTGCCCGGCCTGGACGATGCAGGCCGAGGCCAGCGCTCGATGGTTCTGCGTCATCAACGTGCCCACTGGCTGGTCCATGCCCACCGGCTTGCCGGAGTACTCCGGGCCACCGGCCCCGACCATCAATGGGCTGATCAGCGTCAGCTCGCCGCGGTTCGCACAAGTCACCGTCGGCAGAGGGTCGAGCGGGTCATTGATGCGATCGCTGCCCTGGTGCGTTGCCGGTGCGATGATCGGGCTCACTACTGAGAAGGCGCCGCCCTTCGGGTATGAGGTGACGGTGCGCAGCGGCTCGTCGGCCGACTGCACCGCTTCCCCTGACCAGTTGGCAATCGGCACAATGAACGGCGCCGCGCTATCTATGACGAACTTCTTCATTCCCTTGGCAACGCGCCGTAGTGTGGCCGGGGCCAGGTCTTTCTTGCGACCGAAGATGCTTTTGCCCAGGTCGGTGAAGTCGATGCACTCAGCGGCGGTCTTCCACTTCTGCTGGCCCTTGATCGGGTTCTTGGCGTGGGTTGGCTCCGGCCAAACGATTGGCTGGCCGTCGCAGCGGGCAATCATGAACAGGCGTTCCCGGCTCGTTGGAGCGCCGAAGTCGCAGGCCTTGATTACCTTCCATTCTACGACGTAGCCCATCGCTTCGAGCAGAGCTACGAAGCGGCGCCATGTACGGCCGCGCTGCTTCGGATCCGGGATGAGGAACTGCTGGCCGACCGGAACAACCTCGCCAGGTGCAGCAACTTCGCCGCCAAGTTTCACCACCCGGCCGGTATCCTTGTCGCGCTTGGCGATCAGTCTGCCCCACTGCAAAATCTGCTTAACGTTCTCGAGGCTGATGACGCGGGGCTTCTTCTTGCCGGCCCACTTCAGACCGATCCACGACAGGTTCCGGATCTCGCGCTTACGCGGCTGGCCACCGGCGGCCTGACTGTGGTGTGTGCAATCAGGTGACATGTGGAACCAGCCAACGGCCTTGCCGCCGCACTCGGTATCCGGATCACCCTCGAACACGTCGGTGGTGAAGTGCACGGCGCCCGGGTGATTCACGGTATGCATGCTGATCGCTTGGGGGCTGTGGTTTTTCGCGACATTCACCGCGCGACCCAAGCCCATTTCCAAGCCGGTACCGGCGCCGCCACCACCACAGAAGAAGTCGACAACGATCTCATCGTCCTGAGTGCTGAAGCCGAGTCCGTATTGAGTTTTGAAATCGAAGGGGTGTTTCTTCTGTTGTGCGGACATAGGGGATCCTCGCCGGCTGGCGTGATTCGTTGAAGTGGGGTATTTGTGTTTGGTCCGGCATAGGGCCGGAGCAAGGAGAGAAAATGTCAGCTACTGCAGAAATGCTTTTCAATCTTCAGAAATTTCAACTGCTCACGCTCTTTACGAGCGATCGCTCCGGAAAAAACATCACGCCTGCCTACGCGTATGCTTGGGACAATGGTGTTTACCCCATTGGTAATGATGGCGCGCCTTGGCATGAACCGTACAAAGAGCAGTTTGCAATCAGCGAAGAGCAGGTATCTGAACTGGCAAAATTTTTGGACGAAAAGTGGTTAAAAAAGGAGAAGATCTCCTTTTATGGGCTTGAAGACCATTACGACATTCAAGGTCTTGCAAGTTCTGGCTCGGAGTGGGAGCGAGGAACGTTGATCGACGCCTGCCATTATTTTTATCTGTTGGGCTGGTTTGATGATGAATTCTGGAAGGGGCTTGTCGGTCATTCCGACTGTCCATCCGAATCGCACTCTGTACGGCGCGAGTTCAAGCCAGAGGATGTGTACTTTCTCTAAGCATCCGGCTTAACTATTTCGTCGCCCGGGTCGGCCGCCAGTTCGGCCATGCTCTTTTCGTAAAATGCTCGCGACACCTTTTCAGGGATTTCATAAGGTGTCGTGACACAGCGAAGCATCCATTCTGCAGTTTCGAAGTCGGCGGCGATCACATTGCGCAGCAAGTTCTGATACACCTCCTGCTGGTTGTTAAAGCCGTGGTCCTTCATCAAGCGCTTGAGGTCCGCCATGAACACGCCGGCGACTTCAACCTGTAAGCGCCCGATGCCCTTTTTGGCATCGTCCGCTGCTTTCTTTTCGCGTTTCTTGCGTTGCTTTTTGGCTTCCGCCGTCAGCTCCTGCTGTTCCTCGGCCATGGCCTGCCTCTTCTATTCCGCTGGCCGGCATTCCCAGCCAGGTCTGCCGTTTGCGTTGCTGAACTCGAACCATCCTGCGCATCAGGCTGATGCCGGGAAGTCGAGCGAGTAATCGGCGATCAGCCGGCGGCATAGCGTTTCGCTGATGCCGAGGTGCTTACTCGCTTTGTACCGAGACATGCCGGCTGCTTTGCACTCCACTAACTGTGCGGCCAGGGCGGCCTTTACCTCACCGCTGATGGGTCGCCCGCGCTTGCTTTTTGCCGCCTCGATGGTGCGATAACCGTATGCCGGCTTCGGAAGTGCCTCTATGCCGGGACTGTCCTTTCCGACGCCTATTGGGATCAGTTGAGCCTGACCTCCGGATGCAAAGAAGGCAGCTTTCGCCGCCTCCAGTCCACTTTGCCGCTTTGCGGCTTCTACGAATTCTTGGTCCATGTCAGGCACCGTTTAAATGGTGGAGGGGCGCGAAGGGGATGTCGTCGTCGAAGCTGTCGGGCGGCGCGGCTTGCTGGTTTTTCGCTGGCCGAGCTGCCGCCTGTTGCCGGGATTGTTGCGGCCTGGCCTGCTGCTGCGGTTGATTGGCGGCCTGAGGCGGTGAGCCGACGAACTTGATCAGGATGATTTTGCCGGTCAGCTTGAAGCCCTCACCGCCGCCGGTCTTGGCGTAGGTTTCGATGTGGGCGTCGTCCATGGTGAAGTAGACCTGCTGGCCCTTGAGCAGGTAGGGCGCCATGGCTTCGGCCTGCTTGCCCCAGAGGGTGGCGTCAACCCATTGGGTCGGGCGCTTGCCGTCCTGGCCTTTGCGGCCGTAGTCGCAGGCCAGCGCCAGATTGATCACGGGGTCACCGCTAGGGGTGAAGCGCAGTTCAGCGTCACGGCCAATGCGGCCGACGTCGGTAAGTGTTGGCATGGAATGTCCTTAAGCGGCGATGCCGAGCACGCGATTCATGCGCTCGTCGAGGATTTCGTAGAAGGTTTTGACCCGTTCGCCCATCTTGCGAATCATTACTTCGTCGCGGTAGGCACGCTTCACGAACAGCTTCATGCCCGGCCAGTAGCTGACGAAGTCGATCCACTCTCGGTCCGACACCCAGAGGCCACCCTGGCACTGCGCGATGTGTTCCTTCGGTATCTCGCCGGACAGGATCACTTCCACCTGAAATTTAGGCAGCTTGGTTTTGATCTCGCACAGGCCGTCTTCGCTGATCAGCGAATCTGGCGAGTAGCCAATTCCGTGATTCAGGATGATGCCGACCTGCTCGGTGGTGACATCCAGTTGCGACTGGTACAGGCCGCGGGCAATGCCTTCGTACTCATGACCGCGCTCGGTGTGCCGGTTACCTTGGAATGGGTCGGCAGCTTCACCGGTGATGCGTTCGCCGATGAGCGTGTTCATGTAGGTGAATGCGCCGGCGCCGAAACCAGCTTCGCCCTTGCCGTTGACCAGCAAGGTGTCCAGCTCCGAGCAGGTCACGATACCCAGGCGCAGGTCCAGCCACTCTTGAGTCCCTTGCTCAACGTTACTGATGATTTTCATCGTCTTTCCCTTCGGTGGTTTTGCTGTTTTGGGTGGCTGACTTGGTGAGCATGGCCAACACCTGGTCAAACATGGATTTCTCAACGGAGGTCGGTGTGCCGTGGATGCCGGTGAAAGCGGACTTCGCTTTGTCGCTGCACTTCTCCAGCAGCATGGCGAGCTGCGCGGCCTGGGCAGAAGTCACGCGCGGCGTTACCTGTGCGGCCGGGCCGTTGCCGTCATCGTCTTCGCCGGTAGTGGTGATGTTCAGTAGCAGGCCTGCGGTGTACCGCTTGCCGTAGCTGACGCTGGAAGCCACGGCCTGCACGCCGTTCTTGCTGCCGGAGGTATCCACCGGCAAGACGATCGATGTCACTTCACGGTGCCCGGCCCGGTGGCTCAGCACGCCCTCGACCTCGATGCCTCGCTCGTTGCGCGGCGTGCGAAAGGTGAGGGCAAAGCCATACTTGGCCATCACTGGCTTGATCATTTCGTTGATGTCTTCCCAGAGTGCGTAGGTGCTCTGGATTCGGCCGCTCTTGTCCTTGATGCCACCGCGCTCGCCGATCACCGGCATTTCTTCCTGCATCTGGGCCAGTGCATCGTCGTACTGCTGCTTGGCCTGCTGCGCCTGGAAGCGCTCATGCATGGCCATCAGGCGCTCCATCTTGTCGATGTCAGCGTCGGGGCTCATGGCCACCTGCTGGATGATCGACATGATGGTTGCCGACTCGGTTTGAATGGCCGGCACGCGCTCGACCTTTTCTGTCACTGCAAGATTGCTCATGGCGACCTCAGTACTGAATTGAAATGGCGGGGATCTTGCGCTGGTGGATCAGGATGATGACGGCCTTCGCCACTTCTTCATCAATGCCACCAGCTATTAGGGCTTTCTGTGCGGCGAGGCAGATGGTCTTCTTGTGCTCCTTGTCGGCCTCGCGCAGCCGCTCTTGGCGCAGGATTTCGTCTGCTGCTGCGTCCGCCCTGGCTTTTTCATCCAGTCGCGCCTGCTCGACGGCTTGCTTCTGTCGCTCAACCGCTTCCAAGCGGTCACGCTCAGCCTTCTGCTCTGCCTCAAGCTGCTCGCGTTTTGCCTGCTCGGCACGACGTTCTGCTTCAGCGGTCTGCAACTTCAGGTCGTTCTCGCGCTTCTCAGCGGCTGCCTGCTGGTCACGGACTCGCTGAGCTTCTGCGTCACGCTCACGCTTAGCCTTTTCCTCGGCCTCCCGCGTGGCACGCTCAGCGGCTTCACGGGCAATGCGGTCCTCGTTGTCCTTCTTATCTCGGGCTTCCTTCTCTTCGCGCAGACGGACCAGTTCAGCCTGTTCGGCTTCGTACTGCTGGCGGGCGGCGAGGGCAGCGCGAAGCACACCCAGTGCCTTGTCTTTGGCGCGAGCAGCCTCCGGTTCGAACTCTTCCCAGTCGTCGCCCAGGGCAACTGCTTCAAGCTGTGCGACGCGGTCGGCCAGATCTTCGGCGGTGATGCCGTCCAGATTCACGGCCAGCAGCCGGAGACGCTCGATTGCATCGTTGTGTTTGTCGACCCGGGCGTCCTCGGCGGCCTGCCACTCATTCAGCGGACGGCGGACCTCTTCCTGCCATGAGTCCAGCGTGTCCCGGACGCGCTTGCGCTCGGCGTCGATCTTCTTTGGGACTTCCTTCAGATCGGCGACCAGCTTCTTGCCGACGTCGTCCAGCGCTGTTTTGGAGCGGGCAACTGCATAGGCCATTGATGCGATTGCATCACGACCCTTGCGGGTACTGATGTCCGGCGTGAAGCCATCGATCTTGCTGCGGATCACCTGCAGCCAAGGCTCCAGGCCTTTTTCGGCGGAGTAGACAGCCAGAGTGGTTTCTTGGGGCGGCACGACGGCCAGTTGCTGTTCTGCGGACATGAGAAATCCTTGGCCGCGATGCACGCAGCGTTTGAAGGTGTGAGTTATTGGGTGAGCTGGCCGGAGTAGGCGCTTGCCAGCATCCAGGCAGTGAAGAGCAGCAGGGCGATGGCCGAGCCGCGCCAGGTGTAGAGACGCTTGGCACGCTGGTAGGAGGTCAAGCCCGCACCTCATACGCCAAAGTCCATTCACCGCATAGGCATGCACGCCGGCTCCAGGCTTGCGGGTTTTCGATGTGAGCCCGCTCCGCTGCCTGCATGGCGTCCCACATCGTCAGCCCCTTGAACACCATCAGCAGGCGGTCGCTTGGCACGGCCATATGCTCTGGCAGTTCGTCGAGCTGCTCGTCGATCAGCGTTTTAACCAGTGGTGTACTCATGCGAACTCCTTGCGCTGCCTGCATTGCTTAAGCAGGCGCTGGCAGTAGTGGCTGAACTCTTCGAGGGTGATCAACTGATCGGTCATCAGGTTGGTGATGATCTGCTGAACCAGAATGCTGTTGCCTGGCGGGCTGTCTGGATGAGCGAGGCTATCCAGCGCTTCATCGATGAGGATGTGCGGGCTCATCAGTCGACATCCTCCCGGGCTTGCTCCACTGCCAGATCAAACCAAGGTTCGACCAGTTCTAGGGCGATGTCCTGAAGGCCGTGCGGGCCGAGCAGTTTTTCCGCGAAGCCCCTTACGTTGCCGCCCTTGATTGCAGCGACCACTAACTGAGCAAAGAGGTCCTCGTTGTCCTCTCCGTCGATCTGGCGCTGATTCAGCTGCGTCTGAATCTTGCCGAGAAACTCCGCGTACCCGATGACCTTCGTCTGGCGGCGAGTGCGAATCACAACGTCACAGCCCAGCACCAGCTGCTCAGCGGCGTTGTAGGACCAATTGTCTGCGGCCTCATCACGCGCCGAGGTGTCGCAAGGGGTCATGTGGTCCCAGCGGGACTGTGCTGCTGCGAGTGCGTTCATGGTCGCCTCCAGAGTGGCGGTGTTGATCCAACAAAACCCGGCTGCACTCATCCATTCCGCTGGTTGCCGTTGGGCGCGGAGGGGAGTGCATGCGGGTGGGTGTTTGAATTGAAAGGTTGATGCAGGGGGCCGCGTTGCGCGGTGCAGAATCGTCCGCATCGGGGTGTGATCTGGCTTACCGGTGCGCGCTTTCCCCGGTGCTTTGGCCTACCGTCGGCGCAGATCACACTCCGATGCGGCCTGGTGCTGGGGAGTACCAGGTGCTCGGGTGGGTTAACCGGATTCGAAGTGACCACCCACTTCCTCAACCATCACCGGTATAGGGCAGTTTTCGTCAGGCTGACGTGGCGCTGGCTGTTCAGTCGTCTTCACCCTGAGCGAGCATCTTTTCGATGTCGCCAGTGGTTGGCTTCTTCCAGTTCTTGATCTGTCCGGTTTCCAGATCGATGTTGAGGATCAGGTAGTCGCCGTAGTGATCGCCGGGGAAGAAGTCCGGCACGTAGCCTTCGTAGCTGCCTACTTCTTCGCCCTGTGCATCCTTCAGGCCGGCAGCGAAGCCGTCGCGCACCTTGATGTGCAGGTGCAACTCGGTCACGTCGACTTGCACCGTTTTCTGCTGGTTGATCTGCATGCTGCTGTCTCCGGTTGTTTTCCCAATGCACCCGAGTAACCAGGTGCATCAGTGAAAATTCCGTTCCTTCTGGCACCGCTTAGCGGGTCATTCACGCGGTTCGAGCCTTTCGCTCTAGTCAGCCGTCGAGGTGGTCCTCGCGTTGGTAGCCTTTCGGGGCTATCTGATCTCCGGTCGCCGTAGAGGCAGTGCCGTCTTTGTTCGTATTGCGCTGATTGTTAAAGAGCGACTCCTGATCGGAGCGGACCCTTTGAGGCCCTTCGCAGTGGCTGTGTGTCGCTGCGATGGGTGGACAATAAGCCAATGCCTAATATCTGTAAATAGGTAATGCCTAATTATTTCTGTGATTTTTTCACGAATCACCGCCTTATGTTCAGGGGTTACATTTTCGAGTGACTGATATAAGCTTTGCTAAACCTGTATGGATATACAGCATCAAGGAGCAAGTATGGCGAAGTCGAAGAGGCAAGAAAAACCAGTAGAGCGTCAGGAAATCAGCGGGATAGAGCGGCTAGGGCTGCGCGTATCGTCAATGATCAATCACCCGGTCGCGCAGACTCAGCGCTGGGTGACGATTCATCGCCTGGACACGGATGGAGATCGGGAGTGGGAGGAGGTGATGGGCTTGCTATCCGAAACGGATGGCATAGATATGACCTTCAACGATGACGAGTCGGTGACGTTGAAGTGGGAGGCGTGCGCTGAGGAAGATCGGCCGGTAGAAGTTAACGAGCCGGTGGAGGAGGCGGCGCCTTTTTGATGGGCGATAAAAAGCCCGCGTTCGGCGGGCTTATCTAGTCGGGTCGACTTCAGTCCTCGGGATCTTCCTCCACTTCAGGCTTCCACCTGGCGATAAGGTCAACCAACAGTTCGGCAATAGCATCACTGTTGTTTTCCAGTACTTTTAGATGCTCGTTGATTTGATTGGATACCTCCGTGGAGCCGCGCTGATCGATCCAAATACCGATCTCTTCAACGGCACAGCCTAGGGCCATGATGTTCTCGTTGAGGCGGTGGAGCAGGGCGGGGGTAGGATCGTCTGGCAGGGGCATGGCCTTTCTCCTGTGTCTAAAGAAAAGCGTAGCAGGCAGCAAAAAGCCCGCTCAGTGGCGGGCTCTCTGTAGATGGGGGCAAAGCGTTATTGACCTATTAGGACGGGCGCATCGTAGAATTTTTGTGCATGCCAGACCTTAAGTCTGGCTGTAGACCCGATGGCTGATTGGCCAATGGCTAAGCGAAAGTCAGCTGTATCTTTAATGGGGTTGTCATTGATTGCCACCACGACATCACCTCTTGATAGCCCGGCCTTTTCAGCGTTACTGCCAGGAGAAACACTATTAATCCATACGCCAGCTGTTGGAAGCTTTAGCTGTGGTGCTTTAACAGGATCAATTGTATCGATGGATGCCCCGATGCGGCCTGCCAGCGGGGACAGCGTAGGGCAATTTCTATCTTTAAGTGATTCCGTCACTGCAGATTTTTGAGCACGTCCCACTTGCGGAGCTATGGGGCCGGTAGAGGCTATCAAAGAGTCCGCGTCAGCCAAAGAAAGCTGTAAGTAGTCGCACGATCGGCCCTGATACTTTGCAACCGTTTCTCTGGCCAAAAACTCCTCCAGCGACGAGCCCTGCACAGACTTATTGGTGTTTGTTGTGGGGGTGACGAGGGCTATTGGCGCTGTCACAGGTGGGACGACGGCCGGTGATGGCGCGGAAGGCGTAGTGTTCGTTTTTACATCGTCCCCCCCAGACATAGACGCCGCGACCATCAGCCCCGTGCCGACTGCAGCCGCACCTAACAAGGCCCCCGAATCCATGCTCGCCGCCCCTATTACAAGGCCCACTACGGCTAATTCTCCTGCACCGCCATCGGAAGCACACCCACTTACGCCTGCAAAACAGTAAGCTGCCGCTAATAAACGGACTGACTTTGAGACGTCTACGAGCATTTAAATCCCCAGGGTGATGGACGATACGCACTCGTATCTCCATGCATAATGGCTATTCGCCTTGATTTTGTACACTTTCGAAATTTTCTAAGGCGTTGCGTTGGGGGGCGGGAGAGGGGCTGATACCGAATCGCAGGCAAAGAAAAGCCCGGCGCTTGGTCGGGCTTTCTGTGCGGGGTCAAATCCTTTTGTCTTTTCAATCTGCACTCCGATATGTGAGCGCTTCGTGAAAAGCATGTCGCAGAAACGAATGGGCCGATCAGTGGCGTGACCAGGGCTTTCAAGAGGGGGAGACGGGGAGGGAGAAATCAGGAAGTAAAACCCCCGCATGTGCGGGCAAAACTATTCGGCGATCTTTCAGCAGTCTCGTGGTCAGTGTAGATCCAACGAGGGAGGGTGCAAGGCTAGAACGAAGTAGCCCGGCGCAGTGGCCGGGCTTCTGGTAATCGAGGCCAAATCCGTTTGGCTGACTGCATTGTGCAGGGTGGATGTGACGATGGTGTGACATGGGCGGAAACGAAAAGCCCGGCGCTGGGCCGGGCTCTTTCATTGGCCGAATAACGTATTAGGAGGCGCTTTGGAAATGTCTAGGCCTTCGCAGTACAGCTCTTCGCCATTAGCTATAACTGAAAGCGTTAGTTTGCCTTCGGCTGGCACATTGAATGGAGACATCACGCCCATTAGCATAAGCATCATGCTTTTGCTGTCAGGTCTGTCTTTCATGCTCTGCGCCATAATTTCTTCGATCTGACTTTTGTCTAGAGCCATAGTGAAGACCTCGGTTCCCGCAAACGCACCAACCACGGTAAGCGACGTGACAGGCGCTGCTCGGGTCGCTGAAATGTTCAGCACCAGGCAAAGCTTAGGAAGCGAGCATGGAATTTCGGGGACCAAGCATTGCCCGGCGTAGATGCCAACCAGCGTAATCTTTCCACCGACTTCCTGGCGAATGTCATCACAGTATGTTGAGTGAACGTATCTAGTCATTTCCCAACCTTGCTTTCGTTGATCTCAGCCTGTCTCTCCAGGGCAGAGCTGATTACATCAAGTGACACGCCAAACACCGCACCAAGCTTCCGGCAGGTAGACATAACTGGCTCTTGGCGACCCATCTCCATCCGGGCCACGTGAGGCTGACTTGTCTCGAGTGCTGCAGCGAGCTGAGTTTGCGTTAAACCCGCCTTGAGTCGCAGCGTTTTCAGTGTGGTGCCGTCTTCTGGGTAAAGTGCATCTGCGACTAGAACTCTATTTTCCGCCAAACCCTTTGCGTGCAGTGGGTCGCGCTCCAATCGTTCAACAAACGCTGAAAACTTTGTGTGGCGAGCTGCTGCTTTGGATTTTTTTACCGTCGGGCTGAGGTTGTATACCTGCGGCGCATAACCTGATATGGCAGGGGTAGCGTCACCATAGCTCCTCTTCGATGGCACGATAGCTGGCGAAGACGCGTCGAGAAATGGGGCTAGCGAAGTCATAATTCCATGCTCTTTCAATGATTGCCAGGATGTAGATCTGCTCAGTTTTGGGGAATACGGCATACACAATCCTGAATTCGAAGCCTTTGCGGGATAGTTCAAAGTCACGTATCGCCCAAAGATTCATACCCTGCTCTTGGGCTTTACCCCAAGCTCTTACGTTGAATATAGCTCCGGGCGCAGGCTTCCACGGCGTCCCTCCATATCCATTGCGCAACAAGTCATCTAGTAAATCAGGGTCTGCAGTAAGCTGATCGATCGTATCCAATGCTTGATAGACAATTTTTGGGTCGATCCCCATCAATCTTTCAAGATCTTCCTCCAGATCGTCATGAGGGATTAGCTCGTACACTATATCGACCTAGGTATATTTTTTCCATTAAAGCCTAACCTGAGCATCAGGACAAGCAGCCAATCAGAAATTTGACTCGTGATTGAGATCTACCCAACTTTCCCCCGCACAATGCTTCCTCAACCAGCCATCGCAATTCTCAGTGCTATCGAAGCCTCAAGGAGCTTTTGCGCCTGCGTTGTGACAACCCACGCCAGCTCATCATTCCCAGCTTCTTTGAACGCTGTAGCCAGATCGAGCAGTTTCTCCACCTCAGCCTCGATGGCGCGAACGGATTCACCTATCTGGTATTGAATCGAGTGCGCCATGCCGTTAACCCTCGATCTGGATCACCTACGAATTACCTCCGTGCTTTAGCCTTATGTCGTCAGCTAGCCGCGGACTGAATTTGTCGACCTGAATGCCGGTAAGCTTGAGCACTGCTTGAGCCACTGCAATGTTGAGAGCTCTTTTTCCACGAAAGTAGGCGTTCGCGGCGGCAGGGCTTATCCCTAATTCACTCGCCACATGGCATTGGGTGATGCGCAATTCCTTGGGCCTGCTCTCGTTGTACTCAGCCATAGCTTTGCACAGGGCCAGGCACTCATCTTGTTCCCATATCCACAACCTGCTACGAAACATAAATACTCGCTCAAGCGCTCAAAGCCTCCTGGCTATGTGGTTCGTGTTATTTGCCCGCTCTTGACTTCATCCGCAAGCGCCATCAGCCGATCCTCGGTTTCTTGGAAACTCACGGCGATCCTCATGAGCTCCTGTGCGTCGTTTTCTTGTCCCGCCTCTGATAGCTTCGTTGCAACTTGGAGCAGATCGACACCTGACCACTTCAGTAGAGCGGCGGCCTGCTTCAGGTCGCGGCGCAGATCCTGGTTGGGCTTGGTGAGTGACATGAAGGCTCCTGCAGGTCTTCAGATGTGCCAGACATTAGCTGTGGGAAAACCATTTCTTGATCCTCTGCCGCACTGAGGGGCGAGGTGGATGGTGATCGCCAACCAAGCTTTCAAGTGCGAGAGTCGCTTTCGTGGTTCGCTCCCTTAGTGTGCTGAGTCGACTATGCAGCTCTTTCTTCAGGTGCTTTCGCTCGTCGGGCGGAGACAGCTCTATCAGCTTGCGAGCCATGAAAAAGTTCAGCTCCATCTGCTGGTCCAGAGCTTCGGTGATTTCGTTGATCGCAGTTTTCATTCGGAGCCAACTCAGTTTCAACACTGTTTACGCGTTTCAGCGCTACACCAGGTGAGCGTTCCACACCAGCAGTACGCGGGCCAGAATGTGTGTGTCGTCACGCCTTATCCGCTTAGCTGTATGCCGTGCGTTATCTGAGATGATCTCAAAATTATCAGCGTCAGCGACCTGCATGCGCTTGATGTACAGCAGGTCATCCCACGAATACAGGTAGATGCCGTCACCGACGAAGTCTCTGATGCTGATATCTACGATCAAAGGGTCGCGATGCTTGATCGTCGGTTCCATCGACTGACCCCAGCCAGTGACAAGCTTGAGGTAGTTGAAATCCTCGTACTCAACACCAAGCTCGCGAAGGTGTTTTTGACTTACACGTATGTCCTTCAGCATTTCTGGGAAGTCAGCTGCCTTCTGCCCGTCACCCATCGCGCCGCGGATGTCGTAGTGGGCAATTCTGATTTCGTCACCGACAAGACCTGGGCGAGAGAAGTCAGCTGTAACGACATTGCTTGGCGCTTCAGCCGCCGCGACTATCCGGTCACGAACATCGCTCGACAACCCTCTCCCTTGAGTCATCAGCATCCGACGAACGATTTCTGCCGCCGACAAGGCTGGATCCGGCTCGTCATCAACTTGACCAATAAGAGTGTCGGCTGGGCCGTCCGGTAGGTTTTCGAAAGAAAAACCAGGTCGCAAGCCCCAGTGCTCTGGGCCGACTACGTCCGCAAAATAATTGATCACGTCCATCAGCTTCGACTTGTCGATCCGGCCAGTTTTCACCCAGCCCTGTATCGACGGAGGCTTCACCAGGAAGTCGTCTGCGATTTTCTTCTTTGATACGCCCTTGGCGATCCGCGCAGCTTCAATCGCTGCGCCTAATTCTGGTCCGGTAAGCATTGCCTAATTAGGCCTATTGGCGTGTTGGTTAGGCAATGGCTTGCTAGAAATAAGGTATTGCCTTATATTCATTTCAAATCTCCAGGAGAGAACTCATGAAATCAGCAGAAGCAGCCAAAAAAGCATCCCGTTTGCTGGGCAGCCAGGCGGAGATGGCGCGCCTGCTTCAGGTAACTGCGCCGACCGTTAACCAATGGTGCTCGGGGGAGCGCGCGGTACCAGCAAAGCGCGCCTTACAAATTGAGGCTTTGACCGAGGGCCTGATCAAAAAGGCCGACCTCTGCCCAACTTTTCCTTGGGCGCAGATCTGTTCTGAACCCAGCGAAACCCTTTCTGCCGCCTAACAAATTCATCAGCCACAAGGAAATCCCAGCATGTACATGGACCCCAATCAAAAGCGCGCCATTCCGGTGAAGGTTCGTTTCGAACCTGTTCTTGATCGGATTCTGCGTCGAGCCGCAACGAAAACCCGCATGCAGCATGCGACCTATCTCTACGAAATCATCGAGTGGGCCGTTGCGAACGGCGTTATCGAGGAACTCATGCAGGACAAACAAGAAGATATCGCGGGCTGAAGCCCCTTTGGAGGGCCAAATGACCGTAGAGCTTGAAAGGCTGCCTCCGCAGACGCGGAAGAGGGTGGAAGAGCTAATGCATGCCAACGGCTGGAGCCTCAGCCAAACCATCAATGAAATGACAGAGCTCGCCATTGCTTACGGGGCACTTTCAGAAGTGGGCCGCAAAAAAGCCAAGGTGCTGCAACTGGTGACCCCAATGAGGGCCTCTTGCAGGGACTCTTCCGGGTAACCCAGAGGGCCTCTGCCAAATCCGAGACGAAAAAAAGCCGGGGTAGTGACCCGGCTCTCTTAAAACACGCTGTGGAGCAAATCATGCACCAATCAATCCAAACGATCAATACCCCGGCCAGTGTCGCGACACAATTTGGCAGCGGTGAAAACGTGTCGCGTATTCCAACTCAGTTTAGCTTTCACGGGCTTCTGGTTCGCGTGATCGACGACGGAAGCGGTGAGCCACTGTTCATCGCCAGGGATGTGGCGGAGGCTCTCGGCTATGCCAACACGTCCAAGGCGATCAACGCGCACTGCAAGGCGGTTAGTACCTGCCATACCCAAATGGGAGGTCAGGTCAGGGCGGTACAGATAATCCCCGAGCGCGATCTTTACCGGCTTGTGATGAGGTCGAAGCTGCCGGCCGCCGAACAGTTCGAAGAGTGGGTGGTTGGCCAAGTACTGCCGAGCATCCGCAAAACCGGCCAGTACTCGGCGCCGGCGCCGAACAACTCCAAAATCGTCGGCGAGCTGGCAATCCTGGAATGCTTCGACCGCCTGCTGAAGCCTGCACCGTCCAGCAAGATGATGATGCTGGCCCAGATCGCCGCCAACAACGGGCTCGACGCCAAGTTCCTGCCCGGCTACGCCGTAGACGCCGCCCCTGATGCGGCTGGCGGATCTTCCATGCCGACTAAGGCCGTCACCGCTCTAATTAAGGACAACGGCATCAGCAGTACTGCTCCCGGCTTCAATCGCGCCCTGGCTGCCTATGGCTTCCTCAAGACCATGCAGCGCAAGAACTCCAAGGGCGAAACCGTCGACTTCTGGTCCGTCACCGAGAAGGGCCTCAAGTACGGCAAGAACCTCACCAGCCCGCAATGCCCCCGTGAGACGCAACCTCACTGGTACGTCGATCGTTTCCTCGAACTGGCCGACCTGATCGGCAAAGGCAGCAAGTAATGGCCGGAGACTGGATCAAAATGCGCATCGAACTTCAAACCCATCCGAAAGTATTCCGCATGGTGTCCGCATTGAGTGCGGACAGGTTGCGGATTATCGGCGGACTGCATGTCGCTTGGAGCACTTTCGACACTCATTGTGATGACGGCGTGCTGGTCGGTTACACCGCTGAGGCAATGGATGCTGTCGTCGGCTGGCCAGGCTTCACGCAGGCAATGATCGACGTTGAGTGGGCCTGCATTGAGTCTGGAGGCCTTGTAATGCCTCGCTTTGACGAACATAACGGGGCCAGTGCGAAGCGCCGGGCGAACGATAACGAGCGTAAGCGCAACGACAGAAAGACGAAAAACGTCCGCAAAGTGTCCGCTAGTGATGCGGACAAATTGCGGACCAGAGAAGAGAAGAGAAGAGAAGATAAAGATCAAAAGCCTTATGGCGATGATGCAGTCGATTCGGCTGAGCTGTTCGCCAGGTTCTGGTCGCTGTATCCCCGCAAGGTCGGCAAGGAGGCTGCGCGCAAGGCGTGGGACAAGCTCACCCTGACCGTCGAGCTCTTCGCGGTGATGGCTCAGGCGCTGGGTGCGCAGAGCGTCAGCACGGAGTGGACCAAGGACAACGGCCAGTTCATCCCGCACCCGTCGACCTGGCTCAACGGCAAGCGCTGGGAGGACGAGGTGCCAGAGCCGGCGCCTGCGGGAAGCAACGTCCACCCGTTCCCGCCGCGTCGTCAGGCCAACGGCCCCGACTTCGACGACAAGAGCTGGGCTGATGACTTGGGGGCGCTGTGATGAAAACTCCGAATCAGCTCATGCAGACCCTGGGCAACCTGCCAGTGGTGGAGACTGCTCCGCTTAAGATCGACACCGGTACCGCCGACGTCGTGAACTCGCTGTTCAAGGAGTTGCAGGCGATCTTCCCGGCGTGGCGACAGGCTTGGCCAACCGATGAGGCGCTGATGACTGCCAAGCGCACCTGGGTGAAGGCGTTCATGACCGAGGGTATCAAGCAGATCGAGCAGATCCGCTTCGGCCTGCAGAACTGCCGCAAGCTGGGCAGCGACTTCGCGCCGTCGGTTGGGAAGTTCATCCAGATGTGCCAGCCAACCCCTGAAGCCCTCGGCATACCGTCTCACGAAGCCGCCTACGCCGAATCCGTCGCCAATGCTCACCCGAGCAAGGCAGGCAGCCGGGAGTGGTCGCATCAGGCCGTGTACCACGCTGCGAGCCAGTGCGGCTTCAACGCACTGAACACGATGAAGGCCGAGGTCAGCCGCAAGCTGTTCGACCGTAACTACGACATCACCATCCGCATGATGCTCGCCGGTGAGCGCCTGCGGAACATTCCGCTGGCCCTGCCTGAGCGTGTCGACGGCCGCACAACACCAGCGATTGGCAATCGAGCACTGGCGGATCTTCGCAAGAACCGGGGAGGGCATGCACATGGGTAACGAAAGGATGCGTGAAGAGTTCGAGGCGTGGGTGCTGAGTGAATATCCCAACCAGCGTATGAGCAAGTTCGCTGACGGTGAGTACCACAGCACCACGATTCAGTACTGCTGGCTGGCATGGCAGGCCGCACGCCTTCCTACCGGCGTTGTTTCAGCAACTGCGTGGCGCGTGATCGACGGCAAAGGAAAGCGGTTCACCGTTTACAACAAGGACTTGGCGATGGCTATCAGTGATGCTGGGTTGCACGTCGCTCCGATGTGTGACGTTCCGCCAGAGGGCTGGGAGTGCAGTCGAACAAGTGGTCACGAAGGCCCATGCGCCGCTTCGGAGGTGCAGCTATGACCATCGACATAAGCGCGCTGACTATCCGTGAGGTTGCGCACTACAACGGCGGCAAGGCCTTTTTCGCCTATGGCTATGAGTGTGTACAGCACCCACGGCTGACGCTGTTCAGGCGGTTTGACCGGAAGCTGAAGACCGTCACGAACACCTGGCGCGTAGATGGTGCCGATCAGTCCAGCCTTGAGGCCGCGGTCGCAGCGCTGGGCGAGGTGACCCAATGACGGACAAAATCAGCGTCAACAGCCAAGCCAAGCTGTCCGAGGCAATCACCAGCCTGACCACCATGTACCGCGACAAGAAGTTCGTCGTCGTGTCGCTGCGCCCGGGCAAGGATCGCACCCTCGACCAGAATGCCTTGTGGTTTTCGCTGTACCAGCGCATCGCAGCGATGACGCAGATCGGTGACGTGGAGGACGCCCGCCGGTACTGCAAGTTGCACTTTGGCGTTCAGATCCTGCTGAACGAGGACGACGACTTCCGTGCGGCCTGGTACCAAACCATGCGTCATCTGACCTACGCACAGAAGCTCGACATGATGGGCGGCTGTTCGCTGTTCGGTCCTGACGGATTCCCGGTAACTCGGTTGTTCAGTCGCGCCCAGGGCATCGCCTACACCGATCGCATCGTGGCCGACTTCACGGAGCGCGGCGTGGTGTTCACGGATCTGCTGGGCGAGGTGGCTGCATGAAGCGCACGCCACTGCAACGCAAGACCCCGCTCACATCCAGAGGCCCGCGCCGCAAGCGCTGCCCGTCCTGTCTGGTGATGTTCGCACCTGCCCGCGCCTCGCAGGCGGTGTGCGGCGAGATTGAGTGCGCCATCGCTCACGGTCAGTCGGAGAAAGGGCAGGAAACCGCTCGTAAGGCCCTAGCGGATATAGGTCGCCGTGACATCAAGGTCCGCAAAGAGGCCCTGAAAAGTCGCGGAGATCACCTCAAGGATGCCGAAAAAGCCGTCCGGGACTACCGCCGCACCTACGAGGTGATCATCGGCAGTGGCTGCATCAGCTGCGGTGAGTCGCAGGAATCGATTCTGGCGGCTCAGGGCTGGAAGACTGGTGGCGCCTTCGATGCCGGCCACTTCCTCGGTAAGGGCGCACGCCCAGAGCTGAGGCTGATTCCAGCCAACATATGGCTCCAGTGCAAAAGCTGCAATTCCGGCTCCTACATGCACGCACGCAAAGGGCATACAGTTTCGCAGGGGTTCCGGGTTGGATTGATCGCTCGCATCGGTCTTGAGGCCGTAGAGGCGCTTGAGGCCGACCACGAGCCGCGCAAGTACACCGTCGATGAACTGAAAGCGATCACAGCCGAATACCGGGCAAAGACCAGAGAACTCAAAAGGAGCGCGGCATGACCTATCGCAACGTGGTATCCGCAGTAGTTCGGGCGCTGGCCGCCGAAACCATCAACTCTGCTGGTGGGTGCGACTTTGAGCCGAAGGTGCAGTGCGCCAAGCAGAAAGGGGAGATCGTCGGCAAGGAGGCCGCTTTCCTCACCGACTGCTGGGTGTTCGGTCGCCTGCACAAGTCTCTGTCGGCTGCACACTGGAGAGTTCTGGTTGCGAAGTACTCCGCGCACGACGAACGCAAGCATGGCGCCATCCTGGAGTTGTTGAACTCGGTCAAGTCGCCAGCACCGAAGCGGTTCCGGGAGTGCGCGATTCTGACATGGGCCATTCCGCAGGTTGGCGGCAGGCATGAGTCAGCCACAGTCGAAGTGGTCAGTCGTGAGGCCGAGGCTATTGCCAAGAACAAGGCCTTGGTTGATTCGTTCAATGAGAAGGGCTTGCGCGGTATGGATGACACCGTGGACCGCAAGCAGACGCTGAAGCGATCAACAGCCGTGCTGCCTGCCGCCTGGTACAACATCGACAACTGGGACAACGACGGCAAGCCAGAGTCGACCCGGTACCGGTGGCGCTCATCGATCCGCAAGAGCCTGGATGATCTGGTAAACGAAGCATTGACTGCGGCGCAAGAGATCATGGATGCAGAAGGTTTAATCGAAAGTTGTGCGGCATAGCGAATAGTTATTGCAAGTAGTGAGAGAATGAGAGAATATTTACCCATCCTGTCGATCTTGCGCGTTAGGGATTGACACAAACAAACCCGGCCACTGCGTCGGGTTTTTTATTGCCCGCGATTTACCCAAGCCCTCGGCGCTTCAATCGTCTCGCCGGAAGAGGGCCTCATTCAGGCCTCTGCATTCGCAGGGGCCTTTTCGTATCTGGTACCCACGCCATCGTCTTTGCTTCGAGCGGATGAGAGAGGCGTGGAGTGCCGGACCTATTCTCGCGCTCCCCGAAAGGGAGGAATCCGGATGCCAAACATGCCCTTGAAGATGGCTAGGCCAATAAGCCTCGGTCAGGAAGAGTTGCGCCTCCTTTTTGAATATGAGCCAGATAGCGGTCTGCTTCGATGGCGCGAAAAGGATCGCTCACTGTTCAGTAGCGATAGCCGGTGCCGCGGATGGAATACCAGGTTTGCTGGTGCTGTAGCTGGAACCAAGAAGCAGAGTGAGGGAAAGCAATACATACAAGTGAGCGTGCATGGTCGTGTCTACCCATGCCACCGCTTGATATGGATTTTGCTGCACGGAAGTATTGATGAAGCCCTGGTCATTGACCATCTGAACGGTGTCGGGACGGACAATCGCTTGATCAATCTGCGACTTGTTGCTCACTCAGAGAACCAAAGGAACCTATCGCTCCGGGTTACAAATCGGAGCGGGGTTATCGGTGTGTATTGGTGTCGAAAGACAATGAAGTGGACCGGGCAGATAACCACGAATGGCAAGCACAAGTGCATTGGCTACTACCTATCAATTGATGATGCCGCCAATGCTCGCAAGGCGCTTGAGCGTGAGTTCGGTTACCACGAGCTGCACGGCATGCCTGTAGCGCGGAAGGCTGCATCTATCTAGCGCCTACATGAGGCGAGCAGAGAATGAATATGCCAGAGAAAAATCCAGACACCTGGCTCATCGTCATGGCCTGGCTTAGCCAACACTCCCCGATGTTCTACGCCGCGGCGCTGTCGTGCTGGATCGCCTTCTTGCGTGTCATCTACGGGGGAGGCGGACGGCGACAGGCCCTGCTCGAATCCTGCCTGTGTGGCGCGATCACAGCTGGGGCGTTCCCGCTGCTCGAATACTTCAACCTGCCTTCAAGCCTTGCAGCTGCCCTCGGCGCTGTCATCGGTACCCTCGGCGTGAAGAAGGTTGCCGACCTGGCCGACCGATTCACCGACTTCAAATTGCCCAAGCGGCAGGAGTGACTATGCAACTGATCGACAACTGGAAAAAAGCGCTGAGCATGACCAGCGTTCAGGCGGGTGGTGCCATTGCTGCACTGGGTATCGCTGAACAGCTGATGCCGCAACTTCAGGCTGTGCTGCCACCGATGGCCTATGGCGTGCTGGGTGTCCTAGTGATGATCGCCCGGGTGATCCTTCAGCCGAAGCTGAGCAAATGAGTAGCGTCACCCGTCTGCACCATTCCCTGCCGCTGCCGGCCGATGTAGGTGTAGCGGTAAAGGATCTGGACGACGCCCTGGTGCAAGCCATCAAGGCCGCCAAGGCTGCTGGATTACCTCAGGGCCTAATCGTGTCGCTGCTCCATGGGCATGCGCACTGTGAGACGGCGACGATGGTGGCGCGCTAACATCTCCTAGTCTCGTATTAGGAGGAGCGTTGCATGCAAGAAGATCCAAGGGTTACCGCGCTTGATGATCACTACTACAAAGGCAATCTAACCTTTGATCAATTTGTGCTGGGCGTGGCGCTTGCTGCGTGTGCATATCTTGCCCAAACATTGAAGTACGGGGTAATCGGCTGGAACGAACAAACATTGCAGATTATCCCTCTGCTGATTCTTGGGATAGGTGCGTGGCTTGGGTTTAAGAGGGTCGAGAGCACGATCACTCTAATCAGTATAAATGCTCGCCACCTGGAGCTTTGTCATGCGAATCCAAAAAGGAGCTTTCCAAATCTTAAAGAGCAGATGAACAAACAAAGTCTCCGAACTGGTTTTTTCTACAGATGGCGTAACCGAGTTATTTTTCTCGGCCTCGCTTCGCACGTAGGGGTCAAAGTGCTGATCTCGTATCCCATCTTCTAGGTATTGGATGGAGCTAATGGACAGGCCGTACCCACCAGTGTCATTGCTTGAGCTGTCCGGTCTATCCGACTTCGGTATGCGACTCACTCCAGCGCCCGAGGTATGGGAGTGGCTCCAGGCCGAGATCCTGGCCGACACCGGCAGCATTCACAACCAAGACCATGCTCATCTGATCGACGCTGACATCCGTGTGATGTGGGCATCGGCTGCATTCAGCAAGAAGGGACGCACGGTGGTTGGTCAGGCCGAGCAAGTAGCGTTCCGCGCGGGTGGATGGCAGAAGGCCCGGATGGAGCAGCAGATGTTCGATTGGTTTGGCACTGTGCCGACCTACATCATCACCCTGGCTGCTGATTACTGCGCCCAGTGCTCCGACGCTGACTTCTGCGCACTGATCGAGCATGAGCTTTACCACATCGCCCAGGCGAAGGATCAGTACGGCGCCCCCAAGTTCACCCAGGAAGGCTTGCCAAAGCTTGAGATGCGCGGACACGACGTTGAAGAGTTCGTCGGTGTGGTCCGTCGCTATGGTGCGAGCCCTGACGTTCAAGCTTTGGTGGATGCTGCAAACAGTCCCGCTGAGGTGGGGAAATTGAACATATCGAGGGCCTGCGGAACCTGTCTGCTCAAGTCGGCCTGATGTGAGACAGGTATGAGACGGAATCCAATCTATGGCAGCCCTGAAAAACGATGTCAAAGCCTTCATCGTTCAGGCTTTGGCGTGCTTTGACACGCCCACGCTCGTCTCTCAAAGCGTTAAGCAAGAATTCGACATTGATGTGACCCGTCAGCAGGTTGAACAGCACGATCCAACGAAGCGTGCAGGGGTCAATCTGGCGGCGAAGTGGCGAACCCTGTTTGAGGATACCCGCAAGCGCTTTCGTGAAGAGACGGCAGAGATCCCGATCGCCAACCGTGCGTATCGACTCCGGGCGCTCGGCCGCATGGCTGAAAAAGCCGAGAACATGAAGAACATGGCGCTGACTGCTCAGTTGCTGGAGCAGGCTGCCAAGGAAGTCGGGGATGCCTACGTCAATCGTCGCGTGGAGCCTGACAAGTCGCTGGACGACGAGATCAAGCGACTGAACATTCAGAAGCTACAGCGCGAACTGGAAGACCCGGATAAGGGCCTGCCAGAGCCCAAGCAAGTAATCATCGGGGTTGAAGATGCAAGCGATCCTGATGCTGAACAAGCCTCAATTTGAGTTCATCAAAAGTCACTACAAGTTCATGGCCTTCGTCGGAGGCTACCGCAGCGGTAAGACCTTCGTCGGCTGTGTGCGGATGTGCATCAATGCTTTGGAGTTCCCTGGTATTCCCCAGGGCTACTTCGCTCCCACGTACCCGCAGATCACCGACATCTTCTACGACACGCTCCCGGGAGTCGCAGAGGCGTTCGGTTTGTTCGCTGACATCGTGGCGAGCAACAAGCGTGTGTATCTGCGGGACAAAAAAGGCAGGTGTCTTTCCACCATCGTCTGCAAGAGCATGGAGCACCCGCACCGCATCGTCGGTTTCAACATCGCTCACGCGCTGGTCGACGAGATCGACTGCATGCCGATCAAGAAGGCCGATAGCGCGTGGAAGAAAATCATCGCACGGATGTCGACGGTCTGGCCTGGCCGAGAGCAGAACACCATCGACGTCACGACGACGCCTGAAGGTTTCAACTGGGTCTATCGCAAGTTCATCAAGGAGCTGGCTGCCGACCCGTCGCAGCGCGAGTTCTACGGAATCGTGCACGCTTCGACACGGCAGAACGCCAAGAACCTTCCAAAGGACTACATACCGTCCCTTCGCAAGTCATACCCAGCAAACCTGGTCGATGCGTACATCGACGGTAAGTTCGTCAACCTGACGTCGGGCAGCGTGTACCCGAACTTCAATCGGGTTACCTGCCATACCGATGAGGAAATTCACCCGGGCGAGGATCTGCATATCGGGATGGACTTCAACATCAACCGGATGGCGGCCTGCGTATTCGTCATTCGCAACGGCGAGCCGCTGCTACTGGATGAGCTCACCAACCTGTTCGATACGCCGGCCATGATCGAGGCGCTGGACACGCGCTATCAGGGTAAGCACAAGATCACCGTCTACCCGGACGCCAGCGGCAAGAACCGCAAGAGCGTCAACGGCAGCGAGTCGGATCACAGCCTTTTGAGGCAGGCCGGCTACTCGGTTCGCGTCAACCCATCAAACCCGATGGTTCGCGACCGGGTTCTGGCAGTCAACGCCATGTTCCTCAATGGCGAAGGCCAGCGCCGCCTGAAGGTCAATACGGACAAGTGCCCGGTAACCACTCAGGTTCTGGAGCAGCAGGCCTACAACGAGCAGGGCGAGCCCAACAAGGACGGCACGGAAGACCCGGCCGACGCCTTCGGCTACTTCGTCGTGCATCGATACCCGATCGTCAAACCGGCGAAAACCCAAACCCAAGACCTGAGAATTTAACCATGAGCAACGACGACCCGAGCATCAAGCTCCCGGCGGTAGACCGCATGCGCGAGTATTGGGCCATTGTCGATCCGCTGATGGGCGGGACTCAGGCCATGCGGGCGGCTGGCAAGGCCTTGCTGCCTCAGTACCCGGCTGAAAAGGATGACACCTACAAAGAGCGCCTGGCCCTGTCCACGCTGCTCCCGGCCTACGCCGAGACGGTCAGCAGCAGCACTTCCCGCGTATTCGCCGAGCCTCTTCAGTTGGGAGAAGACATCCCTGAGCCGATCAAGCTGCTCTGCGACGATATCGACCTGGGCGGCAATGACCTCAATTCGTGGTCGGTCGAGTGGTTCCGCTCGGCGCTGGCCAGTGGCTTGTGTCACGCGATGATCGAGCATCAGCCAACCCTCGATGCTGAGGGTAACAAACTGTACAAGACCGTCGCCGAGGAAGAGGCGGCAGGGGTTCGCCCTTACGCCGTCATCATCAAGCCGGGCCAGGTGCTCGGCTGGCGCTTCAGCGGCGGCAAGCTTATGCAGGTTCGCTACATGGAGTCGGTCGAGGTCGCAGACGGTGACTTCGGCATCAAGTGCGTGGATCAAGTCCGCGTGCTGGAGCCGGGCAGCTGGCGTACCTACCAAAAGGCCGAGAAGGGTGGCGCCTGGGAGCTGAACGGGCAGGGCCCGACCAATCTCACATACATTCCATGGGTGACGTTCTACACGGGCCGCACAGGGCCGATGACGGCTAAGCCGCCACTGCTTGAGCTGGCCCACCTGAACGTCAAGCACTGGCAGTCACAGAGCGACCAGGACAACTTGCTGCACGTTGCCCGCGTCCCACTGCTGTTCGTGTTCACCGACAATGAAGAATTCCAGCTGACTATCAGCTCGGCCAGCGCGACCCGCATGCCGAAGGACGGCAACGCCAAGTACGTCGAGCACACCGGGGCAGCAATCACCGCCGGCCGCGACTCACTGAACGATCTGGTCGACGATATGCGCATGGCCGGGGCGAAGCTTCTCCAGAAGGACAAGCAGGTCGTGAAGACGGCGGCACAGGCTAACGAGGAAGCGGCGCAGGAATTGTCCCCGCTGGCTCGCCTGGCTGGCCAGTTCGCTGACTGCATTGCCCAGTTGCTCCAGATTCTGGCCGATTACGGCAGCCTGGGCGAAGGTGGCCACGTCGAAATGCGAGGCAACTTCGACAGCGACTTCGCGCCTGAAGTGTCTCTGCCCAACCTGATCAGCATGGCCAACTCCGGCAAGCTCAGCGACGAAACGCTCTACTCCGAAATGCAGCGCCGCGGCGTCATCAGTGACGAGATCGACTGGGAGTCCGAGAAGGCGCGCATCGAGGAACAAGGACCAGCACTAGGGGCGCTCTGACATGGCAACGGTCAACGAGCAACTGCAATCGGCATCGATCGGTCATGCGGTTGACCTGCAACACCTCAGCAATTCCGAGGCGCGCAAGGTCATCAAGCTGCTGAACAGCGTGGATGCCGACCTTCGCGCCAAGCTGATCGATGCCATCGAGCGCCTGGGTGCCGACTCCTACACGGCCAAGCACCTCAACGCCGTGCTGGTCTCGGTGCTGGAGCTGAACAAGTCGATTTATGCCTCGATTGGCGAGGTCATGGCTGAGTCGGTCGTCGACATCGGCCAGTACGAGGTCGAGTATCAGGGGGCGCTGTACACGCGGGTCATTCCCGGCCAGGTTCTGGTCGAGGTCAAGCTGAACACGGTCAACCTGGCGCAGGTGCGAGAAATCGCGCTCAGTCGACCATTCCAGGGGCGCTTGCTCAAGGAATGGATAGGCGACCTTGAGGCAGGCCGGGCGGCGAAGATTCGCGACGGCATCCGCATCGGCATGACCGAAGGCCAAACCACTGACCAGATCGTTCGCCGCATCATGGGCACCAGGGCCGAGGGCTACGCTGACGGCTTGATCGAGCGCAGTCGGCGCGACCTTGATTCAGTGGTGCGGACGGCGATCAGCCACACAGCACAGGGCGCCCGCGAGGCCTACTACCAGCAAAACGACGACCTTGTCGACGAGGTTCGCTGGCTCAGCACTCTAGACAATAAAACATCCGCCCCATGCCGACTGCGTGACCGTCTCGTCTACACCAACGACAGCAGGCATGCGCCAGTCGGCCACAAAGTCCCCTGGCTCAGCGGACCGGGCAAGCTGCATTGGTGCTGCCGGTCGACCTCGATGCCAATCATCAAGAGCTACGAGGCGCTGAAGCTGTCCAAAGGCCTGCCAGAAGGCACGCGGGCGAGCATGGACGGCCAGGTGCCGCAGTCCACGAATTACGGCGACTGGATCAAGTCGCAGAGCGCAGCAAGACAGGATCAGGTGCTGGGTCCGGCGCGCGGCAAGCTGCTGCGTGATGGCGGGCTCGATCTGGATCAGTTCTACAACGACAAGGGCAAGCTGCTCACCCTTGATCAGCTACGCGAACAGGACGCCGCGGCATTCGCCAAAGCCGGCCTGTAACCACAAACCAAATCATTCAGCCCTGGCATACGCCGGGGCTTTTTATTGCCTGTCTGTTCGGATGAGCGGGGCGCACTGGGCCGGATGGCCTGCTAGGAGAAACAATGAAACTCAAGATCGTTGAAGTCGATGGCAAGCAATACGCGGAAGTCCTGGATGGGAAGCCCGTATTCACTGGTGACGACGGCAAGGACATTGCGTTCGATGCTGTTGGCACCCGCGACACCATCACCCGGCTGAACGCCGAGGCCAAATCGCACCGCACCCGCGCCGAGACTGCCGAGGGCCTGGTAAAGACCTTCGAAGGTATCGACGACCCAACTGCAGCCCGCAAGGCTCTGGAGATCGTCTCCAATCTCGATGCTAAAAAACTGGTGGATGCCGGCGAAATCGAGAAGGTGAAGGGCGAAATCAGCAAGGCCTTCCAAACCCAGCTGGATGAAGCCAACGGCAAGGTGCAGACCTTTGAGCAGCAGCTGTATGCCGAGAAGATCGGCGGCAGTTTTGCCCGCTCGAAGTACATCGCCGACAAGCTGGCCGTGCCGGTAGACATGGTTCAGGCCACGTTCGGTCAGAACCTGAAGATCGAGGAAGGCAAGGTCGTCGCCTATGACGCCCAAGGCCAGAAGATTTTCAGTCGCTCCCGTCCAGGCGAACTGGCCGACTTCGACGAAGCCATCGAGACACTTGTTTCGCAGTACCCCCACCGCGACCACATCCTGAAGAGTTCCAACGCCAATGGCGGCGGCGCTCAGGGCGGTGATGGCGGCAATTCCGGCGCCAAGGGCAACTTTGGCGGCAGCAAAGCAGATCGCGTAGCAGCCATTAAGGCCATGACCGCAACAAGTTAAGGAGCAACTATGTCCCTGTCGAACATGAAGGTATTCAACGAATACCTCAAGAAAACCACCATCGAAACCCTGGCGCAGGACGTTGAAAAATTCAACGCCGCCTCCGCTGGCTCCATCCGCCTGACCACTCAAGGTATCGACGGCGACTTCCTGCAAGAGTCGTTCTGGGCTGGCCTGCACAGCGCTCAGCGCCGTGTTGACCGCTATGCCGCCAACGGCGCGCAGGCTGCAACCCCGCTGACCCAGAAGCAGTACGACTCGGTGAAGATCGCCGGCGGCTTCGGCCCGATCCTGTGGGAGCCTTCGCAGCTGTCGTGGGTTGAGAAGAACCCGGAAGAAGCCCTGGAAGTGATCAGTCGCAACCTGTCCGAAGCCATCATGTCGGACCAGCTGAACACCGCCATCGCCGCTCTGGTCGCCGCCATTGGCAACCAGCCAACCGCCACCAACGATGTATCCGCCACCGCCGGCGTGGACTACGTCGCCATCAACAACGCGCACGCGCTGTTCGGTGACGCCTCGCAGCGCCTGATCGCCCAGGTCATGACCGGCGCCATGTACCACAAGCTGATCGGCAAGAACCTGGTCAACGCCGAAAAGCTGTTCACCTTCAGCGGCGTGCAGGTTGTCGACATTCTGGGCAAGGCGGTGATCATCACCGACGCCGCCGCGCTGTACGAGGCCGGCACCCCGAACAAGCAGAAGGTGCTGAGCCTGGCCGACGGCGCTGCGATGGTGATGGATGGTTCCGACCTGATCACCAACATCCAGACCTCCAACGGCAAGGAGCGCATCGAGACCACCATGCAGGCCGACTACACCTTCGGCATGGGGCTCAAGGGCTACACGTGGGACACCGCCAACGGCGGCAAGTCTCCGACCAGCGCTGAGCTGGCCACCGGCACCAACTGGGACCTGGTTGCGAACAGCATCAAGGCCTCGGCTGGCGTTATCACCATCGGTGACGCTACCAAGTAATCGAGACGGCGGCCTTCGGGTCGCCTGATCCACCTGCCAGGAGTCCACCATGGACGAGAAAGTCGTTTACGAGAAACACCCGGTCACCGCTGAGCGCAAGGCTGAACTGCGCCAAAAGGGTTACAAGATCATCGACGCCAAGTTCGCGCCGGATGACTACAAGCACCCTGAGCCGATGAAGAAGGGGGCTTCGGGTGGTGACAAGCCGTCCAAAGGACTGCGGGTCGAAGAGATCAAGGTGAAGCTGACCGAGAAAGGCATTCAGTTCGATGCTGAAGCCGAGCGGCCAGCCCTGGCCGAGTTGCTCGACAAGGCTGACCAGGAATAACCCATGACCGACTTCATCACTGTTGCAGACGTTGACGCATTGCTGGGGTCGGGCTGGGCGGGTGCCGGTGATCCGGTTATGTCTGTGATGCAGGCCAACGCCTGGCTGACCAGCAAGATAAAGCGTCCTGTTCCCGCCGAAGTACCGGCCGAGATCAAACAGGCCGGCGCCCAAGTTGCAAAAGTCGCCTCGACTGGATCCCTGTACAAGGCCACCGACCGCGAGACGGTGAGCGAGTCGGTATCGGCTGTCTCTGGCACGTCCGTCAGTGAAACCTACGTTCAGGGCTCTGTCGCGCTGTCTTCTGGGGAGAACTTCGCCTTGGCGCTGATCTACCCATGGACCACCGGCACCAATTCCATTCCGATGGTGAGGGGCTGAGCATGGGCCTACAGGAAAAGCTTCAGACCAAGCTGGCCAAGGCGTTCGACGGGAAGCTGGCCGATGCTGTGTCGGCGTTCACTGGCTCGTATCAGGGGCCAGGCGTGTGGGACCCGGTCGAGGAAACCACCACGGCCATCACCGTGACCTACACCGGGCGCGGCGTGCTGGCCAAGTGCGAAACCAAACGCATCGACAACATCAACATTCTGTCGGGCGACCTGCAGCTGATCGCGCTGACCAATGAGGTCACGGACCGTCCAGCAGAAGGGCACACGATCGCGGCGCCGGATCTGGCCGACCGGGCCAAGAGCGTCAGTTACGTGGTCAAGGGCGTGCAGGTTGATCCAGCGTCAGCCACCTACCAAATACAACTGAGGGCGCCGTAATGGGCAAGGGCTGGAGCTTTCCGCCAAGCGCCTTTGCGGTGCAGATCGACGAGGAAGTCAGCAAACGGGTCAGAAATATCGCCTTGGCGCTGCTCGGCGAAATCATCGAGAAATCACCGGTTGATACCGGGCGGTTCCGTGGCAACAACATCGTCAGCATTGGCTCGCCGGTCTACACATCCACAACTGACGTTGATCCGAGCGGTAACGAAACGATCAGGCGTGGCGGGGCAGTCCTGTCGGGTCTGGAGCCGTACACCCAAGTCTTCATACAGAACAACTTGCCATATGCCGAGCGCCTCGAAAACGGCCATTCAAGCCAGGCGCCGACCGGTATTTATGGGCTGTCCTTCATCGGCGTGAGCGAGGTCTACAAGTGACATATGAAGACATCCGCAAGCTGATCACGGCGCGCATGGTCGCCTTTACCGACCTGCCGCAGTCGAGCATCGACTACCCGAACACCCCGACCTTCACGCCTCCGGCTGCCGGACTCTGGTGCCGCCTGAACATCCGGCACGCAACGGCCTTCATGGCTGGCATGGCTGACAAGCCGTACACCCGCAAGCCTGGGCAGATCAGCATCCAATGCTTCGCACGGCTCGGCACCGGCCTTAAGGCGCTCAGCGTCCTGTCTGATCAGCTCGAAGCGCACTTTGCCTACTGGCAATCAGGCGACCTCGAATGCCTGGAGGCGAGCCAGATACCGGCCGGCGAGTTCGAGGGCTTCTACCAGATCAACGTCAATATCCGGTTTCGCGCCGGCTGAGAGGAAACATGCAGAGCCACAATTTCAAGCCAGGCGTGTCAGGGTGGAAGCTCCACAAAAATGGCGCGTTTGAATTTCACTCGTCGGGCGACCCATGCCTTGCCAGTCTTGGCAAAAAGGAACAGCCAAAGCCATTTGTCGTAGTCGACGGCGTGACCTACATCAGCGAGGCCGAGGTGGAGCGCGGATCAATCACCAATACGAAGATCGGTGATAGCTGGTCGATCAAGATGGAGTTGCGCGACGGGCAATATTTCGCGGCCGGGATTGGTCTTGGAGTAGGTCAGTGTTTTTGCTCAGGTGGATACACCGGTGGCGACCAGAAGCCTGCTGATCAAGACCTCGTTGATCTGATTCGGGAGGCCGTATCGAAAGGCGCGAGCGACGGATACCGCGCCGTGCTGGAAGATCTCAAAAAGTCCACCTGAGCAGAGCGCCCTCTGACTCATTCTCGGCCCGCCGCGCGCGGGCTTTTTCATGTCCGCAATCTGGAGACTCACTATGTCGAGCGGCGCCAAAGTCACAAGTTACATCATCCCCGAGGTGACGCCCGGCGTTACTCCCGGCTCCGGCACCTGGGACACGCTACGGCTGACCGGCAATGCCATGACTCCGACCGTCAACACGGCTACCAGCGACGAGATCACCGACTCGCGGATCAGCCAAGGTTCGGTCGTGACCAGTACCGACATCGGCGGCGACCTGACCGCCGAGCTGTCCTATGGCAGCTTCGACAAGCTGCTTGAGGCCGCTTTCTACGGCAACTGGACCGCCAACGTGCTGACCGTGGGCGACGTGCGCCACACATTCTCGATCGCCAAGAACTACATGGATGTGGGTGTTTACTCCCTGTTCAAGGGCGTGCACATCCCGACGTTCGCTCTGGACATCCCGAGCGACGGCAAGGTCACCGTCACCTTCGGCACCGCCTGCCTCGATTACACCGACAGCGATGCGCCGATCGTGCTTGCGCCGGCGGCACCGACTTCCACCCCGTTCATGAGCAACGGCAACGTCGGTACCCTCCTGGTCGATGGCGTATCGCTCGAAGGTCAGGCCTGCGTCTCGGCCATGACCATCAGCCTGGATAACGGCCTGCAGGCTCAGCGCTGCATTGGCACCGACAAGATGGGCCCGGGTGCGCAGATCGCCACCGAGGCGGCCATCACCGGCACCATCACGCTCGCCTGGTCCGCGACGGCCTGGGGCATCTGGAAGAACACCTTCACCCGTGTTCCGGTCTCCATCGAATTCCCGATCACCGACAGCGTTGGCAACAAGTACACCTTCAGCTTCCCGGCGGTGGAAGTCGACGGCGAGCTGCCGAGTGGCGGCAAAAAGGATCTGATCGAGGTGACGCTGAATTACACCGTGGCCAAGATCGCTCCGACCATCACCCGCGCGCCATACGTGGCGCCGTAACACCGATTCACCCCTTGACTGCCCCGGTACCAACGCCAGCCGGGGCGGTCCTTTTCGGCGTGGCGTGAGGAATGACCATGGCTTTGCAGCTGAAAAAGAAAGACCAGAACACCTCGGAAACCAAGTGGGTCGCCTATGACGACGACACGAAGGTGCTGCTGGCACGAATTGATAACCCTGAATACCAAGTCGCCCTTGAGCGCGAGCGCCGCAAGCTGCGCAACGCTGACGCACAGTTCGGCGTCGGTGTCGTGGGTGCAGTCGAAGGCGAGGTGACCGAGCATCAGACCCAGTGCAAGCTGATTAGCCAGTTCATCGTCAAGGACTGGACTGGTGTGCAGGACGAGGGCGGTAACCCTCTGCCGTACAGTTCCGAGGATGCCGAGCAGATGCTCGATGCGAACCTCGGGTTTTTCCTGTTCGTCTTGCGTGAGGCTTCCGCATCGGCACTGGAGGCGCAAAAGGCCCTGGTCGAGACCGTGGGAAAGCCGTTGCCCGCCTCCGGTGGGAAAAAGAGTGGGGCGGCGAGACAGAAAAGCGCCGGCTGATTTACCAGCGGCTTGGCATGGCGGTTCCAGATGAGCCAGAGAGCGACCCGATCACGGCCTACCTGCTGAATCTCTACCGCAACGTCTGCCGAGGTCGCCGGTACATCGCCAGCATGGCCGGTGCCTTCCCGTTGCCTCTGTCGGCGCGTGAGATATCTGATTGGCTGGAATCGCATCCATCGCCATTACCGCGGGATGAAGTCGACGAGGTGGTGTTCGCGCTGGATGCGGTGTGCCTGGCGGGGAGTACGGATTGAAATTTCATGATGCGGCAGGGCCGCAGGAGACGAGCATGCTTACTGATGCGCAAAAGAAATCTATCGAGGAGGAGTGTAAGAAAAGGGCCGAAGCAGATTTTGTTCTGTTCGGCCCTCCCGGCGCGAATTAAGCAGCCGGGGCTTCGATGCGAGCTAGATCGGAGACCAAGTTCTCAAGGACAAGATTGAAAATTTCTTTGTTTTCGGCAGCTGGATACTCTGCATTGATATGGCTTTGTAGCCTGGCGGTGTAAAGGTCGGCATTGAGTGCGCCGTTTTGCTTGAGGCTCGCTGCAAGGCACTGAAGCGCTAATCCAAGAGCGCGAACTTCACTTTGGCTTGCTGGTATTCCTGACATCTTGACCTCCAGGTCATATCCGCGCCGAAACTGGCGCAATCCCAGTCCTTGGGCTTGCAGGCAAAGGACTGGGTAATCCTATTGTGGGCAGAAGGCTACTATTCAGAGGCAGCAAGTAGCTACTGGGGATTCGTACAGGCGCACCTCAATTGGACAGGTTCATGCCAAAACAGTAGCTTTCAATTCACAAAAGAAAATCACCTGCATCAGGGAAGGCTATGTCTATCAAGCTCATGACGTTAATGGTTACAGCAACCCCACTACTGGTGAGCTGCATTTTCCTTCCGATGAGCGCCGAGGAAAAAGCGAAATACGCTGAATTTCATCGCCAAACCGAGTCTCCGGCAACTTACGAAGCTATGGACTGCAATACACTATTAATTACGCAAACGAGCTACGAGCAGTACGCAACTCCCAGAACGGAGAAAATCCGGCAAGTGATTGGTCAGGTAGTTACTCAGCGAGGATGTACGGGCACGGTCGCAACCAATCCAGGGGTTGCAACGAGCGCTTCACCAGCCACGCAGATTGTTCCAAGAGCTACCCCAAGTCAGATTCCTTTGGCGGCGGTGCCGGCACCGGCTGTCAAACCGGTTCCTGTAGGACGTTTAGGGGCGCATATAAGTCCAGTGACTCCGGCAATAGTCAAAAGCTTCGGTTTAGCCTCTGAAAAGGGTGTTTTGGTTTTCGGGCCTGAGGCAGGAATCGATGCCGCGAAAATGGGGCTTCTACCTGGCGATATTATTTTGGAGATCGCAGGCACTCCGGTGAATAGTCCTCCTGAGGTTACAGCCATCATTAGCCGCATGACCCCGGGTGATAACGCATCAATAAAGGTATGGCGCTATCGTGCCGTCACCGACGTTCGGATCGAGGTTTCCGATAGCCAACTGTGAGCCAACCTTGGTAAAACCACAGCGCCGTGCAATCTCCTCTTTCAGGGCGAGGAAGAATCATAAACCCCAGCCACCCGCTGGGCTTTTTCGTACCTGCCCCTCGGATGTTACATTGCCACCTTTCCCACAGGAGTGACCTGCATGAAATTGATCGTAGGGGCGTTGGCTGTTGCGGCCGTGATGGCGAATTGACTCTTATTCGAAAGCCGCTGTAGATTCGAGCGCAGTACCGCCTCGACCTGCATGTGCAGACGAGCTATCAGTCACGAAATTAAGGGAATGAAATTGGCCAAACTCATGTGGATTGTCACCGTGTTCATGTCGTTGCTCGGTGCAGTTGTTGGTTTCGGCGGGATGATATTGGCGAAGAGCGCTCCTCAGGAGGCGGCTGCTGCTGCGATGGGACTGACTTGCGCAGTGATTCCTTACTGTATTGCTCGGGCGTTCACTGAGCTTCGCTCTCTGTAGTGGCGATTGGAAGCGTATAGAGCCCAGCCCACCAGCTGGGCTTTTTGCATCTGGCGCCCAGTCAGCCTGTTTGGCATGGCTGGTTAATAGTGCGGGATATATGGCTGAGAGCGAAGGTCCCACGTCTGCGGGTCTTCGTAGCAGCGGTGAAACTCGTACTCGCTGTGCTTCAAATGGACTTTTGGGAGCTTTCCGTCAAAGTCATCTGTCAGCGCCGAGAAATACTTCGCTCCTAGGTAAACCCCTTTGATAGCGGAGCTCGGGACCTGAAAATCTTGGTAGCGAACCTGGGGCGTGTAGTCCACGCGACGTGCTACGCGAATTTCCTCTTCATACGACCAATGCAGCGATTTGTAGAGGAACAATCGCTCAAGCATGAGCCTGTCATGCTGCGCAGAAATTTCGTCGTGATAGGGGAGCATGTCGCCGTCCACGCTTGGCCTGACAGTCGTGTAAATGATGTTGCCAGCGCTGGCAGTTATAATGTTTGCATCGGCGCATTCGAGACCTGCCTCCTCAGCGTCTAAAGCGACCACCCCGCCAGTATGGTTCTGCCCATAGTGGGCCCACATCAATAAATTCAGCGGATTGCGAGTCAATGACAGGACGCCGATAGCGTTTCTGATAGCAAACAGTCTGTCTGCATTGGTCGAGCCAACGGCATGGATATTAAGCCCTCCCATTGTCGCCCCTGCTGAGGCTGCGCAATCAAAGGGGTCGTTGAAGTTTACCGGCTTCGTGAATCTGACGATTCGCTCGGTCAGGCAGGCATCTAGTCCCTCTAGGCTCATGTATTTGTAAACAATCATCGTGGCCTCCTTTCGCGCTGGCTGGGCCGGGCTTTGGCGCTTGCGGTGGATGGTGGTAGATTGCTGCCATCTACAGGGAGGGTAACAAATGAGGGCGATACACGGTTTTATTGCTTTAGCGCTGCTGTTTTCGGCACAGATATTTGCGAAGGATTTCACATCAGAGCAAAAAAAGAAGCTACAGGATGTGGTGAGGGATCAGCTCCTAGACTCCGAAAGCGCCAAGTTTAAGCTTGGAAAATATCAGGGCGGCACGGTTTATTGCGGACTAGTCAATTCTAAAAATAGTTTCGGCGGCTATGCAGGCAATGCGGTATTCCAAGTATTTGTATTGCCATCGGGAGGGTATCAATTCCTGGGCATGGGAGATGGGGATAGCGAAAGTGTTCCCAGCGTGACAATCACGCAAAGTTGTGCAGAACACGGCTATAAATTATAAATATTCACATCCTAAAGACCCGCCTTGAGCGGGTTTTTTTATGTCAGGAGAAAAGCCATGGCGCAGACATCCCGCCTCGTCATTGAGTTGGACAGCCGAGACGCCGAAGCAAAGGCGGCTGATACGCGCAAGGCGCTTGAGGCGCTGGAAGATGCAGGTCTGAGAGTTCAGCCGGCACTAAACAAGGCCGGCGCCGGCATGGAGAAAATGGGCAAGGACGCCGAAAAGGCTACCAAGTCCATCGAGGATGAAGCCGACGAACTGGAGAAGCTGCTGGGGCAGATTGATCCGGTGGTTCGCCGCTTGGGTGAGCTGGACAAGCAGGAGCAGGACCTGGCCAAGCATCGCAAGGCCGGAAAGCTCGACACTGCCACCTATAACGAATATCAGGCCAAGATCAACCAGGCACGCACCGGCCTGACTAAGTTCGATGACTCGCTGACCCGTACCGGAAACACTGCCAAACATACAGCGGCAGCCCTTCGAGGCGTGCCTGCGCAGTTCACTGACATCGCGGTATCGCTCCAGGGCGGCCAGAACCCGCTGACGGTATTCCTGCAGCAGGGCGGCCAGCTCAAGGATATGTTCGGCGGCGCTGGGCCGGCGGCCAAAGCGCTGGGCGGCTACGTCCTCGGCCTGATCAATCCGTTCACCGTGGCTGCCGCGGCAGTCGGCACGCTTGGCCTGGCCTACTACCAAGGATCAAAGGAGGCTGACGCCTACAGTCAGGCCCTGATTCTGACGGGCAATGCGGCAGGTACAAGTGCTGGCGCCATTAGCTCAATGGCCGCCAATGTCAGCAGATCCGTGGGAACTATCGGTGCGGCATCGGTAGTGCTGGCTCAGCTGGCCGGCTCGTCGAAAATACCCGCATCGTCGTTCGAGATGATCGCTACTGCAGCGCTCAAGATGGAGGACGCCACCGGAAAGGCTGCAAGCCAAACCGTGGCGGACTTCGAGAAGCTGGCGAAAGATCCAGTGAAGTACTCGGCAGAGCTAAACGAGCAGCTTGGCTACCTGACTGCGTCAACTTACGCGCAAATTGAGGCACTGGCGAAGCAGGGCGATCAGCAGGGAGCTGCAAACCTTGCTGAGAAGGCCTACGCCGAAGCTATCAGCTCGCGGGCCGACCTCATCAAAAGCAAGCTCGGTCTTGTCGAAACTGCATGGGACGGGGTTAAGTCGGCAGCCAAGGGCGCATGGGATGCAGTCCTGGACATTGGCCGGGAAGACACGTTCGAGCAGAAGCTGATCAAGCTTGAGGATCGGTTGAATCGGGTGCGCAACGCCAAGACGCCGACCATCTTCGATGACAATCCAAACCTTGGAGAGCTTGGTGCAGGCGAAAGCGGAGCGCAGTCGGCAATCACCGATCTGTATGTTCAAAAGGCCGAGGATGATCGCCGAGCCGCCGCCAAGGCTGAGGCGCTGCGCCTGGATAAGAAATCAATCGAGAGCCAAGGGAGGCTTAGCCAGGAGCTGAAGAATTCGGCATCAAATGCTGAAAAGCTGAAAGCACGGTACGCCGAGATCGATGAGCTGATCGCGTCCGCAAGTCGCCGCGGCCGGACGTATACAGAGGCTCAAATCAAGCAGCTGAAAGACGCAGCGGCAGAGCAGTACAAGGAGAAAAAGCCGGAGGCTGCTAAGGCCTACACCGAAAGCGCCGGCCTCAAGATGCTGGACGCAGCCCGGCAGACCAATGCCGTGCTGCTTCAGCAGAGCGTCTCAATCAGTGGACAAGGCATCGCAACACAGAAGCTAGGCGCCCAGGCTCAGGCACTGATCCGCTGGGAGCAACAGCTTGCCGACATTAAGTCGAAAAGCACGCTCACCGCCGATCAAAAGGCGCTACTGGCCAGTCAGGATCTGATCACCGCCCAGCTCAAGAAGAACTCTGCGCTTGAAAAGGAGGTCGAGCTACGCAAGGCATCCAAGGAGGAGGTAGATAAGCTGGCCGCCTTCCAAGCCAACCAAGGCAGCAGGCTCAGCACCGCCAAAGAGGGGCTGAATTCAAACCTTGCCGGTTTAGGTTTGGGCGATGAAGCGCGGGACAGGCTGAAGCAAGACATGGCCATCCAGCGCGATTACGCCAGACAGTCTGCCGATCTCCTTGAACAACGTAACACTGGGAAAATCAGCGCCGATCTGTACGCCAAGCAGAACACGATAATTCAGCAGGGCTTGGCCGACCGCCTCGCCATGCAGCGGCAGTATTACTCGGATGTAGATAAGGCGCAGTCGGATTGGTCTATCGGCGCTTCTTCGGCATTTCAGAACTACGCCGAGCAGGCCGCTGACGTTGCCGGACAAACCCGCGACCTGTTCACCAACGCCTTCAGCAACATGGAAGACGGGATTGTCGATTTCGTGAAAACCGGGAAGCTGTCCTTCAGCGATCTGGCTGACGGAATCATTGCTGACCTGGTCCGAATTAGTGTGCGGAAGGCGGCAGTCGGCATATTCAGCAGCTTTGCCGGTGCCGGGTTCGGTATGGGCTTCTCCGATGGCGGTTATACCGGTGACGGCGGCAAGTTCGAGCCGAAGGGCGTGGTGCACGGCGGCGAGTTTGTTGTTAACAAGGAAGTGGTCAGCCAGCCTGGCGCCCGAGAGTTCCTTGAGCGCATGAACGCGAATACCAAGGGCTATGCGGACGGCGGATATGTCGGGTCTACCGCTGCGGCTACGAAATCCAACGTTGTGCCGATCTCGTCGGCATCAACAGCCGCTCCGCTCATTCACCAAAGCTTCAGCTTTCAAGGCACACCAGACGACGCGACCGTCAACATGGTCAAGGAGGCCGCGATGCAGGGGGCGAAAGGTGGCTACGAGCTTGTCGTCCGTGACCTGAAAATGAACGGAACCATCCGCCAGCTGATCGCGCGGCGCTAAAGCATTTAAGGAGTACTGCATGGCTCTCACGTGGCCGGCTTCGCTGCGCCCGTCAGAAATGACGTG
Organism: Pseudomonas sp. Irchel s3f7; assembly: GCF_900187615.1. GTDB lineage: Bacteria > Pseudomonadota > Gammaproteobacteria > Pseudomonadales > Pseudomonadaceae > Aquipseudomonas. The sequence goes on along the minus strand of NZ_FYDO01000011.1, from coordinate 121,624 downwards.
GGGCATCGTTAACAACAGCAGGGCGTTCACTTCGACGCTTTCGAATGCCCAGCAGATCGTCGGCTACCCGGGGGCGTACTGGCAGTGCACGTTGACCTTCGGGCTGCTCACCAGAACCCAGGAGCGCGAGCTGTCGGCGTTCCTCGGGCGACTGGATGGGATGTTCGGCACGTTCAACCTTCCAGCCTTCACCCGGCGTCGAACAGCGAGCATTGGCGCGCTCACGGTCGTCACCGGCAATGCGCAGGCGCGCAACATGCTCATCGCCGGAGCCGCGCCCAGCACGGCCATTTTCAGCGCAGGCGACTACATCACCATCGCCGGCGAAATGTTCGAGGTCACCGATCCGGCATCATCGAACGCGCAGGGAAATGTGACGGTCCTGCTCAACAAGCGGATTCGCAAGTCTCTCACGGCGGGCGCCGCAGTCGAGTACCTGAACCCGTACTCGGAAATGCGCATGACCACCGATACATGGGCGATGTCCGTCAAGCCGGTGATCGCAAACGGCAGCTACCAATTCAGGGAGGCGTTCTGATGCCATCAGCATTCCCGTTTAGCCAGAACGTCGTGAACATCATCGCCACCGGCAAGTTCATGCCTGTATACGCGGTGCAACTCGACTTCGTTGACGGCATGGTCTTCGCGCACACCGGTACCGGAGATCTTGTGGTCGACGGGATCACGTACCTGGGAGTTGGCAATTTCGGCCAGGTCAGTCAGTCGCAGGAGAGTGACAACTCAGGCTCGCCAATGTCGGTCGAGCTGACCCTGAGCGGCCTGGATGCGTACATCCTGTCCGAGACTAACGTGCGCGGCTGTCGCGGGCGTGCAGCCAAGGTCATGTTTGTCGTGTTCGACGAGGCTGGCAATTACGCGGCGGACATCCTGTTTTCGGGGCGAATGGATGCTTCCAAATTCTCGTTCGCCGGTAATGGCCAGGACGGCAACAACATTACCGTCCCGGTCATCGACCGCATGGCCGAGTGGAGTCGTACCGGCACCGAGCGCTTCACCGATGAAAACCACCGCGCGCGCCATGAAGGCGACCGGTTCTTCTACGCGATCGCCCAGATGTCCGAGTGGCCCATTTACTGGGGCTCGAGGAAGGACGCACCGACATTCACTTATGGAAGTTAGCCATGCGCTACCGAGACTGGACAACCCGTCTGAACGACGTGATCAAGGCCGCCCAAGAGCGGCCTTTTTCATGGGGCGAATTTGACTGCTGCCTGTTCGCGGCTGACTGCGCGACGGCTGTGTGTGGAGTGGATCCGGCCGAGCAGTACCGCGGCAAATACACGACAGAGACAGGCGCCAAGCGGCAATTGAAGAAGCAGCACGGCAGCCTCGAAGCTGCGTGGGACGCCTGTTTTGTACGGGTTCCGCTGACCTTCATCCAGCGCGGCGACGTGGTGATGTACGACGCACCAGGTGGCCGAAGCATGGCTGTTTTCTGGGCTGGCGATTTTTGGGCAACAACCGACGACGGCGCAGTCCGGGTCGAATGCGAGCCACTGGCCGCGTGGAGAATTGAATGAGCAGCGGCGTAAAGAAACTTGCTCAAGTCGCGGTCGGCGCTGCCATTGGCTTTGCTCAGGGCGGTCCGTGGGGCGCGGTCGCTGGCGCGGCGCTGGCTTTCTACGCCTCCGAGCAACAGGAAAAGCTCAACACCAAGTCGCCGCTACGCGACAACGAGCCGTCCGCACAGACCGTGCGCTCGTCAAAGGCGCCAGTGCGCTTTATCCTTGGCCGGGTTTCCACGGGCGGCGTACTGGTCTGGGCTCAGGAGCAATCAGGTACTCAGGGTGAGGGTGAATGGCTGCACCTGGTTTACGTGTTGTGCGAAGGCGCCATCGATGCGCTGGAAAACATCTACTTAGGCGAAGAGGAAATCTCTTCGTTCGGCGCACTGGCTAGCTATGAGCTGGTCGTCAACCCGACCCAAGTTAACGCGTTTTTGAAGGCTAACTGCCCGGACTGGAAGGACTCGCAGATCGGCCGCGGGCTTTCCTATGTTCGGGTGTCGCTGCGGTATAGCGCAGAAAAATTCCCGTCTGGGATTCCGGATACTCGTTTCGTGGTTCGCGGGCGCAATGATATTTACGACCCTCGCACCGGCACGGCTGTGTACAGCGCAAACACCGCACTGCACCTGCTTTGGTTCCTGCGTAACCGCTGTGGCGTGCCGGACGATGAGATCGTGTTCGAGACCTTCGCCAGTGCCGCCAACGTCTGCGACGAGGCTGTCAGCAACGCCGACGGATCGACCAGTCAGCGCTATAGAACTGCCTGCGTTATTGGCGCCGACGAGCAGCGCACCGGTGTCTTGCAGAAGCTGGAAGCTGCTTCCGGTGGTCGCTTGATCCGTGTCGGCGGGCGCTGGATGTTTCAGGCCGGCGCTTACTACGGCCCATACGACTTCGAGATCACCGAAGACATGGTGATCGGCACGGTCACGGGCAGCACTGAGCCAACCAATGACTCAGCAATCAACACCGTGCGCGGCACGTTCATCGATCCGGAACAGTCCTGGACTGAGACCGACTACCCGGAAGTCAGCGTGTCCGAGTGGATTGTTGAGGATGGCGGCGAGGCAGCGGAAACGCTGACCTATTCGTACGTCACCGATCCATATCAGGCCCAGCGCTTGGCGAACATGGAGCTGCGCCGGCGCCGTGCGGGTGGTGCGATCAGCATCCCGATGAACTTCTCCGGCTATAACTGCCGACCGGGTCGAGTGGTACGGGTCAACCTGCCGTCGCTGAACATCCTCGGCGAGTTCATTGTTTCAGACTGGTCGATGGGCGACAGCGAAGGCTGCACCGTGCAGGTCAAACAGTACGAGGCGGCGATATTCGACGACGCAGTTGGTCAACCATACAACCCGATTGGCTTCATCAACCTACCGGCTGGCGGCCTGGGGTCTCCAACAGGTTTGGCCTGGACGCAGAACACGGGGGCGGAGGTTGTGCAGGGCGTCCTGTCGTGGGCTCCTCCTACCGGGATCGTGTCTTCCTACGTCGTCATCGTTCGCCATGGCGCGACCGCTGTTCAGTCGCATTCGGTGCCAGCGACCTCGACACAGTGCGCCATCAACAGCTTGCCGTCCGGTAACTACACGATGAGTGTGGCGGCAGTAGGGCCAATGGCGAGATCTGGTGAGGCGAGTATTTCCGTCAGCATCAACGGGCCGCCAATCCCTGAGTCCTGCGTGGTGCAGTCCTCGATCGACAACATCGTGTTGATCCCACAGAACACTGCGACCGGCCTGAACGGCGGCACCTACGAGTATTTCTTCAGTACGTCACCGACGGCCACGGCGAATGACGCAGATTATCTGGGGCAGGGCCTTTCCTTCACGCACACAGGACTGGCGTTTTACACGAACTATTACTACTTCATTCGCTCATCGAACGCCTATGGGAAAAGCTCATTCCTTTATGTGCCGACTCAAACCTCTAACGATGTGTCTGCATACCTTGCGGCGCTCGCGGGAAAGATCGGTCGTACCGAACTAGGGCAGGACATCGTCGACGAGATCGACAAGATCCCGGGGCTTCAAGAACAGATCGATGCGCTCGACGGCCTGTCTGCCTACAAGCCTGATCAGGTCTATGAGAAAGACCAGATGGTGGTTGAGGACGACCGGATATTCCAGGCCAAAGGCCAGGTTCCTATCAATACGCCGCCGCCGAACGCTACTTACTGGCTGGATGTCGGTCAGTCGATCGAGACAGCGAATGGGCTGGCGCAACAAGTTGCCTTCAACACAGCTGATATCACCGAGCTCGACGGAGTGGTCACGGCTCAAGCGACGTCGTTCGAGGCGCTGCGGGCATCGTCGAGAGACGACAACGGGGAAGGCGATCTGGCGGATGCGCTGAAAGGCTGGACCAGCACGGCGGCTATTGCTTCCGAAGAGAAGGTTCGGACCTCTGAAAACTACGCCATGGCTCAGCGACTTACCACTCTCGACGCAAGCGTCGGCGAGAACGAGGCCAACATCACCGAGCTGGAACAGGTGGTTGCGACCAATGAGTCAGCGACGGCTACGAAGATCTCCCAGCTGAATGTCTCGGTCGCGAACAACACCGCCGCCATTCAGGAGACCTCAACGGCGTTCGCCGACACCAATGGCAAGTTGTCGACGATGTGGTCGGTGAAAATGCAGGTCGCAGCCGACGGCAAGTACATCGCCGCGGGCATCGGTCTCGGCATCGAGAACACCGGCGCCGGACTGCAAAGCCAGTTCCTAGTTGCCGCAGATCGGTTCGCCATCGTCAACACCATCGCCGGCGGCGCCATTTCGGTTCCGTTTGCGGTGCAGGGCGGGCAAGTGTTCATGAATCAGGCGTTCATTCAGGACGGGACCATCACCAACGCGAAGATCGGCAGCTATATCAGCTCCACCAACTACATCGCCGGCCAGCAGGGCTGGATTCTCAATAAAGACGGAACGCTTGAGATCAACGGCATTATCCCTGGACAAGGGCGGATGGTGATCAACGCGCAGAACGTATCGGTCTACGACGCCAACAATGTGTTGCGTGTTCGACTCGGCTATCTGGGGTGAACAATGGCTTCATTTGGTCTTCGCGTTTTTGATGAAAACGGTGCCCTATCCATGGACACCAACACCTTTACCTACCAGGTGATCTGGCAGGGTGTGATCGACTTCAGTGGCGCCACGCCCAGCTACACGCTGAACATCCCGGGCTTCAACCCGGCCAACTGCGTGTTCATGATCATTCCGACCAGGGCACAGGATGTGCAATCGTCTGAGCTCGACGGCTCGGGAAACGCCAAGTCGTACCCCTACGTCACTCCCGCCATGGGGCAAGTGACCGTCCTACCTAAAAACCCATCAGCCGGTGCGTCCACCGGGCAGACAAGGATCGTCTCAAAGGCCTACGCGATAAGGTTTGCGACATGAGCTATGGATTCCAAAGCATCAATGACAACTCCTTTGTCCAGATCGACTCCGAAGCGCCGCGACTGTGCCTGCTGACCAAAGGATCGTATTCAGGCACCACCAATGCGTCGGGGACATTTGCCCGAGCAATCACCAGCCAGGATCCGCCGCTGGTGTTTATCCGGCCGGATGCAGGCGCTATTCAGGTGCCAATATCGGTGTGGTTCACCGGCGGGCCTGGCAACTGGACCGGCTTCGCCATGAAGGCGTCCAACATCAACGCAACGCTGAGCGGTCAGTATTTCGTGGCCGCTTGGGCTTCGATGGGTACCGCGGCATACGGACTGCGGTTGTGGGATCAGAACGCCGCGCTGGTCTATGACAGTGGCGCACCAGCGGTCGTCGTGACTTTCGCAGCGGGCAACTGGACGTACGTGGGGACCGATGTACTGGCTGTTGGTCGCCGTTACATATGGGCAATTACCAAGGCTCTTGCGGCAGGCGAGTACATCTCGCTCAACCCGTTTGCCATGAACTGCCACAACGATGCTTCTGGCGGCGGTTGCGGGTTGGCCGTCGACTACTCCACCGGCCGAATCATGATGTACAGCCTCGCCACCACCGCCTGGACCGACCAAGGTCACCGGCCATTTCTCTGCGCCAAATTACTGGCCTGACCACCTTATTTCTGGAGATATTCAATGCCCTGGTACAAATCAGGAACGGTGGCGTGCACCCTCAATTCGACGACGGTTACCGGAACCGGCACCGCCTTCGCAGCTAATGCCAGGGTTGGCGATGCCTACCTCGGCCCGGACGGGCGTTGGTACGAGGTCGCGAATATCGCAAGCGATACCGTGCTGTCGATCCTCCCTGCTTATCTCGGTGCGACGGTCGCCGCCGGCATCTACGCACTGGCACCCATGCAGGGCTACACAAAAGAATCGGCCGATACTCTGCGGGCGCTGGTGAATCAGTACGGCGCCATATTGGCCGCACTGGGCACCACCGGCAACTACGACATATTGCCGCCCAACAAAGGCGGTACCGGGATTACGGACCTCTCGGCGTACATCCAGGGACTGCTCAATGACCCTGACGCATCTTCAGCTCGCCTCACCTTAGGTTCCGCCAAGTCTGGAGCGAACAGCGACATTACGTCACTGACAGGCCTGACCACTGCGCTGAGTGCGGCACTTGGCGGTACTGGAGTTACCTCAATTGCCGCGTTGCTGGCCGCACTACAAGCAGCAGGTGCTTACGGAAAGAGCAACGCAGTTGGTGCGGTATCGCAGGCAGGTGGAATTCCAACTGGGGCGATTGTGGACACCGCAACTAACGCCAACGGCACTTACATGAAGCTCTTGGATGGGACAATGATCTGCCATGGGCAACCAGTGGCCGGGATAGATCAAACAACTACAGCTCAAGCATATTCAGCGAATATAAGTCTCCCTGCCGCATTCATTAATGCGGCATACAAGGTCTCTGTAAATAGTACCGGCGTTAACGTAACCAACGTGTTTCAAGGTTATTGCAGATCCAACCCTGTCACGACTAGCGTGTTTCAAATTGTCCAGTATTGGAACTACGTGCAGACTTATACATATACTTATATTGCCATAGGAAGATGGTTCTAATGAAGATCAACCTTTCCCCACTTTCCCCGCAGCGACGCGATGACACGCTGGAAGTGTCTCGCGTTGGCGCCACACTCATCATTAATGGCGAGATCTTCGACTTCTCACGCATGGCCGACGGCGACACGCTACCCTTCGGAGCGATCACGTCAGAGTGGTTTGCAGGCCCCGTGGATAAAGTTGATGGAGAGCTTGAACTGACGCTCTTCTTGCCTTTGCCTGCCAATTTCAGCCCAGAGCAAGCGTTCCCGGTTCCGCTGGAAAACGTGCCGAATGGCCCGGTAGTGTTTCCCGGCCCGCTTCCAGATCCAGAGATAGAGACGGCACCGGAGGACATTGAATGAATATCGACTGGACCAAACTGATTACCAAGTCCATGAAAGATGCAGCGGTGCAGGCTGCACACCTTGTCGTAGTGAAAGCTCAGCTCGCAGCGAAGAATGCCGATGCGGTAACGCAGATCGCCCGAATTCAGGATCGGATCGACACGCTCGGTTATGGCATCGAGGCTGGCGAGGCAACCGCAGAGGACGAAGCCGAGCAGGCCGCGCTGTTGCTCAACCTCAAAGCCTGGAAGGTGTACAAATTCGCACTGGGCAAAGTCACCGCGCAGCCGATTTGGTACGCCGCGCCAGTGTGGCCGGTTGAGCCGGTCGCGCCTGTTATCGTGGCCGACCCGCAAGAGTTGGTCGGAGATCTGATCTAGCGCGATCAAGCAGCACAACGCGCCCACCATCGAGCGGGTATTTTTTTGCCTGGAGAAAACAATGTTCGATCTCTGCAACGCTCTCGCTCAGCGAGAAGTCCAGATAAGTCTGGCGCGGAGCTAATTTAGTTCGCGCCCAGTTTAAATTTGATGTTTTTTGAAGGCCACCAGGACCACGACGGGGGAGGTGTGTAGCAGCCTGGCTGATTAGCTGGTGTTGCATCACAGCGGACGGTATAGCCTTTGTTGTTGATTTCCCTTCCGCCTTCACCGGTGCCTCGCTCACTGTATGAGGCGCAGCCACCGAGCAATGCGGCAATCAGAAGAATCGTTGTGTACTTCATAAATGCCTCCATGCGTGGAGCGCACAGCTTAACCATTGAGTCCCGTCGAGTGCGGTTTTTTTTCGCCTGGAGAAAAGTGATGACCACAACAGAAAGAGACCGCGATGGTCTTGCCCGTACGCTATGGGGTGAGGCGCGCGGTGAATCACTGGCCGGTCAGATCGCCGTGGCCTGAATAATCGTCATCCCCTAAACGCCTTGCCGAAAGCGAGAGCTTTCGGCGTTAAGCGGTCGAACTGTCGTCTAGAGGCCGCATGGGAAAAAGTTGCGATTTTGGCAAAATTACTTTCCGCTGCAAGGATGTTCGGCCATCATAAGCTGTATGCGTGACTGTAAACGGCAACGGCAACGGCAACGGCAACGGCAACGGCAACGGCAACGGCAACGGCAACGGCAACGGCATGGAACCACTGACACCAAAAGGTGGCGCTGATCGGTTCTTTTATAGTCACTGAATAAACTGTATCAGTCTATGGCAAAATCTGCCGCTATAAGGAAGAACAATATTGACGGCGTTAATGAAAGAGATTGGCATCGCCGAGAAAGAAGACGCTATATCCAAAGGAGTTATTGTACTTTTTTTCTTTATATTAGGCGTTTCAGTTTCGGCCTTTGCTATTTGGTTTTTAGCCCCCCACGATATTGCTTCGATGCCCGTGGATCAGATGTTAGTACATGATAGAACCGGAAAGCCTTATGAGTTAGTGCCAGAGCCATTAGAGAGAGCTATCTTCGTAGTTATCGCTGCATTGGCACCTGCTGCATTGGTTGGGTATTTCTGGATCGCCGATCTAGGAGGTGTCAGGTCTCGCCGTGCTAGGACGATCCCAACCCCCGTCAAGATAGGACTGCCAATTTTTGCGGCCGTGATTTTTGTCGCCACATTTGTTTTCTCTGACTTTATCGACATACTGTTTTTTTCAACAGTATGGGCGAAGAGCTACAAGTCGGTGTTATTAATATTTGGCTTGCTAACTTCTTTTGGGGTTGTTTTTCATAGCCAGCTATACAAAAAGACAAGCACGCATGCGGCGACAATAAGTTGGTGGTTGATAATTTGTGTGGCTATCGCGTTACAAATACTTCCAAACCGTATCGCGTCCATTAGCTCGGTAACTTTGTCTACGGTTTGGTCCGTGCATTTGGACGCAGTAATATATGCTTTGAACCAAGTCGTTCATGGCAAAACAATTATTTTAGACCTGCCTTCGCAATATGGATTTTACCCAGAGATCATTGCACCGATCTTTAAAATATTCGGCCTGTCTGTTCTGTCCGTAACGCTATTTTTCGCGACGCTCCACGCAATCGGGCTTGTGGCTGTTGCAGCAATGCTTAAGAAGTACGTCCACAATTCGCTTCTGGCGCTGTTGATTTTTTTGACCATGTTGATCCCTATGAGCCTGTTCATGTATTTGAACGGCAGCGTTGAGGACATCTACGTCCAGTATTTCCCGATTAGATTCTTCTGGCCAGCAGTAGCGCTGCTGCTTTTCTCTTCGCAGATGTCGAAGCCTGGTCGACTTAAATTTAGTGTGTTGGGGGCCGTGGCTGGCATATCTGTGTTCTGGAACATCGACACGGGGATCCCAGTTCTGGTATCGATTGGCGCAACCCTCCTTGTCAAGCCGCTGATAGCTAAGCGCTCAGCCCTGCGAGGAATAGTATCCGCGGCACTATTTGGCGCGATTGCCATTTCCACAATTGTTGCGTGCTTTGTTGCTCTACGCATCAAGGCCGGTGTCCCGCTCGATTTGGGCGAAGTGCTTGCTTACCAGAAGATTTTCTACATGGCCGGCTTCGGTATGATTCCAATGCCTGTAGCACTGGATCCATGGCAAGCAGTTCTGGTGATCTATGCAGCTGGTGCTATAACAGCTCTTTCAAGATGGAAGGAATACCCAGAAAGCAGTGTTTATGATGTGCTTTTCTGCGGCGCTATAATGGGGCTTGGTTTATTCACCTACTATCAGGGCAGATCGCATGTGTACTGCTTGGTTCTGGTTTGTTGGCCAGCTATTTTCATTGCTGGCATTCTTGCCGATAAAATACTCAGCGCTGTTCGCCATCGATCCACTCAACTAGCTTCGGTGGCCTTGGCATTGCCGATCGTGCTTTTTGTTTCGCTCGGTACCATTACATTTCTTTCATCAGGGAAGGAGTTGGCCGGCGCAGCCCTCCGCAACATTTCCACGCTGGGCGATGCTAAGGACCCGACTGTCGTTGATGAGTTGAGGTTCATGCGCGAAACATACCGAAACAGAGACTGCCTGATCTTGTCTCAACGCCAGGCAATCTATTACGCTGAACTGAACATAGCGTCCCCACTGAAAGGTCCTGGAATAGTCGAGACTCTACTTCAGCGCGATCTAGACCAACTGGTAGAAGGCGCTCTGAATGAGCAGCTGGAATGCATCTACCTTGGCGTCACTGATGGATCTATAACCTTTGTTGATGTTAATGATTCGGCACTGAAGGCGAAATACCCGGTCATCTCTAAGAGTCCACTTGGGACCATGCTTCTGCTTGAGCCTGCGCCTACAGCAGGGCTGCAAAAATAGGGGATACCCTAGCATCTAGATTTTCATATCACAAAGCCCGTCATGTGCGGGCTTTTTTACGTCTGGAGAAAAGTTATGACCGAATCCGCAAAAGAGCGCGACATTCTCGCCCGAACGCTGTGGGGTGAGGCCCGTGGCGAATCGTTGGCCGGGCAGATCGCCGTGGCCTGGACTATCCGCAACCGTGTGAATGACGGCAAGGCCAAGTCATGGTGGGGTGAGGGCTATGCCGGTGTGTGCCAGAAGCCGTACCAGTTCAGCTGCTGGAACAAGAACGACCCGAACTTCGCCTACCTGAGTGGCGTGAAGCCGATCCCGTTACGTGAGTTAGCTCAAGCACAGATCGCTGCAGACCAGGTGATGGCGGGCAAGGTGTCGGATCCCACTGATGGGGCCACCCATTACTACTCGAACACGATGCCGAAGCCGCCGGCTTGGGTGAAAGGCGCCAAAGAGACGTTGAGGCTCGGTCACCACATTTTCTTCAAGGACGTGCCATGACTGCGCACCCTTCCTTTATATAGGGATTGTGTTCGGTCGGCAGGACGCCGTGGAGGGATTTGTTGCTGAGGTTTCTTCCCCAAAACGCTACCGCTTGAACCAATTTTTATTGGGCGGACAAATTTATTTTTAGTTTGTGTCATCTGGCCTATTCCATTCATAATTTTTCCTCCATGTTCGCCCGTGCTAGGGTCGCTGAAGCTTCTGATGGCAATGGGTGGACAAATGAAATCGATAAGCGCTATGTGCGGTCATGTAAAACGCCGGCTCAATCAGGATGAGCCTCTCGAAGGGAAGGTTCTGGAATTTGCTCTCAGCATAATCAGTGAGACAGACGATGACTTCCTGAATGGGATTGCTGAAAAATTAAAGGCGGGCAAAAAACTAGACGACTACGAGCACCACATTATGGTTGATGTGCTTCTTTTGCATGTGAGATTGGGGACATGACAATCCTTCGAAGGGCACCAGCAAACTGAGCTTTGGACTCTCTGGCCAGCCGAGGCGCCGATTACTTCAGCGTGAATGCATCACTCCGGTGCCATCATTACCGCGAGCGTCATCTTGATGAATTCTTCGTTCTTGTCGATCGCTTCCATGGCGCCACGCACGTTGTCGGCGACGTCGGCCGCACCGCGCTGCTCGACCCAATTCGAAAGCTCCATGATGGCGGCTTCCAGGGCGAGCTGGTTTTCGTTGATTTTGAAGAGCAGGGAAGGGAGCAGGTCAGAATTTGGCATCGCGAAATCCTCCGTGGAGATTTCAGCGTAGCAGTGGTCAATCGTAAAAGATGGTAGGTACGGTCGGCAGGATGCCGTGGGATGGGAACTACTGTAGGAATATACAACGCTAAGTTATTGATTCATATAGGGTGATACCTCTGTTTCGTACCCTGTCTAAACTACTTATTTTCCTTTGTTAATCAATTGCTTGCGCCGGTTTCGGGGTCACCTTGACATGGTGGGGGTCGTTGGTTCGAGTCCAATCGCGCCTACCAAACAAAATCCGCTCTGCTGGGCGGTCTAGAAGGGCTCACCGAAAGGTGGGCCCTTTTTTGTTGTGTGCGATTTGCGAAACTTTTGCAAAGCACCCACCTCAGAACGCCAGATCGGCACCCATCTCCAGGTGCCTATATATGCGGAGGTAGGCGATCACGTGCGGCAGAGTCCAGTCAGCAAGTGATCGCAGCTTCGGCAACCGGTCAGGGCGCGTAACCGACTGTATGGACGTTGTGACTGTCCTGCGCGCTCGCGATCAAGTGCAATGGAACGTCCTGTTGCGCACCAAGTGGTGCTACTTCGAAGCTCACCACGATGTGCACACGTCGGTCGCTCAAATCGGTCATCTCTTCAGCCTTTTGCTTGGCCAATCTCGCGTGGTTCATGGCGATTTCATTGAGCGTTGACACGTTACATCTCCTGGTGACTGCCCAGCGCTTGCTGGAGTTTTTAAGCGTTGATTAGAGGTCGCTGCGTCAGAATTATGTCGTTCCTGGCTGCTACGAGCGTCCTGTGCAATCCTTAAGCCATTGCGTGTCAGGAATGTGACATCGAGTCATTAGAAGCGACGAGTGGCGAGTGGCAGAGCGCTTTTCGGACATACCAAATAGCCATCGTTTAAACTGCTTGGATGTTGGGGCCAATGCATCGTGGCCTCTTTGTTGAAACAGCGCTCTAAGAGGCCATGGAAGTGCCAAACGAAAACTCCCGACCCCTTCAGAAAAACTCCGACGCTAAACGAGCCCAGTGGTATTGGCGGGCTCTGTACTTAAAGGTGTGGATGCTCGCGACATTTTTGATAATCGCCTTGTTCAGCTTGGGTGTCATGGCGCTCACGGCAGCTTTTGAGATGGGGCTTGAATGGCATCAGCGATTGGTCGCGTTCGGTCTCGGCGCCGTAATAACGGCTGGTGGACTGGCGATATTGAAGGCGATCCTCCCGGAAAATTCGTTTGTCAGGCTGTTTAAAAGACGCGGATGAGTTCGGGCCAGTTGCGCTCATGTGCATCCTTTCGGGCGTAAACTGGCGGTGCTACCTCATCAAAAGGAGCCGCACATGAACGACGATCAAATGAACAGAGACAGGGCTGTTTGGGATCAATACTTCTGCGCTGCATTGATTGCCGAGAGCAATCTGACGGCCCCGGTTGTCGGTGGGGCCACTCACGAAGACAGGCAGAACCTGTTGATCGAGAGAGCAAAAGCCCTCGCTGACAAAATGATGGTAAACCGAAAATAACCAGAGCCCAGCCTTCGCGCTGGGCTTTTTGCGTCTGGGGCTGAGCCGATTCCTGCGCTCAATGAGTACGCAGAGTCTGTAGACATGCAAGCTGCCCGTTCATGGACTACTACTGACTGGCTGATTCAACTTCGTCCTGAAAGGAGTTTTCCGATGCTGACTCACTGGTTTCTTGCGGCGGTTCATCTTCTGGCGGTTGCCCTGGGATTGTGGGCGGTGCTGGCGCGTGGCGTGGCGCTTCGGCGTCTGGGCGACGGCACGGGCGAGGCGCGCAGTGTTCTGATTGCGGACAATGTGTGGGGTGTTTGCGCAATCACGCTGCTGATCAGCGGCGGGGTGCGAGCGTTTGGCGGGTATGAGAAAGGCACGGACTATTATCTGCATCAGCCGCTGTTCCACCTCAAAATGACGCTTTTCGTTCTGATCTTGCTGCTGGAGATTGCGCCAATGGTGACGCTGATCAAGTGGCGGATGGCTTTGGCGCGGGGAGAGGCTATCGATAAGAATCGTGTGGGACTGTTCGCACGGATCAGTCATATCGAAGCGCTATTGGTGCTGCTGATGGTGGTGGCCGCTACCGGGATGGCGCGTGGCGTGATGCTCGGTTAGGTCTGCTTGGGGTAAACAGGAAACGTCTGACAGTCAGGGCCGGCGCTTGCCGGTAGTATCAGGCGTGCAACGTGCTTGTAGGGAGGTGCAAGGCGGGTACAGCGCTTGAATCTTTAGCCAGCCGTGATTCCGGAATGAACGGGCTGGCTACTGACTGCAACAGGATTCAGGGCTGTGGCTTTTCCGGGGCGGTGAGGCCGGCCTGAATGCGTTGATAAATTTCTTCGCGGTGAACCGCAACGTCTTTCGGGGCGTTGATGCCGATTCTGACTTGCTGGCCGCTTACGCCCAGGATGGTGATCGTAATGTCATCACCGATGTTTATGCTTTCACCGACTTTGCGGGTGAGTATCAGCATGGTCTTCTCCTTGATTGCTTTATGGGGCACCTGATTCGGACAGTGCAGAGGTCGGTGGTATGTATAGATTAGTGCGAAGTCTCACAATTTGGGTGCCTCTTTCTGACGTGCAGATGCAGCATTAATTCCCAAGGCGTAACTATACAGAGGCCGCAACCATCATTCTCGCTGTTTTGTGCCCATTTTGTGGCACTCGCGAAGGAATCATGGGTGTTAAAATCACTGCTTTAAGCATTTTGAGGGAAACGCTGTGCGCAAAATGGTCGGGATGTTCGTTGTATTGGCGCTGGCGGGATGCGGAGAAGGCAAAAGTGTCGATGCGCAAAAGCCGCAGCCAGCCGTGGCGGCCACGCCGGCGCAGGTGTCGGGGCCACAGTGGGATCTTGAAGTGCGAGGGGAAACACCTCAGGCGGTCAGCGATCTCAGTGGCTGGCTGATCGAGCACAGTTTCATGTCCAGCGTGGTCAAGGAAAACGGCAAAACCCGAATTCTGCTGGGGCCGTTCACCTCGAAAGCCGAAGCCGAGGCCAAGCAGGACGAAGTCCGTGCAGCACTGACCCGGGCGAAAAAACAGAACATTGAAGTACTGCTGCTTGAGCGTCCTGCCGCTCAGTAACAATCAGTTTGTTGCGGGCATCGAAAAAAGGCCTCGGGGTGCAAACCTCGAGGCCTTTGTATATTCGGTGTCGTTTCAGATTCAGCCGCAGGCTTTCAGGTCGACTGCCCCGACAAACTCGTTGCCGCGGCCCATGACGCACGCCACGCTCTGATTGCGTTGACGCTCCCATGCCTGGACCGGGTATGTCTTGTTCCAGGCCTCATAGAGTTGTCGATCCTGCTTCGACAAGCGCAAACCATACTGCTTGCTCATGTAGAAATAAGTCCGGGCGATCATCCCGCGAATGGAAGGCCGGGGCATGACTTTCTTGGCCTTGAAGTCAACCTGGGTCAGGCATGAGCCGTATTGACCCGGCTGCTCCGGCAACCAGCCAAAACTGAAGTTGCTGCGATCTCCATTCACCTCTCCGATGCTGGGCACCAGGTTATGCAGATCGGCCTCGGCTCTCTGATAAATCGGATCGTGACTTGAGCAGTTCTTGCGCCCACCCTCTTGCCAGCATTGGCGCTGATGACCGATTTGCCAGGCTGGAACAATGTGCTCCCACTCAATGCGGGAGGCACGTTTGGCGTTTTTGCGTGGTACATACCCGCAGGCCTCAAGATTCACCCGATTGCCGGTGTACTTGCAGCCACAGTAGAACTCGGTGGATTGCGGGGCATAAAGTTTCCAGGCGACTTTCTTCGCTTCGTTGAAAGTGCGCGGGGCATCGGCTTGAGCCTCCACGGCGAAAAACAAAAACAGCAAAGCTAAACAACGGACACTCATTGACTCAATCTTCCTTCGGCACAACCCAGAAAATCTGCACGCCACCATCGTCGCGATAGGCGAGGGTGACGTTGTCGTTCTCATCGATTTCTTCGAGCAAGCGCTCCCATTCATCCACGGGCTCGTCCGGAAGGCGGAAGATCAGCGCTGCTTTGGCTTTTTGTGCAGTGGGGGAGTTGATGATTTTCTGAACGCGAACGCCCATGCGTACATAGGTGTCGGGGGAGGCAGAGGTAGTGTCCACAGGATTATCCTTATTAAGCTGTACGTGCATACAGTATTTAACTGTAGGGCTTTTCGCAACTGCTTAAAATTCAAGAAAATCCTCTGACAGCGGTTTGTCCCGTTTGGTGTAAGACAACTGCAGATTTTTTGTCAGACTTGAGCAAGCCACTCGCCGAAGCTGGCGAGTGGTGCTGGAGGCGCCCGATCGGAACCGATCGGGCGAAGTGAATCAGTATTCCCAGAACATCCGTTGCAGCTCTTTGCTGTCGTTGGTTTTGGTCAGTGCGACCATCGCCAGGATGCGTGCCTTCTGCGGGTTCAGGTCATGAGCCACAACCCAGTCGTACTTGTCGTCCGGCTGTTCGGCGTTGCGCAGCACGAAGCCACCGGCGTTGACGTGGGAAGAACGGATGATTTGCACGCCATCTTTACGCAGGGCTTGCAGGGACGGAACGACACGTGAAGAGACCGAACCATTGCCGGTGCCAGCGTGGATGATGGCTTTGGCGCCCGATTGAGCCAGGGCTTTGTAGGCGGTGTCGCTTACGTTGCCATAGGAGTAGGCGATTTCAACATCCGGCAGGCTCTTGATGGTTTTGATGTCGAATTCCGAGTCCATGGTGTGGCGCTTGGCTGGAAGACGGAACCAGTACGATTTGCCTTCAACCACCATGCCGAGAGGACCCCAGGCGCTTTTAAACGCTTCGGTCTTGATGTTGATCATTTTGCTCACATCACGACCCGACTGAATTTCGTCGTTCATGGTGACCAGGACGCCTTTGCCGCGAGCTTCTTTGCTGCTGGCGACGGCCACGGCGTTGTACAGGTTCAGCATGCCGTCGGCGGACATTGCAGTGCCCGGGCGCATGGAGCCGACTACGATGATCGGTTTGTCGGTTTTTTCCACCAGGTTCAGGAAGTACGCGGTTTCTTCCAGGGTGTCGGTGCCATGGGTAATGACGATGCCATCGACGTCGTCGCTGTCGGCCAGCTCCGCCACGCGGCGACCCAACTGCAGAAGGTTTTCGTTGGTGATGCTCTCAGAGGCGATTTGCATGACCTGTTCGCCGCGAACGTTGGCCACTTGGCTCAGTTCCGGTACGCCGGCGATCAATTTATCGATGCCGACTTTCGCCGCTTGATACGTAGCGCTGTTGGCGGCGCTGGCGCCAGCGCCGGCAATGGTGCCGCCGGTAGCGAGGATCACCACGTTCGCCAGTTTCTGTTGGGTTTCGGCTTCTTTTGCCTGAAGGGCGGTAGGCAGGAGCAGCAGAAGGGCTAAAGCGCCCGGAACAAAGGTCTTGAGTGCAAGTGTCATTATTCTTCTCTTCTAGTTGTGAGACGGTGCTGATGCAAGATCATCTAGATTCGACCCAAGCGCATCTGAGCGCTCGGGGTGCAGGAGAAGAGCAGGATATGTACCAGTTACACGGAGCGTTTAAATAAAACACGTAACATTATGATTTTAAACATTATTGTGTGTTTTTTGTTGGGTCGATGTTGTCTGCCTCTGTCCGGGTTTCCGAATATTTTTGGCTTCTCCGTTCGGCTCACCGAAACAGAAACAGCGCTTGGGCGCTAAAGAAATTCCCGCACTGGCCGATGTTGTTTCATAGGACTTTTTCAAGGTGTTCACATGTCGCCATTCAAGGGCAGATAGCCGATACCAGCGGCACCATCCTTCAGGTGAGCGTCAGTCTGATCAAGGAGCTGGCCAAGGGTTCCAGCACCGGATCGGTCGTTAACACGACGGTATGAAGTGAATGCCGTGTTCCCCATTCTGCGTTGAATACGTTTTTTCGGTCGTTGACAAGTTTCGGCAAGATTCGCATAGTTCGGTTCACGCAAACGTTTGCGCGACTCCGGCGACGGCGCTTGTCGAAGCCGTGTTGCTGACGCCAGTGCAAGCGTTGCTCACAATAATCATAAGATCGGAGTGAACCCATGAAGCTGCCATTCGCTGGACACCTTCTTGCTGTCGCTATGCTGGTTGCCGCATCCGCTTCTCTGCCTGTCTCTTCGGCTTTCGCCGAAACACCTGAAAAACCCAAAGTCGCGCTGGTCATGAAATCCCTGGCCAACGAATTCTTCCTGACCATGGAAGATGGCGCAAAGGCCTATCAGAAAGACCATTCCGGCGAATTCGACCTGATCTCCAACGGTATCAAGGACGAGACTGATACCGCGGGCCAGACACGTATCGTCGAGCAGATGATCCTGGCCAAGGTCAATGCGCTGGTCATTGCGCCGGCGGACTCCAAAGCCATGGTTCCAGTGATCAAGAAAGCCATCGATGCCGGGATCACCGTGATCAACATCGACAACCAACTGGATCCGGCCGTCGTCAAAAGCAAAAACATCAGCGTGCCATTCGTGGGCCCGGATAACCGCAAGGGCGCGCGTCTGGTGGGTGACTACCTGGCCAGGCAACTGAAGGCAGGTGATGAGGTCGGCATCATTGAAGGCGTGTCCACCACCACCAACGCCCAGCAGCGCACTGCCGGTTTCAAGGATGCGATGGAGGCGGCGCAGATCAAAGTGGTGTCCTTGCAGTCTGGTGACTGGGAGATCGATAAGGGCAATAAGGTCGCCGCGTCGATTCTCAGCGAATACCCGCAAACCAAAGCCCTGCTGGCCGGTAACGACAGCATGGCGGTGGGGGCGGTTTCTGCCGTGCGTGCGGCGGGCAAGACCGGCAAAGTACAAGTGGTGGGCTACGACAACATCAATGCCATCAAACCCATGCTCAAGGATGGTCGAGTGCTCGCCACCGCTGACCAGTTCGCGGCCAGGCAAGCAGTATTCGGCATCGAGACTGCGCTCAAGATTCTCAAGGGCGAGAAGGTCGACAGCGGCGCCAACGGCGTGATTGAAACGCCTGTAGAGCTGGTTACCCAGTAATCCTCTGACGACACAAAAGCGCTCGTCCTTCCGGGCGGGCGCGTGGAGAGTTTTATGTCAGTTTCCACTCCGGACGTTGTCCTCACGGTCAGTGGCATCGGCAAGACTTACGCGCAACCGGTCCTGACCGGGATCGACCTGACGCTCAGGCGCGGTGAAGTACTGGCGCTGACCGGTGAGAATGGTGCCGGCAAAAGCACGCTGTCGAAGATCATTGGCGGTTTGGCTACGCCGACGACCGGCCAGATGCAGTTTCTTGGGCAGGACTACCGTCCGGGCAGCAGGGCACAGGCGGAAGGCATGGGCATCCGCATGGTCATGCAGGAGCTCAATTTGTTGCCGACCTTGTCGGTGGCGGAAAACCTGTTTCTCGACAACCTGCCCGGCATTGGTGGGTGGATCAGCCGCAAGCAACTGCGCAAGGCAGCCATCGTAGCCATGGCCCAGGTAGGGCTTGACTCGATCGACCCCGACACGTTGGTCGGCGAGTTGGGTATCGGTCATCAGCAAATGGTCGAGATTGCCCGCAACCTGATCGGCGATTGCCATGTGCTGATTCTCGATGAGCCGACCGCGATGCTTACGACGCGCGAGGTCGAGATGCTGTTCGAGCAGATCACTCGGCTGCAGGTGCGCGGCGTGTCCATCATCTATATCTCCCACCGCCTCGAAGAGCTCGCCCGCGTTGCTCAACGCATCGCAGTGCTGCGCGATGGCCATCTGGTTCGCGTCGAGCCGATGGCCAACTACAACAGCGAACAACTGGTCACGTTGATGGTCGGTCGTGAGCTCGTCGAACACATCGATATGGGCGCGCGCGAAATCGGCGCTCCAGCCTTGACGGTCAAGGGACTGAGCCGTTCCGACAAGGTTCGCGACGTGTCTTTCGAAGTTCGCACCGGTGAGATTTTCGGCATTTCAGGGTTGATCGGAGCAGGGCGCACCGAGTTGCTGCGCCTGATTTTCGGGGCGGATCTGGCAGACAGCGGCACGGTGGCACTGGGCTCGCCTGCGCAGGTTGTCAGCATTCGCTCACCGGTCGATGCAGTTGGTCACGGTATCGCGTTGATCACTGAAGATCGCAAGGGCGAGGGCTTGCTCTTGACCCAATCGATCAGCGCCAACATCGCATTGGGCAACATGCCGGTTATCTCCAGTGGCGGCATCGTCGACAACAACGATGAACATGCGCTGGCTCAGCGCCAGATCGATGCCATGCGCATCCGAAGTTCCGGTCCGGGGCAATTGGTGTCCGAGTTGTCTGGCGGCAATCAGCAGAAAGTGGTGATTGGCCGTTGGCTGGAACGTGATTGTTCGGTGCTGCTGTTCGATGAGCCGACGCGGGGCATTGATGTCGGCGCCAAGTTCGACATTTACAACCTGCTGGGTGAACTGACCCGCCAGGGTAAGGCGCTGGTGGTGGTGTCCAGTGACCTGCGTGAGTTGATGCTGATTTGTGACCGGATCGGTGTGTTGTCGGCGGGGCGTCTGATCGAGACGTTCGAACGCGACAGCTGGACTCAGGATGATTTGCTTGCCGCTGCATTCGCCGGCTACCAAAAACACGATGCGCTGCTCAACGAAGCTGCGCCTAGGGATCTTCCATGAAAACCGCTTCTTCCGCCGGCAACCGCAGCGGCAACTTCTACGGCCTCGGCACCTACATGGGGCTGGCCGGGGCCTTGCTGGCGATGGTGGTGCTGTTCTCGACCCTGAGCAGTCATTTCCTCTCCTACGACACGTTCAGCACGTTGGCCAATCAGATTCCCGACTTGATGGTCCTGGCGGTCGGCATGACCTTCGTGCTGATCATCGGCGGTATCGATCTGTCGGTAGGGTCAGTGCTGGCGCTCGCGGCTTCGACGGTCAGCGTGGCCATTCTCGGCTGGGGCTGGAGCGTCCTGCCCGCAGCGTTGCTCGGCATGGCCGCGGCGGCGTTGGCCGGGACCGTCACCGGTTCGATCACTGTGGCGTGGCGCATTCCGTCGTTCATTGTGTCCCTCGGTGTGCTGGAGATGGCCCGGGGTGTGGCGTATCAAATGACCGGTTCGCGCACGGCCTACATCGGCGACGCGTTTGCCTGGTTATCCAACCCGATCGCCTTCGGCATTTCCCCGTCGTTCATCATCGCTTTGCTGATCATATTCATCGCCCAGGCGGTGTTGACCCGTACCGTGTTCGGTCGTTATCTCATTGGCATCGGTACCAACGAAGAGGCGGTGCGTCTGGCTGGGATCAATCCCAAGCCCTACAAGATTCTGGTGTTCAGCCTCATGGGGCTGTTGGCCGGTGTTGCTGCACTGTTCCAGATTTCGCGCCTGGAGGCGGCGGACCCCAATGCCGGTTCCGGTCTGGAGCTGCAAGTGATCGCAGCGGTCGTGATCGGCGGGACCAGCCTGATGGGTGGACGCGGCTCGGTCATCAGCACATTCTTTGGTGTATTGATCATTTCCGTATTGGCGGCCGGCCTGGCGCAGATTGGCGCCACTGAACCGACCAAGCGCATCATCACCGGTGCGGTAATCGTAGTGGCGGTGGTGCTCGATACTTATCGCAGTCAGCGCGCAAGCCGGCGGTCCTGAGTCATGGCAACGATCAAAGATGTGGCTGCGCTCGCGGGAATTTCCTACACCACGGTTTCCCATGTGGTGAACAACACCCGGCCAGTCAGCAAGGACGTACGGATCAAGGTCGAAGAGGCGATCAAGACCCTCGACTACGTACCCAGTGCCGTGGCCCGCTCACTCAAGGCCAAAACTACGGCGACCATTGGTTTGCTGGTGCCCAACAGTCTCAACCCGTATTTCGCCGAACTGGCGCGGGGCATCGAGGATTACTGTGAGCGCAATGGTTACTGCGTGATCCTCTGCAACTCTGACGACAACCCGCAAAAGCAGCGCAGCTACCTGCGCGTATTGCTGGAAAAACGCATCGACGGCCTGATCGTCGCCTCGGCCGGTGGAGACAGTAGCCTGGCGCAAGGTTTGGCGGGTGTGCGCACGCCGATGGTGATCGTCGACCGAGGCTTGGAAGGCGTCGATGCCGATCTGGTGCGAATCGATCATGAATATGGTGCTTATCTGGCGACCCGGCACTTGCTGGAGTTGGGGCATCGAGATATCGCAACGATCAGCGGCCCGGCAACCACCAGTGTGGCGCAAATGCGTCTGTCCGGTTTTTGCCGGGCCCTTAAAGACGCAGGCGTGGAAGTGCCCCGCGAACGCATGCTGGAAAGCGACTTCACCAGCACCGGCGGTTACAACGCCGCGGCAATCCTGTTGGCCCAGAACCCGCCCAGCGCCATTTTTGCGGGCAACGACATGATCGGTATCGGCGTGTTACGAGCCGCCGCCGAGCGCAACATCCGTGTGCCGACGCAGCTGTCAGTGATTGGCTTTGACGATATTCAGATGAGTCGCTACGTCTATCCGGCGTTGACCACTGTGGGACAGTCGATCCTGCAGCTGGGCGAGATGGCCGCAGAAGTGCTTTTGCGGCGCATTGCCACGCCGGATCTGGTCACTGAGCAACGGATCGTGACGCCGAGCATTGTTGTGCGCGAATCGACGGCTCCGTTGCCCGGCGTGTTCGACGAATACCGCTGAAACTGAATGAATGAGTACTGTATGCCAGCAAACGTAGTGGTAATAGGCAGCCTGAACATGGACCTGGTCACTCGGGCGCCACGGCTGCCGCGTGGTGGTGAAACTTTGATCGGCGAATCGTTTGCTACGGTTTCCGGTGGAAAGGGCGCAAACCAGGCCGTGGCCGCGGCAAGACTGGGGGCTCAAGTCTCGATGGTCGGTTGCGTGGGGAGCGATGCCTACGGCGAAGCGTTGCGTGGAGCCTTGCTGGCTGAACAGATCGATTGTCAGGCGGTCAGCACGGTTGATGGCTCCAGTGGCGTGGCGTTGATCGTGGTCGACGATAACAGCCAGAACGCGATCGTTATTGTCGCTGGCGCCAATGGTGCGCTGACACCCGCGTTGATCGGTTGTTTTGATGCCGTACTGCAAGCTGCCGATGTGATCATTTGTCAGCTTGAAGTGCCGGACGCCACGGTCGGCCACGCGCTCAAGCGCGGTCGTGAGTTAGGCAAAACCGTGATCCTGAACCCGGCGCCGGCCAGTCAGCCGCTGCCGGCTGATTGGTATGCCTCGATCGATTACCTGATTCCCAACGAAAGCGAAGCGTCGGCCTTGAGTGGTTTGCCGGTGGATTCTCTGCAAAGCGCTGAAGCCGCCGCGACCAGACTGATAGCAATGGGAGCTGGCAAGGTGATCATCACGCTTGGTGCCCAAGGATCATTGTTCGCGAGTGGTGATGGTTTCGAACACTTCCTGGCGCCTGTCGTGAAAGCGGTTGATACAACGGCGGCTGGGGATACGTTTGTCGGCGGCTTTGCTGCAGCGTTGGCGGCTGGCAAAGGCGAAGCCGAAGCGATTCGCTTCGGACAGGTCGCCGCAGCGCTGTCGGTCACCCGTGCTGGTGCACAACCCTCGATTCCCACCCTGTCCGAAGTCACGGTGTTCAAAACCTCATGAAAAAGACACCGCTGTTGAACGTTGCGCTGTCGCGGCTGATCGCGTCATTGGGGCATGGCGACATCGTGATAATCGCTGACGCCGGTTTGCCGGTGCCGCCGGGTGTGGAGCTGATCGACCTGGCCTTGACCCAGGGTATTCCGGATTTTGTCAGCACCTTGAAGGTTGTGCTCAGCGAAATGCAGGTCGAAAGGCATGTACTGGCGCAGGAGATTCTCGAGAAAAAACCGTCAGCGCTGGCTGTGCTTGATGAGCTGAGCGCTGAAGGGGCGCTGGGCCAGCGGGAGTGGCTCAGTCATGAGCAGTTCAAAGCCCTCAGTCGCCAGGCGAGGGCGATTGTTCGGACCGGTGAATGTCAGCCGTACTGCAATATTGCTCTGATTGCCGGAGTAACGTTCTGAATCGCTTTTGATTTTCCAATGCACAAGGAGTGCGCCATGTACCGCTATGCTAAGAAACTGCACCATTTGTTCCGGAGTCTGCTGCTTTTGTCCGTTATTGCTGCAACAAACGCCCAGTCGGCGGAAAAAATCGACCTGATCATCGACACCGATCCGGGGGCCGATGACGTGGTCGCCTTGCTGTTTGCGCTGGCTTCGCCGGATGAACTGAATGTTCGTGCGTTGACCACTGTTGCAGGCAATGTTCGTCTGGATAAAACCTCGCGCAATGCACGGCTCGCCCGGGAGTGGGCCGGGCGGGAAGAGGTGCCTGTTTATGCGGGCGCGCCGAAACCGCTGATGCGCACACCGATCTACGCCGAGGACATCCATGGCAAGGAAGGTCTGTCGGGTGTCACCGTGCATGAGCCGAAAAAGGGCTTGGCCCAGGGCAGCGCGGTGGCTTATCTGATCGAGACCCTGAAGGCGGCCAAGCCCCATAGCATCACCATTGCCATGCTGGGCCCGCAGACCAACCTGGCCCTGGCGTTGATCCAGGAACCTGAAATCGTCCAGGGCATCAAGGAAGTGGTGATCATGGGTGGTGCACACTTCAATGGTGGCAATATCACGCCCGTGGCGGAGTTCAACCTGTTCGCCGACCCGCAGGCTGCCGAAGTGGTACTCAAAAGTGGCGTGAAACTGACCTACCTGCCGCTGGACGTGACCCACAAGATTCTCACCAGCGAATCGCGACTGCAGCAAATAGCCGTCCTGAACAATAAGGCCAGCAAGCTCGTGAGCGACATTCTCAATGAATACGTCAAGGGTGATATGGAGCATTACGGCATTCCGGGTGGTCCGGTGCACGATGCCACGGTCGTCGCCTACCTGCTCAAGCCCGAGTTGTTCAGCGGTCGCTCGGTCAATGTGGTGATCGATAGTCGCGAGGGGCCGACGTTCGGTCAAACCATCGTTGACTGGTATGACGGACTCAAGGCGCCGAAGAACGCTTTCTGGGTTGAAAGCGGAGACGCTCAAGGCTTCTTCGATCTGTTGAGCGAGCGCCTGGCGCGATTGAAATAGGTTTTAGCGCCCGCAGGTGCTGGCCCTGCGGGGTTTACCCCCGCCCGATATCCGTTGCGGCCCGTTGGTCTGCCAGATGCTTTTCGAAAACCTGTTCGATAAACGATTGGGCGGCGTCGGCTCCCAGGTCCCTGACCAACAGATCGATACCGATAATGGCCAGCTCTTCGGTGCTGCCGGGGCTGTATGAGCTGTGGCCGTCCTGCCACTTGGCCTTGATGTCGGCGTCGATGCTTACAGTGGTCATGATGGCGCTCGTGAAGTCTGGGGGATTGAGCGTCGAGTTAAGCATTTTGCGGGGCGTTTGGCACTCCGACTTAGGCATGATTGGAGCGCTATGCGACACTTGGTCTTTGACGAAAATTCAAGGAACGTGCCGTGCAGATCGATTTGAACTCCCCAGATGGCCTGACCCTTGACGCTGTGCGTCAGATGCTGGCAGGTGCCAGTGACGATGAACATACCCAATTGCGGGTCACCAAGGGAGGGGTTGCCTATATTTCCTCGGGTGTCGTGGGCGGCACCGATATCGACGGGTTGTTGTTTCGTCTCGAAACGTGGGCCAAGGGTTCAGGCTACGTCGGGCTGGTTGCAGCTAGCGATGAAGTCTGGGTCATGCAAATCTTCAATGCGTTGAAAGATAACTGGCCAAATCCTGCGTACGACTACATTGACGTTTATTGACCGTCGTTCATATTCAGTCACGATTGAATGGTTAAGGGGAGGGCGGCACTCAGGCAGAATCGCGGCTCGTCCGGATCAGGGGCGCGGTGTCAGTGCTCCTTGTGAAACCAAACGCCAGCCTGGTTGTCGCACGATCTCAGCTTAATCATTGAATAAGGAGGCTTCATGCCTTGGAAGCTCGCGTCATTGGGTGCTTTGTTGGCCGCTGCCACACTGGCCGGTTGCAACACTACCTCCACGGAGTCGACAGCAGGCACTGCTACGACAACTGACACGGGTCACAGCCGTTGTGAGGCAAAGGCTGCCGAATTCACCATTGGCAAAAAGGCATCGCCAGAACTTTTGGAGCAGGCGCGTACTCGCGCCGGGGCACAAAATGCACGGTTCCTCTTGCCAACCGATATGGTGACGCTGGAATACCGTTCCGATCGACTGAATCTGAACACCGATGCCAATCGGGTCGTCACCCGCGTCAACTGCGGCTGACCACTCACGCTTTTGTTTCATCCATAAAAAACCCCGTCACATGGACGGGGTTTTTTTAGTGCGCCTGGAAATTACTCTGGGCGAACTTGAGCAGCTTGCATACCCTTTTGGCCTTTCTCAGCCACGAAGGAAACAGTCTGGCCTTCTTTCAGGCTTTTGAAACCGTCGCTTTCGATAGCTTTGAAGTGTACGAACAGGTCGTCACCGCCACCTTGAGGAGTGATGAAGCCGAAGCCTTTTTCATCGTTGAACCATTTAACGGTGCCGGTTTGGCGATTAGACATGGTGTATCTCCAAGAAACATATATTTTCAGTAGTACTGTGCTGCTCAGGCCAACTGGGCACACCCGAGTATCATAGTCGAAATGTTCGCTTTGGGAGCCCCCCGGACGCACTGTTTGCCAACCAGTCGTGTTTTCTTTGTGTCCTTTGGCGGCTGAAAGCCCCGATCTATAAGGCTTTCAGTCGAAAGTTAAGGCGATAAAAAAAGCTGAAAAACCTGAATAAATTGTACGAAAGGGCCTGTTTCAGCAGCTTTTTAACAGTATTTCAGGGGTTGAAAGCGCGAGGGCGAGCTTATTTTTGCTCTTTGTTGGTGGCCTTGCAGGCTGCAATTTTGCTCAGTGCCTGCTGCTTCAAAGTGTCGCTGGCCGTGTTGTTCATCAGGGACTGAATATCGGCGGCAGGGTACGACTTGATCGCATCGGCACCGCAGGCGCAGTGGGATTTCGCTGCGGGTGTACCAATCTTCTCGGCAGCGGCAGGAACACACTGAGCCATGTATTTCTCCCGTTCGCCTTTCGGCCATTCTGCATGGGCGGCCAGTGGCAGCAGGAGAATGACGGGGGCGACGACTGCGAATAAACGATTCAGACGCATGCTGAGATACTCCTTGTGGGTCAAATGTCTTGTTATCTGAGAGCGATAGTGCACTTCAAGTTCAGCACTCTGGCATAAAAACAGCCATTTTACCCAGCTACAAAACCTGCACGCCGTGGCAACCGTTCATCTGTGCTAGCATGCGTCGCTCGGGCGTTTGCAGGCTCCGGTTGACCTTCAGTCCCGGCAGCGGCTAAAGCACGATTAACCCTGATTTGAACCCCAGTCACTCTGGTTCGGTTTCCGGTTGGCCGCAAGGCTCCTGCCGCTGTAAGGCAGGCGTTCGTCATTGAATGGCCTGGATCGGATCTTGTACTGGCTCATCCCAACCCACGTGACCTTTGGTAGGGGTCACCACTAGGAGAGGAGGCGCCATGCCAACTATTACTCTTCCCGACGGCAGTCAACGTTCATTCGATCATCCGGTTTCCGTAGCCGAGGTCGCCGCATCCATTGGTGCCGGCCTGGCCAAGGCCACTGTAGCAGGCAAGGTCGATGGCAAACTGGTCGATGCCAGCGACATCATCAACAGCGACGCCACGCTGCAAATCATCACGCCCAAGGATGAAGAGGGGTTGGAGATCATCCGCCACTCTTGCGCCCACCTGGTCGGTCACGCAGTCAAACAACTGTATCCGACGGCCAAGATGGTTATTGGTCCGGTCATTGATGAAGGCTTCTATTACGACATCGCCTTTGAGCGTCCTTTCACTCCGGACGACCTGGCCGCTATCGAACAGCGCATGCAGCAGCTGATCGAGAAAGATTACGACGTGATCAAAAAAGTCACTCCGCGTGCCGAAGTGATTGAAGTGTTCAAGGCCCGAGGCGAAGACTACAAGTTGCGCCTGGTCGAAGACATGCCGAACGAGCAGGCTATGGGCCTGTATTATCACGAAGAATACGTCGACATGTGCCGCGGTCCGCACGTGCCGAACACCCGCTTCCTGAAATCCTTCAAGTTGACCAAGTTGTCCGGCGCCTACTGGCGTGGCGATGCCAAGAACGAGCAATTGCAGCGCGTTTACGGCACCGCATGGGCCGACAAGAAACAACTGGCTGCGTACATTCAGCGTATCGAAGAAGCTGAAAAGCGCGATCACCGCAAGATCGGCAAGCGCCTGGGCCTGTTCCACACCCAGGAAGAGTCGCCGGGCATGGTGTTCTGGCACCCGAATGGCTGGACTCTGTACCAAGTACTTGAGCAGTACATGCGCAAGGTTCAGCGCGACAACGGTTACCTTGAGATCAAGACACCTCAGGTCGTTGACCGCAGCCTGTGGGAGAAATCCGGGCACTGGGCCAACTACGCCGACAACATGTTCACCACCCAGTCGGAAAACCGCGACTACGCCATCAAGCCAATGAACTGCCCTTGCCACGTGCAGGTGTTCAATCAAGGTCTGAAAAGCTACCGCGAGTTGCCGATGCGTCTGGCCGAATTCGGCGCATGCCACCGTAACGAGCCGTCGGGTGCATTGCACGGCATCATGCGCGTCCGTGCATTCACTCAGGATGACGCTCACATCTTCTGCACTGAAGAGCAGATGCAGGCTGAATCCGCTGCGTTTATCAAGCTGACCATGGACGTCTACGCCGATTTCGGCTTTAAAGATGTCGAGATGAAGCTGTCCACTCGTCCGGAAAAACGCGTCGGTTCCGACGAGCTGTGGGATCGCGCCGAAGCTGCATTGGCCGCAGCCCTTGATAGTGCGGGCCTGCCGTACGATCTGCAGCCAGGTGAAGGTGCATTCTACGGTCCGAAAATCGAGTTCTCGCTGAAAGATTGCCTTGGCCGTGTCTGGCAGTGTGGTACTCTGCAGCTCGATTTTAACCTGCCTGTCCGTTTGGGAGCCGAATACGTCTCCGAAGACAACAGTCGCAAGCACCCGGTAATGTTGCACCGGGCGATCCTGGGCTCCTTCGAACGTTTCGTCGGAATCCTGATCGAGCACTACGAAGGGGCATTCCCCGCGTGGCTGGCTCCGACCCAGGCAGTGATCATGAACATCACTGATAAACAGGCAGATTTTGCCGCCGAAGTTGAAAAAACTCTCAACGAAAGCGGATTTCGTGCCAAGTCTGACTTGAGAAATGAAAAGATCGGCTTTAAAATCCGCGAGCATACTTTGCTCAAGGTTCCTTATCTCTTGGTTATCGGAGATCGGGAAGTCGAGATGCAGACTGTCGCTGTGCGTACTCGTGAAGGTGCTGACCTGGGCTCGATGCCCGTCGCCCAGTTCGCTGAGTTTCTCGCGCAAGCGGTTTCCCGGCGTGGTCGCCCAGATTCGGAGTAATTATTATTAAGCGTGAAATGAGACAAGATAAACGAGCTGCACCGAAAGCCCCGATCAACGAGAATATCTCGGCACGCGAGGTTCGGTTAATTGGGGCTGAAGGTGAACAGCTTGGGATTGTGTCAATTGAAGACGCGCTTCTTAAGGCTGAAGAGGCCAAGCTGGATCTGGTGGAAATTTCCGCCGATGCAGTACCCCCTGTTTGCAAACTGATGGACTACGGCAAATCGATCTTCGAAAAGAAGAAGCAGATTGCTGCGGCCAAGAAAAACCAGAAGCAGATTCAGGTTAAAGAAATCAAGTTTCGTCCAGGGACGGAGGAAGGGGATTACCAGGTAAAACTGCGCAACCTGGTACGTTTCCTGAGTGATGGGGACAGGGCCAAGGTATCCTTGCGATTCCGCGGCCGTGAGATGGCCCACCAGGAGCTGGGGATGGAACTCCTCAAGCGAGTTGAAGGTGACTTGCTCGAGTACGGTTCGGTCGAACAGCATCCTAAGATGGAAGGACGCCAACTGATTATGGTCATCGCCCCGAAAAAGAAGAAGTAATCAACAGGGCACGGCAGGCCTTCTGATTATGTTTATCAACTGAATGCGGAGTATCCGAACATGCCAAAAATGAAGACCAAAAGTGGTGCTGCTAAGCGGTTTCTGAAAACTGCTAACGGTATCAAGCACAAGCACGCTTTCAAGAGCCACATCCTGACCAAAATGTCGACCAAGCGTAAGCGTCAACTGCGCGGTAGCAGCTTGCTGCATCCGTCTGACGTGGCAAAAGTCGAGCGCATGCTGCGCCTTCGTTAATTTTAGTCAAGAATAGAGGAAGTAACTCATGGCTCGTGTAAAGCGTGGCGTCATTGCCCGTAAGCGTCACAAAAAAATTCTGAAACTTGCTAAAGGCTACTACGGCGCACGCTCCCGCGTATTCCGTGTTGCCAAGCAAGCGGTAATCAAGGCAGGCCAATACGCCTACCGTGACCGTCGTCAGAAAAAACGTCAGTTCCGCGCTCTGTGGATCGCTCGTATCAACGCTGGTGCTCGTATCAACGGTCTGTCCTACAGCCGTTTCATCGCCGGCCTGAAAAAAGCGTCCATCGAGATCGACCGTAAGGTTCTGGCTGATCTGGCAGTGAACGAAAAAGCGGCGTTTGCTGCGATTGTCGAGAAAGCTAAAGCCACCTTGGCTTAAGTACCCCCGACAGTCACCCGGCCTCGCATCTGTGGGGTCAGGTGTTAAACGTCATAAATAGGGGAAGAGCCTTCAAGCTCTTCCCCTATTTTGTATCTGGAGTCTGTACATGGAAAACCTGGATGCGCTCGTCTCTCAAGCACTAGAGGCTGTGCAAAGCGCTGAAGATATCAATGCCCTGGAGCAAATCCGGGTTCACTACCTTGGCAAGAAGGGTGAGTTGACTCAGGTGATGAAGACCCTGGGGAATTTGCCGGCAGAAGAGCGTCCGCAAGTCGGCGCGCTGATCAACGTTGCCAAGGAGCGTGTCACAGAGGTTCTCAATGCACGCAAGGCACTGTTTGAGGAAGCCGACCTGGCTGCCAAACTGTCTGCGGAGTCCATTGACGTAACCCTGCCTGGCCGTGGTCAGACCTCCGGTGGTCTGCACCCGGTTACTCGTACTCTGGAACGTATTGAACAATTCTTCACCCATATCGGCTACGGCATCGCCGAAGGCCCTGAGGTCGAAGACGATTACCACAACTTCGAAGCGCTCAACATCCCAGGCCACCACCCGGCCCGGTCGATGCACGATACCTTCTATTTCAATGCCAACATGTTGCTGCGCACCCATACCTCGCCGGTACAGGTCCGCACCATGGAGTCAAAACAGCCGCCGATCCGCATCGTCTGCCCAGGCCGTGTGTACCGTAGCGACTCGGATATCACCCACTCGCCGATGTTCCACCAGGTCGAAGGTCTGTTGGTCGATCGCGACATCAATTTCGCCGACCTCAAAGGCACCATCGAAGAATTTCTGCGGGTGTTCTTCGAAAAAGAGTTGGCCGTGCGTTTCCGCCCTTCGTACTTCCCGTTCACTGAGCCATCCGCTGAAGTCGACATGGAATGCGTGATGTGCAGCGGTAAAGGCTGTCGTGTCTGCAAACAGACCGGTTGGCTGGAAGTCATGGGCTGCGGCATGGTTCACCCGAACGTGCTGCGTATGTCCGGGATTGACCCGGAAGAGTTTTCGGGCTTTGCCTTCGGCATGGGTGTTGAGCGTCTGGCCATGCTGCGTTACGGCGTGAACGACTTGCGTCTGTTCTTCGACAACGACTTGCGGTTCCTCGCGCAATTTCGCTAGTCGTAACGAATTCTTAGGAGAGCAGGATGAAATTCAGTGAACAATGGCTGCGTGGCTGGGTTAGCCCGCAGGTAAGTCGCGACGAGCTGGTTGCTCGTCTGTCGATGGCCGGTCTTGAGGTCGATAGCGTAACGCCGGCCGCCGGTGTTTTCAGTGGCGTGATCGTGGGCGAGGTGCTTAGTACCGAACAGCACCCGGACGCCGACAAGCTGCGCGTTTGCCAGGTCAGCAACGGTTCGGAGACCTTCCAGGTTGTATGCGGTGCACCCAACGTGCGCCCGGGCCTGAAGATCCCGTTCGCCACCATCGGCGCCGAATTGCCGGGCGACTTCAAGATCAAGAAAGCCAAGCTGCGGGGCGTTGAGTCCAACGGCATGCTGTGCTCGCAAGCCGAGCTGCAAGTGGGCGAAGGTAACGATGGTCTGATGGAGCTGCCGGCAGATGCGCCGGTGGGTCAGGACATTCGTGAATACCTGAACCTGGAAGACGCCAGCATCGAGGTCGACCTGACCCCGAACCGCGGTGACTGCCTGTCTCTGGCGGGTCTGGCCCGTGAAGTTGGCGCGCTGTATGCCGCTCAAGTCACTCGTCCGGTGGTTGCAAGCGTTCCAGCGGTCCATGACGAAGTGCGATCGGTTGAGGTGCTGGCGCCGGCGGCCTGCCCGCGTTACCTGGGTCGTATGATCCGTAACGTCGACCTGTCAAAGCCTACACCGCTGTGGATGGTCGAGCGTCTGCGCCGTGCTGACGTGCGCAGCATCGACGCCGCCGTCGATATCACCAACTACGTGATGCTGGAGTTGGGTCAACCGCTGCACGCTTTCGATCTGGCCGAAATCAATGGCGGCATTCGTGTGCGCATGGCTGAAGAAGGCGAGAAGCTGGTACTGCTTGACGGTCAGGAAGTTAGCCTGCGTAGCGATACGCTGGTGATCGCCGACCACACCCGCGCACTGGCAATTGCCGGCGTCATGGGGGGCGAGCATAGCGGCGTCAACACCGCGACCACTCGCGATATCTTCCTGGAAAGCGCGTTCTTCGATCAGATCGCCGTCGCTGGCAAGGCCCGTTCCTATGGCCTGCACACCGATGCATCGCACCGCTACGAGCGTGGCGTGGACTGGCAGCTCGCCCGTGAAGCCATGGAGCGCGCCACTGGCCTGCTGCTGGAAATCACCGGTGGCGAAGCCGGCCCGATCATCGAAACCGTGAGTGAGCAGCACCTGCCGTCGATCGCCCCGATTACCCTGCGGGCTCAACGCATCACCCAGATGCTGGGCATGGAAATGGACTCGGCTGAAGTTGAGCGTCTGCTCAGCGCTTTGGGCCTGACCATTACCGCTGACGGGGCAGGGCAGTGGCGCGTAGAAGTGCCAAGCCATCGCTTCGATATCAGCCTGGAAGTCGACCTGATCGAAGAGTTGGCGCGTCTTTATGGTTATAACCGCTTGCCGGTTCGTTATCCGCAAGCGCGTCTGGCGCCGCAAGCCAAGGCGGAAGCCCGTAGCGACTTGCCGGAACTGCGTCGTCTGCTGGTTGCTCGTGGTTATCAGGAAGCGATCACCTACAGCTTCATCGATCCGAAACAGTTCGAATTGTTTAACCCGGGTGTTGAACCGCTGTTGTTGGCTAACCCGATTTCCAACGACATGGCTGCCATGCGTTCGTCGCTGTGGCCTGGTCTGGTCAAGGCGCTTCAGCACAACCTGAACCGTCAGCAGGATCGCGTTCGTCTGTTCGAGAGCGGTCTGCGCTTCGTCGGTCAGCTCGAGGGCTTGAAGCAAGAGCCGATGCTGGCCGGTGTCGTTTGCGGCAGCCGCCTGCCGGAAGGCTGGGCGCAAGGTCGCGATGTCGTCGACTTCTTCGACGTCAAGGCTGACGTGGAAGCGGTGCTGGGCTTCGCCGGTGCGCTGGGTGCATTCACTTTCGTGCCTGGTAAACACCCAGCGTTGCATCCGGGTCAAACCGCGCGCATCGAACGTGACGGGCGTCTGGTTGGCTTCATCGGCGCAATTCACCCTGAGTTGTCGAAAACCCTGGGTCTGGATCGTCCAGTGTTTGTTTTCGAGATGGTTCTGGCGGAAGTGGCCTCGGGCAAAATGCCTAAATTCCACGAGTTATCGCGCTTTCCTGAAGTTCGTCGTGACTTGGCACTGATCGCGCACAAAGACGTCGCAGCCTCGGCTGTATTGGACGTAATCCGTGAAAATGCAGGCGAATGGCTGACAGACCTAAGGCTATTTGACGTGTATCAGGGTAAAGGCATTGATCCTGATAGAAAAAGCCTTGCAGTTGGCTTGACCTGGCAGCATCCATCGCGCACTCTTAATGACGATGAGGTGAATACCACGACGCAAAACATCCTCACCTCGCTCGAAAAAAGGTTGGACGCCACGTTAAGGAAGTGACGTATGGGGGCTTTGACGAAAGCTGAGATGGCGGAACGTCTGTATGAAGAGTTGGGCCTGAACAAACGGGAAGCCAAGGAATTGGTTGAGCTGTTTTTCGAGGAAATCAGGCACGCTCTTGAAGACAACGAACAAGTCAAATTGTCCGGTTTCGGCAATTTCGACCTTCGGGACAAACGCCAGCGGCCTGGCCGCAATCCGAAAACGGGAGAAGAAATCCCGATCACGGCTCGCCGTGTGGTCACCTTTCGTCCAGGGCAGAAGTTGAAGGCCCGAGTTGAGGCTTATGCTGGAACCAAGTCATAACGACGAGCTACCCGTCATCCCAGGCAAACGCTACTTCACCATTGGTGAAGTCAGCGAGCTTTGTGCGGTCAAACCGCATGTGCTGCGCTATTGGGAGCAGGAGTTTCCTCAACTCAACCCCGTCAAACGCCGCGGCAATCGCCGGTATTATCAGCGCCAGGATGTGCTGATGATCCGGCAGATCCGCGCGCTTCTTTACGATCAAGGGTTCACCATCGGCGGCGCACGCTTGCGTTTGTCCGGCGATGAAGCCAAAGACGACACCACGCAATACAAGCAAATGATTCGCCAGATGATCGCTGAGTTGGAAGATGTTCTGGTGGTTCTCAAGAAATAATTTCCTGCTTTTAAATACTTCCAGTTTTCAAAAGCTTGCGATATATTCTTGAGCGTCCTTCGAGGTGAAGGACGGTTTCACGCCTAGTCGGGGCGTAGCGCAGTCCGGTAGCGCACTAGCATGGGGTGCTAGGGGTCGAGTGTTCGAATCACTCCGTCCCGACCATATAATTCAAGGGGTTGCGAGATTTTATCTCGCGACCCCTTTTTTATTTTTGTCGTTTTTACCCCTACAAAACGACTGGCTCTGGGTGGAATCTTCGGCTGATACAAAGGCCAGAGTTTGTCCCGGAAGGCACAAGCAGCACGTCAATGCGTCCAGTCAGACCTTCAGGCCGAACGGACGTTTACGCAGAGCTGTCCGTTCTTGATCAGTTAATCGTTGCTCTGAAAATCGCGAACAATACTCTCGCTTGGACTGATAGGGCTGAGTGCGCAGACAGAAGTGTTCGAGAGATGTTGAATGGGGGCTGAGCTCGACTTCACGTGATTCGCGCCCTGGGCATGAGGATCCTCAGAGTCGGATTGTCGTTTTCATGTGCTTAACTAAGCGACACGCTTGGTCGGCTGACGTTCGCATATGGCTTTGCCGTACGGAGGGATGAAGCGTATCGTGCTGGCAAAAGGACATGAATAGATATTTGCCTCGCAAGGATGACGTTTCTTCTCTGAGCGCCCATCTCTACGCTGCATATCCTTAGCATCCTGCTTAAGGATCAGGCATCCAGACATTCCTAAAAAACATCGTTGGAACAAGCTTGCCGGGATGTCCTGCGTTTCTTCCTGCGTAAGCGTTGATAGCTCATAAAAGCTAACTTGAAGGCTGAAATGTGGATTTTTCGACATTATTAAAATTTTGGGATGACGCCAGCACTGCTCAGCTAATGGCTCCGCGTGTAGTCATGGTGGCCGTGGCGGCTTTATGCCTTTGGTATATCGAAGATATTTCATCCCATCGTTCGTGTTGAGCCGAAGGCTCAAGTCGCTTACCCCACATCACTCAAGTGGCTCCGCTTGAGATGCGCTGGAAAATTTTCTTGACGGGATGTGGGGGATATAACGGGCCAGCTTCAAACAAGGGAATGCAATGCAGTTAAACCGGTTTCTGACTGAATACGATGACGAGCTGAGCGGCGACAGCTATATCGACCCTCTAGGCGTGCTGGTGATCTGGTCGGCCTTTGGCCAGCAGATCTTCCGCAACCGGGTCAATTCCATTTCCAACGACGTGCGCAATTACACCCTCAACCTGCTGCACCATACGTTGATTCGCGACTTGTGCGACGACGATGCCGTGCAACCCAGCAAGGCGCTGGTCGAAGAGGTAGGCGAT
The DNA here is from genome assembly GCF_900187615.1 of Pseudomonas sp. Irchel s3f7. Taxonomy (GTDB): domain Bacteria; phylum Pseudomonadota; class Gammaproteobacteria; order Pseudomonadales; family Pseudomonadaceae; genus Aquipseudomonas. The sequence continues at coordinate 86,183 of NZ_FYDO01000011.1, read as the reverse complement.
AAACACAGTCTGGCGTTACGTCAAGCTTGTTTGGTCTACCTGGAAAACCTTTTTACCTATGCAATGGTCGCTGCACCTGCCAATGCAGGGGTGGAAAGCCTGGGTATTCTGGGGGCCAGTAAGGCCCGTGCCCGGCTAGAGGCACAAGGCAATCCAAAGCTTCAATTTACCCACAAAAAAGCAGGCTACCTACTCTTACGCCAGTTGGGGCTAGGCGTGAGTGGGCGTTACAAGACCCCCTTTATGGAAATGGGCTTTTTCAACGCGACCTACAACTACCACCATCAGCCCGAAGCGGCCAAGCTGTGGGACAAAAGCCACCTGCTGATCCAAGGCTGTGAACGACTGGCAGCTTTGTACAAGGAAGCCAAGGCGCATCTGATGGAGTTGCTGCAAGGCTATCGGCGCAAGTCTACGTTCTCCTTCGATGACTTGCCGGTCAGCCTGCTGGATGCCTACCGCAAGGCGCTACCAAGCCCAAGCCAAGTGGGTGCGGATACCCGTGATTTCTGGCTGGATATTACCGGCTTGGCTAGCGGCGCTGCGGGTGCTCTGTTGAGTGTGCTCGATAAACAGGCGCAGCAGTCGCCCGAGTTACCTTTGCCCATACAACAATTGTTTTCTTTGGGTCGTCAGCACTGTTGCGATCCCGTGGAGCAGCGAAAACTGCTTCACGTACAAACTCTGGAGCCTCTGCTGGCGGAAGCCGATTTGATGTTTACCTTGGCGCGTCATGCCAAGAATCAGAGTATTTCGCAGATCGAGGCCCACTGGCAGGCGCTTGGTCGTAATGCCAATACCCTGGCAACCGCTGCTAGCCAGATAGAAGAACTGCCGTCGCTGACTTCCGTGTTGACCGGCACCGGCCAAAAACGCCTGGGATATTTACTGAAGCTGTCCCGTACAGGAAGTTTTGCCGAGCAATTGCGCGGGTTGCTCGATTATCACGCAGGGGTGATGCGTGGTCGTGGGCAGCAGCCTTGGGTGCAAGCGCAGGATTTTGAGCGGATTAAAGTCAATGCCCGCACTACGACTTTACCGACCGCTGAAAAATGGCCAGCCGGGCGTTGGGTGAATAATTATTACATCCCGCAGTTCCGAAATCTGGTGGCTGGTTACCGGGGGGGGCAGCCATGAAACTGCTGAATGCCTTTGCCGAACAGATCAAAGTCTGCGGCAAGCTGAAGCGGGTGTGGCTGACAAGCTTCAATATTGATATCGAATTTATCGAAACCTACCTGCTGCCCACAATACTGGGGGCAGAGATCCCACGCACGCGTATGGATTATGAGGCCTTGCAGTTGGTGCTGAATGATAGCGGCATTGACTTTCGGGTGTTTTGCGATCGGCGCTTTATTGGTGCCGATCAGAACAAGCGCACTTCGATACCGGTATATGGAGTATCGCCGGGCAACAAGGTTGAGCTGACTCGCCTGGGGATCACCGAAGACAGCCTTTTCCATGCCAAAGTGATTTATCTGGAGGGGGAATATGGCCGCGTGTTGGGTGCGGGCAGTGCCAACCTGACGCTCAGTGGCTGGGGGCGCAATCAGGAAGTCTTTCATTTTGTATCGGTGGAAACCCTGGCGCTTTACCAGTCGTTGAAAGCGTTTTTTCAGGCTGTTTTTGCCAATGTGGGCGAGGAGTGCCCCTTAGAAAAACGTAGAGTTTTTGCTCGAAGCGAGTCTCCCGTGCATTTCTGCCACAGCTTCCAGAGTGAGGCATTCATCAGCCAACTATTCGGTGGTAAATCGTTGCAGCGTCTGGCGGTGTGGTCGCCGTATTTTCCCAAAGACCTTGCAGGGTTTATTCGTGATCTGAAACAGAACTTCAACCAGCCCCAGCTGAAGGTCAGCTTGGTGGCGGACCGAGTGGATGGGCAGTACCTGCGGACCCAGTGGAGTGACGCGCTGGGGCAACTGTTCAAGGACAAAGAACTGATTCTGTGCCAGAACCCGCGCGCGCTGGATGAGCGGATGTCCATGTGCCACGCCAAACTCTGGAAGACTTCCAGGCACCTGGCGATCGGTTCCTGGAACTTTACCCATGCGGGGGCCAATGCACGAGTCGGCGGGCAGGCTGACGGGCGCCACAACAACATCGAAGCGGGCTTTATTATTGCTGACAACAGTCCGATTGATCCGCTGTTGGGTAAGGTGCTGGATGCACATGACGGCCTGTTTGCTACGGATGAACAATTGGCAGCCGAGGCGCTTGTGGCGCCTGAACCCCTGCCGTTTGATATTGCCGTAACGTTTGACTGGGCCAGCCAGACCTACTGTTTTAAAGGTCAGTGGCATGCAGCTTGCTCGCCGGAGCAGGACTTTACCCTGCGCTTGCCTGACCATGAAAAGCCACTTCCTCTGCACTGGATGCCGCAGAAAAAAGCCCTCCAGATCTCTGATCTGCCCATAGGTACAGTGCGCGCACTACTCACCGACCACTGCTTCAGAGTGTTTAGGGGGGACAAGCTTTGCCACGTTGGCATGCTGATCGAAACCCACACGCAGCATCGACGCGCCCAGCAGTACGATGATTTAAAAAGTCTGTTTGACGCCATGACGTATGCCGGTAACGAACCTTCGCTGGAAGATGCAAGCTACCGGGTGCGAGAAACCGAGAGCGGCGAGCTGCTTTTGGACGGGGCGACCTGGGATGGGAGCAATACGATGCAAGCTGTGGGAGATTCAGGCGAGATCAGCTACTTCCGGCTGTTTTCTGCCAGCTACCAGTATGCCGCGCGACTTCATGAGATTGAGCACATTCATACGCTCGAACGCTGGGTCTTTAGTCGGCCGGGCTGCCTGGAGGAGTTGGTAGGGAAAGCGGCTGAACGTATCGGAAAAAACGGCGCCGATGTGTTCAGCTGGTTTCTGGCTCAGGAAGTTAATGGCCTGTGTGAATTGGCAGTTCGTATTCGTCAACGCTTACCCAAAAATGGGCAGTCCGTGCCGCTGTCGCGATGGCGGGCATTGTTTATTACGGAGCCTGAATTACCGGCTGGCGCCAACGATGCTTATCGTCAGCGCTTGCAGCAGGAGTATCAGCTAATCAGTGGCAAGTGGGGCACACAATGAGTTCGCCAACCTGGGGCGGGTTAGACCCGCAGCGTGTCTCGCACTGGATCAACTTTGAGCGCAATGACCCCGCTTGGCATTATGCGCCGGATAATCGTGAATCGATGGCGGCCAAACAAACCGAAGGCGTGGCTTACCTATGGAACTTGCTTGCTGCCAATGGCGTTGCACTGCTGGCCGATGAGGTCGGCATGGGGAAGACCTTTCAGGCGCTTGGTGTGGCGGCTTTGTTGTGGAAGTTGAAGCCGCAAGCGCGTGTGTTGGTCATGGCCCCAGGCCGGGATATTTGCCGGCATTGGCGACGTGAATTCGAAACTTTTGTACGTGAGCATTACCGCGAGGCCGACCACAGTGTGAAAAGCAGTGTCGACGGTAGACCGGTGCCCTCGGTACAAGAATGTTATCGACTGGATGATCTGGTGAATGAGGTTGAGCGGGGAACCGGGCATTTATACCTGACGACCATTCATTCCCTCAGTGGGCTGGTGGCGAAAAAGGACAAGTCCGATGGAGCGGGTGCGGCCAAAGTTGCAGCCGGGATCATTCATCAGCGGCTCAAAAACAAGCTGGGTGAGTCCGGCTTCGATCTGATCATCGTCGATGAGGCGCATTACCTGCGGAATTTGAATGGTGGGTCCCAGCGGGTCAGTGCTGCGCGTGCACTTTTTGGTGCCGAAGGACATCGACTGGGGGCGAAGAATTTACTGCTGACGGCAACTCCGAGTCACTCTCGGTTGATCGATGTGCAGAGTATTCTCAGCTACTTCACTGAGATTGACCCCGAAGGCGAGCTGGCAGCGCTCAGTGGCTCGGCTAGAACCAAAGCATTGTTGGAGAAGTATGCCCTTAGACGACTGCGGCTGATGGAAGGCGCTGGGGGGTTGTACAGTAAGCGCCACTATCGGCATGAGAAAGCCATACCCGCTGGCTTTGAGGGGCGGCCGAATGCGGAGATGTTCTTCGCGCTTTATCAGAAAAGGCTGGTGGCGGATCTGCGCAAGCAGAAAGAAAACAAGAGCCTTATGTATGGTTATCTTGAGGGCTTTGAGTCGATGGGCCATCTCCCGGTTTTGGCTCAGAGCAGCGATGATGACGAGGTTATAGAAATTGTGGACAAAGCTGCCGAGGACTTTTCCACGGCCAGTGATACAGAGCTTCTACGCGAGCTGACGGGGGATTACCGCAAGCAGTTTGGTACCTTTCCCGACCACCCCAAATACGGTGCGTTGATTGATCAGTGTGTGCCCGAGGACCTGTATGGTCAGGACAAGATGCTGCATGACCATAAGCATTTGATTTTTGTGCGGCGTATTCCCTCGGTCCGCGAACTGACTCAACGGGTCAATGAGCGTTATGACGAGTTACTGGCAGGCATAATTGTTCAGGCCTGGGGCATACCCTTAAATGACCCTCGGGTGGGCGTTTGGCGCAAGACTGGCTGGTCGCGGGCGTCTTATGATCAGCTCATTTCCGGACTTGATCATGCGTTTGTCACGGACGAGGCTGCGGACATTGTTGGCGACGACGAGGACAGCGACGAGCATGGCGGCCAACTGGCATCGCGTATTGCTGAACTGTTCGTGGTTAAAAAGGAGCTGGGTGGCCAGATCGACTGTGTCAATTCACGTTTGCGCTTCAGCAAGCCAGAAAGTGTATTTTCATTGTTTCTGGAGCCTGCATCTGACTATCTGGAGGCGGGTTATACCGGCTATTACACTCAGGCAGATGCGAAGAGGGCGGACTATGCCAATGCCGCTAAATTCGCTCGTTTTCAACATTGGGGCAATCAGGAACAGCTAAAGCTGGCGATCGGTGATCGTGTACAGCCGGACGGCAAGTTCGATCAACCCATGTTTAGCGTTTGGTCGCTTCTGGTACCCCGGTTACCCGATTTGCTTCGACAAAAACTCAAGTGTTGGGCTGAGTCGGATAAGGCGGTTGCGGAAAATTTTGGCAATTATCTCAAAGCTGGCTTCCTGCATGCGAGCCCGGTGATTGTCGAGCTTTATGGGTGGTTTGTTGAGTTCCGACGCGGTAGGCGCGACAGGAATGTGCATGGCAATTACCGGAGTTTTTATCAGTGGGTGAGCGGCAGGATTGACGGGTCGTTGATGCTGCGCTACTTCATTGCTGCGCTTGAAACCTTCGATCAGCTGTGCGGCAAGATCATTGATCACGGTCTCAATCACTGGGATCATGAGTGGCGAATTCTTAAAGGTCTCACCAGCCCGGGCTTGTATGCCAGTGGAGAGAATAGTCATAGTCGGCAGCGGTTGATCCTTGGCTTCAACAGTCCGTTCTATCCCAATGTGCTGGTGTCTACTTCTGTGCTCCAGGAGGGAGTCAATCTGCACATGCAGTGTCATCAGATTCATCACTACGGGCTGGCTGGGTCACCCGGTGACAATGAGCAGCGGGTCGGGCGCCTTGATCGATTGTTCGGTTGCGTCAACCAGCGTCTGAAACATGCCGGTAATACTGATCTGAGCATCCATTATCCCTTTCTGCAGGGGTCCGTTGATGAGGACCAGGTCGCTTCGTTCATCGCGCGCAAACATCAAGTTGAAAAGCAGATGGATGCCTGCGTTCAGGCCACTTTTGACAAGCAGGTGCGGTTGAGCAATACGCAGGAGTGGAAGCAGTTCTTGCAGACGCCGGTTGATCGAGGGCGCACATTAATCAATGACCCCTACGGAGCCAGTTTTACGCAGGGCGATCTGTCCACAAACTATGAGCCTTATTTCGAATCTATCCTCGAGGTGTTGCCGCTGACCGAAAACTGACCCAGTGAAGACTTCGATTTCCTGCATCAGCTGGATCCGGTCGTGGGTATTACCGGTAACAGCCAAGGTCATAAACGTCCGATCCAGCAATTCAATACTCCCGGATTGCCTTACGTCATGATTGGCACCGATACCATTCGGGAAGTCGATAATCTGCACCTCTTCTGTGATCGGGCCATGTACTATGGCGTGGCGTGGCGTGGACGTCTGGCGATCTTGAACAGCGCATTGGCCGGGTCAACCGCTATTTCAGCAGATAGAACGCCGTCTGATACAGACGGGCAACGGCGCGCAAGCGCCACCGTGGCTGGAAGTCCACTATCCACATTTAAGCAACATGTTGGAGCGCCAGCAGATCGAAATATTCATGGCGCGTAAACGCGAGGCTGATGCCGTTGTTGATCCACTGTTTGCCGTTGACCTGAGGAAGACGGCGAGTGGTGAGATTCAGCAGGGAATCCCAGCGGACTGGGAAGCGGCGGAGCTCATCCCGGACGTTGCCGGTTATTTTGGAACCCGCAAGCATCTTCCCGCGTAGGGGGGAGTGCCTGCGGGGTAACCCAGGCACCACTCTTTTTCATGTGCATGACTCAAATGAACATACGTTAGATCCCACTCCGTGTATGGCGTAAAGTCTTGCCGGGGCGGGTGGGTTCGGAGGCGCTTGATGTCGGATCCCTGTTGCTCATTCCTCAAGGTTATCGGAGATGCTGGTGATGTGGATCGCGTTTGCGCCATCGTCGCCAGTGAGATAGAGCCGCAGGGCGAAAAGCAGGTCAGGGGTGTGGTCACCGTCGGGCTTCTCGATGTTGATCTGCACCCGGGAAAAGAGACCGACCCTTGACTGCGCGACTAACTCCGTCACCCGTTCGACCTTATTAGCCAGTTCCTTGGTAATCCTCTGATGCGGCTGAAGGAGCATCTTGATTTCAGCGTCTGAGGAATCACGAACGCGAAGCAAACCCAGTAGAAGCTCGAGTAATTCTGCTGTAGCGCGAGTCCAGTTGACGGTAACCCGTTTGTCATTTTCGCCTTGCCTTGGTGGGCACGATCTGATTTGACTCAGCTTCGCGCTCAGCAAATCAAGCATTGACCTGAGCTGTGCCAAATCAAACTTCTCAATGAAGTGCTGGTCTCGCCAAACCGCATAAGCAAAAGCCCGGAGAGCGCTTTCCGTGGCGTGCTCCATAAGCTTCGACAATAATTGTTTCTGCCACGGCTCGGATACACTGCCCAGCGAAAAACCAAGTGCTCGTGGGTTGAAAACATTCTCCCTGGCGACCTGTTCGTTTAGCCACTGAACACACTCGTCGGGTGCGTCCTTGCCCATGCAACACATTAAAAAAAATATTTCGTTTTTTATAGGCTCTGGAAGAGCGCTTTCATTCAGTAACGCAACGAGATACCGAATATCGTCTCGGGTTGACTCGGAAAACTCTTTCGGACATTCCGGGTCGTCGATCGAACGTCCGTCGCACCAGATTTGTATGACGGGATAATAGAGTCCGCTGCGTATTTTTTTGACCATGCTTCTGGTTGATGCTTCGTCTAAATCCTTCAGACGCTCTGTTTCTGTATGATTTTGCGCGGCCACTTTACGACCGTAGTGTTTTCCCTCTTTTTCTTGAAGTTCAAATGAAATGCTATCTCCCTGGGTAAAGTCAGCATGATTCAGTCCGTGAATTAAATTATTCTGATGAATAAAGACCTGACCCTCGGTGGTGTCCCTATCGGCAAAGGTGAAATGCCCTCCTTTTTTATCAAGACACCAGTCCATTTTTATTACGCCGATCGTCCTGGCTTTGGGGCGGGTGTAAAAATCCTGGTCTAGTCGGCCGATTGCGTTTGTTACCCATTTAGGCAAATCAGATGTCTCATTGCTGTTGGGTTTTGGCACGCGGCGCAAGTCCGCCCATGTTACGGGAGCAGGGTACTCCGGAGCAGGAGCGTTATCAGTGATGCTGACCTCTTGCGTACGCTGCCATGTGGCACGGACCGGTTGGAAAGTGTCGTCGTGGGGTATGAAGAGTAGTTTGTAGGGGTCGTCCACACCGTATTCAAAAGTTAGGTGAAGTTTGCAAACGGTGTTTTCTCTCAATGGAAATGCAGTGGAGTCGAGGCGGGCCGAGTAACCGAGATCTTCGGAACTCTCACCCAGGAAAAGCGGGAATTGATAGAACGGTTTTCCGGCCGGAAGCGTGAAATCTTCGCCAACGTGGATGATGACCGGCCGGCCACGAATTGGTTTGACGGTTGTACCCCGCGACACGAGATGGAATCGCTGGTGGCGTCCATCTTTCAGTACTTTGATCGACAGCTCGGGAACCTGGTCGCGCCAGAGGGCAATTGCTCCGGCGCGTTGTTGCAGATTGTGGAGGCGAATGCCTCCGGTCACCGGGCTTTCCGTCAAGTTGATCGCGAATGCAAATGGCCCTATGCGTGAATCACGTTTCAGGGTCGATGCATCAATGACAGGTGGTCTCACTGCTCGAGTCGCATCGCACCACTTCCCTTGCGCGTCAACGGAAGCAATATCGGAATTTTTTTGTTCAGGTATCTCCGATTCCGCGCTTGCGATGACTATCGGGGGGTGCCGTTCCCAATAAAAGCCACCGGTTTCGGGCAGGCTTCTTTTAATGTCGGGGTCGAACTTGGCAAGAAGTTTGGTGACACACGTTTTGCCGCCTACGGTATCAATGACCACGATGGGGAAACCATCTTTTACTTTTGAGTAATCAACTCGTTCAAAGGCGGCAGCAACGCTGCGGGGGAGAGGTTCAGCGTCCGGGAAGCGTGCGTTGAGATTGCGGCGCACGACATCGAGTTCGAAGTCGTTGAGTACGTCGGGAACCAACCAGACAAGCGTATTGCTCCTGAACACGGCGTGTAGCCTGGAGGCAAATGCGCGTGCGGCACGGTCCAGATGCTCGGAGGTGGTTTTGGAGAAAAAAAGGTCTGGAACGGAAAGCGTTGACACATGGGGATGATGGTAGGCGGCATCGGCGTTGAAGAGTTCGATAGCCACTGCATCGTCATCGTTTTTCCACTGTTGCCAAAGGAAAGTATCGGGCAGGGATTTGGCGGTTGTAGCAGCGGCATAGCGTGGACGCAACAGGGTGAGATCCACGCAAACCGGAGTGGAGATTCCTTGAACGCCGACGTTCCGATGGATTTTTTCTGGCGTTTGCTGAACCGCAACATTTGGCAGCCACGGACGAATTTCGAATGTTTCGAAATCGAAAAAAATGGGCATGTCCGCGAAGCGGTGCGCTCCTTCGGTCCACATTTTCGCGTATGTGGTCCAGGTGCGCAGCGTCTGGTTGCGCTCCTTCAGTTTTGACAGGTCACCAGCGGTGTCGTCATCCAGAGTCGATAGCCAGCGCCACGCATCCCATACGCGTCGGTAATCACGGTGCGATAGGAGGGTGTTGTTAGGCGGCAGGTTGTCCCATCGCGCAATATTCCGCGCTTCGTCGCAGCGCAGCCACATGTGGATTGTTGGGAGCAAGTCGTCCTCGTGACCGAGGCAATCTCTGCGTAACTCGAGCAGTTGCGCAAGGCGAACAACAAACGCTTTTAGAAGGCGGTTCTCCGGCAGGTCGACGGATTGGAACCTACGGACGGCCTGCAGATAAGGGTTCCCTGAGAGCTTTTCCCGGAGAGTGCGTCCCGGGCGATTGCTAAGCTTGATGAAACTGGTTGCGTCGAGTTCTCGCACTGCGTGAACAGGCAGCATCGCCTGTTCACGACGTGGTGTTTCGTTAAGTGCACGGAAAAGCCGCTCTACTGAAGCGCGACTATGTTCAGTGATGCGCCAGAGGCGATCGCGTACCAGTGCGCCTGTTTCTGGTGACGCGTACCTGGCAATCTTCGAAAGCACTGAGGATAGCGATTGAGGCAACGCCTGTCCGCTTTTGGGATCAAAGTCGACGGCATAGCAAAACCAGTCTGATTGCTCGAACAATATCCGCGCTACGTCACTATATTCTCCAACGCCTCGGTAGTTGGCATAGAGATCTGGCAGCTTGATTTTCACCCATTGGGAAGGGTCAGATATCATGGTCGACAATTTTTCCAGCCCTCGCATTTTCGTCCAGTTGCTTGCGTAGTTCATTCCGTTTATTAGCGGGCTTCATGTTCCATGCTTTTTGGCGTTTATTCTGGTCCTGCTCGTTTATTTGAAATAACGGATGGGGTTCTTCGTCATTGTCAGAGGTCGTGTTTGCGAGCGCCTCGGTACTGAGAACTGTTATTTTTGTGTCGGCACTGTTCAAATAGTTTGCGGACTGCCAGATGAACTGGCCGTAGCCCAGTTCGCAGGCAAGGTCGAAATCTTCGGAAAGATTGAAGCTCTGGCCGCCAATGCCGGCAACGATCTGGCCCCTGATTTTGTCGAGGCATTCAGTCTGGCTTTTTCCTCGCGTATCGATGCCGCGAAGCTTGGGCATGACCTTTTGCACCAGTTGATCTTCAAAAGCGATATGCATCGCTTTCGCCAGCAGGTGCTTGTCTTTTGCCCTCTGAGCAGCCCGAACATCCGGGTAGTTTGCCATGTAATATTCAATGGACTGCCAGACTCGGTGGCCAAGCGCGCGGCCGGAAACCGACAGCGCGTCATTCATTTTTTCAATGAACTCCTTGAATGGCTTGATCTCTTCTTCCGAGAAACTGCTGCCCTGAACCACCCAGCTCTGCCAAGATGTTTTATGTAACGCAGGGCCACGATTGGAGTCATCAAGTGGCATTAGTTTCAGGCGACGTTTAAGTTCGGTAGGACGCGGGAAATTAATAATGATGGAGCGATCGATGACCTTGTCGGAGAGTGACTTGGTTGTTTCATCCTGGTTCATCGTTCCTGCCCACAGGACATTACGGCCGAGTGGGAGCTTGTAGGGTTGCATTCCAGCACCGACTTTTACGGGCAGGAACGGTACATCCTCGCCTTTCCTGCCGCGCCGCAGCTCAAGCTTGCTCAGGAATTCGGCAAAATAAAGTTCAGGGTGGGCAAGGTTCATCTCGTCAAGAAGAACGAGGCAGACGGCATCTGACAACCCCGGATAATCATCACTCCAGCGTTTCTGGCTTTGCGCCAGAAAATGCAACACCGCCTGGGCGTCGAATTTGTTGTCAATCGAATTGAAGAAGCCAAGCATGGACTCCTGCGAGTCCCAGTTTGGCTGGACTGAAAGCGGCTCGTAGAAAATACCGCCGAAGTGTGAGTAGAGGCGAGGCAATTCGGATTTGCCGGTGCCGGAAACGCCCGAGAGCACGGTAAGGGGAGACCATTCGGCCGTTTTTAGCGCTGTATGGAATGCTTTCAGGATACGGGGATTGAAGTGCAAACCATATGTGTTGCAGGCACCGCCAATACCTGTGAGCCATGTCATTTCGTCAATTTCGGCTTTGACTGGCGGCTTGGCTTTTTCCGCGCTGAAGTGCGGGATCTCGATTTCCTTGTGCCGCGCCTGGACTTCAGCGGGACGTTCATAAGCAGCACGCAGGCGATTGAGTTCGGCTTGTGCCTCGTTGGCCGATCCCTCAAAGATAGAAGCCTGCTGCGTCAGAGACTTAATTGCCGCGCCAAGTTCGGAATTTTTGTGGCGTAGATCGCCAGCTTCCGCGGCAGCGGCTCTATTGTTTTCTAATTGCCGTGAAGCCTCGTCTGCACGGGCCTTCTGATGTTTAGTTTCCAGCTCAAGTGCCTGATGCCGCTCGCGCATCTCTTCGGTGGGCCGCGTCGCCAGTTCTTCACGCAAGCGCTTCAGCTCATCGGTTTGACTGTTCAGGTCGCGCAGGATCTCGACCGGTTCTTTGCCACCGAGTTGCCGCTTCAACTGCTCAAATGCGCCAAGCAGGCCGGTTTGTGCTGCAAGGCTTTGTCGCAGGCGGTTGTTTTCCTCCACATACGACTGTTTTTGCGCATCCAGTGATTTACGTGCTTCTTCCAGGCGCAAACCGAGTTCTTCATCAAGTTGCTCGATACGCCTCTGCGATTGCTGCTCCAGCCGCTGATCCTTGCGCTCCAGAGCCCGTTCGGAGTTTTCAAGCTCCAGTTTTCGCCCTTCGATTTCGCCTTGCAGGGCCGACAGCGCTCCTTTTTGCCTTGCAAGTTCGGAGTGTTTAGCGTCGAGCAATTGTCGTGCCTCGTCCTGGCGCTTGTCCCATGCTTCGCGCTCTCTGGATATATCGGCACGGATGCGATCGCGCTCAATGTTTTCAGCGCTGGAAATATCTGCCAGGCGTTTGGCTCTTAGCCTGGCGACTTCATCGTCAAGGGCGGCAAGCTTCTGCTCGCGGCTATCTGCAATCTCGCGCTCGGTATCGATGCGTTTATCGCGCAATTCGGCATTCAGGATGGCACGCTCGTCGGCGAAGCCCCCGTCGCGCTTTTGTTCGTCGCCGATAAGCGCTTGTTCACGCTGGGTGAGCTGGGTCTTTTTTTCTACAAGCGCGCGACTTTCCTCGACAATGCGCTGTTCGCGTTCAAACATGGATCGTTCAAGCCCGGCGAGAACCTGCTCCCGAAGTGCTATGTCGGTTTCGCGCACCGCATGGTTCGTAGCATCCTGCTTCATGGCATCTTCCAATTCGCCAACGTGTTCCATTCCCTATACCTCAATGAGTGTTTTGATAGTTTTGTAGGATTCTTTACGGAGCTTTGCGATTTCCGCCTTTGGCAGCGGCAGCGGCTCATTACCGTGCCCTCGCCGGGTAATGACATCCGTCACATCGTCCACAAACGACGGCTGCGAGCCCGCGATTGAGTCGAGGGTGTCGGCATCGGACATAAGCAGAAATGCCAGCACACAGGCCCCGAGCGATTGTCCGGTACCCTGCAGCGTTTGCCGGACAGCTGAAGCTTTGACGGTGCGCAGGCCCTCAGGCAGTTCATTGCAGAAACCGGCGCAGATGGCTCTGCTTCCAGCGGACTCGACAAGCTGCGCATCGTTGACATCCGGCGGTAATTTGCTGGCCAGTGACATCTCGAACACCGATTGCAGCGCTGCATACAGATCGCGAACGAAAGCGAGTGCGTCATCCCCGTCTTTGCAGAACAGAAAGAAGCGTTCTGCATGAATGAGGCGCTCTTTCAAGTTCGTACCGAGGCGGTTGAATGTCTTGAAGCCAAATTCGCTCTGGATACTTGTGCGGCCATCCAGCAGGGAGTCGGCATGGGCATCGCTGTCAGGCGTCGAGACGGCTATGTCGGAAAACAAGATTTCCGGAAGCAGTGCGTGGACCAATTCGCGCATGAAAGGGGCATCCGACAACTCCACGTCCGGTGCGTCAACGCTGCCTTTTCCATGTCCCTTCTCATCGCGCGTTTTCTTGATACGAAATAAATGGCTGATGAGCGTCGGGTGCAAAACCGCGATGCGTTGCAAGGGATGGGATGCATCGGTTTGTGCTTGCAAAATTGCAATGGACAGAAGCGTCTCCAGCTCCGCTTTTCCGTTCTGGAAATCCAGCAGCTTTCCTTCTCGAATTGGCCGCAATCCAAAGTGCGGCAAGGTTAGCCCTACATCATTCGAGGCATTCGCAAGTAGCGCGGAATGTTCTGCTTGCGCGGTGAATCTCAGTCTTGTAATTGCATCCTCAAAGGGGCGTCTGCCGCAAGCGTAGAACAGTGCCCATTCAACTGAGGCGTAAACCTGAGCGATGGAGTGAAAGGCGGCATTCGACTGCAGGCGCAGACTGGAGATGAGTTTCGGGTAGTGCCCCCAATTGATGTCGGTGTCGAACGGCTCTTTGGGCTTTGCTTCCAGGTTTTTTGCGCGCGGATTGCTCAGTGAGACTTTCCACTGTTCCAGCCATTCGCACAGCTTTTCGTCCTGTTCAAGCAAGTGCTCGAATGCTCCTTCGAGGATCAACGAAAATCCAGTGCCAAACGGATCCGCGATGCGGAACTCACCATCGCTTTTCTGTATTGCAATAGGGCAGTCAAGGTAATGCATCTCAGGTTGCTCAACGATCATGACCTTTTGGACGCTGAGCGTTGGTTCGTCCCTCCCGAAGGCCGCCGACCTTCTCTGCATCATCCGCAATATACTGATGACATCTCGCTGAGTGGGTGGGTTGTTTTTGTGGGCATTGTTCCAACGAATCGTTCGAAATTGCCCCTCCTGACCCTGCTTTTTTTGCAATGGATTCGCGTCGTCCAGCCAATGCATGAACGGGAGGATTTTGCCGGTGACGAGTTCACGAAACAAAAGCGCGGTGACATACACAGGCGTTTTTTCAACATCACTGCCGCCGTTGTCGCGTTCTTGCTCAATGATGGCTTTGGACTCGTCAATGAGAGCCTTGTCCTGCAAACGCAAGAGAATACTTTCGACCAAGTCGATCGGAATGCAGGTTTCATCTGCCAGCGCCTGAGCTTCCATCGCGCCTGATGCATCGAGCAGTTTGAGGATGACATGCTCGAACGGGTTCAGGCTCTCGCCGTCCTCGGATGGTCTGGGCAGGGTTACGCGATAGGTGCTGACGGGCCAGGAAAGATTGCGTGGCCTGCCAATGGTTGCACCGAAGGGGTTTGGTTTACCGTAATCTAGGAGATTCAACATTTCAGCATGACTCCGTGTTCCTGGCAGAGTTTGTGGAAATCAACCAGACCCGGAACAAAATCCGCGGCAAGCTCTCCATTCAGCAAACCTGAATCGCCCACCACCACCAGCAGTTTTTTCTGGCGGCTCATCGAAACATTCAGGCGGTTATAGAGGCAGAGGTGACCAAACAGCGTTCGTGCCTGTTTCTCGCGGTCATCGTCTTCGGGCTTCCAGTGCTGTGGCAATGTCCTCACCGTTGACAGAAAGACGACATCGAATTCCATGCCCTGGAAGGAGTCCACCGTGCCGATACGAATTTTCTTGTCGTTGTCCGCGATCGCGCCGAGTTGCTTGCTGATGAGCTCAGACTGCGCCTTGTAAAACGAAATGACGCCGAACGTCAGATCCTTGCCGGCTTCGCAATCCATCCACTTCTTTAACTGGCGAACGATGACGGTCGCCTCCGCAGGGCGTATCCAACTGGTTCCGCTACGTTGATGCTTGCCTTTGTCGACAGGTACCTCCAGCCAGGCAGCGTGTTTGCCATCCGTGTCAGGGAGATTATGAACAAAATCGCTTGCGGGCCGACCAGAGCCAAATCTCTCCGATGGGGCGAAACGTTCATAGAAGTTACGGCTGATGAAGTCGCCCAGCAGTTCATGCATGCGGTATTGCTTGTCCAGCGTAACGCGGCGGGTAATGCCGTCGTTGTCCTCAAGCGTTTTCAAACGCTCTGAAAACAGATACTGGAACATCGACTTTTTGAGCCAGTCCGACTCTTGCAGCTCTGTTTCGCCTGCCTCCATCTGACGAGCAACTTCGTCGTCAATAATGTGAGGTAATTGACGGTGGTCGCCGACGAGGATAATGCGCTTGCCTTGGGCCATCGGTACCATGAGGTCGCGAGGCGAGACACGCGCGGCCTCATCGACAATCACATACTCGTATTCCATCCGTTGCTGGTTCTGATTGGCATCACCCCCTTTGATGCCTTTCTGGATCTGCATCCCTCGATTCACGCTTTGCTGACAGGTGGCAGCGAACGCGAAACTGTACTCAGACACCGCGTTCAACATAGCGAAAGGGTTGCTTTCAAGTTCGGCCAGAAACTCGGCAAGCGCGACAGACTTCTTGTCCCTGGCGGAGTGACCTGCAGCCTTGATGCGTTCGATAGCGCGCATTGCCAGCGTTACGACTTCATCGTTTTGCTTCTCTACACGAAAGACCGGAGGAGCGGTGAAACGGGCAAGAAGTGTCTTCTTCAGTACCGTCAACTCCTTCAGGAATGACGGGGGCCCATCTTCGTTGCGCCACAGGCTGGCGTTGTCCAGTAAATCGCGGTCCTTCTTTTCAAGTAGCTCATGCAGATCATTCAGTGCATCAGCCGCTCGCTCAGCCCCGTCATCTGCGAAGCTTTGCGCATGACAACGCAGACGACGCACGGCGCCGAGCAACTGGTTGGTGTCGTCATTGAGCTTTTCTTCAAGGCACATCTTGTTTTTGAGATTTACGGCACGTCGCGCGTACTCTTCACCGATAATCGCTACGCCAAGTGATGCGATTTCCCCGGCGAGACGCGCGCCCAGCGCGCGCGTCGGGGTCTGAATGTATTGCAGGCACAGATGCTTGATTTCCATTTCCTGCTCAATGTCGGCAATCCGCGGATTTCGCTCGCGCAATTCAGTCGCGAGTGTTGCGCACCATTCGTCCAGCCGCTTCTCAAAGAGGCTGGAGCCGTCTACCTGCGTGTTGGAGCGCTTGCCAAACTTCGGAACGGGAATACTGTTGAGCGACAATCGCTCAATCATGTTTTCGACCGCATCATGCTGGAAACCTGTCAGCAGAACCTGGCCTTTGACGTTCGCGCCACGCTTATCTGCCATCTCGTTCAGCCGTTCGAGAATCGCCGCGATGACTGTGGTCTTGCCCGTGCCGGGTGGGCCCTGGATAAGTGCAATATCCGGTGTTTCCAATGCGTACTTGATCGCGTCCAGCTGTTTCTCCGTCGGCTGATTTTTGAACACTTTATTACGAACAAATGCTGTCAGTGGCGCGATTTCCGGTGGCTTGCGTGTTGGTGCGATTGTCGCTTTTTCTTCAATCAGCAGCCCAAGCTGGGGGTTGGCTGCGCGGCCTTCCAGGATCGAGCGGCGAGCGGATAACCGGCGCTTGATCTGAGCAATTTCGCCTGCCAACGAAAGAATGAGCGTGCCTGATTCCCCCGGCAATGTTTCAGCCTTGAGCGTGAGCGTCCTTGATTCCTTGTCAAAATCAGATACCTCGAAATTCGTCTTCACCTTCGCCTTCGCGTCTTGTCGCTCATTGCGTTGGGCAGGTTTTTCGTTCTCCATGGCTCGTTCGATTCCGCTCGCGAAATCCTTGAAACGCAGGGATTCGTCTCTCAGGTAATCGGGTAGTTCGTCAATCATCTTGACTTCGGGCACCACCCCCCCTGCCAATGCACTCAAGGCAGCATCGCTGGCTTGGGAAATACGAACAGAAACTGTTCCATCTCTTTTTGGAGCCATATTGGAAAACTGCAAGGCACCGACGACCCGGGCTCTTTTGAGCAGTAACTCGCCTTCCAGATCACCAAACTCGTCCCATTTTTTCAGATAACTGACATCGTCCTGGGTCAGCGCGGTCAGTTGTGCTTGTGCGAGGATTCGAATCTGGCCGGCCTGCGTCCAGTCAGTAAAGCGCAGTGTGCCCTTCACCAAGCGCAATGCACGATCGGTTCGACGTCTGATTTCGGTCAGGCGTGAGGTCATGAAGATGGATTTGCCCTCTGGCAACGAGGTCTCAGTGGCGACAAAGCGAATGCCCGCGCCGGTGATGCAGAAGGAGTTGTTGCGGGTCGGCCGTATGTTTGCGGTGTGCGTTACATTGTTAGGAACCGCATTCGACTCGGCATCAATTGCCGTTTCCTGGGTTTCGGTTCCGTCGTCATGGTCTTCAGCCTGCTTTCGGGCTTTTTCTGGCGTCAATGCTTCATCAATTGCCGGGCCGGCAGTCAGAAAGAAGAATTCGCTCTCGTCTTGTCGGAAACAGCAATGTTCAACAAGCCGCTCGTAAAGACGCGTTCCCTTTAGTTCACCCCTGCGAGGCTCA
This sequence comes from Pseudomonas sp. Irchel s3f7, assembly GCF_900187615.1. Lineage (GTDB taxonomy): Bacteria > Pseudomonadota > Gammaproteobacteria > Pseudomonadales > Pseudomonadaceae > Aquipseudomonas. The sequence goes on along the minus strand of NZ_FYDO01000011.1, from coordinate 68,666 downwards.
ATCTTCGAAATCTTGATTTCCACATGTTCGTCCACGCCGATTTCGACTTCACCCATCTCAAGGCACTCGCCCGTGAAGAAGGCGATTTGCAGTTCCATGCTGCCGTCAGCTGCGAAATTGACCAGTTGAGCAAGCATGGCGCGACCGCTGGCGAGTTCTGCGTTGAGGCGACGGGTGTCAATGGCATGCACGGTTCGAACGCAGATAAGCGCCTGTTTGAGGCGAAGTTCAAATTCCTCGGGTCGCAACGGACTGCTCTCAATCGAAAAGACAGGTTGCTCTGGCAAGGTATCCGTTGTGTTGTCAGTCCGCTTGATGCGGATGGTGAAGATATCGGCCGGGATTTCTTGAAACTTCATTTCGTTCCTCCTACAAACTCGAAAGCCAGCGTGTCGGGGAACGTCTTCGTGCCTCGTGCGGGGAATGCGGTTTTCGCTTTAAAGTCCAGAACTGCTTCGTATTCTTGCGCGTCGTCATGCTCGAATGAAAACGGGTGAAAAAGCCGGTTTGGGAGCGCGAACTCTGTGGCACTGCCGGGAATCACCATATTCCCGCGCGGAGTTATGGCGCGGATGAAGGAAGCGCGTGCGACATGGCAGTAAGGGCATTGAGTATGGTCATCGACAAAGTAGCTCATGCTGCACGCATGGCATTGCAGCGATAGGTCGAATGCCTTCTTCAATTCCAGTGCCCAGAACGCCATCGCCGGACGGCGGTGCGGCTGCTCTTTTCCGCCGCAGAAAGTTTCCTGGAAAAGCCGGCGCAGACCCGGCGTCGTTACCAACACGCGGGGCAGGCCACCAACGCCCTGGTTTGAATCGTCATCGTCGTCATCAATAAAAGGCAAATAACCGGCGTAGGCCTTCTCGTCCAAATCGGCGGGGGAGGCGTCTGCAACCGGCTCGGTGTCCCAGCCACCTTCGTCTTCGTCTGGCTCCAGCACTTTCTTGCCGATAAATGGGTGGCACAGAGCTAATGTCTTGAATGCCATCACTGTAAAGGCCCAGCAATCCGAGCGCGGGCGCGAGGAGTCAGTTTCACGCACCACTTCTGGCGCGCCGTAGCCTGGCGTATAGACAGAAGTGCCGCCGTCGGGCATTTCAAAGCGCATATTGTCGGCGTCAATGAGCCAGACATCGCTTAAGCCGTCTGCGATAAACGCATTGTTCGTCGAAATGTCGCCATACACTAACCCTGCGCTGTGGAGGCGGGCGAGGATGGATGCGCATTTGGAGAGAGCGAACAAGCGGCGGCGGGTTGAGCCCGTTTTGGCATAATGCAAGAGCCGCAACGCCATCTCTTTGTCCGTAATTTTTGCAAGCCACTCGGGGAGTACAGGATTGCAATCTTCCTGCGGCTTCTTCGTCCTGCCATCGTGTTCGAAAACGCCAAACGGTTGCATCCCGTTCAAAAGGCGCATCACATAACCCGGCTCGTCGCGCAGAATGGCTAGCGGCAGGGAAACAGGAATGCGCGAAGGCATGGGCAGCAGGCGGATGTTCTTGAAGCGTTCAAGCAGGTTGGCATCTTTGTCCAGGCCGCCCGATTTATCGATTGGCTGCTTGATCGCCAAATCAGCATCCCTGGTGCGAAACACTACGCCCTGTCCTCCTCTGGCGAGCTCTTCGGCCAGGTAGTGCTGATTGCCGTATTCATCGCAAAGCGGCTTTGAATGCTTCAGTTCTTCGGATTTATCCATTCGTGATCTCCTCGCGGCAAAGGCAGGCGATAGTCTTGTCGTCGCTGTGCTTTGGCGTCGGCCAGTTTTCGAGCATCTCGTGGATACGTCGGTTGGCGCTTATGGCGGCAAGGGGCCGGTGTGCTTCGATAACGCCCCTCACGAACCCGTCGACATCCTCCAGATCGTCCGCCACGCCATCGGTGCAGAGCAGGATGGCCGCGCAGTCTTCCTCTGGCAGCGATGCATGCCGCCAGTCTTTCGCGCAAACATTCGGCGAGAGTGCAGCAGTGATGTTTGAAAAACCCTGTGATTTATCCTCGGACAGAGACACGACAGAGCCATTGGATCTGACTGCGGCAACCAGGCCATCGCCGAGCATTCCCAGGTGGATTACGCCATTTCCAAGCCGGAACGCGAACAGGCAAGTGGCTGCGCAATCGCGTGGTGCAAGTGGCCTGACAAGGGTTAACCAATTGGATGTGATGCGCTGGAACAGGAGGTCGTGGTCCATTTCAGATTTGTCACGACAGGCGCGAGCCGCATACTTCACTGCCAGACAGGCGGCATCGCTTCCGAAGTTGGAAAACGGCTTTGAGCCGAGACCGTCGGAAACAACAATGCCGTCCCCCCATGCGTGGTGGAACGATCCCCATGCGTCCTGGTTGGTGGTACCTGTAACTACATGCCCTGGGCCTTGGACACTTGAGCCAAAACTCTTCCAAAGCGTCATGCTGAATTGGCTTCCAGCCAACCGTCCAGTACGGCGAATAAATCTTCAGCTGCAAAAACATCCGGCCCTTTGAGTTGTGGATTGGCATCGGCGCCCGTTTTGACAATGCGCAGTGCATCCGGCGGCAGGAACTCCTTCCATTGCTTGAATAACCTCGCATCGGCCCGCGACCAAAACCCATCAGAAAACAGCAAAACCTTGCCGTCGGGCTGTTCCCCAAGCAACTGAATCAAGGCCTTCCAATTTGAAGTTCCTTGGCAATCGAGCAGTTGTGCCGGGTACTCTTGCTTTTCGCTCCAATCAGGGACGAGGCATGCTTCGGATGCCCACGCGCACAACCTGATTTGTGCGTTTCCATATCCCAAGCGCACCCATTGGGCGATAGCCATGACGGTTGTTCTCATGATGAACGGCTTGCCCCCGTCCCTCATGCTGCCGGAGGTATCACAAACCAGGTAGAGCCTCATAGGGACTCCCCGATTGATTTGGTGCGTGCTTCGATGCCATTCATCAACGCACGCAACTGTTCGGAAAATGCTCCTGCGCAACAGAGCGTCAATCGTGCGTCCTTGATTTTTTTTCGAACCGACTCCGAATTTGGTGAGAAGCAGCAAGCGACAATGCCACGGCCCTCGACGCCACCGTAGAAACGAACCAGGTTCTGCAACTTCATGACTTGCTCCTGCGTTACATTTCCTGCCTTGCATTCCACGATGTAGAGAGAGTGGCCATCCGTGAACGTGACATCGAGTTCGTTATGCTGGGCATCCCCAGTGGATGATCCTGCCTGGCTTTCACCATCAAGTTGCAGCGTGAGATTGATACGCAAATCTTTGATGATTCCCCTGTCTTCGTATGGTTTGCATTGCAAATATACGTATTCCTCAAACCATCCGCCGGAAAGGTATTTTGCGAAATCAACCCAATTCTTGAAACGCAGATCCAGTCCGTAGCCAACGACCGATGCGACATTGTCTTGTCCAAACTCGAAAAGGAAGCCGTTGCATTCAACGGAGAACGGCGTGAGTTCTGCTCCTCTTTTGCGCAGCTTTTCGTGGTTGTTATTGAGTTCGCATAGTTTTTTGTAGCAACTTGCGATCTTGCTTCGATACTTCCAGAGCGTTTCGGTCAGACGGCGGCGATTTGACGATATCCCTTCCATCGCGCCAGTCGTCGATAACTTCAGCCCATCCCCATTGAGGAGCAAAAATGCTTCGACCGAATCAATGGGTCTAATGGCTTCGCGGCGAAGACTGTCCACAAACGTCACGCGCTGATTGCGACTGTCAAAGTAAAAGGGAACAGCGCCCAGCGCCCGGGCTGCCGAGAGCGCACCGGCAAACATCAATTTTGTTCCGCCAGTCAGGTTGACGCCAATTCGCGCGTTTGCCGGCAGGCTCCTGGCATGACCGATGATTTTTTCATGAGCGTCGTGGGCATCCCAGGGATCAACGGCGAGTTCCTCCAGGTTTCCATCGTGAATGAATGCCTGCATGCAGGCTGCGGGGAAATCATTCGAGTTCACGAAAATATGCCGGGTTGATGAAAACTGCCTGATGCCTAGCAACGCCGGCATGCGCTGCTCGCCAAACAGATGGTATGTCACATCAAATCCGTCTACCGCGTTGCGTGTCGCTCTCTGGCTTGCACCATGCCGTTCAAGCCATTCCACGGGTAAGGTGATGGCTTCGGGTGGTTTTCCAACAACAGGTGATACGAGGAGTCTCTTTTTGAGATTCGGATGTCCTAGTGCCGCCAAGGCCCAGACAAAGGCCATCACAGGGGTACCAGGGCTCAAATAGAGCGTGACAAGCTTCTCGCCGGCCGCTTTTGCAACAGAATCCAGAGCCCGCATAGCGCAAGCGTAGATCCCCTCACTGTCGTTGAGTTCGCGTAGTTTTTCGCTCTTGAAGCTGATTTTCGGACTACTGCCGGCAGTATGAAACTTGCCGTTTAACCAGCGGACGAAATGTTCGTGCGCTGCTGCAGTATTGGCGAATCTGGAAACGAAATCGCTGGTCGACTTCCAGTCTTTTTGCTGATTCGAGTCATGGATTGATGCTAACGCTACGTTGAAGGCGCCCTGGGTCTCCAGACTCTGTCTGTCTGTCTCGTCCGACCGTGTGTAGCAGAGAACAACGACATCAGAATAGTCCTGCGCAGCGAGTGCCGCGGCGATTGGGCCGTCTGTGCTTTCAAAGCCTAACGATGCGCGAAAATCCGTGATGCCATACCAAGTGAGCAGAAACTTTTTCATTGAGAGTTCTTTTGAATGTAGGGCCGGAACCATGCGATTTCGTTTGTCATTCTGTTGACGAAAACGGCGCGATTTGGCTTTTCGATGCCTTTGAACTTGCCAATACCACCACTCACGAGTGATCCCCCATCGTCCTCGTTCATGCAATACGCCACGCGTAACTCGAAAGATGCGAAGAGATCCTTGCAAGCACCAGCGCAGCGTTGCCAACGGTCAACGAATGCAAATACGAATATCCCCTTGCGTGGTCCTTCTTCAGCCAGGCGCTTCAGCAGGTCAGCGGGTGAAGGGGGGTCACCAGGTTTGGGGGCTCTGAATGCGGATGACGGATGAAGTGCTTTCTCGGCGTCGAGACCATCGATGATCAACGCGACGCGGCGCGTCCCGATACCGTCGGCTATCGCCTGCAGTGGTAGCGCGGCAATGTCGTCAAACATCTTTAGACGTGCGCCGAGCGCCTGCGCTGCGGCGGAAAATCCACCGCCTGGTGCAACACCACGCCCATTGAAATAGACAATCTCATCGAAGCTGTCTTGGAACGTAATGCTGCAAAGCGTAGCGGCCAACAACCCGTCGTGAATTTGGTCGTTGTAGCCGCTGAACAGGACATTGAACGCTGAGCGTCGGGTGAGCGGGATCGTCAGCCTTTGGGCATCGAATGTCAGCCGCTCACCTAAAAGCAGGGTGTCGTCTTGTCCGCAAATCGTTTGATATTCACTGGATGAAGGCAACTGCGGCAGATTGGCTCCGCTGAAAATTCGCGTCTTGCCGGCCATGCCATGCTGTGTCGCATATCCCGCCAATGTTGCAATGTGTTCGCGGCAGAGTGTGTTTTCTGCCAGTGGAATCAGCAGCTTTACATTGCCGGATTTCGCACCGTTGGCATTATTGATGATGCCCTCGGGAGGGCTCTTGAGTTCAGCCGCCGCCCAGTTGTTTGCACCGAGGATCATCGCGGAATCTTCCTGACCGCACGCCAGCGCGATACGGCATCCCAGTTGGGTAATTATGCTTGCGATTGACAGTGCATTAATGCCTTTCAGGGTTTGCGTCGCAAGCAGGATGTGGATACCGAATGAGCGGCCCTGTTTTAACAACTGTGAGAGCAGTTGTTCTGCCGCCTCTGCGACCTGGCGCTGCCCTGCAAAGAGAACCTGGAACTCATCTACGACCAAAAGAATCCGTGGTAGTCGCTCGCTGCTCGCCGCGCGGTATTCAGCAAAATCACGAACTTCCGCTTTCTTGAAAATACGCGCTCGTTCTTCCAGCTCATCCACGAGATGCCTCAGCACCGTTACGCCGTATTCGGGATCGCTTTCCGTGGCGACCAAACGGGCGTGAGGAAGTGGTGGGTCTGCATAGATATTGAATTCCGTAGATTCTTTGTAATCCAGCAAGTAGAGATCAACTTCTGCCGGCGAGTATTTCTCGCACAGCGTTTGAATCAGCACATGGAGCAGGTTGGACTTGCCAGAGCCCGTTTTACCTGCAAGCAGTGCGTGATGCTCGGAGGTCGTTGCACCCAGGATCAGTGGCACCTGCTCACCGACGGACGTCCATCCGATTGGAATACTGAAGCCGCTGCGGGTGGTCGCGCCTTTCCCGAAATTCGTCCAGAGGTCAGGCATTGATTTGCGCAAGCGTGCCGTCGCGGCGTAATGCTCGGCAACCGTGGAGATGAATCCGGCCAAAAAGTCTTGCGCGAGCCATTGTTCTGGCTGGTAGGTCAACGACAGCCCGTTGCATCCGTAGTCAGCACCACGCAACAGTGCGTCAGTGCCCATGGTCGATGTTTCCAGCGTGGTGCGAAATTTTTCATATCGCCGGTCTTCCATGCGATGCCCGTCAATCGCGAGGATGGGCAGTACACCGCAGCGTGGACCGTTCACGCAGAGCCGCTCAAGGAACCAGAGGCTCTTGTCCGAAAGTTGTTCTGGAGCGTCAAAAAGCAATACGACCTTGTAACGCAGGGGATTGTCGACGTTGTGCGCGTTGTACTCTAACCAGTTGGGTGACTGGTCGGTGAACCGATGTTGAATCAGCTCCTCGACCTCGTCTTGCAGTTTGCCAAGGGCTGCTTCGATTTCGTCTGCGCGAGTCAGCACGCGTTGTTGCGGCACCAATTGCGGCACTTTCAGAAGCGGCAGAAACGGTCCGATCGATTGTCCCAATTGCAGAGGGTCAATGAGCGTTAACTCCAACCGGCCCGGCGGCAGGGCTGACAGTAACCGTAACAGGAGTTGATGTATCAAGTGCTTGTGTGCTGCGTTGTCCTCCGATAGGACAAGGGCGCGTGCGAGGGGGAATGTAGGGGTGTGCGGGACAACGCAGGAGAGTTCCTCAAAGGCAACTCGATGCGAACCAAACGATAGATGTGTCGGAATATCCGATGCCATCAAAGGGCAATTTGGCCCGAAATCCACAAACGCGGGCTGTTGTCGGCGAAGCTGAAAACCCCAACGTCCGGTTTCAGCGGCGATTTTTTCCCATTCTCGAGCGAAGGTCGATTGCCAATTCAATGTCCTCTTTTCCCGGTTGCCGCTCGCTTGCTTGCTTTCGTACGCGAGGTGCTGCATTGCCTCTTCGTTCAATTTGCTTCGATGGTTCGCTGCATCGCCAGACAAGTCCAGAATCGATTGTTCTATCCGGTGGGAGAGGGCATCGAACTCGCGGTCAATGCGCGCCAGACCCTCTTGATAATCAGCGACAGCTTTATTTATCGCGGTCATCGTAGTTTTGGACAATCGCTGAGTTCCATTCATTTTTCATTCCCAGGATTTGTGCTCTGGATGAGTCGCGCGCTCTCCAGGGTCTTATCAAGATTGAGTGCCTGGCGCTGGAATTCCTCATTGAAAATGCGCAGCGAATCGATTTCCTTGAGAATCGGCTCGAGCACCTCGGTGGAAATGGAAAGACCAAATGAATCGTGTGCTGCTTCGCGAAAGTTTTCGGCGCACAAAATCGCCATTCCAAAAACATCGTCAAACATCGATCTCTTCCTCCGCCGTATCACCATCAATAGGAAGCTCGAGTACAGAGTCGTCAGCGGTGATGGAAGGAAAAATCGAGGCGCAAACTTCGCCTGGCAATAGATAGTTGGATTTAAACTCAGGATTCATGCTCCTGACTCGAGTCAGAAACGCTCGCCAATCTTCCTCGGACAAATCGATCGACTGACAGTGCGCCGTCAATTCCAATAATTGCGCCGTGGCCGCATCCACGCCGTCCATATCCCCGGCGTTGACCGCTTGTTGAAGTCTTTCAATCTCCGTCCGGACTTGGGCGAGAGTGTCTGGACTGATAATTGCGTATCGCACTTTCATGGCTGCTCCTCCTCGTTTGGGCGGATGAAATCAAGGCAGGACTTATCTATTTCGTTCTTACTGGGCAACATTCCCACCATCGGCGAACCTGCTTCGCGCAAGGTATCGCGCAATTCTTTCTGCTTCTCTGGTGAAAGGTCCTGGATATCTCGCGAGCAAAGCGTGCATTGCGCATCCGCCTGCTTGTGTCCTTGGGACTGGAAAACCATGTGATCCATCTGCGAATAGAGGTACTGCGCCTTCCCGCATTTCACCTCGAACGCCATCGAGCCTCCCACAGGAGCTCCCATGCCCTCGCCACGTCCCAAAATGATCGGGACTCGTAAGTCGGTTATCAGTAGATCTGTTTTTGTGTAGCGTCCATCGTCGCCAACGAACGTGCGACCTTGTGTCTCGATTCGTCCGCCCAGAGGTGCAAGTGCGTGCCGCGCTATTTGCTCCCCAAATTCACCACTCAGATGTATACGAGCCTTGCGTGCGACGATGTTGCGCTCGGCGTCGCCCTTCGCGTCTGCCCATTGGCCGCGATAGCGGTCAACCAGTTTCCGATACCCAGGGTTGCGGTCGTATAGATAGTCCTGAAGCATCCGTTGATGTTCTGACGACAGGTTCATCCGGTCTCGCAATATGTCCGGTGTGATGGGGCCGCCCTGTTGAGTGGGGTCCCATTTCAGCCAGGCATGAAACTGTCCAGCGGACGGATTCGTCGCCAGGTATGCATTCAGTGCCTGTTGTGCGGCAGTCAACCGAGCAGTGCCAACTTCAACAGCCCGGCCGACAGATGCCAGCCGTGCATTGCATTCCTGTTGAGCCTGTACCAGCGTTTGTTCCGCCATCGCTTGCGCCTGTCTCGCGAGTTCCAGGCGCTGTTCCATCGCTTGACGATTTTCCGTGGCTAGCTCGAAATCTGCTTTTGCTTGTTCCAGCATGCCTTGAGCCTGCTCGACATCGGCTTCGAAGTCAGCAACGCAAGCGTACTCATCGGAGCAGTCGGGATGAGTTTCATCATCATCACTCGGTTGAGAAAGGCAGGCCGACAGCGAATATTGGGCGGAATCGAGCGCACTTTGACTGCTGGCCAACGCCTCCTGAGCGTCATCAACTTCTTGCTGCACTGCCTGCTCTTGCCGGGTGGCACTGTCCAACAAGCTCTCGCTGTTCTGTGTTTCGTCGCGAGCTTCTTCGGATTTCTGTTCCGCAAAAGCGATCTGTTCGCGGCATGAGGATTCCAGTACCTCGAGTACGGACTGCAATCCGCGCACGAGGTCTTCCAGATTCTCCACTTGTCCAATTGAAACCTGTGCCATTGCGACTCCCGCGCCCCTAGCTTTGCAAGTAATCGCGCAGGCGTGAGGCAAGTGCGTTCAAGTACGGAACCTGCTCTGTCACGTTGGCATCGAACTGATGCAGCTGCTGGAGGAGCGCGTTGTACTCTTCTTCAAACTGCGCTCGTTTATCGTCCTGCCAAGTGTCACCGAGCGAAGCGAATGCACCGTTAAGGCTGCTGACGGCATCGTTGAGTGAATCAGTGAACTGTTGCAACGAATACGCAAAGCGCTCGAGTTCGTCCGGGTCTGCGATTGCCTGTGCCATTACCAATATCCTCCATCTTCATCCGAGGATTTCGGTGTCACCGATTTTACATGCTCCTGCCGAGCGTCGATCGTGGCTGGCTGGATATCAATGACGCTCGCATCAGGCAGGATATTCGGCGTCTGTGACTTTGTGCGAATGGTCACCGACATGGTGACGAACTTGAAGAAATCCCGTAGCTGTTTAGCGTTCTCGGAGTAGAAGAGACCGTTCGCAGTACCTTCAATGAATTTTCCGAGTACAGCCTCGTCTGCACCGGCACCGATGGCCATCGCCATGCGGTCGCATTTTGCGGAGCGTCCATCGTTGACGAACGCATTCAACGGGCCTTCCCAATCGTCGCTCGGCTGCCCATCGGAGACCAACACAACCGTGGGGCGATAGGCGCGTGATGGCACGACATCCTTATCCTCAATCATCGCTTTCGCCATCTTGAGGGCGACACCGAGCGGCGTCATCCCACCCGCTGAAAGGTCCTGCCAACGGATGTCGCCAGCACTGATCAGCGGCTGATGCAGCTCGACTTGTGCACCGAAAGTGATGATCGAAACCCAGATTTCAGTCTCACCGCTCTCTGTGTCCTGGAACACATTGAGCATATCGCGTACAGCATCATTCAAGCTGTGGATTTTTCCTTCGCTCTCCATGCTGCCGCTGATATCGAGCAACAGAATTACCGGCACCGGTTTGGCTTTCGGTACCGTGAATTTCGACGGATCGAATGGGGTGTTGCTCATAGACAAGACTCCTTGAGAATTAATGAAATGGGTTGGCTGGTCGCCATGCCGCCACGTTGTTCACTGCCAGGCACCCAGAGAAACAAGTAACGGCAGGATTTCCCGAGGCTTATCCATGGGGATTGCTCAGGTGTAATCCTTGAAGCGTTATCGGATGAGCAACGATGGTGTCCAATGCGGGTCAACTAGGCCTCCCGATAGAGCGTCAGCATCGCGCTCACTCGTTGACGGATTTCCTCGACCCAGACCTGCGGGGCATGGACACGAATGTTGTCGTTCAAGCCGAAGATCCACCACAGCGTTTCGCGATCCAGTGGTACCCACGCGTGCAGGCGTTTCCAGGTGTTGGAAGGAATATCGCTGAGCGTCTGTCTGTGACTCAGTGGTGTCTCGTCGAGGAGGAAGGCAATCTGCGGATGAACATCCGCAACCAACTCCACCTGGGTGTCGGTCTGGCGATGGCTGAATATGCCACTCGCGATGTAATCGTCGACATCGAAGCCAGCGTGCAGCACCGCGGGTTCGTCGAGCACGTGCATATGCTGGATACGATGCAGCGCGAATTGACGCAGGTCGTCATAGCCATCCACGGATGCCAGCAAGTAGCTGATGGCATGCCGCGATACCAAACCGGCGGGATGCAAGCGAAACTGCTTGAGTTCGCTTTTGCTTCGGCTCCGATAGGAAACCTCCAGTTGCCTTCGCTCCAGTAAGGCAGCAGACACCTGCGCCCACACCTCGGGAGCAATCGCAGCAGGCAGTAAGGTTTTTCCGTTGGGGATCGCTCGAACCCGTCGCGCCCAATCGGCCAATCCGTTGTGGCCGAGATCACCAAGGAAATTACGCGCTCGTCTGAACTGTGGACCTAGCTGGGCCAAAACAGTCTGGGGCAGCAGGTTGTTCAAATGACTTTCCGAGAGATACAGCGCCAATGCCGTGGAGGCATCCATGTCTTCCAGCTTCAATGGCGCATCACGGGTGAAGCTCCAGCGGAAAGGAACCTCGCTGTCGTTGCACTGTAACGAGAAGGGGATCGACAACCGGTTCAAGTCGCGCTGAATTGAACGCAGGGTCACGGAAAAGCCCCGTTCTCGAAGCTTTTCGAGCAGGGTAGGTGTTGCAATACGCTGCGGCTCGGTGGGGATCAGGCGCAATAATGCGAATAGCCTGAGTAGCGTGTCTTTCGCTTGGGACATGATGACTTCCTTGTTCTGCATCTCAATTGACGAACATCAAGCTGGCGTCGATGCTACTCACTTGGATAGCTATGTGCCATCTATATATGGGTTGCATAAGACCAAAGTCTTTCAGCAGCGGCGTATGGAACTTGAGAATGATCGTGGCCCGGTGCCTTGACTCAAGAGGCCGAAGACGGGGGCCGTTGCCTGTCGCGCTTGAGTTCGCTGTACTCCCGGTAAAATTCGTAGCTTTTCTTCAGCACCACACACAATCCGATGACAGCAAACAGGTTTTTCATAGTCGGGTTCCCCTAGGCTTTTTTGCTCATTTTCCACGATGGAGCGAAAACCTGTGTCGCGACATTCAAGCTTCACTTGTTGAGGATGAGAAATTCATCGAGGCGGGTTCTGAGAACTTCATGACGGCTCGCCTCTCGGCGCTCAAGCGAAGGGTTGCGGCACTCGGGGCAACTCATACATGTGTCTTGGCTGAGCGCTGCCAAATGGCTATGAGGCAGGATAGTTTCCTTCCAAGAGCAGCAAGCACAGACGAGGGTGAACGGACGCGGAGAGACTGGCATAGCGTTATCCTGCTGGTGACCAATAGCGCTAGGTTGCCGAGTGGGTGCGTCAAAGTGTGTCGCTTGGATTGACTTTCAGTGGGTAGATTGTCGGTGCCGACGCCAAATTGGCCTGGTGGGAGAGATTCACTGACCCAGTCTGATTCCTCGCACCGTTACCTCTTCCAGATTAATGCTGATTTTGAGGTGGGTTCGTCTCACATAGCCACGTGGGGCAATTCGGCATTGGCGTCAACAGGCCGGGATCGATCTGAAGAAAACGCTCGGCGATTTCCACGAAACTATAAGGACTCAGCACTAAAGACACCGACTTATGAAGGCGGTAGGGATCCGGTCGCGGTACACGCTGGAAAAGACATCATCGACACGATCGGTGGGTGCTCGTAGGTTGAGGAAAGAACGGCACTGAGTCGATCGCCCAACAGGTTCCAGGCGAGCTTCTTCTCTTCGGCATAATCGTGATGCAGATAGTGGCGTCTCACCCGGGAGCCAGCCAGCACATGGTTTTGACAGCGATCGATAACATCCAAGCTAACGCCCAAGGCCTGCATCATGGTCGCGCCGGTGCGGCGCAGGTCATGCGGCGTCCAGTCACCGTTCTGGCCGTCGGCTAGCACCAGCGTATCGTCATGGCGCCGTCTTGAAAGGGCTTTGCGGTTTTTAAACCGGGCCTGGCGGTCGCCCACCTGCTTGCTCACCACTTTCACGTCCACATGCCCATCATCCTGCTTGTTGGGAAAGCACCACTGTGAATGTCCTGTCAGGGTCTTGAGTTCCTGAAAGAAATGCAGGGCGAAGGGGGAGAGGAAAACATGGTGGTCCTGTTTCTTGCCGCGGGTGCCTTTGACGTTTTCACTGGGGAGGAACCAGGTCTGCTGGTCCAGATCGACATTTTTCCATTCGGCCTGCAGCAACTCGCCAATCCGACACAGGGTGCCCAGGCTGATCCAGAGCGCGAGTTGGGTTTCTTTTTTCAATGGCCGAATGCCTTCGTACTTTTGCCCGGCGGGGAGGGCGCTGTAATCGGCGGTCATTTGCTGGAAGCGGTTGTGCAGTTCCAACAGCTCCGCCGGCGAAAGGATGCGGCTTCGTTCCGCTTCGTAGTCGGCAGGGATCAGGGGGGAGATGTCGACCAGTTCAGTCGGATCGCCCTCGATCAATAAGGCCCGCCAGGGCTGACGCTTTCTGGCCCAACTAAACATCTGGGTGAGGTCGGCGAAAAAACTGATGGCTTGTCGGTAAGCGCCGCGGTTGACCACGGTGCGGATCAGCGCCCGAATATCGTGCTCGGACACATTGTTCACCGCGGTCTTGCCGAGGGCTGGCAAAAGGTCCTTGTTAAGGCGCCGTTGCAACTCGGCATTGCCGTCTTTACGCGCGACGCCATCCAGCAGCCAGGCCTTGGCCAGATCCTGGACGGTCAGAGTTTGGACCTTCGTCGATTTTTCCTGATCGGCTTTTGCGTTCGTCGCGGCATGAGCCTGTGCCTTGGCGGTTTTCTTGTGCTCGTTGGGATTGATCTGCTCATCAATGAGTGCCCGGGCCTGGTTACGCGCCTTACGGATGTCCGTCAGGGATTTGCGTGGCCAAGACCCGCAGGCGTATTCTTTGTTCTGGTCGCCCCACCGATAGCGATAGAAAAAGCTGACCGACACGCCGTCCTTACGCAGGGAAATTCGACCTGCGAGATTGCCATCTTCCCGGAGGATGCGTCCGGCATCGTTGGCGGTCAGCGACTCGAGTTCTTTGATGGTGATTTTGGCCATAAAATGGACTCCCCCTACTTTTACCCCCACAAAAACGTCGGCTCTTGATGGACGTTACTGGACTCTCGTAGAGCAGAACACCGCTGGAGCTCAAGTAAATACTAGCTTAGAAAAATCCAGAGTGAAATTTCGGAGTCTTTCAAGAAGTATGAAAAAGGAGATGGGGTGCTAGGGGTCGAGTGTTCGAATCACTCCGTCCCGACCATATAATTCAAAGGGTTGCGAGATTTTATCTCGCGACCCTTTTTTATTTTTTATCGTTTTTACCCCTACAAAACGACTGGCTCTGGGTGGAATCTTTGGCTGATACAAAGTGTGAGTTCACGCCGTTTTTGGCCCTTTTTCGCGCTGCCTTTGGCACCAATCCTGTTTGATAATTCTCTTCCTTTCTCAGCTTTTTCGCATGTCAGATAGCCTTGGAAAGCGCACTGTTTCCGGGCGATTAGGGCGTTTTTCCTCAGGGCTCCGCGGCGCTAAACCCTGGAAGCTCAGTTCCGATTCTTCGTTCTTAAAGGTCACCATCCTAAATCAGCGAAACCGGCTGTACGTCACGCGGGCCGTGCCTTTGAAGACAAACGGAAGCAGCGAAAGCCGGACTTCCGATTGTGCGCTAGGGAAACGGAACAGAGCGCGGGGAGGGCGCATCCTATTCGAATTGATTGCTGACGGGCTGTGGGCCTTCTGACGACCCTTTGATCACAAGGCCCAGGGGCCGATTTGGAATCAAACCATCGCGTCCGAGAGCCTGACCTATACCTCCAAATTCGACGTTTTTGGGCCCCAACCGCAGTGCCAAACAGACCGCAAATTCACCCGACTTCTTGCTGTTTTGGTGACAAACCATTTTGCAGGTAGTTGGCACCGATTGAGTGCCGCTGAACCCTCGAAAGATCCGTCGGCCGCGGCTTCTAGCGGTCAGCTCGGAATCTCTTGCAAGGTCCTGGTCGGTGCCAAATCCGCTGCTAACTCACAGGACAACGGCATTGAGCGGCGCCGCTACTGCGGTGTGTACCGGACGCTGGTTGTCGACCTGGACGCCCAGGCCAACTCCACGTATTACCTCACCGGCCTGACCGGGGATGATATTTCGGTGGGTATTGCGGACTTTTTCAAGCAAACGCTGTCTTCTGGGCCGGCAGCCAAAAAATGTCGCGCTCATATCGTTGAGACACCCTACGACAATCTTCACCTCATCACTGCCAGCCACGAGCTTTCGGATTTACAGCCCAAGCTGGAAGCGAAGTTCAAGATAAACAAGCTGCGCCGGCTGTTGGATGACATTTCACAAGACTACGACCGGATTTACATCGATACGCCGCCGGCGATGAATTTCTATGCGTTCAGTGCGCTCATCGCCGCCGATGCGGTTTTGATTCCATTTGATTGCGATACCTTCGCTCGCCAAGCGTTGTACCAGGTGCTGGCACAGGAAACCGAACTTCAGGCTGACCATAATGAATCACTGGCCGTTGAAGGAATTGTCATCAATCACTACGTCAGCACCACTGGCGTTCACCGCAATCTGGTCGAGGAACTCATCGGGGAAGGGCTGCCGATTCTTCCGGTGTATCTCAGCAGCTCGGTCAAGATGCGTGAATCTCATGAGCGGTGCTTGCCCTTGATCTACCTCGACAGGCATCACAAGCTGACAGGCCAGTTCGTTGATCTCTTGCATGTGCTGGAGGCGGCAACTGAGTGAACGCTACTGTTACGGCCGGCGGCTGCCGAGAATTGAAAGATCTGGAAATAATGCATTCTATCGACTTGAAGGTGGGCGATCAAAACGCTGCTTAACTGAACAGGGCGTTTTCTCGGATCACTGTTCGAGCGAGGAGAAAGAAATGGCTGACAAAATTCGGGTGCTGTTTGTCTGCGCTAAAAATGACGTCCGTTCGTTGCTGGCCGAGGCTATGCTTCGCCACACTGACTCTTCAAGCTTCGAAGCTTTCAGCGCTGGCCTTGAGCCCGGTGAGGTTGATCCTCGAACCGTAGAATCTCTCGAACATATCGGCATAGAGACCAACGGTCTGCGTAGCAAATCGATTAATGAATTTGACGGGCAGCAGTTTCACTACGTGATCACACTGTGTGATAAATCCTCGGAAGACGCTTCACGGATGCCGTCCTCCGGTGAGGTGATCGTGTGGTGTTTTGAGGACCCGACGACCAGTGAGAAACATGAGCCTTTCCGCCATGCACTCCAAGAGATTCACGACCGCATCAAAATGTTTGTCACAGTGAAGACAAGGCAGTGAGCTTGGATTCAGTGAAAACGACTACAAACTGTTGTTAGACTTGCATTCCAATGACCGCTATTGGCATGTGGATTCAAGCGGCCAGCAGCGGACTGAATGAGTTTCTCGATTCACTTTGAAGGAAAGCTTGCGCTCACTCATAAAACTTACCAGCAAGCAAAATTGCTGCACAACGCAGCCATACGTTTAGCTTTTGCTACTGGCGGTCGCTCCAGTAGCCGCTGCATCAAAAAACGTATCCACAGATCCATTTTCCGATCCCCGGCGCCTGGTCCATAGGGAGATAATGACATCGTCTGCTCCAAGATACGCTCACTGGTAAAATCAGAACCAAGAGCTCCGATAAACCCGATGAACGATTGCTCATTGTTTACACCTTCCAACAACTTATAGGTACAGACTGGAAAAAAAACAATGGTGATCCCATGAGCTGTCTTATTTGTGCAGGTGTCGCTGAACGCATTCGGTGCCGTGGCCCGTGGGAGGAAAGAGATTGTCCCGCCTGTGGCCACTATCGAGTTTCCGATGCGCTCGTGTTGGCACTGATGGAGCAGGGGCAAATTTTTGATGTGAGCAAAACAAGGATTTGGCTGGCCAGTAAACGCAAGGAAGTAGCCATTCCATCTATTGAGATCGACCAAGCGCTTTTGGTGCCATGAAGTGTCTATTGTCTAAAGCTGACTGCCCTCGCTTGCATTCGCCTTTATATCCGTGAGTTACGCGTCGTAGTAAGTCACGTTCTGGACGCTCGAATCACGTGGATATATAGACTCAGTGAGCTGTACCTTCTAGCTCTTTCGATATGTAGTCAGCGAAGGCACAATGCCTATCCTTTTTTGGCTGGCCTTGCAGGAGGCCTTGAAATGATCAAAACGCCGTACTACCTCATCGACAAACAGAAGCTGCTGGTCAACATGCAGAAGATCGCCTATGTGCGCGAGCAGTCGGGGGCCAAGGCCCTGCTGGCGCTCAAGTGCTTCGCGACCTGGTCGGTGTTCGACCTGATGCAACAATACATGGACGGCACCACCTCGTCGTCCCTGTACGAGCTCAAGCTCGGTCGTCAGAAGTTCGAAGGCGAGACCCACGCCTACAGCGTGGCTTGGGCCGATGACGAGATCGAAGAGATGCTCGACAACAGCGACAAGATCATCTTCAACTCCATCAGCCAGCTGCAACGCTTTGCCGAGCGCTCGCAAGGCAAGGTCCGCGGCCTGCGGGTCAACCCGCAAGTAAGCAGCTCCGACTACCTGCTGGCCGACCCGGCGCGCCCGTTCAGCCGGCTGGGCGAGTGGGACCCGGTGAAGATCGAAGGCGTGATCGATCAGATCTCTGGCTTCATGTTCCACAACAACTGTGAGAACGGCGATTTCGGCCTGTTCGACCAAATGCTGTGCACCATCGAAGAACGCTTCGGCGAGCTGCTGCACAAGGTCAACTGGGTGAGCCTGGGCGGCGGCATTCACTTCACCGGCGAAGGCTACGCGCTGGACGCGTTCTGCGCGCGGCTCAAGGCCTTCTCGCAAAAATATGGCGTGCAGGTTTACCTGGAGCCGGGCGAAGCGGCGATCACTAACAGTGCCTCGCTGGAAGTGACCGTGCTCGACACCCTGTACAATGGCAAGCACCTGGCGGTGGTGGACAGCTCCATCGAAGCCCACTTGCTGGACCTGCTGATCTACCGCCTCAACGCCAAATTGGCGCCGAGCGACGGCGAGCATACCTACATGGTGTGCGGCAAGTCGTGCCTGGCCGGGGACATCTTCGGCGAGTATCAGTTTGATAAACCGCTGGCCATCGGCGACCGCCTGTCGTTCGTCGATACCGCGGGCTACACCATGGTCAAGAAGAACTGGTTCAACGGCCTGAAAATGCCGTCCATCGCAGTGAAACAACTCGACGGTACCGTCGAGGTGGTTCGTCAATTCGATTTTGAAGACTATCTGTCCAGCCTTTCCTGAAACGGACAGATAAAGGAGAAGTAAAGCAATTGAAAAAGAACGTTCTTATCATTGGTGCAGGAGGTGTCGCCAAGGTGGTGGCCCACAAGTGCGCGCAGCACAACGACGAACTTGGTCGTATCGCTATCGCGTCGCGCAACATCTCCAAATGCCAGGCCATCATCGACAGCGTCAAGGCTAAGGGCAGCCTCAAACAGCCCGCCGAAATCCAGGCATTCTCGCTGAACGCC
This sequence comes from Pseudomonas sp. Irchel s3f7, assembly GCF_900187615.1. GTDB lineage: Bacteria > Pseudomonadota > Gammaproteobacteria > Pseudomonadales > Pseudomonadaceae > Aquipseudomonas. The sequence continues at coordinate 50,374 of NZ_FYDO01000011.1, read as the reverse complement.
CTGGATGTCGAAGCGACCAAGGCGCTGATCCGCGAAACCGGATCGCAGATCGTCATCAACGTCGGTTCCGCCTTCCTAAACATGTCGGTGCTGCGCGCCTGCATCGATGCCGGCGTGGCCTATCTGGACACCGCCATTCACGAAGAACCGGGCAAAATCTGCGAGACGCCGCCCTGGTATGGCAACTACGAGTGGAACCACCTGCAGGAATGCCAAGAGAAGAACATCACCGCCATTCTCGGTGTGGGCTTCGACCCGGGTGTGGTCAACGCCTATGCGGCGCTGGCACAACAACAGTATTTCGACCGCATTGATTCGATCGACATTCTCGACGTCAATGCCGGCTCCCATGGCAAGTATTTCGCCACCAATTTCGACCCGGAAATCAATTTCCGCGAGTTCACCGGACAGGTCTGGAGCTGGCAGAACAGTCAGTGGACCAGCAACACTATGTTCGAGGTCAAGCGTACTGATGACCTGCCGGTCGTAGGCGCGCAGAACCTGTACCTGACCGGCCACGATGAAGTGCACTCGCTGTCGAAAAACCTCGACGTGCCCAACGTGCGTTTCTGGATGAGCTTCGGCGAGCACTACATCAATGTGTTCACCGTACTCAGGAACCTTGGCTTGCTCTCCGAGCAACCGGTCAAGACCGCCGAAGGCCTGGAAGTCGTGCCGCTGAAAGTGGTCAAGGCCGTGCTGCCTGACCCGAGCTCGCTGGCGCCTGGCTACACTGGCAAGACCTGCATCGGCGACCTGATCAAGGGCACCAAAGATGGGCAGCCGCGCGAGGTGTTCATCTACAACGTGGCCGACCATGAAGAAGCCTACGCAGAAACCGACAGCCAAGGCATTTCCTATACGGCTGGCGTGCCGCCAGTGGCTGCAGCGCTGCTGGTCGCCCGCGGCGAGTGGGACGTGCAACGCATGGCCAACGTCGAAGAGCTGCCGGCTATGCCGTTCCTCAGGGCGCTGGACGTGATGGGCCTGCCGACCCGCATCAAGGATGAGAATGGAGACCGCCCCTGGAGCGGTAACGCCGAAGGCTCGTAACATACAACTGAGCTTCATTGCCTGCTGCAAAAACGCCGCTCAATAAGCGGCGTTTTTGTTTGTACGTGACTTTTTTGAATACGCCGAAGAGAGCTCACAACCTATGCTTTTGTTCCGGCTCTTCGTACTGGAGCGGCATCTAACACCGTTCTTAAAAACTGTAGATACAGGCAGAAGGCCAAAGACTGCCTAATGCTGACTGGTTTTTTTCATCGATTCCAATTGAGCTCAACTACGCCCAGTGTGAATTGGTGATCGCTCAGCGAGCGATCTAAATATTTCAGATGTACTAAAAATCAGGAGGAAAAAACTTCCGAGCGTTGTTGCGCTGGCGCCTTGTGTCTGAGCGGTTGCTGCCAAGCTAGCTGCGCCTGGAGTTCAGCTACTGCATCCAAGACTCTCTGTGCCCAGCGCTCGTCTTCCGGATGTACGACAACCACGCGAAAACCGTGGTCATGACCTTCAATCTGCACACCTTCGGAATCATCGACATGCAAGTCGATATCGAATGCTGGCGGAAATTTCGAAGGGGAGTTCGACAGCCCATGCATCGTCAGGGCATGGTTATGCCGCACACTGTTGACCACGCCGTCGACGCGGATACCGTAAAGTAATAGCCAACGCCGGATGTAGGAAGGCGTGCGACCCGATGACGTGTAGACCCAGATACTGCAGCCCTGGCGACGTAACTCTCGGGTCAGGGAGCGTGTTCCGATACGCAACGGCTCACCCAGCCAACGGTGGACACAGGCCGGCAGCTGGTTTTTCTCTACTGCGCACTGGTGGAGTTGGCAGGCCAGCGTGTCATCGATATCGAACGAAATCCGTATGCGCGGACGCCTGAACACGGGCATCGGGATGGCACACTGGATGGCTTGCCATACACGGCTGCCGAAAGTTCGGCATTTAGCGAGCATTGGATGCCAGCTCATCAACGGCCTTCCTGATGGACGGGCAAGGGCTTGTCTTTGAGAAAAAACTTCATTGGATCAGGCGCCTGTTCTTCCAGGAAGGCTGCATATTTTTTCTTGATCTTGGGCAGTTCGTACAGCGCCTTGATTCCATGCTTGGCGGAGTTGCGTATGACTGAGGATGGGTTGAAATAGCCCTCGGCGTTTTCCAGCGTCAGCACGAACGGCGGTAAACCTGCGCGCATGAGCAAATAGCTGACGATGAGCGACCCACTGCGGTTGTTGCCTTCTATGAACAATTGCGGCTTGCTCAGGATGCGCACGTACACACCCGCGGCACGCTTCCAGACTGATTCACTGCGATACGCGCTGTACCAATTGAACAAGTCTTTGATTCCACCCTCCACGTTGTTGAAGAAGTGTTCCTCGGTGGCAGCAAGGTGTTGAGCGAATTCCAGCCGGCGCGCCGGGTCTCGACCGCACAGGACCGTGGCATTGATCTCCAGCATCAGATTCAACTGCTGAAGATCAAACAGGTCGACGCCACGTGCAATGTAGTCGTCAATCAGGGCATAGCCATCAAGCACGTTCTGAAGCACTTCGTCCGTCAAGGGATCTCGTGGCTCGGTGAAGTGCCTGCTGAGCTCAGCAAAACGACTTTGCACCTCACGCAGCGCACGTTCAATCGCAGACAAATCAAGACGACGCTTTGCAGACATTGGCAATCCTGATGAAAGAGGGGTGGGAAGGTAAAACGACCAAATGCATGCCAATGTCGTTTGGCCCTTGGCTGCATTCGGTCTGACCGGACGGTTTTTGCCTAGCTGAATTTTCCGCTGATGTAATCGCTGGTCATTTGCTCGCGCGGATTGTCGAATATCTGGGCCGTGGGACCCATCTCAACCAGATAGCCGGTACGCGTGCCCTGTGAAATATCCACCGAGAAAAATGCCGTCGTGTCAGCGACACGGATCGCCTGCTGCATATTGTGGGTGACCAGAGCGATGGTGTAATCCTTCTTCAACTCGACCATCAATTCCTCGACGCGGCGGGTGGCAATCGGGTCGAGTGCCGAGCACGGCTCATCCAGCAACAGGACTTCCGGTTCGGTGGCGATGGCGCGGGCGATACAGAGTCGTTGCTGCTGGCCCCCTGAGAGGGACAGACCGCTGACCTTGAGCTTGTCCTTGACTTCATCCCACAGCGCGGCGCCCTGCAGGGCGTGCTTGACGCGGTCGCCCAGATCGCCCTGGTAGCGATTGAGGCGTAGGCCAAAAGCGACGTTATCGAAGATGCTCATCGAGAACGGGTTTGGTTGTTGAAACACCATCCCGATATAGCGGCGCACGACCACGGGATCAACGCCCTTGCCATAAACGTCTTGCCCGAGGAAATGCACATGACCCTCGAAGCGAAAGCCTTTGACTAGGTCATTCATCCGGTTGAGGCTGCGCAGTACGGTACTCTTTCCGCAGCCCGAAGGACCGATGAATCCGGTGATCTTGTTTTTTTCGATCGGCACATGGCTGTCACGCACCGCCATGAAATTGCCGTAGAAAATCTTGTCCAGCTTGCAGTCCATGACCACAGGGACCTGTGTCTCGAGCGGGGCAACTTTTTGCGCAGATAATACATTCACACTATGTGCTCCCATTCTTAAAACTTTGGCTTGCCGAAGATTCGGCTGACGATATTCACGATCAGCACGATCATCACCAACACCAGCGAGGCCGCCCATGCGAGCTCAAGCTGATTGTCGAACGGCATGCCGGAGAAGTTGTAGATCAGTACGGCGAGCGATGCGGTCGGATTCATCACCGCCAGGCTGCCGTCGTGGTAGATCCAGTAATTGCTGAACAGGGCGGTAAACAACAGCGGCGCGGTTTCGCCGGCTGCACGGGCCACCGCCAGCATCACGCCGGTCAGGATCGCTGGCAGGCCGGTAGGCAGTACGATTTTCCAGATCACCTGCGATCGGGTGCAGCCCATACCGTAGGCAGCATCCTTCATGATCTTGGGCACCATCCTCATCGATTCTTCAGCCGTCAGCACAACGATGGGCAGCATCAATACTGCCAGCGCCACGCCACCTGCCGGTGCCGAGTAGGTGCCCGTGGTCATCACCACCAGGGCGTAGGCAAAAACCCCCGCCAAAATCGAAGGCAATCCGGTGAGCATCTTGGCGGCAAAGCGCGCGGCGTTGGCCAGCTTGCTGTCCGGCCCAAGCTCAGCCAGAAAGATGGCCGCCATGATGCCGACCGGAACCGCGATGGCAGCGGCGATACCGACCATAACGAAGGTGCCTGCCATCGCGTTGCCGAAGCCGCCACCCGTCTCGAAGCCGGTCGGCGGCAGTTCGGTGAACACCTCTACGCTGAGGCGGGCACCACCACGTGTGATCAGCATGTAGAGCACGGAAATCAGGGGCACGCTGGCCAGCAGGGCGCCAGCCCAGACCAGCGTAGTTAACACCAGGCTGCGCAGGGCGCGTCCTTCAAACTTGCGCTGCAGACTGGGCAAAGCGGCTGTCGAAGAAGTGATGTCAGTCATCATTTAGTACCACGCTGGGCATAGACCATGATCATGGAGCCGATGACGTTCACGATCAGGGTGATCAGCATCAGGACCAGTGCTGCATACATCAACACCTCGATCTCGGTCGGTCCCGCCTCGGGGAAGTTCAGCGCCAACAAGGCCGCGAGCGTGTTGGCGGGTGCAAACAGAGAAAGGGAAATGTTGTTCGAGTTGCCTACCAACATGGCCAGGGCCATCGTTTCACCCAAGGCCCGACCCAGACCCAGCACCAGCGAGCCAAAAATGCCGGTGGCAGCGGAGGGCACCATGACCTTGAGAATCGCTTCCCAGTGGGTGGTTCCCATGCCATAGGCCGCCTGCTTGGTTTTCATCGGAACGCCGGTGAGGGCATCCTGCGAAACAGCGGCAATGGTCGGCAGAATCATGATGGCAAGCACCAGCGCGGCAGGTAACAGCCCCGGGCCACTCAAGGTCGTGCCGAAAAAGGGGATCCAGCCAAGTTCACTGTTCAGCCAATCCGTGAGGGGACGAATGGCCGGGATCACCACGTAGATGCCCCACAGGCCATAAACGACGCTGGGAATGGCCGCGAGCAATTCGACAATGGTGCGAAAAACGGCCGCCAGTTTCGCGGGCAGGAAATCCTGGGTCAGGAAAATCGCCATGCTGACGCCGAAAAAGCCTGCGATCATCAAGGCGATGAAGGCGCTGTAGAGCGTGCCCCAAATGGCCGGCAGGATGCCGTACTTGCCCTGGTTCACGTCCCACACGGTTCCCAAAAGGACGTCAAAACCGTGTTTCTCCATGCCTGGAAGTGCTTTGCGTCCCACCTCGAACACCAAGGCAAAGACCAGCGCCAGAACGAGAACCACACCGATGCGCGCCAGTGCGCGGAAGGTGCGATCAACCAGAAAATCCTTTGCAGACGGTGGACGGCAGGCGGAATCCGGATTGACCGGTACGACAAATGGCTTGTTCATGGGCTATTCCGGCGTAGGGGAGAACGCTCTCGGCGAGGCTGGAAGCACACGCCGAGAGGTCTCGCGAGCGTCACTGGATGTTGGCGGAAGCTTTGCGAACCTGATCGACGACCGATTGCGGCAGGGGGATGTAGCCCATCGAATCGGCGATTTTCTGACCTTCAGTCAGGCTGTACTCAACCATTTCACGCATGGCTTTGGCCTTGGCCGGGCTTTCGTTCTGCTTGCGGAAGATCATCCAGGTGTAGGAAGTGATCGGGTAGGACTTGGCGCCATCCGGATCAGGCAGCCAGGCCACCAGGCTTTCAGGCATCTTCACCGCAGCCAGAGCTTCGGCACCGCTCTCGGCATTCGGCACAACGTAGTGACCGGCCTTGTTCTGCAATTGGGCAAAGTCGACCTTGGCCAACTTGGCGAAGCCGTACTCGATGTAGCCAATGGCGCCCGGGGTCTGACGTACGGTAGCGGTCACGCCATCGTTTTTAGGCGATTTGATGAATTTGTCGCTGGCTGGCCAGTTGACGGTGTTGCCTTCACCTAACTCCTGCTTGAACGCCGGGTTGATTGCCGCCAAGTGCTTGGTGAATACCGCGGTGGTGCCGCTGGAATCTGCACGCACGACAACGGTGATCGGTGTAGCAGGCAGTTTCAGCTCCGGGTTGGCCGCGACGATCTGCGGGTCATTCCATTGGGTGATCTTGCCCAGGAAGATGTTGGAGTAAACATCGCGTGGCAATTTCAGCCCTTTAGGACTGCCTGGCAGGTTATAGGCCAGGACGATTTCACCCGCTGTCATCGGCAGCAACTGCGCGCCTTCGGCAACCTTGGCGATGTCCTCGTCTTTCATCGCCGAGTCGCTGGCGGCGAAATCGACCGTTTTGTTCAAAAAGTCCTGCACACCTGCACCGCTGCCCTTGGATTGATAATCCACGGTGACGCCAGCGGTTTTCTTGCTGAAATCCTTGAACCAAGTGAGGTAAATCGGAGCCGGAAAACTGGCGCCGGAACCTGTCAGTCGAACGCTTTCAGCAGCGAAAGACACTGAGGTTGCACAAAGAGAAACCGTAATGGCGAGCGCAACAGACTTCATCAAATTTTTCATCGAAGGAACTCCTTGTGATAGCGGGCTCCGAAACTCTGCAACAATCTTGTTACGCCTTTATGAAAGTCCGATGGCACAAGATCTCGCTGATTGACTTGTCTGCCAGCTCGATATCGCCTTGCACCCGTAGCCGCCCTTGATACGGGCCTGCTTTGAAGCAAAAGTTTTTGTAATTACTTCGTAACCAAGTACGACTAACACTGAGTCAGGCCCTTCCCGACGCGAGTTGCTCCTATGCTATCAACCGAAGACACACTGATACAGCGCATCCGCCGCGAGCTGCTTGATCACAGTGACGAAGAGCTGGAACTGGAATTATCCGAAGACGGCACTGACCTGAATGCTCTGTTCGATGAGCAGGTAGAGGAAGGAAGTGAGAAGGAAGCTCGAAGAGTTTATTTCAGCGAACTATTCCGCCTGCAAGGCGAATTGGTGAAGCTGCAAAGCTGGGTGGTAAAGACAGGCCACAAAGTAGTCATTCTGTTCGAAGGTCGTGATGCCGCGGGCAAAGGTGGTGTCATCAAGCGCATTACCCAACGGCTCAATCCTCGCGTGTGTCGAGTTGCCGCGTTGCCTGCACCCAATGACCGCGAACGTACTCAGTGGTACTTCCAGCGCTACGTCTCACACCTGCCGGCAGCGGGTGAGATCGTGCTCTTCGACCGTAGTTGGTACAATCGCGCAGGCGTCGAACAGGTGATGGGTTTTTGCAACGCCGATCAGTACGAAGAGTTCTTCCGCACTGTGCCAGAGTTCGAAAGAATGCTTGCACGCTCCGGCATTCAGCTAATCAAATATTGGTTCTCCATTTCCGACCAGGAACAGCACCTGCGCTTTCTCAGTCGCATTCACGACCCGCTCAAGCAGTGGAAACTCAGCCCAATGGATCTGGAGTCCCGTCGGCGCTGGGAAGCCTATACCAAGGCCAAGGAAGTAATGCTGGAACGCACCCACATCGCCGAAGCGCCATGGTGGGTGGTGCAAGCCGATGATAAGAAGAAAGCAAGACTTAACTGCATCCACCACCTGCTCGGGCAGATGCCCTATGAAGAAGTAGAGTTACCGGTGATCGAACTACCGCAACGCGTAAGACAGGAGGATTACTCCCGCAGTCCGACGCCACCGGAACTCATCGTTCCTCAAGTCTATTAAAGAGAGGCTGGAGCGAGGCGCCCTTCGATTGGAGAGCAGCATTTTTTCGCATGTCAGATGGTCTTGCCTGACGCCTTGTTTTCGGGCCGTTAGGGCGTTTTCCCTCACTCGCTCCGCGACGCTAAACCCTGGAAGCAGACCCAGCGCGACAGCCGTATCGCAATGATTTACGAGGGTTCTGACCGTAACTAGCCTTTTGGACGTGACGTTTAAGGAAAGCTGAAGACGATTTTGGAGTAAAAAATCCACAGATAAAAGGCATTGAAATAAATACTCCAGTGATTTACTCTCGTCCCTAGTTGTACGAGATCAACCGCTGTTAGCACCTAAAAAACAAACAATCGGGAGCAAACATGAAAGCGAAAGTGATGTTGGGATTGTTCATGACCGCCGCAGTTGCACTGCCAGCCTGGGCCGCGGACTGGACCGTAGGTGCTAACGTGGGCAACGTGCCTTGGGAATTTCAGGATTCCAAAGGTGAGTTTGTCGGCTTCGAAGTTGATGTCGTAAAAGAGGTCGCCAAACGAGCCGGAAAAAGCGTCGAGTTCGTCAATATTCCCTTCAACGGCCTGTTCAGTGCCGTGCAATCGAAGCGTGTTGACATCGCTATCTCATCCATCACCATCACCCCGAAACGCCTGGAATCGGTTGCCTTCGCACAGCCTTACTTTGACAGTGATCAGTCCCTCACCGCACTGACCACGTCCAAGGTCAAGAGCCTGACCGACATGAACGGCAAAGTGGTTGGCGTCGATACCGGCTCGACCGGCGACATGTGGATCGGCCAACACAAGGACGAATACAAGTTCGCCGATGTCTCGCGATACGAAGGGCTTTCGCCAGCGATGCTTGACCTGGCGTCCGGGCGCATCGATGGCTACCTCAGCGATATTCCGGCGCTGCTCTACTACATCAAGGACAAGCCGCAATACACCATCGTCGCGCGTATTCCCACCGGTGAACGTTACTCGCTGATGCACGCCAAAGGCTGGGCAATGACTGATCAGGTCAACGACATCATCAGCAAGATGAAAGAAGACGGCACACTTGGAAAGATCCACAAACAGTGGTTTGGCACCGAAGCCGATAAGGATTCGAGCACCATGAAAGTGACCGCGGTCCTCAAGTAAGCCCTGCCGATGCTGCATGTAAGTGGCGACACCTGTTCGCCACTTGTAATGACCGAGGTATCCCATGGATCTTTTGCAGACATTTTTTAACTGGAACGTACTCGTCGAGTCGCTTCCGCTGATGATGCGCGGTCTGGGCGTGACCATTGTGCTGGGGGTGGTGAGTATTGCCCTGGGCTTGGTGGGCGGGCTTTTGCTGGCGTTGCTGCGGTTGTACTCCTACGCACCTGTTCGAGCACTTGCGCGCATCTACATCGATATCATGCGCTCCATTCCGTTGCTGGTTTTGCTGGTGCTGATCTATTACGCGCTGCCTTTTGTCGGCATTCGACTGTCGTCTTTTGCTGCTGCTGCCAGTGCACTCTCTTTGGTCTCATGCGCCTACAGTGCGGAGATTTTTCGTTCGGGCATCGAAGCCATTCCCCGTGGCCAGTTCGAAGCATCGGCTTCTCAGGGCATGAGCTTTTTCAACACCATGCGCGACGTCGTTTTGCCGCAGGCCATTCGCATCGTAATGCCGCCCATGACCAGCAATTGCATCAACGTCATGAAAGACACCGCGCTTGCCTCGGTGGTTGCGATGCCTGACTTGCTAAAGCAGGCCACCCAGGCTCAGGCACTGGCGGCCAACCCGACACCGCTGGTAGGGGCTGCCTTGCTGTACCTGTTGCTGCTGTTGCCGTTGGTGCAGATGGTCAGCTGGGTTGAGCGGCGTAATGCCTCTGGAGGAAAAACTGCATGAGCACGTTGATCGACATTGAAAAACTCGACAAGTACTACGGCAACTTCAAGGCGTTAAGCGATATCAACCTGCAGGTTGAAGAGGGTGAAGTGGTGGTCATTCTTGGCCCGTCAGGTTCGGGAAAATCGACCTTGATTCGCTGCATCAATCTGCTTGAAGACTACCAACAAGGCGATATTCGTGTAGGGGGTGAGCGGGTTGAAAACGGTCCGCGACTGAGCGCCATCCGTAGTGAAGTGGGCATGGTGTTTCAGAGTTTCAACCTCTATCCGCACCTCACTGTGCTCGACAATGTGTCGCTGGCGCCGATCCGTGTTCGCGGGTTGAGTCGGCGTGACGCGCACGCCAGGGCCAAGGAGCTATTGGTGAAGGTCGGTATGGGCGATCACGCGCACAAATACCCGAGCCAATTGTCTGGCGGCCAACAGCAGCGTGTTGCTATTGCCCGCACCATGGCCATGGAACCTCGCGCAATTCTATTCGACGAACCGACGTCGGCACTGGACCCGGAAATGGTTGGCGAGGTCCTCGATGTCATGCAGAACCTTGCTCGCTCCGGCGTCACGATGGTCGTGGTCACTCACGAAATGGGCTTTGCCCGTCGGGTCGCCGACCGGGTGATCTTCATGGAAAGTGGACGCATTGTTGAGCAGAACATCCCGGAACCGTTTTTTACCGCACCTAAGGAACCTCGCACACAAGCGTTCCTTCAGGCCATCTTGCACCATTGACTCAGGCTGGAGAAAGTAGAGTGAATCCTCTCGATATCGATTATGTTCGCAAGCAATTTCCAGCACTGGCCGATGGTTATGTCTACATGGATAACGCCGGTGGTTCGATGGTACTGGGCACCGTGGCTGGGCGGGTCTGTGATTACCTGCTGAACAACAGTGTGCAACTGGGCGCTTCTTACCAGCCTTCCGTTGTCGCTGGCGAGCGAGTGATGCAGGCGCGCCACTCGGTCATGCAGTTGATCAATGCTGAACATCCCGAAGAAGTGATCATGGGCGGCTCGACCACCCACTTGTTGCAAATTTTGTGTCGCGCCATCGCCCCGTCAATCGTTCCGGGTGATGAAATTATCGTCACCAATTGCGATCACGAGGCCAACATCGGCCCATGGGTCAAACTGTGCGAAAGCCGTGGTGCGACCTTGCGCGTGTGGCAGGTCAATCTCGACAGTTGTGAGCTGGAGCTCGATGACCTGCAGGTCTTGCTCAATGACAAAACCCGCTATGTTGCGATGACCCACACCTCGAACATTCTCGGCTCGGTCAATCCCGTCGCCGAGGTTGCGCGGCGTGTCCATGCGGTGGGCGCCAAGCTGTGCGTGGACGCCGTCGCTTATGCGCCACACCGTCTGGTCGATGTTCAGGCCAGCGACGCCGATTTCTACGTCTATAGCTTCTATAAAACGTTCGGCCCGCACTTTGCCGTGCTCTGGGGGCGCCGTAATTTGTTGCTGGAGTTGCCGAGCCTCAATCACTTTTTCATCGGCCAGGACGTTGTGCCTTACAAATTGCAGCCGGGCAACGTCAACTACGAGTTGTCATTCGGCTGCATTGGCATTACCGACTACTTGCTCGACATCGGCACCCGGCTTGGAGCACAAGGCAGCGAGCGCCAGTGCATGCAGGCTGCGTTCGATGCCTTCGAGGTGCAGGAAGATTTGCTCGCCGAGCGTCTACTGGCGTTTTTGCGCCAGCGCGAGGGTGTTCGGATCATTGGCAAAGCGCATACCCCCAATCGAGTGCCAACCATCAGTTTCGTGGTTGAAGGCATTCGCTCGGAGTTTGTTGTGCGCAGGGTCGATGAGCACCGGATCGGCATTCGTTTTGGTGACTTCTATGCGCGGCGCCTTATCGAAGCCCTTGGGCTTGCCCAGTTTGGTGGGGTAGTGCGGGTGTCGTTGGCGCATTACAACACGCTGGAAGAAGTCGACCGCCTCATCACGGCGCTGGATCAAACCATCAATGCGTTGCGTTGACCGGCGTACACACTTCCATTTTGACGAGCCTTGATCATGGCCTTACCTGAAACCCTTGCAGAGCTGCGTGACAGTATTGCGGCCCAGCACGAACAACTGACAGGTCGCCTGCGCGATGCTGCACGATTCCTGATCGACAACCCGCATGAGGTTGCACTCAATACGGTGGCCGAACTGGGTAAGCGTTCAAGCATCGCGCCTTCCGCTTATATTCGGCTGGCTCAGGCCCTTGGGTTTTCAGGTTTCAAGGACTTGCAACGATTGTTTCGCGCACCGCTGCAACAGGTTGCCGACACCCACAGCGAACGTATTCGGCACTATGGCGGTGAGACGTTGCTGGAGGACCCGAGTGACGTCGGCGGGATTTTGCGGGAGTTCAGCCAGGCCAACATCGTTTCTCTGGAACACCTGGCTGAAGGCGGCGAACAGGCCAATATCGAAGCCGCGATCGCCCATCTGCAAGTGGCTCGTACCACCTTCGTGATCGGCATGCGTCGCGCGTTTCCGGTGGCGGCGTACCTCAGTTATGCATTGAGCCGCATTGGTCAACGTACCGTGCACATCAGCGGTGCTGGCGGCACGTTGCCGGAGCAGGTCAGTGCCATAGCCGATGATGATTTGTTGATAGCTATAAGCTTCCCGCCGTACGCCCATGACACCGTTGAAGCCTGTCGCCAGGCACGGGAGGCGGGTGTGACGCTGGTGGCGATCACTGACAGCGTTCTGAGTCCTATCGGGCAGATGGCCGATACGGTGATTGAGGTCAACGACGCCGAATTGCTGGGCTTTCGTTCTCTCACAGCTTCGTTCTGCATTGCCCAAACCCTGGCCATGGGGCTGGCGTTTCGGGAGTGGGGTTCCCTGAGTCATGACCGGTTGAACGATATCGACTGTTAAACCCCTGTTTTTACCCTTGATCCAATAGTCAGAATTTCAGGAGTACATTCCGATGGTTTCACCTGCCCGCGATTTGATCGGTTACGGTAAAAAACGCCCTCAAGGCACTTGGCCAAATGGTGCGCGTTTGGCCGTCAGCCTCGTCATCAACTACGAAGAAGGTTCCGAGCGTTCGCTGGCCATGGGCGACCCGGACCAGGAGTCGATGACCGAATGGGGCAGTTACGCCATACCCGACGGCACCCGCAATCTGGCAATGGAATCGATGTACGAGTACGGTTCCCGCGTCGGAATCTGGCGAATTCTGGATATTCTCGACCAGCAATCGGTTCGGGCGACGTTTCATGCCTGCGCAGTGGCGTTTGAGCAGAACCCCGATGTCGCCCGTGCGGCGGTAGCCGGTGGTCATGAAATTTGCAGCCACGGATATCGCTGGGAGGAAGTGTTTCGCCTGACCGAAGAACAGGAGCGTGAGCACATGCGCCTGGCAATCGAATCGTTCGAGCGCACCTGTGGCAAACGCCCTGTGGGCTGGTATTGCCGCTATGGCGCCAGCGTCAACACCCGACGGCTGGTCGCGGAAGAGGGCGGTTTTCTCTACGATTCCGATGCCTACAACGACGACGTTCCCTACTTTGTCGAGGTTGAAGGTAAGCGTCACTTGGTGGTGCCTTACACCGCCGACGTGAACGATTTCCGCTACTGGAATTCTCCGGGGCTTTCGCAGGCATCGGACTTTTTCGAATACATGAAAGAAAGCTTCGAGGTCCTTTATGAGGAGTCGGCTGACGGACCCCGCATGATGTCGATTGGACTGCACCCACGTATGGTGGGCCGTCCCGGGCGGGTAAGGGCGATCAAGCAATTTATCGAGTTTGCCAAGCAACACGGCGGTGTCTGGTTTGCCACGCGCGAAGAAATTGCCCGTGCCTGGCTTGAACGAGCGTGATTGCGTGGCAATCACGCCGGATCAAAAAATGATGCTATCCCCACTGTGGTGAAAGAGTTCAGGGGGAACAGCCAGCCGCTCGACAGAAGTCGCCATTCAATCCCGAGCAATCTTGTCATTTGCCAAGGCTTAGGGCAGGGTCGATACCACTGACATCTCTGCCAAAGGAGTCACCCCATGTCAAAGCTATATCCCAGTATCGATCCTGAGGGGCTGGTCGAGTACTCCGTGGTCTACACCGACCGCTCGCTCAACCACATGTCGCAGTCCTTTCAAGGTGTGATGAAGAACATTTCCACGACCCTGAAACAGGTCTACAACGCCCAGGCTGTTGCGGTGGTCCCGGGCAGCGGCACATTCGGCATGGAAGCGGTGGCGCGACAGTTCGCCACCGACCAGCAATGCCTGGTGATACGCAACGGCTGGTTCAGTTATCGCTGGAGCCAGATCCTTGAGATGGGCAACATCCCGGCGGCCACTACGGTGCTCAAAGCCCGACCGATCGACGCGGGTCGCCAGGCTGCCTACGCCCCACCCCCTCTGGACGAAGTGCTGGCAGCCATTGCCGCTTCGAGGCCGCAGATTGTCTTCGCCCCCCACGTTGAAACCTCATCAGGGATTATCCTGCCCGACGACTACCTGCGGGCCGTCGGCGACGCCGTGCATGCGGTGGGTGGCCTGTTCGTGCTGGACTGCATCGCCTCAGGCACGATCTGGGTTGATATGCACAAATGCGCAGTCGACCTGCTGATCAGCGCACCGCAGAAAGGCTGGAGCGCCTCCCCTTGTTGCGCCCTGGTGATGTTCAGTGCTTTGGCACTCGAGCGCATTCAGCAGACGCAAAGCAGCAGCTTCGCCTGCGACCTGAAAAAGTGGCTGCAGATCATGCAGGCCTACGAACAGGGCGGACATGCCTACCATGCGACCATGCCCAGTGATTCCCTTGCGCGATTCAACGAAGTGATGAAAGAGACCCAAGCCTACGGTTTCGACAAGGTCCGCGGCGAGCAACAGGCACTGGGCGATCGGGTGCGCGCAATGTTGACCGGCAAAGGCTTCAAAAGCGTGGCCGCCACCGGCTTTCAGGCCCCTGGCGTCGTGGTGAGCTACACCGATGATGCCGACATCAAGAGCGGCAAGAAATTTGCCGACCACGGCCTGCAGATCGCCGCTGGAGTGCCGTTGCAATGCGACGAGCCGGCCGACTTCCAGACCTTCCGCATCGGTCTGTTCGGACTCGAAAAGCTGCACAATATCGAGTGCACCGTCAGCACCCTCGAGCAGGCGCTGGACGAGGTGATGGTTAGCTAAGCGGGTATTCGACACCGTTACCACCGTGGTCCCGGACATGTTGAAAAACACGGGCGTAGACATGCGCCGCCTGACCGGCCGGGGCCGGTTACTTCTGGAGGAGGGCTGGTATGCAACCTTTTGATACGGTGATTCGCAACGCCCGCGTGGTAACCGCCGCGGACACGTTCACCAGCGATATCGGCATTCGTGATGGGCGCATCGTCTCCCTTGGCCTGGATCTGGCGCATGGTCTCCAGGAAATCGACGCGGCAGGCCGGCATGTCACCCCCGGTGGCATCGACAGCCACGTGCACCTCGACCAGCCGACGGGCGACGGCTCGGTGATGGCCGATGACTTCTTCAGCGGCACGGTCTCGGCGGCCTGCGGCGGCACCACCACTGTCATCCCGTTCGCCTGCCAGCAGAAGGGCGAAAGCCTGCGCTCTGCCGTCGATGACTACCATCGTCGGGCGGGTAACAAGCCGGTGATCGATTATGCCTTCCACCTGATCGTCACCGACCCTACCCCGCAGGTGCTGCGTGAAGAACTGCCGGCCTTGATTGCCGAGGGCTATACCTCGTTCAAAATCTATATGACCTACGATGCGCTGAAACTGGGCGACCGGGAGATTCTCGAGACGTTGTCGGTCGCGCGCCGTGAGGGCGCCATGGTGATGCTCCACGCCGAGAACAGCGACTGCATCGCCTGGCTCACCGAGCGATTACTGGCGGCCGGGCTGACTGCACCGCGCTACCACGCCGCGTCGCGGCCGATGCTGGTGGAGCGCGAGGCGACCCATCGTGCCATCGCCCTTGCCGAGTTGGTGGATGTGCCGATCCTGATCGTGCACGTGTCGGGTCGCGAGGCCGTGGAACAGATTCGCTGGGCCCAGAGCCTGGGGCTGAAGGTGTACGCCGAAACCTGCCCGCAGTACCTGTTCCTGACCGCTGACTCGCTGGGGTGTGACGACAGCTTCGAAGGTGCCAAGTGCATCTGCAGCCCGCCGCCGCGCGATGCCGCAAACCAGCAGGTGATCTGGGATGGCCTGGAGAACGGCTCGTTCGAGATTTTTTCGTCCGACCACGCACCCTTTCGTTTCGATGGCCCGGATGGCAAGAAGGCCCACGGTGAAGAGGTGTCGTTCGACCAGATCGCCAACGGCATTCCCGGTGTCGAAACCCGCATGGCACTGCTCTGGTCCGAAGGCGTGCGCAGTGGGCGCATCACCGCGCAAAGCTTTGTCGCGCTGACCTCCACAAATGCCGCCAAGATGTATGGGTTGTATCCGCGCAAGGGCAGCATCGCCATTGGTGCTGATGCCGACCTGGTGATCTGGAACGAAGGTGAGTCGGTTCACCTGAGCAACGAAATGCTGCACCACAACGTCGATTACACGCCTTACGCCGGCATGACGCTGAGCGCCTGGCCGGCCATGACCCTGTCTCGCGGTGAGGTGGTCTGGGACGGCGAGCCGCGCGGTGAGGCGGGTCGCGGCCGGTTTCTGCCATGCGAGCGCCCGGCGCCCGCGCAACTGCGCCGACGCAAGACCGAGCTGGATTTGTGAGTGCGGTCGCGCAGGTGGCCGCCAGCCTGATTCGTGGTTGGCGTGAGGGTCGCCAACAACCGTTGCCAACCCTGGAACTGGCTAGCGAAGCCGAAGCCTATGCCGTGCAGCACCAGGTAGCGGATGCCCTCGGCTGGATCGCCCCCGGGCCACCAGCGGCCTGGAAACTGGGCGGCGCGCCCGGAGGGCTGATCAGCACCGCCGGAGTACCTGCAATGGCGGTACACCCGTCGGGTTGGCAGGTTCCTCCGGGCGATGCCTTCGGTTTCGGGATCGAGGGAGAACTGATCGTGCGCCTGTCCCGCGACCTCGACGAACACACTGATCTGGCCATGGCCTGTGCGGCGGTCGATGTGTGGATGCCGGGCATCGAGCTGTGTGGCACGCGCTGGCTGCAGGGTGACCAGGCCGCGCCACTGCTTCGGCTGGCCGACCAGCAACTCAACCGCGCGCTGATACTTGGTGCACCGCAAACGTTGGGGGAAATACCGGATTGGTCAAGACAACAGGTGACGTTGCGGGTGGCCGGGGAGCCTGAGTTCGTCGGCGTAGGCAGCCATCCATTCGGTGAGCCGCTGAGTTCGCTGCCGTGGCTGGCGCGTCACGCTGCAGCAATGGGCAGCCCGTTGCGAGCCGGTGATCTGGTGGCTACTGGTAGCTGGACCGGCATCTACTGGGCATCGGCCGGGGTGCAAGTGGAAGTTGAGTTTGCCGGGATAGGACGGGTTGCCTTGTCGACGTGATGCGTTTCAACGGCTTGCTGATTTCCAGTTTACGGAGCGAGCCGACGTATTGCTCCTGCTTAAAAGGCGTGGATTTTTGAGGCTTGCCTAGGGGCACTCCTTCAGGCTCCTCTCTCGACCTCCGCCGTGCGATGAGCCGGTGTGGGTTCCACATCCAAGATGACGCCTTGCTCGGTATCGATCAGATATTCGTGGAGTAAGCGTAGAACGCGGGCCCACCTGGAGCTGCGGTCCAGCAGGCTTGTGGATCATTCAGCGACAAACACTTCGGCAGTGTTTCGGCCAGAGCCTCTTCGTCGAGTGCCTCAAGATATTCACGCACAGCGAGGCTGCTCAGGGCCGGATCGCTCCCGTTGATCTGTTCATCGCCCGGTATGCCGCGCTGCCGACTCTCATCCGCCTTGATGATGCAGGCGTCCACAGCACAGCCTTCACCCTTGACAAGGCCAGCGTCCATGCAGCGACGCAGCACTTCATTGAATAACCAGCGAAACAGATCACTGCCCAGAAAACGGCCATGGCGGTTATTGGAAAAGGTCGAGTGATTGGGTACTTCGTCTTAAAGGCTCAACCGGCAAAACCAGTGATACGCCAGGTTCAAATGGGCCTCTTCGCGTAACCGCCGCTCTGAGCGAGTGCCGTAGTTGTAATAGATCCGAGGTCTCTGCTTCATCTGCAACACTCCTTCTGCTTACACAGAATTTAGTTGTGTTGCGCCCACCGGTTGAATCCACACTAAAAACCGGTCCACCGGCGCCCATGCTAGAAATTCACTTTTCGCAACATATGTCATGAAATGAAATGCCATTGTCGCCTGATGAAAAGCGACTGATCAGGCCCTCGGCTTACAGTCCAATCAGCCAACATACCTACCCTGTCATCGCAAGATGGAACGCGCCACCATAATCGGCACCAAGCCTTGCTGACGTTCCGCTCAACAATAATAAGTATTTTAGAGACCCCTATATGAACTTCCTTGATGGCCACCTCTTTGTCGAGAACCAGCAGCCTCTGATCATCACTGCAGCGCCGTATGCACCGTCGTGGCAGCCTTCAGATTTCCCCGAGGACATTCCGGTGTCCATGGCCGAGCAGGTGCAGAAGGCCGTGGATTGCTACAACGCTGGGGCTACCGTGCTGCATTTGCACGTGCGTGAACTGGACGGCAAGGGCTCCAAGCGCCTGTCGAAGTTCAACGAACTGATCGCCGGTGTGCGTGAAGCCGTTCCAGAGATGATTATTCAAGTCGGCGGCTCGATCAGCTTTGCGCCGGAAACCGAGGGCGCCGCGGCCAAGTGGTTGAGCGACGATACGCGCCATATGCTGGCCGAACTCGATCCCAAGCCGGACCAGGTTACGGTCACCGTGAACACCTCGCAGATGAACGTCGTCGAGCACTGGGATGACGCCGACATCAAGGGCACCTCGATGGAAGACCCTGCTGTCTACAGCGCCTACAAGGAAATGACGGTGCCGGCGCAGCCGGGCTGGGTGGAAGAGCACGTGCGACGCCTAACGGCCGCGGGCATCCAGAGTGCCTTCCAGTGCTACAACATCAATAGCTTCGACTCGGTCGAGCGCCTGATGCGCCGCGGCATCTACAAGGGCCCGCTGGTCATGAACTGGGTGGCGATCGGCGGCGGGATGGACGTGCCTAACATCTACAGCCTGGCCAACATCGTGCGTGCCGTGCCGGACGGCGCAGTGCTTACCGTGGAAAGCTCGACGCGTAACGTGCTGCCGGTCAACATGATGGGCATTGCGATGGGCCTGCACGTGCGCTGCGGCATCGAGGATAACCTCTGGAACCAGGCGCAAACGGATAAAATGTCCACCGTTGAGCAGATCGAGCAACTGGTGCGCATTTCCCGCGAGTTCGGTCGCCCGATCGCCACCGCCCAGCAGGCGCGCGAGATCAGCAAGATCGGCGTGTTCTATGACACTGTGGAAGAAAGCCTGGAGGCCAATGGCTTCGCGCCTAACCGCAACGGTGCCCAGCAAGGGTTCTTGCGCAAGAAGGTCTGAGCCATTTTGTGAGGGCGCGAATATGGGGCTGGACTGGATGGATGAGTCCGGCCCCATTCGCTCATGAACTATGAACAAAAGGTGGGAGTTGTCGAGCCCCAGCCAGGCTGCGATGGGGCTGGCGTGGCAAACATAGATGTTGCCTTGCCCACCGCTATTGCAGCCTCGCTGAGGCTCGACAACTGCCACAAGGGTTTCACTTCGCTTACCGGATTCAATCCTTAAGCGAACAGCATTGCGCTTATTGAGCGGCCTTGGTGATGGCGTCAAAGGCGACCATGTCGTCGATGACCTCGCCACCGGTGGATTTGGTCTGTGCTTGCCACACCACAATCACCACATTGTGGGTTGGATTGATGTAGACGTACTGACCAAAAATGCCGGCAGCGGTGAACGCTTTATCTGCCTTCGAAGCCTCTGTCCAGGCAGGCCACCACATGGAAGCAAAGTCGCCATATGCCGCATCCGCGCCAGTGGTTGTACTGACGAAACTCATCCAGTCTTTGGGCAGTACCTGCTTGTCGCCGGCCTTGCCGCCGCTGAGTACGAACTGTCCGAAGCGCCCGTAATCTTCAAGCGTCGCACTGATACCGCTGCCGCCCACCTCATTGCCATTGGGGCCGTCGAGCCACCAGTTGGCGTCGCTTTGCATGCCATACGGTGCCCAGATTTTTTCACTCAAGTAATTCGCCAATGGCTTGCCCGTGGCGGCGCTGACCAATTGCCCCAGTACTTGTGTTTCCCCGGTGCTGTAGTTGGTCAGCGTACCTGGGGTCGCGATGCTTGGCCGTGTGGCCATGTACTTGAGTGCCGAGCCGGGTACTTGCGCGATTTGCAGCTTGAGCATCATTCGCCGGTCTGAGGTCGGATCCGCGTATTTCTCACTCCACTTGACCCCAGAGCGCATGGCCAGCACCTGGCGTACCGTCGCCTGTTCGTAACCACTGCCAGCCAGTGAAGGCAGGTATTTGGTTACTTTGTCATCCAGGCTTTTGATCGAACCGTCTTGCAACGCTGCGCCCACCAGCGTCGAGGTGATGGACTTGGCCACCGACATCGACATCCACCGGGTGTCCGCGGTATTGCCCTTTTCATAGCGTTCAGTAACGACTTTACCGTCCTTGAGCACCAACAGACCCGTTACATGGTTAAGCGTGACGTAGTCATCGAGGCTGTATTGCTTACCTTTGTAGTCAAAGGCAACTGGCCCGAGCGGCTGGCCGCTGCGCGGTAATGGAAAGGGATGACCGCCGGCCTTGATGGTGCGCACAGGGAACAAGCGATCAATGTTGCGGAAGGTGTTAACGGCCATGTCTTCGCTGAGCTTGCCGTTGTACATAGTCTCGACGTCACCAATCGGCTCCTGTGCATGGCGGTAGGGCTTCGTTGTATCCGCGTGGCTCGAACAAACTATTAACGACAGCACCAGTGCCGAAACGCACGTCACCGCCTGAACACGGCGTCGCTCAGCGATTGATGAATGATCAGAGTGCAACATGAAAGATTTCCTTATTATGGTTTTTGTGGTTGAACAAATAACATCCGCAAGTAACATGCTAAAAAACGCTTCCCCGGCGGCCTGCGGACCCTGGGATCACGTCGTCAAGGGGCGACCGCGGACCAGTGATGCAGTTGACGCTCCGCGTTCCACATAGGATGGACTCGCGCAAAATAGAGGGCGTAATAGGGACGTTTCATCTGTACATTTTCAAAATATGCTCGACTACTCCATGTTTCAACGAGTAACACATGATGGGGACAATCCTCGCTCTGCAGCACGTCAAACCCCAGGCAGTCAGGCTCACGTTCGATCAGCGTGCGCAAATTCGACAGCTCGTGCAGAAAGTCCGCGAGACGCTCAGACCGGATCTTTAGCTCTACCGTGAGAACATACATAACTGTTCAACTCAAAGTGAGTCAGTCAAGCCGCCATCGGTCAGGAGCGTGCGCCCCGTGATCCAGCGCGATTCGTCCGAAGCAAGGAATACGACCACGTCCGCGATGTCCTCGGGCTCACCGATACGCGCTGCGGGTGTCGCTGCGATCACCGCTTGCCGACGCACGTCGGGCGTCGCCGCAGTCATGTCCGTGCTGGTCATCGAGGGCGCTACCGCATTCACCGTGATCCCACGCGCGCCGAGTTCCTTTGCAAAACCATTTGTCAATACGGACACTGCCGCCTTGCTGGCTGCATAAATGGCCGTACCTGGACGGGGGGAATAGATCAAGTTAGTCGAGACGTTCACAACGCGCCCGCCGGTGGACGGAAAATGCGGAACCGCTGCCTGCATCATGTGCAATACGCTACTCATGTTGACGGCAAAGAGCCGGCTCACATGGTCCGCATCGATGTCCGCAAAATTGCGTCCCTCGAAAATGCCGGCGTTGTTCACCAGAATATCGATGCGGCCAAAACGCGCGACGATCATGTCGATAGCACTGCGCACAGCGGATGCGTCCGCTACATCCGCAGCAAAAGCCTCTGCCGCTCCCCCCGCCTCCCTGATCGCCCGAACCACCGACTGTGCCTGATCGAATCCGGATTGATAGACAACCGCAACGATTGCGCCCTCAGCTGCGAGCTTTCGGGCGATGGCAGCGCCGATGCCACGTGAGCCTCCGGTAACAACCGCAATTCTGTTTACAAGCTTCATCATTTGCTCCTGAAGATAGGTTGCTTCTGGCTCATCTATGCGCTGGATACAACCAAGACCAAGGGGCCAACGGAATGGCTAGCGCATCGGGAATTCACCGGACTTCAACGGCGATGACTCTATGATCCGCCGGCATCCAGAATGAAAGAGCCCGTAGGGTACGTTTGAACATGTAATGGGAATAAGACGGGGAAACGAGAAAGATTTTTTCCCTAGGGAAGAAATCTCCCCCGATTTGACATTACGGCTACGGTCCTTCAACCGCGCTGGGCAAACGCTCGATCAGAAAATCGGCAAAGGCCCGAACCGCTGGCATCAGCCCTCTGGCGGAGGGCAGGATCAAGCTCAATGTTCGTCGAGAAACCTCCCATTGGGGAAGGACCCGCACGAGCGTTCCATCGGCCAGTTCCGTCCGGCAGGTATGCAGTGGCACGACGGCAACGCCCTGGCCTGCAATAGCTGCTGCCTTGAGCAGCGAAACATCGTCTGAGCCGAGACGGTTTTTTAACCGTACCGTGGCCTGTTCTTCGCCCGGCCCCCGCAACGTCCAGACGCTTAAGCTGCTATGCGTCGCCAGGTGAAGACCGTCGACTCCATCTACATCTGTAGGATTGGCAGTCCGACGCTCGCCAAAGTAGTGGGGGCTGGCTACCAGCACCATCTGCAAGGTGGCCAGTTGGCGCGCGACCATCGACGACTCGACCAGGTCCTGTTCATGCGAACGCAGGCCAAGATCAAAGCCGTCTGCAATTAGATCGGTGTAACGGCTGCTTGCGATGATGTCGACGCTGACTTGGGGATAGCGGGCAAGGAATTCCGGCAGCAGTGGCGCAAGCAGCGAACGCAGGACCCCTTGCGGGCAGGTCATCCGGACACGCCCTGCGGGTTCGCCCAACACGCCGCGCAGATGAGCTTCGGCCGACTCGGTCTGTTCGACAATTTTCCGGGCGTAGAGATAGAGCTGTTCGCCGGCCTCGGTGAGAGCGAACCGGCGAGTGGTGCGGTCAATCAGGCGCAGGCCGAGATGGTTTTCCAGGGCTTTCAGCCTGCGGCTTAGTGTACCGGTCGGTATGGAAAGAATTTCCGCCGCAGCAGTGAAGCTGCCACGTTCTGCAAGGAGCTTAAAGTAGTACAGGTCGTTGAGATCAAGCATCGGTATCTCGATAAAAGAATGTAGGTTCAGCAGCCGCTGTCAAAGGGCCCGCACTGAAAGCGATCCTGCGAGTGATGCCTGTCTATGTGAATTGGAGAGGTACTTTTCGGTTGCTGCGCTCTGGCTCTCCTCGTTTGCGGGACCTGCCACGAACGGCTTGCACAAACGTATTGCGATGCACGCGTGCTTGGCAACAGGCATAGGTAATCATTTTGATCGGATATGCACGGGGCCGGGGTAACGCGGTTTGCTCATGGCACCTCCTAATTGGCCTCATTTTGAGGCGTGGAGGTGTCTACGAAACCCGGGGCGATTCAGTCTGAACCAAGCCCCGGTGGGCTGTGAGACAAGTAAGGGGCGGCGTTTAAAGGGGGCCTTTCATAAATTTTCAGCGTTTTTCATCGTTCATCGGCGGGCGACTCAACCTATTTCAGAGCGGTTTTGTTGAATAGATGCCCTACTATGGCAGCTCTTGGCTAAGCCGACGCAGAACGGTAAGAGGAGCGCGAGAATTGTGATGTCAGCTGACAGGTTGTGGCCTGCCGCAACGTCTGTTTACGTCTGATAAACGCCGTCTTGGTTTGGTGGTTTGCTGGCTAAGTGCTATATCTATTTTCAGTACCTGTTTCTGGCTCATAGGGATGAACGAACTGCCTCTCAGGTGCTAGTCCAGCCAGCTTGAGAACGAGTCAAAAAAACATGACAGAAGAACTTAAGCCCAGCCCTTCCAGCCCCTCCACCGTGCCCCGTTTTGGACTTGGCAAGAAAATCGGGATTGTGTTCCTGGCGCTGCTGATGCTCGGGCTTGGCAACATCCTGGTCGTGCACGCCATGTTCGCGGAATTCACCGGTTTTGACGAAACGATGCGGGTTGCGGGCAAAATGCGTTACCTGGGTCACCGGATGGCGCTCAACACCAGCAGCTTTTTGAACGGATGGTCTCCCGGCAAGGAGGCTGCGATGTCAGACATCAAGAGCTATGAGGATGCGGTCAGTACGCTGATGCACCGAGGAAACACAAATAGCGATCAGATACGGCAAATGACACCGCCACAGCAGCTCAAATTAGAAGAGATCAGCATCGCCTGGCAGCGCTACCGCGAAGATATCGAGTCGGCGCTGCTGCGCGACGGTAACTTCCCTCCGGAGGCAAGGCAGATAGGCGCGCTTGCCGAGAATTCACAACGTTTGCTCGACGATGTCGATCAGCTGATGATCTCACTGATAAAGGAGATGCACCGCGAGCAGGAAGTCGAGCTGAATATAGCTTATCTGTTGTTGGTGATAGACATACTGTTCCTGGGAGGGACGTGGCTGATTGTCCGGCGAAGCTTCGTTCGTCCGGTGCTGAGGCTCGCGCAGGGCAGTCGCGAACTGGCAAACGGCAACTATCAAGTCCATATCGAACACTGGCCCAATGATGAGGTGGGTCAGTTGGCGGATGCCTTTAATGACTCCGCAAAGCGGATCGGTACCCTGGTTGGCAACCTCGAGCAGGAACACCTGAACCTCATGCGTGCTGAATCGATGTTTCGCGGCGTGGCGGAAACTTCAGCAGTCGGCATCTACATCATCCAGGATCACAAATTAGTGTTTGCCAATACACGAATCGCTCAGATGTTCGGCGTTGAGCAACATAAACTCGTTGAATCGCTGAGCGTGTTCGATCTGGTGGCGGAAGGTGATCACGATCTACTCAATGACAATCTGCAAAAACGCTTGAGCCCAGATGGCGGGATCGAGGGCCTGGCCAGCGAATACCGAGCCCGCAGGATAGATGGATCGTTGTTCGATCTGGCGGTATACGGATCGAGTATGTCTCTTAACGGTCGACCCGCAATGATTGGCATCGCCATGGACATCACTGAGCGTAAGGTTGCTGAGGAAGCCATCCGCAAACTGGCTTTCTACGACCGAATGACCGGTTTGCCGAACCGCCGAATGATGGAAGATCGGCTGGGACAACTGATCGCGCTCGCCAAGCGGGAAAAACGCAAGCTGTCGTTACTGTTTATTGACCTGGACAAGTTCAAGGCGGTCAATGACCAACACGGGCATGAGGCCGGAGATTGGTTATTGGCCCAGGTCGCATCCCGTATGGGGTCTGTGCTGCGCGAGTCTGATACCGCCTCGCGCATTGGCGGTGATGAATTCGTCATTCTCCTGCCGGATGCCCGAAATGCAGAAGATGCCGTTGTGGTCGCCGAGAAAATCCGCCTGGTACTTGAACAACCTTTTGTCATGGATAACGGTGTAACACTCTCCATTTCATCAAGCATTGGCGTGGTGATATTTCCCGACCTGGCTGACAATTTGCGCGATTTGCTGCGCTATGGCGACGAAGCCATGTACCGCGTCAAGAAGGGCGGCAGGAATGCCGTCGAGGTGTTTGCCCCTCTGCCGCCGGAAGCAGCATAGGATGTGGTGCAACGGCATGAGCCTGTGGGCGCTGCCCTTTGATCTTGATAAAGACCTCTTGCTGGATGCGGAATACCGCCAGTATTCCCCTGAAGCAAAAAAGCACCTGAAGGGCGATGGCGATACCCGCTGGATTCATCGTGGCGCCGACGATATTGCGGTCAGTCGGCAGATAGCCCCCCCGGCGCTGCGTATCGTCAGCAGTTCGCCGATGATCTAGGCGCGGGTGGTGCTTGCGGCGGACTGTTTGACGCCCTTGGCGGTTTTTGGCGCTCTCATCAGCAGCGGGCCAAATGTTGCGAGCAGGCCAAGCATGATCAATGGGAAAAACATCAGTGACTCCAGGCCGAAATGGCTGACGATCACGGTGATGGCGGCGGGTCCCACGAGCATGCCGGAGAAGCCGATGCAATTGACGATGCCGATGTTGCGACCGGCATGTTGTGGGTCCCGGCGTCCGGCTGCGGAAATCATCAGCGGCGCGATGCAGGAAAGTCCGAGACCGAACAACGCAAAGCCGAGAATGCCGGTAACGACCGTGCCGCCAACGATGGTGAGGGTCATGCCCAGTACACAGACTGTGCCGCAGGCGAACACCACTTGAGCGTTACCAAAGGCCGCCGCCAGCCGGTCGCCGAACAGGCGCCCGATGAACGCCGCACCGACGAATATCGACACCGCCATGCCTGCGGTGGACGTCGAGGTCGAGAACTCGCGGCGAATGTATTCCTGGCCCCAGTCGGCAATCGCGTTTTCACCCATCATGCTGCCCAACAACAGTGCGCCAAGTGCAATCATCACCAACAGCGTTTTGGTCGATGGACCCTTGCCGATTTCCTCCGCTGACTGAGCGTCTGTTTGCCAGTCGCCTGAAGCCGCGTCGGGAACGTCATGCTTGCCCAGCAGCCAGCGGCTGAACACACAGCCGACGATCAGCATGGCGATGCCCAGCACGGTAAACGGCACCTTGACGCTGTCGGTGTAGAAACCCGTCAGCCAACTGCAGGCCATCCCGAGCAGAAAACCACCCAGCGAATAGAACGCGTGGAAGCCGGACATGATCGAGCGCCGATAAAACCGCTCGACTTGCACACCATGGGCATTCAACGCGGTATCCAGCGCGCCGCGCAGCAAACCCAGCACCACGCCAAAACTCATTGCAAACCAGAAACCGCTGACGAAACCCAACGGAATGATGGACAGAGGGTAGGCAAGGGCGCAGAAGGTGATCACCGGTTTTGCACCGAAGCTGTCCAGCAAACGGCCGACCAGCAGGGCTCCCGCCGCTGAGCCGACGCCGACCCCGAGCGCGATCAGGCCGAAGTTGGCATCACCCAGCTCACCGGTAAAACCCAGTTGTGTCCTGAAGACACTCACCCCGGTCGACCAGATGTACATCATTGCGCCGATCATCATGAAGCCGAGGAAGGTCGCAATACGCGCCTTGCGGATGCGTGTGGGGATCGGTGTTTTTTGAACGTTATTCATCACGCTGCATTTGTCCCTGTTGTTTTTGTGGGGGGTGTTCATGCAAAAGCTGAGTCGTACTAGAGTTATACGTATAACTCATTCAAAAATAACATCGGTGACGGCATTGATGTCAACTGTTTCTGGGAGGCGATTGCCATTCAGGTGACATCTGGCATGCAGATATGCTCGGCGGGGCGATCAGTTTTTAACGTGGCCTGTGGTCGAACAGGTCAATTTGGGTTATACGTATAACTTGAATTGATCCGAGCACAGAGGTTTTCGTGTCGTCTCAAGAATTGCTACTGCCGTGCGCCATGCCTCATATGTTGGCCTATCGATCGACGTTCCTGTTGTCAGGGCTGTGTATGGGTGCCTGGGCGCCCCTGGTGCCCTATGCGCGCAGCCGGGCTGGGGTTGACGACGCGGCCCTGGGGCTGCTGTTGCTGTGCCTGGGCTTGGGCTCGTTGGTGATGATGCCACTGGCCGGCATTCTCAACGCGCGCCGGGGCTGTCGTTTTACGATGCACGTGGGCATTGCGCTGGTGCTGCTGACCTTGCCTTTGTTGGCGACGACTCATTCCTTTATCGGTTTGATGTTCGCCTTGGTGGTATTTGGGGCAGGGTGCGGGTCGGTCGACGTGACCATGAACGTTCAGGGCGTGATGGTCGAGCGCGCGACGGGACGTTCACTCATGTCCGGTTTCCATGGCCTGTTCAGCCTCGGCGCGATTATCAGTGCGGCAGGTATTACCGCGTTGTTATGGCTGGGCGCCACGCCGTTGATGGCCAGCAGTGCGGTCATGGTAATCCTGGTCGCCTTCGTCCTGACCCATGGCCGTCAGTTGCTGGGGCGCAGCGGTGACGAAGGCAGCCCGATTTTTGTCCGGCCGACCCGAAAGGTTTTACTGCTGGGCATGCTGTGTCTGTTCGCCTTCCTGGCCGAAGGGGCGATTCTCGACTGGAGCGCGGTGTTCCTGGCTGACGAGCGAGGCGTCCAGCATTCTCTGGCCGGCCTGGGTTACGCCGTGTTTGCAGTGATGATGGCGCTGGGGCGATTGAACGGTGACCGGATACTGCTGAAGCTGGGGGCACGGGTGGTGCTGATTGGCGGTGGACTCGTGGTCATGTTGGGGTTCGCGATGGTCGTGTTGGCCAATGACTGGCTGTTGAACCTGGTGGGGTTTGCGGTGATTGGCGCCGGTCTGGCCAACATCGCTCCGGTTTATTTGTCGCTGGCAGGTGCGCAAAAGACCATGCCTGGCGAACTGGCCATTGCCGCTGCCACCAGCCTGGGTTACCTCGGGATTTTAATGGGCCCGGCCGCCATCGGGTTTGTCGCCCATGCCAGCAGCCTGCCCCTGGCGCTGCTCGTCGTTGCCGCGCTGATGATCGCGGTCCTTGTCACTGCCACTCGACTGGTTCCGAAGGTTTCGCCTCAACAGTTACACTGAGCGCGTGGCGTTTTTTATCACTGACCTCGCACGAGGTTTTCAACAAGGTTGGGAAGCAAGCGATGGCATCCGTTTCAATGAAAGATGTAGCACTGGCGGCGGGGGTGTCTCAGCCTGCGGTGTCTTACGCTTACAATCGCCCATCCAAGCTGTCCGAGGCCCAACGTGAGCATATCCTTGCCGTAGCCGCGTCGCTGGGCTACCCGGGACCCAATGTGCTTGGCCGGAGCCTTCGCTCGGGCAAGATCGGGGCGATCGGGTTGATGATGATGGACAAGTTGTCCCTGGCGTTCGCCGACCCTTGCACCGTTGCCTTGCTGCGCGGGATCAGCGAGGTGGGCGAACTGGAGAACGTTGCGCTGACGTTGTTCCCTCTCAACAACAACCGGTTGGTCGGTCGGACACCGGCAGCCAATCACGGCAGCCTGGCGCTGCGAGGGTTGGTTGATGGCTTGATCATCTCGACCCTGCCCGATGACCACCCTGCGGTACTGGCGGTGGTGAAACAGAACATTCCGTTTGTGGTGATCGATTCGCCGCTGGTGGAAGGTGCTTTTTTTGTCGGGATCGATGACCGTGGGGCCGCCCGCACTCAGGTGCAGCACTTGCTGGATCTGGGGCACCGCAAAATAGGGATCATCATTGACCGTCTGAACCCTGATGGTTATCGCGGTCCGATCGATCCGCAGCGTTTCAAGCATGCCAGTGAGCGCATTGTCAGGGAGCGGCTGACCGGCTACGTCGAGGCGGCGAATGCGGCGGGCCTGGCATTCGAGGACCTGAGCATTATCGAAGCAGGTGGACTGGATTCGACGTCCGGGCAAGCGGCCGCGTTCACCCTGCTGACGTCCAGCGACGTCACGGCGGTGGTGGCCTGTTCCGATGTGATGGCGATCGCTTGCATGAAGACGGCTCACGCGCTCAATCGCAAGGTTCCGCAAGACCTGTCGGTGATCGGTTTCGACGACATTCCCGAAGCGGTGCAATTGGGCCTGACGACTATTGGCCAACCCATGGTGGAGAAGGGCGTCTACGCCGCGAGGCTTTTGACCGAGCAGCTCAATGCACCGGCCGACACCCGGCTTGAGCCTGAGCAGAAGATTTTCGCCACCAAACTGATCGTGCGTGGTTCAACCCAGAAGGTACCGGGCGTTTAACCGCGCTCATGGCATCAGGCTGCGGTGTAATCACTACACCGCAGCGCTTGCCGCTCAGGACACTTCGTGTTTGAAGTTCGCCGCGACCCGCAGGGCGTTGGCGGCGATGGTGAGTGCCGGATTGACCGCGGCCGAGGACGGGAAGAACGAACTGTCGACCACCCAGACATTGTCCAGGTCGTGCATCTTGCAGTTGAGGTCCAGCACGCTCGACGCCGGGTCCTTGCCCATGACCGCCGTACCGCATTGATGCGAGTTGGTGGCAATGCCCATGCGCGCCTTGAGGATCAGCGGATAGCCCGCGGCTCGCATGACACGGCTGGTCTTGTTCACCAGGCCTTCATGGGCTTTGAGGTTGTTGGGTGTCCAATGGACCTTGATCGCACCCCGTTGCGCGTCATAGGTGACCCGATTGTCTTGGGTGGGCAGGTCTTCCGACGTCAGGTACAGGTCGACACTGTGATCGGTGATGTATCGCGAGGCGAATTTCGGCAGCCACGGACGCATGGAACTGATCATGGGTTCGCGAATTTTCCCCAGCATCTGCACATTACCCAGGGGGAACACATTGTTCGCACCGGCGCTGTACCAGTCGTTGAGGGCCAGGGTCTTCTGGAAGACCACCTTGTTCTTGCGTCGGGGGTCTACCGCCAGCATGAACGTGCTGTTGTGCACCATGTAATTGCGACCCACTTGCCCTGAGCTGTTGCCCAGGCCTTCGGGGTGCTGATCGTTGGCCGACTTGAGCAACAGCGCCGCGCTGTTCACGGCTCCGCAGGCCAGTACGAAGCGCTTGGCACGCAGCGTCACGGCACGACCCTCGATCAGGCCGTGGGCCTCAGTGACCGTCCGCCCGTCTGCCACTGTCTTCAGTTGGTTGATCGTGGTGCGGGTCAACAGCCTGACGGTTGCACTGCGCAAGGCCGGTCTCAACGCGCTGGTCTCTGCGTCAGCCTTGGCGTCCAGCAGGCAAGGGTACCCATCGCAGGTTGAGCACAGTACGCAGTCACCGCCATCGCCATAGTCCACTGCCGCCGGCATCACAAAAGGCTTGAGCCCGGACCGGCGCATGCTCTGCTCCAGGGAGGCCAGGGCAGGGTCATGTTTGAGCGCAGGTCTTGGATAGGGGCCTGAGCGCCAGGGCTCGCTGGGATCTACGCCTGCCGCGCCATGCACGCGGTAGAGTTTTTCCGCCTCGGCGTACCAAGGCTCCAGGTCCGCATAGCTGATCGGCCAGGCCGGGGAGAGGCCTTCGGCGTGCTGGATTTCGGCAAAGTCGGCTTCGCGAAACCGTGGCAGCATCGCGCCGTAGAATTTGGTGTTGCCGCCGACGTAATAAAAAACGCCTGGTGAAAAGGGTCGGTTGGATTCGTCCAGCCATTGTTCGGCATTGCGATAACGGCCTTGGCCGAAGACCGATTCGGTGCTCCAGTTCTGTATTTCTCGCGGCAGGAAATCACCGCGTTCAACGATGACAATGTCCAGTCCGCTGTCACGCAGCGCATGGGCAAAGGTCGAACCGCCCATGCCCGAGCCGATAATCACCACATCACAATTGATATTGCCATCTGCATCAGGTGTCACCACGTCGAGGGCGCGCGGTTCGCGCGACGCCCCCGATTGTGGATTCAGCTCTGCATGATGCGTAATCAATGCATCACTCATTTGAGCCGCTCCAGTTCTTATAGGTGTTGTTCGGAGTTGCGCAGTTCCCGGTATTCGTCCTGGCGCTCATCGGTGATGTACTCAGGAATCGGGAAGTCCCACCAGCCCGGTACCCAAGGGCCCGCGGCGTCGCGGTCGGTCGGGACCTCGATCAGCACCGGCACGTTCAAATCCAGGGCTTCCTGCAGGATCGGCTCGAGGTCTTCCGGGCGCTCCACACGGTAGGACTTCAGGCCGAAGGCTTCGCCCACCGCCTTGAAGTCCGGGCTGTATGGCGTGCCGTCCGGATGGTTGAACTCGGTGCCGATATGGCGGCTGGTCTGCTTGCGCTGGCCACCGCGAATCGACATGTACCCGGCATTGTTCTGGATCATGAACACGACTGGAATGTTATTGGTCACGCAGATCGCAATTTCCTGCGAGGTCATCAGGAAGTCACCGTCACCCAGGATGCACACCACCGGCTGGTTCGGTGCAGCCAGCTTGGCGCCGATGGCGGCAGGTACGGCCCAGCCCATGGAGGAGAACCCGCCGGAGGTCAGGTGAGTGCGAGGGGTATAGACCGGGAAGGTCTGCTTGACCGCGCCCTGGGTATTGCCGGAGCCGACTACCACGATGGTGTCCCGCGGGAAAATCTTGCGCAGCGCACCCAGTGGACGTTGAGAGGTGAACGGGAAACGGTCCGAATCACGACGACCGGCCAGCTTGGTTTCCCATTCATTCTGATAGCCACGCAGATCGCTAAGGTACGCTTCGCGATCGACGGTCTGACCCTTGAGGCCTTCGACGATGGCGGCGAGGGCGTACTTGGCGTCGGCGCAGATGCCTACGGTCACCGGGTAGTTCTTGCCGATTTCGTGCGGGTCGATGTCGATGTGAATCAGCTTCGACGGCGGAATCGCAAAGGTCACGCCCTTGGCATAGCTGGACGATGACCAGTCGGTGAAGCGGCAACCCACGGCGATAATCACATCGGCGGTGGAAGCCACTTTGTTGCCGCACATCGTGCCGGTCTGGCCGACGCTGCCGGCGAACAATTCATGGTCCTCGGGGAAACCGCTTTTGCCGTTCCAGGTGGTGACCACCGGGATTTTCCACGCTTCGGCCAGGGCCAGGATCTCGGCGTGCGCTTCACCGGTAATCACACCGCCACCGATCACGAGCACCGGGCGCTGGCAGGCTTGCAGTTCTTGTACGGCACGGGCGGTGGCCGCCGGGTCTGGGAACGACTTGCCGATCGGGGTGCGCTCTTCGAGGTCATGCAACGTCACTTCAGCCGCTTCGGCTTGCACGTCCATCGGAATTTCGATGTGCACCGGGCCAGGACGGCCGGTGACCATCGCGCTCCAGGCGCGGTGCATCATGAACGGCAGCTCTTCGACGCGTGTGGCGACCCAATGGCGCTTGGTGACCGCTTCGGCGATTTTCGGGAAATCGTTATCGGTGTAGCGCTCCAGTTCTTGCAGCAAACCGTGGCCGCGCATGTGGGTGGGCGGCCCACCGGTGATCAGCATGAGGCTGGTGGAGTCGGTGAAGGCCGTGGCGAGACCAATGATGGTGTTGGTGGCACCGGCGCCGATGGACGTGACAGCCGCCATCGGCTTGCCGCACACCCGGTAGTAACCGTCTGCCAGGTGCACGGCACTCTGCTCGTGGAAGACCTGGATGAACTTGAGTTTCGAGTCTTCTTCGAGAAAGGCGTCGGTGAGTGTCCAGATACCGTGGCCGGGAATGCCGGCGACATACTCGACGCCGTAGTTTTTCAGGGTTTGTGCCACGATCTGGCTGCCGGTCAATTTGCTCATGACAGGACTCCTTGGGTTGATGAAAGCGGGGTAGTTTTGCCAGTGATTGCTTCGCGGCCGCGGGTTGCCCAGTTCAGGCCCTGCTTGGTCAGGCGGCGGATGTTCGGGTCAGCCAGGTTGCTGGTGTCGTGGCCGATGGAGTGATAGAAAACGCGCCCCTGACCCCACTGGCGTACCCAAGCGACCGGGCTGCGGTGGCCCTTGATCCATGGGAACGGGTTGCCGTCGAAGGTGGTTTCGGCGAGCACATGGATGTTCGGATCCACCTGCATGTAGTACTGCTCGGAACGGACCTCGAAATCCTCGACGCCTTGAGTGACCTCATGGGTGTGGTCGATGACGTTGACCTGGTAGGGATGGGGGAAGCCTTCGCCCATCGGATGCTCGAGAAAGGAGCCGCCCAGTACCCAGTGGTATTTGAGGCTTGCACGAAAGGCCGCGCCCGCACCGTGCCAACCCACCAGGCCGGTGCCACTTTCGATCGCTTCGAGCAAGCGGTTTTCCTGCGAGGCAGTCAGCGTTTCAGTGGTGACCGCGTTGTTCCAGCCAATCACGATCAGGTCGTAACCGGTCAAATCCCTGTCCAAGGTGAAGATGTCCGTGGACTCTTCAACGTCGAAATCCAGCTCCTGGAAAACGGTCCGGGCCCAGGCGGCAATTTCATAAGGGAAATGGCCGGGCCAGCCACCGTATAGATACAAGACTCGACTCACGGTTGGTCACCTCTTCGGTTGGTTATGATTATTAGGTTATACGTATAACTGCTTATTTAAGCTAACACTCAAAATGGCGCTGTCAATGCCTTGAATGTATTTTTTATGGAAGTGGCCAATCAGACCGGGAGCTTCATGGGGGTCGCGAGAATAGCTACAGACTACAGAACGGTTTTGTTGGCGGCGCTTTTGATATGAAAAGGTTATACGAATAACGGAATGGCCTGTGCCAGAGCGTCAGTGCTGTCCCCAGTGCTTCAACTTTGCGTCTGTGCTGCGTCAGATCGCGTCAGCAATAAAGCCGCTGCGAAATTGCCGGGAGCAGGGGGGTGAGAAAAGATGTTTGCCAAGGCTGAGTGCATGTTGCGTGCATCAAGAACCACCTGGAGCAAATTGATGATTCGTTATCTGAAAAAAAGTAAGCCCGTCGAAGCCCAAGCCGAAATCGCTTCGCAAGTGCGCGATACGGTCGAGCAGATCATTGCCAATGTCGCCAAAAACGGTGATGCAGCCGTTCGGGAGTATTCGAAGAAATTTGATAAGTGGGAGCCTGCTACCTTCCGCTTGACCGACGATGAGATCGCCGCGTGCGTCGCGAGTCTTTCGGAACAGGAAATCGGCGATATCAAATTTGCGCAGGCACAGGTCCGTCGGTTTGCCGAAGTGCAGAAAGCCTCAATGCACGATGTCGAAGTCGAAACACTCCCGGGTGTGATCCTTGGGCATCGCAACATTCCGGTGAACTCGGTGGGCTGCTACATCCCCGGCGGCAAGTACCCATTGCTGGCGTCGGCACACATGAGCGTATTGACCGCCAAGGTGGCGGGCGTGAAGCGTGTGGTGGCAGCGGCTCCGCCGTTCGACGGCAAGCCTCATCCGGCCATCGTGACGGCCATGTACCTCGCCGGCGCCGATGAAATCTATTGTGTGGGCGGGGTTCAGGCTATTGCTGCGTTGGCATTGGGCACCGATGACTTCAAACCGGTCGATATGATCGTCGGCCCGGGCAACGCCTTTGTCGCCGAAGCCAAGCGCCAGCTGTTCGGCAAAATCGGCATCGATCTGATTGCCGGCCCGACCGAAACACTGGTGATCGCCGATGACAGTTCCGACGTTGAAATCATTGCCGCAGACTTGCTGGGTCAGGCCGAGCACGGCGTCAACTCGCCAGCGGTGTTTTTGACCAACAGCGCTGAACTGGCAGAAACCTTGCCGGCGGAAATCGAGCGTCAGTTGGCTATCTTGTCGACCGCGCCGGTCGCCTCCGTTGCCTGGCGTGACTATGGCGAGATCATCCTGTGCGACACCGTGGACGAATTGGTCCAGGAAGCGGACCGCATTGCCTCCGAACACGTCCAGGTCATGACCCGCGACCCGCTGTATTTCCTGGAGCACATGACTAACTACGGTGCGCTGTTTCTCGGCCAGCGAACCAACGTCTCTTACGGCGACAAGGTGATCGGCACCAACCACACACTGCCTACCACCGGGACGGCGCGTTACACCGGCGGCCTGTGGGTCGGCAAGTTCATCAAGACCTGCACTTATCAACGTGTCTTGACGGACGAGGCCTCTGTGCTGGTGGGCGAGTACTGCTCGCGCCTGTGCGGCATGGAAGGCTTTGCCGGGCACAAGGAACAGGCTGATATCCGCATTCGCCGTTACAAGCAGCCAGTCTGATGTCTGCCGTTTATAGAGCGCAACGTTTGTCTGGGTGAGAGCGTTCGTTCTCCAACATCGAACCGACGGATCTCACCGGGTCACGGGTTATTTGCAACACTTGGCAAGTGGGTAGCGGGAAAAAGGGTCGTTTCTCGGTACTACGGGTCACTCTTACCGCTTGCCAAGTGTTTTCAGGCTCCCCAATCGGGGAGCTTTTTTTTTGGGTTCTTCACGGATTACCGGGAAAGACGCTCTTGATCTTCATGAAAAAGACGGCAGTAAATCTTTAGCCGTTTGGCGAACTGGATCAGAGCAGGTATTTCGCTTTCATGTGCGTGGCGCAGCCATTGCTTCCAGGCTGAGCTCCAGTCCCAGGCGGTGCTCGGCGTGCAGAGCGTTTTGAGTTCAGCCTCCATCAAATAGACCGTCATCAGCGATTGGTTGGCCGCTACAGGGTCTGATCAGCACGCTGAATGTGATCAGCCGCTTTCTCGCCGATCATGATTGCCAGTGCATTGGTGTTGCTGGAGCACAAGCTCGGTGCGATGGAGTTGTCGGCGATCCGCAAGCCATTGATGCCGTGTACCCGCAGATCGTTGTTCACCACCGCCATGGCGTCCGTACCCATCTTGCAGGTGCCCACCGGATGCAGCGCGGCGTGGGCGTGCTGGCGCACGAAGCGCCGATAGTCGTCACGTGTGCGCAAGGGTTCTGCGGGCACGTGCTCGCGCAGAATGTGGCCGGCCAATGCAGCCTGGGACATGATGTGCCGACCAAACTCAGTGGCCTGTGCCATGCACTCCACGTCGAGCGGGTCGGTCAGGTAATTAGGCTCGATGCGGGGCAAGTCCATGGGGTCTGCGCTGCGCAGTTGCAGGAATCCGCTGGAACGGGGGCGGGTCTGACACACGTTCAAGGTGCAGCCGTTGCCACCGGGGACAGAACCTACACCGGCCTCGACGCCGGCCCCGGCCATGAAACAGTACTGGGCGTCCGCGCGGTTCTCGGCCAGAGAAGTACGCCAGAACGCGCCACCTTCGACCACGTTGGAGGTCACCGGGCCTTGTCGAAACAAGGCGTACTGCAAGCCGGCGGCGATCTTCCAGTGCGGCGTCTTGTACTTGTCGTAGCTCAAGGGGCGACGCAGTTCATTGATCAACGACACCTCGATGTGATCCTGCAGGTTTTGACCGACCCCCGGCAGGTCATGGATGCACTTGATACCCTTGTCGTGCAGGTGAGCCGCGGGACCAATGCCCGACAGCATCAACAGTTTTGGCGTGTTGATCGCCCCGGCGCTGACAATCACTTCGCAATCGGCCCGCAGCACATGGCTACGGTTTTTCTCAAGGTATTCAACGCCAGTGGCCCGACCGTTCTCGACCAGGATTCGCAGCACCCGGCAATTGGTCTTTACCGTCAGGTTGGAGCGCCGCCGCGCGGGTTTGAGATAGGCCACCGAAGTGCTCGATCGCAGGCCGTTGCTGGCGTTGATCTGATACAGCCCGCAACCGTCCTGCACCCCCGACCACGATGTATTGGACCATTGTTGTTCACCGTTCAGGTCAAAAAAAACGCCGGATCAGACTCTTGGTGAAGAGGTGATCCAGCGTTGGCGTTACTGGCAGACCCTGCGCGAAATGCAGCAGGGATTGTCGTTCAAACGAAAGCTGTTCAGGCGGGTATCACCACGAAGCTGTCCGGTTTGCAGGTCAAGGCGACATCCGCACCCGGCGGCAGTGTGAGGCTGCCGGGGGTGGGCAATTGCTGGCATTTGAGGTCAATGGTTCCGCCGGCTACGGCGACGCGGTAAATGACCCGATTGCCGATGAACGAGGTGTCTTTGACCTTTCCGATAAAGGCCCCGTTTGCCAGCGGGTTGCCCTTGGCTGGCTCTAGGCAGATGGTTTCCGGACGGATCGAGACATTGACCGGCCCGGCACTCAGGCTGTTTTTGGCTGTGTGTGCGTAGCGCCCGAACGGCAACTCGACATAACCACCGCTGGTATCGCTCGGTCCATAGGTGCCATTGACGATATTGGTGTCGCCGAAAAATTTTGCCGCGAACAAGGTGCGGGGTGACCAGTACATCTCCTGCGGACCACCGATCTGCTCGATGCCACCCTTGTTCAGCAGGACCACCCGGTCGGAGAGAATCATCGCTTCGTCCTGGTCATGGGTGACGTAAACGAAGGTGGTCGAGGTCTCTTCGTGGATCCGTTTGATCTCGTTGAGCATGTGGTGGCGAATCTTCAGGTCAAGTGCCGCCAGTGGCTCGTCGAGCAACAGCACGGCGGGGCGATTAACCAAGGCCCCAGCCAGGGCGACCCGTTGCGCCTGGCCGCCACTGAGCTCGGAAATCCAGCGATTCTTGAAACTTTCCAGTTGCACCAGTTCCAGTGCCTTGGTCACTTCACGCTTGATTTCATCCCGCGGTTTTTTCTTCAGGCGCAAGCCGAACGCCACGTTGTCGAAAACATCCAGGTGCGGGAACAGGGCGTACTTCTGGAACACCATGTTGACCGGGCGATGTTCCGGCGCCAGCGCCGTGGAGTCCTTGCCATCGATCACCACTTTTCCGGTGGTGGGCTCTTCGAAGCCGGCGATGATGCGCATCAGTGTGGTCTTGCCGCAGCCACTTGGGCCCAGCAACGTCAGGATTTCGTTGCGCTTTACGGTCAGGTCGACTTTGCCCAGGGCAGTCAGATTACCGTAGCTCTTGGATATTCCGGTCAGTTCGATGCTGTTGGTCATGGCGATTACTCTGCAGTTTCTGCGCGTTCAAGTTCGAGGCGGCGACGGCGCAGGGTCATGACCAGGCCGGCGATGACAATGATGGCAATGGTCACGACCAGCATGAATACCGAGGCGGCATTGATGGTTGGGCTGACAGCGCGGCGCATCATCGAAAGAATCATGAGTGGCAACGTGGTGTCGCTGCCGGTGACAAACACGGTGATCAGGAATTCGTCCAGGGACAGTGCGATCGCCAGGATCGCGGCACCGGCAATCGTCGGGCCTATGATGGGCAGTGTGACCAGCCAGAACGCCTTGAGCGGTGAGGCACCCAAGTCGCGAGCGGCTTCTTCGAACGACAGATCGAAGTACTCAAGACGAGAACGTACGGACTCGACAAAGAATGGGAAGGTGAACAACGTATGGCCGATGATCACCGTCAGCAGTGAGCGTGGCAGGCCGATCAACGAGAAGAAAATCACCAGCGCAATCCCCAGGAACAAACCGGGCAAGGCGATGGGAGCGAAGTTCATGAAGGCGAAAATGGATTTGAACCGACCCTTCATGCGCATCAGCGCCAGGGCTGAGAAGGTCCCCAGCAAGGTGGTCAGAATGGTCGAGCCCGCGGCGACGATGGCACTGTTGGTCAATGCCGTCATGAAGTCCAGGCTGCTGAACAGCGCCTCGTACCATTGAGTCGAAAAGCCCTCGAACGGGAACGACAGCGAAGCCGACGAATGAAAGCTGAACAGCGCGATGATCGCGATGGGCGCATAAAGAAACAGCATGTAGACGTAAGTGAAGAGCCTGATCATGGCGAGTTACCTTTTTTATGGGCGGTCATCAGTCGTGGTAACGCTTGCCGGGTGCCAGGTTTGCAGCCCGCAACACACCCAGCAACAGCGCATAGACCAGCATGAAAACCAGCAGCAGCAAGTAGGCCATCGCAGCACCCAGTGGCCAGTTGCCGACCGATCGAAACTGGTTGGCGATCACCAGGCCCGTGGTCATCGCATCTCTGCCGCCCAACAGTTGGGGAGTGACATAGTCACTGGCGGCAAGGACGAAGGTGAACATGAAGGAGCTGACGATGCTCTTGTGCGCCATAGGCATGATCACGCGCCACAGGATTGTGGCGCCGCCGGCACCCAGGTCCGCCGCGGCCTCCAGGTAGTCCTTCTTGATATCGCGCAAGCCCGATACCAACAGCAGCAGGGTGAAGGGCAGCATGATGTGCACCAGAGTCAACACCACCGAAAACTTGCTGAACACCAGCCATTCCAGCGGCTGATCGATCAGCCCGAGGTGCATCAGGGTGGAGTTGATCACGCCGTTGGTACCCAGAATCGAGCGCCAGGCGTAGACCCGTACCAGGTAGCTGGAGAACCAGGAGACCAAGGCCAGGTACAGAACGGCATTGGAGCGCGTCCGATAGACAATGTAGTAGGCCACCGGCGCACTGATGACCGTCGACAGCACGGCGGTCCAGAAACCGTTCTGCAAGGCGATCCACAGCGAGTCGTAAAACCCGGTGGCACTCAAGGCCTTGGCGTAGTTGGCCAGTGTTGCGGCGGGTTCCATGCTGAAGGTTTTGGCGGTCCAGAAACTCGCGACCAATAACAGTAGCGACGGAATGAGGAAGAACACCACCAGAAAGAACAGTGGAGGCGACGCCAACAGATACCCGCTGAGGGTTTTCTTGTCGATTTTCATGTGTTTGCCAGCCTTGGAATCCCTGTCATCGAGGAGGATGGGCTCGCTGTTGTTGACTACGTTCATTATTTTTGTGCCTTTGCTTTTTTGTTTCGATAACGAAGGCGCCTTGCCGGGCGCATGCACGTTGTGACCTGTGCTCTGCCTGAGCGGTACGGACAGCATCCGGCATCGAGCAGAGGAGTGTGTGCCCGCAGGCACCCACTCACTCGTACAGTCCTCTCAAGCCGTTCTTTCACCCCACCGGTTTGCCGCGGGGGTTAGAACGAGCCTTTGAAGTTCGCCCACTGATCGATCCATTCAGCATAGGTCACGTACTTGTCGGAGCTCAGGGGCGGTTGGCCGTAGAGCTTCGACTTCTCGAAAAAGCTGTCGAGGTTCGCGTAGTCGAAAGTGTTTCTCAGCTCTTCGGGGAGCAGCGGTACAGCCTTGCTGTTGACCACGCCAGAGAACATCGTGGTTGCCATCTTCGCCTGGGTATCCGCTTCAAGCGTCTTGTTGATGAACTCCAGCGCGAGCGGTATATCCTTGGCTGTCTTCGGAATGAACAGGGCGTCACACCAAAGGGCAGCCCCTTCTTTGGGCACCGACAGTTCTGTGACTACGCCGCGCTTCTTGGTCTCGCTGGGGGTGTTGGCCGACGCCGAAAACACCGCGTCGACTTCGCCCGATACCAACAGCGAAACGGCGTCACCCGAGGAGGCTGCAAAGACTCGGCATTGATCACGATACGGTTTGAGTTTTTCAAAGGCGTCGTCGAATTCGGCGCGGGTCAGGTTAGGAAACTTGTCGCCATAACCGGCAATGATCGCGATGAGTGACCAGTTGGAAGTACCGTCATCGACAAAGGTCAGACGGCCCTTCAATTTCGGGTCAAGCAGGTCTTTGTACTCGGTTGGTTTCTTCACGTTCTTGGGGTTGTAGACGATGGTGTTCATGCCCCACAACAGCGGGATGCCCCACTGCTTGCCATCCCAGTACCAGCGGCTGCCCTTGTAGAACAGCGGGACGGTATTCTCTGCCGAGTAGTTCGGGATCTTCGAGGTGTCGATCGCCTTGAGCAGGCCCATTTCCTGATAGATGGTCTCGTAGCCCAACGCATACATGGTCAAGTCAAGCTGCACAGGGTCGGAGCCGGCCAGTCGCGCGGTGATGTCGTCCTGGTTGCTGGCATAGCTTGAACGGACGGTAATGCCCCGCTGTTTACGCCAGTCGGCCAGCTCCGCATCACCGGTTTCACCTTCCCAGCCAAGAATCTCCAGATGGCCGGAAGACGCGGCGAACGCACTTGGCACGAACGAACTGATGTACAACCCCGCGGCAGATGCTGCTGCCCCCAGCATAAAGGTGCGCCGGTTCAGGCTGATCGAATCCAGGTTGATGCCGGTTGAGCCATAACCCGTCTCTTTTTCTTTTTTCATTTTGAGTTCCTGCCTAGGGTGGTTGTTAGCAAACAATTTGCGACCTGCAAGTGGCTTGGGCTCGGCGGGTTTAGCCGGGCACATCCTTATGCATGCAGTCCTGTACATCGGCAGAGTTATGGCCAGCATTGTTTCCATGCTGCTGGGGAGGTTGTGGCGCTTTGCTGCCTGGTAAACAGAGCATTGCGCAGTTGGCCTCCACTGGTCCGATTGACTCTTCCCTAGCTGGTTGCGCGCCGCTTTCCTCAGGTAGCAAGGTGAAGGCTTCACGTGGCGCGCCCAGCGCTTGATAGGCTCGGCTTGTTGTTTTCATGGGTCGAGTATTGGCCTGGCGGGCAGGGCACTCAATTTCGCAGCCCCTTTAAAAGCGACGCACTCTGACGCATCAAAGTGACCTAATCGGCGCAGCAGGCTCCTGATAACCATAGCCCCGCCTGAACGGGAGACGGGCGGTGTTCACCTGCGTCAACGTGCGTCTCTTTTGCGGGGGGTGCGAAATTGAGCCGTGTTTGTTCCAGGCGAATACTCCGATGACGGTCTTGAGACGAAGCAA
Organism: Pseudomonas sp. Irchel s3f7; assembly: GCF_900187615.1. Lineage (GTDB taxonomy): Bacteria > Pseudomonadota > Gammaproteobacteria > Pseudomonadales > Pseudomonadaceae > Aquipseudomonas. Next base: position 8,739 of record NZ_FYDO01000011.1, on the reverse strand, counting down.
GGTGCATCCGCCCTTGCGCCAGCGTGTATTCGATGGGAGTTTTTTCTGTGAAGCTCACGGGTGGTCAGATTGTTGCGAAAGCGCTGAAAGCGAACGGAGTCGACTATGTTGCCGGTGTGCCAGGTGACGGTTCGTGGGCCTTGGTGGAAGCATTGCTGAGGACAGGCTCCGACATCCCGTTCATTCATGTCATACAGGAGCAAAGCGCAGTCCATCTTGCCGACGGCTATTTTCGTGCCTGCGGTCGTCCGATGGCTGTTCTCCTGCCGGCGCCGCTAGGCATCTCGAAAGCCCTGGGCGGGATCGCGGTTGCGTTGGCGGATTCCTCGGCCATGCTGGTGATCAGTGGCGGCGACTCCGATCGCGGCGATGACTGGCCTGAATTCACCGCCACTGGCATCACCAAAGAGCATGTGCGAGTTTCGTCGATTGAGCAGTTACCGCAGACCCTGCGCCAGGCCTTCGATACGATGTTCAGTGGTCGCATCGGCCCTGTCTGCCTGGATATCTCGACGGCTGTTCAGAACGCCCGGGTTGACGCCAGTTTGCCACCCGCCACCTTGCGGGCGAACGGCGCCAGCGAGATCCCGCCACTGATGGTTCCCAGGCCCTTGGCGCAACTGAGCTCGGTCCTGGAAGGCGATGCGCTGCTGATGGTCGGGACGCAGAGTCTCCAGGAGACCGTCGGTGAGATGTTCCCGGATTATCAACACCGAGGTCATTTCTGCACCGCTAACGTCGGTACGGTGGGTTGGGCAGTTCCAGCGGCCATTGGCGCGAAGCTCGCCATGCCGGCACGTCAAGTCGTGTGTGCCATCAGTGACGGGGATTTTTTGCAGTCGATGCAGGAGATGGCGGTCTGCGTCATGCACAGTCTCCCCGTGGTGTTCCTGGTGTTCAACAACAGCGGGCCTGAGTCGTTGAGCGATGTGCAAGTTTCGCTCGTGGGGCAACATCGGACCGGGGAATTCAATTTGCCGGACGGCAAACCTTACTCGCCTGACTTCGCGGGCATCGCCAGAAATTTTGGTCTTGACGCGTGGAGAGTCGAACATGCTTCGCAACTCAATCCAGCCTTCATCAAGGCGCTGAACAGCAAAGGGCCTTCGTTGGTCGAGATAATTACCGCCCGCGGTTCACGGGTAAATTAATCAAGCCTTCAGCAGAGGAATCACAAAATGGGCATTTTTGACTGGAAACACTGGATCGTCATTCTGGTGGTGGTTGTGCTGGTCTTCGGCACCAAAAAACTGAAAAACCTGGGCACCGATGTCGGCGAATCCATCAAGGGTTTTCGCAACGCAATGAATGACGAGGGCGCGGACAGCGAACGCCCGCCGGCCTCGGTGCAGCAGGCCAGCACTGCTGTTGATGCGCCGCCGGTCATCGACGGCCAGCATCGCCAGGCCTGAGCAGCGCGCAGGCAGCCTCAGCCGCCTCAGTCCTGACCGCCCCAGACAATAGTGGCGTTGTCGCCGGTCATGTACTCGCGCACTTCCAGCGGTAACGACTGATCGCTGGGAAGCACAGCGGTTGCATTGCGTAAGTGATGTTTACGGATCTTGCCTTTGTCCACCAGCCCCAGCGCCATACGGGTAGAGAAGGGCTGACGGAAAGAGGACGACGCCACGCCGGTGACTAACCCATAAAGGAACCGGATCGGTCGGCGATGCTGCGGCGTGAGAATCGAAAACGTCATTTCATTGCGTTGCTTGCCCTCAAAATCGACCATGAACAGGCGATCGCCCAGCAACAGGCAGAAACCGTGATAAGTGAACGAATAGCCGATCTTTCCACTGCCATCGAGCAAGGGGAAGCGTTCTACGGTGACGTACTGGACCATCGAATCGGTCCGATACAGGCAGGTGACCGAACGCAGGATTCGGCCTTTATAGATAGATGAGTTGTGGTACCGGTAATAGACGCCCAGGTAGTCTTCGAGCAGATCCGCTGACTGCTTCGCCAGGGGCAGGAAATGATTGAATTGCGCCGAGGCACGCAAATCTGTCGGCAATTCGTTTTCGTAGCCTTCATAAAACTTCTTGAACTCGGCGGGCGGCCGGAAAAGATCTTCGGCCTCCATCATGAAATACCGGCCGATTTTCTGCAGGATTTTCTGTGAGGGTACGTGCTGGCCCACCAGGTACTTGTTGAACTGCTGGCGATTGACATCCACTTTGCGGCACATGTCTGCAACCGAGCGGCAAGACTCAACCAGCGTACTCAGGTTTTTTTGCACGTTGGCTTGCAAGTCACTGCGAACCTGTTGTCGCTCAGGGTGAGAGGTGGCAGCAGTTAATGACATGGGGGACGAATCTCCTCGGCTGGGCATTTTTTATCTCGATGTTGGCCTGGATTTAAGAGCGGAAGGTTATATAGGTTATATAAGTTATAAATCAGTTATCGAAATAGCTGTTTGTATAGCTCTGTGCCGAGAAACACTTGAGTATTCAATGTTTTGAATAAGCATGTTCCATGCCCAATCATGATATTTAAGTTCAACCTGTCAATATCAGTCAATGCGTCAGATTGTAAGCGCTTTGACGCATGCCCCCGTACCGCCCGGAAAGCAACACTTCACCTGGCCCCGGTAACAACTGTAGCCGTCGGTGTTGAACGGGAATTTCCAGATTACGAACATGACCTTTGCTTTCTGGTGCAATTGGCGACTGCGTCAGTCCGCGTCATGTATCGATAGTGTGCGAAATGGTGCAGAGAAAAGCCGCCGTCGATACTTAGCGCCGCGCATTCGAAAGCTGGAGATGAGAGGGGTTCTCAATTTGCAGATCGTGCGCGAGTGAGCGTTAACTATTGGAGTCTTTAAGCGATGGCAAGGTTAACCGGCGACATTCCCGGGAAAAGGCGATTCAAGGTAGGCATGGTTGGCGGTGGGCAGGGCGCTTACTTCGCCAGTTATCACCGGGCGGCCATGCGCCTTTCAAATCGCTTCGACATTGTCGCCGGGGCCTTCTCGTCGAGCCCTGACAAGTGCCGGGAAGCGGGTGAGGCACTTGGCCTCCAGCCAGAGCGGATTTACTTGTCATTCGAGGAAATGGCCGCTGCCGAGTCGCGTCGCTCCGACCCCATAGAGGCGGTCGTCATCGTCACACCCAATCACCTGCACTTTGAACCTTGTCGCTTGTTTCTGCAGGCGGGAATCCCGGTCATTTGCGACAAGCCATTGGTCAACAGCCCACAAGAAGCCATTGAGTTGGCGAGCATTGCCGATCAGAACGATACGTTCTTCACGCTTACCTATACCTACCAAGGCTACCCCATGGTCAGGGATGCTCGCAGCCGTATTCAGGCTGGAGAACTTGGCGACATTCGTTTCATGTATGTCGAGTACTTGCTGGAGTGGTTGGCGCCGGGTGTATCGACGTTGAGCAAAAGCCTTGCCTGGCGCGGTGACCCGCAGAAGGCTGGCCCGACCGGTGTCGTGGGGGATATCGGGACGCATGCCTTCAACATGCTGGAGTTCCTGTGCGGGCGTCGCTGCACAAGCCTGAATGCCAAGTTGACCACGGTCGTACCCGGCTGGGGACTGGACGATACCTGTGTGGTGCAACTGGAGTTTGAAGGCGGCGTAGACGGTTTGCTGTGGGCCAGTTTCGCAGCGCCTGGTCATCGTAATGGCCTGCGTTTCAAGATCATCGGCAGCAAGGCCTCGCTCGAATGGTGTCAAGAGTCCCCGGAAATACTCCGGTTTACGCCTGTCGACGGCGCCGAACGCCTCTACCGCCGTGGGCAGAGTGATAACGCCGCCCAGACGCTGAACTTCACCAGTTTGCCCGCCGGCAATACCGAGGGCTACCTGGAAGCGCTTGCCGTTCTCTATGCCGATTTCGCCGAGGCACTTGATGCCGGCGCCGGTTGGCGCTCGGCGACCACCATCGCGCTACCTGACATCCACGAAGGCGTGCGCGGCGTCGCCCTGTCCCAGGCGTGTGTCGAGTCCAGCCGACGGCGTGCCTGGGTGCCTTTTCCATACAGCTGACACCCGTAACTCGGCAGCGGGTTATCGACTCGTTTGGCGACACAAGGGTTTTGCACGCAGCAAAAAAGTGAGCGTTGTGCTCAACACTACGGAACTGAGGACAATCAATGTTTAGCGAACTCTATAGAGCTGCCTATTCGGTGCTACTGCCCGCGTTCGGGGATTTGAACCTGGATGACAATGTCCGTCGTTATCTGAGCCGAGGTGGCGTTTCCCTTTTGCTGGGCGAGACACGGGACGAGTACGTGGGCAGAGCCATGAGCGAGGCTCGAAAGGGCGCGGAAACCCCGGCAGACTTTATCAACATCGTGCGGCAAGCAGCCGCTTTGGCGGGTGCGCCTTTGCTGATTGCAGTGGATCAGGAACTCGGCGGCATCGAACGCCTTCATCAACTGGTCCCTGCAATCGCGTCGAGAGAGCAACTCAAGGAATTGAGTTCGCAGGACATCGAACATCGATGCTTCGAGATGGCCAAAGCGGCCCGAAGCCTGGGCGTCAATCTGTTTCTGGCACCGATTGTCGACGTGGTGACCGGTCCCAACCCCTGGCTGCTCGATCGGCACCTGGGTGCCGATCCGGCTGAGGTCAGTCGGGTGTCCTGTGCCTTTATCCGTGGGGTTCAACGTGCTGGAGTGATTGCGACGGCTAAGCACTTTCCTGGCCATTACGTCACTGAAGAAGATCCGGCGATTGCTGAAGCCACGGTTCCCGGGCCACTGGAATTGCTGCATGACAACCTTGAAGTGTTCCAGAACGTCATTGCCACTGGTGTAAAAGCGGTGATGCCGGGGCCAGCAGTTTTTCCGGCGATCGACCCTGAGCATTCAGCCTCTACCTCGTCAAAAGTCATTGGCATTCTGCGTGACACCCTGGGCTTCGATGGATTGATCATTTCCGATGATCTCGATGCGGTGTCCATCCTCCGCGGTAACTCCATCACGGACACGGCCGTTGCTTCACTGAAGGCAGGCGCGCATCTATTGCTGGTGTCCAGTGAGTCTGGTCTTGATGCCATCGCCGAAGCCATTGTTGCGGCCGTCCATGAGGGGGGGCTGGACCGCCAGGTTCTATTGGCCGCCGCGTTCAAGGTACGGGCGTTGGCCTCACTGGCGGACGCCTGAGGGGCAGCCATCGAAAGCTGACGCAGTGACTGCGTCAGTTCGCGCCGTATTTTACGTGACTGCGAAATCTCTACCTGAACCTGATCTCTCTACAATGAATGACAACGGTAGGAGCGTCCCATGAACACTAAAAACAATATCCTGGCCCTGCATTCCACGGTTGCAAAGCACTCGACCCTTGCGATGGACATCGACATCGCAAAGGCTGTGGGTTTCGATGCGCTGGAGATCAACAGCGCAAAACTGGAAGCCTGGCTGCAGGCGGGGTATAGCGAACCGGAACTGAAACACCTGCTCAATGATGTGCCGGTCACGGGCATTGGTTACCTGAGGGATATAGAGCGCCAGGGGGCTGAGCGCGATGACTTGCTCAAGGAGGCCGAGCGACTTTTCCAGTTGGCCAACCTGGCAGGCGCCAAAGGCGTGCAGGTGCTCACCGGACCCATCAACGTTCAGGCCGTGATTGATTTCCAGCAGCACGGCAAGAGCCCCTTTTACTCGGGTCTGCTGGGTTCAGATGAAGCGACACAGTACGTGTTGACCGCAAAAAACCTCGCCTTGCTGGCTGATCTGGCGAAGCAGTACAACGTGCTTCTCTATCTCGAAGCGCTGTCCTGGACTCCGCTCAACAGCCTGGACCATCAACTTCAGCTCATCGATCGCACCGAGCGCGATAACGTCAGGATGGTCATCGATTACTGGCATTGCTTTACCTCCGGCGTGCAGCCGCAAGACATTGCCAGGATGAACAAGGACCTCATCTACGGCGTGCATGTGTGTGACTCGCTGCCGTTTGAAGGGGGTATCCCCAACGAAGAAATTCTCAGGGATGTGCCGACGGGAAGTGGGGTGTTGAACCTTGCCGAGTGGACGGCTGCGGTGAAGGCCACCGGTTACCAGGGCTGGTGGAGTTGCGAGTTGTTTTGCAAGAAGCAGCAACAGCAAAACAGCTACGAAGTCGCCAAGGAGCTGAAGTCACTCTTGACCCGGCTTGTGGGTCAATAAGCAGCTTCTTCAACAAGCACACGTTTTCAAGTTTGATTCCGTCCTGCGCTTTTTTGTGCAGGGTTACGTCAATGCTTGCAATGGTTATGGGCTGCCATCGCTCGGCAGCCTTGTTCTCAACACTAAAAAGAAACTGAGGTCGTCATGGTGGATTTCATCGTAATCGGAGGTGGATCGACAGGTTGCACCGTGGCTTCAAGACTGAGCGAAGACGCTACGGCCTCTGTCGTCCTTTTCGAAGAGGGACCTCGCGATCGCAACCCCTATATCCACATTCCCGGCGCCTACTACAAAACGGCGCAAGGCCCGCTGCTCAAACGCTATGCGTGGGAGCCTACCGAAGATCAACGCCGGACCGAGACGCCCACGATGGTTCAGGCCAGCGTGCTGGGGGGCGGAAGCTCGGTCAATGCCATGATCTACATCCGCGGTGTCCCGGCCGACTACGATGGCTGGGCCGAGCAGGGTGCGACCGGCTGGTCTTACAAAGACGTCCTGCCGTACTTCAAAAAAGCCGAAGACAACGAACGCTTCTGCAACGACGCCCATGGCGTTGGCGGGCCGTTGGGGGTTTCCGATCCGATCAATGTCCATCCGTTGACCAAAGTCTGGTTGCGCGCCTGCCAGCAATACGGCCTGCCGTACAACGAGGATTTCAATTCGGGTACGCCTGAAGGTTGCGGTCTGTACCAGATCACCGCCAAAAACGGCTTTCGCAGCAGTGCGGCTGTGGCCTACCTGGCACCCGCCAAATCGCGCAAGAACCTGACGGTGAAGACGGGTTGTCGCGTCATCCGCATCTTGACCCAAGGCAACAAAGCCATCGGTGTGGAATACATCGAGAAGGGCGTGCGTCACGTGATGCACGCCGACAAGGAAATCATTTTATCGTCCGGCGCCATCAACTCGCCTCGATTGTTGATGCTGTCCGGCATCGGTCCGGCTGCACAGCTAACCAAGCATGGCATCAACGTGGTCAAGGATTTGCCCGGTGTCGGCCAGAATCTCCAGGATCATATCGAGGTGTCGCTGGTGTATGAGCTGACGGGACCGCATAGCTACGACAGGTACAAAAAGCCCCTTTGGAAAATGATGGCCGGTTTGCAATACGCGTTGTTCAGGCAAGGCCCGGCGGCGTCGAACCTCATTGAAGGCGGGGCTTTCTGGTGGGGCGACAAGGCAGCAGCCCATCCGGATATCCAGTACTTCATGGTGGTGGGTGCCGGCATTGAAGAGGGGGTTGACTCTGTTCCGGGGGGCAATGGGTGCACGTTGAACCTGGGGCAGATACGTCCAAGGTCCAGAGGGTATGTAGAACTCTACTCAGCCGACCCGATGTCACCTCCACGGATCGTGCCCAACTATTTCTCTGACCCATACGATATTGAAAGCCTGGTGGACGGTTGTCTGGTGGGTGAGCAAATCATGTCCCAGGCCGCTTTCAAGCCGTTCATTGCAAGGCGTCATGTGCCGGACGGGGCGGTCAGGTCCCGGGAAGAGATGAAAAAATTCTGCCACGAAGAAGCACACGCCGCGCTGCACCCCTCCGGCACCTGCCGCATCGGGGTGGATGAGCTTTCGGTCGTAGGCCCGGATCTTCGTGTGCATGGTATTGAAGGGCTGCGCGTTGCCGACGCATCGGTCATGCCCACGCTGATTTCAGGCAACCCTAACTCGGTGTGCATCATGATTGGCGAAAAGGCTGCTGACATGATCAGACACGGGCACTAGGTCGCCATGTAAAAAGGCGTGGCAGTAACGGGGGCAACCTTTGACTGCCGCGCTTTTTGTGTTCGGTTCTAGCTGTCGAGTAACCACAGCGAGAACGAAATCCCCATCGCGAAAAGCAACATCCCGGTGCAAATGCTTGCCTGAAGGTTGAGCAGCGATGTCCTTGCAACGCGAGGTTTCTCCAGCAAATCGACGGGGCGTACACGAATTCTGGTCATATGAGCTGTTGCATAAAATAGGCTATGCATGGCGTATACCCTCGGGTCGTTTTTGCTCAATCAGGGGGGTAAAACATCCCCCGGTTTCTGCGAGGCAAGCTCCGTGCCATTCAGTCTGCGCCGGATGCCCCGCAATCAGCAGATAATGGGGGCCGTAAAGGGCTCAATCGACCGAGTGCGGAGCGACGAGTTCGACGCTGGTAGCAGGAAGACGTATTGGAGGAGAGCAGCTACGGCTGAGCAAGGCACCAGAGATGATGCGAGTCCGAAAGCGGACTGTTGAGCATCCCTTCGGGGCACTCAAACATCTGGGTAGCCTGCTGCCCTGATGTTTTGTACAGACCTTGGAAGTTTTCACAGTGGCAACCTGACTCTTTGATAAAGGAAAAAACTTCTAGAGGGGGGTTGACCATGTATTTTAATGCTGTACTATTCGCCTCCCGCTAACGAGCAACGTGATGTCGCTCTTGGCTTAAGTAGTTGATTTTATTGAAAAATCAGAAACTTTTAAGGTTGCAATTTGAAAAGGTGCGCTGTAAGATGCGCGCCTCGGTTGAGACGAAAGATCTTAACCAACCGCTCTTTAACAACTGAATCAAGCAATTCGTGTGGGTGCTTGTGGAGTCAGACTGCTAGTCAACAGATTATCAGCATCACAAGTTACTCC
>NZ_FYDO01000019.1 GCF_900187615.1 Pseudomonas sp. Irchel s3f7 | reverse complement strand
TGGAGCACTCGAACACGCAACTGGAAGTTGGCAGATGCTGTGTATTTAAACCCAGAGCGCCCTGAAATTAAGAGCGCAACGGGCTAGCAACTGTAAGACAAGGTGACAGGTACCTTGACACGTACCGCGCTTGTAAAAAAGTGAGTCGCCGTAAGGGCGAAACCATAAGCCGTCGTTACCGCAGGAATGGATATGTACCCGGTCAACCAAAGTCAGGCCGCCTTCGCGAACAAGCCCATTCCCAAAGAGTTCACACGCGGCCCGAAAAACACTTTCAACGCCCACAAAAAAGGCGACCCGAAGGTCGCCTGTCTGCGTTACTGCTCGAACTGCCGCCCCAACCCGCCCGGCACCCCGTGGATATCCGTCTCCTCCCAAGGCCCTTTCGGACTGATCGAACGGCTCCAGCCATTATCCCAACGGTAGTAAGTCCGCTGGCGATAAAAGGTATTGGGCTGGTCATCAAGCACATAAACCCCCAGCTTCTGATCCCAATGACTGTTCCCGCCCGGCGGCGGCGCGAAGCTGGCCGAGGTACGCGGCATCGGCTTGGCCGGTTTGACCGGGACGCTCGGTTTGCTCGGGGTGGGCGACGTCGATGGTGTAGGTCTTGGCTGCGACGGCGGCATCGGTGCAGGGGTCGGCTGTTCCGGCGGCCGCTGGACCGCACAAGCGCTTAACCCCAAAACAGCGCTGAGCAGGGCAATACGAGCAATGGCGGTCATGGTGGCGCTTCCTGTTATTTGTCCGGGCTGTCGATGGTCAGTGTTTGCGGCGCAGTGGTGCTGCTGGCCAGGGGCTGGCTGCGACCGATCCACTCGCCGGCGGTCGGTTTGCCAGCACGGGAAATGCGCGCAACCAGTTGGACTTCAGGGAAGTTCGACAGTTTCAATTGCGGCATCATCGCATCGGCGTCACCCAACTCGACCGTCACCGGCAAATCGGCCACGGTCATACGCTTGACCGCCAGCGGTGCCGGAGGACCGGAAACAGCACGGGCGAAGATGAAGACGCTGTCGCCGGGCTGGACCTTGGCTTTGAGCTCCGCTGCCAGATCGACGCTGACCTTGAGCACTGCCGCGGCCTTGGCTGCCGGTGCTTGCGCGACCTTGCCGCCACTGTCCTGCAGTTTCTCGGTGGCGCGGGTAATCCCGCCTTGCAGGGCCTCCCGGGAATTATCCTCTGCCGGCAATTGGGCCAGCAGGCGATTCCAGTAATCGATGGCGTCCTGATAACGCTCACTTTCAAAAGCGGCAATGCCGAGCAGGCCAAGGCTGGTGACCTCTTTCGGATCCGCCTTGAGCGCTTCATCGGTCAGGGCCTGGATCTTGTCAGACCATTTCTTGCCGTCGGCAAAGTACAGGGCCTGAGCCCATTGGCCAAGCAACTCCGGCTCGCGACCCGCCAGGCTCACGGTGCGCTCGAACATCTTCGCCGCCTCCGCAGGGCGATCCTGAGCCATGTAAGTACGACCGAGGAAATACACACCTTCGGCAGAATCCGGTTGAGCCGCGACTGTACGCTCCAGGCGCTTGGTCATCTCTTCCATCGACTGCGGAGCATGGGCGAATTCGCGAGTCAGCTCGACTTTGTCGCTGGCACCAAAATGCAGGTACAACCCCAGGCCCAACACCGGCACCAGAATCGCCGCCAGCAACGGCAAGGGTTTGCCCAAACGCGACACCCGCGGCGCTTCGACACCCTCGGTGTCCGCCAGCAACTCGCGGGCGGCTTCGGCGCGACCGGCGTCCATTTGCGCAACATCAAGAACGCCTTCTTCCTGCTGAGCCTGCAGCTCAGCCACGCGTTCCTGATAAAGCGCTACGTTCAGGGCGGTACGATCCTCTTCGCGCTGGGCACGACGACTGCGCAGGACCGGAATCAACAGAAAACTCAGGGCAACCAGAAGCAGCAGACCTGCAGCGAGCCAGAAATCAATCATTCTTGGTTTTTATCCAACAGGTTGTCGAGGCGCGAACGTTCCTCAGGAGACAGCTCATCCTTGATGTCGGCGCGCTGCACGCGACGACGGCGGACGATCACCGCGATAATCACGACGCCGCCCAGCAACAGGCCGGCGGGGCCGAACCAGAGCAACGCGGTCTTGGCATTCAGGGCGGGTTTGTAACGGACAAAATCACCGTAGCGATCGACCATGAAGTCGATGATCTGCTGGTTGTCCTTGCCCTCGCCGAGCATGCGGAAAATCTCTTTGCGCAAGTCAGCGGCAATCGGTGCGTTGGAATCGGCAATGTCCTGGTTCTGACACTTGGGGCAACGCAGTTCCTTGGTCAGCTCGCGAAAACGCTCGCGATCACCTTCCTTGGCGAACTCGTAGGTGTCGATGGCCGCGTGGGCCACGCCGGCCATGCTCAAACCCAGGACAGCGGCAGCAATCCAGCGCTTCATGGCTTGGCCTCGTCGACCAGCGCCTGATACTTCGCCGCCAGTTTTTCGCGCCAGACCTGCTCGTCGATCACCCCGACGAACTTGTCGCGGATGATGCCCTTGGCGTCGATGAAGAAGGTCTCCGGTGCGCCATACACGCCGAGGTTCAGGCCCAGCGAGCCATCGTCATCGCGGATGTCCAGTTGGTACGGGTTGTGGAAATCCGCCAGCCACTTCAAGGCGTCAGCATTGACGTCCTTGTAGTTGATGCCATAGATCACCACGCCCTGCCCGGCCAGTTTGTTCAGCACCGGGTGCTCGACCCGGCAGGAAATGCACCAGGTGCCCCACACGTTGACCAACGCCGGTTTACCGAGGATGTCGGCCTTGGTCAGGGTCTTGTCGCCCTGCACCGCGGGCAAGGAAAATTCCGGGAACGGCTTGCCGATCATCGCCGAAGGCAGTTCGGCCGGGTCCAGGTACAGACCGCGATAAAGGAACACCGCCACCACCAGAAAAATCGCCAGTGGCAACACCATCAACCAACGTTTCATGCAGTCGCTCCCGACAGGCCCAGCGCTTCACGCACACGGCTTTTCACCTTGACCCGATAACGACGATCGAGCGCCGCCAGCAATCCACCCAGACCTGTCAGCAGACCGCCGAACCAGATCCAGCGCACGAACGGTTTGACGTGCACGCGCACGGCCCACGCGCCATCGCCCAACGGTTCGCCAAGGGCGACATAGAGGTCACGGGTGAAACCTGCGTCGATCCCGGCTTCGGTCATCACCGAATTTTGCACGGTGTAGAGGCGTTTTTCCGGGTGCAGCACGCTGATTTCCTTGCCATCGCGGATGACGCGAACGGTGCCCTTGTCCGAGGTGAAGTTCGGGCCTTCGTAATGCTTGGCGCCTTCGAACACGAACTGATAACCGCCCAGGTCCATGGATTCGCCCGGCGCCAAGCGCAGGTCGCGCTCGGCACTGTTCTGGCTGGACAGCACGACACCCAGCGCACATACGGCAATGCCCAAATGCGCGACCTGCATGCCCCAGTAGCTGCGGGTCAGGGTCGGCAAACCTTTGATCAGGCCTTTGTGGCGAGTCTTGTCGAAAATATCACGCGCACCCGCCAGCAACACCCAGGCTGCAAGCATGAAGGTCGCGAGGACCGCCCAGTTGAAATCGCCGTAGGCGACGCCTGCGACGACCGCCAGCGTAGCGCTGCCGAGCAGGACGGGCGTGAGCATGCTCACCAGCCATTTCACCGGAGTGTCTTTCCAACGCACGATCACGCCGACCGCCATCACCATCATCAGCAACGCCATCAACGGAATGAACAGCGCGTTGAAGTACGGCGGGCCGACGGAAAGCTTGGCGCCGGTCATGGCATCGAGAATCAGCGGGTACAACGTGCCGAGCAGGATCATCGACGCCGCGACAACCAACACCAGGTTGTTGCCCAGCAGCAGGGTTTCCCGGGACCACAGGTTGAAACCGACCTGGCTCTTGACCACCGGTGCGCGCAAGGCGAACAGCGTCAGCGATCCGCCGACGACGAACAGCAGGAAAATCAGGATGAACACGCCGCGCTCCGGATCGGAGGCAAACGCATGCACCGACGTCAGCACGCCGGAGCGCACGAGGAAGGTGCCCAGCAAGCTCAGCGAGAACGCGGCGATGGCCAGCAACACAGTCCAGCTCTTGAACACGCCACGTTTTTCCGTGACCGCCAGCGAGTGAATCAGCGCGGTGCCCACCAGCCAAGGCATGAACGAGGCGTTTTCCACCGGGTCCCAGAACCACCAGCCGCCCCAGCCGAGTTCGTAATAAGCCCACCACGAACCGAGGGTGATGCCGATGCCGAGGAATGCCCAGGCAACGATGGTCCACGGACGCGACCAACGGGCCCATGCGGCGTCCAGACGACCGCCCATCAACGCGGCGATGGCGAAGGCGAAGGCGACCGAGAAACCGACGTAACCCATGTACAGCATCGGCGGATGAACGATCAGGCCGATGTCTTGCAGCAGCGGATTGAGGTCGGCGCCGTCGGTGGGCATTTGCGGCAGGATGCGTTTGAACGGGTTCGAGGTGAGGATCAGGAACAGCAGGAAACCGGTGCTGATCATGCCCATCACCGCCAGCACACGGGCCAGCATGACTTGCGGCAACTGCCGGGAGAACACCGATACCGCGAAGGTCCAGCCACCGAGGATCATGGCCCACAGCAGCAACGAACCTTCGTGGGCACCCCACACGGCGCTGAACTTGTAGTACCAGGGCAGCGCGCTGTTGGAGTTGTTGGCCACATAGGCGACGGAGAAGTCATCGACCATGAAGGCGTACGTCAGGCAACCGAAGGCGAACAGCAAAAACGCGAACTGCCCCCACGCGGCCGGCTGGGCCAGGCTCATCCACAAGCGGTCACCGCGCCAGGCACCCACCAACGGCACCACGGCCTGAACCAGCGCGAAACACAGCGCCAGGATCATGGCCAGGTGGCCCAACTCGGGAATGAAAATTCCAGCTGTCATCAGTTAGCCCTCTTTCGCGGGAGTGGGTGCCGACTGGCCGCTGTCTTTCAGGGCTTTGGTCACTTCCGGCGGCATGTACTTTTCATCGTGCTTGGCCAGCACTTCATCGGCCACTACCACGCCATCGGCGTTGATCTTGCCCAGGGCGACAATGCCCTGCCCTTCGCGGAAAAGATCCGGAAGAATGCCGCGATACGTGATGGTCACGGATTTGTTGAAGTCGGTGACGACGAACTTCACGTCCAGCGAGTCGCCGGAGCGTTGCAACGAACCCGCCTCGACCATGCCGCCCGCACGGATGCGCGTGTCTTGCGGGGCTTCGCCGTTGGCGATCTGGGTCGGTGTGTAAAACAGATTGATGTTCTGCTGCAGGGCGCTCAGGGCCAGGCCGACGGCAGCGCCGACACCGACCAGGATCGCGAGAATGATGATAAGACGCTTTTTGCGCAGCGGATTCACTTGCCGTTCTCCCGGCGCAGACGACGCGCCTCTTGTTGCAGATACCGCTTGCGGGCCAGGATCGGCGCCGCCACGTTGAGGGCCAATACCGCCAGGCAGATGCCATAGGCTGACCAGACATACAGGCCATGATGGCCCATGGCGATGAAGTCGCCGAATGAAGCAAAACTCATCGAGCGACCTCCAGGCTGCTTTCCACTTCGGCTTTCACCCAACTGGCCCGCGCTTCACGCTTGAGCACTTCAAGGCGCATGCGCAGCAACAGGACCGCACCGAAGAAACAATAGAAACCCAGCGCCGTCAGCAGCAATGGCAGCCACATCTCGGCAGGCATCGCCGGTTTTTCGGTGAGGGTGAAGGTCGCGCCCTGGTGCAGGGTGTTCCACCACTCCACCGAGTACTTGATGATCGGAATGTTGATCACACCGACAATCGCCAACACCGCGCAGGCCTTGGCCGCACTGTCACGATTGCTGATGGCGTTGCCCAGTGCAATAAGACCGAAGTACAAAAACAGCAGAATCAACATGGACGTAAGTCGCGCATCCCAGACCCACCACGAGCCCCAGGTCGGCTTGCCCCAGATCGCCCCGGTGACCAGCGCCACGGCGGTCATCCAGGCGCCAATCGGCGCTGCGCATTGCAGGGCGACGTCGGCCAGTTTCATCTTCCACACCAGCCCGACGATACCGCACACCGCCAGCATCACGTAGATGGACTGCGCCAGCATGGCGGCCGGAACGTGGATGTAAATGATGCGAAAGCTGTTGCCCTGCTGGTAATCCGGCGGCGCAAAGGCGAGGCCCCAGACCACGCCAACACCGATCAGCAGCAACGCCGCAACGCTCAGCCAGGGCAGCATTCTGCCGCTGATGCCGTAAAACCATTTGGGCGAGCCGAGTTTGTGAAACCACGTCCAGTTCATACTGTTTCCATCACGGTTGCTCTTTACTGTGAAGAGCCAGGGTCTTTACTGATCAAAATTTGACCAGACCTCATTATTCGCCGACGCTGATCTTCAGGCCAGCAGCTATTGCAAAAGGTGTAAGGGTTATCGCCAGGGCGGTCAGGCTACCAAGCCACAGCAGATAACCGGTCGCCGGCATTCCCTGCAAGGCCGCCTGCAAGGCGCCACTGCCGAGGATCAACACCGGGATGTACAGCGGCAGAATCAACAACGCCAGCAACAGCCCACCGCGCTTCAATCCGACCGTCAGCGCCGCGCCCACCGCACCGAGCAGGCTCAACACCGGTGTACCGAGCAACAACGAAAGCAGCAACACCGGCAGACAAGCGGCAGGCAAACCGAGCATCAACGCCAGCAGGGGTGCGAGCAGAACCAGTGCCAAGCCGGAAAACGCCCAGTGTGCCAGCACTTTGGCCAAAACCAGAAGAGCCAGGGGGTGCGGCGAAAGGACCCACTGTTCGAGCGATCCATCTTCGAAATCACTGCGGAAAAGCCCGTCCAGCGAGAGCAAAACCGATAAAAGGGCCGCGACCCAGACCAGACCCGGAGACAAGGTTTGCAACAATTGAGACTCGGGGCCGACCGCCAACGGGAACAGCGAAACGACGATGGCGAAAAATACCAACGGATTGGCCAGTTCCGCAGGACGGCGGAACAGCAGGCGAGCCTCACGGGCGACCAACAGGCCGAACACACTCATACGGCCCAATTCCCCAGGTCAATGTCGCGATAACCGGCCGGCATCCGGCTCAGCGTATGGTGAGTGGTCAGGACCACCATACCGCCGCGCTCGCAGTGGGCGGCCAGGTGTTCTTCGAGTTGCGCCACGCCTTGCTTGTCGAGGGCGGTGAAGGGTTCGTCGAGAATCCACAGCGGCGGGCTGTCCAGATACAGTCGCGCCAGTGCGACGCGGCGCTGCTGACCGGCGGACAAGGTATGGCACGGCACATCCTCGAAACCACGCAGGCCAACGGCCGCCAGCGCCTGCCAGATCGCCTCATGGGTCGCCGGATGATGCAAGGCGCAGAGCCAAGTCAGGTTCTCTTCCGGCGTCAGCAGGTCTTTGATACCGGCAGCATGGCCGATCCACAACAGATTGCGCGCCAGTTCCGTGCGTTGCTCGTTCAGTAGCTGACCGTTGAGCAGCACTTGACCGGCGGTCGGCTGCATCAATCCCGAAAGCAAACGCAACAGGCTGGTCTTGCCGCTACCGTTGGGGCCGCTGATCTGCACCATTTCGCCACTGGCCAGTCTCAAATCGAGATTTTCGAAGAGCAGCCGAAGGTCTCGCTCGCAGGCAAGGGCAACGGTTTGCAGGACAGGACTGGTCAAGGGTTCACGGGCCTTATACGGTTCAAGTCGGCTCTGGCGCGGCCGTTAAAGAGATGCAGCATAAATGCAATGACGGCTCGATCTAGAGAGCTGCGTCAAACATTTGCAAAGTTTCCGTCATTTTTGGATACAACGGCGCCGCATTATACATGCCATGCCTTACTCTAAAGAGTGCATTTTCCTCAGGTTGTGACCGCGTATGACAGGCGAAATGAACATCCTCCCGCTGCCGCAGCCCACCCCGGCGACTTCGCGTGCGCAGGCAATCAGTGGCGAGTTGCTCAAACTGCTGACGCCCATCGAAGGTCTAATCACTGAAGGCCAGACTGCCAAGGCTGAAGTGCTGTCGCTCAAGCAGGCGGACCAGACCTTTCAACTGCTGTTAAAAGTCACCCTCGACAGCGGCCGTCAGACCACGGTCCAGACCACCAGCAACCAACCGCTGGCTCAAGGCACCAGCATGCTCGTCACCCAGCCTTCGGCGGGCAACCTGGCGGTGACCGTGCAACAGGCCATCGCCTCCAGCGTCGCCACCCTCACCCGCATCGACACCGCGCAACTGCCCCCGGGCACGTTGCTGCAAGGCAAAGTATTGACGTCTCAAGTGCTGCCGCAAGTGCCGGGTCAGCCCGCGGTGTTTCGCTCGATGGTCAGCCTGCTCAATACCGCCCTGAGCGGTAGCACCCTGAGCATCGACAGCGAGCAACCGTTGCGCATCGGCACCTTGCTCAGCGCCCAGGTGCAGGATAACCAGACACTGAAATTCGTACCGCTGAGCAGTCGCCAGGAGCAATTGGCCGTGACCCAGCAATTGGTCAGCCAGCAAAGTCGCCAGGGCTCGCTGGATGGATTGCTCAAGCTCCTGCAAAACCTGCCGCCCTCCGAGCAGACCTCCAGCGGTCTGCGCGCAGCCGTCGACAAACTGCTCGCCGGCCTGCCTGATGCGCAGCAACTCAGCACACCCAAAGGGCTCGCGTTAGCCTTGGCCAGCAGCGGCGCATTCCTCGAGTCGAAACTGCTGAGCGGCCAGAATCCAGCACTGGTACCGGACATGAAAGGCGATCTGCTCAAACTGATCGGGCAACTGACGCCGGGGTTGCCGACGAGCACTAGTCTCGGCGCAATCATCGCCGCCAATACCCTGGCCCAGGCCATGCCAAGTTTCGTGCGCAACGCCCTCGGCATGCTCGGCCAGGTCAGCGCCAAGCCATCGCCGACGAGTTTCCCTTTGCCCGAGCGCTTGCTGCAAAGCGCCGAGGGCGAAGGCGATCTCGAACACTTGCTGCGCCTGGCAGCCGCCGCTGTTTCACGCCTGCAAAGCCATCAGCTCTCCAGCCTGGAACAGACCGGCGTCACCGCCGACGGACGGCTGATGAGCACCTGGCAGCTGGAAATCCCGATGCGCAATCTGCAGGACATCGTGCCGTTGCAGGTCAAGTTCCAGCGCGAAGACGCCCCCGAGAAAGAACAGCCAAAAGAACGTCGCGAAGAACGCGAACCCAAACAACAGTTGTGGCACGTGGAGCTGGCCTTTGCCATGGAGCCGTTGGGCCCCTTGCAAATACAGGCACAACTGATCAACGGCAGCCTGTCCAGCCAGCTCTGGGCCGAGCGCCCGTACACCGCCAGCCTGATCGAAAGCAATCTGACGGGCCTGCGCGAACGCTTGCTGGGCGCGGGCCTGAACGTCGGCGACCTGGATTGCCACCTCGGCACACCGCCCCAAGGCCCACAAACCCGCCTCGAACAACGCTGGGTCGACGAAACCGCATGAACAATACCAACGCCCCACGCCAGGCCATCGCCCTCAAATACGACGGCACCCACGCCCCGACCCTCACCGCCAAGGGCGACGAAGAGCTGGCGGAGGAAATCCTGCGCATCGCCCGCGACTGCGAAGTGCCGATCTACGAAAACGCCGAGTTGGTGAGGTTATTGGCGCGCATGGAACTGGGGGACAGCATTCCGCAGGAGCTCTATCTGACGATCGCCGAGATCATTGCGTTTGCGTGGAATTTGAAAGGGAAGTTTCCGGCGGGGCAGGATCCGGATGGGGCGATGGTCGAGAAGGATGTGACCGCGCGCGGGGATGATTATTGAGTTAGAGGTGAATAGATGAGATCGCAGCCTCGTTTCACTCGACAGCTCCTACAGGGCTTACGCCGTCCCAATGTAGGAGCTGTCGAGTGAAACGAGGCTGCGATCTTTTGATCTGTCAGTTCTTGTGAAGCTTGCTCATCAACTCCGCCTCAGCCTGGGTCAAGCCGCAGGACTGGGTCAGTTCGTCGACGCTTGCGCCCATCCCGACCAGTCGCGCCGCCTGGGCGAACGACAGGCTGGTTGGGTCGCGCTGTTCCAGTTGAACCAGTTTGTCCGGCAATGGCGCCACGATGGCCCGCAGTTCGTGCAGGTCTTCGCCCATGCGCACATTGCCGTTCTGATAATCGTCGACGCGCTTGGCCAGGTCTTTGATGCGCTGATCACGCAGCGCATCGCCTTGGGCCTGTTGCGCGGCGATGAGTTTTTGCCCGCGAATGTACGCCAGGAACATCGCCAGCGTGCCTGCCCAAAACAGGAACAGGACAATGACCGCCACCTCAAGAATCAATCAGATGTTCTCCAGGTCCGACCATTCTTCTTCGCTCATCATCTTGTCCAGTTCGACCAGGATGAGCAATTCGTTGTTCTTGTTGCACACGCCTTGAATGAACTTGGCGGACTCTTCGTTACCGACGTTCGGCGCGGTTTCGATTTCCGACTGACGCAGGTAAACCACTTCAGCCACGCTGTCGACCATGATCCCGACCACCTGCTTGTCGGCTTCGATGATGACGATCCGGGTGTTGTCGCTGATTTCAGCATTCATCAGGCCGAAGCGCTGACGGGTGTCGATCACGGTGACCACGTTGCCGCGCAGGTTGATGATGCCCAGCACGTAGCTTGGCGCACCCGGAACCGGGGCAATTTCGGTGTAGCGCAGGACTTCCTGGACGCGCATCACGTTGATGCCGTAGGTCTCGTTGTCCAGCTTGAAGGTGACCCATTGCAGGATCGGATCTTCGGAACCTTTTGCCGCCGTTGCCTTGTCATTCATACCCTGACCCCTCAAGAAACCGCCCTGGCGGTGTGTGTTCTGTGCAACGTCATCAGACGTGACGCTGCCTGTTTTGTTTATTTGACTGATGTCGGTTTGTGGTTCGGCTTGCTGCCAGTCATGTGCCTGGCGCCGCCGCTGGCGATCAGCTCGGCCAGTGAGGTGACATCGAGCAAGGCGCACATGTGTTCAATCACCGTGCCGGCGAGCCATGGCCGCTGACCTCGGTGACTTCTCCATTTGATTTCATTCGGATCCAGGCGCAACGAGCGGCTGACCTGATGCACCGCCAGCCCCCATTCGTAACCCTGAACCGAAATCACGTATTGCAGGCCCTGCTTGAAATCGTCGCGATAACGATCGGGCATGACCCACCGTGCGGTATCCAGCACCTTCAGGTTGCCTGCCTGGCTCGGCAAGATGCCGAGGAACCATTCCGGCTGGCCAAATAACGGCGTGAGCTCGTGGCCGGCCAGAGAATAGATCGAACCCAGGCAGACCAGCGGCACCGCCAGGGTCAACCCGGCGACGTCGAACAAAAGGCACTCGAACGGCTCGGCGGCCCATGACGGACGCCCATCGGTTTCCACCGGTGGCGGCGTGTTGCTCGGCGGCAGATGAACTTCGACGACGGGTTCCACCAGGACTTGCTGCGTTTGCGTGGGCAGCGGCTCCTCGGTTTCAGGCACTTCGACGACGGGCTCGGACAAGGTTTGCAGCAACGGCGCGATAGTCGATACCGACACCATGGCGGGTGCAGGCGCGTCGACCACGGCAACGAGCGTTTTGACTACCGGCGCAACCGCCACCGTGTTTTTCTGCGCATCCCGGGCCTGCTCTTCAAGCACGGCTGCCTGGAATTCATCCAGCACGCCCTGCTCTTCAATGGCTTTTACCGTTGCGACGACTTCGGGAATTGCCGAAAGGTCTGGCGAAAACTCTTCGGTCGCGTCTTGCAGCAGGTTGTCCAGATAAGACTGCAACGCCAGCTGTGGGCGCGATGTGATCTTGATCGGCCGGTTCACTGGAACATCCCCACTGTAGGAGCTGCCGCAGGCTGCGATCTTTTAGCGATATAAAGAGCGCCGCCGAGCAAGATCAAAAGATCGCAGCCTTCGCCAGCTCCTACACGTATTGAATTCATCTCAGGCCACCTGCGCGACGAGTTGCGCCGCCAGCAGATGCTTGAGCAATGCACGGTAAGCAAGAACGCCGCGGCTCTTGCCGTCGAACTGCGAAGGCGTCAATCCGGCGCGGCTGGCATCACGCAGGCGCGTGTCGACCGGGATGTAGCCCTGCCAGATCTCCTCGGGGAATTTGTCGCGCAGGACACGCAGCGTTCCAAGGGACGCTTGTGTGCGTCGGTCAAACAAGGTCGGGACGATGGAGAACGGCAACGCCTGTTTGCGAGAGCGGTTGATCATCGCCAGCGTGTTGACCATGCGCTCAAGGCCCTTGACCGCCAGGTGTTCGGTCTGCACCGGGATCACCAGTTGCTGGCTCGCCGCCAAGGCATTGACCATCAGCACACCGAGCAGCGGCGGGCTGTCGATGATCGCGTAATCGAAGTCCTGCCATAACTGCGCCAGACTCTTGGCAATCACCAGGCCCAGACCGCTCTGGCCTGGCGTCTGACGCTCAAGGGTCGCCAGCGCGGTACTGGAAGGCAAAAGAGAAATGCGTTCGTCACTGGTCGACAGCAACAATTGCCCGGGCAAGCCCTGCGGCACGCTGCCCTTGTGCAGGAACAAGTCGTAGTTGCTGTGCTCCAGGGTGTCGGGGTCGTAACCGAAATAGCTGGTCATCGAGCCGTGGGGGTCGAGGTCGACCACAACCACGCGCTTGCCCGCCTCGGCCAGTAACCCGGCTAAAGCGATGGAGGAAGTGGTTTTACCGACACCACCCTTTTGATTGGCGACTGCCCAGACTCTCATTCGAATGGTTCCTCCCGACCGAATGGATCGGCCGAGAAATAGCTCAACGTGTTAATGCGGGTGACGGAGAATTGACGGCGCTCTCTCGTACCGGCGACTTGACCGGGGTCGGTGCAGTTTGTGTGCCAGCACGCTTCAATGCGGCATCCGGTTGCGCATGGGCGGTTCCGGTTCCGGTCAGGCTGCGGCGCACATCCAGGTTGCGCGACACCACCAGCACCACGCGACGGTTACGCGCACGGCCCTCGGTGGTGGCATTATTGGCCACCGGCTGGAACTCACCGTAACCCACCGACGCCAGGCGACCCGGGTTCACCCCCTGCATCGCCAGCATGCGCACAATGCTCGCCGACCGGGCGGAGGACAGCTCCCAGTTGGTCGGGTACTGCGCGGTGCGGATCGGTTGATCGTCGGTGAAACCCTCGACGTGAATCGGGTTGTCGAACGGTTTCAGAATCGCCGCGACCTTGTCGATGATGTTGAACGCGATGTCGCTGGGCATGGCGTCGCCGCTGCCGAACAACAGGCTGGAGTTGAGTTCGACCTCGACCCATAACTCGTTGCCGCGCACGGTCATCTGGTTGGAGCTGATCAGATCGCCGAACGCTGCGCTGATGTCATCGGCGATGCTTTTGAGCGGATCGCTGGCCCCGGCGACACCGGCGTCGACCTGCTCGCTGTCCTTGACCAATGGCTTGGCCGGCGTGACGGTCTTCGGCCGCTCGTCACCGATCGGGATCGGCTTGAGTGCGCGGTCGTTATCGCTGAAGACGCCGATCAGCGCTTCGGAAATGATTTTGTACTTGCCTTCGTTGACCGAAGAAATGGAGTACATCACCACGAAAAAGGCGAACAGCAAGGTGATGAAGTCCGCGTAAGACACCAGCCAGCGCTCGTGGTTAACGTGTTCTTCCTGATGTCGACGACGGGCCATGAGCTTATTCCCTTAATCCATGAAGCCTTGCAGCTTCAACTCTATGGAACGAGGGTTTTCACCTTCGGCGATCGACAGGATCCCTTCCAGCAGCATTTCGCGATAACGCGACTGACGCAACGCGATGGATTTGAGTTTGGCGGCAATCGGCAACAGCACCAGGTTAGCGCTGGCCACGCCGTAGATGGTCGCGACGAAAGCCACGGCGATACCGCTGCCCAGTTGCGACGGATCCGCGAGGTTGCCCATGACATGAATCAGGCCCATGACCGCACCGATGATGCCGATGGTCGGCGCATAACCGCCCATGCTTTCAAACACTTTGGCGGCTTCGATATCGCGGCTTTCCTGGGTGTAGAAGTCCACTTCAAGAATGCTGCGGATCGCTTCCGGTTCGGCGCCATCGACCAGCAGTTGCAGGCCTTTGCGTGCGTAGTTGTCGGGTTCTGCGTCAGCGATGCCTTCCAGGCCGAGCAGCCCTTCCTTGCGTGCCGTCAAACTCCAGTTCACCACGCGATCGATACCACCGGCGAGGTCGACGCGCGGTGGAAACAGGATCCACGCCAGAATCTGCATCGCACGCTTGAAAGCGCTCATCGGCGCTTGCAGCAATGCCGCGCCGACGGTCCCGCCCAGCACGATCAAGGCCGCCGGACCGTTGGCCAACGCACCGAGATGCCCGCCTTCGAGGTAGTTGCCGCCGATGATGGCGACGAACGCCATGATGATGCCAATGAGGCTTAGAACATCCATCAGACGCAAGCCTCGACAATGTGCCGGCCAATGTCGTCGAGGCTGTACACCGCGTCGGCGAGCTCAGCTTTGACGATGGCCATCGGCATGCCGTAGATCACGCAACTGGCTTCATCCTGAGCCCAGATCGAACTGCCACCCTGCTTGAGCAGGCGCGCACCTTCGCGGCCGTCGGCGCCCATACCGGTCAACACCACCGCCAGAACTTTGTCACCGAAGGTCTTGGCAGCCGAACCGAAGGTGATATCCACACACGGCTTGTAATTCAGACGCTCGTCACCCGGCAGGATTCTCACCGCGCCACGGCCATCGATCATCATCTGCTTGCCACCCGGCGCCAGTAGCGCAACACCGGGTCGCAGGATGTCGCCATCCTCGGCTTCCTTGACGCTGATGCGGCAGAGTTTGTCCAGGCGCTCGGCGAACGCTTTGGTGAACGCGGCCGGCATGTGCTGGATCAACACGATCGGTGCTGGGAAGTTGGCCGGCAATTGGGTCAACACCCGCTGCAGGGCAACCGGCCCACCGGTGGACGTGCCGATGGCCACCAGTTTGTAGGCTTTGCGCTTGGGAGCGGGCGAAGACGTCACGGGTGCATGCGCTCGCGCAGGAATCGGTGCCGGTGCCGGTGCTGGACGCACAGGCGCACTGTGGCCGTAACTGCCGATGCTCGAAGGCGCCGGGGTTGGAGCTGGCGCGGCCACAGGGGCCGGCGCGCTGTAAGTGCTGACACGACGATTGCTGCGCGAGATGCTCAGGATCTTCTCGCACAGCAGTTGCTTGACCTTCTCCGGGTTGCGGGAGATGTCTTCGAAATTCTTCGGCAGGAAGTCCACGGCACCGGCGTCCAGCGCATCGAGGGTCACCCGGGCGCCTTCGTGGGTCAGCGAGGAGAACATCAAGACCGGCGTCGGGCAGCGCTGCATGATGTGCCGCACGGCAGTGATGCCGTCCATCATCGGCATCTCGTAGTCCATGGTGATCACGTCGGGCTTGAGGGACAGCGCCTGATCAATCGCCTCTTTGCCGTTGGTCGCGGTGCCGACGACCTGGATATTGGAATCCGCTGAAAGAATTTCCGAAACGCGGCGGCGGAAAAACCCCGAATCGTCCACCACCAGGACTTTGACTGCCATAAACACTCCATTAGATGGAGCGAAGCTCAGTCGCCCCGCTCCACCAGAATCAAATACGCCGTGTGGCGTAACGCTTGAGCATGCTCGGAACATCGAGAATCAGCGCGATGCGACCGTCACCGGTAATCGTGGCGCCCGACATGCCCGGCGTTCCCTGAAGCATTTTGCCCAATGGCTTGATGACCACTTCTTCCTGGCCAACCAGTTGATCGACGACGAAGCCGATCCGCTGAGTGCCCACCGAAAGGATCACCACATGGCCTTCGCGCTGCTCTTCGTGAGCGGCGGAACTGACCAGCCAGCGTTTGAGGTAGAACAATGGCAGCGCCTTGTCCCGCACGATCACCACTTCCTGGCCGTCGACGACGTTGGTGGTCGACAGGTCGAGGTGGAAGATTTCGTTGACGTTGACCAGCGGGAACGCAAAGGCCTGGTTGCCGAGCATCACCATCAGTGTCGGCATGATCGCCAGGGTCAGCGGCACCTTGATGACGATCTTCGAACCCTGGCCCTTGGCCGAGTAGATGTTGATCGAGCCGTTGAGCTGGGAGATCTTGGTTTTCACCACGTCCATGCCCACGCCACGACCCGACACGTCGGAAATCTCGGTCTTGGTCGAGAAGCCCGGCGCGAAGATCAGGTTGTAGCACTCGGTATCGCTCAGGCGATCGGCCGCGTCCTTGTCCATCACACCGCGTTTTACCGCGATGGAACGCAGGACGTTCGGGTCCATGCCTTTGCCGTCATCGGAGATCGACAGCAGGATGTGATCGCCTTCCTGCTCGGCCGCCAGAATCACCTTGCCGCCCCGGGCCTTGCCCGAGGCTTCGCGTTCTTCCGGCGACTCGATGCCGTGGTCGACTGCGTTGCGCACCAAGTGGACCAGCGGGTCGGCCAGGGCCTCGACGAGGTTCTTGTCGAGGTCGGTTTCTTCGCCGACCAGTTCCAGGTTGATCTCTTTCTTGAGCTGACGGGCCAAGTCGCGAACCAGACGCGGGAAGCGTCCGAAGACTTTCTTGATCGGTTGCATCCGGGTCTTCATGACCGCGGTTTGCAGGTCGGCCGTGACCACGTCGAGGTTCGATACGGCCTTGGACATGGCTTCGTCGGCGCTGTTGGCACCCAGGCGCACCAGGCGGTTACGCACCAGCACCAGTTCGCCGACCATGTTCATGATTTCGTCGAGACGCGCGGTATCGACCCGCACGGTGGTTTCGGCTTCGCTGGCCGGTTTTTCCGCAGGTGGCGCGGCGACGGCGCGGGCAGGTGCCGGTGCCGCAGCAGGTGCTTCGGCCTTCGGTTCTGGTGCCTTGGCGACAGCTTTCGGCGCTACCGCTTTGGCTGCCGGTGCAGCGACAGAAGCACTTGCGGCGGTTGCGGCGGTTGCGGTACCGACTTCGCTGAACTTGCCTTTGCCGTGCAATTCGTCGAGCAGCGACTCGAACTCGTGATCGCTGATCAGATCGCTACCCGCTGCTAAAGCGGCAGGTGCCACCGGCGTCGGTACTGAAGCAATAGCGGATTCCAGCGCATCAACCGCAAAGTTACCCTTGCCGTGCAGCTGGTCGAGCAGTGCTTCGAATTCTTCGTCGGTAATATCGGAGCTGTCGCCTGCGGCTTTCGGCGCTGGCGGTGCAGTCGGCGCGGGTGCCACTGCGTCGACGGCAAACTGGCCTTTACCATGCAATTGATCGAGCAAGGACTCGAACTCGGCATCGGTGATTTCATCGCTTGCCGCGGCATTGCCGGCAGGCACTGGAGCTGGAGCAGCTGCCGGTGCCCCGGCCTGGGCCTTGACGGCGTTCAGCGAGTCCAGCAGTTGTTCGAATTCGTTGTCGGTGATGTCACCCGATTCGCTTTCAGGCGCTTCAACCACTTCGGCGACGGGCGCAGGTACAGCCTCGTCAGCCGACTGTGGTTCGGCCAGACGGGCCAGTGCCGCGAGCAGTTCAGGTGTGGCGGCCGTGATCGGGCTGCGCTCGCGGACTTCGCTGAACATGCTGTTCACCGCGTCCAGTGCTTCGAGCACCACGTCCATCAGTTCCGAATCGACACGACGCTCACCCTTGCGCAGGATGTCGAACACGTTCTCGGCGATGTGGCAGCACTCCACCAGCTCGTTGAGCTGGAGGAAACCGGCGCCCCCTTTTACAGTGTGAAAACCGCGAAAAATTGCATTGAGCAGATCCGCATCATCCGGACGGCTTTCCAGCTCGACCAGTTGCTCGGACAGTTGCTCTAGAATCTCGCCGGCCTCAACCAGGAAATCCTGAAGGATCTCTTCATCGGCGCCGAAGCTCATTAAGGGGGTGCTCCTACAGGTCTAAAAACCCAAAAAACCTAAAATTCTAAAACGCTAAAATCCCAGGCTGGATAACAAATCGTCCACATCGTCCTGACCGGACACAACGTCTTCTCTTTTATCGGCATGAATCTGCGGACCTTCACCCTGAGAGAGATGTTTTTGTGGATCTTTTTCTGCAAGCATCGCTTCACGGTCATGTTCGATGCCCGCAAAGCGGTCCACCTGACTGGCCATGAGTACGAGCTTGAGCAAATTACTTTCGACTTCGGTGACCAACTGTGTCACACGCTTGATCACTTGACCTGTGAGGTCCTGGTAATCCTGAGCCAGCAGGATGTCGTTCAGGTTGCTCGACACTGCCCGGCTATCGACGCTGCTGCGTGACAGAAAGCCGTCGACCCGCCGCGCCAGATCACGAAACTCTTCAGCGCCGACTTCACGACGCATGAACCGCCCCCAATCCGCGCTCAAGGCCTGGGCTTCGTCACCCAGACCATTGACCAGCGGCGTAGCACTTTCGACCAGGTCCATGGTGCGGTTGGCCGCCGCTTCGGTGAGCTTCACAACGTAGCCCAGACGCTCCGCAGCATCCGTAATCTGGGACACTTCTTCGGCTTGCGGCATGTGCGGGTCAATCTGGAAATTGACGATCGCGCTATGCAACTCGCGAGTCAGTTTTCCCACTTCCTGATACAGGCCGCGGTCACGGGTCTGATTGAGCTCATGGATCAATTGCACTGCGTCACCGAACCTGCCTTTTTCAAGGCTGGCGACCAGTTCGACGGCGTGTTTTTTCAGGGTCGATTCAAAATCGCCCAATGAAGATTCGTTATGCCCCATAGCTCCCCCGTGGCGCGTTCATCAACCGATGCGTTCGAAAATCTTTTCGATTTTTTCTTTCAACGCCTGGGCCGTGAAGGGCTTGACCACATAGCCGTTAACGCCAGCCTGGGCCGCTTCGATGATTTGTTCGCGCTTGGCTTCAGCGGTCACCATCAATACTGGCAGGTGCTTGAGCTTTTCATCGGCACGCACGTGGCGCAGAAGATCGATACCAGTCATGCCAGGCATGTTCCAGTCCGTCACCAGAAAGTCGATGCTTCCGCTGTTGAGCACCGGAATGGCGGTAGTGCCATCGTCGGCCTCGACGGTGTTGGTGAACCCAAGGTCACGCAGCAGGTTCTTGATGATCCGCCGCATCGTTGAGAAGTCATCAACGATGAGGATTTTCATGTTCTTGTCCAATTCGACCTCCAAGCAGTCTTAAACGCGCCCAGCACCTGGACGCGCCATTTCAATCAATCCGGCAAAGCACTCAATGACTGTCTGGAGCACAACAGATCGAGACCGGTGCAGTTCAACGCCACACCAGCCCTTTTCGCAGTGTCCCCCACACTGCCTTCAGCGCGCTCGCCACTCCCCCAAACGCCCCCGCAAACGGGCCGCGCACTGGCTGTGTAACTGGCTGACCCGCGATTCGCTGACCCCCAGGACCTCACCGATTTCCTTGAGATTCAACTCTTCGTCGTAGTACAGCGCCAACACCAGTCGCTCACGCTCCGGCAAATTGGCAATCGCGTCCGCCAGCGCTGCCTGGAAGCGTTCATCTTCCAGATCGCGAGACGGCTCGAGATGAGCACTCGCGCCATCCTCGTGCAGCCCTTCGTGTTCGCCGTCCTGCAACAGATCGTCGAAACTGAATAACCGGCTGCCCAGGGTGTCGTTCAAAATTCCGTAGTAATCATCGAGACTCAATTGGAGTTCGGCCGCAACTTCGTGATCTTTAGCGTCACGGCCGGTTTTAGCTTCAATCGAGCGAATTGCGTCGCTGACCATGCGCGTATTGCGGTGGACCGAACGGGGTGCCCAGTCGCCCTTGCGCACTTCATCGAGCATGGCGCCGCGGATTCGTATGCCCGCGTACGTCTCGAAACTCGCGCCTTTGCTGGCGTCGTATTTGGTCGAGACTTCAAGCAGGCCGATCATCCCGGCCTGGATCAAGTCTTCAACCTGAACACTGGCCGGCAGACGCGCCAGCAAGTGGTAAGCAATGCGTTTGACCAGCGGCGCGTAACGCTCGATCAGCTCGTACTGCGCATCGCGTGCCGATTTTTTGTAGAGGTTGTAGCCGCTGGCACTCATAGCACGGGTCCTGCCGTTTGCTGCACGAGCCGCTCGACGAAAAACTCCAGGTGCCCGCGCGGGTTGGCAGGCAGCGGCCAGGTGTCGACCTTCTGCGCGATCGCCTTGAAGGCGAGCGAGCACTTGGAACGCGGGAAGGCTTCGTACACGGCGCGCTGCTTCTGCACAGCCTTGCGCACGCTTTCGTCGTAAGGCACCGCACCGACGTATTGCAATGCAACGTCGAGAAAACGATCGGTGACCTTGGTCAACTTGGCAAACAGGTTGCGACCTTCCTGCGGGCTCTGGGCCATGTTGGCCAGCACGCGGAAGCGGTTCATGCCGTAGTCGCGGTTGAGCAATTTGATCAGGGCGTAGGCGTCGGTGATGGACGTCGGCTCGTCGCAGACCACCAGCAACACTTCCTGAGCGGCGCGCACAAAACTGACGACCGACTCGCCAATACCGGCGGCGGTATCGATCACCAGCACATCGAGATTGTCGCCGATATCACTGAACGCCTGGATCAGCCCGGCGTGTTGCGCCGGACGCAGATGCACCATGCTCTGAGTGCCGGATGCGGCCGGAACGATGCGAATGCCACCGGGGCCCTGCAACAAGACGTCGCGCAGCTCGCAGCGGCCTTCGATCACGTCGGCCAGGGTACGTTTGGGTGTCAGTCCCAGCAAGACGTCGACGTTCGCCAGTCCCAGGTCGGCGTCCAGCAACATGACGCGCCGGCCGAGCTCGGCCAAAGCCAGGGACAAGTTCACTGACACGTTAGTTTTCCCGACGCCACCTTTGCCGCCGGTCACCGCGATCACCTGTACGGGATGCATGCTGCCCATGTTATTTCTTTACCTTGTCTTGCATAGACGGAGGCCACATTACTGGCTGCGCGTTCACAAACGGAACAATGCATGGCAGACCATCGATGTAGGTACAAAAACTATTCATTTTTACCTCAGCCTACCTGCTTGGTGGGGCTGTGGTAAATGTCAGCGAACATGTCAGCCATGGCTTCTTCGCTGGGTTCTTCCTGCATTTGCACGCTGACGGCGCGACTGACCAATTGATGACGACGCGGCAGATGCAGATCATCCGGAATCCGCGGGCCATCGGTCAGGTACGCCACCGGTAATTCATGGCTGATGGCCAGACTTAGTACCTCGCCCAGACTGGCTGTTTCATCCAGTTTAGTCAGGATGCAGCCAGCTAGCCCGCAGCGCTTGTAACTGTGATAGGCGGCGGTTAGAACCTGTTTCTGGCTGGTGGTTGCCAACACCAGATAATTTTTTGAGCGGATGCCACGGCCGGCCAGACTTTCGAGCTGCATACGCAGCGCCGGGTCGCTGGCTTGCAGGCCGGCGGTGTCGATCAGCACTACACGCTTGCGCAGCAAAGGTTCCAGCGCCTGCACCAGGGACTGGCCCGGGTCGACGTGGGTCACCGGCACATTGAGGATGCGGCCGAGGGTCTTGAGCTGCTCCTGTGCGCCGATGCGGAAGCTGTCCATGCTCACCAGCGCAATGTTCTGTGCGCCGTACTTGAGCACGTACCGGGCCGCCAGCTTGGCCAGCGTGGTGGTCTTGCCCATGCCGGCAGGGCCGACCATGGCAATCACGCCGCCTTCTTCCAGGGGCTCGATTTCCGGCGTGGCGATCATTCGTGCCAGGTGCGCCAGCAACATGCGCCAGGCCTGACGAGGCTCCTGGATTTCAGTAATCAGTGCCAGCAGATCGCGCGACAACGGGCCGGACAGACCAATGCGTTGCAGACGACGCCAG
Source organism: Pseudomonas sp. Irchel s3f7 (assembly GCF_900187615.1). Lineage (GTDB taxonomy): Bacteria > Pseudomonadota > Gammaproteobacteria > Pseudomonadales > Pseudomonadaceae > Aquipseudomonas. Next base: position 113,365 of record NZ_FYDO01000019.1, on the reverse strand, counting down.
AGGTTGGCCTGACCCGGACTGCTGCCTTGCAGCTGATTCCAGGCCAGCGATCCCAGCTGTACTTCCATGAGTTCGCGCAGGCTGTTGAGCTCGAAACGCATCGAGTCGAACACGCGAGCGTCAACAGCCGCTGCTGGAGCAGGCGCTGGTGCCGGGCGACGCGGCTCGGCGTAAGTCGGTTCGATCAACGGCTCGGCAGCGGTCAGCGGCAGGCCAGCGAACAACTGGCGATTGGTGCTCTCGTCGCTCTCGCCTTCGCTGCGCAGGCTCAGTTCGGCCTGGGCGGTGACGATCCGCGATTGGGTCTTGCGCAGCTCATCCTCGAGCTCCATGTTCGGAACACGTGGCGCCAGCGCCGACAGCTTGTAATCCAGCGCGGCAGTCAGCTCGACACCCCCGGCGATCCGGCGGTTGCCAATGATCGCCGCATCAGCGCCCAGCTCATCGCGAACCAGCTTCATGGCCTGACGCATATCGGCGGCGAAAAAACGCTTAACTTGCATAAACCACTACCTCAGCCGTTGGGCCCTACTGTCGCAACGATGGTCACTTGCTTGTTGTCAGGGATTTCCTGGTAAGCCAACACGTGCAAACCCGGTACTGCGAGCCGGCCAAATCGCGAGAGCATCGCGCGAACCGGACCGGCCACCAGCAGAATCACCGGTTGACCTTGCATCTCTTGACGCTGCGCGGCATCGATCAACGAGCGCTGCAGCTTTTCAGCCATGCTTGGCTCCAGCAGAACACCCTCTTCCGAGCCTTGTCCCGCCTTCTGCAGACTATTGAGCAATATCTGTTCCAACCTTGGCTCCAGCGTGATAACTGGCAGCTCGGAGTCAGTGCCTACAATGCTTTGGACGATTGCGCGGGATACGCCAACACGCACCGCCGCCACCAATGCGGCGGTATCTTGACTCTTGGCGGCATTGTTCGCGATGGCTTCGGCAATGCTGCGAATGTCACGCACCGGCACTTGTTCCGCCAACAACGCTTGCAGCACCTTGAGCAATTGCGACAGCGACACCACACCCGGCACCAGTTCTTCTGCCAGTTTCGGCGAACTCTTGGCCAGCAATTGCATGAGTTGCTGCACTTCCTCGTGGCCGATCAGCTCACTGGAATGCTTGTAGAGAATCTGGTTCAAGTGGGTGGCCACTACTGTACTGGCATCGACCACTGTATAGCCAAGGGATTGTGCCTGGGCACGCTGACTGATCTCGATCCACACCGCCTCCAGACCAAAAGCCGGGTCTTTGGCGGTGATGCCGTTGAGCGTGCCGTAGACCTGCCCCGGGTTGATCGCCAGTTCGCGATCCGGGTAAATCTCCGCTTCCGCCAGGATCACCCCCATGAGGGTCAGGCGATAGGCGCTGGGGGCCAGGTCGAGGTTGTCGCGGATATGCACGGTCGGCATCAGGAAGCCCAGATCCTGGGACAGCTTCTTGCGCACGCCCTTGATCCGCGCCAGCAGCTGGCCGCCCTGGTTGCGGTCGACCAATGGAATCAGGCGATAGCCCACTTCCAGGCCGATCATGTCGATCGGTGTCACGTCATCCCAGCCAAGCTCCTTGGTTTCCTGGGCCCGGGCTGGCGAAGGCAGCAATTCCTGCTGACGCTTGACCTCTTGCAGCGCCTGCACCTTGGCGCCGTTCTGCTTCTTCCAGAACAGGTAGGCACCACCTGCCGCGAGGGCCGCCATGCTCAGGAAGGAAAAGTGCGGCATGCCCGGGACAAGCCCCATGACCGCCATCAAGCCCGCCGCCACCGCCAGCGCTTTGGGCGAGGCGAACATCTGGCGATTGATCTGCTTGCCCATGTCTTCCGAACCGGAAGCACGGGTCACCATGATTGCCGCCGCTGTCGATAACAACAGTGATGGCAATTGCGCCACCAAACCGTCACCGATGGTCAGCAACGCGTAAACCTTACCGGCGTCGCCGAAGGTCATGCCGTGCTGGAAGATACCGACCGCCATGCCGCCGATCAGGTTGATGAACAGAATCAGCAGGCCGGCAATGGCGTCACCCCGGACGAACTTGCTGGCACCGTCCATGGAACCGTAGAACTCGGCTTCCTGCGCAACTTCCGAACGACGCGCCTTGGCTTGCGCCTGGTCGATCAGGCCGGCGTTGAGGTCGGCGTCGATCGCCATTTGTTTGCCGGGCATTGCATCGAGGGTGAAACGCGCACTCACCTCGGAAATCCGCCCGGCACCCTTGGTCACCACGACGAAGTTGATGATCATCAAGATCGCAAAAACCACGATACCGACCACGTAGTTACCGCCAATCACCACTTCACCGAAGGCCTGGATCACCTTGCCGGCGGCGGCATGACCGTCCTGGCCGTGAAGCATCACCACCCGGGTAGAGGCCACGTTCAGCGCCAGGCGCAACAAAGTCGCCACCAGCAGAATGGTCGGGAACACCGCGAAATCCAGCGGCCGCAAGGCGTACACGCAGACCAGCAGCACCACAATCGACAACGCAATGTTGAACGTGAAGAACACGTCCAGCAGAAACGGCGGAATCGGCAACATCATCATCGCCAGCATGACCAGCAGCAACAATGGCACACCCAAATTGCCCCGACTGAGGTCGGCGACGTTTGTGCGAGCTGCGCTGATTAACTGAGAGCGATCCACCGGTATTCCCCGTTCCTTTGAAGCAAACTTTTGACGCCAGAAGCAGGCGCAGGGTGGCTATTGCAAGAAGCCTTCCAACTTTTGGATTTGAGGATGCAGCGGTGGCCTGTGCGGCCTGCGGAGGTCCTTGTGGGAGCGAGTTTGCTCGCGATGACGTCGACACAGCGAGCACGTATGTTGACTGACCCGCCGCTATCGCGAGCAAGCTCCCACAGGGTTAGTGGTGTCCAGGCTTGCAACTGATCGAGCCATACAGCGCACCGAACCTATCAGTTCTGATAGTACCGAGCTGGCAATAATCCGCCGATACTCAAGCTCCCCCGAGAATCTGGAGCAAGCTCTATGGCTTCCTCACAACCAATCCTGCTCTGCCGCAATGCCTACGATCCACTGGATCGTTTGATCAGCCAATTCCTGCCGGGGGCAGCAGCGCACCAACGGTTTTATTGCAAAAGTCGCCTGAGTACGGAAATACAGGGGGCAATCGGGTACTCCATTTTTCAGAAGGACGACCTGCTGCTAGCGCAACAGAAGCGTCAGAACGATGCCGTCGAAAGCACACTGCTGGCTACCGATCCGCAGCGTTCGGTACTGCAGACTCTTAAAGCCGATCTGCAATACCCCATCGCCTACTCGCCCTACGGCCATCATCGGGCTGAAAGCGGATTGAGCAGCTTGCTGGGGTTCAATGGTGAGCGGGCGGATGCGGTGACCGGGTGTTATTTGTTGGGGAATGGGTATCGGGCGTTTAATCCTGTTTTGATGCGATTTAATAGTCCGGATAGTTTGAGTCCGTTTGGAAATGGCGGGTTGAATCCGTATGCCTATTGCCTCGCGGATCCGGTCAACTTTTATGATCAAAACGGCCATATTCCACTCGCAAAAATCTTTACATCCTTTCTTTCATCGCGGCGAGCACTTACAGCAGCAAAAGCCCCAAGGAATGGATACATGCAAGAGATTCGAATGATCGACGACGCAGCGTTCACTTTTATAGATAACTACAAGGGCAATACACGTCTCAACATTAAAGCTCATGGCGAGCCAGGCATATCAAGTAAGCCCTCGAAAGTTGTCTTCAAAGATCGACAGTTAACCCCTAAAGAGCTTCACACCGAGCTACTGCAGAAAAACTACAACTTTGAAAAATACGAAAACGTTAGAATTTTGGCTTGCCATTCTGCGGAGGGCGGCCGCAACTCATTCGCAGCAGAATTTTCACACCTGACTAGAAAACCCGTAAAAGGCTATAAAGGTATTGTGGTGGCGAACAACGACCCGCAGGATATTCTTGAACAATTTAATTATTCTCGCCAGCACTACCCAGATGACCCATACAGCGACCTAGACACCTTTTTTAGAACACAGACCCATCATGTGAAAAAAGGAAAAAGCATCAATTTCCACCCAAAAAAAATCTTACATATTCGCAACGGCTAAAATCGCCAGATCTATCCCCTGTCAAGGAGCAAGGAGCGATTGAGCTAAAAACACAGTAACTCTACTTTAAGAATCCCGCCGCAAATCCGGCGGAATCGGCAAATCATCCTTGAGCGGATCCGGCCGCTTTCCTTTGCCCGCCCGGTACTGCCGAATCTGGTAGACGTAAGCCAACACCTGCGCAACCGCGAGATACAGCCCACCCGGAATTTCCTGCTCTAACTCCGTCGAGTAATAAATCGACCGCGCCAGCGCCGGCGATTCCAGCAGCAAAATCTCATTGGCCGCCGCGATTTCACGAATCTTCAGCGCCAGGAAGTCGCTGCCCTTGGCGATCAGCATCGGCGCCCCGCCCTTGTCCGGGTCGTACTTGAGCGCCACGGCGTAGTGGGTCGGGTTGGTGATGACCACGTCGGCATCGGGGATTGCCGCCATCATCCGGCGCTGGGACATTTCGCGTTGCAACTGGCGAATGCGCTGTTTGACTTCAGGCCGACCTTCCTGGTCCTTGTGCTCGTCGCGCACTTCTTGCTTGGTCATCTTCAGTTTCTTGATGCTTTCCCAGATCTGGATCGGTACATCGACGGCGGCAATGATGATCAATCCGCAGGCCATCCACAGAGTGCTCCAGCCGACCAATTGCAGGCTATGAGTGATGGCCCGATCCAGCGGTTCGTGGGCGATACGCAACAAATCGTCGATGTCTGCGGACAACACCAACAGCGCCACAAACAGCACGATGAAGAACTTCGCCAAGGCTTTGAGCAGTTCGGCCACGGCCTTGGCCGAAAACATGCGCTTGAGACCTGCACCGGGGTTCATACGGCTGAATTTGGGCGCCATGGTGCCCGCGGAGAACAACCAGCCACCGAGGGAAATCGGGCCGATCAATGCGGCCAGCAGCAAGGTGATCATCACTGGCTGAATCGCCAGCAAGGCGATCTGCCCCGAGTGCAGCAGATAGGCGCCCATCGAGCGCTGATCCAGCACCACTTCCCGCGACAGCGTAAAATTCAGGCGCATCAGGTCCATCATTTCCTGAGCCAGCGCTCCGCCGAACACCAGCAACGCGCCAGCACCTGCAAGCATGATCGCCAGCGTATTAAGCTCCTTGGAACGGGCAATCTCACCCTTTTCACGGGCGTCCTTTTTCTTTTTCTCCGTGGGGTCTTCTGTCTTGTCCTGACCGCTTTCGCTCTCAGCCATGGCTCAGCGCGCCTTTGCCAGTTCGCGTAAAAGCTGTAAGGCCTCGGTGGCCAGCGGCTGATACTGATTGAGAATGTCCGCCAGACCGACCCAGACGATGAACAGCCCGAGCACCAGCGTCAGCGGAAAACCGATGGAGAAAATGTTCAGTTGCGGCGCCGCCCGCGTCATCACACCGAACGCGATGTTAACCACCAGCAGCGCGGTGATCGCCGGCAGTACCAGCAGCAATGCCGCACCCAGGACCCAACCCAGTTTGCCTGCAATTTCCCAGTAATGATTGACCATCAGGCCGCTACCGACCGGCAACGTTGTGAAGCTCTCGGTCAGCACCTCGAACACTACCAGATGGCCATTCATAGCCAGGAACATCAGCGTTACCAGCATGGTGAAGAACTGTCCGATCACCGCCACCGACACGCCGTTGGTGGGGTCGACCATGGACGCGAAGCCCATGCCCATCTGGATCGAGACAATTTGCCCGGCCACCACGAAAGCCTGGAAGAACAATTGCAGAGAGAACCCGAGGATCGCGCCGACGAGAATCTGCTCGGCAATCAGCAGCAGCCCGCTCAGATCCAGCGCATGTACCGGCGGCATGGGCGGCAGGTTGGGCGCAATGACCACGGTGATGGCGAGGGCGAAATAGAGCCGAATACGCTTGGGCACCAGCGAAGTGCCGAACACCGGCATGACCATCAGCAAGGCGCCGACACGAAACAGCGGCAACATGAAGGTCGCGACCCACGTGCTGATCTGGGTGTCGGTCAACTGCAGCAGCGATGACATGGCTTAGCCGATGACCATCGGAATGTTGTGGTACAGCTGGATGATGTATTCCATGAAGGTCTGCACCAGCCACGGGCCGGCGACGATCAGCGTCACCAGCATCACCAGCAGACGCGGGAGGAAGCTCAGGGTCTGTTCGTTGATCTGGGTAGCAGCCTGGAACATCGCCACGATCAGGCCCACCAGCAAACTCGGAATCACCAGCACCGCCACCATCAACGTGGTCAGCCACAGCGCTTCGCGAAAGATGTCGACGGCGACTTCCGGCGTCATGGCGAGACACCGCCGAAGCTGCTGGCCAACGTACCGATAATCAAGGCCCAGCCATCCACCAGCACGAACAGCATGATTTTGAACGGCAGGGAAATGATCAGTGGCGAGAGCATCATCATGCCCATCGCCATCAGCACACTGGCCACGACCAGATCGATGATCAGGAACGGAATGAAGATCATGAAGCCGATCTGGAAAGCGGTTTTCAGTTCGGACGTCACGAAGGCCGGCACCAGGATGGTCAGCGGCGCCTGATCCGGCGTGGCAATGTCGGTGCGCTTGGACAAGCGCATGAACAGCTCAAGATCGCTGCTGCGCGTTTGGGCGAGCATGAAGTCCTTGATCGGCACCTGCGCCTTGGCAACGGCGTCCTGGGCCGTGAGCTTTTCCGCCAGGTACGGCTGCAAGGCGTCCTGGTTCACCCGGTCAAACACCGGCGCCATGATGAACATCGTCAGAAACAGCGCCAGGCCCGTGAGGATCTGGTTCGAAGGCGTCTGTTGCAAGCCAAGGGCCTGACGCAGGATCGAGAAAACGATGATGATCCGGGTGAAACTGGTCATCAGCATGACGAACGCCGGGATGAAACTCAGCGCGGTCATGATCAGCAGGATTTGCAGGCTGACCGAGTATTCCTGAGCGCCTTCGGCGTTGGTGCCCAACGTGATGGCCGGGATCGACAACGGATCGGCGGCGAACGCCAACGGCGCAGCCAGCATCAGGGCCAACGTCAAGACGATGCGTAACGCACCCATTACTTCTTATCCTTGTGATCTTTGCCCAGGATCTCCAGCAGGCGCTGGGCAAATTCCGGCGTCGTTTTTTCAATCGTGCTCGGCACCTGCACCGGCTCTTTGAGGACGTGCAGCGCGGTGATGGTCCCAGGACTCAGTCCCAGCAGAATCTGCTCATTGCCAACCTGCACCAGCATCAACCGGTCACGCGGACCCAGTGCGCGGGACCCGATCAACTCGATGACTTGCCCTTTGCCTGCGGGTCCGGCCTGCTGCACCCGGCGCAGCAACCAGGCCAGGAAGAAGATCAGCCCGAGCACCAACAGCAAACCAAACACCAGTTGCGTCAGTTGCCCGGCCACACCGCTGTTGACCGTCGGCGCAGCAGCGACGGCGGCCGTTGCGACCGGCTCGGCCGCCAGTGCAGTCAACGGCAATGCCAGAAGAACGCCCAGAACCTTTTTCACTCAGCGCAGCTTCTTGATGCGTTCGCTTGGGCTGATCACGTCGGTCAGGCGGATGCCGAACTTCTCGTTGACCACCACCACTTCGCCATGGGCGATGAGTGTGCCGTTGACCAGCACATCCAGCGGCTCACCGGCCAGACGATCCAGCTCGATCACCGAACCCTGGTTGAGTTGCAGCAGGTTGCGGATGTTGATGTCGGTGCTGCCCACTTCCATGGAAATCGATACCGGGATATCGAGAATCACATCCAGGTTCGGGCCGTCGAGAGTGACCGGCTCGTTGTTTTTCGGCACGCTGCCGAACTCCTCCATCGGCAGACGGTTGGATGACGAATTGCCCGTGTCGGCTGCCAGCAAGGCATCGATATCGGCCTGCCCGGCGTCACCGGTTTCTTCCAGGGCGGCAGCCCATTCATCGGCCAGAGCCTGATCGTCTTGCGTGTTCATAGTGTCAGTGTCCTCGGCGAGCAAAAATTCAGAATTCGGTTAACTGCGAATGTGTTTGGAGCGCCGATCAACGACGCTCGATCGGCTCGATCACTTGCAACGCCAGGTTGCCTTTGTGCGAGCCCATCTTGACCTTGAAGGCCGGTACGCCGTTGGCGCGCATGATCATGTCTTCCGGCATTTCGACCGGGATGATGTCCCCCGGCTGCATGTGCAGGATGTCGCGCAGTTTCAACTGACGTCGCGCAACGGTGGCACCGATCGGCACGTCGACATCCAGTACGTCCTGGCGCAGGGCATTGACCCAGCGCTCGTCCTGATCGTCGAGGTCGGACTGGAAGCCGGCATCGAGCATTTCGCGCACCGGCTCGATCATCGAGTACGGCATGGTCACGTGCAGGTCGCCGCCACCGCCATCGAGTTCGATGTGGAACGTCGACACCACAATGGCTTCGCTGGGGCCGACGATGTTGGCCATGGCCGGGTTCACTTCCGAGTTGATGTACTCGAAGTTCACTTCCATGATCGCCTGCCAGGCTTCCTTCAAATCGACGAACGCTTGCTCCAGCACCATGCGCACCACACGCAGTTCGGTCGGCGTGAATTCACGGCCTTCGATCTTCGCGTGACGGCCATCGCCGCCAAAGAAGTTGTCCACCAGTTTGAACACCAGTTTGGCGTCGAGGATGAACAGCGCGGTACCGCGCAGGGGTTTGATCTTGACCAGGTTGAGGCTGGTCGGCACGTACAGCGAGTGCACGTATTCGCCGAACTTCATCACCTGCACACCACCGACCGCCACGTCCGCGGAACGACGCAGCATGTTGAACATGCTGATGCGCGTGTAGCGGGCGAAACGTTCGTTGATCATTTCCAGCGTCGGCATGCGTCCACGGACGATGCGGTCCTGACTGGTCAGGTCATAGCTTTTGACGCTGCCGGGTTCGGCAGCGTTCTCGGTCTGTACCAGACCATCGTCGACGCCATGCAACAGCGCATCGATCTCATCCTGGGACAGCAGGTCCTGCACGGCCATGTCGTGTTCCTACTGCAGTACGAAATTAGTGAAAAGCAACTGTTCGATCACCACTTTGCCCAGCTCTTTCTGCGCCACTTCCTGGACACTGGCCGTTGCTTTCTGGCGCAGCATTTCCTGGCCGACCGGCGACGCGAGGGTCGCGAAGTCCTGACCGGAGAACAGCATGACCAGGTTATTGCGGATCACTGGCATGTGGACCTTGAGCGCTTCCAGATCAGCCTGGTTACGCCCGAGCATGGTGATGCTCACTTGCATGTAACGCTGGCGACCGTTCTGGTTGAAGTTGGCCACGAATGCCGGCGCCATCGGTTCGAAAATCGCTGGCTGCTTGCCGATCGGGGCGGTCTCAGCCACGGCGGCAGGCTTGCTCTGAGCGCTGTGCATGAAGTACCAGGTCGCCCCCACGGACAAACCGATCGCCAGCAGCAGGGCCACCACGATCGCGATAATCAGCTTGAGTTTGCCTTTGGTTGCGGGGTCTTTTACTGCTGCGTCGCTCTTCGCCATGCCAATAATCCGTCACTATTCGGGTTTTCACAGTCGCACGGATAGGCAAGAGCAAGTGTTATGCCATGTAGGAGCGAGCTTGCTCGCGAAAGACGTGAGAGCGCCGCGTTTATCCAGACGGCACTCGTCATCGTTAACGTCCATCGCGAGCAAGCTCGCTCCTACAAGGTTGGGCGTTGTGTTCGTCAGGCGTAGTAATCGACCGCGCTGGAGCCGATCACGCTGGTGGTGGTAGCGGCGACTTCGGCGACGCTTGGGGTGAGACTCTCGTCCACGCCGTCAAGTCGACCGCCATTGGCGTTGGTTCGACCGTTGCGGGCCTGCTGATGCTGCCCTTGATCCTGTGAACCACGGGACTGGTCGGAGACGTTGACGTCAACCTGTCCCATACCCTGCTGCACAAGCATGTCCCGCAAGCGGTGCACCTGACTGTCGAGCGCTTCACGGACACCCGGATGGGCGCTCATGAACGTTACCTGGGTCTGCTGATCCGGGACCATGTTCACCCGAATATCCAGGCGCCCCAGTTCCGCGGGCTGCAACTGTATGTCAGCCGCCTTGAGATTGGCGCTGGACAGGTACATGACCCGGTTCACCACTTCTTCGGTCCAACCACTTTGATGCATGGCAATCGGCTGGTTCACTGGCAAGGCGTTGGCGGTTTTCGGCGTGGCAGCCTGGGTCAACGCGGCCAGACGGTTGGCGAAATCATCGACACGGGTATCGCTGCTGGCGCTCTTCAGATCCTTGAGACCGTCGTCGATCAGACCACTGAACGCGTTGTCGCCTCCCTGGCTGGTGCTGTCCTTGTCGACCTGCACGTCCAGCATGTTCGCCATTCCCGCAGCAAAATTCTGTGCCGCGGTTGACTCTCCGTCAGCCTGTGCCTGGGCGGGTGTCTGTGCACTCTTCGCCTGAGCCTGGCTGGACGCGGACACATGCCCACTCTGCTCCATGGCCAGGCGCAACGCCGGCAGCGCATCGAGCGGGTCGGCCTCTGGATCGAAATCCCCGTCGGTGGCTACCAGCGCCGTCGTCGCGGCAGCTGGAATAGCTGACGCCAACGGTGTTTCCTCTGCGGGCTGTGCGGCATCCGTCACTGGCAGCGGTGCTGGCACTAACGCTTGAGCGACCTGTTGCAATGCCGGGTCGAGCGCAGGGTCAGTTGGCAGTGTATCGACGAACGGAGCCTGTTCGGCCTCTGAGACCTCATCACTGACCGACGTGTCATCAGCGGGCGACGGTTTGTCGGCGGGCAAGGATTTGCCGTTATCGGCAATGGCTGGCTGCACAGCGGCAGACTTGTCGTCGCCGCTGTCTTTTTTGCCGGGCCCATCAACCGCTTTATCGCGCATTGATTTGGACGAGCCATCGCCCATCGCCGAAGGCTTGTTCTGGGCCTGATTGGCGTACACATGAGCAAAGCTGGACGCCTTGCCTTCAGGCTCGGCCGCCAGCGCCGGGCTATTGGCGGACGCCGCTTGCGCCTTGGCCTGTGCGGTGGCCTGAAGCAGGATATTGGGAGTGACAGACATGAAACGGTCTCCGCCGCACGGGGCTCGTAGATACAGTTGAAAAGTTATCTGCAAGGGGCGAGCCAGTTTCAGCCGAAAGAGAAGAATCGTATCGGACAGGTCAGCTTTCGGTCAGAGAACGTTGCCGTTCGGCTTCGTAAAGTGGCCTCACGATCGCGAACTCGTCATCAATCTCAGCGATCAGCTTTTTGATGCTTTGGGAAGGCATGCTGTTGGCGTTGTGTTCGAGTTGGCTACACAGCTCGGCGAGCCTGTTAGCCCCCAGGTTGCCGCTGCTGCCTTTGAGGCTGTGAGCAGCTTCAATGAGCTGCGCAGTGTCTTCTGTTGCGTGCAGAAGATTCAAACGCGCTTCAGAGTCGGCAAGAAAAGTATCGAGCAACTTCGGATACTCATCCTCCATGACCTCCCGCAACGCACTCAATACGTCCGGGTCCAGATGTTTATCAGCCACTTGCTCACTCCCTGATCAAGAATTCGAGGATTATGCCAGAGCCTTCCAGAAAAACTCCACGCGGGCACTTCGACCATTGTCGGTCCATTGAGCGTTTCGGCCCAACTGACGGATCAGACTGATCCCACGTCCCGACAGACGGACGTCATCCAAGGGTCTCTCCATCACTCGCACCACATCAAAACCTTTGCCGCTGTCCTCGACGTGAATGGTCAGGCAACCACCCTCGTCTCTCGGTGCTACCTGCAAATTCACCCGGATATAGCCGTCCTCGAGCGCCTCGAGGCGGACACTGCGCTGTTGATAATAGCGTGCAAAACCGGAGGCATTGCGCTTGAGACTTGAATCCAGACCCAGAACGCCATGCTCCAGTGCATTGGAGTACAACTCCGCCAGCACACTGTACAGCGCCCCGCTCTGAGCGCGCAGGCCATGCACTTCCAGCAGCAATTGCAACAGATAGGGCAACGGATTGAAGCGTTTGAGCGTTGCGGCGCGAAACTCGAAGCTGACCGACCAATCCAGCGGACAGGACTGACCACTGTCGGAATACATTAACGCTGGCGGGCTGATCTGCGCCGGCTCCAACAGACTGATCTCGACCATGCTGACATCATCGCGGGACTCACCGCCAAAATCCCGCAGTGCCTGCTTGATCTCTTCGAACACGGCATCAGGTTGCCGATTGGCCGCGAACACCTGCTGCAATCGCTCCACGCCAAACAGTTGGTCATCGGCATTACAGGTGTCGACTACACCGTCGGATAGCAGGAAAACCTGGTCCCCGATGGCCATGGGGTGCACCTCGGTGCGGTCATCGAACGACTCCGGACTCAGCACGCCAAGTGGCAGATGCCGCGCCGCCAGGGGCTCGCGTTCACCGTCGGCAATGTGATGCAGGTATCCGTCCGGCATGCCACCGTTCCAGACCTCCACCGAGCGCCGCTGAAAACTCAGGCACAGCAAGATCGCGCAACAGAACATGTCCACGGGCAGGATGCGTTTGAGCTTGGCATTCATCTCGCGCAGGGTTTCCGACACCCCATACCCCTTGGCGGTCATGCCGTAAAAGACTTCGGCCAGGGGCATGGCACCCACGGCGGCGGGCAAACCGTGGCCGGTGAAATCGCCGAGCAGCACATGCATGTCGCCCGCCGGGGTGTACGCGGCCAGCAACAGGTCACCGTTGAACAGCGCATAAGGCGACTGCAAATAGCGGATATTGGGAGCGGCATTCAGGCAACCGGAGTGCGCGACCTTGTCGAAAACGGCTTTGGCTACGCGTTGCTCGTTGAGCAGGTATTCATGGTGTCTGGCGATCTGGTCACGCTGCTGCAGCACGGTGGCCTGCAACCGTCGCAGACGATCCATCGCCTTGATCTTGGCAGCGAGGATGACCTGGTTATAGGGTTTCGCCAGAAAGTCGTCGCCCCCCACCTCCAGGCAGCGGGCCAGGGCTTCGTTCTCGGACAACGACGTGAGGAAGATGATCGGCACCAGGTTTTCCCCGGACAACGCCTTGATCTGCCGGGCCGCCTCGAAGCCGTCCATCACCGGCATCATCGCGTCCATCAGCACCAAATGCGGCCGAAGTTCGCGGAAAACATCGACCGCCTCCGCACCGTTGGCCGCTGTCAGTACCGCATGCCCCTGACGACGCAAAATGCTCGCCAACAGCATGCGATCAGCAGCGCTGTCCTCGGCGATCAGGATCGTCAGCAACTCAAGCGGCTGCACGGTGTTCAACTGATGTCGAACAGTTTGTCGAAGTTAGAGATGGCGAGGATTTTTCGCACATCCGAGCTGCTGTTGACCACTCGGATATCAGCGCTTTCGCCGCCGGCGTGATCACGCAGCAAGAGCAGCATGCCCAATGCGGAGCTGTCGAGGTAGGTGGCCTCTTTGAGGTCGACCACAATGGCTGAAAGGTGGTTTTTTTCGTAAGACTCGCGAAATTCCTGATGCTTGGCGAAATCAAATCGCCCCTTGATCGATATCGTCAGCTTTTTCCCGTCCGGGGAGATTTCAGTAACGACTGGCATGTCATGGCTTCCTTGTCATTGAGGAACCTGCTTGTACAAGGTTTAGCATTGGGTAGAGGTTGGAGCAAGAATGAACATTGCAGCGGCCCTGAAATCGCCATCGCGGGCAAGCCACGCGCCCACGCGAACGACGCAAAACCTGTGGAGCGTGGCTTGCCCGCGATGAACGATAACGCGGCCCCACTGACTCAATACGGATTCTCGCGCGGCAAGCGTTGGGACAATTCGTCCAGCAACTTCTGTTCACGCCGGTCTTCCAGCGCTCGCGCCTCATCGGTATAACGCTGAACCAGTTTGCGCAAACCTTCGACTCTTGCGAACGCCTGCTGCCAGGTTTCCCGCGCCTTGTTCAGATTGTTTTGATGCCAGGCAAGGCTTTGCCGCTGCTGGTCAATGGCCGTGCCCAGTTGCGCGAGAAACCCTTGATAGCCCAGCAACCATTGACCGGAAACGCCGCTGCTACCGCGTACGATCCATTGTTCCTGGTAGTCCAGACGAAAGGCTTCGAGGTCGGCGAGTTTGCTTTCCGCCAGCCGCACCTGACCCTGAAAATGCCCCAAACGCTGGACCGCGGTTTTCTCGACTTTTTCCGCCATTTCCACGACGGGAGCCAGACGCCCTGCCCGAGTCTGCGCCATGCCCGGTTAACCGCCAGCCGCAGGCGCGAAGATCGAGGCGAGGTACGCTTCGCTTTCGCCCAGGCTGATGCTGTCGTTGAGCCCCTGGCGCAGGTATTTGACCAATTGCGGCTGCAGGGAAATTGCCAGATCGGTCTCGCGATCGCCGCCGGCGACATAGGCACCGACGCTGATCAGGTCGCGACTCTGTTGATAACGCGACCACAATTGCTTGAAATACTGCGCACGCACCATGTGCTCCGGAGACACCACCGCCGGCATCACCCGACTGATGGACGCTTCGATATCGATGGCAGGGTAATGCCCCTCTTCTGCGAGTCGACGGGACAGCACGATGTGCCCGTCGAGCACGCCTCGCGCCGAGTCGGCAATCGGGTCCTGCTGGTCATCGCCTTCGGACAGCACGGTATAGAACGCAGTGATCGAACCACCGCCCTTCTCCGCGTTGCCCGCTCGCTCCACCAGTTTCGGCAACTTGGCGAAAACCGACGGCGGATAGCCCTTGGTCGCGGGCGGCTCGCCAATGGCCAACGCGATTTCCCGCTGGGCCTGGGCGAAACGGGTCAGGGAATCCATGAGCAACAGGACATTCTTGCCCTTGTCGCGAAAGTATTCGGCGATTCGCGTGCAATACATCGCGGCGCGCAGACGCATCAATGGCGCATCGTCCGCCGGGGACGCCACCACCACTGAACGCTTGAGCCCTTCTTCACCGAGGATGTGCTCGATGAACTCTTTAACTTCACGACCCCGCTCGCCGATGAGTCCGACGACGATGATGTCGGCCTCGGTGAACCGGGTCATCATGCCCAACAGTACGGATTTACCGACACCGGTACCGGCGAACAGCCCGAGTCGCTGACCACGACCGACCGTCAGCATGCCGTTGATGCAACGAATGCCCACATCCAGCGGCTCGCTGATCGGTTCGCGCTTGAGCGGGTTGATGGTCGGGCCGTCCATCGGCACCCAGTCTTCGGCCTTCATCCCGCCCTTGCCGTCCAGCGCACGACCGGCACCGTCAAGCACACGCCCGAGCATGCTCATGCCCATGGGCAGTCGACCGGTGTCAGACAGAGGCACCACGCGGGCGCCGGGGGCGATGCCGGCAACGCTGCCGACGGGCATCAAAAAGACTTTGCTGCCGGAGAAGCCCATGACTTCAGCTTCAACCTGCACCGGGTGATAGCTGTCGTCGTTGATGACCATGCAGCGGCTGCCCATGGCGGCGCGCAGGCCTTCGGCTTCGAGGGTCAGGCCGACCATGCGCAGCAGGCGGCCTTCAAGAATGGGAGCACCGGCCAGTTCCGTCGCCTCGGCGTAACTGCCCAGGCGTTTGGCGAAACTGGTGCGATCAAGGCGCATCGGCAATGTCCGGCTCTGGCGCGACCGCGGGTTTGCTCTCGACGGGCAATTCCAGGCTCACGTCAGGTGCCGCCGGGTGCAGCGCTTGCTCGTGCAATTGGTCGAACAGCTTGTCCATCACCCGTGCGACGCGGGTTTCGACCGTCGCGTCGATGCGACTGTGCTCCGTCTCGACCCGGCAACCGCCCGCCAACAGCGACTCGTCCTCGACGATGCGCCAGGTTTCTTCATGGCGCTCGCGCAAGGCTTTGACCTGTTCGAAATCCTGGGGATTGATGTACAACCGCACATTGCCGACGCCCAGCGGCAACAGCTTGAGCGCCTCGCGCATGACGTGTTCGATCTGCGTCGAGTCGATGGCCAGTTCGCGCTGAATCACTTGTTTGGTGATGTGCTGCACGAGATCAACCAGGGACTTCTCAATCTGCGTGTCCTGCTCGGCGATGGGCTCGAACAGATGCGTCATCAACTGCTCCAGCGCCGCGACCTTCGCGGTCAGGGCCACTTCGGCTTCCTGGCGGACCTTGAGCGTGGTGCTGTGAAAGCCTTCCTTCTCGCCCACGGCGAAGCCTTCGTTGTAGGCTTCCTGGCGAATGCTTTCGAGTTCTTCGAGGGTCAGTGGCTGGACTTCCTCCAGCGGCACTTCCTCCATTTCCGGCGGCTCGGGTTCGGGCTCCGGTTCCGGCTCGGGGGGTGGCGGATCGAAACTGGGCAATGCCCAGGTATCAAAACCGCTGACATCCCCGGCCCGGATCAAGTCAGTAGGCGCGTCATCATGCTTGGCCATGGGGTTAGATCATTTCCTCGCCGCCCTTGCCACCGAGCACGATTTCTCCGGCTTCGGCCATACGGCGGGCAATAGTGAGGATTTCCTTCTGCGCGGTTTCGACGTCGCTGACGCGCACCGGGCCCTTGGCTTCCAGGTCGTCGCGCAACAGTTCGGCGGCACGTTTGGACATGTTCTTGAAGATCTTTTCCTTGACGCCTTCGTCCGACCCTTTGAGGGCCAGCACCAGCACGTCCGAAGACACCTCGCGCAGCAACGCCTGAATGCCGCGGTCGTCGACATCGGCCAGGTTGTTGAACACGAACATGAGGTCTTCGATCTGACCGGACAGGTCTTCGTCGACTTCGCGGATCGAGTCCATGAGCTGGCCTTCGATTGAGCTGTCGAGGAAGTTCATGATGTCCGCCGCACGCTTGATACCGCCCAAGGTGGTGCGCGAGGCGTTCGAGTTGCCGGAGAACTGCTTCTCGAGAATCTGGTTGAGTTCTTTCAGCGCCGCTGGCTGCACGGTGTTCAGCGAGGAAACCCGCAGAATGATGTCCAGCCGCACTTTGTGGTCGAAGTTGCCCAGCACTTCACCGGCCTGGTCCGGATCGAGGTATGCCACCACGATCGCCTGGATCTGCGGGTGTTCGAAACGGATCACGTCGGCAACCGCGCGCGGCTCCATCCATTTCAGGCTGTCGAGGCCGCTGGTGTTGCCGCCGAGCAGGATGCGGTCGATCAGGCCGTTGGCCTTGTCTTCGCCCAGCGCCTGGGTGAGCATCTTGCGCACGTAGTCGTCGGAGCCGACGCCCAGGCTGGTCTGGTCGCCGACGATGTCGACGAACTCGCTCATCACCTGTTCGACCTGTTCGCGATGCACATTGCCCATCTGCGCCATGGCCACGCCCACACGCTGAACCTCTTTGGGTCCCATGTGGCGCAACACCTGGGCCGCGTCGGTAGAGCCCAGGGACAGCAACAGGATCGCGGCTTTGTCGACCTTGCTGAGTTTGACGGTCGCGGCTCGGTTATCACTCATCTGCGTTAATCCACTCTTTCACGACCTGGGCCACGCGACCCGGATCTTCGGCCACCAGGCTCTTGATTGCGTTCAACTGAGCGTCATAGCCTTCGCTCGGGCTCGGCAGCAGAATGCTCTGCGGTCCGCCGAGGCTGACGCGGTCGTTGGCCAGTTCGCCATCCAGACCGCCCATGCCACCCAGCTCGACATCACTGCCGATACCGGTCAGGTGTTTGTCTTTGCCGCCACCGGTGATGTTGTTGAGCACCGGACGCAACACGCCGAACACCAATACCAGGATGAACAGGACACCCAGCACTTGCTTGACGATGTCCCAGAACCACGGCTGGGAATAGAACGGAATTTCGGCAATCGCTTCACCGCGCTCGGCGGAGAACGGCATGTTGATCACGCTGACACTGTCGCCACGGCTGGCATCGAAACCGACCGCATCCTGAACCAGACGCGTGAAGCGCGCCAATTGATCGGCGGTCCATGGCGCGCGGGTGGTTTCACCGTTGGCCGGGTTGATCATGACCTGATCGTCGACCACGACCGACACCGACAGGCGATTCAAACGACCCTGCTGTTGCCTGGTGTGGCTGATGGAACGGTCGAGCTCGAAGTTCTTGGTCGATTGTTGACGCTTGTCTGCCGGGTACGGCGCGAGCATCGGCTGGCCGGTGGCCGGGTCCATGATTTGCTGACCGTTGGCATCGATCAGCGGCTGACCTGGCTGCACCATGCCCGCCGACGCCGTGGCGCCACCGGTGGTTTGCGGCGCAGAGGCTGGCGACGGTGGCTGGTTGCTCAAGGCACCGGGAATGCCCTGCGGGCCGTTGCTGGCGGTGCGCTGCTCGTTGACCGACTGCTCGCTGCGCAACGCCGGCTGATCCGGGTTGAACTGCTCGGAGGTCGACTCGACGGCACTGAAATCCACGTCGGCCGAGACTTCGGCTTTGTAGCGGTCATTGCCCAGCACCGGTTGCAGAATGTTGTGCACACGCTGGGTGAGCATGCTTTCCATGCGGCGGCTGTAATCGAATTGCTTGCCGGCCATGGTCAGTTCGGAGTTTTCCGCCTGATCGGAGAGCAGGTTGCCCTTCTGGTCGACAACGGTGATCTGCGACTTGCTGAGTTCCGGGACGCTGGTCGCCACCAGATTAATGATCGCAACGACCTGCCCAGGCTCCAGCGAACGACCGGAGTACAGCTCAACCAGCACCGAAGCACTTGGCTTGCGCTCGTCGCGCACGAACACCGAACTCTTCGGGATCGCCAGGTGCACACGGGCACCCTTGACGTTGTTCAGGCTGGAAATAGTGCGCGCCAGTTCACCTTCGAGGCCGCGACGATAGCGGGTCGCTTCCATGAACTGGCTGGTCCCCAGGCCCTGCTCTTTGTCGAGGATTTCAAAACCGATGTTGCCATCGCTGGGAGTGACACCAGCGCCCGCGAGCTTGAGCCGCGCCCGGGACAGGTCTTCAGCCTTGACCAGTAACGCGCCGGAGTTTGGTTCTACGGTGTAGGGAATGTCGGCGGCGGCCAGGGTATCCATGACCTGCTTGGCGTCCATACCGGCAAGGCTGCCGTACAGAGGCCGGTAGTCCGGTTGCTGTGACCACAACACCACGGCAAAGCCAATCGCCACGCTCGCTGCCAGGCCGACCAACAGGCCTACCTGACGCAACATGGTCATCTCGGAGAGGTTTTCCAGGAAAGACAACCCGAACAGCGGCGGCTTGCCGTCAATCGGGGTGGACTTGGCCGGAACGTTATCGGCGACTGCTTCTGCCATGACTCAATCTCGTCCTTTAAACAGGCATCTGCATGATGTCTTGATAGGCCTGAACCAGCTTGTTACGCACTTGGGTCAACGCCTGGAAAGACACGCTGGCCTTCTGCGAGGAAATCATCACGTCCGTCAGGTCGACGCCACTTTTGCCGATTTCGAACGCACTGGCCAATTGAGTAGACGCCTGCTGGGTGTCGTTCACTTTATTGACGGCCTGACCGAGCATGTCGGAAAAGCTGCTGCCATTCAGTTCGGGGACAGCGGCAGTCGATTTCGGCGCAGACATGGCATCCATTTGCATGGCGCGCATATCCAGCATCAACCGATTAAATTCAATACCTTGGCTCATGATCTACTCTCTTGGGCGACCCGCATTTTTTTGACACTCACTCGTCGGGCATTGAGGTGTTAGCAACAAGGGTGCCAGCTCTATCGCCTCATTTAACAAAAGCCCTTTCCAGACATCTCGCTCCCTTGCAGGAGCTGGCTTGCCAGCGAAGACGGCGTCACGACCACCATCGATTCGCCGGCAAACCAGCGCCCACAGGATCGTGCTGTGGCCTATATGGTTCTTCGCCAGTCCTTCAAGTTGCGAACAAGTAGGCTTCCACATCCATGCCGGCATCGCGCATTTGCGCCAGCTTGTAGCGCAGGGTTCGCGGGCTGATCCCCAGGCGTTCGGCCGCTTCTTTGCGCCGGCCACGCTCGGCGCGCAGGGTATCGATGATCATCTGGAATTCACGACGACGCAGATCATCACCCAGGGCGCCGGCCGACTCGGACTCACTCTCTGCGATGTGAACGGGTGCCGATGACGCGACCGGTAACGGGGCGCAGGCCACCGCTCCGACCAGACAGAAATCCTGCGGCTGAATCAATCCGCCCTGTTGAAGAATCAGTGCACGCTGGATCGCGTTGTCCAGCTCCCGCACGTTCCCCGGCCACGGATAGCCGATCAGGCACGCCTGGGCCTCGGGCGACAGGCGCGCGGGTGCATGCTTCATTTTATTGACGTGTTTGGCCAGCAGGCGCTCGGCCAGCGGCAGGATGTCGGCGGTGCGCTCACGCAACGGGCGCCAGGCCAACGGAAATACCGAGAGACGATAGAACAGGTCTTCGCGGAAGCGACCGGCCGCGACCTCTGCCGCCAAATCGCGATTGGTCGTCGCAACCACACGGATATCCAGGCTGATCGGCTTGCGCGCCCCCACCCTTTCAACTTCACGCTCCTGAAGCACCCGCAACAGCTTGGCCTGAAGCCCCAGGGGCATCTCGGAAATTTCATCGAGCAGCAGCGTGCCGCCTTCCGCCTGCTCGAACTTGCCCGCCTGGGCGGCGATGGCGCCCGTGAAGGAACCCTTCTCATGGCCGAACAATGTGGCCTCGAGCATGTTGTCCGGAATCGCGGCGCAGTTGATCGCCACAAACGGCTGATCAGCTCGATGGGAATGCCGATGAATGTAACGCGCCAGCACTTCCTTGCCGGTTCCCGACTCACCGGAAATCAGCACCGTGGAATCGCTGCGCGCCACTCGTCCTGCCAGCTCCAGCAGCTGGGCGCTGGCCGGTTCGAATGCGATCGGCCCCTCACTGTCGGCCGGACCAAGACTGCCCAAGGCGTGACGCGTCACCAGATCGAGCAACGCCTTGGGCTCGAACGGCTTGACCAGATAATCCGCCGCCCCCTGACGCATCGCATCGACTGCACGCTCCACCGCTCCGTGCGCCGTCATCAACAACACCGGCAGTTGCGGCTGACGCGCCCGCAGCAAGCCAAGCAATTGATGCCCGTCCATGCCCGGCATGTTGACGTCGCTGAGCACCAGGCTGAAAGCCTCGCTCCCCACCGCAGTCAGCGCCTCTTCCGCCGAGCCCACGGCCTTGTAATCGTGCCCCGCGAGCAGCAGCGTATCCGCCAGCGCTTCGCGCAAGGCGCGGTCGTCCTCGACCAATAAAACCTTGATGGACATGCTTGTCACTCCGCTCCCTGAGTGCCGATGAACAACGGCAGAATCACTTGCGCACACGTACCGCGACCGAGTCGCGAACGCAGCTGCAATTCCCCTTGATGAGCACGCGCCACGGCTTTGACCACGGTCAGGCCAAGCCCCGTGCCAGTGGTTTTAGTGGTGAAAAATGGCTCACCCAATCGCGCCAGCACGGCATCGTCGATACCACTACCGCTGTCGCTGACACACAGGCGCAGGTGATTGCCGCGGGTATAGAGATGGACTTTCAGGCGCAGATCGCCGGCGCTGGCCTGAATGGCGTTTTCGATCAGGTTGAGGATCGCTCCGACCAGGGTGTCGCGATTGCACAGCAACTCCCCCGCATGGCTGTCGCACTGCCAGCGAATCGGCAAATCCTGCACATGCGTCAACGCTGCGGCCTGCAGCGATTGCATCAACTGGCCCGGCGTCACGCGGTCAGTCAGCGGCAGTTCACCGCGAGCGAACACCAACATGTCACGCACCTGATGCTCCAACTCGTGCAAGCGCTCCTTGAGGCGCCCGGCAAAACGCTGCTGGGTCGCGACCGGCAACGCTTGCTCGGTCAGATGGCTGGCGTACAGCAACGCAGCCGACAACGGGGTGCGAATCTGGTGAGCCAGGGAAGCGACCATGCGGCCGAGGGAAGACAGTCGTTCGTGGCGGGCGAGTTGATCTTGCAGGTGACGGGTTTCGGTCAGGTCGTTGAGCAGCACCAACTGACCGGGCTCAGCATCCAGCGAACGCGTGGCGATCGACAGGCGCCGACCATCCTTGAGAGAGACTTCATGGCCGTCGTCTTTGCGCGGCGCAAAGCAGCGGGCGATGACATGGCGCCACAACTCGCCTTCGAGCGGCAGACCAAGCAAGTCGCACGCCGCCGGATTCGCTTCGCGCACGATGCCCTGGGCATCAATGACAATGACGCCGCCCGGCAACAGATCAAGAAGGTTTTGCAGACGATTGGCCAGGCGCTCTTTTTCGGCCAGCTCCTGCATGCGCTGAGCACTGACCACCGCCAACTCGCCCTTGAGCTCGGTGACCCGGGCCTCAAGCATGCTGTAGGAGTCGGTCAATTGGCTCGACATCTGATTGAACAGCGTCAAGGTCTGCTCAAGACCCAGCCGGCTCGCCTGCTCTACGGACGACGATCGCCCCAAGGCAGCAGGAACAGGAGACATCTGGGCGGCTTGGGGCATCGTGTTTTCTCGCTTGGCTGACCGTCAGTTAAACGGAACGTTGCGAGGGACGTAGCAATACCCGTGCCTAAAAAAAACCGCTTGAAAATGAATGAGTTGAAAAACAGGCGTCAATCATCCGCCTGTTCATCTCCATCACGACGGCTCATGCCGTACTTGCGCATCTTCTCCACCAGCGTGGTGCGCCGGATACGCAGCCGCTCAGCCGCACGCGCCACGATGCCATTGGCATCATCGAGCGCCTGCTGAATCAGCCCTTGTTCCAGCCCGCCAAGATAATCCTTGAGGTCCAGACCTTCCGGCGGCAACAGGGCGCTGGCGGCGAAGTCCTGAGTATGACCGTTGATGGCCACGCGCTCTTCCAGATCGCTGCGCAGGCTGTCGACCATCTGCTCGTCTTCATCGTCGACGTAGCGGAATTTCTTCGGCAACTCGACCACGCCGATGACGCCATACGGATGCATGATCGCCATGCGCTCCACCAGGTTGGCCAGTTCGCGGACGTTGCCCGGCCAGCCATGTCGGCACAGCGACATGATGGCGGCGGAGTTGAAACGGATCGAACCGCGCTTCTCGTGCTCCATGCGCGAGATCAATTCGTTCATCAGCAGCGGAATGTCTTCGACGCGCTCACGCAGCGGCGCCATCTCGATCGGGAACACGTTCAGGCGGTAGTACAAGTCTTCGCGGAAGGAGCCGATCTCGATCATGCTTTCGAGATTCTTGTGGGTGGCCGCGATGATGCGCACATCGACGCTCTGGGTCTTGTTGCTGCCCACGCGCTCGAAGGTGCGCTCCTGCAACACGCGCAGCAGCTTGACCTGCATCGGCAGCGGCATGTCGCCGATTTCATCGAGGAACAGGGTGCCGCCATTGGCCAGCTCAAAACGCCCGGCACGGCTGGTGATCGCTCCGGTGAACGCGCCCTTCTCGTGACCGAACAATTCGCTTTCCAGCAGCTCTGCCGGAATCGCCCCGCAGTTGACCGGCACAAACGGCGCTTCGCGGCGCTTGGAGTGGTAGTGCAGGTTACGCGCAACCACTTCCTTGCCAGTCCCGGACTCACCGAGGATCAGCACGCTGGCGTCGGTATCCGCGACTTGCTGCATCATCTGACGGACGTGCTGAATCGCCCGGCTGGTGCCGACAAGACTACGGAACAGATTGGGTTCACGGTGACGACCGCGCTCACGGGCCTGGTCGTACATCTCGCGATAGACCTGGGCACGGTGCAGCGAATCGAGCAGTTTGCTGTAGCTGGGTGGCATTTCGAGGGTCGAAAGCACACGGCGACGCTGGTCCTCAGGCAAGTCAATGGAAGAATTATCGCCCATTAACAAAACCGGAAGGAACTCATCCCAGGTTGCGAGTGTCTTTAACAGGCCCGGAAGTGCACCAGGAGCGTTAACCGTCCCGATAAGGACACAGATGACTTCACGACTTGATGACAAAGAGCCAACAGCCTGCTGCCAGTCATGGCTGCCGCAGGGTAAATTTTCTTCACCAAGAAAATTTAAAATCACCGCCAGGTCGCGGCGGCGGACGCTATCGTCATCAATCAGCAGAATTTTGGTTTCACGCCACATGCAATAGCAACTTCCCTAGTCAACTCAATGCCCAAAATGCTGGGGCAAGCTAAACGCTTGCAGGCCTGATATGCCTGAAGACGACTGAAATCTGGAACCAGCCACTAGTTAAGTCAAAAAACCGTGCACAGTCAAATTTATGGCGCGCTTGTTTGGATTAACCGGGGATTATTTAACCAAACAGATGGTAAACCTTTGCCGCGCTCCTCGCTTGGTTGATCTGCGACATCTCATCGACTATCGCCTGACGCTCACCCATCGTCGCCGTCAATAAATCCTTGTACACCGCCAACAACCCCTCCAGATTGCTGCGCACAGCGTCTTCATCAACCGGCGCTTCGCTGAGCACCTCATCAACGCATTCCCGACAGGCCGCATCCAGTTCACCGATGGCGTCCCAATTGCGCGCTGCCAGGGCGTCGACCAAGGCTTCACGGGTTTGTTCGATCCGTTGGAGTGCTTGACTCATGACGTCATCCTCGGCCGTCAGGCCTGTGGGGTGCCGATTGCATCCCAGCCGCTTTTAAGGGTTTCGAGCAACCCCGATACTTCGTCGATGATTGCTGCGTCATTACTGGTGTTAGCGTCCATCAACCGGTTGGTCATGTAGGCGTACAGACTGTCGAGCTGTTCGATGGCGGCAGGGTCTTCGGTCTTCTGCGGGTTCAGGCCGTCACGAAGCCCGATGAGGATGTCTGTCGCCTTACCCAGCATCAATCCTTTGAGGGCGATATCACCGCGCTCAAGTGCACCCTTGGCCTGGGCCATGCGATCCAGTCCACCTTCCATCAGCATCTGCACCAGGCGATGAGGGCTCGCTTCAGAGATCTGGGCATGGGAATTGACCTTCTGATATTGGCGAAGGGCTCTCATGGGGTTCATGTTTCTACCTCGTGACAGACAACAACTGAAAAAGGGACTGCTCTAATCTTTATGTCGACTGAGCGACGCATAACTTTAACGCAGGCTCGCCATCAAAGAAAAAACCCAGGCACCGTCACGACAGTCTGCCTGGGTTTTTCATGCCCGCAACGATCAGTCGTCTTTCTGATTATTCAGGGCATTGAGCGTTGTCATGATGCTGTCGCTCTGGGCGCGCAGCTTTGCTACAAGGGAGTCCATGGCGTTGTATTTGGCCGAGAGACTGGCCTGCAGGAGCGTCATGCGCTCATCCAGAGTGTCCTGCTGCTTCTTCAGATCGGTCAGGCTTTCGGTCAGTGTTTTCGAGCGCTCAGCCAGAGTACCAGTGGTGGCTTTTGCATAACCGTCCGTGGCAGTGGTCATGCGCGCGAGCAAACCGTTGCTACCGTTGAAAATACTGGTGATGTCCGCCGCATTGGTGGTGACCGCCTTGTCCCACTTCTTGTCATCGATGACCAACAGGCCAGTGCTCGAATCCGTACTGATACCAAATTGAGCAATGGATTTGAACGTGCCTGCACCAGACATCGAGTTCAATTCATTGCGCAACGAACTCATCAGGGTGCGCATCGAGGAATCGCCGGTCAACGCGCCAGCAATTGGATTACCATCTGCCCCTATCGTGACTTTGGTCTCTGCACTGATTGCCTTCACCAAAGCATTGTAGGTATCGACAAAACCTTTGACACCAGACTTCAAGGCCGAATTGCTGGTAGCCACAGAAATGGTTGTTGGAGTCGGCTTTGTGGCGCTGGCGGCCGTTGGCGAAACCGACAACAACTTGATACTCACACCGCTGACAGCTTCAGCAATCGTGTTGCTCTTGGACTGCATCTCAATGCCGTCGATGCTGTACTTGGCATTTTTTGGCTCATCGATAACCCTTGCACCAAGATCGAGACCAGAGTCACCCGACAAGGTCAGATCAGAGCCAATGCCCATGGTTGTGGAGGTCAACACCAACCGCGAGCCCGTCGAGTCAGTCAGGATGTTGGCGCTCAACCCGGATGTAGAGAATTGCGTATTGATCGAGTCGCGCACCTGCTGCAGCGTCGCGCCCCCAGGAATACTCAAATCATAATCTTTACCAGATTGGGTAATCGTCAGGGTTTTCGGCGTCGAACCGCTGTTGACGACTGAAGAGGCGCCGCCAGCGAAAGTGCTGGTCGACAGTTTCGAAGCGCTGGCCAACTGAGTCACCACCAGGGCAAAACTGCCGGTAGAGGCTCCATTGCCCGCCGTCATGGTGGCGACCTTTTCATCCGAGGATGAAGTGATCATGCCGCGAAAACTGTTATCGGTGCCCATGCTGGCCAAAGCGCCACGGAAGGCATCAAGCGCCGCCTGGATCTTGCCGATCGACGACAGCGTGGTGGTTGCTTTCAACGTCTGAGTGTTGATCTGCGTCTGCTTGGGCACTTTTTCAGCGTCAACCAGAGACTTAACAATCGCCTGGGTATCGATGTTCGAACCGACACCGCTAACCGTTGAACCCGCCATCGTCTTTCTCCTTATACAGTGGCTGCCGCTTTCTTGGCGAAGTGCGCCTCAAACGCGAACAGCAACAAAATTCATGCCAGCTCAGACCTTGTCGTCAAACAGCAGGCTGCTGGCTTGACTCAGGCTTTGTGCCAGTTTCAATGCGGTTTCCGAAGGGATCTGCCGAATCACGTCACCGCTCTCGGTGGCGATAACCTTGACCACGACCCGGCCGGTGGAATCATCTATGGAAAAATCCAGTTTGCGCTGGCTCGCCTGCACGAACTCGCGAATATCGGTAACAGCCTTTTCCAGCTCATCACGCTTGGGCTCTGTCGCCGTTTTCGCGACTGCCTCAACCTTGGCTCGGCTGACCGGATCCGCCTGCACAGGAGGATTTTGCGGGGCTGCAACCGAATAAGACTGGTTCAACTTGACACTCATATCCATGTCCAATCTCCTCATCACGAAAAAGACAAAAGGGCACGTAAACGCGCCCCTCTGTCACTCACCAAGCGCTGGTATTACTGAAGCAGCTTCAGTACAGCGGATGGCAGTTGGTTAGCTTGCGACAGGATGGCGGTCGAAGCCGATTGCAGGGTTTGTTGCTTGGTCAGCTCTGCAGTTTCAGCAGCGAAGTCCACGTCCTGCACGGTAGAACGAGCAGCGGTGGAGTTCTTCTGGATGTTCTGCAGGTTGTCAGCAGTGGTGGTCAGACGGTTTTGGGTAGCACCCAGACCCGAACGCACGCCGTCGATGGTACCGATGGCCTTGTCGATCACAGCCAGCGCGTTTTGGGCTTTGGTAGCATCGGTCACGTCTGTCTGAGCGATGGTTTTCTTGGTCGACGAAACAGTCGCACCAGTGAACACATCCGAGACGCCGGTAGTGGCGTCGCTCAGCGAGTAGCCTTTGGCGGAGTCGAGGGAAACTTGACCGGTAACAACAGTCACTGCACCAACCAGTGCTGTCGGGGTAGCGAATGCGCCGCTGCCATCTTTTGCACCAACTTTGATGTTTGCAATCGCGTTAGCGTCAGCGCCCGAGAAAGTCAGGTTTTCGCCCGAATCGGATTTTACCGAAAGGCTTTTGTTCACTTCGTCATAGTTAACGCTGATACCGAGCTTGGCTGCGTTGGACTTCAGCTGGTCTGCCAGGCCTGCCAGATCGGTGACACCGACGAAGTCAACAGTACCGCTGTTGCCCACTGCCAGCTTGAAGTTCGCCGGTGTAGCGGCGCCCACTTCCAGCTTGACTTCAGTGCTGGCAGTAGCAGTCAGACCACCAATTGCACCGTTCAGACCAGTGGCAATGTCCTTCGCCGAAGCAGCAGGAGCATATGCAACAGTCTTGGTTTGGCCGTTACCAGTAACAGTGATGTTGCCGCCAGCCAAGCCAGTAGCGCTCGGTGCGATTGCCTTACTTTTGATCTGCTGCGAACCGATGTTGCTGGCTGCTACGTTTTCCAGACTCAGGTTGATGGTTTCGTTGGCGTTGGCGCCGACCTGGATAGCCTTGGTACCGTACGAACCGTCCAGCAGCTTCTGGCCACCGAAAGTGGTGGTTTGGGAGATACGGGTCAGTTCAGCAGTCAGAGCCTGGTATTCGTCGTTGTTCGACTTACGGTCGTCAGCGCTCAGGGAGCCGGTAGCCGAAGACAGAGCCAGGGTACGCATTTTTTGCAGGATGTCAGTCGAGGCCTGCATCGCGCCTTCAGCTGTTTGCGCGATGGAGATACCATCGTTCACGTTCTTGACCGCTTGACCCAGGCCGTTGATCTGGCTGGTCAGGCGGTTAGCGATTTGCAGGCCAGCAGCGTCGTCTTTGGCGCTATTGATACGCAGGCCGGAAGACAGGCGCTGCATGGAGGTAGCCAGGGCGCCGCCGGCTTTGTTCAGGTTACCCTGGGTGCTGATGGAAGCGATGTTGGTGTTTACGGTTAAAGCCATGACGAAATCCTCGTTGGATGGATACTGCGGCTTCCGGCCCTGGCAACCGCCTGGTGTGGCCTAGAGAACCTACGTAATAGTTATCGTCGTGGGACCCGTTTGCTTGAGCGGTTTTTTCGAATTTTTTAGTGGCAGCGTGCCAGCCCTTTATATTCAAG
The DNA here is from genome assembly GCF_900187615.1 of Pseudomonas sp. Irchel s3f7. Taxonomy (GTDB): domain Bacteria; phylum Pseudomonadota; class Gammaproteobacteria; order Pseudomonadales; family Pseudomonadaceae; genus Aquipseudomonas. The sequence continues at coordinate 84,920 of NZ_FYDO01000019.1, read as the reverse complement.
GCCTTAGAGCCAGAAAGTCGGCGCCAGTAAAACGCAAAACGCCCGGGCATTTAAATGTCCGGGCGTTTTTTTTGCGTCGATTCAGTCGATCAACCGCGATAGAGAATTGCCGAGCCCCATGACAGGCCTACGCCGAAGCCGCTGATGGCCACGCGCGTCCACTTGGAATCGAACACGTGGTTCTGCAACAGCAGCGGAATACTCGACGAAACCGTGTTGCCGGTTTCGAGCATGTCCTTGATGAACTTCTCAGGCTCACCCTCTTCGAAGCGGCGCGCCACGGCATCGACGATGGCCGCGCTGCCCTGGTGGATGCAGAAGGCATCGATGTCGCTGGCCTGCAAATTCGACTCATCCAGCAGTTCATGCAAATGCGCAGGAACTTTCAACAAGGCAAAGTTGAACACCTGGCGGCCATTCATGAAGAACACGCCGTCGCTGACTTTCAAGTGTGGCGCGCCGGACCCGTCGGTGCCGAACTTCGATTTACCCAGCTGCCAGACCGCGTTTTCGCCCATCCAGGTCGCAGTGGCGGCATCGCCGAACAGCATGGTGGTGTTGCGGTCTTCCGGGTCAACGATCTTCGAATACGGGTCGGCAGTGATCAGCAGGCCGTTTTTCAGCCCTGCCGCTTCCATGAAGCCTTTGATCGCATAGATGCCGTAGACGTAACCCGAACAGCCCAGGGAAATATCGAACGCGGCAACATGGGTCGGCAAACCCAGTTTGTCTTGAACGATTGCAGCGGTGTGCGGCAACCCTTCTTCATCACCGTTCTGGGTGACGACGATCAGGCAGTCGATGGCTTCACGCTTGAGCTCGGGACTGGCGGCGAACAGCGCTTTGGCAGCCTCGACACACAGATCGGATGTTTCCTGATCGGCACCCATGCGCGGCAGAAATGCCGAACCGATCTTGCCAAGGATGAAGGTTTCATCCTTGTCGAACTTTGCACCCTGGGCGTAATTATCAATCCCGGCTGCCGGCACGTAACTCGCTATATTTTTTATGCCAATCATTATGGCTTCCCAATAATAAACAGCTGAACATCGCCGCTCGCTGAATCGAGGGCGTCTACAGTCAGGGTCTGGCCCCCAGAAGAGGCAACGTCGGGGCTCAAACAAACACCTTGGACAGCCCCGCCACCTTCACCGCCCGCAGACAGGATACAGTGAAGATGCGCGTTTTGACTGACGGGTCACTCAGAGATCGCTGCTTTATTTGATTTTGTGGTCCGGATTGCGCCCCGCACTGCTTTGCACGCCCCTGAAAAAAATGCAAAAAAAAGCCAGCCCCCGATTACAGGGACTGGCTTTGATCGGTCAAGACTGACTTAAAGTTTGTTGAACAGGCTCAGCTGGGAGACTTTCGCAAATGCCAGTTGCGCGGCCTGCAGCATGGTCTGCTGCAAGGTCAGACGGGTCAGCACTTCAGCTGGATCGGCCTCCCTGATCGATGACTGCGATGAGGTATTGATCAAGTCGGTGCTTTGGATCGAATCACGCTGCATGTCCATTACATTGCCCCGGGCGCCGATGGCACCACGCGCCAGGTCAACCTGGTTCTTGGCATTGCCCAGATTGGCAATCGACGAAGCGATGACGCTACCCAGATTGCGCTGTGCCGCCGGATTGCCTGCTGTAGGAATCTCCAGCGCTTGGCGTAATTGACTGATCGTGTCGAGTACGTTCTGCGTCTGGTGGGTATTGACCGAAATATCGAACTGGTCGCCTGCGGCCGGCACCGACGGTGCTCCACCCAGGGTAAAGCTGACGCCAGCCGCCGTTGCTACGCCAGCCACCACGGTTCCGCTGGTGACCGGGGTACTGCTGCTGGTCAGTGGACGGGCGTACAGCTCGAAGGTCCCGGGTGCAGTGAACTTCAGGATCGCCCCGCCCTCTGGAAAAAAGCTCTTGTAATCGACGGCGTTGGTCACCGATGTTTGACTGATCACTGCCGTCGACGTGTTACCCGGAGCACGGTTACTGACAAAACTATCCGGTTTGGCCGCTAACTGGAAACTGTGACCCGCGATCACAGCATCCGCATTGGCGGGCGTGTCACTCGCCTGAAAGGTGATGTCCAGCGCAAAGGTCACACCACGAAAACTGATGTCGGAACCGTCCTTGTTGTTCGGATCGAACGCCCCCCCGCCGCTCGCTTCGGCAGTCACGTCATTCCCCAAGGTATCCTTGATCACAAACGCTGTACTGCTGGTGAACGAGAGCGTGTAAGGCTGTCCATCGCGGAAACCCGAATCAAACGCCGGACCGGAGTTAACCAGGCCGGAAGACACGGACACTCGCCCGTCATCCACGGCTGGCGCTGTCATGGTAGTCGAGCTGCGGGCTGCATTGATCGCCTGCTGGAAGACATCCCAACCGGTATCGTTGAGGCCTAGCGACATCGAATCGCCGATTTTCAACTCCAGCTGTGTCTGATCACCTTGATAGCTGTAGGTGCCATCACTGTTGCGCACAAAGGGTTGAGTCGTGTTGCTGGCACCGGAGAAAATGTAGTTGCCGTTGGCATCTTTGCTGTTCATCAAATTCAGCAATTGCTCTTCAGCCTGAGCAACTTCCGCTCCGATGGATTTGCGGTCGTCATCGTTCAACGATGCTCCGCCCGCACGCACCGCCAGCTCGCTGACCTTTTGCAGCACGGTATTGATGCTGTCCAGTACGCTTTCTTCTTGCGCCTGTGCCGTGTTCAACACGTTGATGTTGTTGGTGTACTGGCCAAGCATCGATTTTTGCTGTTCGAGTTGCAGCAAGCGGGCCGCACCGACTGGATCATCCGCCGCAGTCTCAAGCTTGATGCCACTGCTGGCCTGCTCGGCAGTCTTCATCACGTTGCTGAGGTTGCGCTGATAGTTCGCAGCCGTGGTCGCGTAATACTGTGCTGTAGAAATGCGCATGTTCTACGGCTCCTTAAAGGGCATTGATCAGAGTGCTGAAAATTTCCTGCGCAGTCTTGATGATCTGCGAAGAGGCCGTGTAGTACTGCTGGTATTTGGTCAGGTTGCCTGCCTCTTCATCGAGGTCGACACCGGAAAGCGAGTCACGGGCGTTGCGTGCCCCGGTCAGGATGGTGTCGGTGGCCGTGCCATCCAGTTGAGCCTGCTTGGTCTGGGAGCCGACGCTCGATACCAGTCCACCATAAGCCTCGGTAAAACTCACGCCAGGACTGGTGGCAGTAGCACCCACCGTCGCCTTGGTCTGCAATCCCAGCAGCGACTGGGCATTACGGTTGTCGGTGCTGCCCGCCGCTGTCATGGCAATGTTGAAACTGTCGCCTGAAGCGGGGCTACCACTGACGGTCATCCCCACATTGAAGGTTTTGGCATTGCCACCGGCATCGGTGTAAGGCACTGCGATACTCAGGTCGTTATTCTGGCCTGGCACGATGTTGCCGGTGCCGATGCTGTTGCCCTTGGAATCGAACACTTCGTAGGCGGTGGCGCTGGTCATCAGCATGCGCACGGGCATTGATGCCTTGACCGCCGTCTGCACTTCCAGGCGCTGGACCGGATCGTAGATATCCAGGGTGGTGGTCAGGTCCGGCTGGCTGACAGCACCGGTGCCGTCATTGCCCGACGCCTTCGTGGAGGTCAGAGGAGCGGCGGTAGCCAGGGTTTTGGCGTCGGTCATGACCGTCGTCATGTCCGCAGCGCCACTGCGGGTCGGGGTAATCTTGAAAGAGTCCCCGACGGCGACCGAACCGCTGTTCAGGCTCAGGCTGAAACCATCGATGACCGGATCGGCCGCAGGAGGTGTGGCGAAGGCGAAGTTACCCATGTCGGTGTTATCCGACAGTCGACGCACGTTGTAGCCCGCAGCAGTGACCGTCACTTGATAGTCACTGGCTTGCAGCTTGCTGGTGTCTTTGATGGTGACATTCAGGTTGCCGGACGCCGAATTGTTGTTGGCGTTGGCAATGCTGCGCTGACTGATGGCCGTCGCGCTGTTGATGTTGTTGAACAGCGCCGCACCGAAATTGCCGTTCTGATCCAGGCCTTGACCCAGTTGTTTATTGACTTGATCGGCCACGACCATGGCAATACGCCCCAGGTCGTTGACGGCAGGCGTCAGCACTTCGCTGCGATAGCGCAACAACCCACCCATCTGGCCACCGCTCATCACGCTGGTGATGTCGATCGACGAACTGCCACGGTCCATGATGATCGATGAGCGAGTCGGGTCGGTCGGATCGGTCGCCACGCGCAATTTGTTGACGGTGTCGCCGACCACCAGCGGCTGGCCGCTGCCCAGGTAAATATCCTTCCGACCATCGGTTTCAGTGACCTGGGTGCCGACCAGTTCGTTGAGTTGACGGATGGCTTCATTACGCTGGTCCAGCAGTTCGTTGGGGGTACCACCCGAACTACTGACTTCACCGATTTTCTTGTTGTAGGCGGCGACGGTCGACGCCAGCTTGTTGACCTGATCGGCCATCGAGCCCAACTGATCGTTGATATAGGTGCCCTGCTGCTTCAATTGCTGGGACATGGCATTGAAGCGGCTGCTCAAGCCTTGGGCATTGGTCAGCAGAGCCTGGCGCGAAGCATTGTCGTTCGAGTTGCCGGACAAGGTTTGCAGCGACGAGAAGAACGACTGCAACGTCTTGGTAATGCCGGTGCCGCTGTCTGACAACAGCTTGTCAATTTGCGTGGCCTGGCCAAGATAGGCCTGCGCATCGCCATTGAGCGAAGTGGTGGTTTGCAGTTGCGCGTCAAGGTAGCTGTTGTACACCCGGCGCACATCCGCCAGGGTCGTACCGGTGCCGATGAACACATTGCCATGCTGAATAGAGCTTTTGGTGCCCTGAACAGTTTGCTGGCGCGAGTACCCGATGGTATCGACGTTGGAAATGTTATTACCGGTAGTCACCAACGATGCGTGGCTAGCGGACAAACCCGACATTCCGATGTTGAGCAAACTCATGGTTCAAACCTTATAAATTCGTTGAAACGCCCGCCGCAGCGTAGTTTTGATAACTCGTCATCTGCCTGGCTATCTGCGAAATCTTGCTTGCGTAGTCCGGGTCGGTTGCGTAACCGGCCTTTTGCAACTCGCGTACAAACTGTTCCGGGTTATCGGCCGACTTCACGACTTCTTGATAACGATTGTTGCTCTGCAACAACGTCACCAGGTCATGGAAACTGTCCTTGTAGGAATCATAGGAACGGAACTGCGCCGTCTCCTTGACCATCTCGCCATTTCTGAATTCGCTGGTGATGGCCCGTGCCGAGTTGCCCTGCCAACTGCTGCCGGCCTTGATGCCGAACAGGTTGTGGCTGCTGCTGCCGTCCTGAGCACGCATGACCGACTTGCCCCAGCCGGTTTCGAGGGCGGCCTGGGCCACCAGGTAACGTGGATCGACGCCGATGCGGGCGGCGGCTTCCTTGGCCATCGGCAACATGGTGTTGACGAATTGATCGGAGGAACTGAAGGCTTTCTTCGCTGGCGCCAGCGGAATCTGCGCCATGGCGCGACCGTAAATCTGCATGCCGCCGCTGGAGGCTTGCTGCGCGTTGGCCAGCCAGTCGCCGTTGTACAACGGACCGGTACCGGTGGTGGTCGCGCGCTGCGGCAATGGGGTTGCGCTGACCGATGCAGCGGTGGTCGTTGCCGAAGGCACCAGCCCCGCGAGCAAGCGGTCGGCCAGTTTTGGCGGCAGCGCCAGACGTCGCTGATTGATCAGCGCCATGTCATTGCGATGGGCGCCCTCGCCTGCTTCCTGCGGCGCATGCACCGAGCGCGAAGCCCACAACGGACGCTGACCATTGACCCGCGACAGTGGCCCGTTGAGCGCGACCGTACCGGCGGCCACCGGCGTATGCACCGCTGCTTTCGCCGCCTCTTGCTTGGCAGCCGATGCGGCGGCGGCCTCGCCCGGGGCCATGGGTTTGTCCTTCGACATCTGACGCATCAGCACGTCCGCCAGACCGATACCGCCGCCTTCACGGGACATCGAAACGGCCAGCTGCTGGTCGTACATTTCCTGATACTGCTTGGCGGCTGGGGTGTTGAGCGGATTGTCCTGCCCCAGCGCTTCGGTCGCCGAGCGCATGGACTTGAGCATTTCTCCGAGGAACAGCGATTCAAACTCCTGCGCCACTTTGCGCAAGTTGCCGTCGCTGTTCTTGTCGCCGACCTTGAGCTGGTTCAGTCGATTAAGGTCCGAGTAGGAACCCGAATCGCTGCTGCTGACCAGACCGCTCTTGCGCATATCCATGAACGCCGTCCTCAGATCACGATCAGGTCGGCTTGCAACGCGCCGGCCTGTTTCAGGGCTTCGAGGATGGCCATCAAGTCACCCGGCGCCGCGCCGACCTGGTTCACCGCACGCACGATTTCGTCGAGGGTGGTGCCCGGGCCGAACTTGAACATCGGCTTGGCTTCCTGCTGAGCGTTGACCTTCGAACGCGGCACCACCGCCGTGGTGCCATTGGACAGTGGGCCGGGCTGGCTGACGATCGGGTCTTCGGTGATGGTCACGGTCAGGCTGCCGTGGGTCACGGCGGCCGGAGACACCTTGACGTTCTGGCCGATCACGATGGTGCCGGTACGGGAGTTGATGATGACTTTCGCCACCGCCTGGCCCGGATCGATTTCGAGGTTTTCCAGGATCGACAAATAGTCGACGCGCTGGCTCGGATCGAGCGGCGCCGAGACACGCACCGAACCACCGTCGATGGCCTGGGCCACGCCAGGGCCGAGCATGTCATTGACCTTGTCGACGATGCGCTTGGCCGTGGTGAAGTCGGAACGATTGAGGTTCAAGGTCAGGCTGTTTCCCTGATTGAAACCGCTCGGAACCGCACGTTCCACCGATGCACCGCCCGGGATGCGACCGGCCGACGGAACGTTGACGGTGATCTTCGAACCGTCGCGACCTTCAGCGTCGAAACCTCCAACCACGAGGTTGCCTTGAGCCACGGCATACACGTTGCCGTCGATACCCTTGAGCGGCGTCAGCAGCAAGGTGCCACCGCGCAGGCTCTTGGAGTTACCGATGGACGAAACGGTGATATCGACTTGCTGACCCGGCTTGGCGAACGGCGGCAGATCGGCACTGATCGACACCGCCGCGACGTTCTTCAACTGCACGTTGCCCGAACCCGGCGGCACCTTGATGCCGAACTGCGAGAGCATGTTGTTGAAGGTCTGCAGGGTGAACGGGGTTTGTGTCGTCTGGTCACCGGTGCCGTTAAGCCCGACCACCAGGCCGTAACCGATCAATTGGTTGGAACGCACGCCGGAAATACTGGCGATGTCCTTCAGGCGCTCGGCTTGAGCATTGAAGGCTGCGGACAGCATCAGGGCGGCCACCATGAGGTGTTTTAGATTCAACGTAGCCACCTAGAAAGGGAACAGCGGGCTGAGGAAGAAACGGTCGAACCAGCCTGGCTGACTCGCATCGGCAAACGAACCGGTACCCGAATAGGTGATGCGCGCATCGGCGACACGGGTCGACGACACGGTGTTGTCGGTGGCGATGTCATCGGCACGAACGAGACCGGCAATCCGCACCAGTTCGTCGCCAGTGTTGAGCGTCATCCACTTCTCGCCGCGTACGGCGATGATGCCGTTGGGCAACACATCGGCCACGGTCACGGTGATCGAACCGGTCAGGGTGTTGCCCTGCGCGGCCTTGCTGTCGCCCTTGGTTGCGCGTTCGCCGCTGTAGCCGACGTCGAGGCTCAGGTCGCCGCTGCCGATTGGATCGTTGGTGCTCAAGCCACCGCCAAAGAACGAGGTCAGGCCGATATCGGCCTTGCTGTTCTTGCCGATCTGCGAGTTGGCGTTTTTGCTGGCCTGGGTTTTTTCGTTCAGCGTAATGGTGATGATGTCGCCCACCCGGTACGCCTTGCGGTCGCTGTACAGGTTCTGTTCAAAACCGGCCTGATAGATCGAGCCATTGTTCGCCGCAGACGGCAACGGCGTGCGCGGCAACACCGGAGCGTAATAAGGGTCATTGGGCTTGGGCGGCACAGGCACGCAGCCTGCGAGCGCGGTGATCCCACTCAGTGCCAGAACAAATGCATAGCGATTCATGACCCTACCTCACGGTGTTGCAGGCGACCTCATGGCCGCCTCATAGACTTGATTACAGATTCTGCGTTACGAACGAGAGCATCTGGTCGGCGGTGGAGATCACCTTGGAGTTCATCTCGTAGGCACGTTGAGTGGTGATCATGTTGACCATCTCTTCAACGGTGCTGACGTTGGACGTTTCCAGGGTGTTCTGCAGCGTGGTACCGAAACCGGCCAGGCCCGGGGTGCCGACTTGCGGCGCACCACTGGCGGCGGTTTCCAGGAACAGGTTGTTACCCACCGCCTGCAGGCCGGCCGGGTTGATGAAGTCGGCGGTTTGCAGGTTGCCGATCACCTGGGACGCAGCGTTGCCAGGCACGGTGACGGACACGGTGCCGTCACGGCCGACCGTGAAGGTCTGGGCATCGTTCGGAATGACAATCGCCGGCTCCAGGGCAAAACCACTGGCGTTGACGATCTGGCCGTTGGAGTCCAGGTGGAACGTGCCGTCACGGGTGTAGGACGTGGTGCCGTCCGGTTGCAGGATCTGGAAGAAACCACGGCCGTCGATGGCCATGTCCAGCGGCTGCTCGGTGGTTTGCAGGCTGCCGGCGGTGAAGTTTTTCTGGGTGCCGACGATACGCACACCAGTACCCAGTTGCAGACCCGACGGCAGTTCGCTGTCCTGGGTCGACTGGGCGCCAGGCTGACGCTTGATCTGGTAGAGCAAGTCCTGGAACTCGGCGCGGTCACGTTTGAAACCCGTGGTCGACACGTTGGCCAGGTTGTTGGAAATGGTAGTCAGGTTGGTGTCCTGGGCGGACAGACCTGTTTTGGCAACCCATAGAGCCGGAAGCATTCGATTCTCCTCGTGCGCCTGTTTTACGGCGCGACGTTCTGGTAATTAGCTGATCTGCAAGACCCGAGCCATGGCCTGGTCATCGTCTTTGGCGGTGTTCATCATCTTGATGTGCAGTTCGAACTGCTTGGCCAGCGCCAGCACCGAGGTCATCTCTTCCACGGCATTGACGTTGCTCGATTCGAGGAACCCGGACACCAGTTTGACGTTGGCATCGGCTTGCGCCGGCTGCCCGTCCCTGGTGTGGATCGAACCGTCCAGGCCTTTGGTCATGTTCTTGAAGTCCGGATTGACCAGCTTGATGCGGTCGACTTCGGCCATCACGCGAGGACCTTCGCCCATCGCGCGAATACTGATGGTGCCGTCCTCGCCCACTTCGATCTGCTGCTCGGGCGGCACGGCAATCGGCCCGCCATTGCCCATCACCGGCATGCCGTTGCCGGCACGCAGCACGCCCAGCGCGTCAATGTTCAGGCTGCCGGTGCGCACGTAGCTTTCGCCGCCGTCAGGATTCTGTACGGCAATCCAGCCATCGCCTTGCACGGCAACGTCGAGGTCGCGGCCGGTTTCTACCAGCGAACCAGGGGAGAAATCGGTGGCCGGGCGTTCGGACAAGGCAAACGCACGCGCCGGAAAGCTGTCACCGAACACCGGCATCGAACGCGCCTGTTCCAGGTCTTTCTGGAAGCCGTTGGTGGAGATGTTCGCGAGGTTGTTGGCATGCGCCTTTTGCGCCAGTGCATTCTGGCTGGCGCCGGTCATTGCCACATAAAGGTACTTGTCCACAATCTTTCCTCTGCATGCCGGACGGTTGCCGCCCACCGCTGTGTTGCGCTGGTTGTAGCAATTTGCAGACCAACTTGCGCGCAGCGGCTCAAACCCCCTTTAAACACGGGGCTTGAGGCTCATCAGAGGGGAATTGAACAATGTATCGAAGACGAAAAACCGGCGCGCTTATGCCGCTTGGCGGCAACGCCGGGAAAACCCGGCTACCAGCCTTTCACACCGCTCATGTCGGGCAGTTTGTGGGCAATGCCTTTATGGCAGTCGATGCAGGTCGCCTGGCCGCTGGCCAATGAAGTGGAGTGCATATTGGCGGCGCGCTTGCCCTGGCGGGTGAAGTCCATGAACTCGAAGTTGTGACAGTTGCGACACTCTCGGGAATCGTTGGCCTTGAGCCGCGCCCACTCGTGTTCGGCCAGCTCCCGGCGCATGCCCAGGAACTTGTCCCGGGTGCTGATCGTTCCGAACAGCTTGCCCCAGACTTCCTTGGAAGCCTGCATCTTGCGTGCGATCTTGTGCGTCCACTCGTGGGGGACGTGGCAGTCCGGGCACGTGGCGCGTACGCCCGAGCGGTTGGAGTAGTGAATGGTTTCCTGCAATTCGACAAACACGTTGTCGCGCATTTCATGGCAGGACGTGCAGAACTTCTCGGTGTTGGTCGCTTCCAGCGCGGTGTTGAACCCACCCCAGAAAATCACCCCGGCGATAAACCCGCCGAGCGTCAGAAAGCCCAGGCTGTAATGCACGCTGGGCCGACGCAGTACGCTCCAATAATCCTTGAGCAAGGCAAGCAAAGATTTCATGGCCTCTCCTCAAGGTTTCGGCTGACGGTTGATTTCGTCTTGCAACACCTGATCGATGTTCTTGAAGCTGTTGTTCACCAGTGGCTTCACATCTTTCTGCGGCACATGACACTGGTTGCAGAAGTACCGGCGCGGCGACACCGCCGCCAACGCCTGGCCGTCACGGTCCATGTAGTGCGTGATGCTGATCATCGGCGCCTGGGTGCGCGCACTGTTGCCGCGACTGTGGCAGGTCAGGCACTTGTTGCTGTTCATGTCGATGCCATACCCGCGAATGCTGTGGGGAATGGTCGGCGGTTGCTCGGGATAATTACGTTCACGCTTGAGGTCCTTGTTCTCGTCTTCCGCGATGGGTGGAGCGGGCAGCTCCTGAGTCAAGGTCCCGCCGACCCGACGACCATCCGGTGCAGGCGCATCCAGTGGGTAACCGGGCTCTGCCGCAAATGCCAAGGGCACCCACACCAGCAGAGCGGCAAGCAGGGACAGCGAACGATAATTCATGAAAGCGCTCCTTATGCCGTCTTGATCAACTCAATCCTGATCGCGCATTTTTTGTAATCGGTCTGCTTGGAGATGGGGTCCGTCGCATCCAGCGTGACTTTGTTGATCAGCCTGTTGGCATCGAAAAACGGCACGAACACCAAACCTTGAGGCGGTTTGTTGCGCCCTCGGGTTTCAATCCGGGCACGCATCTCGCCGCGTCGGCTGATGAGTTTCACTTCGCTGCCACGCCGCGCATTCAACGCCTTGGCATCGGCCGGGTGCATGTAGACCAGCGCATCGGGCACTGCTTTATAGAGTTCTTCGACACGCTGGGTCATGGTCCCCGTGTGCCAATGCTCAAGCACCCGCCCGGTACTCAACCAGAACGGGAAGTCCGCGTCCGGGGCTTCCGCAGGCGGCTCGTAAGGCAGCGCGAAGATGATCGCTTTCTTGTCGGGATAGCCGTAGAACTGCACGCCACTGCCCTTCTCGACATAGGGGTCATAACCCTCGCGAAAGCGCCACAGCGTTTCCTTGCCTTCGACGACGGGCCAGCGCAAACCGCGCTCGGAGTGATAACGATCAAAGGGCGCCAGGTCATGACCATGTCCACGGCCGAACTGGGCATATTCTTCGAACAGGCCTTTTTGCAGGTAGAAACCGAAAGCCTTGGCCTCGTCGTTCTGATAGCCCTCAGCCAGTTGATCAGCGGGGAATTGATCGACCTGACCATTCTTGAACAGCACCTCATACAGGGTCTTGCCCTTGTACTGCGGTGAACTCTCCAACAGTTCCGCCGGCCAGACTTCGTCGGTTGTAAAACGCTTGGAAAATTCGACCAATTGCCAGAGGTCCGACTTGGCATCTCCCGGCGCCGAAACCAGTTGATGCCAGAACTGCGTACGCCGCTCCGCGTTGCCGTAAGCGCCCTCTTTCTCGACCCACATCGCCGTGGGCAAAATCAGATCCGCGGCCTGCGCCGAGACGGTGGGATACACATCCGACACCACCACGAAGTTCTCGGGATTGCGCCACCCCGGCAACACTTCCTGCATGATGTTGGGCCCGGCCTGCATGTTGTTGCTGGCCATCGTCCAATACACATTGAGCACGCCGTCCTTGAGCATGCGGCTCTGCTGCACGGCGTGGAACCCGACCTTTTCCTTGATGGTTCCCGCCGGCAGTTTCCAGATTTTTTCTGCGGTGGCGCGGTGCTTCGGATTGGTCACCACCAGGTCGGCCGGCAAGCGATGGGAGAACGTGCCCACTTCTCGCGCCGTACCGCAGGCCGAAGGCTGGCCCGTCAGGGAGAACGGACTGTTGCCCGGCTCGCTGATTTTCCCGGTCAGCAGGTGGATGTTGTAGATCAGGTTGTTGGCCCACACACCTCGGGTGTGCTGGTTGAAGCCCATGGTCCAGAACGAAACCACCTTGCGCTTGGGGTCGGCGTACAGCTCGGCCAATGCCTTGAGGCGCTCGGCCGGCACCCCGGTTTCCTTCGCGGTGCGCTCCAGGGTGTAGGGTTTGACGAACGCGGCGAACTGCTCGAAGTCGATGTCGGTCCAGGTATTCGCCTTGTCGGCATTCTTGGCCTTCATCTCCAGCGGATTGTCGGAACGCAAACCGTAGCCGATGTCATCGGTGCCTTTGGCGAACTTGGTGTGTTTGCTGACGAAGTCTTTGTTGACCGAACCGCTTTCAATGATGTGGTTGGCGATGTAGTTGAGAATCAGCAAGTCAGTCTGTGGCTTGAACACCATCGGAATGTCAGCCAGTTCAAAACTGCGATGTTCAAACGTGGAGAGCACGGCCACTTTCACATCCGGCTGGCTTAAACGGCGATCAGTCACCCGACTCCAAAGAATCGGGTGCATTTCCGCCATGTTTGAACCCCACAGGACGAACGCATCGGTGACTTCGATATCGTCGTAACAGCCCATCGGCTCGTCGATACCGAACGTGCGCATGAACCCCATGACCGCCGATGCCATGCAATGGCGTGCATTGGGGTCGATGTTGTTCGAGCGGAATCCCGCTTTCATCAATTTGTTGGCCGCGTACCCTTCCCAGATCGTCCACTGCCCGGAGCCGAACATGGCGACGGATTCCCCGCCCTTGTTCTTCAGCGCCTCTTTGTACTTCAACTCCATGACATCGAATGCCTGTTCCCAGGACACCGGATGAAACTCGCCTTGTTTGTCATATTGCCCATTGGTCATGCGCAACAGCGGCTGCGTCAGACGATCAACGCCGTACATGATCTTGGATAAAAAGTAGCCTTTGACACAGTTCAACCCGCGGTTGACCTCGGCTTTTACATCGCCGTGAGTTGCCACCACCTTGTTGTCCTTGGTCGCCACCATGACGCTGCAACCGGTACCGCAAAAACGACAGGGCGCCTTGTTCCAGTTCAGGGAAACCATGTCTTGTTCGGTAATCAGGTTACTGGCCGAGGTAAACACCGGGAGACCCGCAGCCGCTGCCGCGATTCCGGCCGCTTGGGCTTTGACAAACTCTCGCCGAGTCATAGGCATGTGCTTTCTCCCGTCACATCGAGAATCTCGTGATAAACCAGGGCGGCATTGAGCACGCCTGGCAAGCGATTGATCTGATCGATTCGCTGAAGAATCTGGCTTTCGTGATCGGTTTCCAGCACAACCACTAACTTGCCGGCGGGGCTTTCCTGATGAAGTTCAACGCCCGTGAGCAACCGCAGGTTGGCTTTGACCGCCTCGAACAAGGCGGGACGGGCATGTACTACCAGACTGGCAATGTGCAGCGTCTTTTCCACGACCCGTACTCCCTGCTGAGTTAGAGATGGATGTCGATCAGTTGGGGGGGCCTGGCGGACCGAGGAGCATTTGCAGAAACCAGATAAAAAAACCGTAACCACCGACTATCGCCACCGATAACAGTGGAAACAGAACAATGATCAGGAAATAGAACAGGCGCGTTTCTTTACGAACCCGCTGGGTAGAGTCATCCGTTGATGGCATGGTTAGCGCTCCTGCCAAACTGTCAAACTGTCAAACTGTCAAACTGTCAAACTGTCAAACTGTCAAACTGTCAAAGGAGCCTAGCTGGCTTACGCAATAAGTTCCATGATTTGGATCAACAACGGTGGTTCCAGCGCCTTAAATACGAAACCAAGGCGCTGGTTAAATATTGGCATTCAATAAGTATTCTTATTTAAGCAAGCTTCCCTATTTCATATTCACGCAACTTGTTGGCAATCGTTGTATGAGAAACACCCAGGCGCTTGCCCAGTAATCGACTGCTGGCATGTTCCGAATAAAGCCGTTCCAGCACCGCTTTTTCAAAACGCCCAACAATTTCGTCTAACCCGCCCTCGAGCGAGAAATCGCCCAATGGCTGACGCACGCCGTAATCCGGCAGACGAATATGTTCAGCCTTGACCGTCCCGCCCTCGCACAGGGAAACCGCCTGGAACAACACGTTTTCCAGTTGCCGGACGTTGCCCGGCCAATGGTAGTGACTGAGCCGCTCCATGGCGGCTGGCGCGAGTTTTGGCAATGGACAACCGATCTGCCGGCTGGCCTGATCGAGGAAGTGCTCCACCAGAGGCGTCAACCCGTCGAGGCATTCGCGTAGCGGCGGGATGTGCAGCGACAGCACGTTCAAGCGGTGGTACAGGTCCTGACGGAATTCGCCACGGGCACACAGTTCGGACAAATCGACCTGGGTCGCGCAGATCACCCGCACATCCAGATAAACTTCTTCGTCGCTGCCTACACGCCGGAAGCAACCGTCCTGCAGGAAGCGCAGCAACTTCACCTGCAAGCGCGGGCTCATTTCCCCGACGCCGTCGAGAAACAACGTACCGCCCGCCGTCAGCTCCAGCAGCCCGAGCTTGCCCTCGGCCCGCGCACCTTCGAAAGCGCCGGGGCCGTAGCCAAACAGTTCGGTCTCGGCCATCGACTCGGGCAGGCCGGCGCAGTTGAGCGCCATCAACGGCGATTGCCCACGGGGGCTGGCCAGATGGCAGGCCCGCGCCAGCAATTCTTTGCCGGTGCCGGTTTCGCCCTCGATCAACAGCGGCGCATCCAGCGGCGCCATGCGCCTAGCTTCTCGGACCACGGCGGCCATTACTTTCGAACTTTGAAAGATGCTGTCGAAGCCTCGCAATTCCTGCTTACGCACGTTGTAGATACGCTCGCCCACCCGGTCGGCACGGTGCAGCGTCAGCACTGCGCCGGCCATGGCTTCGCTGTCGTCGTGCTCTGATTGCAGTGGCGCGATGTCGGCCAGAAACACGTCGCCCTTGACCTTGACCCGCAGCCCGTTGATCCGCGATTTGTTGGCACGCACCAGTTCCGGCAAGTCGAAGTCTTCGGCGTAGCGCGACAGTGGAATGCCCGGCACCTCATCGACGCGCACGCCCAACAGCTGCGCCGCTGCACGGTTGGCCGCGACGATCGAACCGCCCATGTCGATCGACAGCACTGGAAACTCCAGCGCACCGAGCAGCGCATTGAGTTCCATGTGCCGACGCTCGCTGGGCATCAGCCCTACACGCTTGACGCCAAATACCCCGGCAATTGACTCGAACTTCGGGCGCAGCGCCTGGAACTGAATGTTGATCAGGTTCGGGCAATGCAGGTAGATGGCGTTGCCATGCTCGCCGCCCACTTCACCGCGGGCCACGTTGACCCCGTATTCCACCAGCAGGTTGAGAATGTCGCGCAGGATGCCGATGCGGTTCTGGCAGTGGACTTTGATACGCATATAAAAGACCTGGATCTGGATGAAAGGGGTGGCATTGAACCTGTAGGCGCCGGCTTGCTGGCGATGACACCCTCAAGGACGCTATCGCCAGCAAGCCGGCTCCTACAAAGGTCCCAGGCAAGCATTTTTCTGTCGGGGCGCTCAGATAGTCGTCAAGATTATGTTACAGATGTAGGGCTTTTCCCAGCCGCCAATCTCAACATCTGCGCGATGACGGCCGATACGTAACGAAAACTTTACTATATTTGAGGAGTTTTCCCACACAGTTCGCGGACTGCCTGCTGCAACGACGCAATCCTTGGGGTATTTCTAAGTCCATAGCAGCACATAACAAGAACGAATCCCCTAGCAGGAGAGCAGCATGAAGCAGACGCAATACGTGGCTCGTGAGCCCGATGCGCAAGGTTTTATCGACTACCCCGCCGAAGAACACGCGGTGTGGAACACGCTGATCACTCGCCAACTGAAAGTGATCGAAGGGCGTGCGTGCCAGGAATACCTGGACGGTATCGAGAAACTCGGTCTGCCCCACGACCGCATTCCCCAACTGGGCGAGATCAATAAAGTCCTCGGTGAAACCACCGGCTGGCAGGTCGCCCGCGTACCGGCGCTCATCCCTTTCCAGACCTTTTTCGAATTGCTCGCCAGCAAGCAGTTTCCAGTGGCTACCTTTATTCGTACCCGCGAAGAGCTGGATTACCTGCAAGAGCCGGACATTTTCCACGAGATTTTCGGCCACTGCCCGCTGCTGACCAACCCGTGGTTCGCCGAATTCACCCACACCTACGGCAAACTCGGCCTGCAAGCGACCAAGGAAGAACGCGTGTACCTGGCGCGCCTGTACTGGATGACCATCGAGTTCGGCCTGGTCGACACCCCGCAAGGCCAACGCATCTACGGTGGCGGCATTCTGTCCTCGCCGAAAGAGACCGTGTATTGCCTGTCGGACGAGCCTGAGCATCAGGCGTTCGATCCGCTGGAATGCATGCGCACGCCTTACCGCATCGACATCCTGCAACCGCTGTACTTCGCGCTGCCCAATCTCAAGCGCCTGTTCGACCTCGCTCACGAAGACATCATGGGCATGGTCAAGCAAGCGATGCAGATGGGTCTGCACGCACCGAAGTTTCCGCCAAAACCAAAAGCCGCGTGATCCGCCGCTTTTAGAATCAAGTGAGCCTGTCAGAAACCATCGCTTTGGATTAGCGTGGTGGCACTGAGGGCTCCGATTTCCCAACATTCGATTTCAGGAACACATCATGACCGCACTCACCCAAGCCCATTGCGAAGCCTGCCGCGCCGATGCTCCACAAGTCAGCGACGAAGAATTGCCGATCCTGATCAAGCAAATCCCGGATTGGAACATCGAAGTCCGCGACGGCATCATGCAGCTGGAAAAAGTCTTCCTGTTCAAAAACTTCAAGCACGCCCTGGCATTCACCAACGCTGTCGGTGAAATCTCCGAGGCTGAAGGTCACCACCCAGGCTTGCTGACCGAGTGGGGCAAAGTCACCGTGACCTGGTGGAGCCACTCGATCAAGGGCCTGCACCGCAACGACTTCATCATGGCCGCGCGCACTGACATCGTTGCCAAGGACGCCGAGGGCCGCAAGTAATGCACTTCGACGCCATCGACCGTGTGCCCGGCGACCCAATCCTGGGCCTGATGGAGGCCTACGCGCAGGACCCGAACCCGCGCAAGTTCGACCTTGGCGTGGGTGTCTACAAAGACGCCCAGGGCCTGACGCCGATTCCTCAGTCAGTGAAACTGGCCGAGGCGCGTCTGGTCGAGCGTCAGACCACCAAGACCTACATCGGTGGTCATGGCGAGCCGGCGTTCGGCAAGGCGATCAATGAGCTGGTGCTGGGTGTCGACTCGACGTTGCTCACTGAGCAACGTGCTGGCGCCACCCAGACACCGGGCGGCACCGGGGCGCTGCGCCTGAGCGCGGACTTCATCGCCCAGTGCCTGCCGGGCCGTGGCGTCTGGCTGAGCAATCCGACCTGGCCGATCCACGAAACCATTTTCGCGGCCGCCAACGTCAAGGTCAGTCATTACCCATACGTGGGCAGCGACAACCGACTCGACGTTGAAGGGATGCTCGCGGCGCTCAATGAAGCGCCCAAGGGCGACGTGGTGTTGCTGCACGCCTGCTGCCACAACCCGACCGGTTTCGACTTGTCCCATGACGATTGGCGCCGGGTGCTGGAGGTTGTTCGCAAACGCGAACTGCTGCCACTGATCGACTTCGCCTACCAAGGTTTTGGCGATGGCCTGGAGCAGGATGCCTGGTCGACTCGACTGTTCGCCGCCGAGTTGCCGGAAGTGCTGATCACCAGTTCCTGCTCGAAGAACTTCGGCCTGTACCGCGACCGAACGGGTGCGCTGATTGTCTGTGCGAAAAGCGCCGACAAGCTCACCGACATTCGCAGCCAACTGGCCAACATCGCCCGCAATTTGTGGTCGACGCCGCCGGATCATGGTGCTGCCGTCGTGGCGACGATCCTCGGCGATCCGGAGCTGAAAAGCCTCTGGGCCGACGAAGTGGAAAGCATGCGCTTGCGCATTGCCCAGCTGCGCAGCGGCCTGGTGGAAGCGCTGGAGCCACATGGTTTGCGCGAACGCTTTGCGCACATTGGCGCGCAGCGCGGGATGTTTTCCTACACCGGCCTGTCGCCTGTGCAAGTGAAGAATCTGCGGGACAACCACAGCGTGTACATGGTCAGTTCGGGCCGGGCCAACGTCGCAGGGATTGATGCCACGCGCCTGGATCTGCTGGCCGAGGCGATTGCCAAGGTTTGCCAGTAACAAAGTGATATGCCGAACACCCTGTGGCGAGGGAGCTTGCTCCCGCTCGAGCGCGCAGCGGTCGCTTGAACTGCAAACGAGTTCTCACTGAAAGAACTCCTTGTATTCTCATGGGGCCGCTCCGCGGCCCAGCGGGAGCAAGCTCCCTCGCCACAATGGATTCTCGTTGCCCTTCCAGACCTGTCTAGACAACCCCGCTTATCGAAACAAATGGATATAACAGTCTGTTTGTCATTTCTGTTGCTGTATCCTGCCCAGGCTTTGTAAAAGCGCGGATCTACCAGATCTATCAACAGACTTAGCGAGGAGCGCGACTATGCACGAGATTCCTAATCTCCCCTTCCCAAGCCTGCACGAACCTGAGCAGACGACCACGCGACAAGCCGGTGCCCAACAGCCCGAGCCGAAAGATGGCACTGACAGCTGCCAAGCTGACAGCGAAGACTGAAATACCCGCCGTACAGACCGTGTGGAAAGCGCTAACATGCGCTTTCCACACTGCCTGAAACGAGACCCTGTCCATGACCGATGAATTTAGCGAAGCCCAGGCCAGTGCCCTGATCGGCACCGCCGAGAAAATGATCGAGATCTGGAATCGCCTCTCCCCCGAGAAACAAGCCGCTTTACTCGCCCGATTTGGCACCGAAGAAAACGCGTTGGCCGCCCTGGTCACCACGCACCTGGTTGCGCCCGCCAAGCCCAAGTAAAACCACCCGGCAAATAGTTTCATTTTTCCCCGGCCCACGAGCGGCCTCGCCGCTATCATAAGCAGCCTATCTATCCTGCTTTACCGTGGACCTTTACCCATGTCTGAAAAACAGCGCCCCCTGACGGTCACGCTGCAAGTTGTATCCATCGTCCTGTTTACCTTTATCGGCTACCTGAATATCGGCATCCCCTTGGCCGTATTGCCGGGTTACGTCCACAACGACCTGGGCTTCGGCACCGTGATCGCCGGGTTGGTGATCAGCGTGCAATACCTGGCCACCCTGCTCAGCCGCCCGTATGCCGGGAAAATCATCGACAACAAAGGCAGCAAACTCGCGGTGATGTATGGCCTGGCCGGATGCGGCTTGAGCGGTGTGTTCATGTTGATGTCGGCGTGGACGCAAAGCCTGCCGATGCTCAGCTTGATCAGCCTGTTGATCGGCCGTTTGATACTCGGCAGCTCGGAAAGTCTGGTCGGTTCCGGTTCGATTGGCTGGGGTATCGGCCGGGTTGGCGCGGCGAATACCGCCAAGGTTATTTCCTGGAATGGCATCGCCAGTTACGGCGCATTGGCGGTCGGCGCGCCGCTCGGCGTGTGGCTGGTCAGTCGGTTGGGCTTGTGGAGCATGGGCGTGAGCATTGTGCTGCTGGCCGTCATTGGCCTGTTGCTGGCCTGGCCGAAAACCGCCGCGCCGATCGTTGCCGGTGAACGTTTGCCGTTCATGCATGTGCTCGGTCGCGTGCTGCCCCATGGCTGCGGGCTGGCGCTGGGCTCAATCGGTTTCGGCACCATCGCCACCTTCATCACGCTGTATTACGCCACCCAGCACTGGGACAACGCAGTGCTGTGCCTGAGCCTGTTCGGCGTCAGCTTCATTGGCGCGCGCTTGCTGTTCGGCAACCTGATCAACCGCCTCGGCGGCTTTCGCGTGGCGATTGCCTGCCTGTCGGTGGAGACCCTGGGATTGCTGCTGCTATGGCTGGCACCGGATGCGCATTGGGCCTTGGCGGGTGCAGCGTTGAGCGGGTTCGGCTTTTCGCTGGTGTTCCCGGCGCTGGGGGTGGAAGCGGTCAATCTGGTACCGGCGTCCAGTCGTGGTGCGGCAGTGGGGGCTTACTCGCTGTTCATCGATTTGTCGCTGGGGATCACCGGGCCGTTGGCCGGTGCGATTGCCGCAGGTTTCGGATTTGCTTCGATCTTCCTGTTTGCCGCCCTTGCCGCTTTGAGCGGATTGATGCTGAGTCTCTATTTGTACCGGCAGGCACCGAAGCTGCGTGAATCGCGGGACGCGCCTTAGAAATCCACCTTGCCGCGACCGGCCTTGATGTTGCCGCGCTTGCTCTTGGATTCAAGCCGACGCGTCTTGGAGCCCAGGGTTGGTTTGGTCGGACGGCGTTTCTTTTCCACCTTGGTGGCGCTGAGGATCAGCTCGACCAAACGCTCCAGCGCATCGGCCCGGTTCTGTTCCTGCGTCCGGTATTGCTGGGCCTTGATGATCAACACGCCGTCGCTGGTGATGCGACTGTCGCGCAGTGCCAGCAGCCGCTCTTTGTAGAAGTCGGGCAAGGACGAGGCCGGAATATCGAAGCGCAGGTGCACGGCACTGGAGACCTTGTTGACGTTCTGACCACCGGCGCCCTGGGCACGAATGGCGGTCAACTCGATCTCGGCATCCGGCAGATGCACGTTGTTGGAAATTACCAGCATGGAAAAGCGTCCGTATTCAGAGCGTGCAGGATACCGCGAATCCCCCCTATTTTCGGCCCACCTTTTGTAGGAGCTGGCTTGCCAGCGATGACGATGGTGAACGTGACGCCGTCATCGCTGGCAAGCCAGCTCCTACAGGTTTTGCAGCGCCCAAAACAAACCCGGCACTTGGCCGGGTTGGTTGATTCTGCGTCAGTGTTACTTCACTGCTGCCTGCAACGCGTGCTGAGCACTGCGCTTGTTCTTGATGCCGTAGCAGACCCACATGAACACGACCCACAGCGGAATCGCGTACACCGAGACCTGAATCCCCGGAATCAGCAGCATCACGCCCAGAATGAACACCACGAACGCCAGGCAAACGTAGTTCCCGTACGGGTACCACAAGGCCTTGAACAGCGGCGTCTGTTTGGTTTTGTTCATGTGCTGGCGGAACTTGAAATGTGAGTAGCTGATCATCGCCCAGTTGATCACCAGGGTAGCCACCACCAGCGACATCAGCAGTTCCAGCGCGCTGTGCGGGATCAAGTAGTTCAACAACACTGCGATCAGCGTCACGGCCGCCGAAGCCAGGATCGAACGCACCGGCACGCCGCGCTTGTCGATCTTCGCCAGGCCTTTCGGCGCGTCGCCCTGTTCGGCCATGCCCAACAGCATACGGCTGTTGCAGTAGGTGCCGCTGTTGTACACCGACAACGCCGCAGTCAGGACCACGAAGTTGAGGATGTGCGCGGCGGTGCTGCTGCCGAGCATCGAGAACACTTGTACGAACGGGCTGCCGCTGTAGGAATCACCGGACGCGTTCAGGGTAGCCAGCAGGCTGTCCCACGGCGTCAACGACAGCAGAATGACCAGTGCGCCGATGTAGAAAATCAGGATCCGGTAGATCACCTGGTTGATGGCTTTCGGGATCACGGTTTTCGGCTTGTCGGCTTCAGCCGCGGTGAAACCGAGCATTTCCAGACCACCGAAGGAGAACATGATGATCGCCATGGCCATCACCAGACCACTCACGCCGTTCGGGAAGAAACCGCCGTGGGTCCACAGGTTGCTCACCGCCGCTTGCGGGCCGCCGTTGCCGCTGACCAGCAAGTAGCTGCCCAGGGCAATCATGCCGACGATGGCAACGACCTTGATGATCGCGAACCAGAACTCGGCTTCGCCAAAGACTTTGACGTTGGCCAGGTTGATCGCATTGATCAGCACGAAGAAGGCGGCAGCGGAGGCCCAGGTCGGGATGTCCGGCGCCCAGTAGTGGATGTATTTGCCGACAGCCGTCAGCTCGGACATGCCCACCAGAATGTACAGGATCCAGCAGTTCCAGCCCGACAGGAAACCGGCAAAGCCGCCCCAGTACTTGTGCGCGAAATGGCTGAAGGAACCGGCCACTGGCTCTTCGACGATCATTTCGCCCAGTTGGCGCATGATCATGAAGGCAATGAAGCCGCAGATGGCATAGCCGAGGATCATCGACGGACCGGCAGATTTCAGTACCCCGGCCGAGCCGAGGAACAAACCGGTACCGATCGCGCCACCGAGGGCGATCAGTTGAATGTGGCGATTCTTCAGGCCGCGTTTCAGCTCGCCTGAATGCGAGTTTTGTCCACTCATGAAAAGGGTCTCACGCAAGGTTTGATGATGTTCAGTAAACGTTGCTGCTCAGCAAAGACATTAAGCGGCACCGATCAAACCCCAGCGCAGGCACCAGGAGTTCAGCGTATTTACTACGGTCATGCGTCACCTGTTTGTTTTTATCTGTGACGAAATCGAACCCGACACGCTTGTGGCGCAGCGGAGTGAACAAGGCGGATAGCCTTGAGGTTTGCGCAGATGCGCAGGAGGTCACAGGTAAAACGCGGCGCATTGTACACCTGTAACCCCCTGCTGCCAGACTCGCTGGACAAGCGTGTCTATGGCCGGGATTGCCTGTGTCCGCGACGAGAGGCTCGGGCGGCTGCAAATACGGGGTCGGACCCTTGCGGATCAAAGACGGGGACGGCAGTAAAATCGCCCCTCGCGGAGAACTGAAAATGGATTGCGGCGATCATTGCGCCTCCTTTTTGTTATGCACCTGCACGACAGGCATGGCGCGCATGACACCCTGACTGGAGTGGTGAAACAAGCGGGCCAGAGGGCTGGAAGCTAACCGGGAGGGGCTGATGTGTAAGCGTTTTCTTACGGCATCCAGGAAGTGTCGAATCCACAGGGTGAATCCGTGGGATTTGTCAGGATTTCTTTACAGACCGTAACATCGGGTTTCCATTCGGGAGAGTATGGTGTTGCCGCTTTGCCCGCGAAGAGGCCATTGAAAACACTTCATGGCTAAAACCAGACCAAAAAAAACGCCAACCCGAAGGTTGGCGTTTTTTATGAAGCGCTGACCGATTACTCAGGCTTGCGACGACCAAAGCCAGGACGCTGACCCGAACCCGCCGGAGCGCCACGGCGCTTGCCCGACGGTTTGTCGCTGTCGACCAGGCTGATGCCAGGACGCTTTTTCGGTGCAGGCTTGGCCGGGCGCTTGGTGTCGACCGGACGATCGGCCACCGGCGTGCCACGACCTTCGCCGCGCTCGGTACGGCCATTGGCCGGACGCGGCGTGCGTGGACCGCGCTCACCGTCCTGACGGGCGGCTGGCTTGCGACCTGGACGCTCGCCTTCGATCTTCGGTTCGCGGCTGGCACGCGGAGCGGCGGGTGCACCGGGTACGGCAGCAGCCGGACGCAGGGTACGAACGCGCTCGGTCTTGGCCATCGGACGTGACGATTTACGCTGCATCCGGTCCAGTTTGTCTTTGCTCTTGGCGTTCATCTGCGGCATCGCGACCGGCGTCAGGCCGACTTCGGCACTCAGAACATCAACTTCGTACTGGCTCATTTCGCGCCAGCGGCCCATCGGCAGGTCGGAGTTGAGGAACACCGGACCGAAACGCACGCGCTTCAGACGGCTGACCACCAGGCCCTGGGATTCCCACAGACGACGAACTTCGCGGTTGCGACCTTCCATCACCACGCAGTGATACCAGTGGTTGAAACCTTCACCGCCTGGCGCTTGCTTGATGTCGGTGAACTTGGCCGGACCATCTTCAAGGACCACGCCAGCCTTCAGGCGCTCGATCATCTCGTCATCGACTTCGCCACGCACACGTACCGCGTATTCACGGTCCATCTCGTAGGAAGGGTGCATCAGGCGGTTGGCCAGCTCACCGTCGGTGGTGAACATCAGCAAACCGGTGGTGTTGATGTCCAGACGACCGATGTTGATCCAGCGGCCTTCTTTCGGCTTTGGCATCTTGTCGAACACGGTCGGGCGACCTTCCGGGTCGACACGGGTGCAGATCTCGCCATCGGGCTTGTTGTACATGATCACGCGGCGGACCGACTCGGAAGCCTCTTCGCGCTTGATCACCTTGCCATCGATGGTGATGGCGTCGTGCATGTCGACACGCTGGCCAAGGGTGGCGTCTTTGCCGTTGACCTTGATGCGGCCGTGGCTGATCCAGGCTTCCACGTCACGGCGCGAGCCGATGCCGATACGGGCGAGGACTTTCTGCAGCTTTTCGCCTGCTGGGCCGATTTCCTGGTCGTCTTTCTGGTCTTTGATACTCATCTGGGCACCTCCCGGTGTGGTCTGTTCAGGCGTTGCCTGAAGCGATGTAAATCTGAGTTCTTGGCGATGGGATCGCCGAAGGGTCGCGAATCATACGCGCATGCGGGCGTTTGCGCATCAGAGACTAGCTGATCAAGGCAAGGTTATTTGCTTTTCCGCCGACCGGTGATCGCGAGCTTTTGTAGGAGCCGGCTTGCTGGCGATGCGGCCAACGCGGTGTATCTGAAGGACCGCGGTGATGCCATCGCCAGCAAGCCGGCTCCTACGGGATGGTGGTCAGTCTTCGAATTCGCGGCGTTCGGCTTCGATGGCTTCGGCCAATGCCTGGGCTTCGGCCTCTTCGTCCGACAGTTCAGGCTCGGGTTTCGGCGGCTCGAGGGCGGCGACGGCGGCCAGGAGTTTTTCCCGGGCTTGTGCGACGCCGAGGATATCGTCTTCCTGCTCCGGTTCAGTTTCAGTTTCAGGCTCGGGCTCGGGCTCGGGCTGCGCCGCTTCGACGTCTGGTTCGACATCCGACTGCTCCGAATCGAACTCAGGCGACACACCATCACGCAACAAATCGTCGAAATCGGTCTTGATCCCCTCCTCCATGGTGTCCAGCTCCAGAAGCAGCGTATGGAAACTGGTCTCTTCCTTCGGTTCCTCCGGCTCGGCGCTGGCATCGGCCAGCGCTTGCAGGGCGGCCGGCACCGGGGCATCGTCGAAATCGAGCACCGGGTCCGGTTCCAGTTCACGCAGTTCGGCCAGCGGCGGCAGGTCGTCGAGATTTTTCAGGTTGAAGTGATCGAGAAAGGCCTTGGTGGTGGCAAACATCGCCGGTTTGCCGGGCACGTCGCGGTAACCGACGATCCGAATCCACTCGCGCTCCATGAGGGTCTTGACGATGTTGCTGTTGACCGCCACGCCCCGCACGTCTTCGATCTCGCCCCGGGTGATCGGCTGGCGATAGGCAATCAGCGCCATGGTTTCGAGCATGGCCCGGGAATAACGCTGCGGGCGTTCTTCCCACAGACGCCCGACCCACGGCGAGAATTTTTCGCGAATTTGCAGGCGGTACCCCGAGGCCACTTCCTTGAGTTCGAAAGCGCGGCCGTCGCAGGACTTGGCCAGAATCGTCAGGGCCTTCTTGAACACCGGCGGCTCAGGGCGCTCGCCTTCCTCAAAAAGTTCGAACAGGCTTTCCAGGGATTGCGGCTTTCCCGAGGCCAACAGAAAGGCTTCAAGCAATGGCGCCAGCTCGCGGGGTTCACTCAGGTTCATGATTCAACTCGTTATTCGGCTCGGGCCCGCACGTGGATCGCTGCGAACGGCTCATTCTGCACCAGCTCGACCAAAGATTCCTTGACCAGTTCGAGAATCGCCATAAACGTCACGACCACCCCCAAGCGTCCCTCTTCAGCGGTGAACAGTTCGACAAACGGCACGAAACCGCCGCCCTTGAGCCGTTCCAGCACATCGCTCATGCGTTCGCGCGTAGACAGCGCTTCGCGGCTGACCTGGTGGCTTTCGAACATGTCGCCACGGCGCAAAACCTCGGCCATGGACAAAAGCAACTCGGACAGACGCACGTCCGGCAACAGCTTGCGCGCCCGGGCTTCAGGTGCATCCAGCTTCGGTACCACCACGTCACGTCCGACGCGGCTCAGGCCATCGATCCCTTCGGCGGCAGCCTTGAAGCGTTCGTACTCCTGCAAGCGGCGGATCAGTTCGGCGCGCGGGTCGTCTTCTTCCTCCTCGACGGTTTCAGCCCGTGGCAGCAGCATTCGCGACTTGATCTCGGCGAGCATCGCGGCCATCACCAGGTACTCGGCCGCCAGTTCCAGGCGCACCGACTGCATCAACTCGACATAGCCCATGTACTGGCGGGTGATTTCCGCCACCGGAATGTCGAGGATGTTGATGTTCTGCTTGCGGATCAGGTACAGCAGCAGGTCGAGCGGGCCTTCGAAGGCTTCGAGAAAGACTTCCAGCGCATCCGGCGGGATGTACAGGTCCAGCGGCATTTCCATGACCGCCTGGCCATAGACCATGGCGAAAGGCAGTTCTTGCTGGGCGCCGGCCTGACTGTCGACGGGTTCTACTGCCGACATCTACGCCTCGGCCATGAAAGGCGCAGGGTCGCCGCAGCCAACGCGGATGACTTCAGGCTCGCCGTCGGCGAGGTTGATCACGGTGGACGCCTTGATGCCGCCGAAACCGCCGTCGATGATCAGATCAACCTGATGCTCGAGCAGTTGGCGCATTTCATAGGGATCAGACATCGGGTCAGTTTCGCCGGGCATGATCAAGCTCACGCTCATCAGCGGCTCACCCAGCTGTTCCAGCAGTGCCAGGGCAATCGGATGACTCGGAACACGCAGGCCGATGGTGCGTTTTTTCGGGTGCAGCAACAACCGTGGCACTTCGCGGGTGGCGTTGAGAATGAAGGTGTATGGCCCCGGCAGGTGCGCCTTGAGCAGACGGAAAGTCCCGGTATCGATCTTGGCAAACAACCCCAGTTGCGACAAATCGCAGCAAATCAGCGCGAAGTTGTGCTTTTCATCCAGCCCGCGCAAACGGCGCACGCGCTCGACGGCAACCTTGTCGCCGATCTGGCAACCAATGGCGTAGGACGAGTCTGTGGGATAAACCACCACCCCGCCGCTGCGGATGATCTCGACTGCCTGTTTGATCAGGCGCGCTTGCGGGTTTTCCGGATGAATCTGGAAAAATTGACTCACATTTTCTACCTGTTCAGACGGCGGCAATAACTGGGTCATGTTTGAATCGGCACCAAAGTGGCGGCAGATCCTCCGGGAGCGGGCGGTACTCACCGATCTCTGACCAGCCTCCCGGACCATGAAAATCACTGCCGGCGCTGACCAGCAGACCGAATTCACGGGCCAGAATGGCCAGGCTGCCCACTTGCTCGGCGGGCTGGTAACCATTGACCACTTCGATGGCGTGGCCACCTGCTTGAATATAGTCGGCAATCAGGCGGCGGCGCTTGCTGCGAGTGAATTCGTAGTGCCATGGGTGAGCAAGACTGACCCAGGCCTTGGCCGCGCGCAGGGTTTCGACGGTGTCTTCCAGCGTCGGCCAGTGTTGCTTGACGTCGCCCAGCTTGCCGGCGCCCAGCCATTTGCGAAACGCTTCGGCGCGATCCTTGACGAATCCTTCACGGACCATCCAGTCGGCAAAGTGCGGGCGGGCCGGTGCGTTGCCGCTGTCGCCCAGCTCCTGCTGTATCGACCGGGCACCTTCGAGCGCCCCCGGCATGCCTTTGAGCGCCAGTTTTCGGCTGATCTCTTCGGAACGCAGCCAGCGCCCATCGTGCAATTTGGCGATCGCTTCGACCAACGGCGCGGCGTTGACGTCGAAACCATAGCCAAGCACGTGAATGGTGGCGCCGCCCCAGGTGCAGGACAATTCGACCCCGTTGACCAGTTGCATCCCCAGCGCATCCGCAGCGCTGCGCGCCTCGGCGAGACCTTCGAGGGTGTCGTGATCGGTCAGGGCCAGGACTCGCACGCCGTTCTCGAACGCACGCGCAACCAGAACCGCAGGCGCCAGGGCGCCATCGGAGGCCGTGCTATGGCAGTGCAAATCAACATTCACAGGGCTTTGTAACCTCAAATCAGCTGGCGCTATCGCGCGCCCATATGTTTGTTATTATGCCGCCACATCCTGCTTCTGGCTGCCACTGTGAAACAATTCATCGATTTCATCCCGCTCCTGCTGTTTTTCATCGTCTTCAAAATCGATCCACGGGTCGTCGACATTGCCGGTCATGAGGTAACTGTAGGCGGTATTTACAGCGCCACGGCCATGCTGATCATCAGTTCGCTGGCGGTTTACGGCACGCTGTTCATCAAACAGCGCAAGCTGGAGAAGAGCCAGTGGCTGACGCTGATCGCCTGCCTGGTCTTCGGTAGCCTGACGCTGGCCTTCCACAGCGAGACGTTCCTGAAATGGAAAGCCCCGGTGGTCAACTGGCTGTTCGCGCTGGCATTCATCGGCAGCCACTTCATCGGTGACAGCCTGCTGATCAAGCGCATCATGGGCCATGCACTGACCCTGCCGGAGCCGGTCTGGACGCGCCTGAACATCGCCTGGATCGGTTTTTTCCTGTTTTGCGGTGCCGCCAACCTGTTTGTCGCGTTCACCTTCCAGAGCTACTGGGTCGACTTCAAAGTCTTCGGCAGCCTGGGCATGACTTTGCTGTTCCTGGTCGGCCAGGGCATCTACCTGTCCCGCCATCTGCATGATGCCGATACCACAACGCCTAAAACCGAGGACTGACATGCTTTACGCAATCATTGCCACAGACGTCGCCAACTCCCTGGAAGCCCGCCTGGCCGCACGGCCTGCACACCTTGAGCGCCTGCAAGCGCTCAAAGGTGAAGGTCGCATCGTTTTGGCCGGTCCACACCCGGCGATCGACAGCAATGATCCAGGCGCTGCGGGTTTCACCGGCAGCCTGATCGTCGCCGAGTTCGACTCCCTGAGCGCCGCACAAGCCTGGGCCGACGCAGATCCGTACATCGCCGCAGGCGTCTACGCCAACGTTCTGGTCAAGCCGTTCAAGCAAGTCCTGCCGTAACACCTCTCCACGCGGTGAACCTTATTGGTTCATCGCGTTCTCAATCGCTCATTATTCTCGTTTGCCGGCCGACAACTTGCCCAATACTCGTATTGGAATCAGGAGTCGCGATGCGCAAAGGTCCGTTGTGTCTGATGTTAGTCACGTTGTCGATCATGGCACCCGCCCACGGTGAAGAAAGCGCCGAGGAAGGTCATTCCACGCCGCTGTCCTTGAGCGCCGGCAGCCAGATCAATGAATTGCAGCAACGCTTGAAAGACAGCGAGCGGCAACGGGAAGAACTGAGCAAACAACTGCAGAATGCCGATGGCGAGCGCGAAAGCGCCCAGCTGGCCCGGTTGCGCCAAGAGAACCAGCGACTGAAGCTGCAACTCAAGGAAGCCCAGGCCGGCAGTTCGGTGCCACGCTGGTTGACCGATCAGCAACAATGGTTCGTGATCGGCGCCGGGGTAGCGCTATTGGCTCTGCTCTGCGGTATCTTCGCCAGTGGGGCAAGTCGAAAACGTCGACAATGGCTAAATTGAGTGAGTCATGAGCGAGCTGTTACTGATTGATGATGACCAGGAGCTGTGTGAGCTCCTGAGCAGTTGGCTGAGCCAGGAAGGATTTCAGGTTCGCGCCTGTCACGACGGCCAGAGTGCGCGGCGTGCACTGGCGGAGGCCTCCCCGGCGGCCGTGGTGCTGGATGTGATGCTGCCCGACGGCAGCGGCCTGGAACTGCTCAAGCAATTGCGCAGCGATCATCCGGATCTGCCGGTGCTGATGCTCTCGGCCCGGGGCGAACCGCTGGACCGCATCCTCGGCCTGGAACTCGGCGCCGACGATTACCTGGCCAAACCCTGCGATCCGCGGGAACTGACCGCCCGCCTGCGTGCGGTGTTGCGCCGCAGCCATCCGGCGGCGGTGTCCAGCCAGATGGAACTGGGCGACCTGTGTTTCAGCCCGGTGCGCGGCGTGGTCAGCATCGATCAACAGGAATACATCCTCACCGTCTCTGAAAGTCGCCTGCTCGAAGCCTTGCTCAAGCAACCCGGCGAGCCTCTGGACAAGCAGGAACTGGCGCAAATCGCCCTCGGCCGCAAGCTGACCCTGTACGACCGCAGCCTGGACATGCACGTCAGCAACCTGCGCAAAAAAATCGGCCCGCACGCCGATGGCCGACCGCGCATCGTTGCCCTTCGCAGCCGCGGTTACTACTACAGCCTCTGACGAAACACGCCCCCTGTAGGAGCTGGCTTGCCAGCGAAGCTTTTGATGGCCTCAAGGCCCCTTCGCCAGCAAGCCGGCTCCTACAGGGATGTTTTGTCAGGGACATAGAAAACCATCTTTACCCAAGCCTTACACTCCGCTGACCGCCGCTGACCTTGATCTCCGTAATCTGCACTCATCCGGAACGTACCGGGAACGAGACAAGGAGATACACCATGCGCAAGACTCTTATCGCTCTGATGTTCGCTGCCGCCCTGCCGACCGTTGCCATGGCCATGCCCGAAGGCGCAGGCCCGATGGATGGCTCGATGGACGGTTCGCGCCACGGCGGTCAGATGCACGGCATGCACGGCAAAGGCCCGTACAGCCAGCTGGACCTGAGCCGCGAACAGCGCGAGCAGATCCGCAAGATCATGGGCGAGCAAATGCACGAACGTAAGCAAGTGGTCGACAAGTACCTGGAGAAACTCTCGCCAGCCGACCAGAAAGCCATGAAAGACGAGATGACCGCGAACCACAAAAAAGCGGAAGCGGATGTACGCGCCTTGCTGAAACCGGATCAACAGAAAGAATTCGACGAAATCCAGAAAAAACAGGCTGAGCGTCGCGCTGAATGGACCGAGTTCAAGGCCTGGAAAGCGCAACAACCGCAAAAGGCGCAATAATGCGTTAACCCCGGACCCAACGACTCAACCGCGTTGGGTCGCATGCGTTTGATCTAATGTGGGAGCGAGCAGGCTCGCTCCCACACGTTTCGAGGATTTTCTGTGCGTTCATTGTTCTGGCGTATTCTGGCCAGCTTCTGGTTGGCCATCGCTCTGGTTGCAGGGTTGTCCATTCTGCTCGGGCACATGCTCAATCAGGACGCATGGATTCTCAGCCGTCACCCGGGCCTCAACACGCTGCCCGAACAGTGGACGCAGACTTACGAGTCCGAAGGCGAAGAGGCCGCCCAGGACCTTCTTCAGCAACGCAAACGTCAGTATCACATTGACGTTCAGGTGCTCAACGAAAGTGGCGACCCGGTGGTGCGCGGCACATTCCCTCGTCGCGCCGCAGCGTTCGAAGCGCGGCAGAATAACGAAGACCGACGCCTGCCATGGCGACGCCTGACCGATGAATACACCAGCGAAAAAACCGGCGACACCTACCTGCTGATCTACCGCATCCCCCACCCGGAACTGGACGCCTGGCACCGCGAAAGCCTGTTATGGCCGTTGAGTGCGCTGGGTATTGCCTTGGTGGTGCTGACTTTATTCAGCCTGCTGGTGACCTTTTCCATCACCCGCCCGCTCAGTCGCCTGCGCGGCGCGGTGCATGACCTCGGCCAAACCACCTATCAACAAAACAGCCTGGTGAAACTGGCTAACCGCCGCGACGAGTTCGGCGTACTGGCCAACGATTTCAACCGCATGGGCGCGCGCCTGCAAAGCCTGATCGGCAGTCAGCGGCAATTGCTGCGCGACGTGTCCCACGAGCTGCGCTCTCCCCTCGCTCGTTTGCGCATCGCCTTGGCACTGGCCGAGCGGGCCACTCCGCAAGAACGCGAACAGCTGTGGCCGCGCCTGACCCGCGAGTGCGATCGCCTGGAAGCGCTGATCAGCGAAATCCTAGTGTTGGCGCGGGTCGATTCCGACAACGCCAGTGCGGAAGAGGTGGACCTCAACGCGTTGCTCACCACCCTGCAAAAGGATGCGCAACTGGCCTCACCGGATCAGCTTGTCCATCTCGAAGCCGAGCCGCAACTGAACCTCAAAGGCTGGCCGACCATGATCGAACGGGCCGTGGACAACCTGCTGCGAAATGCCCAGCGTTTCAACCCGGCAGGTGGCATGCCCATCGAAATACAGGCCTTGCGTCAGGGCGAACGCATTGTGGTGACGGTGCGCGATCATGGGCCTGGAGTGGATGCCGAGCACTTGAGTCAGCTCGGCGAGCCGTTCTACCGCGCCCCCGGGCAAACCGCCGCCGGACATGGCCTGGGGCTGGCCATTGCACGGCGTGCGGCAGAACGGCATGGCGGCAGCCTGGCGCTGGCCAACCATCCTGAAGGCGGGTTTATTGCCAGCCTGGAATTGCCGTTGGTTCCGGGGGCTGTTGCGCCGTTGTAAGCGCTGTGGTGCTGCGATCTGTTGATCTTTAGGCTTTACCGCGCCAGGCGCTGACGAACTCGGCCAGGTCGACCTTCTCGGCCACTCGCGGTTCTTTCTGCGGTGTACCCAGATAAAGGAAAGCAATCACTTCCTCCCCTTCCGCCAATCCCAAACCCTTGGCCACATGCGACGAATACGCCAGGTCACCGGTACGCCATACCGCGCCGATGCCTTGGGCATACGCCGCCAGCAAAATCCCGTGGGCTGCACAACCCGCCGCCAGCAGTTGCTCGGACTTAGGGTATTTGACGTGATCCTGCACGCGAGCAATCACCACGACCACCAACGGTGCCCGCAGCGGACCGTTGCGCGCCTTGTCGATGGCCGCTTCGGTGACTTCGCTGTCCTGCAGTCTTGCCGCTTCGGCGAGCAACTCGCCCATTTGCTCACGTGCCACGCCTTCCACCGTCAGGAAGCGCCAAGGCTGCAAATGGCCGTGGTCCGGTGCCCGCATGGCGGCGCCAAACAGCACTTCACGTTGCTCCGCGGTTGGTGCCGGATCAAGCAGTCGTGGGACGGAAACACGGTTGAGCAAAGCGTCGAGAGCCTGCATCGGCCACCTCCTGAAAAATTTGTGCGGCTATTCTAGCTGTAACTACCACCGCAGTGCGGTTTACATGCCCCGCCTCGCAGGTAGAATGGCGCCCTTCCTTACTTCAGCCGAGCGGACCTCATGGCGTTGCCGACCTTACGGATCATTGGTTTCATCATCGGCATCTTCCTGATCACGCTGGCGATTGCCATGGTCGTGCCCATGGCCACGCTGGTCATCTTTGACCGCACCAGCGACCTGACATCGTTCCTCTGGGCCAGCATGATCACCTTTGTCGCCGGTCTGGCGCTGGTGATTCCGGGGCGTCCCGAGCACATTCACCTGCGCCCGCGGGACATGTACCTGCTGACCGTGAGCAGCTGGCTGGTGGTGTGCATCTTCGCGGCGCTGCCATTCCTGCTGACTCAGCACATCAGCTACACCGACTCCTTCTTTGAAAGCATGTCCGGCATCACCGCCACCGGCGCGACCGTGCTCAACGGCCTGGACACCATGTCCCCCGGCATCCTGATGTGGCGCTCGTTGCTGCACTGGATCGGCGGCATCGGCTTTATCGGCATGGCGGTCGCGATTCTGCCGCTCTTGCGCATTGGTGGCATGCGGCTGTTCCAGACCGAATCGTCGGACCGATCGGAAAAAGTCATGCCCCGCTCGCACATGGTGGCGCGCCTGATCGTGGCAGCCTATGTCGGCATTACCATTTTCGGCAGCCTGGCGTTCTGGTGGGCCGGGATGAGCCCGTTCGACGCGATCAACCACGCGATGTCGGCGATTTCCACCGGCGGTTTCTCCACCTCCGACCAGTCCTTGGCCAAGTGGCCGCAGCCAGCGGTGCATTGGGTGGCGATCGTCATCATGATTCTCGGCGCCCTGCCGTTCACCCTGTATGTCGCGACGTTGCGTGGCAACCGTAAGGCGCTGATCAAGGATCAACAAGTGCAGGGCTTGCTCGGCATGTTGCTGGTGACCTGGCTGGTGCTCGGCACCTGGTACTGGTGGACCACCCAGATGCATTGGCTGGACGCGCTGCGGCACGTGGCGCTGAACGTGACGTCGGTCGTGACCACGACCGGTTTTGCGCTGGGGGACTACAGCCTGTGGGGCAATTTCTCGCTGATGCTGTTCTTTTATCTGGGCTTTGTCGGCGGTTGCTCGGGTTCGACCGCTGGCGGGATCAAGATTTTCCGCTTCCAGGTCGCCTACATCCTGCTCAAGGCCAACCTTAACCAGCTGATTCACCCCCGGGCGGTGATCAAGCAGAAGTACAACGGCCACCGGCTGGACGAAGAGATCGTGCGTTCGATCCTGACGTTTTCGTTCTTCTTTGCCATCACCATCTGTGTGATCGCACTGCTGCTGTCGCTGCTCGGCGTGGACTGGATGACTGCGTTGACCGGCGCGGCCAGCACCGTGTCCGGCGTCGGCCCGGGCTTGGGCGAAACCATCGGCCCGGCAGGCAATTTCGCCACCCTGCCGGACGCCGCCAAGTGGATTCTGTCGGCCGGCATGCTGCTGGGCCGACTGGAAATCATTACTGTGTTTGTGCTGTGTATTCCGGCATTTTGGCGTCATTGATCGCCGCAGGCGCTTGCAATAGCCGCATCCGGTACTCTCCGGGTGTGGCATCGAACCAGCGGCGGAAGGCGCGGAAGAAGTTGCTCGGATCGGCGAACCCCAGCAGATAGGCAATTTCCAGCAAGGTCATGTTCGGTTGCGCCAGATACTGCTCGGCCAATTCGCGTCGGGTATCGTCGAGCAACACCTGGAAACTCGTGCCCTCTTCCTGCAAGCGACGCTGCAAGGTTCGCTGGGACAAATGCAGCGTCTGCGCCACAGTGTCGCGCTTGGGTTCCCCTTGAGGCAACAGACGACACAACACCTGCCGCGCCTTGTGGGTCACGCGGCTTTCCGAAAAGCGCGCCAGGTATTCACCGGCAAAACGATCATGCAGCAACGCCATGGCCTCGTTGGCCGTCGGTAGCGGCGCTTCCATGTCCGAGCGTTCGAAGATCAGCGCATCGTAAGGCGCACTGAACACCAGCGGCGCATGGAAGGCTTGCTTGTACGGTTCCAGGTCGACCGGCTGATCGCCCTGAACCAGCACTTTGCGTGGTTGCAACGTCCGCCCGGTCAGCCAGCCGCACAGGGCCAGCGCACAGGCCAGCGAAGCTTCGGCGCTTTGTCGGGTCGGCGGAAGATGATCGCCGTGCACCGTCAGAATCAGCGCGTAACCTTCGTCCAGCAGCTTGAAACTCAGGTCGGCACTTTCGGCGATGATGCGCTGAAACCGCACCAGGCGCTGGAAGCCTTCGGCCAGGGTCTGGCTGGACATCAAGGCGTAGCCCGCCACGTGAAACTGCGCAGGCCGCACCACTTTGCCCATGTTCAGGCCAATGGCCGGGTTGCCAGATAGCTCGACCGCGCGTTGCCACAGCCGTGTCATGGAATCCTGCGGGAAGCGCGCATCCGGATCATCCAGTGCCGCATAGTCGAGCCCCAGCTGCTTGAACAGCACCCGGCAATCCAGGCCGTCCATCTCCAGCGCTTTGACAATCCCCATCGCCCAGCTTGCAGAGGTCGTTCGTTCGCTCATGGCGTTTTCTGTCTTGGTGAGCCGTCTCGAGGCGGCTGATTGTCGAAGGATAGTAAAGTGGCGCCTATTGTCACTGGCTGATGCCACTGATCACTCTAGACTCAAATAAGCTACCCACAGAACAAGTTGTCATCAGAAACAACAACCACAGAGATCGCAGTCGTGGAAAACATCAAGCGCTTCAACAGCTTCGCTGAGTTCTACCCGTACTACCTCAGCGAACACAGTGACAGTACCTGCCGACGATTGCATTTTATCGGCACAACCCTGGTCATTTTCATTCTCGCGCTGACCATCGGTCGTGGTGCCTGGATGCTGTTGTGGGCCCTGCCCCTGGCGGGTTACAGCTTCGCCTGGGTCGGGCACTTCTTCTTCGAAAAGAATCGTCCTGCGACGTTTCAACATCCCTTTTATAGCCTGCTCGGTGACTTCGTCATGTACCGGGACATGATTCTGGGGCGCGTTCCGTTCTAGTCACACGCCGTCAAAAGAGACCTGCCGATGAATGCCAATGCCCGCTTCACCCACATGAAGGATGGTACCGAAGAAGACTGGGCGATCATCGCCGCAGATTTCAGTGCCTACGCCCGACAATTGCCGACCCGGATTGTGGCGCACCTGAAGTTGCTGGAGGGTGACTTTGGCGGGTTCCCGGTGGATCGCCTCACACACTCCCTGCAAACCGCCACCCGCGCCTGGCGCGATGGCCGCGACGAAGAGTACGTGGTTTGCGCCCTTCTTCACGATATCGGCGACACGCTGGGTTCCTTTAACCACCCGGACATTGCGGCGGCGATCCTCAAGCCATTCGTCAGCGCCGAGTGTTTATGGATGGTGGAGAAACACGGGATTTTCCAGGGTTACTATTTCTTCCATCACCTGGGCATGGACCGGCACCTGCGCGAGCAATTCAAGGACCATCCGCAGTTTCAGGCGACGGCCGAGTTCTGCGCCAAATACGATGCCGCGGCGTTTGATCCGGCGTATGACACGCTGCCGCTGAGCTTCTTCGAGCCGATGATGGAGCGGTTGTTTGCGCAGCCGAAGAACTCGATCTACAAGGCGGCGATGGAAGAACATTCGCCAGCCTGAAGTCAAAAGATCGCAGCCTGCGGCAGCGATCTTTTCAAGCCAGTTCTGCGACTTTCGAAGCTTTCAACTGCGCCTCCCGCGCCTGGGCATCCGCCAACCGATACAACTCGATCGTGCCATCCCAGTGCTCGATCAACGCCGTGCACGACTCCACCCAATCCCCGCAATTGAGGTAATCCACCCCGCCCACCTTGCGGATCTCGGCATGGTGAATGTGCCCGCACACCACGCCGTGCAGCTCGCGCTTGACGCACTCATGGGCGATGGCTTCTTCGAAGTCGCTGATAAAGCTGACCGCGGTTTTGACCTTGTGCTTGAGATACGCCGACAGCGACCAATAACCGTAGCCGTAACGCGCACGCCAATGGTTGAGCCAGCGATTGAGGGTCAGGGTGAATTCGTAGGCCGAGTCGCCGAGGAATGCCAGCCAGCGGTGGTAGCGGGTGATCACATCGAACTGGTCGCCATGGATCACCAGCAGATGCCGGCCATCGGCGGTGACGTGCACGGCTTCATCCACCAACTGGATGTTACCCAGAATCAGCTTTGAATAACGACGCAGGAATTCGTCGTGGTTGCCGGTGACATAAATCACCTCGGTGCCACGCTTGCTCATGGTCAACAAGCGGCGGATCACATTGGTATGCGCCTGGGGCCAATACATGCCACCGCGCAGTTTCCAGCCGTCGATGATGTCGCCGACCAGGTAAACCTTGTCCGCGTGGCAGCCCTTGAGAAACTGCGACAGGTGTTCAGCCTGACAATCGCGGGTGCCCAAATGCACGTCGGAAATCCACAAAGTTCGCACGCGTTGCTTACGGGTAGGTTTGGCGAGCTCGGCGCTGGTCATGGGCAACCCTCTGGCAAGTTTTGGCAAGTTTGCGCCGGACCGGTTAATGGTCCATGACAGCGCCAAGTCAGTCCCATGACAGCGTTTGCAACCCGACTCGGTGTAGACTGGCCGCCTAATCCGGGAGACCTGCGATGAGACCGATCCTCACGCTACGCCAGTACAGCCACGACCTGATCGTTCACAGCCACGAACATGCGCAACTGGTGTTCGGGCTGTCGGGCGCCCTGGATTTCGAGGTCGGCGGCCATGGCAGTCAGGTGGTTCAGCAGAGCTTCGTGGTGATACCGTCCGGCGCGCATCACGCGTGCGGCAGCGCCAATGGCAGCCGTTGCCTGGTGCTGGACGTGCCCAGCGAACAATGGGTGGCCCAGTCGCTGGGGGATCACGCAGATTCCAGTCGGCGCCTGCTCGACAATGCCGGCCGATTGGCACTGGATGCCGGGCAAAGCCAACTGGTCCAGTGGCTCGCGAACAGTCCGGTCGATGATCCGCTGATTGCGCAACAGGGCGCGGTCTTGCTGCTGGCCAGTCTCAACAAGGCCAGAGCCGAAACCGTCGGCGGTCGGCGCCTGCCCTATGCCGCGCTGAATGCGCACATCGATCAGTACGCAGCCTATCCGCTGCAAGTGGCCGACCTGGCCCGCGTGGCCGGGCTCTCCAGCGCTCGTTTGCACGCACGATTCGTGACCGAATGCGGGCAGACGCCGATGGATTACATCCGCAGCCGGCGCCTGCACATCGCCGTGGATCTACTGCGCACCTCAGCGCTGCCCATTGGCGAGATTGCCTGTCGGGTCGGTTACAGCTCGCAGAGTGCGTTTGCGGCGGCGGTGCTCCGGGAGTTCGGCGCATCGCCCGGCAAACTGCGGCGCGAGGCTGGCGACAAAAAACGCTAGTTTGCCGACAGACACCACGGGGCCGCACGGTTCAATGTAGGCGCTGCCAAAGGCTCGGTCCGCGCTCGGGCGATCTTTTGACGTTGTTTTTTTCAAGATCAAGATCAAAAGATCGCAGCCTCCGTCAGCGCCTACATGATTTTACTGTTAAGGATCGCAATGACTCCCCGTACTGCCCTTGGCGCCCTGCATATCGGCGCACTGATGTTTGGCCTGACCGGCGTGTTTGGCAAACTTGCTGCCGCCTCTCCGGCAGTCATCGTTTTTGGTCGTGCCGCCTTCGCCGTGTTGGCCCTGGCGTTTTTTGCCCGGTTCGCCAGCCAGACGCGCTGGCAAAGGCTCGAAGCCGTGGATTGGCGACGCCTGTTGCTCAGTGGTTTGTTGCTGGCCGGGCACTGGGTGAGTTTCTTCATTGCGGTAAAAGTCGCGGGCGTGGCGATTGCGACGCTGGGTTTTGCCAGTTTTCCGGCGTTTACCGTGATCCTCGAAGGGCTGATCTTCCGCGAGCGCATCCGTGCCAACGAGATTTTGCTGGTGGTGCTGGTCAGCGTCGGCCTGGTGCTGGTGACGCCTGATTTTGACCTGGCCAGCGGCGCCACCACCGGCCTGCTGTGGGCGGTGGCTTCCGGTTTGTTGTTCGCCCTGCTGTCACTGACTAACCGCGCCAGCTCCGGACGAATCCCGGCCGTGCAGGCAGCCCTGTGTCAGAACGTGGTAGTCGCCGTGTGCCTGCTGCCGGTCGCCGCACCGCAGTTGAGTGAAGTGCGAGCCCTCGACTGGCTGTGGATCGGTCTGCTCGGCGTGTTCTGCACCGGTGTCGCCCATAGCCTGTTTGTCGCCAGCCTCGCGGTGATCAAGGCGCGCACCGCCGCCGTGGTGTTTGCACTGGAGCCGGTATACGGCATCACCATGGCATGGCTGTTGTTCGATGAAAATCCGACCCTGCGCATGCTGCTCGGCGGCGCCTTGATCATCGTGGCGATCGTGGTGTCCAGCAGACTCTCAGGCGGTTCTCCCAAGAAAGCACCTGTGGCACAGGCCTCGTCTCACTGAGTACGGTCGTTGTGCCCGAGGTCGCGGTCCGGATCGATCTGATCACGCACCCGCTGCTTGAGGACCTTGGCTTCAGGAAAACCACCGTCCGCCTTGCGTTCCCAGATCTGTACATCGTTACAAAAAACATGAAAGACCCCGCCCGTGCCGGGCACCAGGGACACTTTGCCCAGGTCATCACCGAACGTGCTGAGCAGTTCCTGCGCCAGCCACGCTGCACGCAACAGCCACTGGCATTGGGTGCAATAGGTGATGATGATTTCCGGTTTGCTGGCGGTCATGGCGGGCGAAACTCCAAGTCTGAGGACGCCGCTATGATAGCCCGGCTTGCAGCTCCGGAGCTGAACGCTTGAGGTCATCCCGTGGCTGCGGATCGGCCTCCAATACCCACTCCATTGTTGCTTCGTGCTCGCTCAAGGTGACGGGTTTGGCATTTTCGTACGGATTGATCAGCTCCCAACTTGAGTCCATGGTCAGCTGATCAAGGTTTAGCCGAGAGGTGTCGTCGGGCACATCTTCGGGTGGGGCCGCAGCGGCCATCGTTGTCTCAGTGGCCGGGGAGAAATACGTAAGCTGCTGATGCTCCTGATCCGCAGGAGATTCGTAATGCACGGGAGTCGATTGCATCACAGGCTCCTGCCCCCGAAGTTCATCCATCGCCCCCTCGGGCTCGGATTGAGCGCGGCGACGCTGGCGAAGCATCAACCAGCCCAACACCAGCAACGCCGCCATCATTGGATACCGGGCGGCCTGCAGCCAGTCCGTGCCGGGTTCTTCAAGCGCGTCGGGGTTGAGTGGAA
Organism: Pseudomonas sp. Irchel s3f7; assembly: GCF_900187615.1. Taxonomy (GTDB): domain Bacteria; phylum Pseudomonadota; class Gammaproteobacteria; order Pseudomonadales; family Pseudomonadaceae; genus Aquipseudomonas. The sequence continues at coordinate 44,589 of NZ_FYDO01000019.1, read as the reverse complement.
CCGGCTCGGCTTGCAGACTCTTGAGCGCCAACAATTGCGATTGTTGCTCGGCCAACTGCTTTTGCTGGACAGCAATCTCCTTGTCCTGCCTTTGAAGCTTTGCTGTGAGTTCATCGACAGTGGTTTGCAGCTGTCGGTTTTGCAGGACACTGGCCGCCAGTTGCTCGGCAGCGGGGCCCGTTTCCGGCTCTGACACGAATGATGCAGGCTCGGTTTTCAGCGATGGACTTTTCGTCGCCAGTGGCGCCACGACGGACGGTTCCACGCGGGGGAAGGCAGAAGACGAAGGGCTGAAAACCGGCTCATCCGTGGCGGGAACAATCTCCGGTGAGCCTGGCGGATCGATCAGCACGGTGTATTCACGCACCAATCGACCATTGGGCTGATCGAGTTGCACGAGGAAGTCCAGGAAGGGCTCGTTGACCGGTTTGCTGGAGGTCACCTGGATCAGGCTGCGATTGCCGCGCAGGACCGGGGTGAACGTCAGATGATGGAGGAACGGTGCGCGATCAACCCCGGCGCGGCTGAACTCATCTTCCGTCGCGAGCCTGACCGACAAATCGCCCTCTTCAAGCCCTGAGGCATCCACCAGCGCAATCTCGGCACGCAACGGCTGATTCAGCGCCGAATGCAGGGTGATTTCACCCAGGCCCAACGCAGGTGCCAATGCCGAGTAAGTGACGGCGGCCCCGACCAGAAACAGGCGACCACCACCGCGCAAAACCAACCGCCAACGCTTGAACATGAGCATCCTTTAGATTACGAGAACCGACCCGCACGTATTCGCACATCCGGTACGAACACGATATTGCCAAGTAGTTCTTATAGTCCGCGCAACGCTGTCGCTCAAAAGCCTGACGGTTTGTTATGCCTCAAGATTTTTCAAGGTTGGCCAGAATGTGCCCGTGAACCCGCATGCAGACCTTGAGTTCCGCCTCGTCCACGCCTTCGAACAATTCGAGACGAAGCTGATTGGCAATGGTTTCAATTTGTTCAATCAGGGGAAGCGCCGGAGCGCAGAGGACAATTTTTTTCGCCCGACGGTCTTCCAACACTGCCTGGCGTTGCACCAAGCCCTGCCCTTCGAGGCTGTCAAGCAACCGGGCCAGGGTCGGCCCTTCGACACCAACACTTTGCGCCAGCTCACGTTGGGTCGGCGCGTCTTCAAAACGGGCCAGATGCAGCAACACCAGCCAACGCGCCTGGGACAACCCCAGGCCAGCCAGGCGACGATCCAGTTCGGCACGCCAGCCGCGAGACATCTGCGCCAGTTGCATGCCAAATCGGTGCGGTTCGGTTAACGGCATAAAACACTCATGATTAGACTGAAATAGAGGAAAACTAATTATTAGCCAGCTAATCATGAGCCTTGGAATGAAGCAAGGCTTGTTCCTTGGTGAATCGTTACATCACCTGCATGGATCAATCAAATCTCGAATTCAGACTGCAACGCTGCCCGGACGCAGTACAACACCCCTTCCGGCACCCTGCCGGCAAACAGCGCGGAGATCTCGGAAACCGGCGGCAACTCGCCTTCGCCGTCGAGGAACGCGTCCTGGACTTCGCCCATCAGATCCTCAGGCAGATCCAGCGCCTGTTCGAGCGACAGCTGCTGCTTGCCGATCGCTTCGGCCAGCATGGTGTAGACGTTCTTTTCCGAGCACTGCAACTGACCGGCGATCTGCACCGGCGTCATGCCGGCGCGAGCCAGTGTGATCAGCTCGTGACGCACATCGGCCACCACCTTCGGTGCCTCGACCTGACCGCCGAGCACTTCGAGGAAGGCCTCGCCATAGCGTTCCAGCTTGCGTGCACCGACGCCGCTGACCGTGGCCATTTGTGCCAGCGAAGTCGGTTGGCTGCGCAGCATTTCCAGCAGGGTCGAGTCGGGGAAGATGACGTACGGTGGCACGCCATGTTCTTCGGCGAGTTTGCGACGCAAGGCGCGCAAGGCTTCCCATTGTTCGCGCTCTTCACCACGGACCAGCTGACTCGCCTGGCTCTTGCTGCTCTTGGCTGTGGTTTGTGCCTTGAGGTCGCGGCGCAGCTCCAGGGTCACTTCCCCCTTGAGCAGCGGCCGGCACGAATCGCTCAAGCGCAGACCGCCATACCCTTCATGGTCGACATCGGCCAGCCCGCGAGCCACCAACTGCCGGAACAGCGAGCGCCATTCGCCCTCGGCCCGCGCCTTGCCGACCCCGAACACCGACAGGTGCTGATGGCCGAAACTGCGGACCTTTTCGTTGTCCTTGCCCAACAACACATCCACCAGATGCCCGACGCCATAGCGCTGGCCGGTGCGGTAAATCGCCGAGAGCGCCTGACGCGCCGGTTCGGTGGCGTCCCAGGTCTGCACGCCGTCGACACAGTTGTCGCAATGGCCGCACGGCTCGGGCATGTCTTCGTCGAAGTAGGCCAACAGGGTCTGGCGACGGCAACGGGTTTCCTCGCATAGCGACAGCATCGCATCGAGCTTGTGTTGCTCCAGGCGCTTGTGACGCTCGTCACCTTCGGAGTTCTGCAACATCTGTTTGAGCATCACCACGTCTTGCAGGCCGTAGGCCATCCACGCATCCGCCGGCAGGCCATCACGACCGCCGCGACCGGTTTCCTGGTAATAGGCTTCAAGGGATTTCGGCAAATCAAGGTGAGCGACAAACCGCACGTTCGGTTTATCGATGCCCATGCCGAATGCGACGGTGGCGACCATGATCAGGCCTTCCTCGTTGAGGAAGCGCTTCTGGTTAAAGGCGCGCAGATCGTTCGGCAGACCGGCGTGATACGGCAATGCGGGAAAGCCTTGCTCGCTGAGAAACGCCGCGACTTCCTCGACTTTCTTGCGCGACAGGCAGTAGACGATGCCCGCATCGCTGCGCCGCTCGGCGAGGAACGCCAGCAACTGCTTGCGCGGCTGTTCCTTGGGCACGATGCGATAGAAGATGTTAGGTCGGTCGAAGCTCGACAGAAAGCGCTCGGCATTCTGCAAATGCAGGCGAGTGACGATTTCTTCGCGGGTGCGCTTGTCGGCAGTGGCGGTCAGGGCGATGCGCGGCACATCGGGGAAAATTTCCGCCAACTGGCCCAATTGCAGGTATTCCGGGCGGAAGTCGTGGCCCCATTGCGATACGCAGTGGGCTTCGTCGATGGCGAACAAGGCAATGTTCAGCCCTTGCAGGAACGACAACATGCGCGGCTGGACCAGGCGTTCGGGGGCGAGGTAGAGCATTTTCACCTCTCCGCGCTTGATGCGGGCCGCGAGATCGCGCTGCTGCTCGGCACTCAGCGTGGAGTTCAACGCTGCGGCGGCCACACCCAGTTCTTCGAGGGTGGCAACCTGGTCGTCCATCAACGCGATCAGTGGCGACACCACCACCGCCAGGCCGTCGCGCAGCAGCGCCGGAACCTGGAAGCACAGGGATTTGCCGCCGCCGGTAGGCATCAGGACCAGGGCATCGCCGCCGTTGGCCACGCGCTCAATGATTGCACCCTGGCGACCACGGAAACTGTCGTAGCCGAAGATGTCCTTGAGGACGCGTTGAGCCTGTTCGAGCATAAAAACTCCAAAAATCACCGAAACATCCCTGCAAGGCTGGTTCAGAACACGCGATGCTGCACCGACAAATCGTAAGGGTGCATTGCATGACGCTTCACATTTCAGCCGTGAGACCCGCAGGGCATCACAAAACGCGCGAGTATACCCGAGCGCTGTCCGGCGAAGGGCACCGCTGATAAGTCAAATCTGATCCGGTAGGCGCTGCCGAAGGCTGCGATCTTTTGATTTTGTTTTTCAAGATCAAACGATCGCAGCCTTCGGTAGCTCCTACATTAATAGGGAGGCAAATATGCCGTGCGGCTGGCCCAAGCGCTCAAGAAGGCCTAGAATTCCCGCATCGAACATTCCCCAAGGTAGTCCTTTAATGTCCTTCGCTGAGCAACTAACCCGCCTGCAAGTCTTCCTCGACGCCGACGAACTGCATGACGAGGCGCTGGACTACGTGGCCGCCCACGGCTACCTCACCGCGCTGTCGATCTGTTCCGAGGTCGTTCCCGATCGCGAATGGATCGATGCCCTCTTCGCCGAAGAGCCGCATTACAGCAGCGAAGCCCAGCGCGAAGAAATCGAAGCCACCCTGATCGGTCTCAAAGCGCACATCGCTCGTCAACTGGCCTCCGATGAAGAGTTCGAGTTGCCATGCGATCTGGACCTGGGCGACGACCCGGATGATTCCGACCTGCGCGGCTGGTGCATCGGCTTCATGGAAGGTGTGTTCCTGCGCGAAGCGGCCTGGTTCGAAAGCGCTGAAGAGGAAGTCAGCGAAATGCTGCTGCCGATCATGGTCGGTTCGGGCCTGTTCGACGAACAGCCAGAATTCGAAGACATCGCCAAGGATGCCAACCTGATGGACGACATGATCGTGCAGATCCCGGAAGCCCTGACTGCGCTGTACCTGCTGTGCAACGCACCCGACGAAAAACCGGCAATTCTGAAACCACGTCACCACTAAGGTCCTGCCTATGGACAACCCCATAGGCAACCGCCCCCTGATGTTGCGCTACGTGCTGCTGGCCATCGGCTGGTTGAGCGTAGCGTTGGGGGTCATCGGAATTTTCCTGCCGGTACTGCCCACCACACCTTTCCTCTTGCTGGCGGCCGCCTGTTTCGCCCGCAGCTCGCCGCGTTTCTATCAATGGCTGGTGGAACATCCGCGGCTTGGGCCGTGGATTCGCGACTACCTCGATGGCAATGGCATACCGCTCAAGGGCAAGGTGTATGCCATCGGCCTGATGTGGGCCAGCATTCTGTTTTCCTGCTATCTGGTGCCGTTGCCTTGGGCGCGGGGGTTCATGCTGACCAGTGCGGTGTTGGTGACGATTTATATTCTGCGGCAGAAAACTCTGCGCAAGTCTTGAGATTCTGAGTCGGAGTACATATCCGTTGCTGCGGTCACGGCCGCTATTGGCTCCGCCCTTACGGCGGGTCACTTTCGAAAAGCCGGAGCAACCAAAGCGCGTTGACGTTCCGTGCCCGCGGCGGCCTACCGGCCTGGTTCTGATGCGTCTGTGTTCCCCTGTAGGAGCTGTCGAGTGCAACGAGGCTGCGATCTTTTGACTCTGTTTTTTACAGGCAAGATCAAAAGATCGCAGCCTTCGGCAGTTCCTACGGAGTGATACATCCGCGAAATCAGGTCGACTGGCAGGCCGCCATCGCTGGCAAGCCAGCTCCTACAGTTTTTTGCGTGGCACACAAATTACTCGACTGGCACCAAACCTGTAGGAGCAAGCTTGCTCGCGATGAGGCCAGTGCATCCAACATCGATGTTGACTGTCAGGCCGCCATCGCTGGCAAGCCAGCTCCTACAGTTTTTTGCGTGGCACACAAATTACTCGACTGGCACCAAACCTGTAGGAGCAAGCTTGCTCGCGATGAGGCCAGTGCATCCAACATCGATGCCGACCGACAGGCCGCCATCGCTGGCAAGCCAGCTCCTACAGTTTTTGGCGTGGCACACAAATTACTCGACTGGCACCCAACCTGTAGGAGCAAGCTTGCTCGCGATGAGGCCAGTACATCCAACATCGATGCTGACCGACAGGCCGCCATCGCTGGCAAGCCAGCTCCTACAGTTTTTGCGTCGACCGCAAACTATTCGAACGACACAAAACCTGTAGGAGCAAGCTTGCTCGCGATGAGGCCAGTACATCCAACATCGATGTTGACTGTCAGGCCGCCATCACTCAACCGAGCACTAGTAACAAACACCACCTAGACTTCACCAATCTGCATTCGAGCAGCCCGACATGCCCCGCGGTCCGCGTAGTCCAGGATGGCCAGCGCTCCGACTCCGGTTCGGTGGATGGCTGCTGGCCAGTTTATTACTACTGGCCGCCCTCAACGCCGTCCAGGCCGACTGGAACTTCACCCAAATCCTGCAATCAGCCGAAAAACGCTACGGCCCCCTTGGCCCGGCGCGAGGGCGGATCGAAGCCTGGAGCCAAATGCTGCAAGGCGAACGTGGCGCACCTGAGCGCGAGCAACTCACGGCGGTCAATCGGTTCTTCAACGGGCAACTGAATTTTCAGGACGACACACGCATCTGGAAACAGACCGACTACTGGGCCACGCCGGTCGAAGCCTTGAACAAGGGCGCCGCCGACTGCGAAGACTATGCCCTGGCCAAGTATTTCAGCCTGCGCCAACTCGGCGTGCCCAGCGAAAAACTGCGCATCACCTACGTCAAGGCTTTGAACCAGAACCAGGCACACATGGTGCTGACCTATTACAGCAGCCCCACGGCCGAACCGCTGGTGCTGGACAACCTGATCGGCGACATCCGCCCTGCCTCCCAACGTAAAGACCTGTTGCCGGTGTACGCCTTCAATGCTGAAGGCTTGTACCTGCCTGGCAAGAACGGCGGCCAGCGCAGCAGCGATTCGAAAAAGCTGTCGCGCTGGCAGGATGTGCTGAAAAAGATGCAGGCCGAAGGGTTCGATGTCGGCGACGGTTAGGCGCGACAGCAAGGAGCCATTTCATGACATTGCGCAAACAGTTGTTTCTGGCCATCTGCCTGTTCTTGCTGGTGGCGTTCAGCGGCAGTTTTTTCGTTAGCCTGGAAAGCTCGCGCGAGCAGACGCTCAGCCAATTGCGCGCCCATGCCCAGGATGCAGCCACTGCCCTGGGATTGTCCCTGACGACGCAAATCGATGACCCGGCGATGGTGGAGCTGATGGTCAGTTCCATTTTTGACAGCGGTTACTTCAGTACCATCCGCATCGTTGACATCAAGGATGACCAGACGATGCTGGAACGCAGCACCTCCACGAAAATCGACGGTGTGCCGCGCTGGTTCGTCCGCTTGGTCCATCTGCGCCCCGAAGGTGGCGATGCGCTGATCATGCGCGGCTGGGAGCAAGTGGCGCGGGTCGAAGTGCTGAGTAATCCGCAGTTTGCCCTGGCCAAGCTCTGGGACAGCACCCTTGGCAGCCTGATTTGGTTGCTGCTGTGCGGCCTGCTCAGCGCCGTGTTTGGCGCATGGTTGCTGCGGCGACAGCTTCGGCCACTCGACAATATGGTCCGGCAGGCCGAAGCCATCAGCAAACGCGAATTCCTCAGCCTGCCGAAACTGCCGCGCACACCGGAACTGAAACGGGTCGTGCTGGCCATGAACCAGATGGTCGAAAAGCTCAAGGCCCTGTTCGCCGAAGAGGCGGCGCGCAGTGAAAAACTTCAGGCTGAAGCGTATCTGGATAACCTGACCGGGCTGGCCAACCGCCGCTTGCTGGACGAACAACTGGCCGATCATCTGCGGGTCGGCGAACAAAGCCGCGACGGACACTTGTTGATGTTGCAGATCAACAACCTGGCCGGCCTCAATCAACGCCTGGGCGGTCAGCGTACCGATGCATTGATCGGCACCGTCGCTGAGTTGCTCACTCGCCTGACCCAGTTACCGGAACGACGGACCTGGCTGGCAGCACGCAATCGCGGCGGTGAATTCAGCCTGCTGACTCCCGGCCTGAACAACGAAGAGGCTGCACGCCTGGCCACGGAAGTCAGCGCGACCCTGGAAAACCTGCGCTTGACCGGTTCCAGCGACTGCACGCCTGTTGCTCATTTGGGCATCGTCACCTACCGACCCGGCGAGCCGGCGAGTGATGTATGGCTGCGGCTTGATCAGGCATTGACCGAAGCACGGCAGCACCCCGAACGCCCATGGATACATCTGAGTCACCACGACACGACCGTCAATCACACTCAACACGACTGGCGGACCTGGATCGACGAGGCGCTGAACGAGGGCAAATTGAAGTTGTATTTCCAGCCGGTCGTGCAATGCGCTGACACCAGCCTGGTACTGCATCACAAAGTGCTGGCACGGTTGCTCGATCCACAAGGCGAGGCGATTGCCGCCGGGCATTTTTTGCCGTGGATCGAACGGTTCGGATGGTCGGCAAGGTTCGACATGGCGATGCTGGAAGCCACGCTGGATTACCTGGTGGTTAATCGCTGGCCTTTGGCATTGAGCCTGTCCGGGAGCACCTTGAGTGATCAGACACAGTTGAGGGAAATCCTCGATCTGCTCGACTCCCTTCCCGAACTCGCACCGCTGCTGACCCTGGAAATCGACGAGCGCCAGCTACCGTCTCCCGAGGAGCTGCATCGTTTGAACATCAGCCTGCTCAACACCGGTTATCGCATCGGCCTACAGCACTTTGGTGGGCGCTTCAGCCAGATCGGCAACCTCACCCAGTTGGGGTTGGCCTATCTGAAAATCGACGGCGCCTATATCCGCAGCATCGATGAGCAACCGGATAAACGCCTGTTCATCGACGCCATTTTTCGCGCGACCAACAGCATTGATTTGCCGCTGATTGCGGAAATGGTCGAGACGCGTGGGGAGTTGGCGGTGATCAAGGAGTTGGGCGTGTTCGGTGCCATGGGACGATTGATCGGGCCACCGGAGCCGATGTAAGCCCGAGGAACTGGGCCTTGAGATGAGCTGAATCCATAAAGAAACGAGCCTGCGCGCGATAGCGGTTTCACATTCAACATCCACGTTGAATGATCCACGCCATCGCGAGCAGGCTCGCTCCTCCAGGTCCTCAGGTCACACGGTATCCACCTTCAAGGTATGGTCGTTGAGCATGCCGTTGATGATGGTCGCCGTGTCTGCCCCCCCTACCAGTCCTCCGGCCCCCGGTGTTACGCCGTAGTGGTCGGCAAGGTCCACGCCCGCCAGGTCGATGGTCTGGTTCGGTATCGCACCGGCCGTGGCACTGACGTTGATGCTGGTGAGGAGTGAAGCACCGCTGCCGGTGACGGTGAAGTGCAAGTAGTCGTCGAGCGACGCCGTGGTGCTGTTTTCACCTTGCAGCAGTTGCGACAGGTCGAGCTTGTCGGTGCCGGGGGTAAAGTCGGTGATGAGGTCGTGACCGCTATTGCCGTTGAGCCATTGGAAGGTGTCGGTGCCTGCGCCCCCGGAAAGGGTGTTGTTGCCCATACCGCCTATCAAGAGGTCGTCGCCGCCCTCGCCTTTGAGCACGTCGTTACCCAGGCCTCCGGTGATGACGTTGCTGTTGTTATCGCCGGTCAGGTTGTCGTTGAAGTTCGAACCGATGAGGTTTTCGATGCTGGTCAGGGTATCCGTCCCGGCGCCAAACGTGTTTTGCCCGACAAGGGTGCCCAGATTAACGGTGACCCCGGCCGTGGCGTGGGCGTAGCTCGCGGTATCGATGCCGGTGCCGCCGTCGAGCACATCAGCGCCTGGACCGCTGTAGAGCAAGTCATCGCCTGCGCCGCCATGCATTTCGTTGTTGCCTGAGCCTGCGGTGAGCACGTCGTTGCCGTCGCCAGCATTGAGGAGGTTGTTGCCGTCGCCGGCAACCAGCACGTCGTCGCCTGTTGTACCGGTGAGGGTGTGACCGGCCTGGTAGCTGATGGTCACGTTGCCCGTGCCGCTGCCGCCGTGGTTATCGTTGGCGGTGTAGGTGCCATCGAAGTCCGGGATGACCTCATGCGATCCGTTGTAGCTGAGCGTCATGGTGAGGTTATAGTCCTCCGCCCGATCTCGAGTGTTTTGGCTACCGGAGGAGTTCGTGATGTTGGTCACGCGGATCTGATACGTGCCGTCAACGCCAGCAATGATGTCACCGCCATCGTTGATAGCTGTGAACGCGCCGTCGTTGAGCGAGTACTCCATTTTAATTCGACCAGCCGCCAAATCATGATTCAGGTTAAGGGTCTCACCCTGATTCAGTTTGACGGTAATCAGGTCTACATCGTTGGCATTGTCGTTGGTCACCGCCCCAAGATAGCCGCTGATCACCAGTAAAGCCGTCATGGTCCCGGTTTTAGTGAGAAACGAGCTGCGTACGTTGGCCAGGCTCTGATTGGCGACGATATCGTTCTCGCCGTCGAAATTGATCGCACCGGAGCCGGTGAGCTTCCAACCCGTCTTGAATGTGGTTGGCGTAGCGCTGAGCGCATCGCCGTTCGCGTCGATGTCATTGCCTAGTAGCAGTTCGCCCGGCACCACGATGTTTTCCGAGAACACGTTGGTGATGATGTGATCAGCTCCCGCCACCGGCGCCGTATTCGGAATGACCTTGACCGTCAGCGTCGAGCTGGCCAGGTCGCCGTCGTTGTCGCTGACGGTGAAACCGATGTTCTCGGTGACCACCACGGTGGTGATTTTCTGCGACGTATAGATGTAGTCGCCGGTGTCGAGGTTGACCACCAAGATGCCGTTTTTGCTGGTGGCGATGCTCAGGGTGTTATTCGCGGTGTTGAAGGTGGCAGCGTTGGTGCCGCCGCTTGGGGTCAGCGAACCCTGGCCGCCGAGTGCTTTTGGATCATAGGTGTAAGTGGTGCCGTCCACGACGATGGACTTGATGAAACCGCCATCGGCGCCGAATGTGCCACCCACGCCCAGCAGGGAACCGGTAACCGGCGCACCCTGCACGGTGCCGGTGAGCACCGAGTCGAGCTGGTTGAGATCGGTGACCACCACCGCGTTGGTGTTGGTATTGCTGATGCCGTCGTAGGACAAAGGATCGAGGTTGGCATTGCTCACACCGCTGCCAAGGCCGATCGCGTAGTTCTTGATGTCGTTGGCCTCGAAGAACGCTTTCAACGAGGCCTCATCTGCGGTGCCAATTTCCTGGCCATCGGTAGGTTTACCGTCCGAGAAGAAATAGCCGATATTCTGCGCCCCGGTGAGTTTGCCCGTGGTGACGAACGCGGTTTTCAACATGGCTACGGCGGCGTCGTAGTTGGTGGTGCCGCCCGATGTGAGGCTGGCAAGCAAGGACTTGGCCGTCGCTATATCAACCCATACGCCCGAGCTGTCGTTGGCGCCGCTGCTGAAGGTGACCAGGTGCACCTTGACGTCGCCAAGGGCATCGTACTTGTCCAGCAAGGCACTGATCGCATTCTTGGCCAATGCCAGTCGCGTCAGACCCGGTACGCCGGAGGCATCGCCCATACTGCCCGAGACGTCGAGCACGATCAGCAGGTTCGAATCGATTTCCATCGCCGACACCGAACGCTCCGACGCCACCGCTTTGGGTATGTCATCGACAACACTGATGACGATGGTGCTGGTGGTGCTGTTACCCAGCGCATCGGTGGCTTTGTAGGTGAAGGTCTCGTTCGGGGTAAGGGTGGTCACTCCGTCGTTGATATTCGGCGTGGTTTTTGGCGCCGAGGTCAGGGTGTAGGTGTAAGTGCCATCGGCGTGGATTTCGATCTGTCCGTACAAACCGGTGGCGTTGCCGACCAGGCTGTAGGTGAGCGCACCGTTGCCACCGGAGACCGAACCGACCAACGTGCCGGTGGCGGTTTCGCCGGTGTGCGTCGGGTCGCTGCCGGTGACCGTACCAGGGGCCAGATCCAGGCCGCCCTGGCTCAGGTCGAGGGCTTTTTCGTAGACCGTTACATCCCGATCCACACTGGCGATGAGGTTGCCGTCGGCAACGCTGATGGTGATGGTCGTGGTGCTTTCGTCGCCATCGCTGTCGCGGATGGTGTAGGTGAACGTGTCAGTGGCACCCGCCGGGCCCACCGTGTTCGGGTTGCTGTGATAGATCGCGTTGCCCGCCGCATCCAGCGTCAGGTAGCCGTAGTTGCCGATGATGTTGCTGTTGAGGCCGCCGATGGCTGAAGTCGCGATGTTGCTGCCAGCGCGTACGCCGACCACCGCACCGCTTGCCGCCGCGCCATCCGCCCCGAAGACATCGTTGCCCAACACACTGATGTTGACCGTACCGCCCTCCACCACCGAGCTGGTGTCCAATTTGGCGGTCGGCAAGTCATCGATGATGTTGACGTCGAGTGTGGCATTGGCGGTGGTGCCATTGTCATCGACCACCGTGACAGCAAACTGCTCAGGCAGTGAGTTGGCGCCACTCGCATTAGGGTGCGCTTCGTTATCGACCAGGGTGTAGCTGTAACTGACAACACCGGTTGTGGCGTTGAACCCGGTGATGGTCAGCGTGCTGCCCAGCGGTGTGCCGGTAGATTGCGGGAAACCAGCCGCCACGCCGTTGGTGACGACCGCGATACCGCCCACGGTAAGGGTTTGCACGCCGTCCAGCGCGGTGATGGTGAACGTGCCGCTCTTGGTCAGCGCCGAGTTGTTCGCATCGCTGCCGTCGACGAGGTTTTTCTCGTAGACGGTGAGCTCACCACCGTTGACGTTGAGGCCATTGATGGTCACCCCATCGTCATTGTTGTGGATCTGCAGCACCAGGTTCGCAGTGCTGGTATCGCCGTCCGCATCGGTGATGGTGTAGGTGAAGGTTTCGGTGCCGTTGCCACCACCATGCAGCGCTTTGAAATCCGCATCCGTGGTCGTGAGGGTGTAGGTGTACGTACCGTTGGCGTTCAGGGCCAACGTGCCGTAAGTGCCGGTGAAGTTACCGCCAGTAATCGGGCCCGCGTTGGGGCCGGTTGGGATGCGGTCGGCGCCCTGCACATCGTTACCGAGAACATTGCCGCTCAGCGTCAGATTGGTTTCCGAGGCCGTGCCAGCGTTGGTGTCGTCCACGCCTTGCGGCAAGTCATCAATGATGTTGACGTCGAGTGTGGCATTGGCCGTGGTGCCATTGTCATCGACCACCGTGACCGCAAACTGCTCAGGCAGTGAGTTGGCGCCACTCGCATTAGGGTGCGCTTCGTTATCGACCAGGGTGTAGCTGTAACTGACAACACCGGTTGTGGCGTTGAACCCGGTGATGGTCAGCGTGCTGCCCAGCGGTGTGCCGATAGATTGCGGGAAACCAGCCGCCACGCCGTTGCTGACGACGGCGATACCGCCCACGGTGAGGGTTTGCACGCCGTCCAGCGCGGTGATGGTGAAGGTGCCGCTCTGGGTCAGTGCTGTGTTGCTCGCATCGCTGCCGTCGACGAGATTTTTCTCGTAGACGGTGAGCTCACCACCATTGACGTTGAGGCCATCGATGGTCACCCCATCGTCATTGTTGTGGATCTGCAGCACCAGGTTCGCAGTGCTGGTATCGCCGTCCGCATCAGTGATGGTGTAGGTGAAGGTTTCGGTGCCGTTGCCACCGCCATGCAGCGCTTTGAAATCCGCATCAGTGGTCGTGAGGGTGTAGGTGTACGTACCGTTGGCGTTCAGGGCCAACGTGCCGTAAGTGCCGGTGAAGTTACCGGCAGTGATCGGGCCGGCATTTTCACCAACCGGTACGCGGTCGGCGCCCTGCACATCGTTACCGAGAACATTGCCGCTCAGCGTCAGATTGGTTTCCGAGGCCGTGCCGGCGTTGGTGTCATTCACGCCTTGCGGCAAGTCATCGATGATGTTGACGTCGAGCGTGGCATTGGCCGTGGTGCCGTTGTCATCGACCACCGTGACCGCAAACTGCTCGGGCAGTGAGTTGGCGCCATCAGCATTAGGGTGCGTTTCGTTATCGACCAGGGCGTAGCTGTAGCTGACGACACCGGTTGTGGCATCGAACCCGGTGATGGTCAGTGTACTGCCCAGCGGCGTGGTGACCGATTGCGGAAAGCCTGCGCTTGCGCCGTTGGTAACCACGGCAATACCGCCCACGGTGAGGGTTTGCACACCGTCCAACGCGGTAATGGTGAACGTGCCGCTCTGGGTCAGAGCTGTGTTGTTCGCATCGCTGCCATCGCTGAGGTTTTTCTCGTAGACGCTGAGTTCACCACCGTTGACGTTGAGGCCATCGATGGTCACCCCATCGTCATTGTTGTGGATCTGCAGCACCAGGTTTGCAGTGCTGGTATCGCCGTCTGCATCGGTGATGGTGTAGGTGAAGGTTTCGGTGCCGTTGCCTCCGCCGGTCAGGGCTTTGAAGTCGGCATCCGTGGTGTCCAGGGAGTAGCTATACGTGCCGTTGGCGTTCAGTACCAACGTGCCGTAAGTACCGATGAAAACACCGGCAGTGATCGGGCCGGTATTTTCGCCAATCGATACGCGGTCAGCGCCTTGCACATCATTGGTTAATACATTGCCATTGAGGGTCAGCAGAGTTTCCGAGGCAGTGCCGGCGTTGGAGTCATTCACGCCTTGCGGCAGGTCGTCGATGATGCTGACGTCGAACGTGGCATTGGCCGTGGTGCCATTGTCATCGACCACCGTGACAGCAAACTGCTCACCCAGTGAGTTGGCGCCACCCGCATCAGGGTGCGTTTCGTTATCGACCAAGGTGTAGCTGTAACTGACGACGCCTGTCGTGGCATCGAACCCGGTGACGGTCAATATACTGCCCAACGGTGTAGCAACCGATTGTGGGAAACCAGCAGCCACGCCATCAGTAACCACGGCGATACCGCCAAAGGTCAGGGTTTGCACGCCGTCCGGCGCGGTGATGGTGAAGGTGCCGCTCTGGGTCAGTGCCGAGTTGTTCGCATCACTGCCGTCGCTGAGGTTTTTCTCGAAGACGGTGAGCTCGCCACCGTTGACGCTTAACCCACCAATCGTGATCGGGTCATCGTTGTTCTGGATCTGCAGCACCAGGTTCGCGGTGCTGGTATCGCCATCGGCGTCCGTCAGCGTATAGGTGAACGTTTCCGTGCCGTTGCCACCGCCATGCAGGGCTTTGAAATCCGCATCCGTGGTCGTGAGGGTGTAGGTGTACGTGCCGTTGGCGTTCAGTACCAACGTGCCGTAAGTACCGGTAAACGTGCCGGGGGTGATCGGGCCGGAATTCTCTCCAACAGCAATTCGGTCGGCGCCTTGCACGTCGTTGGTCAACACGTTGCCGTTGAGGGTCAGCTGGGTTTCCGAGGCAGTGCCATTGCCATCGTTAACCGCATTGGGCACGTCATCGGTGATGTTGATGTCCAGGGAACCGGTGACGCTGTCCCCGTTGCTGTCGCCAGCCACCACGGTGAATTGTTCACCGACGCTATTGGCGCCCTCACCGCTCGCATGGGTTTCGCTGCCGTTGAGGGTATAGCTGTAACTGACCACGCCCGTGGCGGGGTTGTATCCGGTGATTGTCAGGGTGCTGCCCAGCAGCGTGGTGATCGACTGCGGGAAGCCGGAGGCCACACCACCGCTGACCACGTTGATCCCGCCGACACTCAGACTGCTCAAGCCATCGGGTGCCGAAACAGTGAACGTGCCGTTTTGCGTCAACGCACCGGCGTTCCCGGCGGAACCGTCGGCCAGATTGGCTTCGTTGACAGTCAACTCGCCGCCCGTCACCGATAGACCATCGAGGGTGACCGGATTATTAGGTGGCACGATCACTGGCGCATCGGCAGGCACAACTTCTTCCGGAGCAGCGTTCAGACGCTCTTCGGGGAATTCCGGAATACCGTTGAAACCGGCAGTGGGGAAACCGATGATGGGATCAACCCGTCCACCCACTTCTTCGAGCATGACAAAACTGTGACCGCCACCCGGCGCACCACCCGTTGCAGTTGTCGTCGTTGGACCGGCAGCGGTGGCTTCAGCGGTTTGGGTCGGGTCGTCGCCGGCCGCAATTGCTTTTTGCAGCTGTTCGACATCGCTCAGCTGTGACTGGCTCGGCGTCGCTGCTTCAGCGGTTTCGACATGGGGGATCTGGTTCTCGAGCATCTGACTCGTCAGTTGCTGACTGCTGTCGCGCCCGAGCGTCAGCTCCTGGCCATTTTGCAGACGGACCGACACCGCGCCTTCCGCGCCCGTGGACAATTGTTCTCCGGCAAACAAACGATCGCCCTCGACCACAGCGCGGCGCGTGCCGTCGCTCGACTGCACGAAAACTTGACCGATAACCTGACTGACGGTGCCGATTTGCGTAGCCATGTGTACTTCCTCCGCTGCCAACCGCTGTCGGCACCTTGGTTTGAGCGAAGAACGTGCTTGTGGCTCGAGCGGGTAGCCTGCCGGATTGTCTGCCGGGTGCCAGTTACATGACGTACGTCATAGCCCCGGCGACAATCTCGACCTGCCATTTCACTCACCGCAATGTTTTCGGTTCGGGAAAAATCCTATGCAATCAATGGCATCGCATCCCTGTTCCGCAACAACTTGCCTGTGAGTGATGCGTAACGATCTTGAAACAACAGAGTGACAAAAAACCGTCGCCATAAAATCGTTCGCTCCCCTCCCTTCCTGCACTTCCCTGCCCTATGTCGATAAGTGGATTGGAACTTTTTAAAAGTCCTCGACGAGCGCCCTACAGCTCGTAATTCAAGGGCTTCCGGTGTGAACAATGTGCTGGATTTGGCGAGGTGCATAAGTTTTTTTTGGAATAACCGCTATGAAAAAAATTTCTTAGCTAAACTCGAAAATGTTCTTAGCTCTGTTGTTACAAGCATGAAACGGTTTTGCCTATAAATGTCGTCAAATAATTGGCGACTAATAAGTACCATCAGGATTCAGGGAGATGCACCCATGCGCCAACTAACCCCCCTCTGCAGTGCGATTCTTCTGGCGATGGCCTGCTCATCCCAAGCTCATGCGATGTCGCTGACCGATGCGATCCAGAGCACCATCGCGACCCACCCGGAACTGGCATCGAGGGTAGACAGCCGACTGTCGGCCGATGAAGACGTGAAAGTCGCCAAAGGGGGCTTTTACCCATCTGTTGATCTAAATGCTGCGTACGGGCGCGGATACAGCGACAACACCAGTACCCGGGCATTTGGCGATCACCACACCGAAATCCTCAACTACACCCAGTCGGAGCTGCGCCTGCGGCAAATGCTCTTCGACGGGTTCAACACCTCTAATGAAGTCGAGCGCACCAAAGGCGTGGTCAACTCCCGAGCCTATTACGCTCAGGGCACCGCCCAGGATCTGGCGCTGCGCACCACCGAGGTTTACCTCGAAGTACTCAAGCGCCGTGAACTGGTGACCCTGGCCAAGAACAACCTGCAAGCGCACTTGCGGGTCAACGACCAGATCGGCCTGCGCACCCAGCGCGGCATCGGCAGTACCGCCGACGCCGACCAGTCCACTGCCCGCCGGGCACTGGCGGAAAACAACCTCGACACCGCTGAAGTCGATCTGGCCGATGCCGAGTCGAACTTCTACGCCGTTGTAGGGCGCTTGCCCGATGAGCTGGAAACCCCGCCATCGATCCGTGGCGAATTACCCGCTGGCCTGTCGGATGCCCAGCAAAGCATGGTGGAAAACAACCCTTACCTGAAATCCGCCCAGGCCGACGTGCAATCGGCCGAGAGTCAGTACGAAGTCGCCAAGTCGCCGTTCTACCCACGCTTCGATGCCGAGGCTGCGGTGGGTGCGAACAACAACATTCAGGGCGATGAAGGCCATGACAACGAATGGCGTGTCGGCGTGGTGATGAACTACAACCTGTTCCGTGGTGGCAGCGACAAGGCTCGCCTGGCCTCCGACGCGCACAAGATCAATCAGGCGATGGACATCCGTAACAACGCCCTGCGCCAGCTCAACGAAAACATTCACCTGGCCTGGAACGCCATGGTCAATGCCAAGAAACAAACCCCGACCGCCCGCGAATACGCCGACACCAGTAAGCGCGTACGCATGGCTTACCAGGATCAGTTCGGCCTCGGCCAACGCACCTTGCTCGACTTGCTCGACAGTGAAAACGAGCTCTACAACGCCAACCGTCGCTACACAGAAGTGCGCTACACCGAGGAGTTCTCGATGTACCGCGTGCTGGCGAACATGGGTCAGTTGCTCAGCAAACAGCACGTAGTGTTGCCTGCCGACGCCGTTGCCCAGACCGAAGTGAAGAGCGAAGCCCGTTTGCCTGAACTGAAGTAACTTGTAGGCGCTGCCGAAGGCTGCGATCTTTTGATCTTGTCTATTCACAAGATCGATCGACCGCGGCCCGAGCCTTCGATAGCTCCTGCAGTTCTGCGTGTCGATGCCAATTGTTGTAGTGCAACCGGAGCGATCAATTTGACCAGCATGGAACCCGGCAATACTGGTGTCGATCCGCGCCTGAGTTTCGATGACCCGCTTTTGGACGGTCTGTTGATCCTCTGCAAACTCCACGGTGCGACGGTCAGTCGTGCCAGCCTCAGTGCCGGGTTGCCAATGGCACACCAACGCCTGAGCCTGGACCTGCTGCCGCGCGCTGCGGCCCGCGCCGGTTTACAGGCACGCTTGCTGCGCCGCGACCTCAAAGACATCTCCCCGCTCAACCTGCCCGTGATGCTGTTGCTCAACAATGGCCGCACGGCCGTCCTGCGTCGTTATGCTGAGGACGGTCGGGTGCTTATTCTGCCCAGCGAAGCTGACGGCGGAGAACAATGGATCAGCCCTGAAGAGCTGGAGGAACATTACGCCGGACAGGCCTTGTTTGCCCGTCCTCGGCATGAACTTGAAGACCTGCGTTCGCCACTGGTACCGCGGGTGCAAGCCTGGTTTCGCGACACCCTGAAACTGTCGAAATGGCTATACAGCGACGCAATTCTGGCGAGTTTCCTGATCAACCTGCTGGGCTTGATGGTGCCGCTGTTCGTGATGCAGACCTACGACCGCGTGGTGCCGAACCAGGCCACCTCGACCCTGTGGGTGCTGTCGATCGGCCTGCTGATCGGCACCGGTTTCGAACTGGTGTTGCGGGTAGTGCGGGCGCACTTGCTCGATACCGCCGGCAAGAAAACCGACGTCATCCTGTCCGCGACGCTGTTCGAACGCATCACCGGCATGTCGATGAAAGCACGGCCGGCGACCATCGGCGGATTTGCCCAAAGCATTCATGACTTCCAGGGCCTGCGTGAGTTTCTCACCGCCGTGACACTGACCAGCCTGATCGACCTGCCCTTCGCCTTGCTGATGCTGGTGGTGATCGGTCTGCTCGGCGGTTGGCTGGTGGTGATTCCGGTGCTGGCGTTTCCCATCACCATTATCTTCGCCATGGTGATTCAGGTACGGCTGCGCGACACCGTGCAAAAAAGCCTGAGCCTGGGCGCCGAGCGCCAGGCCTTGCTGATAGAAACCCTCAGCGGCCTGGAAACCCTCAAGGCCTGCAGCGCCGAAAGCGAGCGCCAGCACCGATGGGAAAGCACCCACGGCGCCCTCACCCGCCTCGACAGCCATGCGCGCAATCTCTCTGCCATGGCCACCAACGGCACGCTGTTCATCCAGCAGGTCTCCGGCATGGCAACCATCATTGCCGGGGTCTACAGCATCATCGCCGGCAACCTCAGCGTGGGCGCACTGGTGGCGACCTACATGCTGGGCAGTCGGGTGCTCGCGCCACTGGGGCAGATCGCCGGCCTGATCACTCGCTACCAACAAGCGCAACTGACCATGAAAAGCACTGACGCGCTGATGGGCCTGCCTCAGGAGCGCGATGCCCGGCAACGGCCACTTGAGCGCACCCAACTGAAAGGGGGGCTGGATGTCGTGGGCGTAACCTTCCACTACAACGGCCAAAGCGCCCCGGCGCTGAACAATGTCAGTTTCAGCGTCAAACCCGGTGAACGCATCGGCATCATCGGCCGCAGCGGTTCGGGCAAAAGCACCCTGGCGCGTCTGGTGATGGGTTTCTACGAACCGGCAGAAGGCCAACTGCTGCTCGATGGCCTGGACCTGCGGCAACTGGACGTCGCCGACCTGCGCCATCAAATCGGTTACGTCGCCCACGACCTGCCACTGCTGGCCGGCAGCCTGCGTGACAACCTGACCCTCGGCGCGCGCTATATCAGCGACGCCCGCATGCTGGAAGTGGCGGAACTCACCGGTGTCACCGAACTGGCCCGCCAGCATCCCCAAGGTTTCGACCGGCCTGTGGGCGAACGTGGGCAACTGTTGTCCGGCGGTCAACGCCAGGCCGTGTTGCTTGCTCGGGCATTGCTGCTCGACCCGCCGATCATGCTGCTCGACGAACCCACCAGCGCCATGGACAACACCAGTGAAGACATTCTTCGGCAAAAACTCCATAGCCTGGTCCAGGGTAAAACCGTTTTGTTGGTGACTCACCGCACATCAATGCTCAGCCTGGTGGATCGGCTGGTCGTCCTGGACAACGGGCGGATCGTCGCTGACGGTCCGAAAGAAGCGGTCATCGATGCACTGCGCAAGGGCCGCGTCGGCTCTGCGGCTGCCTAGGAGTCGCCCATGTCTGCTGATCAGCCTGTACCGTCGAACGATCGCGGCTACTTCGACAGTTTCAACAAAAGCGCCGAAACAGAGTTCATGCCGGAAACCGCCGGCGCCGCACTGCAAGACTCGCCGCGCTGGTCGCGGATCACCGTATGGCTCGCGGCCGGGTTGGTTGTCAGCGCCGTGCTCTGGGCTAAATTCGCCGTGCTCCAGGAAGTGACCATGGGCGAAGGCAAGGCGATCCCGTCGAGCAAAGTCCAGGTCATCCAGAACCTTGAAGGCGGGATCGTCAGCGAAATATTCGTGCGCGAAGGGCAAATGGTGAACAAGGGCGACACCCTGCTGCGCCTGGATGACACGCGCTACCTGTCGAACAAGGGTGAAAGCGAAGTCGATCGTTATGCCCTGACCGCACAGGTCGAACGCTTGTCAGCGGAAGCCGAAGGCCGGCCGTTCCTGCTGTCGGCAGAAGTGATCGCCAAGGCCCCGCAAGTGGCCGAAGACGAGCGCTCGCTGTACGAACAACGGCAACGCCGACTGGCCAGTGAGCAGCGCACCTTGAGCGAACAACTGCGGCAGAAAACCCAGGAACTCGCGGAGTTCCGTTCCAAGGCAGGGCAATACAGTTCAAGCCTGGCGCTGGTCAATCAAGAGATGAACATGTCCGAACCACTGGTCAAGACCGGTGCCGTTTCACCCGTGGAAATCCTGCGACTCAAGCGCAGCGCCGTGGAGATTCGCGGTTCGCTGAACGCGACCACCCTGGCCATCCCCCGTGCGGAGTCGGCGATTGCCGAGATCCGCAGCAAGATCGACGAGTCGGAACAAACCTTCCGCTCGGAAGCGGCCAAGGAGCTGAACGAGAAACGCACCGATCTGTCGAAAATCACGGCCACGAGCATCGCCATCGACGACCGCGTGACCCGCACCACGGTGACCTCACCGGTCAAGGGCATTATCAAACTGCTGAAGGTCAATACCATCGGCGGTGTGGTCCAGCCGGGCAGCGACATGGTGGAAATCGTGCCACTGGAAGACAACTTGCTGATCGAGGCCAAAGTGCGGCCACAGGACGTGGCATTCCTGCACCCGGGCCAGAAAGCCATGGTCAAGTTCAGTGCCTACGATTACACGATCTACGGCGGCTTGAGCGCCAAACTGGAGCTGATCGGCGCCGATACCATCACCGATGACAAGGGCAACAGCTTCTACCTGATCCAGGTGCGCACCGATAAAAACCACTTGGGCGGGGACGTGAAACCGCTGCTGATCATTCCGGGGATGGTGGCGACGGTAGACATTATTACCGGGGAGAAAACGGTGCTCGACTACTTGCTCAAACCGGTGCTGAAGGCGCGGACTGAGGCGATGCGGGAAAGGTAGGCCTGAGTTGCAGGGCTGTTGTGGCGAGGGAGCTTGCTCCCGCTCCACAAAGAACTTCATTGCTTGTGATTCTTGCGGTAAACCTCCTCCCCCATCGCCGCAATCTGCCCCTCGATCAACGCCTCGAACGGTTTCAACAACGGTGCAAACGTGGTCGGTGCTTCGAGGGCTTCCAACGCCTGCACAATCGCCTCCACCGTCGACAACGCCCCTGGTCCCGGTGCCTTGCGCAGCCGATAACGGGACACCCCCCCTTCCGCCAGCGTCACCCTCGGCAACGCCGCCAACAGCGGATTGAGGTGCAGCATCTTGCGCGCCTTGCGCCAAGTGCCGTCGGGGACCACCAGCAGCAACGGCTCTTCACTGTCAGCGTAAGCCTGCATCGGTTGAGCGTCCTCGCCCGGAAACAGCAACCGTGCCCGATACCCCGGCTGATTCAACAGCGCCGACAAATCCTCGAACACCTCCCCCACGATCAACTCGGCACGATTCAAACCCAGCGCGGCCAGACGTGCCGTGTTCAAGGCATGATTGACTTCACTCGGATGCTGCAACAGCAGCACCCGGGTGCGGCTGTCGAGGCTCGGAATCAACGGGCACAGGCAGTGGGTTTGCGGACGCAGGCAGCGCGGGCATTGGATTCTGGACATCGTTTTCAGGCCTGATTCAGTTGAGCTTTAAGCAAATCGCGGAAGGTCTGGATCAGCGGCTCCCGGCTACGCCCCCGGCGCACGATCATCGAAAATGGCGCCTGATAGCCGAACGTCGCCGGCAACAGCACGCGCAAATCACCCTTGTCGGCCCAGGCCTGGGCGTAGTGCTCCGGCAAGTAACCGATATAGGCGCCGGACAGCACCAGAATCAACTGGGCCTCCATGCTTTCCACCGTCGCAGCACTGTGCTTGAAGCCGTGGCGCGCCAGTTCGGCCTGACTCCAGTAGCCGCGACCGACCATGCGCTGCTGAGTGATGACCTGCTCGGGAATGCGCCGCTCGTTAAACAGCGGATGCCGCGTGCTGCAATACAGCCAATGCTGCTCGCGATAGAGCGGCATGTACACCAGTCCGCTCATGCGGGTGGAGAACGCACCGATGGCCAGGTCGAGTCGGTTGTCCTGCACGCCCAGCTGCAATTCGTATGGGCTCATCACCGACAGGTGCAGGTGCACGGCCGGGTGTTCCTGGCTGTAGGCGCCGATGGCTTCGGCGAACGGCAAGGCTTTATCGCTGACGGTCGAGTCGATCACGCCGAGGTTCAACGTCCCGCGCAACTCGCCCTTGAGGGCGGCGGCGTACTGCTCGAAGCCTTCGAGTTCACCCAGCAGACGCAGGGTCTCCTGATGGAACAGCTCACCCTTGCTGGTCAGGCTGAAACCGCCACGCCCACGATGGCAGAGCACCAGGCCGAGGGCCGATTCGAGCTGGCTCATGTAGGTGCTGATCGCCGATGTCGAGAGGTTGAGCTCATGCTGGGCATTGGCGAACCCCTGATGGCGTACCACGCTGACGAAGATGCGCAATAGTTTGAGGTCGGGTAAAGCGTTGGCCATGGGGGGGGCTCCTGCTCTTGTGGCGAGGGAGCTTGCTCCCGCTCGGCTGCGCAGCAGTCGTAAACCTGCTCATGAGGTTTGTCTGCCGCACTGGGGTGAATGGTTTGGGGCTGCTTCGCACCCCAGCGGGAGCAAGCTCCCTCGCCACAGGATTCTGCGGAGCACCTTAAGTCTATCGCTGTCCCAGCTATTAGTTTAGAAAAATCTGAACTAAGTATTTGCCCGTAGCGATTCTTCCCAGCCACTACATTTCGCAAAATCCGCACAAATCGGTGCCCGTACCTTCCGTGAACGGCGCAAACCAATAAATAAAACAACGACGATGAGGCCCTACCCGTGGACAAGATTCTTCACCAACCACTGGGCGGCAACGAAATGCCGCGCTTCGGCGGCATCGCCACCATGATGCGACTCCCCCACTTGAACACCGCTGCCGGTCTGGACGCAGCCTTCGTAGGCGTGCCACTGGACATCGGTACTTCGCTGCGCCCCGGCACCCGTTTCGGACCTCGCGAAATCCGCGCCGAGTCGGTGATGATCCGCCCGTACAACATGGCCACCGGCGCTGCCCCGTTTGACTCGCTGTCGGTTGCCGACATCGGCGACATCGCTATCAACACCTTCAACTTACTGGATGCCGTACGGATCATCGAAGAATCCTACGACAACATCCTCGAACACGACGTGATCCCGCTGACCCTCGGCGGCGACCACACCATCACCCTGCCCATCCTGCGTGCCATCCATAAAAAGCACGGCAAGGTCGGCCTGGTGCACATCGACGCTCACGCCGATGTGAACGATCACATGTTCGGCGAGAAAATCGCCCACGGCACCACCTTCCGCCGCGCCGTCGAAGAAGGCCTGCTGGATCCGGACCGTGTCGTGCAGATCGGCCTGCGCGCCCAGGGTTACACCGCCGACGACTTCAACTGGAGCCGCAACCAGGGTTTCCGTGTGGTTCAGGCCGAAGAGTGCTGGCACAAATCCCTGGCGCCACTGATGGCTGAAGTCCGCGAGAAAGTCGGCGGCGGCCCGGTGTACCTGAGCTTCGACATCGACGGCATCGACCCGGCCTGGGCGCCTGGCACCGGCACCCCGGAAATCGGTGGGCTGACGACCATTCAGGCCATTGAGATCGTTCGTGGCTGCCAGGGCCTCGACCTGGTCGGTTGCGATCTGGTAGAAGTCTCGCCCGCTTATGACACCACCGGCAACACCTCGCTGCTGGCCGCCAACCTGCTGTACGAAATGCTCTGCGTACTGCCAGGCGTAGTCCACCGCTGAGGAAGGGTCATGACCGAACGTGATCAGGTTTTGAAAGCCGCCGCCGATCTGGTGTCGGCGTTTTCCCGTAACGATCGCGAAGCCTACTTCGGCGCGTTCAGCGCCGATGCCAGCTTCGTCTTCTACACCCTCGAACAGCCCCTGCTGTCGCGCGACGCCTATCAGGCGATGTGGGACGGCTGGCGTTCCGAGGATGGCTTCGAGGTGCTTTCGTGCACCTCAAGCAACGCTTTCGTCAGCCTCCAGGGTGACGTGGCGATTTTCATCCATGACGTGGCCACCGAGCTGCGCATGCAAGGGGAGCAGCACTTTAGCCAGGAGCGCGAGACGATTGTTTTCAAGAAACAAGCGTCTGGCCAAGAACAACAAGGCCTATGGCTGGCCTGCCACGAACATTTGTCCGCCATGCCGGAAGGGCTGCCACCCCCTTAGCCAAACAGGTGACGCTCACACACGATGAGCGCGCCTTTATGATCGGAGCAGATCATGAATAACAACAACAAAGAAAAAAGCCTTAGCCGCATTGAAACAAACGGGGTCGAACAGATCCCGGACCATGAGCGTACCGCCCGTCCCAGCGATTTGTTTCGCCTGATCTTCGGCGGCGCCAACACCTTTGCCACCGCCGTGCTCGGCAGTTTCCCGGTGCTGTTCGGCCTTTCATTCCAGGCTGGGGTCTGGGCGATTGTGCTGGGCGTGGTGCTCGGTGCGCTGATCCTGGCGCCGATGGGCCTGTTCGGGCCGATCAACGGCACCAACAACGCCGTGTCTTCCGGCGCACACTTCGGTGTGCACGGGCGTATCGTCGGTTCCTTCCTGTCGCTGTTGACCGCCATCGCGTTCTTCTCGCTCTCCGTCTGGAGTTCGGGAGATGCGTTGGTAGGCGGCGCCAAACGCCTGATCGATCTGCCGGAAACCGATCTGACCCTGGGCCTGGCCTACGGTTTGTTCGCGCTGCTGGTGCTGACCGTCTGCATCTATGGCTTCCGCTTCATGTTGTGGGTCAACCGCATCGCGGTGTGGGCGGCGAGCCTGCTGTTCCTGCTGGGTGTTTTCGCTTTCGCCCCTGCATTCGACAGCCAGTACGCCGGCACCGTCGCCATGGGCCAGGCGGGTTTCTGGGCTGCGTTTATCGGCGCCGCGCTGGTGGCCATGAGCAACCCGATTTCCTTCGGTGCATTCCTCGGCGACTGGTCGCGTTACATCCCGCGGGAAACGCCGAAAGGCCGGATCATGGTGTCGGTGATCGCTGCGCAATTGGCCACGCTGATCCCGTTCCTGTTCGGCCTGGTCACCGCCACCATCGTAGCGGTCAAGGCACCGGACTACATCGCAGCGAACAACTACGTCGGCGGTCTGCTGGCAGTTTCGCCGAGCTGGTTCTTCCTGCCGGTGTGCCTGATTGCAGTGATCGGCGGCATGTCCACCGGCACCACTTCGCTGTACGGCACCGGATTGGACATGTCCAGCGTGTTCCCACGGGTGCTGTCGCGAGTCAAAGCCACGCTGCTGATCGGCGTGATGTCGATTGCCTTCATCTTCATCGGACGCTTCGCGGCCAACCTGGTGCAGAGCGTGTCGACCTTCGCCGTGCTGATCATCACCTGCACCACCCCATGGATGGTGATCATGATCATCGGCCTGCTCGTGCGTCGCGGCTTCTACTGCCCGGATGACTTGCAAGTGTTCACCCGTGGCGAAAAAGGTGGCCGCTACTGGTTCACCCACGGCTGGAACTGGCGCGGCCTGGGTGCCTGGATCCCGAGCGCGGCCGTCGGCCTGTGCTTCGTGAATCTGCCGGGGCAGTTCGTCGGTCCGCTGGGCGAAATGGCCGGTGGTATCGACATCAGCCTGCCGGTGACCCTGGGCCTGGCCTCGCTGGTGTACCTGGCGCTGCTGAGTCTGTTCCCGGAATCGAGCGCGGTGTTTGGCCCGAATGACCCACGCAGCAAGAGCACGGATTCGCTCGCTAAACCGGCGATGCACCAAGCCGCCTGATTTTTTGAAGACAGGGCCATGAGGTGACCTCTGTGGCGAGGGAGCAAGCTCCCTCGCCACAAAAACTACCCCATAGCCATATCGCAACTTTGTTTCACCATAAAAAAGACAATCGGAGACACGCCATCATGGCTTTGGATTTATTCGTCGTACTCATCTACGCCGCCGCGATGCTGATACTCGGCTACTACGGCATGCGCAAGGCCAAGACCAACGAAGACTTTTTGGTCGCCGGTCGTAACCTCGGTCCGAGCCTGTACATGGGCACCATGGCCGCCACCGTTCTGGGCGGCGCGTCCACTGTCGGCACCGTGCGTCTGGGTTACGTCCATGGCATCTCCGGTTTCTGGCTGTGCGCGGCCCTCGGTTGCGGGATCGTGGCGCTGAACCTGTTCCTCGCCAAACCGCTGCTGAAGCTGAAGATCTACACCGTTACCCAGGTGCTGGAGAAACGCTACAACCCGATGGCCCGCTCGGCGAGCGCGGTGATCATGCTGGCCTACGCGCTGATGATCGGCGTGACGTCGATTCTGGCAATCGGCACTGTGCTGCAAGTGTTGTTCGGCCTGCCGTTCTGGATCTCGGTCGTGCTGGGTGGCGGCGTCGTGGTGATTTACTCGGCCATCGGCGGCATGTGGTCCCTGACCCTGACCGACATCGTCCAGTTCGTGATCAAGACTGTCGGCCTGATGTTCATCCTGTTGCCAATCTGCCTGTACCGCGTCGGCGGTTGGGATGAGTTGGTGTTGAAACTGCCGGCGGCGAGCTTCAGCTTCACCACCATCGGCTGGGACACCATCATCACCTACTTCATGATCTACTTCTTCGGCATCCTGATCGGTCAGGACATCTGGCAACGGGTGTTCACCGTCAAGACCGCCAAAGTGGCTCAGGTTGCCGGTACCGCTGCCGGTATCTACTGCATCCTCTACGGCCTGGCCTGCGCCTTGATCGGCATGGCTGCACATGTATTGATCCCGGATCTGGACAACGTCAACAACGCCTTCGCCGCCATCGTCAAACTGTCCCTGCCGGACGGTATCCGTGGCCTGGTGATCGCTGCCGCACTGGCCGCCATGATGTCCACCGCCAGCGCCGGCCTGCTCGCCGCTGCCACCACCCTGACCGAAGACCTGCTGCCGAAACTGCGTGGCGGTAAACAGTCGAGCCTGGCGATGAACCGCTTGTTCACCCTGTTGACCGGCATCGTGGTGCTGGGCATCGCCCTGATCGTGAACGACGTGATCAGCGCCCTGACCCTGGCCTACAACCTGCTGGTCGGCGGCATGCTGATCCCGCTGATGGGCGCCATCTTCTGGAAACGCGCTACCACTGCCGGCGCCATCGCCAGCATGGGCATGGGTTTCGCGACTGCGCTGCTGTTCATGTTCAAGGACGGCCTGGATGCCAACACCCCGATCTACTACAGCCTCGGTGTAGGCCTGGTGAGCTTCGTGGTCGTCAGCCTGATGTCCCGTCGCCCGGCCGCAGTGGCAAGCGTCGCCTAAGCCGAACCTAAAAACTTGAAGCTTTCTTCGACGGGTGTGGCGTCGGTTGCCACACCCGTTTTTTTCGTCTGGAGAAACCCACTCGCAGCCAAAGCCTGCTGTACTCACGGCAGGGAGAATACCGAAGAGTCCTCATGAACAGAGCCAGCGTCCTTGTCGTCGTGCGTCGCCACATCAACCGCCTGCTGGAAAATCAGCAAGACTTTGACGACAACGCCAGCCTGGCGAAGTTGGGACTGGATAAAGAAGATATGGAAGAGCTGATCTTCCGTCTGGAGGATGAGCTGGATTTGACGGCGTTTACCGCCGAAGAAGACCGAATGCTCAAGACTGCCAGGACGGCGAGTGATTTAAGCTGGTTCTTGATGGAAATTGGGCAGTATTGAGACTGAGTCGCACGCACTGCCCTTTGTGACATTCCCGCTCGACGGCGCTGCCGTCGAAATCAGCGATCGAGTGATGAAGCCTGATGCAACTCAGTGGTACTTGGGACCGCTTCGCGGTCCAACGGGAGCAAGCGCCCTCGCCACAGTAAGCCCCCCAAACAGCCAGATAACGTCAACCGTTACCGGCGTCGCTGCTGGCGCCGACGTTGCTCATCGTCAGTACGAATAGGCACAGGTTGCAGAGGCGGTTCGATCAGACCGAGTGCAACACCCAGGTCGTGCAGCCAGTTTTGGATTTTCTCTTTCATGGTGCCCCCTTCAGGGTAGTGCCGAGCGGCCAAAATTCTGTAGCCCCTTTGCACTGATAATAGTCCGAAGTCCCCAGCAATGCTCGGCCAATGTCGCAATGATCTGTTACTGAATCCATCACAATCATCCCGCGTTCAGGCAATGGCCTGCGTCCGCGCCGAAGCCGGCGGAAAAACTGCCTGCTGTTGTTCAATCCATGCATTCAGGTCAGTGCTGCCCAAGGACTTTGCGCAAACGACGGCGCACCCACTGCTCGGCACTGACAAAGGTAATGCCCGACAGCACCAATACCGCGCCGACGACGAAGTTGACGCTCAGTTCTTCGCCCAGCAGCACCACGCCGAACGTGACGCCAAACAGCGGCGTCATGAACGAAAACACTGCAAGGTTCGCCGCCAGGTAACGGCGCAACAGCCAGAACCAGACCAGGTAACTGAAGAACGACACCACGACGCCCTGAAACAGCACACTGGCCACCGCCACGGTGGTCAGGTTGACGTGGGTGATTTGCCCGCTGAGCAGAGCAATCAACAACAACCCGACGAAGCCGACGATCAATTGATAGAACAGCGTCAACGTGACGGGCGCTTCCGACAGCCGTGAAGCACGCACCACCACCGTTGTGGCACCCCAGGCGGCACCGGCGAGCACGCCCAGCGCATCCCCCATCAACATGCGGCGATCAAGATTGTCCCAGGAGACACCACCAGCAAACGCGATGGCGATCCCGATGAACGCGAGGATGATCCCCAACCATTGCAGGGGTCTCAAACGCTCACTGGGCAGCAACCAATGCACGCCCAATGCGGTAAAGATCGGCGCGGTGTAGAGAAACACCGACATGTGTGCCGCGGTGGTGAATTGCAGGCCTTCGGAAATGAAGAAGAATTCGACACCAAACAACGCGCCGGCCAACAGCCCACCGCGCCAGGTAGAAGGAACCTGATCCCAGCCGCCTTTCCAGCAGATCAATAATCCTACGAGCAAAGCGGACATGCCTGACCGCGCTGCCGCCTGCATCACCGGTGCAATGTCCGGCGCGGCCCACTTGATCATCACCTGCTGAACGCCCCAGACCAGGCACAACCCGACCATCACTTGCAGGGCAAAGCCATCGGCGCTACGCCGGGTGGCAGTCACCTAAACACCTCGATTTCACGAACCATGGCAGAGACTCGGCAGTAGAAACAAAAACCCCGGCCTTCTGATTCCGGGGTAAACAATCAAGGATACCAACCGTAGGAGCTGACGCAGGTTGCGGCAGCTCCTACGGGGATCAGCTTAGTTCGATGCGATCGGCATGAATGACGATCTGACCATTCTTGTACAGCGCACCAATGGCCTTTTTGAAGTTGCCCTTGCTGACACCGAACAGGCTGGTGATCAATACCGGATCACTCTTGTCGCTGACCGCCAGGCTGCCATTGTTTTCGCGCAACTTGGCGAGGATCTTCGAGTTCAGGCTGGTCGCCGCCTCCTGGCCGACCGGTTGCAGGCTCAGGCTGATCTTGCCATCGGTGCGCACTTCCTTGATGAAACCCTTCTCTTCTTTACCTGCGCGCATGAACTTGAAGATTTCGTTCTTGTGGATCAGGCCCCAGTGCTTGTTGTTGATGATCGCCTTGAAGCCCATGTCAGTGGCTTCGGCAACCAGCAAATCAACTTCCTGGCCCGCGGTGTAATTGGCCGGGGTCTTGTCCAGATAGCGATCCAGACGTGCCGTCGCGGTGATGCGGCGAGTGTGCTTGTCGAGGTAGACGTGCACCACCACATATTCGCCGGCCGTCATTTGACGCTTTTCTTCGGAATACGGCAGCAACAGATCCTTCGGCAGTCCCCAATCCAGGAATACACCGATACTGTTGACTTCAACTACTTTCAAACTGGCGAATTCACCGACTTGAACTTTCGGTTTTTCCGTCGTTGCGATGAGTTTGTCATCGCTGTCCAGATAAATAAAAACGTTGAGCCAGTCTTCATCTTCGCTGGGAATATCTTTTGGAATATAACGATTAGGCAGAAGGATTTCGCCATCCGCACCGCCGTCCAGATATAACCCGAAGTTAGTGTGTTTAACCACTTGCAAACTGTTGTAACGCCCGACTAAAGCCATGTCCAATACCCTCATTGCGTGGGCGGCATTCTACCCGGTTTTAACGGTCGCGTTCGGTGCCCGGCCCGGTGGCGCGAGAAAATCCTGTGCAAGCCCTGAATTTTCGGGGCTCGCGCTGCGCGACTGCCCGCTCGTCAGACCGTTCGGGGCATTTATGCCAGCGCCTGGCTCGCGCGACGTCGTATTTTTTCCTGCAATCTTTTTAGTTAAAACAGCGGCTTAGGAGAATAATTCGAAGATTCACCGACAATTGATTTCACTCACACCCTGAGTATTCCGAGGGGATATTCGCCAAGCAATTATCCGCTGTTTCCTGTACGATGCATGGCCAAGTTAATTTTCTACAGGTTAATGGCCGCCATGCGCGTAAAAGCATCCACCAGCAAAGCAAAGCCAGCTCCAGCCGTCGAAACCAGCGAATCGATCAACAGCCAGATTGCTGCGTTCCTCAAGTCCGGCGGTGAAATCCAGCAAATTGCCAAAGGCGTCAGCGGCCAGACATTCGGCCCGTCCAAGCAGATCACCTTGGGCAAAAAGTAATACCCCCCGCGTCACCTGGTCCTCAAGCGCTTTGAAGCTCGAAGCGCTTGGACTGGAACCCCTCGAATATCGTCCCTTCCTACAATCAATCGTTTAAAAATCGACGAACGGCCCTCGATACCGATCATTCGCCGGTATCCTTGCACACGTCTGGATCAAGCGTTTCAGCCGATTCATTGTCGGCGCTCGCTGCTCAAGGAGTGACGCATGCTCAAATCATCCTGTTTATCGCTATTGTTCGTCAGCCTGCTGGCATGCCCACTGGCGCACGGCCAAATCTTGCAGCGCGAACTGGGTAATTTCGACCTCAAGCTTGGCACCAGCCCCACCCGCAGCATGGCCCAGGGACTGGTCAAACCCAACGCGGCCGGATCGTTCCATGGCGGCCTCGACCTGAGCCACGACAGCGGCTTCTACGTGGGCCAATGGTCGCCGAGTATGGGCATAAGCCCAGGCAAAAACCTCGAGATCGATTCCTACGCTGGCTTTAAACAGCCCTTCGACCAAACCCTGGGTTACGAAGTCGGCATGATCCGCTACAGCTACCCCGAAGTGGAAACCCTGAACAGCCAAGAGTTTTTCGGAGGCCTGACCTTGCTGGGCAGCCGTTTCGGCGTCGCTTTCAGCAATGACCCGGACAAACAGAACAACACCCTTTTCGCGGACTTGAGCGGCAATCAACCCTTCGGCATCGGCGTGAGTATGAAATACACCACTCACCAGCTCAACGCACCGATCGCAGTGGACGGCGGTTATGTAGGCAGTTTTACCGATTGGTCGTTGAAATTGTCCCGTCCGTTCATGGGCATCGACCTGGACCTGATCTACAGTGACTCAAGCCTGCGGGGCAACGATTGCTCGGCCTATTCCGGTCACAACAGTCAATGCGACGGGCTGGTCACCCTCAAGGCCGTGCACACGTTCTATTGATCGGCTGAACTGCCTGGCTCATGCTGCGTTCACATGAGAATCAGACCCCGAAGGCAGGCTTTCGCAAGGACTCGCCCATGTCTCGCTGGCTCACACACATAGCCATTGCGCTCACCGTCGCTCTCTCGCTCGGCGCTTGCAGTCGCATGGGCCTGGCTTACCGCAACCTCGACGTGATCATCCCCTGGACGCTCAGCGATTACCTGGACATGAACGGCGAGCAAAAAGGCTGGCTGGACGAACGGTTGAAGGAGCACTTGAGCTGGCACTGCACCACTCAACTGCCGGGCTACCTGGACTGGCTGGACCGTTTGCAAACCATGATCGCGACCAACCAGGTCACCGATGCCGGACTGCAAGCCCGAGCCGTTGAAGCTCGGCAAGCGATCGCCGAGAGCGCCCGGCAAATCACCCCTTCGGCCATCGAACTGCTGCAAGGGCTGGATGACAAGCAAGTCGCGGAGATGAACGACGCCTTCGCCAAAGATCAGCGCAAACGCCAGGAGCAGTACCTCAAACCATCCCTCGACCAGCAAATCAAGGACCGTGCCGAGCGCATGGAAAAGCGCCTCAACGACTGGCTCGGACCACTCACCCCAAGCCAGAAACAGCGTGTCTCGGCATGGTCTAAAGCCTTGGGCGAACAGAACACTCAGTGGCTCGCCAACCGCGCCCACTGGCAGAAACAGTTCAGTGCCGCCGTGGCGCAGCGTCAAAGTCCGGAATTCCCACAACGAATCGAGACGCTTCTGGTCGATCGCGAGCGTTTGTGGACACCGGCCTACCGCGAGGCTTTTGCCACCACCGAAGCCCAGGCAAGAGCGCTGTTCGTCGATTTGATGGCTGAGAGCACGCCGACGCAACGGCAGCGGTTACTGACGAAGATTGAGGGCGTGAGGAAGGATTTCAGTGATTTGAAGTGCCTGAAAGCCGCAAAAGGATAATGGTCCAACGGCTAACCACTTGTAAGAGCGAGCAAGCTCGCTCTTACAAGGGAAACACACCGTCTTCAGGCAATCTGCGGCTTCGACGCCACCCGATCAAACGTCACCTCATCCAGCGCATCTTCCTGCTCATCCAGCACCTGTCGAGGATGATCATTGCCTGGAATACTGCTGTCGATCAGGCTCAACAAGCGCGAACCCCGCGCCGTCAAAATGTAGTTCTCGCCGTTCCCCCCTTCATCCTCCGGTCGCGATTCGATGTAGCCTCGCATCAGCAGTAACTTTTCGTACTCGCCAGCCACCGTTTTCAGGTGATCGAGGTTTTCAATCGGCTCGCCTTCGGAGGCTTTCTGCGCAGCGTACTGCTCGGCATAAGGTCGCGGCGTGAAGCTGTGGCCAGCACCGTTCTGTACTTCATGCAGCAAGTATTCAATCAAATCCCAGTTGTAAGTCGTCATCCTGATTCAACCTCCGGAGCCAATGTGATGGATGCCCGCGTGAAAGTCAGGGCCTTACGGTTGTGACCGGTACCGGCGGCTGCCGTTCAGCCGGCCGTCAGACACCGACCGACCAGCGGTCTGTCGAATGCAGTGCAGGTCAAACGACTAGGCTGTGTAAGCCCACTCCCAGCCCCACGCAGGAGAAAAACACCATGAACATTCAGAATCATCCCGTCGTGTCGCGGGAAGAATGGCTGGTCGCCCGCAAACAGCACTTGGCCCACGAAAAAGCCTTCACCAAAGAACGGGACAAACTCAGCGCCGAACGCCGTGCTCTGCCCTGGGTGAGGATCGACAAGGACTACCACTTTCAGGGGCCGAATGGTGAACTGAAACTGGCGGATCTTTTCGGCGGTCGCAGCCAGTTGGTCATCTACCACTTCATGTTCGCCGAAGGTTGGGACGAAGGTTGCCCGGGTTGTTCGTTCCTTTCAGACCACATCGACGGCGCCAACCAGCACCTGGCCCACCACGACGTGGCCGTGGTGGCGGTGTCCCACGCGCCGTTCGCCGAGTTCCAGCCATTCAAGCGGCGCATGGGCTGGAAATTCGACTGGTTCTCGTCAGAAGGTTGCGATTTCAACTACGACTTCGGCGTGACAGCTCGAGCCGAAGACGTCGCCGCCGGAAAGGCTACCTACAACTACGAAAAAACTGACGGTGCTGAAGAAGAACTCCCAGGCCTGAGCGTGTTTTATCGCAACGAGGCTGGCGAAATCTTCCACACCTACTCCACCTATGCCCGTGGCTTGGACATGTTGGTGGGGGCTTACAACTACCTCGACCTGACACCGAAGGGCCGCAATGAAGAGGAAATCATGGAGTGGGTGCAGTATCACGACCGGTATGAAGACGAAGCCCCGGCGAGTTGCTGCCATGGTGGTTAGGTTTGATACCGAGTCATGGCAAATCGCGAGCAAGTGTTTGAGTGAACTTTCCACGGGTGGCAGCCCTCAACCGGATAACCCGCCTTAACCGGAACTGAGGCCTGCCCCCATGAAATCACTACTCAAGCTCACCCTTGTCGCAACGCTGACCTGCGCCCTTCCCGTCTGGGCCTGCACCCCGGAAGAAGCCACGCAGAAGCGCGAGCAACTGGCCCAGGAAGTGACCAGGCTCACTGAACAGAATCCGGCCAAGGCCAAGGAGATCAACGACGAATTGCAGAAGATGGACCTGGGAACCGCCGCCAAGGACTTGCCGGACAAGTGCCAATTGATTGATCAGCGCTTGAAGGAGTTGGGCGCGGCGGAGAAAAAAGCTGAAAGCTGACGATTAAAGGCAAGAGCAAAAGATCGCCGCCATGTAGGAGCTGGCGCAGGCTGCGATCTTTTAAATAAAAAAAAACCGGACTATGTCCGGTTTTTTATCAGCAGGTACCGCGCGTCATTCAGCAGCCGGGGCTTCCGGCTTGCGGCGCTTGAGCGGGGCCATGCCATCGCTGCTCACCAGGGAGTCGCTTTTCGGCCGGTTGGCGCTCTTGCGCTTGGTCGGGGTCTTGGCCGCGGTTTTTTTCTTGTCGCCCTTGGCGTCGGTCTTTTTCTTCTTCACGCCGACGGCTTTACCCGAGGCCTTGACCTTTTTCGGTCCGCCGTAGGTGCCTTTGACTTCCTTGATGGTGCGACGCTCGAAGCTCTGCTTGAGGTAGCGCTCGATGCTCGACATCAGGTTCCAGTCGCCATGGCAGATCAGCGAGATCGCCAGGCCATCGTTACCGGCGCGACCGGTACGGCCGATGCGGTGAACGTATTCGTCGCCGCTGCGTGGCATGTCGAAGTTGATCACCAGGTCCAGACCATCGACGTCCAGGCCGCGAGCGGCAACGTCGGTGGCGACGAGGATTTTCACGCCGCCCTGCTTTAGACGATCGATCGCCAGTTTGCGATCCTTCTGGTCTTTCTCACCGTGCAGCACGAACGCTTTGTATTCCTGCGCCACCAGACGACCGTAGATCCGGTCTGCCATGGCACGGGTGTTGGTGAACACGATGGCCTTCTGGTAGGTCTCGTTGGCCAGAAGCCAGTTCACGATCTGTTCTTTATGCTGGTTGTGATCAGCGGTGATGATTTGCTGACGGGTGGTTTCGTTCAGCTGGCTGACCGCGTTGAGCTGCAAGTGCTCAGGGTTGTTCAGGACCTTGGCGATCATCTCGCGCAGGCCCGAACCGCCGGTGGTGGCGGAGAACAGCATGGTCTGCTGACGGTTGGTGCATTCGTCAACCAGACGCTGAACGTCGTCGGCGAAGCCCATGTCGAGCATGCGGTCGGCTTCGTCGAGTACCAGCACTTCAACTTCTTTCAGGTCGAGGTTGCCGGCGTTGAGTTGCTCGATCATCCGGCCCGGCGTACCGATCAGGATGTCCGGCACCTTGCGCAGCATGGCCGCCTGGACCTTGAAGTCTTCGCCGCCAGTGATCAGGCCGGACTTGATGAAGGTGAACTGCGAGAAGCGTTCAACTTCTTTCAAGGTCTGCTGGGCCAGCTCGCGGGTTGGCAGCAGGATCAGGGTCTTGATGCTGACGCGAACCTTGGCCGGGCCGATCAGACGGTTGAGGATCGGCAAAACGAATGCAGCGGTTTTGCCGCTACCGGTTTGCGCTGTCACCCGCAGGTCACGCCCTTGGAGCGCCAGCGGGATAGCCGCGGCTTGCACAGGCGTTGGCTCGACAAATTTCAGCTCGGCCACGGCTTTGAGCAGGCGTTCGTGCAGGGCGAATTGGGAAAACACGGGTGCTACCTCGAAGAAATACAAAAAAACAGCTGCATAGGGTAACGGTTTCGAGCGCGTAGGCCGAGTTTCTTTGTACAAAAGGCAGTAAACAGTGGTTTTTTTGCTGCCAGTTTTGTCACAAGAGGCAAATCAAAGCGTCTTAAATGCTCTAATCACCTTTCTTGCCTTACAAAAGAATCGTTCTAGCCCATGGATATCAAACAGCTCTGGCTCAACGCCCAAGAACTCTGGAGTGCGCTGGAGAACCATCCACGCGTTTACTCAGCCCTGGCTCTGCTGTTGCTGCTGAGCATCGCGCTGATGCTCGGACGAGTGGCGCGCTACCTCATCCTGCACACCGTCAAATTGCTCGGTCGACAACCGTCGATGTACTGGCTCAATGATTTTCTCGACAACAAGGTGTTCCATCGTCTGGCGCAGGTCGTGCCCTCGCTGGTGATCCAGTTCGGTTTGAACCTGATCCCCGAACTGCACAAGACCACCCTGAACTTCCTTGGCAATGTCGCCCTGGCCTTCACCTTCCTGTTTCTGCTGTTGGCCGTCAGTTCCCTGCTCAATGCCTTGCTGGACATCTACGCCCGCACCGAACACGCCCGTACACGTTCGATCAAAGGCTATGTGCAGCTGACGAAGATGGTCTTGTACATCTTCGGTTCGATCATCATCGTCGCCACGCTGATCGACCGCTCGCCACTGTTGCTGCTGTCGGGTCTGGGTGCGATGTCGGCGGTGATCCTGTTGGTCTACAAGGACACCCTGCTGTCATTCGTCGCCAGCGTGCAGTTGACCAGTAACGACATGTTGCGGGTCGGCGACTGGATCGAAATGCCTCAGGTCGGCGCCGATGGCGATGTGGTGGACATCACTCTGCACACGGTCAAGGTGCAGAATTTCGACAAGACCATCGTCTCCATCCCGACCTGGCGCCTGATGTCCGAGTCATTCAAGAACTGGCGCGGCATGCAGGCCTCCGGGGGGCGCCGGATCAAGCGCAGCCTGTTCATCGACGCCAGCGGTGTGCGCTTTTTGCGCGATGAAGAAGAGTTCAAGCTGTCGCAGGTTCATCTGCTCACCGACTACATTAGCCGCAAACAGGCCGAGCTCAAGGCCTGGAACGAAGCCCAGGGTAACGTCGCGGCCCTGTCAGCCAACCGCCGTCGGATGACCAACATCGGCACCTTCCGCGCCTATGCGCTGTCGTACCTGAAGAGCCATGCGGAGATCCAGCCGAACATGACCTGCATGGTCCGGCAGATGCAGACCACGGCCCAAGGTGTGCCACTGGAAATCTACTGCTTTACCCGCACCACGGCGTGGGCGGACTACGAGCGGATTCAGGGGGATATTTTTGATTACTTGCTGGCGGTGCTGCCGGAGTTTGGCTTGAGCCTGTATCAGCAACCAAGCGGCACGGATCTGCGGGCCGGGCTGCTGCCGGCGATGCTCGGCGCAAGCCACATCCCCGAGCAGGAAAAACACCTGATGTAACACCACAAAACCCTGTAGGAGCTGCCGAAGGCTGCGATCTTGTGTTGTTCAAGATCAAAAGATCGCAGCCTGCGCCAGCGCCTACACCAGGCTCGCCTCTCGCTTGATGCCCAAGCGACTGATCCACACCGCCATCAGAATCACCGAACCACCGAGCAACAACCGCCCCAGCTCTTCATGCTGATTCCAGATCAGCAGATTGATCAACAACCCCACCGGCACATGCAGATTATTCATCACCGCCAACGTGCCACCGTTGACCAGGCACGCGCCTTTGTTCCACCAGTACAGCCCCAACGCGGTTGAGACCAGGCCGAGGAACAGCAACACGCCCCATTGCAGTGGGGCTTCGGGCAGGAAGTTCTGTTTGCCGAACAGCAGAAACGCTGGCAACGCCACCGCCAGGGCACCGAGGTAGAAGTAGCCGAAGCGCCGGTAATGCGGCAGATCACTCGGATGCCGCGCGACCAGGTGTTTGTACAGCACCTGCCCGGCCGCGTAGGTGAAGTTGGCCAGCTGCAGCAACAGGAAACCCATGAAGAAATCCGGGTTGATCCGGTCGAAGCGAATCACCGCCGCCCCACCCACAGCCACCAGCGCCGCGACCAGGGCCCAGGGATTGAAGCGACGATTGAGCGCATCTTCGATCAGGGTCACATGCAGGGGCGTGAGGATGGTGAACAGCAAGACTTCCGGCACCGTCAGTACCCGGAAGCTCAGGTACAGGCAAACGTAGGTCACGCCGAACTGCAACGCGCCGATCAGCAACATCCCGCGCATGAACGCCGGCTCCACCGAGCGCCAGCGCGTCAATGGAATGAACACCAGCCCCGCCAGCAGCACGCGTACCAGCACGGCGAAGTAGCTGTCGACATGACCGGCCAGGTATTCGCCGATCAAACTGAAGGAAAACGCCTGGATCAGCGTGACAAAAAGTAGATAGCCCATGCTCGCCTCATTTCGAATGGCGGCGACGATAGCGGGTTTTGCTACTGATCGCGAACCCCCAAACAATACAAACCCTGTAGGAGCCGGTTTGCTGGCGATGAGGGCGTGTCAGTCGACAATGACACCCCGCAATCGCCAGCAAGCCGGCTCCTACAGGTTCGGTGGTGTTTTGCCGAATCCCAGGCAAAAAAAAGCCCGATCTCGCTAAAGCGTTCAATCGGGCGGGAGCACTCAGGAGCAACAAGTGCGAAGGGAGGTTCGATGCGCGTGCAGCCTTGAAGGGTTGCGCCAGGTCACTAGACCATCCAGCGATTATCTGGCGATTAACGGGTCAGGCCACCTGGGCAAGCTTGGCGTTCGCCTGGTTCAGGCCTTTCTCCTGGAAGTCGCCACCCAGGTTCATGCCTTCGGCGTGAATGAACGTCACGTCGTGAATCCCGATGAAGCCCATGACCTGGCGCAGATACGGTTCCTGGTGATCGGCCGTGCTGCCGGCATAGATCCCGCCACGAGCCGTCAACACATAGGCGCGCTTGCCGCTGAGCAGGCCTTGGGGACCGGTTTCGGTGTACTTGAAGGTCACACCGGCACGCAGCACGTGGTCGAGCCAGGCTTTCAGGGTGCTGGGAATCGCAAAGTTGTACATCGGCGCAGCCATCACCAGCACATCGGCGGCGAGCAATTCATCGGTCAAGTGGTTGGAGCGTTCCAGAGAGACCTGTTCGATGTCATTGCGCTGCTCGGCGGGCTTCATCCAGCCACCCAGCAGGTTGATGTCCAGGTGCGGTACCGGATTGACGGCCAGGTCACGCACTGTGATCTGGTCGTTCGGGTGGGAGGCTTGCCACTGCTTGATGAAGGTCTGGGTCAGCTGACGGGAAACCGAGTCTTGCTGACGGGCACTGCTTTCGATGATCAGAACGCGGGACATTGGATGTAGCCTCCATCTGAGAATGCTGTAGGTCGATGGAGTGAAGGTTAAACAGAGTCGTATCGATGAAAAAGCGCAAATAACTGCTATAAACCATCAATAAATTCGTTTATAAGAAAACCCTGTCCTCTGCCCTTTGCAGGAGCGAGCTTGCTCGCGAGGGTGTAGCAGACACGGTGATATCGATTAACCACCGCATCGCGAGCGAGCTCCCGCACAGGGCTCTATTTCGGGGTGCAGGTCAGCTCGATACGCAGTTTGATGATGTTGCGGCTGAATTTGGCGGTGGCGGATTTATGTTTGCCGGCCGGGACCTCGAATTTACGTGTGCGCGGAGCTTCCGGACCATTACTGAAAACTGCCTTGCAGCTCGCATCGACATCGCCGTAGTTGGCCACTCGAATGGAGCCAATATCGCTATCGGTATCGAAGGTTTCGAAGTCGATTTTCATGTCGTTGAGGTTTTTCTTCACATCGATCGGATAGGCAAACGCGGTCAGCGGCAACATCGCCAGCAGCACACAACAGATTTTCTTCATTCGGCAGCCTCCAGTAAGGGCTGCCAGCTTAGGACAAGAGGAGCTCAACATGAAAGCGCCCCGCGTGACCCTTGATCAATGGCGAACGCTTCAGGCCGTGGTCGATCACGGCGGCTTCGCCCAGGCCGCCGAGGCGCTGCACCGTTCGCAATCGTCGGTCAGCTACACCGTGGCACGCATGCAGGATCAGCTCGGCGTGCCACTGTTGCGCATCGATGGGCGTAAAGCGGTGCTGACCGAAGCCGGCGGCGTGTTGTTGCGCCGCTCCCGACAACTGGTGAAACAGGCCAGTCAGCTGGAGGACCTCGCCCACCACATGGAGCAAGGCTGGGAGGCCGAAGTGCGTCTGGTGGTCGATGCCGCCTACCCGAGCGCCCGCCTCGTGCGCGCGCTGACGGCCTTCATGCCGCAAAGCCGTGGCTGCCGCGTGCGTCTGCGTGAAGAAGTGCTGTCGGGCGTGGAGGAAGTGCTGCTCGAAGGCGTGGCCGACCTGGCCATCACGGGTTTCAGCATTCCCGGTTATCTGGGTGCGGAATTGAGCGACGTCGAATTCGTCGCGGTGGCCCACCCGGAGCATCCCCTGCACCGCCTCAACCGCGAGCTGAATTTCCAGGACCTGGAAAGCCAGATGCAAGTGGTGATCCGCGACTCGGGCCGCCAGCAACCTCGGGACGTCGGCTGGCTCGGTGCCGAACAGCGCTGGACCGTCGGCAGCCTGGCCACCGCCGCGACGTTCGTCAGCAGCGGTCTGGGGTTTGCCTGGCTGCCTCGGCACATGATCGAGCGGGAACTCAAGGAAGGGACGCTCAAGCTGCTACCGTTGGATCAGGGCGGAAGCCGCAACCCGAGCTTCTACCTGTATTCGAACAAGGACAAACCGCTGGGGCCGGCCACGCAAATTCTCATCGAACTGCTGCGCACCTTCGACACCGCGCCGCTGGATGCACCGTTTGCCGCCCCTGAACAAGCCTGACACGGAGTGTATGCATGGCCTATTTCGAACACGAAGGTTGCAACCTGCACTATGAGGAATACGGCCACGGCGCGCCGCTGCTGCTGGTCCATGGGCTGGGTTCCAGCACGCTGGACTGGGAAAAACAGATCCCGGCGCTTTCAAGCCGCTATCGGGTCATCGTCCCGGATGTACGCGGCCACGGTCGCTCGGACAAACCCCGGGAGCGCTACAGCATTGCCGGGTTCAGCGCAGATATGATCGCGCTGATGGAGCATCTGAACCTTGGTCCGACACATTATGTAGGCTTGTCGATGGGTGGCATGATCGGCTTTCAACTGGGCGCGGATCAGCCGCAACTGCTCAAAAGCCTGTGCATCGTCAACAGCGCGCCCGAGGTCAAACTGCGCACCCGCGACGACTACTGGCAGTGGTTCAAGCGCTGGAGCCTGATGCATGTGCTGAGCCTGGGCACCATCGGCAAAGCACTGGGCAGCAAGCTGTTCCCGAAACCCGAGCAGGCCGATTTGCGACAAAAGATGGCCGAACGCTGGGCAAAAAACGACAAACATGCTTATCTCGCCAGCTTCAATGCCATCGTGGGCTGGGGGGTTCAGGAACGACTTTCGAAGGTATCCTGTCCAACGCTCATCGTCAGCGCCGACCGTGATTACACACCGGTTTCGCTGAAGGAAAACTACGTAAAACTGCTGCCTGATGCGCGGCTGGCGGTGATCGCCGATTCACGCCACGCCACACCATTGGACCAGCCGGAAGCATTCAACCAGACGCTGCTCGAGTTCCTCACCGCAGTCGACACCACCACTCAGGATCATTGACCCATGCTGAAAAAAATCGCCCTCGCCGCTGGCTCCGTTCTGTTTGCCGCCAACCTGATGGCCGCGACGCCTGCAACAGCGCCGCACGTTCTGCTGGAGACCACCAACGGCCAGATCGAAATCGAACTGGACGCGGTCAAGGCCCCGATCAGTACCAAGAACTTCCTTGAGTACGTCGACAAAGGCTTCTACAACAACACGATTTTCCACCGTGTGATCCCGGGCTTCATGGTCCAGGGCGGCGGTTTCACGCAACAGATGCAGCAAAAAGACACCAACGCACCGATCAAGAACGAATCGAAAAACGGCCTGCACAACGTGCGCGGCACCTTGTCCATGGCCCGTACCTCGGTGCCTGATTCGGCCACCAGCCAGTTCTTCATCAACGTCAAGGACAACGACTTCCTCGACCAGGGTGATGGCTACGCGGTATTCGGCAAAGTGGTCAAAGGCATGGACGTGGTGGACATCATCGTCAACTCGCCAACCACCACGCGTGGCGGCATGAAAGACGTACCGGCCGACCCGGTATTCATCAAGTCGGCCAAGCGCATCGACTGAGACTAAGCTGGACAAGGACGTCCGAGCCGTTGCCGGTGCTGCCGGCAACGCTCAAACCGTTTAAAGGAGAGCCCCTTTGTGGGCGAAAAAACAATGCTTTATCGCCGCTTTGAAAAACTGATCGATATTTTCCGTGATGCACCGACGGCGTCCCCGCCGGACCGGGTCTTCCCTTTTTATACCTATTACCTCAAGCAGGTGTGGCCAAGCTTTGCCGCCCTGTTGATCGTCGGACTGTTCGGTGCCTTGATCGAAGTGGCGCTGTTCAGCTACCTGAGCCGCATCATCGACCTGGCCCAGGGCGAGCCGAACGTCAATCTGTTCAAGGAGCATGGCCTGGAACTGGCGTGGATGGTGGTCGTGGCACTGGTCCTGCGCCCGATTTTTGTCGGCCTGCATGACCTGCTGGTGCATCAGACCCTGAGCCCCAGCATGACCAGCATGATCCGCTGGCAGAACCACAGCTACGTGCTCAAACAGAGCCTGAACTTTTTCCAGAACGACTTCGCCGGGCGCATCGCCCAACGCATCATGCAGACCGGCAACTCACTGCGCGATTCCGCCGTGCAGGCCGTGGACGCACTGTGGCATGTGCTCATCTACGCCATCAGCTCGCTGGTGCTGTTCGCCGAAGCCGACTGGCGCCTGATGATCCCGTTGCTGACGTGGATCATCGCCTTCATCGGTGCCCTCTATTACTTCGTGCCACGGGTCAAGGACCGCTCGGTGCTGGCGTCCGACGCACGCTCCAAACTCATGGGTCGGATTGTCGACGGCTACACCAACATCACTACCCTGAAGCTGTTCGCCCATACCAATTTCGAACAGCAGTACGCCCGCGAAGCCATCAAGGAACAAACCGAGAAAGCCCAAATGGCCGGCCGTGTCGTCACCAGCATGGACGTGGTCATCACCAGCATCAACGGCCTGCTGATCGTCTGCACCACCGGTCTGGCTCTATGGCTGTGGACGCAGTCGCTGATCACCGTGGGCGCGATTGCCCTGGCCACGGGCTTGGTGATCCGGATCGTCAACATGTCCGGCTGGATCATGTGGGTGGTGACCGGCATTTTCGAAAACATCGGCATGGTCCAGGACGGCTTGCAGAGCATTTCGCAACCGGTTTCCGTCACCGACCGCGATCAAGCCAAACCCTTGGCCGTGGCCCGTGGTGAAGTGCGCTTCGAACACGTGGATTTCCACTACGGCAAGCAGAGCGGGATCATTGGCGGTCTCAACCTGAACATCAAACCCGGTGAAAAAATCGGCCTGATCGGTCCGTCCGGCGCGGGCAAATCGACCTTGGTGAACCTGCTGCTGCGCCTGTATGACGTTGAAGGCGGACGCATCCTCATCGATGGCCAGAATATTGCCGACGTCAGCCAGGAAAGCCTGCGCGAACGCATCGGCATGATCACCCAGGACACGTCGCTGCTGCACCGCTCGATCCGCGACAACTTGCTGTACGGCAAACCCGATGCCACCGACGCCGAACTCTGGGAAGCCGTGCATAAAGCCCGGGCCGACGGGTTCATCCCGTCGCTGTCGGACGCCGAAGGCCGTACCGGTTTCGATGCCCACGTCGGTGAGCGCGGGGTGAAACTTTCCGGCGGTCAGCGCCAGCGCATCGCCATCGCCCGGGTGCTGCTCAAGGATGCGCCCATCCTGATCATGGACGAGGCGACCTCGGCGCTGGATTCGGAAGTTGAAGCGGCGATCCAGGAAAGCCTCGAAACCCTGATGCAGGGCAAAACCGTGATCGCCATCGCCCACCGTCTCTCGACCATCGCCCGGATGGATCGGTTGGTGGTACTGGAAAACGGCAAGATCGCAGAGACCGGCAGCCACGCCGAACTGCTGGCCCACGGCGGTTTGTATGCACGGTTGTGGCAACACCAGACGGGTGGGTTTGTCGGGATCGACTGATCCAGCGAGCACCACGCTTTCCCTGTAATTGGATGGACTCGCCCACGCCGAGGCGTCAATGCGCCACGGTGGCAGTCTAAGAAGCCAACGGCAGCGAGGGCGAGTCCATGAAAAAGAATACGACGCTTAAACAGTCCCTGTCTTCAACCGATGTGTCGGCCTGTACGACAGTGGCGGTCGATCTTGCCAAGCAGGTCTTTCAGGTCGCAG
>NZ_FYDO01000005.1 GCF_900187615.1 Pseudomonas sp. Irchel s3f7 | reverse complement strand
TCGACCTGATCGACCACCGACAATTTAAAAGCCAGCGTGTAATCGCGCTGACTGCG
This sequence comes from Pseudomonas sp. Irchel s3f7, assembly GCF_900187615.1. Taxonomy (GTDB): domain Bacteria; phylum Pseudomonadota; class Gammaproteobacteria; order Pseudomonadales; family Pseudomonadaceae; genus Aquipseudomonas. Next base: position 243,140 of record NZ_FYDO01000005.1, on the reverse strand, counting down.
CCTTTTCCCCGAATCCATTGCTCCCTCCTGAAAATAGGTCAGAAGGTGTAAACCTTATTCAGGACGGGACAGTAACAAATAAAAAGGCCCATCTTCGGATGGGCCTTTTTTTGTTGCGCTAGAAGCTGGTTGACCAATACAGACGTGACCAAAGAGTCAGACCTGCATTAAACGGCTACTCACTGCACCGCAGATTCCTGAACCACACGAATTACCCGCTGTGGAAATGGAATATCAATGCCCGCCTCTCTGAGACGGTCACGGGACAATTCATTGAACATGAACAGTACATCCCAGTAATCAGCCGTCTTGACCCAAACACGCAGGGAAACAGTGATCGAACTGTCGCCCAGGGTAGAAATGACTGCCTGAGGCTCCGGATCGGCCAGTACGCGTGGATCCTTGGCCAGTTCGAGCAATACTTGACGGGCCTTTTGCAGATCCGCTTCGTAATCAACGCCCACATCGAAGACAACCTTGCGGGTTGGCTGACGGTTGGTGTTGGTGATGATGCCGTTCGACAAGTTGCCGTTAGGCACAATGATGGTTTTGTTGTCACCAGTGCGCAGCACGGTGTGGAAAATCTGAATGCTGTCGACGGTGCCGGCAACACCCTGGGCTTCGATCCAGTCACCGATACGGAACGGACGGAACAACAGAATCAGCACGCCACCGGCGAAGTTCGCCAGGCTGCCCTGCAAAGCCAGACCAATGGCCAGACCCGCTGCACCGATCGCCGCAACGAACGAGGTGGTTTCCACACCGATCATCGAGGCCACGCTGACAATCAGCAAAACCTTGAGAATGATGTTCGCCAGGCTGCTGATGAACCCTTGCAGCGCCAGATCGGCATTACGCAGCGCCAACAGGCCGCCGAGTTTTTGCGTGACCTTGTTGATCAACCACCAGCCGACGGCCAGGGTAAGCACCGCCAACAGTACGCGACTGCCGTACTCCATGATCATCGGGATCCAGGCTTGGGAAGCCTTGACCAGATTGTCTACCTCAGCATTTAAGTCCATCTGCTTTCTCCTGTTTTGCGGCTATCCGGCACGCGAAAAATTGCGGCAGAAAGACCGAGCCGCCACGGGCTCGATCATTTCTGCCGCTGCTGGGCCTCGGACGCCGAAAACGTCAAGAGGTTCCCGTTTTAAAGATCAGTCGCGGAAGTTGTTGAACTGCAGCGGCATGCCGAATTCCTTGGCCCGCAGCGCTGCAATAGCGTCCTGCAAGTCGTCACGCTTCTTGCCGGTAATGCGCACCTGCTCGCCCTGAATGGCGGCCTGGACCTTGAGCTTGGCGTCCTTGACGTGAGCAACAATCTTCTTCGCCAGCTCTTTGTCGATACCTTCCTTGAGCACGGCGTCCTGCTTCATCAATTTACCCGACGCATACGCATCCTTGACCTCAAGGCACTGCACATCGATCTTGCGCTTGACCAGCGCCAGCTTGAGGATCTCGATCATCGCTTCAAGCTGGAAATCCGCTTCAGCGGTCAGGTTGACGGTCAGGTCCTTTTCCTTGAACTCGAAGCTGCCTTTGCCTTTCAGGTCATAGCGACGATCGAGTTCCTTGACGGCGTTCTCGACCGCGTTGGTGAGTTCGTGTTTGTCCAGTTCGGATACCACGTCGAACGACGGCATGTAATCTCTCCAAAATAAAAGGCGCGCCGAGGAAGCACGCGTGGCTTGCGGTTAAAATCCGCGCTGATTATAACGGGTCTTTCCCATCATTCACTGCGAGCCTCCGATGCGCGCTTCAAACAGAGCAAAAAGTTGATGTCCACCACTTGGCATGTTCTGGGCGCCGGCAGCCTCGGCACCTTATGGGCGACACGTCTGGCACGGGCCGGTGCGCCGGTCAGGCTGATTCTGCGTGACGCTGCGCGATTGCAGGCCTACGAGGCCGCTGGCGGACTGACGCTGGTGGAGCATGGCGTTGCACAATGCTATGCAGTCGCCGCCGAAACACCCGACAGCAGCGAGCCGATCCACCGTCTGTTGGTGGCCTGCAAAGCTTACGACGCCCAAGCGGCGGTAGCGCGCCTGGCGCCGCGCCTGGCGCCCGGAGCCGAGTTGATCCTGCTGCAAAACGGTTTGGGCAGCCAGGACGCCGTCGCCACGCAGGTTCCACAGGCGCGCTGCATTTATGCATCCAGTACCGAGGGTGCCTTTCGCGACGGCGACTGGCGGGTGGTGTTTGCGGGCCATGGCTTCACCTGGCTCGGGGATGCCAGCCACCCGGTCGCGCCCATCTGGCTGGAAGACCTGGACGCCGCCGGCATCCCCCATGAGTGGAGCACGGAGATTCTGACGAGGCTGTGGAGAAAACTCGCGCTCAACTGCGCGATCAATCCGCTGACGGTGCTGCACGATTGCCGCAATGGCGGCTTGCAGAACCATCACTGCGAAGTCGCCACACTGTGCGGCGAACTGACGGAGCTGCTTGAGCGTTGCGGCCAGCCGGCAGCCGCCGAGAACCTGCAGCAGGAAGTCGAACGAGTGATTCACGCAACCGCTGCCAATTTCTCCTCGATGCACCAGGACGTTGCGAGCCTGCGACGCACTGAAATCAGTTACCTGTTGGGTTACGCCTGCAAAGTCGCGGAGCGTCATCAGCTGAATCTGCCTCACTTGACTCAGCTGCAACAACGGCTGATCACCCATCTGCACAGCCTTGGATTGCCCAGCGACTGAGCAGCGGCTACGCTGGCCACTTGTTCCTTTTCAGCGATGAACCTGATGCCATTGCGCCAGCGTCTTGAAAACCTGCCTGTCGGCCAGAAACTCCTGGCCGCTCTGCTGGTGCTGTTGACCACCGTCCTGCTGGTGGCCAACCTGACTTTTATCAGCGCCGCGTATTACATCTCTCAGGAAAGCATGGCGCCTCAGGCCTTGCAGACGATCGGCCGCCTGATTTCCAACCCGAGCCTGGTGTCCGAGGCGCTGGAGTCGAAGCAGAGTGCCGAGCGCCTGCTCAATGAACTCAATGCCTATGCCCCGCTGCGCGCGGCCGCCCTCTATGACGGCAAGGGCGAACAGCTCGCGCAATTGCAGCATGGCGAAGTACTGGAGCTGCCGAAACGCTACCGGCACATCGAAGCCTGGCAGGCCACCGAATTTCGCAGCAATCAAATCATCACCCTGTCCCGCCCCGGCACCGCGCCCGGGCATTTGTTGCTGGTCGCCAGCAGCGAACTGCCCGTCGCCTTCTACACCGGGACCCTGACCGCCAGCCTCGGCATCCTGATCTTCAGCGTGCTGCTGTGGCTGGTGATCGCCCGCCAGATCAAGCGCCTGATCACCCGGCCGATCCATCAGCTCGAAGAACTGTCCCGGCAAGTGACCCGTGAAGAGAACTACGCCCTGCGCGCCTCCCGCGGTAACCACGACGAAATCGGCAGCCTCGCCGAAGCTTTCAACACCATGCTTTCGCGTATCGAAGCCCGGGAGCAGCAACTTAAACGGGCGCGGGACGACTCACAGGCGGCCTACGACCAGGCCCAGGGCTTGGCCGAAGAAACCCGGCATACCAACCGCAAGCTGGAACTCGAAGTCCAGGTGCGCAGCAAGATCGAAAAGAAGCTCACCGGTTTCCAGAATTACCTCAACAGCATCATCGACTCCATGCCGTCGGCATTGATTGCACTCGACGAACAGCTTTATGTGACGCAGTGGAATCAGGAAGCCAGCGCCCTGTCCGGCACGCGGCTGGACGAAGCCTTGAACCAGCCGATCTTCCTGGCCTTCGAACCGCTCAAGCCGTTTTTGCCGCAGCTCAAGCAAACCGTTGAGCAACACACCGTGGCCAAGATCGAACGGGTCACCTGGCTCAAAGACGAGGAGCCCCGGCACTATGCCTTGACGTTCTATCCGCTCATGGGCGGCGCGGGGCGTGGCGTGGTGATCCGGATCGATGACATCACCCAGCGCCTGTCCCTGGAAGAAATGATGGTGCAGTCGGAGAAAATGCTCTCGGTCGGTGGCCTCGCCGCGGGCATGGCCCATGAGATCAACAACCCGCTGGGCGCGATCCTGCACAACGTGCAAAACATTCGTCGACGCCTGTCAGCCGAACTGCCGAAGAACATCGAAGTGGCCGAGCAAGCCGGCATCGAACTGTCGACGGTCAACCAGTACCTGCAAATCCGCGAAGTGCCGCAGTTGCTCGACGGTATTCAGCAGGCCGGTGCCAGGGCGGCGAAAATCGTTACCCACATGCTCAGTTTCAGCCGGCGCAGCACCCGGCAAATGGCCCCGTGCGATTTGCCGGCGCTGATTGATCAGGCGGTGGAAATTGCCGGCAACGATTTTGACCTGGCCATCGGCTTCGACTTCAAGGGTCAGGCGATCATCCGTCAGTTCGACCCGGCGCTGGGTCCGGTTCCCGGCACGGCCAACGAACTCGAGCAAGTTCTGCTCAACCTGCTGAAAAACGCCGCGCAAGCCATTCACCAGCGCGAAGACGACCACGAGCCGGGGCGCATTATTCTGCGCACCAAGCTCAATCCGCCGTGGGCGGAAATCCAGGTCGAGGACAACGGCATCGGCATGAGCGAAAGCGTGCGCAAACGCACTTTCGAGCCATTCTTCACCACCAAGGAAATCGGTCAGGGCACCGGCCTTGGCCTGTCGGTGTCGTATTTCATCATCACCAACAACCACAAGGGTCAGATGGAAGTGCAATCGACCCCTGGCCAAGGCACTTGTTTCACCTTGCGCCTGCCGCTGGCAAGCACCCCGCTTGTTTCTCAAGAACTCAATCAGCTATCGAGGTAACCATGGGCTTTCGCCTGTCGAAGATTTACACCCGCACCGGCGACAAAGGTGAAACCGGTTTGGGCGACGGCCGCCGTGTGCCCAAGGATCACCCACGGATCGAGGCGATTGGCGAGGTCGACACACTCAACAGTCAGGTCGGCGTGCTGCTGGCCGGATTGGCGGCAGAAACAGGCACATGTCCAGGTTTGCACGAAGTGATAGAGGTGTTGGCACCTTGTCAGCACCGATTGTTCGATCTGGGTGGCGAGCTGGCGATGCCGGTTTATCAAGCGCTGAACGCAGCGGAAATCGAGCGTCTGGAAGCGGCGATCGATGTATGGAACGAAGAGCTGGGGCCGCTTGAGAATTTCATCTTGCCGGGAGGCTCGGCGCTGATTGCCCAAGCCCATGTCTGCCGCAGCCTTGCCCGCAGTGCCGAGCGAAGATGCCAGCAATTGAATGCGATCGAGCCGTTGGCCGGGGTTGGCCTGGCGTACATCAATCGGCTGTCGGATTTGTTGTTTGTCGTGGCGCGGCTGATTGCCAAGCGCCAAGGGATTGCCGAGATTCTTTGGCAGCCTGCGCAGAAGCCTGGGGTCTAGTCGGCGTTTGTAAGGCCCTCATCGCTAGCAGGCTAGCTCCCACCGTGGATTTGTTGGTGCAAACAAAACCTGTGGGAGCTAGCCTGCTAGCGATGAGGCCATCTGCATCACTGGAAAATCAAGAATCAGGCCAAAACGCCCGAATCCCCGCCACACCTTGGGCTCCCGCCGCCCAGGCTTTTTGCAACTCTGCCGGACCCACGCCACCGAGCAGGAACACCGGTTTGCTGAATCCATCGATCAGGCTCGACGCCTGCTCCCAGCCCAACGGCTGCGCATCAGGGTGAGTCAGGGTTGGCTGCACGGGCGACAAGGTGACGAAATCCACGCCCATCTGTTCAGCCAGCGCCAGCTCTTCAGCGTTATGGCAGGATGCCGCCAACCAGAGCGAAGCTGGCAAGGGTCGACCGGCCGCTGCGTATTTGCGCAATTGAGCCGAGGTAATGTGCCAGCCAGCTGACGGGAAATCGCCCAGCCACTCGAACGGTCCCTTGATCATCAACTGTGCCTTGCCGGCGCACAGGCCCACGGCATCCACCGCCAGATCGCGATACTGCGGATCGTAACCGTTCGGCGCCCGCAACTGGATCAGCTTGATGCCGCCGGCAACGGCTTTCTGAATACCGCGCAGCAGGGCCGGGGTTTCCAGGTCTTCCGGGGTAATCAGGTACTGCGAAGACAACCGGGCAGCCGCCACAATCGGCTGATTGGCCGCCGGGAACTCATAACTCGACAGATCACGCGCAGACACCCAGGCCAGCGGTTGACCTTCGGCGCCGTGGGGCTCACCGGTGAACGTCGACACTTCCCAGACATCCAGCAACACCTGTTTGTCCGGATAGTCATGACGGACCTTGATCAACGGGCGAGCCGCGCCGACCACAATCCCCAACTCTTCATGGAGCTCACGGGAGAGCGCGGCTTCAACCGACTCGTCGGCCTCGACCTTGCCACCGGGAAACTCCCACAGGCCGCCCTGGTGCTGGGAATCGGCACGTCGGGCAATCAGGATATTGCCGCTGCCATCACGGATGACGGCGGCGGCGACATGGACTCGTTTCACCTTTGCAACTCCTCCAGTCCAGCCTTCTGCCAGGCCTTGAAGGCGGGCCATTGGTAGAGGGTTTCGACGTAGGCTTCGTCAATCGGGGACAGTTTCACCTGGTAGGTGCGCAGGCGCACGGCAATCGGGGCGAAAAACGCGTCAGCCAGACTGATACGGCCAAACAGGTAGGGCCCGGTCTCGGTTGAGGCGGCACGGCATTCAGCCCACAACGCAGAGATGCGCTCGATGTCCGCCTGCACATCAGCCGGAAGCGGCGAGAGCGGCGCATCGTGGCTCAGGTTGAACGGCATGTTGCCGCGCATGGCAAAGAAACCGGCATGCATTTGCGCGCACGCCGAACGCGCCTGGGCACGGGCGCCGGTGTCTTTTGGCCACAGGCCGGAATCCGGAAATTGTTCTGCCAGGTACTCAGCAATGGCCAGGGAATCGGCGACGGTGCCGTGTTCGGTTTTCAGCAGCGGGACTTTACCGGTCGGCGAATGCTTGAGCAGACGCTCGCGGGTGTCCGGCTGGTTCAGCTTGATCAGTTCTTCGGTGTAGGCAGCACCGGTCAAATCCAGAGCCAGGGCGCCGCGCAGGGACCAGGAAGAAAGCAGTTTGTCGCCGATGATCAGGTGCAGGCTCATGTTCGGGACCTTTAGATTTAGGGACAAGCCAGTTTAGTGGCTGACCGGTAAACCGTCATCGCGAGCAGGCTCGCTCCTACAGTGGTTCGGGTGTACACAAATCCAATGTGGGAGCTAGCCTGCTAGCGATGGGATCGACGCGATCTTAAGTACGGTACTCGGCGTTGATCTTCACGTATTCGTGGGACAGGTCCGTAGTCCAGATGGTTTCGCTGCAATCGCCGCGGCCCAGCTCGATACGGATGGTGATCTCTTCCCGCTGCATGACCGCCGAGCCCTGGGCTTCGGTATAGGTCGCAGCACGCGCACCACGGCTGGCGATGCACACTTCACCGAGGAATACGTCGATCTTGCTCACGTCCAGGTTCGGTACACCGGCACGGCCGACAGCCGCCAGGATACGGCCCCAGTTTGGGTCGGACGCGAACAACGCAGTCTTGATCAGCGGCGAGTGGGCCACGGTGTAACCGACGTCCAGGCATTCCTGGTGATTGCCGCCGCCGTTGACTTCGACAGTCACGAACTTGGTCGCGCCTTCGCCGTCACGCACGATGGCCTGAGCCACGTCCATGCACACTTCAAACACTGCTTGCTTGAGTTTGGCGAACAGCTCGCCTTCGGCACGGGTGATTTCCGGCAGTGCAGCCTGACCGGTGGCGATCAGCATGCAGCAGTCGTTGGTCGAGGTGTCGCCATCGATGGTGATGCGGTTGAACGACTTGTTGGCGCCGTCCAGCATCAGGTTTTGCAGCACGTCGCGAGCGACTTTGGCGTCGGTGGCGATGTAGCCGAGCATGGTCGCCATGTTCGGACGGATCATGCCCGCGCCTTTGCTGATGCCGGTGACGGTGATGGTCACGCCGTCATGCTGGAACTGGCGGCTGGCGCCCTTCGGCAAAGTGTCGGTGGTCATGATGCCGGTGGCCGCCGCTTCCCAGTTATTGACCGACAGGTCATCGAGGGCCGCTTGCAGTGCGCCTTCGATTTTTTCGACCGGCAGTGGCTCGCCGATCACACCGGTGGAGTACGGCAGCACCAGGCTGGCATCGACGCCGGTCAACTCGGCCAGTTTCGCGCAAGTGCGCTCGGCCGCGGCCAGGCCTGGCTCGCCGGTGCCGGCGTTGGCATTGCCGGTGTTGGTCAGCAGGTAGCGCACCGGGCCTTGCACACGCTGCTTGGCCAGGATCACCGGCGCGGCGCAAAAGGCGTTCAGGGTGAAGACGCCAGCCACCGTGGAGCCTTCGGCGCAGCGCATGACCACGACATCCTTGCGCCCCGGGCGCTTGATGCCGGCCGAAGCGATACCGAGTTCAAATCCGGCAACCGGGTGCAACGTTGGCAAAGGACCAAGACCAACAGCCATGAATGCGCTCCTAACTAAATGATGTCAGCACCGTTTCAGGATGAACGGTGATTTGAATGGCAAAACGCCGCGACGGCAGAAGCCGGTCGCGGCGCGGGTATTTCAGCGGTTGAAACGGGTTTTACTGGATCTGCCCGTGGCAATGCTTGAACTTCTTGCCCGAACCGCAGTAGCACAGCTCGTTGCGACCCAGCTTGTGTTCAGCGCGAACCGGAGCGGCGGCCAGGGCCACATCGATCTCTTCGCCCAACACTTCCGGTTGCTCCAGACCTGGGGCTTCTTCATGCAGGAACTGCATGCGGGCCGCCAAAGCTTCGGCTTCCTCGCGCAGGCGCTGTTCTTCTTCGATCGGATCTTCGCGGCGAACCTGAACGTGGGACAGCACACGGATCGAGTCGCGCTTGATCGAATCCAGCAGCTCGGAGAACAGCGTGAACGACTCGCGCTTGTATTCCTGCTTCGGGTTCTTCTGGGCGTAGCCACGCAAGTGGATACCGTGGCGCAGGTGATCCATGGTCGACAGGTGGTCTTTCCACAGGTCGTCCAGCACACGCAGAACGATTTGCTTCTCGAAGGAGCGCAGCGCTTCGGCACCCGCCTGGTCTTCTTTCTCGTTGTACGCTGCAATCAGTTCCTGCATCAGTTTTTCGCGCAGGGTTTCTTCGTACAGGTGATCGTCTTCGTCGAGCCATTGCTGGATCGGCAGCGAAACGCCGAAGTCGCTCTGCAACGCGGCTTCCAGACCGACCACATCCCACTGCTCAGGCAGCGATTGCGGAGGAATGTGCGCGCTGACGGTGGCGTTGAGCACGTCCTGACGGAAGTCGGCGATGGTTTCACCGATGTTGTCGGCGGCCAGCAACGTGTTACGCATGTGATAGATCACTTTACGCTGTTCGTTGTTGACGTCGTCAAACTCGAGCAGTTGCTTACGAATGTCGAAGTTGCGACCTTCAACCTTGCGCTGAGCCTTTTCGATGGCGTTGGTCACCATGCGGTGCTCGATCGCTTCGCCAGGCTGCATGCCCAGGGCTTTCATGAAGTTCTTCACCCGGTCAGAGGCAAAGATGCGCATCAGGCTGTCTTCCAGGGACAGGTAGAAGCGGCTGGAACCGGCGTCGCCCTGACGACCGGCACGACCACGCAGCTGGTTGTCGATACGGCGTGATTCGTGACGCTCGGAGGCAATCACCTGCAAACCACCCGATTCGAGCACTTGCTGGTGACGCTTCTGCCAGTCGGCCTTGATCTGGGCAATCTGCTCAGGGGTCGGATCTTCCAGCGAAGCGACTTCCACTTCCCAGTTACCGCCCAACAGGATGTCGGTACCACGACCGGCCATGTTGGTGGCGATGGTCAGTGCGCCTGGGCGACCGGCCTGGGCGATGATTTCGGCTTCTTTTTCGTGGAACTTGGCGTTCAGAACCTTGTGTTCGATGCCTTCCTTCACGAGCAGGCTGGACATGTGCTCGGAGGTTTCGATGGTCGCAGTACCCACCAGCACCGGACGGCCAGCGGCCATGCTTTCCTTGATGTCCGCCACGATTGCCGCGTATTTCTCGTCGGCGGTCAGGAATACCAGGTCGTTGTAGTCCTTACGGGCCAACGGCTTGTTCGGCGGGATGACCATGACCTGCAGGCCATAGATCTGGTGGAACTCGAACGCTTCGGTGTCGGCCGTACCGGTCATGCCGGACAGTTTGTTGTACAGACGGAAGTAGTTCTGGAACGTGGTTGAAGCCAGGGTCTGGCTCTCGGCCTGGATGTTCAGGTTTTCCTTGGCTTCGATGGCCTGGTGCAGGCCCTCGGACAAACGACGGCCCGGCATGGTACGACCGGTGTGTTCGTCGACCAGGACAACCTGACCGTCCTGCACGATGTATTCGACGTTGCGATGGAACAGCTTGTGCGCACGCAGACCGGCGTAGACGTGAGTCAGCAGGCTCAGGTTGTGCGCCGAGTACAGGCTCTCGCCTTCAGCCAGCAGGCCGATGCGGGTCAATGTTTCTTCGACGAACTGGTGACCGGCTTCGTTGAGCTCGACCTGACGGGTCTTCTCGTCAACGGTGTAGTGGCCGGCTTTGGTGACTTCGCCTTCGACTTCCTCGACGTGCAGTTCCAGCTGCGGGATCAGTTTGTTGATCTCGATGTACAGCTTGGAGCTGTCCTCGGCCTGACCGGAGATGATCAGCGGAGTACGGGCTTCGTCGATGAGGATGGAGTCGACTTCGTCGATCACGGCAAAATTGAGTTCGCGCTGGAATTTTTCTTCCATGCTGAACGCCATGTTGTCGCGCAGGTAATCGAAACCGAATTCGTTGTTGGTGCCGTAGGTGATGTCGGAGGCGTAGGCGGCGCGTTTCTCTTCCGGCGGCTGGAACGGCGTGACCACGCCGACCGTCAGGCCGAGGAATTCGTACAACGGACGCATCCAGTTGGCGTCACGACGGGCCAGGTAGTCGTTCACCGTCACTACGTGCACGCCCTTGCCGGACAGCGCGTTGAGGTAAACGCCCAGTGTTGCCACCAGGGTCTTGCCTTCACCGGTACGCATTTCCGCGATCATGCCTTCATGCAAGGTCATGCCGCCGATCAGCTGGACGTCGAAGTGACGCATGCCCATGACACGCTTACCGGCTTCACGGGCAACCGCAAAGGCTTCTGGCAGCAGTTTGTCGAGGGTTTCCCCTTTGGCGATGCGGGCCTTGAACTCGTCTGTCTTGGCACGCAATTGATCGTCCGAAAGGGCCACCATTTGCTCTTCGAAGGCATTGACGAGTTGCACCGTCTTGAGCATGCGTTTGACTTCACGCTCGTTCTTGCTTCCAAAAAGTTTCTTTAACAAAGGCGCAAACATATCGGCAGGATCTTCCACACTAAAGGGATGGAGGGCGGCCCCGTGAGTCGCCCGTGCAGCCCTCATGGCCGCATGCGAACGAGCATTCTACCCGGAAACGGTGGTGAGGAAAGTGGCGTTATTCCACGATGCTGGCACTGCGCTTTGACGGGGCTCACTTAAAATAAGGGCGTTTTGCTTAATTTCAACCCGTTCAAGGAACAAGTTAGTCGTTGATTTAATGGGTAAAGCGTACACAAAAGCAATGGGCGAGTTCATCCGGCGCTTTCTGCTACCATGACGTCTCTGTTACCTCAGGTGTCTGATCATGGCATTTCGCCCACTTACGGCCAAAGTACCTGCCGTTCTACTACGCGAAGCCAAACCGCTGAAAGCCATTCTTGGCCACGCTCAGCGCCTGGGCCATCTCCAGCGTCTGCTCGAAAGCCAATTGCAACCCGCCGCTCGCGAGCATTGCCATGTGGCTTCGTGGCGCGAAGGCAGTTTGTTGCTGATTGTCACCGATGGGCATTGGGCGACTCGCTTGCGCTACCAGCAAAAACGCCTGCAACGGCAATTGCAGATGTTCGATGAGTTCGCCAATCTGACCCGGATTCTGTTCAAAGTTCAGCCGCCGACCGTTCAACAAGGTGCGACCGGGCATACCATGGATTTGTCCAACGACGCGGCAGCGACCATTCAGGCCACGGCCGATGGCATCAGCGATCCGAATTTGCGGGCGGCGCTGGAGCGATTGGCGGCGCACGCCAAATCCAAAGATTAAAGACAAGATCAAAAAATCGCAGCCTTCGGCAGCTCCTGCATTGGGATTGCGAGTACCCCGAAGGCTGCGATCTTTTGCGTTCAGCGGCGTTTTTTGCTGCCCAGCAACGAGCCCATCAAACCCCGCACCAACTGTCGGCCAATCTGGTTCGCGGCCTGTTGCATCGCCGATTTCAACGCCTTCCCTGCCGCCGTGCCGAGAAACTCTCCGGCCTGTTCGGTGAAACTCGGTTCCTGCTTGCCCTGCTCCGCTTCGGGCTCAGGTGCCAGTCCCTTGCGTCCCACCAGCACTTCGTAGGCTGATTCGCGATCGATCGGTTTGTCATAACGCCCTTTGAACGGTGAGCCGGCGATCAACATCGTGCGCTCGGTTTCGGTCAATGGCCCGATCCGCGATTGCGGTGGCGCCACCAGCACCCGCTGGACCATTTCCGGCGTACCTTTCTCTTGAAGCGTGCCGACCAGCGCCTCGCCGATGCCCAGCTCGGTCAGCACCGACAAGGTATCGAACGCCGGGTTCGGCCGGAAACCCTCGGCGACCGCCCGCAGGGATTTCTGCTCCTTGGCGGTGAAGGCGCGCAAACCGTGTTGCACACGCAAGCCCAGCTGCGCCAGCACGTCGTCCGGCAAATCCCCCGGAGACTGAGTGACGAAGTACACGCCCACGCCTTTCGAACGAATCAGTCGTACAACCTGCTCCAGGCGATCGCGCAATGCCTGCGGAGTGCCGTTGAACAACAAGTGCGCTTCGTCGAAAAACAGCGCCAGCAGCGGTTTGTCGGCATCGCCGCGCTCGGGCAGTTGTTCGAACAGTTCGGCCAACAGCCACAACAGGAATGTCGCGTAGACCTTCGGCGCTTCATGCACCAGGCGGCTGGCATCGAGCAAGTGAATGCGCCCGCGCCCATCAGCGCCCGGTTGCAGAATGTCCTCCAGTTGCAGCGCCGGTTCACCGAACAACGCTTCGGCGCCCTGTTGCTCAAGGGTGGCCAGCCGGCGTAACAGCGCCTGACTGGAGCCCGTGGTCATCAGTGCCGCGTCATCCCCCAGCAGTGCCGGGTTGTCCTTGAGGTGGTTAAGCAACGCCTTCAGATCTTTCAGATCCAGCAGCAACAGGCCTTCGCGGTCCGCCACCTTGAACGCGGCATACAGCGCAGACTGCTGACTGTCGGTCAGCTCCAGCAGACTTCCCAAGAGCAACGGCCCCATTTCACTCAAGGTAGTGCGCAATGGATGACCGGACTGACCATGAATGTCCCACAAGGTCACCGGATACGCCTGAGGCTTGTGGTTCAGCCAGGGCATCCCGGCAATCCGCTCGGCGATCTTGCCCTGGGGGTTGCCGGCGGCGCCCAAACCGCACAGGTCACCCTTGATGTCGGCGGCGAACACGGCCACACCGGCATCGCTGAAGGCTTCGGCCATGCGCTGCAAGGTCACGGTTTTACCGGTACCGGTTGCGCCCGCGATCAATCCGTGGCGGTTTGCCAGTCGAAAGGCCTGGGCGATCGGTTGCCCCGTGAGATCGGCGCCGATTACGAGTTGCAATGAGTCAGGCATTTGGTCACCCATGGTTAATCTTTAGTCCTACACGGCCGATAGAGATTACGACAAAGCAATCAGACACGATCTGATCGGAAATTTCCCAAAGGAGAGGCGGAAATATCAGTTGCTTTCAACTTTGCCCACAGTGCGTCCCTTTATAAAAGCACGCGTTGGACATTAAGACCTTAGCGGAAACCCAAGCCATGAATAAAAATCTGCGTTTCAGCCATAAAATCCTGCTTGCCGCCGCGCTCGTTGTTATTGCCGCTTTCGCCTCGTTCACGCTGTACAACGACTATTTGCAGCGCAACGCGATTCGCGAAGACCTGGACAACTACCTCAACGAAATGGGCGACGTCACCGCCAACAATATTCAGACCTGGCTGGCCGGTCGTATTTTGCTGATCGAAAACCTTTCGCAAAATATTGCCATCAATCCGGAACAATCCAACGTCGCCAACCTGCTTGAGCAGAAAGCCCTGACGTCGACTTTCATGGCGTCCTACCTGGGCGACGCCACCGGGCACTTCACTATTCGTCCTGATGCAAAGATGCCTGACGGTTTCGACCCGCGCGTTCGTCCCTGGTACAAAGGTGCCGAAAACAGCAGCACGCCAACCCTGACCGAACCGTACATCGATGCAGCGACCGGCCAGTTGATCATCTCCATGGCCGCTGCCTCGAAGAAGTCCGGACAAAGCGTTGGTGTGGTGGGTGGCGACCTGAGCCTGCAAACGCTGATCGACACCCTCAGCGCCCGCGACTTCGATGGCATGGGTTACGCATTTCTGATCAGCGCCGATGGCAAGATCCTGGTTCACCCGGACAAAACCCTGGTGATGAAGTCCCTGAGCGAGGCGTTTCCAAAAGACACTCCGCGTATCGGCAGCGGCTTCAGTGAAGTCGATGTCGACGGCAAGACCCGCATCGTCTCCTTCACCCCGATCAAGGGCCTGCCTTCGGTCAACTGGTACATCGGTCTGTCGGTCGACAAGGAAAAAGCCTTCTCGATGCTCAGCGAATTCCGCACCTCAGCGGTGGTTGCGACGGTGATTGCCGTGGCGATCATCATCGCTCTGCTGAGCATGTTGATCCGCATCCTGATCCAGCCGCTGCACGTCATGACCCGCGCCATGGCCGACATCGCCGACGGCGAAGGCGACCTGACCAAGCGCCTGACCATTCAGAACAACGACGAATTCGGCACCCTCGGCACTGCGTTCAACCGTTTCGTGGAACGTATTCACGGCTCGATCCGCGAAGTGTCTTCCGCTACCGGCCAGGTCAACGAAGTGGCGTTGCGTGTGGTCGCCGCTTCCAATTCCTCGATGTTCAATTCTGACCAGCAAGCTTCGCGCACCAGCAGCGTGGCCGCCGCCATCAACCAGCTCGGCGCCGCCGCCCAGGAAATCGCCCGCAACGCCGCGCAGGCCTCGACCCAGGCCAGCGACGCCCGCAGCCTCGCCGAAGACGGCCAGCAAGTGGTCGATCGCAGCATTGCCGCGATGAATCAACTGTCGAGCATGCTCAGCGCGTCGAGCAGCAACATCGAATCGCTGAACAGCAAAACCGTGAATATCGGGCAGATTCTCGAGGTCATCACCAGCATTTCCCAGCAAACCAACCTGTTGGCGCTCAACGCCGCGATTGAAGCCGCGCGCGCCGGTGAAGCCGGGCGTGGTTTTGCCGTCGTGGCTGACGAAGTTCGCAATCTGGCGCACCGCACCCAGGAATCGGCGCAACAGGTGCAAGCCATGATCGAGGAGCTGCAAGTCGGGGCCCGGGAATCGGTCAGCACCATGAGCGACAGTCAGCGCCACAGCCAGGACAGTGTGGAAATCGCCAATCTGGCGGGTGAGCGCCTCAACAGCGTGACACTGCGTATCGGTGAAATCGACGGCATGAACCAGTCGGTGGCCACCGCGACCGAGGAACAGACCGCCGTGGTGGAGTCGATCAACGTCGACATCACCGAGATCAATACCCTGAACCAGGAAGGCGTGGAAAACCTGCAATCGACGTTGCGTGCGTGTTCGGATCTTGAACAGCAGGCAGCGCGCCTGAAGCAATTGGTAGGTAGTTTCCGTATCTAGCGTCTGATCTGGCCCCATCGCGAGCAAGCTCGCTCCTACAGGGATCTCCATCGCACAGGAGATCTACTGTAGGAGCGCCCCCCTCCCGCCAACTCCCAACCGAACAACTATCCTTCATAAAGGTCAACCAAGGGAGTACAGGACCGGAGGGATGTTCATCGTGCATATCGCTGACATAACCATGTTCTACGCCCCTGCCAGCGGTGGCGTTCGCACTTATCTGGATGCCAAGCATCGTCGCCTGGGCATCAAGCCGGGCATTCGCCACAGTTTGCTGATCCCCGGATCCTCCTTCAGCGAACACGACGGCATCTTCAAGGTTCCTGCTCCCGCCCTGCCCTTCGGCAAGGGTTATCGATTCCCTCTTCGTCTCGCACCTTGGCGCAATGTCCTACAGGATTTACAGCCCGATCTGATCGAAGTCGGCGACCCCTACCTCACGGCCTGGGCGGCGCTGGATGCCCGGCGTCAACTCGATGTACCTGTCATCGGTTTCTATCATTCCGACCTGCCGCTGCTGGTCAGCAACCGCATGGGCAACTGGGTGACCAACAATGTCGAGGCTTATGTCAGCAAACTCTACGGCAACTTCGACCGGGTCCTGGCGCCGAGCCGGGTCATGGCCAACAAACTGACCGGTCTGGGGGTCAGGAATGTTTTTGTACAGCCTCTGGGCGTCGATCTGCAGACGTTCAATCCGGGTGCCAGAGATCCTGGGTTGCGGGCTGCATTGGGGATCGATGAAAACACCCATCTGCTGATTTTTGCCGGTCGTGGCTCCAAGGAAAAGAATCTGCCGGTGCTGCTCGACTGCATGAAACGCCTGGGCCGGCGCTTTCACCTGCTGTTGGTCGGCTCGTCGATGCCCGGCGCAGTGCCGCCCAACGTCACCGTGATCGATCAGTTCTGCTGCGCCGCGCAAGTCGCCCGCCTGATGGCCAGTGCCGATGCGTTGCTGCACGCCGGTGACCAGGAAACCTTCGGTCTGGTGATCCTCGAAGCGATGGCGTGCGGTATTCCGGTAGTGGCGGTAGCGGCCGGTGCCTTTGAGGAGCTTGTTACCGAGGAAGGTGGCTTGCTGTGCGCGCCGAACAATCCCCTGGCGATGGCCAACGCCGTTCGGGAGCTGTTCAATTCGGACAGCGTCGCGCTGGGCAGACTGGCGCGAAAACACGTCGAACGGTTTTACGCCTGGGATTCGGTGGTCAACAGCCTGTTGGGGCACTACCACGCCGTGCTCGGTGCTCAATGGCCGCAGACGGCCAATGGTTGAGTCCATGAGCGGCTCAGGTTTGCTATTGGTGTTGCATGACGTCGCCCCGCCAACCTGGGCGGACTATCAACCCTTCGTCGAAGCCGTCGATGCGTTGGGTGGTGTGCCAATGACCTGGCTGGTGGTGCCGAACTTTCACAAGCACAACGATCTCGACGCCCACCCGGACTTTCGCCGTTTTCTCAGTGCCAGGGTCGCCTGCGGGGATGAATTGGTACTGCACGGTTACTTCCATTGCGATGACGGGCCGAGGGCAAGCACTCCCCGGGACTGGTTCATGCGCCGGATCTATACCCACGAAGGCGAGTTTTATCAGCTGTCCCGCGAAGCCGCCCTCGCCCGCCTGCACTCGGGCATCGACTTGTTCCGCCGCAATGACTGGCCGTTGCAGGGTTTCGTCGCCCCGGCCTGGCTGATGAGCGATGGCACCCGGCAGGCCTTGCGCCAATTGCCCTTGAGCTACACCAGTGGTCCGCAGCATCTTTACCGCCTGCCGGACTTCACCGCCATCGATGCCCCAGGACTGGTCTGGAGCGCCCGAAGTGCCTGGCGGCGCGGCGTTTCCAAACTCGTCAGCGACCTGTGCGAACAACGCTGGCGACAGGCCCCGGTGATTCGCCTTGGCGTGCACCCGGTGGACATGCGCCATGACTTCTCGCGGCGTTACTGGCTGAACACCCTTGAACGCCTGCTTGGGCAGGGGCGCTTGCCGATGACCAAGAGCCATTGGTTGACGCTGCAACTCGACCGCATCGGTTGAAAACGTTGATGAGTCTCAGGCAGGCTTGGATTTATCGGCGTTAGGCTTGTACAGCTCTTCCCACAACTGCGCGGCGTCAGGAAAGTCCGTTCCGGTTTCAGGGCCCATGTCATCCGGGTCATAGCGACTCAAACAGCCCTCACCCAAGGTGGCAGGTGCCTGTGAAGTGGCTTTATCCAGTGGATCGGCCATGGTCAAGTCCTCAGTGCAGAAACGGCGAAGGGCCTGAAGCGATTGAACGCCCAGGCCCTTCGAATATCAACCGTGTCGTGCGGCTATCAGAACACCACGGTTTTATTGCCATGCACCAGCACCCGGTCTTCCAGGTGATAACGCAGGCCGCGGGCCAGCACCATCTTCTCGACGTCACGACCGAAACGCACCATGTCTTCAATGCTGTCGCTGTGGCTGACGCGTACCACGTCCTGCTCAATGATCGGGCCGGCATCCAGCTCTTCGGTCACATAATGGCAGGTCGCGCCGATCAGCTTCACACCACGCATCGATGCCTGGTGGTACGGCTTGGCGCCAACGAACGACGGCAGGAAGCTGTGGTGAATGTTGATGACTTTGTGTGCGTACTCGCGGCACAACTCCGGCGGCAGAATCTGCATGTAACGGGCAAGTACCACGACTTCGGCATCGTGCTGTTTGACCAGGCGCGATACTTCGGCGAATGCCGGTTGTTTGTCCTGCGGATTGACCGGGACGTGGTAGTACGGAATACCGTGCCACTCCACCATGCTGCGCAAGTCATCATGGTTGGAAATCACACAGGAAATTTCGCAGTCCAGTTCATCGCTGTGCCAGCGGTGCAGCAAGTCCGCCAGGCAGTGCGACTCGCGGCTGGCCATCAGGACTACGCGCTTTTTCTGCTCGGTATCCGTGATGCGCCAGTCCATCGAGAACTCTTCGGCGATCGGGGCAAAGGCTTCGCGCAACGCGTCGATACCAAAGGGCAGCGAGTCGGCACGAATTTCGTGACGCATGAAGAACCAGCCACTGAGATTGTCCGAGTGATGGCTCGCTTCAGTGATCCAGCCGTTGTGTGATGCCAGAAAGTTACTGACTTTGGCAACGATGCCGACACGGTCCGGGCAAGAAATCACCAGGCGAAAAGTGCGCATGAGGGGGAAACTCCAGAACTTCGCAAAGGCCGCCATTCTAACGATTGCGCAGCAAAACTGCAGTATCGATGACGCCTGCCCTGCCAGAAGGCAGGTGCAATGGGGTGAGCATCACCCTGGCTCAAACACGCAGGCGCTCTTGTGACATCTCTCAATTGTTATTTTTTGTATTTTTGTGTGAGGGCTGGATGACACTATTAATTGCATTAGCCGTGTGCAAAAAATCCCTACAACTAAAGTAAATAAACTTGGTTTAAATGTTTACTTGATGAAACACCCTGACTATTATTGCCGCACTGTCACCCTGCCATCCAGCGTACACATAAGGTAGTCACCATGTCCTTGATCAACGAATATCGCGCCACCGAAGAAGCTATCAAAGAGCTGCAAGCCCGTTTGAAGAATCTGTCCCAAGACGACAAACTGCAAACCGAGCTGGAATTCGAAGGCAAACTGCGCACCCTGATGGGCGAATACTCCAAGTCCCTGCGTGACATCATCGCGCTGTTGGATCCAGAGTCCAAAACCAAAGCACCACGTGGCGCTGCCGTCAAAACGACTGGCACCAAGCGTGCTCGCAAAGTTAAACAATACAAAAACCCGCACAACGGCGAAGTCATCGAAACCAAAGGTGGCAACCACAAAACTCTGAAAGAGTGGAAAGCCAAGTGGGGCGGTGACGTGGTTGAAGGCTGGGCTACCCTGCTGGGCTAAGCCACAGAGCTTGTCGCAGATGGATCCGTGACAAAAAAGAACGCCAGCTAATGCTGGCGTTTTTTTATGGGCAAAACTCAACACCTGACATGTTCGATTTCAAAGATTCAAACGTTTGCGTAATGCCTGAACATAATCCTGCCACTCATTCAATACCTTCTGCTGAAGCGGCAGAGCAGTAACACTCAACTGGGCCGCTGCCTCTACAAAACTTTCCAGGGTATTTGGCGCCCCCCACTCCGGGTCTGACAAACGTTTCTGACAGAACATTCGCCAACGCTCTTGCTCTTCGATACTCAGCGTGTCGGGAAAGTTACGGGCGCGATATCGAAACAATAATTCCGGCAAACGTTCATCATCGAAAGGCCACGGTTCTTGCGCTAATTGTGCTGGGTCGACGCTTCTGACTTGCTCGCACAGACGCCGATCCCGATCACCAATAAAGCCATCGTATAACTGTTGCTCCGGATCCTGACTCTGGGCGAAATCTTCCTTGGCATAAGTCGCCAGCACTTTATCCCGCCAAACTTCCTGCGCGTCACTTAGCCGCAGTGCGCGCTGCTGATAAAGCGGCATGTCCAGCCCCAGACGTTGCTGATCTTCAGGACGAAGTACCGCCAACGGTGCAACCACCGGGCATTTGTTGATGTGGATAAGTTTGAGCGGTACCGGCAATTCACCCTCGGCCAGGTCATCACGCCGTGTATACAAACGTTGACGCAAGGCCTCGGCATCCAGATCGAGCAAGCCTTGAGGATCAAGGTGCAGGTCGCAGACGATCAGGGCGTTCTTGTTACGAGGATGCCAGGCCAAAGGCAATACGACGCCCACGTAATTGCGCGCCGCCGAAAATCGCCCGGAGACATGCACCATCGGTTGCAGCAGGCGAATCTGGTCCATGACTTTCTGTTTGCTGCGCAACTGAAACAACCAGTCATACAACTTGGGCTGTTTTTCCCGGATCAGGCGCGCCAGGGCAATCGTCGCGCGAACGTCCGACAGCGCTTCGTGGGCATGGCCATGATCAATGCCGTTGGCAGCGGTCAGGCGTTCAAGCTTGAGCGTTATCCGCCCCTCGTCATCCGTCGGCCAGACGATGCCATCCGGACGCAGGGCGTAAGCGGCACGAACGACGTCGATCAGGTCCCAGCGGCTGTTGCCGCCCTGCCACTCACGGGCGTAGGGGTCGAAGAAGTTTCGGTACAGGCTGTAGCGGGTCATCTCGTCGTCGAAACGCAAGGTGTTGTAACCCGCCCCGCAGGTGCCCGGCGCCGCGAGCTGGGCATGAACACGCGTCATGAAATCGGCTTCGCTCAAACCGTGCTCGGCCAGTTGTGTCGGAGTAATTCCGGTGATTGCACAAGCGGCCGGGTGCGGCAGGATGTCTTCACTGGGTTGGCAATAGAGGTTGACCGGTTCGTCTATTTCATTGAGATCGAAATCGGTACGCAGCCCGGCCATCTGCAACGGGCGGTCGCAGCGGGGATTGATGCCAGTGGTTTCGTAGTCGTACCAGAAGATGGAGGTCACAGGCGATTCCTGAACTGAAGATCGGCGAAGTCTAGGCGTTCATGTCCCGCCCCGGCCAGTAGTCTTGTCATTCAAGCAGAGGGGGCCGCTTGATGTGCAATACATAGTTATGTCTTTTTTCCCGGCGAGACTGCTAGCATCGGATAGACATCGAATCCCGATCCAGGCCACATCATCAGGATGCCCATGCTCGAGACCACAGCACTGCCAAGGAATGCGACGCTGTCACCGCCACTGGATACGCGGCACCAGGTCGAAACGCCCGAGGGCATCGACTTGCCACTGCGCCCGGCCGGGCTGATGGTGCGTGCCCTCGCATTCGCCATCGATCTTGGCTTGCGCGGTTTGATTATGGGCCTGCTGTTCATCGTCCTGGCGATGCTCGGCAAACTGGGGGCAGGCCTGAGTTCGATCCTGCTGTTCGTCGTCAGCTGGTGGTACATGGTGCTGTTCGAAGTGCTCAATCAGGGCCGCTCGCCAGGCAAGCAATGGATGGGATTGCGCGTTGTACAGGACGATGGCACGCCCATAGGCTGGTCCGCTTCGCTGCTGCGCAACCTGTTGCGGTTTATCGACCTGCTGCCATTCGGTTACTTCCTCGGCGCCATCAGTTGCCTGCAACACCCCAACTTCAAGCGCCTCGGCGACATTGCCGCCGGCACACTGGTGATTTACCGCGACCGGCCACTCACCCGCCCCGAGCTGCCCGAGGCCCTGCCCAGTCGACCGCCATTCGCCCTGACACTCGCCGAACAGCGCGCCATTCTCGGGTTTGCCGAACGCCAGGGGGAACTCTCTCGAGCGCGAGCCCATGAACTGGCATCCATCCTCGCCCAACCTTTGCAGATTCCCGCCCCACGAGCGGTGGAAGCGCTCAACGGCATCGCCCGCGGCTTGTTGGGGCCAGCATGAAGCAACGTCTATTCGAGAACCGGCACAAAGCCGAATGGGCGCAGTTTTCCCTTCATCTGGAACGCCTGGAACAGGACCGCAAAACCCAGGACCTCGACAGTTTCCCGAGTGACTACCGACGCCTTTGCAATCACTTGGCGATCGCCAGGGAACGTGGCTATAGCAGTTTTCTGGTGGATTCGTTACAGCAACAGGTGCTGCGCGGCCATCAACAACTGTATCGCCATCGCAGCCAGTTGGGCGCCAATGTTGTGGCATTCATCCTCGCAGACTTCCCGCGACTGGTGCGTGAACAGTGGCGCTTCGTACTGGCTGCCAGCCTGATGTTTTTCGGCAGCCTGTTCGGGTTCGCGCTGCTGGTATACGGGTTTCCAGAGCTGATCTATAACCTGATCCCCGCCCCGCAAGTCAGCGAAATGCAAAGCATGTACGACCCCGGCGCTGGTCACCTCGGGCGCACGGCGGACCGTGCCTCCAGTGAAAACTGGATGATGTTCGGCTACTACATCATGCACAACATCGGCATCGCTTTTCAGACCTTCGCCAGCGGACTGCTGCTGGGGCTGGGCAGTGTGTTTTACCTGATCTTCAACGGCTTGATGATCGGCGCAGTCGCCGGACACCTGACTTATATTGGTTACGGGCAAACCTTTTGGCCATTCGTGATCGGTCACGGCGCTTTTGAACTCACCGCCATCGCCCTGGCCGGTGCCGCAGGCCTGCAACTGGGTTGGGCACTGATCGCACCGGGGCGCCTTCCTCGTGCGCAGGCCTTGCAGCTGGCGGCGCGCAAAAGCGTCCTGCTGATTTGCGGGGTCATGCTGTTTTTGCTGATTGCCGCATTCATCGAGGCCTATTGGTCATCAATGACCAGCCCTACGGCCATGACCAAGTATCTGGTCGGTGCCGCGCTGTGGTTGCTGGTGCTGACCTACCTGCTGTTTGCCGGACGCCAACGTCATGCGCCTGAGTGACGCCACCGTGGTCATCCGCCCCCGAACCACCTGGGAAGCCATGGACCTCGGCGTCCTCCTGAGCCAGCGTCACCGGCGCTTGTTGATGACCAGTTGGGCAATCGTGACCTTGCCGGTTTTCGCGCTGCTGAGCTGGGGGCTGTGGGATTCCCCGACCCTTGCCGTCTTCATGTTCTGGTGGCTGAAACCGGCATTCGAACGCCTGCCGCTGTACATCCTGTCCAGCGCCATGTTCGGCGAAACACCCACGCTGAAACAAGCGTTGCTCCAATGGCCGCGGTTGCTCAGGCCACAATTGATCGCCAGTTTGACCTGGCGCCGTTTGAGCCTGACCCGCAGCTTTGTGATGCCGGTGTTGCAACTTGAAGGTCTGGACGGGAAGCTGCGCCAACAACGATTACAAGTGCTGTTGCAGAGCGACGCCGGTGCCGCGCGATGGCTGACGATCATCGGTGCCCATCTGGAAGGCGCCTTATGGATCGGCTTGATGGTGCTGTTTTATCTGCTCCTGCCACAACAGGTCGCGATTGACTGGAGCTGGCAGTCGCTGATCGGCGCGATGACCCGGGACTGGCGTTGGCTGGAACACCTGACCAACGTTTTCTACGTGGGGGTGCTGATCGTCTGGGAACCGGTTTATGTCGCCTGCGGCTTCAGCCTGTACCTGAACCGACGCACCGTGCTCGAAGCCTGGGATATCGAACTGGTGTTCCGTCGCCTGCGCCAACGTGTCGTCAGTGCAAGTGGCGTGTTGTTACTGGCGGTGTTCCTGCTGCTGCCGACAGCGCAGACGGTGTGGGCCGCCGAACCGGACGCTTCCCCCAACAGCCCGCGCTTGCTGGATCAGCCCCTCACCAGCCAGGCGTCCAGGGACAGTATCAAGGCCCTGCTCGATCAACCGCCCTTCAAGAACAAGGAAGCGGTGACACGCTACCGATTTGGCGAGGGCAAACCGGACGTCAAAACCCCGGACGACGACAAAACACCGGCATGGCTGAAGGCCCTGTTCAGACTGTTTGACGGCCAGCGTTTCGGTTCGGTGGCGGCGGTCATTGAAGTCGTCCTGTGGGGAGTGGTCATCAGCGGCCTCGTTGTGTTGATCTGGCACTATCGCGACTGGCTGCAAGCGTTCGTCAGCCGCCGTCCGACGCGGAAACAAAAGCTCCCCCGACCTTTGCCGCAGCAGGCGTTCGGTCTGGACCTCAAACCCGAATCCTTGCCCGACGATGTTGCCGCCAGTGCCGAACACCTCTGGCAATCCAATCCACGCGAGGCCCTCGGGTTGCTTTACCGCGCCTTGCTCAGTCGCTTGCTGCATGATTTCAACATGACGCTGAAAGCCGCCGACACCGAAGGTCAGGTGCTCAAACGCGTTGAACAGCTGCAACAACCGGCCCTGCTGACCTTCAGCCAAACCCTGACCGGGCACTGGCAAAACATGGCCTACGGTCATCGCCTGCCACCGGCCCAAGCGCAACAGGAACTGTGTGAAGCCTGGCGCGGCTTGTTCGGACCGAGAGCCGCCCATTGAACCGGCGCGGGTGGCTGGCGATCGGTGCGATCAGCCTCGCTCTGGTCGGAGCGTTGGCTGCTTATCTGTACTTCAAGGCCATGCCCTATCAGATAGAAATCGATCACGGCCCGTCCCCCGAAGCTCAAGCCAATCCTTACCTGGCAGCAGAACACTTCCTGCGCAAGCAGGGCCTGACCGTCAATCACGCCAATGGCCTCGACTTCCTGCCGACCCTGGAGCCGCATCAGCACAGCCTGCTGGTGCTCGGGGAGCGCGACAACATGACACCACGTCAGATTGATCAACTGATGAACTGGGCCCAGGCCGGTGGCCGACTGTTGTTCGTCGCCCAATCGCTATGGGATGAGAAGCTGCAACAGAGCGATGACCTGCTGCTCGACCGGGTTCAAGTGCACCAGTCGCTGAGCAAAGACCTCAAAGACCCGCCGCCCGATCTCGACAAAGAGCCTTACCCCTTTCTGACCAAACTTTACCTGGAAGACGAAGACGCACCGGCCTACGCCGGTTTCGACACCGCGTTCCATCTTGAAGACCCGAACAACCTCGCCCAGTCCTGGGCCAACAGTGGCAAAGCCACGCACATGATGCAGCTCGATCACGGGCTCGGTTCAGTCATCGTGGTCACCGACGCCGACCTGTGGAAAACTCCGGCCATCGACCGATACGACAACGCCTGGCTGCTTTGGTACCTGACCGCAGACACACACGTGACGCTGGTGTTCAACACCGATCACGACAGCCTGCCCCTCTTGCTGATGCGCTACTTCCCGCAGGCGCTGGTGGCATTGCTCGCGCTGGTCGGTCTGGGTTTCTGGCACTTCGGTGTGCGTCAGGGGCCACTGCTGGAACCGGCACCGAAGGCACGTCGGCAACTTCAGGAACACCTGCGCGCCAGTGCCGATTTCATCCTGCGCCGCAACGGACAGGCCAGCCTGATGCAGGCTTTGCAAAAAGACATCCTGCGCCGCGTGCGCCGTCGCCACCCAGGTTTTGAACAACTCGGCGTTGCCGAGCAATGGCGGGTGCTTGCACGCCTGACCGGCCAACCCACACACGCTATCAGCCAGGCCATGACCCCGAGCCCGAAACAACGACTTTCCAGCGTTGAATTCAGCCGCCAGGTCGCCCACCTGCAAACCTTGAGGAACGCCTTATGAGTGAAGCGATCGAGCCCAATCTACCGAGCCATGCCGCTCAACAACGCCAGCGCGCCAGCCAGTTGGCCCAGGCGTTGCGCCAGGAATTGCAAAAAGCCCTGATCGGTCAGGACACGGTGATCGACGACGTCCTCACCGCGCTGATTGCTGGCGGCCACGTGTTGCTTGAAGGTGTGCCCGGGCTAGGCAAGACCTTGTTGGTACGCGCCCTCGCCCGCTGCTTCGGCGGTGAATTCGCGCGCATCCAGTTCACCCCGGACCTGATGCCCAGCGACGTCACCGGTCATGCGGTGTACGACTTGCAGACCGAGCAGTTCAAGCTGCGCAAAGGCCCGATTTTCACCAACCTGCTGCTGGCCGACGAAATCAACCGCGCCCCGGCGAAAACCCAGGCCGCGCTGCTCGAAGCCATGCAGGAACGCCAGGTCACCCTCGAAGGTCGCGCCCTGCCCATCGCGCAACCGTTCATGGTGCTCGCCACGCAAAACCCGATCGAACAGGAAGGCACTTATCCACTCCCGGAAGCCGAACTGGACCGCTTCATGCTCAAGGTGCGCATGGACTACCCCGACGCCGAACAAGAGCTGAACATGGTGCGCCAGGTCAGCCGTTCGACCCGGGCCGACATGCTCGATGTGCAACCGTTGCGCACGCTGCTGCAAGCCAAGGATGTGCTGGCCCTGCAACGCATCGCCAGCGATTTGCCGCTGGACGATCAGGTATTGGATTACGCCGTGCGCCTGGCCCGTTCCACCCGCAGTTGGCCAGGCTTGATCCTCGGCGCCGGACCGCGCGCCTCCATCGCTTTGGTGCGTTGCGCCCGGGCGCGGGCGTTGCTGCGCGGTGGCGATTTCGTGATTCCGGATGACATCAAGGGCTGCGCCCTCGCCGTGTTACGCCATCGCGTTCGCGTTGCACCGGAGCTGGATATCGAAGGGCTGGACGTCGACCAGGTGCTCCAGCAATTGCTTGATCAAGTGCCGGCGCCGCGCCAGTGAAACCCTCACGGCTGATGCTGAGCTGGCTGGTGATCCTGCTCGCCTGTGGCATTGTGCTGGGCACCTTGCGGGCACTGGAATTCGCGGTGTCGCCGAACCTCAGTGCGATCAACTGGGGGTTGTTGCTGGCGTTGCTGGCCCTGGCCATTCTCGACGCGGTGCGTTTGAAGCGCCTGCCCTCACCCCGACTGAAACGCCAACTGCCCGGCAGCCTCGCGCTGGGTCGCTGGAGCGATGTCCACCTGACGCTCGAGCATGATTATTCACGACCACTGAACGTACAGATTTTTGATCATGTGCCCCAGGGCCTGAACTTCGAAAACCTGCCCTTGAAAGTCGAACTGCAACCCGGCCAGCACAGCAACATGGCTTATCGGCTACGACCGCTCAAGCGCGGTCACTTTGGTTTTGAGCGGTGCGAAATCAACCTGCCAAGCCCCTTGGGGTTGTGGACCGACAAACGCTTGCTCGACGCGCCGGACCACACCCGCGTCTACCCCGACTTTGCCCGCCTTTATGGCGGTCAACTGCTGGCTGTGGATAACTGGCTCAGCCAGCTCGGCGTGCGCCAAAAACAACGTCGCGGCCTGGGCCTGGAGTTCCATCAACTCAGGGAATTCCGTGAAGGCGACAGCCTGCGCCAGATCGACTGGAAAGCCACCGCCCGCCAACGCACGCCGATTGCCCGGGAGTATCAGGACGAGCGTGATCAGCAGATTGTCTTCATGCTCGACTGCGGCCGGCACATGCGCAGTCAGGACGGAGAACTGGCGCATTTTGACCATGCACTCAATGCCTGTTTACTACTGAGTTACGTGGCGCTGCGCCAAGGCGATGCGGTGGGCTTGAGCACCTTTGCCAGCGAGCGACCGCATTACCTCGCACCGGTCAAAGGCGTTGCGCAGCTCAACGTCCTGCTCAACAGCGTCTACGACCTCGACAGCACCCAGCGCCCCGCGGATTACCAGGCTGCCGCCAATCAATTGCTGACCCGACAAAAACGCCGGGCACTGGTGATGCTGGTCACCAATCTGCGAGACGAAGACGACGAGCAACTGCTGGTCGCCGTCAAACGCCTGAGCCAACAGCATCAGGTAGTGGTGGCCAGCCTGCGGGAAGATTTGCTCGACAGTCTGAGACATCGGCCGGTGCAGACCTTGTCCGAGGCACTGGATTACTGCGGCACGGTGGATTACCTGAATGCGCGTGCAGAACTCCATGAGCGGTTGCGTGCCCATGGCGTATGGGTACTGGAAGCGCGACCTGCTGAGCTGGGTGCGGATTTGGTGACTCAGTACCTGGCCTGGAAGAAGGCCGGAAGCTGACGATGCCCCCGGCGCAGGCTCGGTTGATATCAGGCCGAAGCTGGCAACGACTGAAAACTGAAATACTGCTTCAACGCCTCGACCAGTTGCCCATATTCCGGCGGCGCCCGTTGCAGGCAAAATCCGGCGTCATAGTGGTGAGGTGTTGCGTCTTCATGGCACCACAGGCAACACGCCCGCAGGTCGATAACTTGCGGGCTGCCCTCACTGACGGGGATCTTGAGGCGCAAAATGAATTCGGCGCCGATCATCATCGGCAGCTGACTGATCAACATCAACCCGTCTTCGGACACATTGCCCAGATAGCCAATGGGCTTGTCCGTGTGGCTGTTGAAGACTCTCAAAAAGTACGGCAGTTGGTGCCGCTCGATTCGGCGGTCGGTAAACATGTGGACATTCACTATGCCAGGCTCTTAAGCAGAGCCGCACTACTGCTTCGGAACGGGACTGCCTTAAATAAGTGCCCGCTCTCCCCGCTCCCGGTGCGCCAGTTCTCGGAGTGCTGTGTCTTGCCAATGCCGGTTGCAGGTGTTGCCCCGGATTGGAGACCAGGCTCCAAACCGGTTTATTCGACTATAGCTCACCACCGCCGGTGAGCCAGTCATTGAATGACAGCCGCCATCAGAACTGCGTCGGGCGTACCGCCGCTGCCGCACTGCGCAACGGGTAGTGCCCCAGGCTTTGCAGGGTTTCCAGACGGGCGCGGGCGCGGTAGGCGTATTCGCTCTGGGGATACGAGGCGATGATGAACTGATACGTCTGCGCCGCATCGACGAACATCTTCTGCCGTTCCAGGCACAGGCCGCGCATCATCGATGCTTCGGGCCACACATAAGGTCGCGCCCGGCTTTCGCGCTCGACCTTGGACAGTTCAAGCATGACTTGCTCGCAATTGCCCCGGTCATAGGCTTTGTAGGCATTGTTCAAGTGATGGTTCATCGACCAACGGGTGCAGCCCGTGACGCTGAGGACGCTGATGGCAAGGGCGGCAATGAGCACGAATCGCATGGGGGATCTCCTGTCTTGAACGCTGTATCGACCCGCGGACGAAAATCTTCAACCCTCAGACACCACAGACCACTGTAGGAGCAAGCTTGCTCGCGATGGAGGTTAACGATAATGCGTATTTACTGAAGAAACGCATCGCACTTGAGTTCATCGCGAGCAGGCTCGCGCCTACAGAGATCGGGGCAACATCTGGTTTTTCATTAAAACCAAACTCTTCCTGAAAAGTAGTGCACACGAACAATGACTACACATTCGGAGCATAGTAGCCTCACTCAGCGCTTGAACTCAGGAGTCTTTGCATGTCCGTCCGTCGTACCAAAATCGTCGCTACCCTTGGCCCGGCCAGTAACTCGCCGGAAGTTCTCGAACAGCTGATTCTGGCTGGCCTGGACGTCGCCCGCCTGAACTTTTCCCACGGCACCCCGGACGAGCACAAGGCTCGCGCCAAGCTGGTGCGTGACCTCGCGGCCAAGCACGGTCGCTTCGTCGCCCTGCTGGGTGACCTGCAAGGCCCGAAAATCCGTATCGCCAAATTTGCCAACAAGAAGATCGAGCTGAAGATCGGTGATCAATTCACCTTCTCCACCAGCCATCCTCTGACCGAAGGCAACCAGCAAGTGGTCGGTATCGACTACCCGGACCTGGTAAAGGACTGCGGCGTCGGCGACGAGCTGCTGCTCGACGACGGTCGCGTGGTCATGCGCGTCGACACCGCTACCGCCACCGAACTGCATTGCACCGTGACCATCGGCGGCCCGCTGTCGGACCATAAAGGCATCAACCGTCGCGGTGGCGGCCTGACCGCACCAGCCCTGACTGAAAAAGACAAGGCCGACATCAAGCTCGCGGCGGAAATGGAAGTCGACTACCTCGCGGTCTCTTTCCCGCGTGACGCTGCCGACATGGAATACGCCCGCCAACTGCGCGACGAGGCCGGCGGCACCGCTTGGCTGGTGGCGAAGATCGAACGTGCCGAAGCCGTGGCCGATGACGAAACCCTCGACGGTCTGATCAAGGCGTCCGACGCGGTGATGGTTGCCCGTGGTGACCTGGGCGTGGAAATCGGTGACGCCGAGCTGGTGGGCATTCAGAAGAAAATCATTCTGCACGCACGCCGCCACAACAAGGCTGTGATCGTTGCGACCCAGATGATGGAGTCGATGATCCAGAACCCGATGCCGACCCGCGCCGAAGTGTCCGACGTGGCCAACGCCGTGCTCGACTACACCGACGCCGTGATGCTCTCGGCCGAAAGTGCTGCCGGTCTGTACCCGCTGGAAGCCGTTCAGGCCATGGCGCGTATCTGCGTCGGTGCCGAAAAGCACCCGACCAGCAAGACCTCCAGCCACCGCATCGGCAAAGAGTTCGAGCGTTGCGATGAAAGCATTGCGCTGGCGACCATGTACACCGCCAACCACTTCCCGGGCGTGAAAGCGATCATCGCACTGACTGAAAGCGGTTACACCCCGCTGATCATGTCGCGTATCCGTTCCTCGGTGCCGATCTACGCGTTCACCCCGCACCGCGAAGCCCAGGCCCGCGCGGCGATGTTCCGTGGCGTGTACACCATCCCGTTCGACCCGGCTTCGCTGGCACCGAACGAAGTCAGCCAGAAGGCGATCGACGAGCTGGTCAAGCGCGGCGTCGTGGAGAAAGGCGACTGGGTCATCCTGACCAAGGGCGACAGCTACCACGCCACCGGCGGCACCAACGGCATGAAGATCCTGCACGTTGGCGACCCGATGGTCTGATTGACCGGTCGCTGAAAAACAAAAGCCCCGCCATGTGAATGGCGGGGCTTTTTGCATTCTGATCCTGAAGGTGAGTCTTCTGATCTGGCCTCATCGCTGGCAAGCCAGCTCCTACAGGGATCGTATGAACACCGCAAATCAACTGTAGGAGCTGGCTTGCCAGCGATGAAGGCTACCAACTCAATGCCGCTTGATAAACCCGGTCAGCGCCGCCAATGCTTCCGGCGATCGCAGCCGCTGGGTAAACAACGCGCCCTCCTCCTCGATCACTCTGCGCAGCAGTTCCCGATCCGGCGCTTTCATCAATTGCTTGCTGATGCGTACCGCTTCCGGTGGCAGCGATTCGAATCGCAAGGCCATCTCCCGCGCCCTGGCCAAGGCTTCTTCGCCACTGCCCAGCGCTTCGGACGCAATGCCCCACGCCGCAGCTTGTTCACCATTAAAGCCTTCTCCCAGCAACAACAGTTCCGCCGCTTTGGCCTGCCCAAGCAGCCGCGGCAGGATCAGGCTGGAACCGAACTCCGGGCATAAACCGAGATTGACGAACGGCATGCGCAAGCGTGCATCGCGGCTGACGTAAACCAGATCGCAGTGCAGCAACATCGTCGTACCAATGCCCACTGCCGCACCGGCCACGGCGGCGATCACCGGTTTGCGGCATTCGAGCAGGTTGAGCATGAAGTGGAACACCGGGCTGTCGAGGTTGCTCGGCGGTTGCTGAATAAAGTCAGCGATGTCGTTGCCGGCAGTGAAGCACTCGGCGGAACCGGTGATCAGCACCGCGTTGATGGCAGGATCGCTGTCGGCCTGTTTCAGCGCTTCGGCCAATTGGCTGTACATGGCGCGGGTCAGGGCGTTTTTCTTGTCGGGGCGATTCAGGCGCAGGGTCAGCAGGCCGCGTTCGCGTTCAACTTGGATGGCATCGGTCATGGCAGGTCTCGCGTCTGAGAAGTCAGCGCTCAACCACGGGGCAGGAAGACATCGGCCAGCAGTTGATTGCGCGGCAATCCCGCCAGGTAAAGGCGCCGGGCAAAGGCGTCGACGCTGTCGGGGCCTCCGCAGAGTAAGGCCAGGGTTTGCCGTGAAACAAGCCGCAGTTGCGCCAAAGCCGCTGGCAACTCGGCCGGCGTCCACAGCTCGACACTCAGGTTCGGGCGGCTGGCCGCCATGGCTTGCAGGGGTTTGGCCAGGTAATGCTCAGCAGCATCATGGGCCAGGTGAATAACGCGGATTGGCCCTTCGTGATTGTGGCGCAGGGCTTCGCGCAAAACACCGAACAACGGCCCCAACCCCGTGCCTGCCGCCATCAGCCACAGCGGCCGAGTGTGCCAGTCAGGGTCATAATGCAAGGCGCCACCGCGCAGCTCGCCGAGGCGGATCGGATCGCCGATTTTGAATTGGCGGGCCGCATCACTGAATTGCCCCGGAAGACGGCAATCGAGATGAAACTCCAGAAAACGTTCGTCTTGCGGCAAGCTCGCCAGCGAGTACGGGCGCGCAACATGACCGGCCCACAACACCAGATGCTGTCCAGCGCTGTAGCGCAACGGCCGTTGCGGGATCACACGCAAGCGCAGCACCGTGGCGCTCAACCAGTCGACGGCTGAAATCTCGGCCGGGCGACCATCAACCACCGGATCAAAGGCATGCACCTGCAAGTCTTCGCTCACCTGGCACTGGCACGCCAGGCGCCAGCCTTGCTCACGCTGCTGCGCACTCAAGGCATCAGGGCGACTGTCGCTCGGCAACCCTTGCACGCACTGCACCAGGCACGCATGGCAACTGCCGGCGCGACAGCTATAAGGTACCGCCACACCGTTCTGATTCAGCGCATCGAGCAGATTGCTGCCCGCCGCCACCGACCATTGGCGATCACCGACCCGTAGCTCAGGCATCGGCATTCTCCCACGCCGCCGCGCAACGATTGCGACCGTCACGCTTGGCGCGATAGAGCGCCTGATCGGCCCGTTGCAAGGCATCGTCGAGGTCATCGCCGAGTTCCAGCAGGGTCATGCCGGCCGACAGGCTGAGATTGCGCACATTCAGGCCCACCATCTCGACATCGGTGAAGGCGATACGCAGCCGTTCGCAACAAGCCGTCAACCGCTCGGCATCACAATCGGGCAGCAGCACCACGAACTCTTCACCGCCGTAGCGGGCCAGCACGTCGCCGTCGCGCAGGCAGGCCGTGGCCACGCTGGCAAAAGCCTGCAACACCTGATCGCCGGCCGCATGGCCGTGTACATCATTGATGCGTTTGAAGTGATCGAGATCGATCAGCGCCAGGCCATGCACGACACCGGCGTCCATGGCGTTCAACTCGCGGGACGCCAGGCGCAGGAAATGTCGACGATTGAACAGACCGGTCAGTTCGTCGGTGGCCACCAGATCCTCGAGCTGACGCATCATGCCGCGCAGGGTGTCCTGGTGCGCCTGCAAGGCAAATCGCCGTTGGCGCATCAGTTGTCGCGAGGCCTGAACATAGCGGGCGTACAGCACCAGCCACAACAGCACGATCAACAACACGCACACCTGCAACACCGCCATGGCCGGATCCTGCAACTGGAAGTGATACCCCTCCCAGAGCGTAATCGCGCAAAAGCTGAAGAACACCAGCAACGCACAACGCACAAACGCGCGCCGCGACAGATGGAACAGACCGAAGAGCAGGATCAGGACATAAAACACCAGGAACGCGCCCCGGGCTTCATCCAGATGGGCGATCAGCCAGGTTTGCCAGCCCAGCCCCAGCAACACTTGTGCTTCGGTGAGGCTCGGATCGCTGAAACGCTGGTTCCATCCGCAATAAAACATCGCGAACAGCGTGGCCTGGCTGATGACCACCAGCGAGCTGCCGACGGCCACAGCGAGCAGTGACTCCTCATAATGACCGGTGAAATACGCCAGCCACAGCAACAGCAATGCCAAGGCATAAGTGCCGGCCGCGAGGGCAAAACGTTTGAGTAACAGTCGCTGGATGGCGTTATGGGTCAATCGTTGACTCACCAAATAAATGGAGGCTGACGGAGCGTCCTACTCTACAGACCAGGTGTCACTTTAGTGTCGTAGCCGTTAAATGACCATTCATTTCAGGGGCGAAAAAATGGCGTCAAAAGCATGACTGACATCCCACCGTTGGAGCTGCCGAAGGCTGCGATCCTTTGACTTTACTTAGGCGCGCAAGATCGCAGCCTGCGCCAACGCCTGCGAGTCTGTGCGATATGCGACCAACGATTGACTGGCGGCGCGTGTGCCGGCCTTTGATGCGCGGTATACTGCCGCGCCTTTTTAGCGTCGCGCCAGCAGCCCCGGCGTGCCTTGAAAGGTGCTTGCAACCGACCGATGCACCCAAGCTGCAAGCACCTTATTGAATGTTCCCGTCTTTTAGAGGAGCGCGACTCATGACCGTGATCAAGCAAGACGACCTGATTCAGAGCGTTGCCGACGCCCTGCAGTTCATTTCCTATTACCACCCCGTGGATTTCATCCAGGCGATGCACGAGGCCTACCTGCGCGAAGAATCGCCAGCGGCCCGCGACTCGATGGCACAGATCCTGATCAACTCGCGCATGTGCGCCACCGGCCACCGTCCTATCTGCCAGGACACCGGCATCGTGACCGTGTTTGTCCGCGTGGGCATGGACGTGCGTTGGGATGGCGCCACCATGAGCCTGGACGACATGATCAACGAGGGCGTACGTCGCGCCTACAACCTGCCGGAAAACGTCCTGCGCGCTTCGATCCTCGCCGACCCGGCGGGCGCTCGCAAGAACACCAAGGACAACACTCCGGCCGTTATCCACTACTCCATCGTTCCGGGTAACACCGTGGAAGTGGACGTGGCAGCCAAGGGCGGCGGTTCCGAGAACAAGTCGAAAATGGCCATGCTCAACCCGTCCGACTCGATCGTCGACTGGGTTCTGAAGACCGTTCCGGAAATGGGCGCCGGCTGGTGCCCACCGGGCATGCTCGGCATCGGCATCGGCGGCACCGCCGAGAAAGCCGCTGTCATGGCTAAAGAAGTGTTGATGGAATCCATCGACATTCACGAGCTGAAGGCCCGCGGCCCACAGAACCGCATTGAAGAAATGCGTCTGGAGCTGTTCGAGAAGGTCAACCAGTTGGGCATCGGCGCCCAGGGCCTCGGTGGCCTGACCACCGTGCTCGACGTGAAGATCATGGACTACCCGACTCACGCGGCTTCGCTGCCGGTGTGCATGATCCCGAACTGCGCCGCCACCCGTCACACGCACTTCGTGCTCGACGGCTCCGGCCCGGTTGCCCAGGAAGCGCCACCGTTGGACGCCTACCCGGAAATCGTCTGGGAAGCAGGCCCGTCGGCCCGCCGTGTCAACCTCGACACCCTGACCCCGGAAGACGTGCAGAGCTGGAAGCCGGGCGAAACCGTCCTGCTCAACGGCAAGATGCTCACCGGTCGCGACGCCGCGCACAAGCGCATGGTCGAGATGCTGAACAAGGGCGAAACCCTGCCGGTCGACCTCAAGGGTCGCTTCATCTACTACGTCGGCCCGGTTGATCCGGTGCGCGAAGAAGTGGTTGGCCCGGCTGGCCCGACCACCGCAACGCGGATGGACAAGTTCACCCGTCAGATCCTCGAGCAGACTGGCTTGCTGGGCATGATCGGCAAATCCGAGCGCGGCCCTACCGCGATCGAAGCGATCAAGGACCACAAAGCCGTCTACCTGATGGCTGTCGGCGGTGCGGCTTACCTGGTGGCGCAAGCGATCAAGAAATCCCGCGTTGTCGCTTTCGCCGAACTGGGCATGGAAGCGATCTACGAGTTCGACGTCAAGGACATGCCTGTGACCGTTGCGGTCGACAGCAATGGCGAGTCGGTCCACATCACCGGTCCTGCCATCTGGCAGAAAAAGATCAGTGAAAGCCTGGCGGTAGAAGTGCAGTAAACGGCACTCAGGTCCGTTGAAAAAACCGGTTTGTCGGCAACGACAGACCGGTTTTTTTTCGCCTCGACAATGGCTCCCTCAGGAGAGAAGAACGCGATTCGCATGCTATGGTGCTCGCCCTTATTTTCGCCTGTTGCCGACCGCATGCTTCTGACTTCCCGCCCCTTGCGCCTGGCGCTCTACACCCTGCTGATCATCGCCGGCGCTGCCCTTGCCGCGACCCTGGCCATGCGTCAGACCGTGCGCCAGTCAATGGTCGAAGACGCATCCCGCGCCAATCAGCAATTGGCGCTGTATGCCAACTCCCTGCACACCCTGATCGAACGTTATCGCGCCCTGCCCGCCGTGTTGGCCCTGGACCCGGAACTGCGTTCGGCCCTCAAGGGAGCGGTGAGTGCCGAGCAGCAAGATGCGCTGAACCGCAAATTGGAGAAGATCAACGGCGCCGCCGAGTCCTCGACCCTGGAGCTGCTCGACCGCACCGGTCTGGCCGTGGCGGCGAGCAACTGGCGACTGCCCAGCAGTTACGTCGGCCACAATTACGGCTTCCGTCCTTATTTCAATCAGACCCGCACCCAGGGCACCGGGCGCTTTTACGCCGTGGGCGTGACCAGCGGGATTCCCGGCTATTTCCTGTCCAGCGCCGTCACGGATGACGAAGAGCGGTTCCTCGGCGCCATGGTGGTGAAACTCGAGTTTCCGGAGCTGGAGCGGGAGTGGAGCCAGGGCAACGACACGCTGTTGGTCAGCGACGCACGCGGGATCATCTTCATCGCCAATCAGCCAGGCTGGCGCTATCGCTTCCTGAAACCGTTGAGCGACAACGATCACGCCGAACTCAAGACCACCCGCCAATACGACAAACAAACCCTGACCCCGTTGGCGTTTGAGTCGCTGCGACGCTTCGACGACAACAGTGATCTGGCGCGGGTCGATGGCCCCGACGGCAAGGCGGACTACCTGTGGGAATCCCTGCCGCTAAGTACCGACGGCTGGACGCTGCACCTGCTGCGTCGCCCGCAGGTCGCCTTCGAAGACCGTCGCAACGCCGCCCTCGCCGCCGCCGGTCTGTGGCTGACGGTGGTGTTCCTGTTGCTGTTTCTCAACCAGCGCTGGCGCCTGGCCAAACTGCGCCAGCGCAGTCGCGAAGAACTCGAACAGCTGGTGGAAGAACGCACCCGCGACCTGCGCACAGCTCAGGAAGGCCTGGTGCAATCGGCCAAACTCGCGGCCCTCGGGCAGATGTCGGCGGCGCTGGCCCACGAAATCAATCAACCGCTGACCGCCCAGCGCATGCAGCTGGCGACCTTGCGCCTGCTGCTCGACCATGGCCGGGTTGATGACGCCTACAAGGCGCTCAAGCCTGTGGATGAAATGCTCACGCGCATGGCGGCCCTCACCGGCCACCTGAAAACTTTCGCCCGCAAAAGCCCCAGCGGATTGCGTGAACGCCTGGACCTGGCCAGCGTGGTGGATCAGTCTCTGCAATTGCTCGATACACGGTTGCGCGACGAACAGGTCAGTACCGTGTTGCACCTGACCCGCCCGGCGTGGGTGCGCGGCGATGCGATTCGTCTGGAACAAGTGCTGATCAACCTGCTGCGTAATGCGCTGGATGCGATGCAGGACAAACCCTGCAAACGCCTGGAAATCCGCCTCGAAGCTGACGAACAACTGTGGCGTCTGAGCGTCATCGACAACGGCGGCGGCATTACCGAAGAGAACCTGCCAAAGGTGTTCGATCCGTTCTTCACCACCAAACCGGTGGGCGATGGCCTGGGTATCGGGCTGGCGGTGTCCTTCGCTATCGTTCACGAATCGGGCGGCCGCCTGAGCGCGGACAACCACGATAACGGCGCGGTATTTACCATGACGCTGCCCATCGATCAGGAGGTTCAAGAACCATGCTGAACTCAGTGATGGTCGTCGACGACGAAAGCAGCATCCGCAGCGCCGTCGAACAGTGGTTGAGCCTGTCGGGTTTCGAGGTGCAACTGTTCAGCCGTGCCGATGAATGCCTGGCGCAGCTGCCGAAGCATTTTGCCGGGGTGATTCTCAGCGACGTGCGCATGCCCGGCATGACCGGCCTGGAACTGCTGGCCGAAGTGCAACGTCGTGACGCCGACTTGCCGGTGATCCTGCTGACCGGCCACGGCGATGTGCCGATGGCCGTCGAGGCCATGCGCGATGGCGCCTACGACTTTCTCGAAAAACCCTTCAGCCCCGAGACCCTGCTCGCCAGCCTGCGGCGCGCCCTCGACAAGCGCCGTCTGATTCTGGAAAACCGCGCACTGCACGAACAAGCCGACAACCGAGCCAAGCTCGACGCCACGCTGCTGGGCGTCTCCCGGGGCTTGCAGACTTTGCGGCGCCAGGTGCTCGACCTGGCGACGTTGCCGGTCAATGTGCTGATCCGCGGCGAGACCGGCAGCGGCAAGGAACTGGTCGCCCGTTGCCTGCACGACTTCGGGCCGCGGGCCGATAAACCCTTTGTTGCGCTCAACTGTGCGGCGATTCCGGAACAACTGTTCGAAGCCGAACTGTTCGGCCACGAAAGCGGCGCGTTCACCGGCGCGCAGGGCAAGCGCATCGGCAAACTCGAATACGCGGACGGCGGCACGCTGTTCCTCGATGAAATCGAAAGCATGCCGTTGGCCCAACAGGTGAAATTACTGCGGGTATTGCAGGAGCAGAAACTGGAGCGACTGGGTTCCAATCAAAGCATCCGCGTGGATTTGCGCATCATTGCCGCGACCAAACCGGACCTGCTCGACGAAGCGCGGGCCGGGCGTTTTCGCGAAGACCTGGCCTATCGACTGAACGTTGCCGAACTGCGTTTGCCGCCATTGCGCGAGCGCCGCGAAGACATTCCGTTGTTGTTCGAGTCGTTTGCCCAAAGCGCTGCCGAGCGCCTGGGTCGAACCTTTGCACCGTTGAGCGGGCCGCAGCTGAGCCATTTGTTGAGTCACGACTGGCCCGGCAACGTGCGCGAACTGGCGAACGTGGCCGAGCGTCAGGTATTGGGGCTGGGCGAGCCGGAACCGGCCGGCATTGAATCGGGTCAATCATTGGCAGCGCAGCAGGAAGCGTTCGAAGCGCAATGCCTGCGCGCGGCGCTGACCCGACACAAGGGCGACATCAAAGCGGTGCTTGAAGAACTGCAACTGCCGCGTCGGACCTTCAATGAAAAGATGCAGCGGCATGGGTTGAGCCGAGAGATGTTTTTGTAGCGTTTGGACGGGCCTCATCGCTGGCAAGCCAGCTCCTACAATGTGCGCACAGATCCACTGTAGGAGCTGGCTTGCCAGCGAAGAGGCCAGAGCAGGCACTGCAAATTCACGAACCCAATCAGCAGTTTTCCGCTCACCCCCAGCCAAACATAAGCGGATTTCCGCTCACCGAAACGACCTACCCCCTCTAAACCGGCCCTCTCCCCGTTGGCACAGCTCCTGCTATAGCCCTGACAGGCTGCGTTTAATCGCGCTCCACAAAAACAATTAAATGAAGGATCCTTCAATGGATAACTCCAACGCCCTGCCCCTTGGGTCGGCTGCCACGCCGGCTAAAGAAAGAACCACCGCCAGTCGCATCAAATCGATTTTCAGCGGTTCTGTCGGCAACATGGTCGAGTGGTACGACTGGTACGTCTATGCCGCCTTCTCTTTGTACTTCGCCAAGACCTTTTTCCCTAAAGGCGACACCACCGCACAACTGCTGAACACCGCCGCCATCTTCGCCGTGGGCTTCCTGATGCGCCCGATCGGTGGCTGGTTGATGGGCCTGTATGCCGACAAAGTCGGACGCAAGAAAGCGTTGATGGCCTCGGTGTACCTGATGTGCTTCGGCTCGCTGCTGATCGCCCTGAGCCCGAGCTACGAAGTCATCGGCATCGGCGCACCGATCCTGCTGGTGTTCGCGCGCTTGCTGCAAGGCCTGTCGGTCGGTGGCGAATACGGCACCTCGGCCACTTACCTCAGTGAGATGGCAACCAAGGAACGTCGCGGGTTCTACTCCAGCTTCCAGTACGTGACCCTGATTTCCGGTCAGCTCATCGCTTTGGCGGTACTGATTGTCCTGCAGAACTTCCTGACCACCGAGGAGCTGTACGCCTGGGGCTGGCGCATCCCGTTCGCCATTGGCGCGCTGTGTGCCGTGGTCGCGCTGTACCTGCGTCGTGGCATGGAAGAAACCGAGTCTTTCACCAAGAAAGAAAAGGCCAAGGAAAGCGCGATGCGCACCTTGATGCGCCACCCGAAGGAACTGATGACCGTGGTCGGCCTGACCATGGGCGGTACGCTGGCGTTCTACACCTACACCACGTACATGCAGAAATACCTGGTGAACACCGTCGGCATGAGCATCTCCGACTCCACCACCATTTCCGCCGCCACGCTGTTCCTGTTTATGTGCCTGCAACCGATCATCGGCGGGCTGTCGGACAAAATCGGTCGCCGGCCGATCCTGATTGCCTTCGGCATTCTGGGTACGCTGTTCACCGTGCCGATCCTCACCACCCTGCACACCATCACGACCTGGTGGGGCGCGTTCTTCCTGATCATGGCGGCGCTGATCATCGTCAGTGGCTACACCTCGATCAACGCCGTGGTGAAAGCCGAACTGTTCCCGACTGAAATCCGCGCCCTGGGCGTCGGCCTGCCGTACGCGCTGACCGTCTCGATCTTCGGCGGCACCGCTGAATACATCGCGCTGTGGTTCAAGAGCATCGGCATGGAATCCGGTTACTACTGGTATGTCACCGCGTGCATCGCCGTGTCGTTGCTGGTGTACATCACCATGAAAGACACCCGCAAGCATTCGCGGATCGTTACGGACTAAATCAAGCGGCAAAGAAAAGGGGCAGACCTCACCGGGATCTGCCCCTTTTTCATTGAATCAACATCCCCCCTGTAGGAGCCGGCTTGCCGGCGATGGTGTATCAGATCAGTGGTTGTCGACTGACACTCCATCGCGAGCAAGCTCGCTCCTACAGAGGTAGAGTCGACTGGAAATCAGCTGTTCATCCTTGCACTATGAACGCCTCCCGAACAATGCCCCGGAATCCCTTCATGCCCGACGACATCCACTATTACGAACCCGCCAACGGCCACGGCCTGCCCCACGATCCGTTCAACGCCATCGTCGGCCCGCGGCCTATCGGCTGGATTTCTTCACAGGATGCCGAAGGTCGCTTGAACCTGGCGCCTTACAGTTTCTTCAACGCCTTCAACTACATTCCGCCGATCATCGGGTTCTCCAGCGTCGGGCGTAAAGACAGCCTGAACAACATCGAGCAGACCGGCGAGTTTGCCTGGAACCTGGCGACCCGGCCGTTGGCCGAGCAGATGAACCAAAGCTGCGCGATGGTCGGGCCGGAAGTGGATGAGTTCGAACTGTCCGGGCTGACCAAAGTGGCGTCGAACATCATCCAGGTGCCGCGCGTCGCCGAAAGCCCGGTGTCGTTCGAGTGCAAGGTCACGCAGATCATTCAGTTGCAGCGCGCGGACGGGAATGTGGTGCCGAGCTGGCTGATTCTCGGCGAAGTGGTCGCCGTGCATATCGCCAAGTGGCTGTTGAAGGATGGGGTGTACGACACCGCCGCGGCAGAGCCGATTCTGCGCGGCGGTGGGCCCGCGGATTATTTCCAGCTGGGACCTGAAGCCTTGTTCAAGATGCACCGCCCGGGGGCGGTGAAGTAATCACCAGAGCAGGTCAGCGTCTTCTTTGACGTCCTTGAGGCGGGTCAACTCTTTCGCGGCCGCGAGATCGGCGTCATGGGCGGTCTTGAAGGTCTGCTCTTCCAGAACCTTGTGAAAGCGCGGGGCACCGGAACCACCCAGCGCTTTGACGGCGATGGCGGCATGATAACCACCCTCGCCCGGTACTACGGCGGAAACGGCTTCGAAGTGTTCAAAGGCTTTACGTGCCATGTCGCGAATCCTGGCTGATTGAGATGCTGCATTAAACCCTCAACCGGCCAGTTTGTGT
Source organism: Pseudomonas sp. Irchel s3f7 (assembly GCF_900187615.1). Classification (GTDB taxonomy): domain Bacteria; phylum Pseudomonadota; class Gammaproteobacteria; order Pseudomonadales; family Pseudomonadaceae; genus Aquipseudomonas. Next base: position 201,493 of record NZ_FYDO01000005.1, on the reverse strand, counting down.
ACCGCTGCCCCCGACTGACGCAGGGCCTGCGCCGCCGACACGTCCTTGAACGTATGAAAATCCAGGCTGTTGACCACCAGTTCCTGCACCAGCTCGGCAAAAACCTCCATCGCCGGGGTACTGAAGTACGCAGTCATGGCTTGTTGATTGCTCCAGAAACCGGACACCAACCACAACTGCGGGTCGCACTGCGAATGCTGCAAGGCAAAATTCAGGCAACCTGGCGCCGCGCGGGACGGCTCAATCAGGGCACTGAGGCGCACGCCGAGTTCCGCCGAACGCCCGGCGCACGCTCGAACGAAGGCCATATGACTGACTGGGATTTGCGTGGACATGGTTCAACCCTCCCGGGGAGTCGCGTGGCAGCCGGGGGACGGGCTGCGACAGGATCAAAGGTTAAGGGCCGCGATGGGTGAGTCGTTAGTCGATTCCTGCCGGTGCGTTGCACAATCCTGCGAGACTGCATGAGTCGCCTGTAACAACGAGCAAAACCCTGTCACGGTTCTGTCATACGCGTTTTGTGTAGGAGCTGCCGAAGGCTGCGATCTTTTGATGTTGAAAGTAAACATCAACAGATCGCAGCCTTCGGCAGCTCCTACGGGGTTATCGGAGTTGTCGGCGGGTTGGCCGTGTTTGGGGACGAAACCCTCCCCGTGCAGAATCAGGCAAGCATCGGGCAGGATGTGTCTACCGCTGCGGCTTGCACAAACTTATGCTTTGCCCATTCCCCATGCCTTGCCGAGGATGCCTTGCATGTCGTCACTCGATCACTCTGAAACCCCGCTGGACACCGACATGGAGCACCAGCGCGCGGAGCTGGCGGCGATCATTCGCCGCAACACCGCCGAAGATGGCAGCTACGCCACGGCCATCGGTTCGTTGTTCATGTCGCGCCACAGCCAGTCCCACGAGTTCGCCCCGGTGCTGGCGCAACCGGCGCTGTGCATCATGGCCCAGGGCCGCAAGGAAGTTCAGCTGGCCAATGAATACTTCAACTACGACCCGCTGAATTATCTGGTGGTCTCGGTTTCGATGCCGCTGAGTGGTCGGGTGGTGAATGTCTCGGCCGAAGAACCGATCCTCGCCCTGCGTCTGGACATCGATCCGGCGGAAATCACCGCGCTGATCGCCGACGCCGGGCCCATGGGCGTACCCACCCGTCCGACCGGGCGCGGGTTGTATGTCGAAAAACTCGACAGCGCGATGCTCGACGCTGTGCTGCGCCTGGCACGTTTGCTTGAGACCCCGAAAGATATCGCCATGCTCGCGCCGCTGATTCGCCGGGAGATTCTCTATCGGCTGTTGCGCAGTCAACAGGGCCATCGGCTGTACGAAATCGCCATCGCCAACAGCCAGAGCCATCGCATCAGCCAGGCGATCAAATGGCTCAACGGCAATTTTGAACAGCCGCTGCGCATTGATGATCTGGCGAAGGAAGTGAACCTGAGCGTGTCGACACTGCATCACCGTTTCAAGGCGATGACGGCGATGAGTCCGTTGCAGTATCAGAAGCAGCTGCGCTTGCAGGAGGCGCGGCGGTTGATGCTGGCCGAGGGGCTTGAGGCTTCGGCGGCGGGGTATCGAGTCGGCTATGAAAGCCCTTCGCAGTTCAGCCGGGAGTACAGCCGATTGTTCGGGGCTCCGCCGTTAAGGGATTTGGCGCGGTTGCGGTTGTCGGTTTGATCAAGAGATTGTGGTGTTGCGGATGACGCTATCGCTGGCAAGCCAGCTCCTACAGTGATCTGCGGCGTTCACAGATCCTGTAGGAGCTGGCCTGCCAGCGATGGGGCCAGAAAGGCCCACAGTGATCTGCGGCGTTCACAGAACCTGTAGGAGCTGGCTTGCCAGCGATGGGGCCAGAAAGGCCAACAGTGATCTGTGGCGTTCACAGAACCTGTAGGAGCTGGCTTGCCAGCGATGGGGCCAGAAAGGCCAACAGTGATCTGCGGCGTTCACAGAACCTGTAGGAGCTGGCTTGCCAGCGATGGGGCCAGAAAGGCCAACATCAAATCCGGATCAAGCTCCCAATACTCGGCAAGCCTCCACCGGCAAGGTCACCGACACCGGATGCCCGATACTTAAACCAAAGCCCTGACACGGCGTGCTCAGCGCGGTAAACGACACCCCGGAACACTCCACCGTCGTCTCGATGGTCGCCCCGATATCCCGCACGAACGTCACCTTGCCCAACAACCGATTCCCCGCCGTCGCCTGTGGCGCCGACAGTTGCAGGTCTTCCGGGCGAATCAGCATCTTCACTTTTTCACCCACCACAATGCTGCTGCAGATCGGCACTTGCAGTGCATCGCCGCCCGGCAAGCTGACCTTCCCATTGCCCAGCACCGTGGCCGGAAAAATGTTGCCTGAGCCGATGAAGTCCGCAACGAATTCGTTCGCCGGATGGCGATAGATTTCGATCGGCGTGCCCACCTGCTGCACTTTGTGCTCCCCCAACACCACAACGATATCGGCCATGGTCATGGCTTCGCGCTGGTCGTGGGTCACCATGATGGTGGTGATGTTGAGGCGTTGTTGCAGCTGACGGATTTCCACCTGCATCGACTCGCGCAGCTTGGCGTCCAGCGCCGACAGCGGTTCGTCGAGCAGGAGGATTTTCGGGCGCGAGGCAATCGCCCGGGCAATCGCCACGCGCTGGCGCTGGCCGCCAGACAGCTTGGCCACCGGACGATTGATCATCGGTTGCAGCTGGATCAGCTCCAGCAACTCCACCACCCGCGCCTGCTGGTCAGCCTTGCTGACCCCGCGCAGTTTCAGCGGGTAGGCGATGTTCTCGCCCACGGTCATGTGCGGGAACAGCGCCAGGGACTGGAACACCATGCCGAAGTTGCGCAGATGCGCCGGGGTGTTGCCGATATCTTCACCGTCCAGGCGGATCTCGCCGCCGGTCAGGGTTTCGAGCCCCGCGATCATCCGTAGCAAAGTGGTTTTACCGCAGCCCGACGGGCCGAGGAAACACACCAGTTTGCCTTCGGGCAAATGCAGGTTTACATCTTTTACCGCGCAGGCCGAGCCGTAATGTTTCTCGACGTTTTCCAGAATCAGACCAGACATAAATCACCTCAAGAAATCAGAACGAAACGCCACCTTCACCCACCAGTTTTTCGAGCGCCCAGATCAGGACGAAGTCGATCAACACGATCAGCACGGCAAACGAAAATACGGTTGGGTCGAGCGAAGACACGGTGCGGCTGTACATCCAGATCGGCACGGTCATCACGTCGATGGTGTAGAGGAAATAGGTCACGGTGAATTCGTTGAACGAGACGATGAACGCCAGCAGCATGCCCGCCAGAATCCCCGACTTCATCAACGGCACCACCACATCGACAATCGCCCGCAGCGGTGAAGCACCGAGCATTTGCGCGGCCTCTTCGACTTCGCTGCCGATGGAGAGCATCGCCGCCGTGCAGTTCTTCACCACGAACGGCAAGGCGAGGATCACGTGGGCAATCACCAGGCGCGAGGTGGTCATGTGGAACGGCAGGCTGTCGAACACCAGCAGCAACGCCAGGCCCAACACCACCATCGGGAACACCAGCGGCAACGACATCAGTTGCAGCGCCACGGCCTTGCCACGGAACTCGCAACGGGTCAGCGCGTAGGCGGCCGGCACCGCGATGATCGTGGCGAAGATCATGGTCAGGCACGACACCATCAGGCTGGTGGTCATGGCCTGGCCGAGGCTCAACACGTCGCTGGAATCCGGTGAGACGAAGGTATTCCAGGCGGCTTTGTACCATTGCAGGCTGTAGCTGCTCGGCGGGAAGTCGAGGTTCGACGCGCCGCTGAACGACATGACGATCATGGTCAAAATCGGCAGCACCGCCAGCAGCAGGATGAAGCCGGAAAGGATGCCGGCAAACTTGCCGGTATCACCCGGCAACAGCGAGTGGCGCTTCTTGGTCAGGGTACTCATTGCGAAGCCTCCAGCATGCGCCGACGACGGCCGGTGATGTATTCGGACAGGGTCATGATCGCGAGCGTGGTGACGATCAGCACCACACCGGCGGCGGATGCGGCGGGCCAGTTCATCAGCGGGGCGATCTGGTCATGCACCATCACCGCCAGCATCGGCACACGCCGGCCACCGAGCAGCAAGGGCACCACGAAACTGCTGGCGTTGTAGGCGAACACCAGCGTCGCGCCAGTGATGATCCCCGGCATGCTCATCGGCAGCACCACCTGGCGAAACACCTGCAAGCGACTGGCACCGAGGGTGGCGGCAGCTTCTTCGTAACTGCGAGCGACGCCGCGCATGGCGCTGGCAATCGGCAACACGGCCAACGGGAAAGCGGTCTGCACCAGGCCCATCAACACGCCGTTCTGGTTGTACAGCAACATGATCGGACGCTTGATCAGGCCCAGGCCCATCAGCGCCTGGTTGAGCATGCCGCCCGGCCCGAGAATCACCAGCCAGCCGTAGCTTTGCAGCAGCAGGTTGACCAGCAACGGCAGCAACACCGCGGCGAGGAAAATCCGCCGTACGAACGGCGAAGTCAGACGCGACATGGTGTAGGCCACCGGGATCGCCAGGATCACAGCGATCACCGCGCTGATCAGCGCCAGGCGCAGGGTCAGCATCAGCGATTTGAGGTAATAGGGTTCCAGCAACTGGGCGTAACTGGCCAGGCTGAACCCGGACCATTCCGCGCCCTTGGTGCCAACGCTCATGCGCAGGACCAGCAGGCTGGCGGCGATCAGCACGCCGAGAAACAGCATCGACGGCGTGAGGAAAAGCCAGGCGCGCGCGGTCGGTGAAACACCCCGACGCGGGCGCGACTCAGCGACGCTGACCGAATGAGTCAAAGGTTGGTGTTCCATAGCAAAGGTCTCGTCAATGGAAGATCAGGCGCATGGCGAGTGCTGCGCACTCGATCGCTGGCAAGCCAGCTCCTACAGGTCATGCGCTGTTCTTGTAGGAGCGGGCTTGCTGGCGATGAGGCTCGAAGAGCCTCCCTGTCATTCAGATCAGGAAGAAAAGATTTCCGTGTAACGACGAATCCATTGGTCATGCACGCTGGCCAGGAAGGCGTTGTCGTGCATGATCGCCTTCTCGGCAATCTGCTCCGGCGTAAGGATGTACGGGCTCTTGCGTGCTTCGGCGGAGATGATCGCCTTGGCGTTGACCGGGCCGTTGTAGATGTCTTCCGCCATCTTGCCCTGCACCAGCGGGTCCAGAGAGTGGTTGATGAAGGCGTAGGCCATATCGGTATCGCCCGGACGATTCTTCGGCATCACCGACAGCATCAGGTCGGTGTAGAAACCTTCCTTCATGCCAAAGGTGGCACCCAGGCCGTAGGCCGGGTCGCGGATCTGTTTCGGGAAGAACGCCGGCGCGTACAGGCCGCCCATGTCCAGGGAACCGGTGCGGAACAGTTCGGCGATCTGGTTCGGGTTTTCGCCCAGGGTCACCACGCGGTCTTTCAGCTCGGCGAGTTTCTTGAAGCCCGGCTCGATGTTGTGCTCGTCACCACCGGCCAGTTTGGCGGCGATGATGATCAGGTCCATGGCCTCGGTCCAGTTCGGCGGAGGCAGGAAGATGTTCGGCGCCGCGTCGGCGTCCCACAGGGAGGCGTAACTGGTCGGGGCTTCTTTCTGGGTGCGGGTGCTGTAGACCAGGCTGTTGCACCACAACAGGTAACCGATGCCGTGACCGTTGGCGCCGGTGCGGTATTTCTCCGGCACATCGACGAGGTTGGGAATGCGGTTGAGGTCGGGTTTTTCCAGCAGGTTGGCGGCGGCCAGACCTTCGGCGCCGACGCCCGCCAGGGTGATGATGTCGTACTGCGGACGATCACCGCCGGCCTTGAGTTTGGCGACCATTTCCGAGGTACTGCCGGTGCGATCGGCGATGACCTTGCAGCCGTACTTGTCTTCGAAGGTCGCGGCGATGTTGCGCAGTGCGGCCAGGCCGGTGTCATCGGACCAGGTCAGCAATCGCAAGGTCTTGCCGGCAAAGCGTGTATCGCTGGCATTGGCCTTGATGAACGGCATGCTCATGGCGGCCGCTGCAACCGAGGCTACGCCCACGGTCTTGATGAATTGACGTCTGTTCAGATCATGCTCGCCCATTTACGGACTCCCTTTGTTTTTGTAGGTATAAGGCAGGTCGAAACTGTTGCATCCGCGCGACTGGATCAGCCTTGGCCCCTCTGTTTTCGGGGGTTTGGTTGAACCAGTGAGTTCATCCTGAGGTCGTGTAAAACACCTGACTATCGATAAAAACTCATTGAAGCCATGACGTCGGCGCATGCCTCATGTAGGAGCGAGCTTGCTCGCGATGGGTGCAAAGGCGCCACGTACATTCAGGCACCCCACGTCATCGTTGACGTCCATCGCGATCAGGCTCGCTCCTACAGGAAAGAGCCTTCAGATGGCCCGAATCACATGTTTGATTTCCTGGAAAGCCTGCAAGCCCCACGGCCCCAATTCGCGGCCGATACTGCTCTGCTTGTAGCCGCCCCAAGCGGTCTGCGGAAAGATCACCTGCGGCGCATTGATCCACACCAGCCCCGCCTGCAAGGCGTTGGCGACGCGGTCAGCAGTCTGTGCATTGCGCGATACGACACTGGCGACCAGACCGAACTGGCTGTCGTTGGCCAGGGCAATCGCCTCGGCTTCGGAGGCGAAACGGCGTACGCAAATCACCGGACCAAAAATCTCTTCACACCACAGCGCACTATCGAGGGGCACTTCGGTGAACACCGTCGGCTGCAAAAAATATCCGCGCGGCAGATCTGCCGGACGATTACCGCCGCAAATCAACTTGGCGCCAGCGCTCAAACCACGATCGATGTGGCCGAGCACACGCTGGTACTGCGCCTGATTGACCAGTGCGCCCATTTCCACGTCCGGGTCGAACGGGTCGGCCACGCGGATCGCTTCGGCACGGGTCTTCACTCGGTTCAGGAATTCATCGGCCAGTTCTTCAGCGACCAGCACGCGGCTGGTGGCGGAACACATCTGCCCGGCGTTGAAGAAACCACCACCGCAGGCCACTTCCACCGCCAGGTCGAGATCGGCATCGGCGAGCACCAGCAGCGAAGATTTGCCGCCCAGTTCCAGGCTCACGCCTTTGACGGTTTCTGCCGCCCGTTGCATGACCTGCACGCCGACCGCGTTGCTGCCGGTGAAGGAGATTTTCGCGATGCGCGAGTCAGCCGACAACGGAGCGCCAACGGCCAGGCCGGTGCCGCACACCAGGTTGAACACGCCCGCTGGCAACCCGGCATCCGCAATGATCGCGGCCAGTTCCAGCTCCGGCAGCGGCGTGACTTCCGAAGGCTTGAGTACCACGCAGCAACCGGCGGCCAAGGCTGGCGCGAGTTTCCACGCCGTGGTGACCATCGGGAAATTCCACGGCACGATCAGGCCCACCACACCGCAGGGTTCGCGACGCAAACGCGCGCTGAAGTCGTCGGTCGGCAATTCGACATTGCTGTCTTGTTTGGCGTCCAGTCCCTCGGCCAGACCGGCGTAATACTCGAACGTGGCGATCACGTCATCGACATCAATCGCGGCTTCGAACTGTGGCTTGCCGTTGTTGCTCGACTGCAAGTGCATCAGCTTTTCGCGATGGGCCTGCACGCCATTGGCGATCTTGCGCAGGATCGCGCCGCGCTCGGCGCCGGTGGTTTTCGACCAGTCGGTAAAAGCCAGGGTGGCCGCGCTCACGGCTTGATCAACAGCGCGTTCATCGCCGCCATTGGCGGTGGTCAACAGCGCTTCGGTCGCCGGGTTGATCACGCGCAAGTGTTCGTTGCCCGCCGACCATTGACCGTTGATGTACAGGCCATCCAGGTTGGTTGGAAAAGTCATTTCGACACCGCCTGCATCCATTCGGTCTGATCGACTTCAATCAGGGTCGGGCCCTGACGATCACTCGCCGTACGCAGCGCACCGCGCAGTTGTTCGACGCCACTGACCGCTTCGGCGGCGCAACCCAGGGCCTTGGCCACACCGATGAAATCCGGGGTGTAGATGTCGACGCCCACCGGTTCGATGGCGCGGTTGACCATGTATTTCTTGATCTCTTCGTAACCCTGGTTGTTCCACAACAGCACGATCACCGGGGTGCGCGCTTCAACGGCGCTGGCCAGTTCCGGCAGGGTGAATTGCAGGCCGCCGTCGCCGATCAGGCACACCACTGGCGGACGAGTGCCGCTTTCAACGCTGCCACCGAGCCAGGCGCCAATCGCTGCCGGCAAGGCGTAACCGAGGGTGCCGTAACCGGTGGACGAGTTGAACCAGCGACGCGGACGCTCAGGGTTGAAGGTCAGGTTGCCGGTGTACACCGGTTGGGTCGAATCGCCGACGAACACGGCGTCCGGCAGTTCGTGCAACACGGTTTCGAGGAAACGGGTCTGGGCCAGGGTCGGCCCATCCCAGGTCGCGGCCAGGTCTTCACGCAGGCGTGCGGCGCGAACCTGACCCCAATCATTGCGACGCTCGGCCAAGGATTTGTGCGACAGCGCACTGAGCAAGGCTTGGGCAGCGTTGCGCGAGTCGGACACCAGCGCCACGTGCGGCGGGTAGTTGCGCACGGTCTGGTCCGGGTCGATGTCGACACGCAGCAGCTTGCCAGGAATCTCGAAACCACCGGCAAAGGTCACGTCGTAGTCGGTCTCGGCCAGTTCAGTACCGATGGCCAGAACGACGTCGGCCTCGGCGACCAATGCGCGAGTGGCGACCAGGCTCTGGGTCGAACCGATCAGCAACGGGTGAGCGGACTCAAGCATGCCCTTGGCATTGATGGTCAACGCGACCGGCGCGTCGAGCAACTCGGCCAGTTCGGTCAGCTCGGCAGCGGCATCAATGGCACCGCCACCGGCGAGGATCAGCGGACGCTTGGCGCCGGCCAGCAATTCCGTCATGCGCGAAACGGCGGATGGCGAAGCACCGGCGCGGTCGATGTTGACCGGCAGGCTGTTGAGCAGTTCGTCGGCGTCTTCAACCAAGACGTCCAACGGAATTTCGATGTGCACCGGACGCGGACGACCGGCCTGGAACAGCGCAAAGGCACGGGCCAATACGCCCGGCAATTCCGACGCCGACATCAGGGTGTGGGAGAACGCCGCGACACCGGCACACAGCGCGCCCTGGTTCGGCAGCTCGTGCAGTTTGCCGCGACCGCCACCCAACTGGCTGCGCGATTGCACGCTGGAGATCACCAGCATCGGAATCGAGTCGGCATAAGCCTGACCCATCGCGGTGGTGATGTTGGTCATGCCAGGGCCGGTGATGATGAAGCACACACCCGGTTTGCCGCTGGTGCGGGCATAGCCGTCGGCCATGAAGCCGGCGCCCTGTTCATGGCGCGGCGTGACGTGGTTGATGCTCGAACGGGCCAGCCCGCGATACAGCTCCACGGTGTGCACCCCGGGAATGCCGAACACCTGCTCGACCCCGTAGCCTTCGAGTAACTTGACCAATACTTCGCCGCACGTCGCCATGTGAATTGCCCTTCTTGTTCGATTTGAGACGCCGGGCCTGCGCAGTGTTTATGATGGATTCGCAGGTCCAGGGATGGCCTCATTGGAACGGGCGACACATAGCCGCAACAATGGATAAAAAGTCATACTAGCCATGTCCTCACGTCATACCTTGGATCCCAATGAAACGACTGCCTCCCCTGCCGGCGCTGCACACTTTTCTGATTACCGCGCAGTGCTGCAACTTCACCCGGGCCGCCGAGCAACTGCACATCACCCAAGGCGCAGTGAGCCGACAGATCGCCGGGCTGGAAGATCATCTGGGTTATGAGCTGTTCATCCGCCAGGCCCGGGGTCTGGGTCTCACGGCCGAGGGACGGGAATGGCTGCCACGGGTGCAACAGATTTTCGGCTTGATCGACGAGGCCGTTGAACAGATCGGTGAGAAGCGCGAAACCTTGCAACTCAAGGCGCCGACCTGCGTCATGCGCTGGTTGCTGCCACGCCTGCTGCAATGGCAAAAGGAACGCCCGGACGTGCCGGTGGAACTGACCACCACGGTCAAGCACGGCGTGGATTTTCATCGCGAACAATTCGATGCGGCAGTGATGTACGGACCGCCGCCGGACAGTGCGTTGATGGCGCAAAAACTGTTCGATGAGCAACTGACACCGGTGTGTTCCAGACCCATGCTCGAAGGGCCGATGACGCTGCAAACACCGGCCGATCTGCAACAACATTTGCTGCTGCACCCGACCCGGGATGAGCGGGACTGGAAGGCGTGGTTGAAAGCGGCGGATGTGCACTTGACCAATGTCGGCAAGGGCCAGCATTTCGAAACACTGGACCTGGCGATGTCGATGGCGTCCCAGGGAACGGGGGTGGCGATTGGCGACTGGTCGCTGATCGGCGATGACCTGAACGCCGGGCGGCTGGTCATGCCCTTTGAATTGAAGGTAAAAACCGGGCTGGCGTATTACCTGGTATTCCCCGAAAAACCCACGCCTTCGCCGAAGTTGCGTGAGTTGATGGGGTGGTTGGTGGAGCAGGCTCAGTCACGCTGAGCCGCCCTTGTAGGAGCCGGCTTGCTGGCGAATATGGCGAGGGGGCTTGTCGGATCGCCGCACCGTCCCGCGCGGCTGAGCAGCAGTCGTAAGACCTGAAAACGCGGTGTACTTGACACATTGCAGGGGAGCGCTTCGCACTCCAGCGGGAGCAAGCTCCCTCGCCACAAAAAGCACCATCAACGCCTCACCGCATCAGCTCACTCACCCCACTTCATCTCGCCCTTGGCGACTTTGGCGCTCAGTTCCAGGGAGCTGTCTTCGCCCAGGGTCGGGAAGCGCTTTTTCATGGCGGCGATCAGTGCGGCAGCGTCCTTGGCCTTGGCGGTTTCTTCGTCGAAAGCCTTGATGTAATCAGCGGTGAACTGCACGGCGGCCAGCGAACGGGCGCTCTCGCCGAGGTAGTGGCCCGGCACAATGGTTTTCGGTTTCAGGGTTTCAATGGCATGCAGCGTAGCCAACCAATCAGTATGGGACTGCGCAGTTTGGGTATCGGCCATCCACACGTGGATGTTTTCTGCCACGACCACGCCACCGACCACTGCCTTGATCGATGGAATCCACACAAAGCTGCGATCTGGCTGTTTGCCTTTCAGGCCCACCACCTGCAACTTCTGCCCTTCGAGGATCAGGCTGTCGCCCTTGAGTACGTCCGGCACGATGGTTTTGGCCGGTACGTCCGCGCCCATCTTCGGCCCCCAGAAGGCCAGTTTGCCGTCGACGGTTTTCTTGATGTGGTCCACGGTGGGCTGCGATGCAAGCACCTTGGCCTTGGGGAATGCAGCGGTCAGGGTGTCGAGGCCGAAGTAGTAATCCGGGTCGCCGTGGCTGATGTAGATGGTGGTCAGTTGCTTGCCGCTGGCGCGGATCTTTTCGACCACGTGTTCGGCCTGGGATTTGCCGAACTGCGCGTCTACCAGGATCGCGTCTTTTTCGCCGCTGACGAGTACGGACGTCACCGGGAAAATCGCTTTTTCTCCAGGGTTGTAGACATCCAGCGTCAGCGTCGATGCACTGGCGTGGGCGGCAAAGCCGAGAGCGGCGCTGGCCAGTAAAATACGCTTAAACGTGGTGAAAACGATCATCTGTTGCTCCTTGGTTGAAATACGCCTTTGTAGGAGCCGGCTTGCTGGCGATGGTCTTTAACGAAAACCCATGCTGACCTGGAAAGCGCGGCGCCTGGGACAGCATCGCCAGCAAGCCGGCTCCTACAGAAGATGGAGGGAGCTTAGTTGCCTGACTCAGTACAAAAAATGCGATCCTTGGACATAGTTTGTTTCTGAAATCGGGCAAATCATGGATCGTCTACAAGCAATGCGTGTGTTCGTCACGGTGGTCGACCTCGGCAGTCAGTCGGCTGCCGCCGATCATCTGGAGCTGTCGAGGCCAGTGGTTTCGCGGTATCTGGCAGAACTGGAAGACTGGGTCGGCGCACGCCTGATGCACCGCACCACGCGCAAGCTGAGCCTGACCGCCGCCGGTAGCGAAATGCTGCCGCGTTGTCGGCAGATGCTCGACTTGTCCACCGACATGCAGGCCGCCGTCAGCGTCCCGGACGATGCCCCACGTGGATTGTTGCGGATCAGCGTCAGCACTTCGTTCGGCCAGGCACAACTGGCCGATGCCATGGCCGCTTACGTCAAGCGTTACCCCGGCGTCAGCATCGACATGCAGATGCTCGACCGCACGGTGAACCTGGTGGATGAGCGCATCGACCTGGCGATCCGCACCAGCAATGACCTGGACCCGAACCTGATCGCCCGCCGCCTGACAGTCTGTCGCTCAGTGATCTGCGCTTCTCCGGCTTATCTGCGCGAGCACCCGGCACCGCAGCGGGTAGAAGACCTGAGCCAGCACAACTGCCTCACCCATTCCTATTTCGGCAAAAGCCTGTGGCATTTCGAGCAGGACGGCGAGCAGGTTTCGGTACCGGTGCACGGCAACATCAGCGCCAATGAAGCCAGCACGTTGCTGCGCGCTGCGATGGCCGGTGCCGGGGTGGCGATGTTGCCGACGTATCAGGCGGGGGTGCACATCCACAGCGGTGAACTGGTGCGACTGTTATCCACAGCCGAACCTCGAGAGATGAGCGTGTACGCCGTGTATGCCTCACGCAAACACATGCCGACGGCGCTGCGCAGTCTGCTGGATTTTCTGGTGATCAGATTTCCGGAAGAACCGCAATGGGACGCGTATTTGTAAACACCGACCTTGTAGGAGCTGGCTTGCCAGCGATAGCGGCGTATCAAACAACATCAACGGTGACTGACACGCCCTCTTCGCTGGCAAGCCAGCTCCCACAAGGGGCATCAGCGCTCTGAATGCCGCGCCATGGCTGGTAACTCACCCGCGTTGACCTATGCTCAAAGTAATACCGAAAGGTATTCGTTCAGAGGTTAATGCCGTGAACATCAGAACAAGAAGATACCTCGCGATTTTCGTCACCTGCGCCGTCACCCTCGGGCTGTATGGCGCTGCTGCCTGGCGTGTCGAGCAGTTGCGTAATCTGCCCCGTGAGGCCGCGAGCTGCAATTACGAGCACTGCATTCCTCACAACGCGACCCTCAACGCCCTCCGATAACGAAGGGGATCAGGTCTCGTTGCCCTGATCGGCCTTCAAGCGGTCGCGGAACGCCTTTGGCGAGATCCCCACTCGACGTCGGAACAGGCGTGTGAAGTTGGTCGGATCAGAAAACCCCAACACATCGGACATTTCGTAAATGGTCATGCTGGTGTAGGTCAGCAAACGCTTGGCCTCCAGCAATTGCCGCTCGTGCATGATCTGCAATGCCGGTTGCCCCGCCAGTTCACGGCACGTGCCATTGAGGTGGGAGACGGAAATCCCCAGCCGATGCGCCAGGTCCTCGACCTTGACGTGCTGGCGATAAGTCTCTTCCACCAGCTGAATAAACCCGTTGAGGTATTCCCGTGCCCGCTGCGGTCGCGCCATGGCAGTGCGTCGCTGGATCACCTGACGGCTGACCCACACCATGATCACGCTGACCAGCGAATGCATGAGCATTTCCCGCGCCGGTTGGTGGCTGGTGTATTCGTTCTGCAACGCACTGAACAGGCTATTAAGGTACTCGGCATCTTTGCCGGCCGGGTAACTTTCAGACTGGGCCAGGGCATTCACCGAATGCCCCAGTTGCACCTGCAAATGGGCGATCAGTGGCGCCGCCAACGTGACCACGAAACCTTCCACATCCTCGGAAAAACGAAAGCCGTGCACCGAAAGCGGCGGCAGGATCTGGATCGCCGGTTCGCTCAGTTGCGTGCGTTGGCCTTCGATTTCAAGTTCTGCCTGGCCTTTGAAGACGAAAAGCAGCTGACACAGATCGGCATGGCGATGGGGTTTGATTTCCCAATGATGTTCGCGGCTGCGTTTGGAAATGGTTTCACAGTGCAGCAAGTCCGGGGTGGGCCAATCCAGGCTTTCACCGTAGAGCTTGAACACCGGAATCGAAGGCAGGTCAGGCTTGTTCATCACTTCAATCCAGGCCTCGGGGTTGATCTGGGGCGATAATCGCACCGATTGGCAGAATGTACAGCTATCGGCTCAGTTTTCACCTTCAATTGACAGACTCGCAAGTGAAAAATGCAAACACTCGATCCATAAAAATAATTCACCGGCCTTGGTCGCGTGGAGCTTGCGAGTCATAAGAACAATGAAAACACTGAAAACCCAAGTTGCCATTATCGGTGCTGGCCCCTCCGGCTTGCTTCTCGGCCAATTGCTCCACAACGCCGGCATCGACACCATCGTTCTCGAACGTCAAACCCCCGATTACGTGCTCGGCCGAATCCGCGCCGGTGTGCTCGAACAAGGCATGGTAGAGCTGCTGCGCCAGGCGGGTGTAAGTCAGCGCATGGACGCCGAAGGCCTGGTCCACGGCGGTTTTGAACTGGCCCTCGACGGGCGCCAGGTGCACATTGATCTGCAAGCGTTGACCGGCGGCAAGACCGTGATGATCTACGGCCAGACCGAGGTCACCCGCGACCTGATGGATGCTCGTCGGGAGGTGGGCGCGCAGACGATTTACCAGGCCAGCAACGTCGTTCCCCACGGCATGAAAACCGATGAGGCGTTTGTCACTTTTGAGAAGGATGGCGAAACCTATCGGGTCGATTGCGACTACATCGCCGGTTGCGACGGCTTCCACGGCGTGGCTCGGCAATCGATTCCCGCCGAATGCCTGAAGGTGTTCGAACGCGTCTACCCGTTTGGCTGGCTGGGGATTCTGGCCGACACGCCGCCGGTCCACGAAGAATTGGTCTACGCCCGCCACGAGCGCGGTTTTGCCCTGTGCAGCATGCGCTCGTCGACGCGCACCCGTTACTACGTGCAAGTGCCCGCAGACGAAAATGTCGAGGATTGGTCCGATCAACGCTTCTGGGACGAACTCAAAAGCCGCCTGCCGGTCGAGCTTGCGCAAAAACTGGTGACCGGCCCGTCCATCGAAAAAAGCATCGCGCCGCTGCGCAGTTTCGTCGTCGAACCCATGCAGTACGGGCGGATGTTCCTGGTCGGTGACGCCGCGCACATTGTCCCGCCCACCGGGGCCAAGGGTCTGAACCTGGCGGCCAGCGACGTCAGCACGCTGTTCAACATCCTGGTCAAGGTTTACCGCGAAGATCGCCTCGATTTGCTGGAGAAGTACTCGGAAATCTGCCTGCGTCGCGTGTGGAAGGCCGAACGGTTTTCCTGGTGGATGACGTCGATGCTGCACCGTTTCGACGACCACGATGCGTTCAGCCAACGCATTGCCGAATCGGAGCTGGAATACTTTGTCGGTTCTGAAGCGGGTCGCAAAACCATTGCAGAAAATTACGTCGGCCTTCCGTACGAGGCTATCGAATAGCCTGCTATCGACTTACACTGGCGAGCATCCCCGCTCGCCTTGCGGCTTGCGGGTCAATCTCTGCCCGCAGGTTTTCCCGTGACCAATCTCCACCAGCCTGAAACGCCCAAACCGGCCATCCGCAGCGTGCTGATCGCGCTGATGCTGGCGATCTTTCTGGGCGCCCTGGACCAGACCATCGTCGCCGTGTCGATGCCGGCCATTTCTGCGCAATTCAAAGACGTCAGCCTGTTGGCCTGGGTGATTTCCGGCTACATGGTAGCGATGACGGTGGCCGTGCCGATCTACGGCAAATTGGGTGACCTGTACGGCCGGCGCAAGTTGATGCTGTTCGGCATGGGCCTGTTCACCCTGGCGTCGGTGTTCTGCGGCATGGCCCAGAGCATGGAGCAATTGGTGCTGGCGCGGATTCTTCAGGGTATCGGCGCTGGCGGGATGATTTCCGTGAGTCAGGCAATCATCGGCGACATCGTGCCGCCCCGGGAACGTGGCCGCTATCAGGGCTACTTCAGTAGCATGTATGCGGTGGCGAGTGTGGCCGGCCCGGTGCTCGGCGGCTACATGACCGAGTACCTGTCGTGGCGCTGGGTGTTCCTGATCAACCTGCCGCTGGGCCTGGGCGCATGGTGGGTGGCCCATCGCACGCTGGTCGGCCTGCCGGTCCCGCAACGCAAACCGATCATCGATTACCTCGGCACCCTGCTGATGATCATCGGCCTGACCGCGTTGCTACTCGGCATCACTCAAGTCGGCCAGGGCCATTCGTGGCGCAGCGCCGAAGTGCTGGCGCTGCTGACGAGTGCAGTGCTGGTACTGGGGCTGTTCGTGGTCCACGAACGTCGGGCGCGAGAGCCATTGTTGCCCATGCATCTGTTCGCCAACCGCAATGCGATCCTGTGCTGGTGCACGATTTTCTTCACCAGTTTCCAGGCGATTTCGTTGATCGTGTTGATGCCGCTGCGCTTTCAGAGCGTGACCGGTGCTGGTGCCGACAGCGCGGCCCTGCACTTGCTGCCGCTGGCCATGGGCTTGCCGATCGGTGCCTATTTCGCCGGGCGCCGCACGTCTGTGACCGGGCGCTACAAACCCATGATCCTCACCGGCGCTGTGCTGATGCCGATCTCGATTCTGGGCATGGCTTTCAGTCCGCCCCAGGCGTTTGTGCTGAGCAGCCTGTTCATGTTGCTCTGCGGGATTGCCTCGGGCATGCAGTTCCCGACTTCATTGGTGGGCACACAGAATTCGGTGGAACAGCGTGATATCGGTGTGGCCACCAGCACCACCAACCTGTTCCGTTCACTGGGCGGCGCGGTGGGTGTGGCGTTGATGTCGGCGCTGCTGCTGGCGTTGTTGCAGGATTCGAGCTTCGCCCATCTGGCCGGCTCGACACTGATTGCCGAAGGGCATTCAGGGAATGTGTTGCTGGATGGTTTGAACGCTGCACCGGGGGATGCGCAAGACGCCCTGCGCGCGGAACTGCTGCTGACGTTCCGGCACTTGCTGATCGTCAGCGCGGTCGTGTCGCTGTTGGGGTTGGCGGCGGCAATTGCGATGCCGAACCTGTTGTTACGTGGGCGTGAGGACAAGGCGCGCTAGACAGACCGCGTTGCGGCGTTCGCTGGCAAGCCAGCTCCTACGAAGTGCGAGGGACGCCTGATTCCCTGTAGGAGCTGGCTTGCCAGCGAAGGCGGTCTGACAGGCACCACGATTCAAGGGCTGTAATACCCGACCGCCACCAGGAAGTGCCCGACCTTCTTCAGGTACGCATGCTTGTTCTCGACCTTGCCGGTCACCGGGTTTTTCCAGCGGTACTCGTAATCGCCGTAATCCTGTTTAGCCATCAGCGCCAGAATCGGCTCGCCGACCGGTTTGCCTTCCGGATCTTCAACCTTGTTGAAATCGGTGTTGATCAGCCGCAAGTTGGTGCCATGGGCCACATACCGCTGGGTGTCCAGGTCGACAACAAACACATAGAGGTCGTCCTGCAAATACCCGCCCTTGAGGGAATTGATCGCCGTCAGCGTGCCCTTTTCGTCCTTGGCCAGATCGGTTGCCGCTTTGTTCAACAAAGCCATGGCTTGCTCGGCTGACGCCCGTGGCAGGTAGTAACCGACCGCGAGAATCCGTTGACCGACGCGCTGGTAGTACACGTGTTTGCGCTCGACCTTGCCGTCGCCCCAGTTCTGCCAGCGATACTCCGCCTGCTGAATGCCATTGCCCTCCGGTACTTTCAAGGCATCCTTGAAGGTTTTCTGCAAATCCGGCCCAAGGGTTTCCGACACATCCCGGCCAATCAACGCGGCGGACGGCCCGCCGCTGGCGAGCATGACGCCCTTGGTGTCGAGCACGAAGACATACCGGTCCTTGTCGACGAACTCGCCTTGACGGCTGAAGGCCGCAAAGGCCTTGTCGCCATTCTCGTGATAGTACGCCAAGGCCTTTTCCAGCAAGGCGATGGCAGCCTTGCTGTCTTCCTTCTCGGTACCGGCGGCCTGCGCCTGGCCCAGGCACAGCACAAGCATGCCGCAGAGCCAGGTCAACTTTTGCAGAAACCCCATTGCGTGTCCCTCGTTCCTGTTGGTGTTTCAAGAGCGTAGACGGCAATGGGGGATGTATGGATATTCAGGAAACATGAGGATGGTTTTTGTGCCGAGGGAGCAAGCTCGCTCGGCACAAAAACTCACTGAACAGACGATTACTGTTGCCGGGCGCGCAATTGCTGTTGCAGGTTCTGGATCTGCGCCTGAAGGGTATTGATGTTGCGGGTGACCTGGCCGCGGAACGCATCGAACTCGGCGGTGCTGGACCCGCCTTGTGGCGCTGCCGGGCGATTGTCCTGCTGGCTTTTGAGTATCAGGATGTCCTGCTCCAGTCGCTCGATGGCGGCGCTTGGGTTGCCTTGTTTTTTCAGTGCGACGATATCGGCGCCCAGGCTTTTCAATTGCGCATCGAATTTTTCGGCATCCGCCGGAGCATTTTTCAGCGTGGTCAATTCACTGCCGAGTGCTTTGACCTGCGCCTGCAATTGCGTGTTGGCGGTCTGTTGCTCGGTGTTCTGGGCTGCCATTTGTGCCAGGCGCTTATCCAGTTCGGCGGTTTGTGCCGTCATCTGCGCCAGACGCTTGTCGAGGTCCGATGCCTGGCCTGCAACGCCCTGCTGTTGCGTGGTCTGCTCCAGCAGCCTGCTTTCCAGTTGCTTGATTTGCAGCTTCAGGGCTTCACTGTCGGTGGTGACGTTTGTCTGGCTGGCGACCACCTTGCCGGAAATGTCCTGCAAACGACCCGCCGCTTCCTCACTGATTCGCGCGAAGCTTTCCTGGGTCGCCACCAATTGCTGCTCCATCAGCGAAATCTGCTGAAAACTCCACCAGGCAAGGCCCGCGAACGCAAAGAACAACGCGCCGACCAATGCCCACAGCGGCCCGGTGCTCGCGGCCTTGACCTTGACCACCGGCGCCGTACGCGAGTGCACGACCTTGCGAGTGGTCGGTGGAAAATCATCGTCATCGAGGACGTCTGCACGCAGGCTCGGTACGTCGTCGAAGTCGTCGTTGGCATCGTTACGCATGGACATTGAATCAACCTTTGTGAAACAGATGATGGCTTTGTGCCGTGCAGTATAACCCTCACGACCGCAACCATTGACCCTGATCCCCGGTCCTCGGTTCAACAGGCGACCGGCAGCTGTTCGTCAGCGAATGTCCTGGGCCTTCCACCAGCCGCAGAATTCATCCAATGCCGTCCACAGACTGACCTTCGGATCGTAATCCAGATAATGCCGGGCGCGGCTGATGTCCAGGGTGAAGTTTTTGTTCATGACCTGCATGCCCAAGCGCGACAGCGTCGGCTCGGGACGCCCCGGCCACAGCTTGCACGCGCCCTCGTTGAGTGCGGCAACCGAGTAAGCCAGGCCGAAGGAACGGTGACGCGTGACCTGTGGGACGTCCATCTGGCGCATGACGTAGTTGACCACGTCCCACAAGGGGATCGGCGTGCCGTTGCTGATGTTGTAGGCCTTGCCCAGGGCAGAGCCGGTGGCCAGCAAACTGCTGAGCAACGCTTCGTTTAGGTTGTGCACGCTGGTGAAATCGACCTTGTTCAGGCCGTTGCCGATGATCGCCAGGCGGCCCTTGCGCTGCATCTTCAGCAGGCGCGGGAATATGCTCATATCGCCGGCGCCGGTGACGAAACGCGGACGCAAGGCCAGGGTTTCGAGGCCGAACTCCTGGGCACCGAAGACCTTTTGCTCAGCCAGATACTTGGTCGCGGCATAGTGGTGTTTGAAGCGCTTGGGCACCTGTTCTTCGGTCAGGCCCACGTGGTCGCGGCCATCAAAGTAGATCGACGGTGACGACAAGTGCACCAACCGCCGAACCCGCTGCTTCAGACACGCTTCGACCACGTTTTCGGTGACCTGGACGTTACCTTGATGAAAGTCCTGATAACGCCCCCACAAACCGACGGCGCCAGCGCAGTGCACCACGGCCTCGACGTCAGAACACAGTTCGCGCGCCAGTTCCGGGTCGCTCAAGTCACCCGGGATGAACTCGGCGCCGCGGCGCACCAGATGCTCCACACTCTCGGCCCGGCGACCGTTGACCCGCACGTCCAGGCCCTGCTCCAGGGCGAAACGCGCAAAGCGCCCGCCGATGAAGCCGCTTGCGCCGGTAACCAGAATTTTCATGTAGTGCTCCGAATATTTCGTTTTGCGTATTGCGTGAGGTCTTGACGCTGCCCGTCAGTCCAACGGCACCAGCCATTGCTTCGACGCGCGCACCAATTGATCCGTGAGTAAACCCAGCAGTTGACCGCCGTTGCGCCAATGATGCCAGTACAGCGGCACATCGATCGGCTTATCTGGCAAAAGCTCCAGCAAAACACCGCGTTCCAGTTGTTCGCGCACCTGTAATTCCGGAACCAGTCCCCAGCCGAGCCCGGCTTCAGTCAGGCGAATGAATCCTTCAGACGACGGGCACAAGTGGTGTTCGAAGCCGCCATCGACGCCAAGCGAAGCGAGATATCGATGCTGCAGGAAATCGTCCGGGCCAAACACCAGCGCCGGGGTTCGGGCCAACTGATCGGCGCGTACGCCGTCAGGAAAGTGCCGGGCAATGAACGCCGGACTGGCCAATGCGCGATAGCGCATGGCCCCCAACAGCACGCTGCGCGCCCCGGCAACCGGGCGTTCACTGGCACAAAGGCAGGCTGCCACTTCACCGGCACGCATGCGCTTGAGGCCGACGGTCTGGTCCTCGACCACCAGATCCATCAATACCTTCTCCTGCGCGCAGAAATCCCCCACGGCCTGCGCCCACCAAGTCGCCAGGCTGTCGGCGTTCAAGGCGATCCGCAGGCGTTCCGGCAAGCCCTCTTCATCGAGCGCCGGCACCAAGCTTTGCAAATCCCGTTCAAGCAACCGCACCTGCTGCACATGATTGAGCAGTCGGCGCCCGATTTCAGTCGGGGTGGGCGGCGTGGCGCGTATCAGCACCGGCTGGCCGACCCGTGCCTCCAGCAATTTGATGCGCTGGGAAATCGCCGACTGCGACAACCCCAGCACTTGGGCTGCCCGTTCAAAACCGGCCTGTTCTACCACCGCTGCCAGCGCGGAAAGCAATTTATAGTCGAACATCAGTTTTCCTAATGAGCGATCAGCATGATTGGTTTTTCTTATACAGCTTTCGCACGGAGAATGCCCGACAAGAACTCTTGAACAAGGATCCCCCCATGGCTGGCGAAACTTCATTGGCAACGCTGCTGCGCAGCATGAGCCCGCAACTCAACGCCGGCGAGTATGTGTTCTGCACCCTGCGTGACGGGACATTGCCTGCGGGTCTGGACATCATCGGCAGTTTTCGCGAACAGGAAGGCCTGACCGTCATTCTGGAACGCTCCCACGCCGAAAAGGCCGGATTCAGCTTCGACTACATCGCGGCCTGGATCACCCTCAACGTGCACTCGGCCCTCGAAGCCGTTGGACTGACTGCCGCGTTCGCCACGGCATTGGGCAAGGCCGGTATCAGCTGCAACGTGATTGCCGGCTACTTCCACGACCATTTGTTTGTCGGCCAGGCCGACGCCGAGCGCGCCGTGCAAGTGCTGCGGGACCTGGCGGCCAACGGGGAGTAAAACGCAATGTGGCAAAGTTATGTGAACGGCCTGTTGGTGGCCTTCGGCCTGATCATGGCGATCGGGACCCAAAATGCGTTTGTGCTGGCGCAAAGTTTGCGGCGTGAGCATCACCTGCCGGTCGCAGCACTGTGCGTAGCCTGTGACGCCCTGCTCGTGGCCGCCGGCGTGTTCGGGCTGGCGACGGTGCTGGCGCAGAATCCGACGTTGCTGGCGATTGCCCGCTGGGGCGGTGCGGCATTCCTGATCTGGTACGGCAGCCAGGCGCTGCGTCGGGCCTTTTCCAGTCAGAGCCTGCAACAGGGTGAAAATCAGACCGTGCGTTCATTGCGCGCCGTCATGCTCAGCGCCCTGGCGGTGACGTTGCTCAATCCACATGTCTATCTGGACACCGTTCTGCTGATCGGCTCCCTCGGTGCCCAGCAAACAGAACCCGGTGCCTACGTGGTGGGCGCCGCCAGTGCATCGCTGCTGTGGTTTTTCACCCTGGCACTCGGCGCGGCATGGCTGGCCCCTTGGCTCGCCCGCCCGAGCACCTGGCGAATTCTCGACCTGTTGGTCGCGGTGATGATGTTCGCGGTAGCGTTCCAGCTGATCAGCGCCGGATAAGTTATTCCAAAAGGCTCTGGAACCTCTATTCCACACAGTTGTTGCGTGGTTATGCCGCAACCCCGGTGCTATGATCCGACACCTGCGCCGCAAAGAGTACAAACTCCCCGGCGCTTGTCTGGCCGCCCGTGATCGGCCTTGCGCTCACCGCACCTGACCTGATTAGGAGATTCACCATGGCTTTCGAATTGCCGCCACTGCCTTACGCACACGATGCTCTGCAGCCGCACATTTCCGAGGAAACTCTGGAATTTCACCACGACAAGCACCACAACACCTACGTCGTGAACCTGAACAACCTGGTGCCAGGCACCGAGTTCGAAGGCAAGACCCTGGAAGAAATCGTCAAGACTTCCTCGGGTGGCATCTTCAACAACGCCGCTCAGGTCTGGAACCACACTTTCTACTGGAACTGCCTGGCGCCAAACGCTGGCGGTCAACCAACCGGCGCGCTGGCTGAAGCCATCAACGCGGCTTTCGGTTCGTTCGACAAGTTCAAGGAAGAGTTCAGCAAAACCTCCATCGGCACCTTCGGTTCCGGCTGGGGCTGGCTGGTGAAAAAGGCTGACGGTTCCCTGGCCCTGGCCAGCACCATCGGCGCCGGCAACCCGCTGACCAACGGCGACACCCCGCTGCTGACCTGCGACGTCTGGGAACACGCTTACTACATCGACTACCGCAACGTTCGTCCGAAGTATGTCGAGGCGTTCTGGAACCTGGTCAACTGGAAGTTCGTGGCTGAGCAGTTCGAAGGCAAAACCTTCACCGCTTAAGCTCGACGCCAGTCAAAAAACCCGGCTTTCATGCCGGGTTTTTTTTCGCCTGATGCCACGGACATTTTCCGACATTGAAACAGGCGTTATCGCCCTTGCCCCCACGCCACAGGGGGCTAACATCAAACACATGGAAAATATCTGCACCTCCCCCTCAAGTTGAAGGACTCGACAACCGACACAGTGCGATAGGCTAATGGTTTCAGATGCTGCATATCGGCCAAGCTGCAGGCAAAATTTCCCATGGATGATTGTCCCTTTGACTGGCATCACGGGATTGCCAATACTCATGGCAACTTGATGCTACCCGCACGGAACAAGGAATAACCCTTTGAAGCTGGAACTCAAGAACAGCTTGTCGGTGAAGTTGCTCCGGGTCGTGCTCCTGTCGGCATTGATCGTCGGCGTGGTCTTGAGCTGCGCGCAGATTGTTTTCGATGCCTATAACACACGCCAGGCCGTCGCCGGCGACGCCGACCGCATCCTCGACATGTTTCGCGATCCCTCGACCCAGGCCGTTTACAGCCTGGACAGGGAAATGGGCATGCAGGTTATCGAAGGTCTGTTTCAGGACGATGCCGTGCGCCAGGCCTCCATCGGCCATCCCAATGAAGCCATGCTCGCGCAAAAGTCCCGCGAGTTGCAGCAGTCCAATACTCGTTGGCTGACCGACCTGATCCTGGGCAAGGAGCGCACGTTCACCACCCAACTGGTAGGACGCGGTCCGTACAGCGAGTACTACGGTGACCTGAGCATTACCCTCGATACCGCCACCTATGGCCAGGGGTTCATTGTCAGCTCGGTGATCATCTTCATTTCCGGCGTATTGCGCGCCCTGGCGATGGGGTTAGTGCTGTATCTGGTCTACCACTGGCTGCTGACCAAACCACTGTCGCGGATCATCGAGCACCTGACGGAAATCAACCCGGACCGCCCCAGCGAACACAAAATCCCGCAACTCAAGGGACATGAGAAAAACGAACTGGGGATCTGGATCAACACCGCCAACCAGTTGCTCGAATCCATCGAGCGCAACACCCACCTGCGCCATGAAGCAGAAAACAGCCTGTTGCGCATGGCCCAGTATGACTTCCTCACCGGCCTGCCGAACCGTCAGCAATTGCAAACGCAACTGGACAGGATCCTCATTGACGCTGGCAAACTGCAACGGCGGGTCGCTGTGTTGTGTGTCGGGCTCGATGACTTCAAAGGCATCAACGAACAATTCAGCTACCAGACCGGTGACCAGTTGCTGCTGGCCCTGGCCGATCGGCTGCGTGGTCATAGCGGGCGTCTAGGCGCCCTCGCCCGCCTCGGTGGCGACCAGTTCGCCCTGGTGCAGGCCGATATCGAGCAGCCCTACGAGGCTGCCGAACTGGCGCAAAGCATTCTCGATGACCTGGAAGCGGCGTTTGCCCTCGATCATCAGGAGATCCGCCTGCGCGCCACCATCGGCATCACCCTGTTCCCGGAGGACGGCGACAGCACCGAGAAGCTGTTGCAGAAAGCCGAGCAGACCATGACCCTGGCCAAGACCCGCTCGCGCAACCGTTATCAGTTCTATATCGCCAGCGTCGACACCGAAATGCGGCGACGCCGCGAACTGGAAAAAGACCTGCGTGATGCGCTGACCCGCAACCAGTTCTACCTCGTCTATCAACCACAAATCAGTTATCGCGATCACCGGGTGGTCGGTGTCGAAGCGTTGATTCGCTGGCAGCACCCCGACCACGGGCTGGTGCCACCCGACCAATTCATCCCGCTGGCCGAACAGAACGGCACCATCATTGCCATTGGGGAATGGGTGCTGGATCAGGCCTGCAAGCAATTGCGCGAGTGGCACGACCTGGGCTTCAGCGACCTGCGCATGGCGGTCAATTTGTCTACCGTACAGTTGCACCACGCCGAGCTGCCACGGGTGGTCAACAACCTGATGCAGATGTACCGCCTGCCGCCACGCAGCCTCGAGCTCGAAGTCACCGAAACCGGCCTGATGGAAGACATCAGCACCGCAGCCCAGCATTTGCTCAGCCTGCGTCGCTCCGGCGCGCTGATTGCCATCGACGACTTCGGTACGGGCTACTCGTCCTTGAGCTATCTGAAAAGCCTGCCGCTGGACAAGATCAAGATCGACAAGGGCTTCGTTCAGGATCTGCTCGATGACGACGACGATGCAACCATCGTTCGGGCCATCATCCAGTTGGGCAAGAGCCTGGGCATGCAGGTGATTGCCGAAGGCGTGGAAACCGCTGAGCAAGAGGCCTACATCATCTCGGAAGGTTGCCATGAAGGTCAGGGTTACTTTTACAGCAAGCCCCTGCCATCAAGGGAACTGAGCGCTTACTTGAAGCAGGCCCAGCGCACCAACGCCGCTATCTTGTAACCCCCTGTAGGAGCGAGCTTGCTCGCGATGGTCGTGAATGATGATGCGTTTAGCCTGAAAAAACGCGCTGTCCCCACGTTCATCGCGAGCAAGCTCGCTCCTACAGAGTGAGCTTGCAGCCCCATGAATAAGAAATATTTCCACCTGCAACCCTTTACACATAATGCGAAAGATTTGCATTATGTCGCAGTTTTGCGCTTAGACAGCGCCATACCACCCCTTATCGAAGCAGGATGTTCGCCATGATTCGTATGCCTCTGGCTACCGCCAGTCTGTTGGCCATCGCTATTTCCCTCGCCGGTTGCGGTGAAGGCAAAGACAAAGCTGCCGCTCCTGCACCAGCTGCCAGCACTGCTGCTGCTCCAGCCGCTGCACCTGCCGCTGCCGGCAAAGTCGACGAAGCCGCCGGCAAAGCCGTTGTCGCCCATTACGCCGACATCGTCTTCGCCGTTTACAGCGATGCCGAATCCACTGCGAAGACCCTGCAAACAGCCGTCGACGCATTCCTCGCCAAGCCGAACGCCGACACGCTGAAAGCCGCCAAGGCTGCCTGGATCGCAGCACGCGTTCCGTACCTGCAGAGTGAAGTGTTCCGCTTCGGCAACACCATCATCGACGACTGGGAAGGTCAGCTGAACGCCTGGCCATTGGACGAAGGCCTGATCGACTACGTCGACAAGTCCTATGAACACGCGCTGGGCAACCCTGGCGCTACCGCCAACATCATCGCCAACACGCAAATCCAGGTCGGCGAAGACAAGGTTGACGTAAAAGACATCACCCCGGAAAAACTCGCCAGCCTGAACGAGCTGGGTGGTTCCGAGGCCAACGTTGCCACCGGCTACCACGCCATTGAATTCCTGCTCTGGGGCCAGGACCTGAACGGTACCGGCCCAGGCGCCGGCAACCGTCCAGCTTCCGACTACCTGGAAGGCAAAGGCGCCACCGGTGGTCACAACGATCGTCGTCGCGCTTACCTGAAGTCTGTCACTCAGCTGCTGGTCAGCGACCTGGAAGAAATGGTCGGTAACTGGAAGCCAAACGTGGCTGACAACTACCGCGCCACTCTGCAAGCCGAACCGGTGGAAACCGGTCTGCGCAAAATGCTGTTCGGCATGGGCAGCCTGTCCCTGGGCGAACTGGCAGGCGAGCGCATGAAGGTTTCCCTGGAAGCCAACTCCCCTGAAGACGAACACGATTGCTTCAGCGACAACACCCACAACTCGCAGTTCTACGATGCCAAAGGCATCCGGAACGTCTACCTGGGTGAATACACTCGCGTCGATGGCACCAAAATGACCGGCGCCAGCCTGTCGTCCCTGGTGGCCAAAGCCGACCCGGCTGCCGACACGGCGCTGAAAGCCGACCTCGCAGCGACCGAAGCGAAGATGCAAGTGATCGTCGACCACGCCAACAAGGGTGAGCACTACGACCAACTGATCGCCGCCGGTAACACCGCCGGCAACCAGATCGTTCGCGACGCCATCGCTTCCCTGGTCAAGCAGACCGGCTCGATCGAAGCTGCCGCAGGCAAACTGGGCATCAGCGACCTGAACCCGGACAACGCTGATCACGAATTCTGATCAACGCTGACTGAATAAAAAGGCGACCTTCGGGTCGCCTTTTTTGTTCGCCGGAACACCACTAATCCTGTAGGAGCTGTCGAGTGAAACGAGGCTGCGATCTTCTCAACGGCAAGACCAACAGATCTCAACCTGCGCCACCGCCTACAAATCCAAGCAAACGATAATTCCTCTTATTCAAATTCCCCTGCCCTGTTAGACTTTGCGCCCTTGTTTTGCTCGTCTGCAGGATGTCTGATGCCCTCGCTGCTGCTTCGCTTGTCCGCACTGTTTCTGGCCTTGGGCCTGAGTGCCTGCGATGACGCCCCGAAATTCACCCAGGCCGAACCCGGCGAAGCCCGCTCCGGTGGCAGCGCGACCGTGCGCAAGACCGATCAAAATTCGTTTTCCCTGCCCTCCGCCAACCTCCCGCCGTCACGGCGCGTGGATTTCAGCGTCGGCAACAGCTTTTTCCGTAACCCGTGGGTGATCGCTCCGTCGACCACCACTGCACGCGATGGCCTCGGCCCGCTGTTCAACACCAACGCCTGCCAGGGTTGCCACATCAAGGATGGCCGGGGTCATCCACCCGAGCCCGGCGCACAGAACGCGGTATCGATGCTGGTGCGCCTGTCGATCCCCGATGCACCGGCCTACGCCAAGGTCATCGAACAAATCGGCGTCGTGCCCGAGCCCGTCTACGGCGGTCAGTTCCAGGACATGGCCGTACCCGGCGTGGAACCGGAAGGCAAAGTGCGGGTTGACTACACGCCCGTACCGATTCGCTTCAAGGACGGCACCGAGGTCGAATTGCGCAAACCGAGCCTGAACATCACCCGGTTAAACTACGGACCGATGCACCCGGACACCCGATTCTCCGCCCGCGTAGCCCCACCGATGATTGGCCTCGGCCTCCTTGAAGCAATCCCCGACGAGGCGATCCTGGCCAACGCGCAGGCTCAGGCCAAGGCGAACAACGGCATCGCCGGGCGCCCGAACCGGGTCTGGGACGATGCACAGCAAAAAACCGTTCTCGGACGATTCGGCTGGAAAGCCGGGCAACCCAATCTCAATCAACAAAATGTTCACGCGTTTTCGGGTGATATGGGCCTCACGACCAGCCTGAAACCCGTTGATGACTGCACCGACACGCAAATCGCCTGCAAACAGGCACCCAATGGCAACGGCCCGGATGGCGAGCCGGAAGTCAGTGACAACATCCTGCGCCTGGTGCTGTTCTACAGCCGTAACCTCGCCGTACCCGCCCGCCGTGATGTCAGTGCACCGCAAGTGTTGGCCGGCAAGAGCCTGTTCTATCAGGCCGGTTGCCAGTCCTGCCACACACCGAAATACACCACCGCAACCAACGCTGCCGAACCTGAACTGGCCAATCAAGTGATTCGTCCGTACAGCGATCTGCTGCTGCATGACATGGGCGACGGCCTGGCCGACAACCGTACCGAATTCCAGGCCAGTGGCCGCGACTGGCGCACCCCGCCGTTGTGGGGCATTGGCCTGACTCAGGCGGTCAGCGGTCACACGCAGTTCCTGCACGACGGCCGCGCCCGTAATCTGCTCGAGGCCGTGCTCTGGCATGGCGGTGAGGCGGCAGCGGCGCAGCAACAGGTTTTGTCTTTCAATGCCGAGCAGCGCGCTGCGTTGCTGGCGTTTTTGAATTCCCTTTAACACGCATTCCTTCAGCGGGAGCCCGACATGTTCCGTCCCAAACTGCTATTCACCAGCCTTGCCGCCCTTGCGCTGGGCGCCTGTTCGCCCCAGGACCCGCAAGCGGTCACGTCGGCAGCCATCGCCAAATCGGTGATCCTGCCGACCTACACCCGCTGGGTTGAAGCCGACCGCCAACTGGCCGTCAGCGCCCTCGCCTATTGCGAAGGCAAGGAAACCCTGGACACCGCCCGCGCCGACTTCCTGCACGCACAAAAGGCCTGGGCCGAATTGCAACCGCTGTTGATCGGGCCACTGGCTGAAGGCAACCGTGCATGGCAAGTACAGTTCTGGCCGGACAAGAAAAACCTCGTCGGCCGTCAGGTCGAACAACTGGTCACCGCGCAACCGCAGATCGATGCGGCTGCACTGGCCAAATCCAGTGTCGTGGTGCAGGGTCTGTCGGCCTACGAATACATCCTGTTCGACAGCAAGCCTGATGTGGCCAACGCTGAGCAGAAAGCCAAATACTGCCCGCTGCTGATCGCGATTGGCGAACGTCAAAAGCAATTGGCTGAAGAAATCCTGAAAGGCTGGAACAACACCGACGGCATGCTCGCGCAGATGAGCAAGTTCCCGAACCAGCGCTACGCCGACTCCCACGAAGCCATCGCTGATCTGCTGCGCGTACAAGTGACCGCCCTCGACACCCTGAAGAAAAAGCTCGGCACCCCAATGGGTCGTCAGACCAAGGGCGTCCCGCAGCCGTTCCAGGCCGATGCCTGGCGCAGTCAATCGTCCCTCGCGGGCCTCGAAGCCAGCCTTGCGGCCGCCAAAACCGTCTGGGAAGGTGTGGACAACAAAGGCCTGCGTGGTCTGTTGCCGAGCGAGCAGAAGCCATTGGCCGACAAAATCGACGCTGCCTACGCCGCCGCACTGAAACTGTTCGCCAGCAACAAGCGCTCGCTGACCGACTTGCTCAATGACGAGGCCGGTCGCCAGCAGCTCAACGAGCTCTACGACAGCCTCAACGTTGTCCATCGTCTGCACGAAGGCGAACTGGCCAAGGCGCTGGGCATCCAACTGGGCTTCAACGCCAACGACGGTGACTGATGAGGGCGACTGCCATGCTGCGACGCCAGGCTCTGACATTAGGTAGTTTGCTGCTGGGTGCGATGACGCTGGGCGGCTGGAAGCTGTTCCGGCAAAAGGACCAAAGCCCGCTGCTGCTTTCAGCGCGGGACGATACCGACGGCAAGCATTACGCCGTGGGTTATCGGCTGGACGGCACCCAGGTGTTTGCCACCCGGGTCGGCCAGCGTTGCCACGACATCATCAACCACCCGACGCTGCCGATTGCGCTGTTTGTCGCCCGTCGCCCTGGCACCGAGAGCTACCTGGTCGACCTGCGCGACGGTGCGCTGCTGCAAACCGTAACGTCGCAACCGAACCGGCACTTCTACGGTCACGCGGTGATTCACCAGAGCGGCGACTGGCTGTACGCCACCGAAAACGACACCACCGATCCGGGTCGCGGTCTGCTCGGGGTGTACAAATTCGAAGGCGAACGGCTGGTGCACAGCGGCGAGATTTCTACCCATGGCATCGGCCCGCATCAGGTGTCGTGGATGCCCGACGGCGAAACCCTGGTGGTGGCCAACGGCGGGATTCGTACCGAGGCCGAAAGCCGGGTCGAGATGAATCTCAACGCCATGGAACCGAGCCTGGTCCTGATGCAACGCGACGGCACCCTGCTGAGCAAGGAAACCCTCGCCCAGCAGATGAACAGCGTGCGTCACCTGGGGATTGCCAGTGACGGCACCATCGTCGCCGGGCAGCAATTCATGGGCGCGGCCCACGAATCGTCGGAGCTGCTGGCGATCAAGCGCCCCGGCCAGCCGTTCGTGGCGTTCCCGGTGCCTGAGCACCAGTTGCAGGCCATGGGGCATTACACCGCCAGCGTCGCGGTGCACAGTGACTTGCGCCTGGTGGCGTTGACCGCGCCACGGGGCAATCGCTTTTTTATCTGGGACCTGGACAGCGGCGAAGTGCGCCTGGATGCGCCGCTTCCCGATTGCGCCGGGGTCGGCGCAGTGGCCGATGGCTTTGTCGTGACCTCGGGTCAGGGACGTTGCCGCTACTACGATTGCCGTCAGGAAAACCTCGTCGCCAAACCCCTGGAACTGCCGGCAGGGCTCTGGGACAACCATCTTCACCTGATGACCTGAACCTGCTGCAACGCCTTACCTAAATACGCTCAGTAGGAGCTGGCTTGCCAGCGATGGCTATCTTGAGAACTGCACCGCGCTCAAGGGCTTCTTCGCCAGCAAGCCGGCTCCTACAGATCGAGGAAAACCGGAAAAACATCGATTGGATTCCCCCTCCCAGTCGCGGTAATGTGCCCCACTGTCTCACCTGATTTTCTCCAAGGAACTGGAAATATGCTGCGTCGCCGCATGCTGATCATGTTGGGTGTTGTTCTGCTGATTGTGCTGGTGCTGGCCGCTTACAAAGCCTTCTCGATCTACACGATGATCCAGGGCTTCTCCGCACCGAAACCGCCTATCAGTGTCGCCGTGGCCACGGCTATCGAACGTCCGTGGCAAGCCCGGCTGCCCACGGTTGGTACCCTGAAGGCGCTGCAAGGTGTTGACCTGAGTCTGGAAACCGATGGCACCGTCATTGATGTGCAATTCGAGTCAGGACAGAAAGTAAAGGCCGGTCAACCCATCATCCGGCTCGACAGCGCCGTGGAAAGCGCCCTGCTGGAAACCGCCCTGGCCGATCTTGGACTGGCCCAGGTGGATTACAATCGCGGCAGTCAACTGGTGGGCAGCGAGGCCATTTCCAAGGGCGAGTTCGACCGGCTCTCCGCGGTCTATAAAAAGAGCAAGGCTTCGGTCAATCAACTCAAGGCCGCACTGGGCAAAAAGAGCATCCTCGCGCCCTTCAGCGGCACCATCGGCATCCGTCAGGTGGACGTCGGCGACTACGTGGCCAGTGGCACCATGATTGCCACGCTGCAAGATCTCAGCAGCCTGTATGTCGACTTTTTCATTCCCGAGCAGTCAGTGCCGAGGATTGCCGTGGGGCAAGCGGTGCAGATCATTGTCGCGTCCTATCCGACGCAGGTGTTCCCCGGCACCATCAGCGCAATCAACCCGAAAGTCGAGAACAGCACCCGTAACGTGCAAGTGCGCGCGAAACTGGCCAACCCTGATGGCAAGTTGTTGCCGGGGATGTTCGCCAGCCTCCAGGTGTTGCTGCCCGCCCCGCAGCTTCGCATCGTTGTCCCGGAAAGCGCCATCACCTACACGCTCTATGGCAACTCGGTGTATGTCGCCACCCAGAAGAAGGCCGAAGACGGCAGCCTTGAAAAAGACGACAAAGGCCAGCCGGTACTGATCGCCGAACGGCGATTTGTCGAAACCGGCGAGCGCCGTGATGGCCAGGTGATGATCACCAAAGGCGTGCAGAACGGCGAAAAAGTGGTGACGGCTGGCCAGATCAAACTGGACAACGGTGCGCACATTGCCATCAGCGATGACAAGACTCTAGGCGAGAAGAACAGCCCGCCACGCGCGGACTGATCAAGGAATCCCCATGGCCTTTACCGACCCGTTCATCCGCCGCCCGGTTCTCGCTACCGTGGTCAGCCTGTTGATTGTGCTGCTGGGCTTTCAAGCCTGGAGCAAGCTGCCGCTGCGTCAGTACCCGCAGATGGAAAACGCCCTGATCACGGTGACCACCGCTTACCCCGGGGCCAACGCCGAGACCATTCAGGGCTACATCACCCAGCCGATGCAACAGAGCCTGGCGAGCGCCGAAGGCATCGACTACATGACCTCGGTCAGCCGACAGAACTTTTCGGTGATATCGATCTATGCCCGCATCGGCGCCAACAGCGACCGACTGTTCACCGAACTGTTGGCCAAAGCCAATGAGGTGAAGAATCAGCTGCCCCAAGACGCCGAAGACCCGGTCCTGAGTAAAGAAGCGGCAGACGCCTCGGCGCTGATGTACATCAGTTTCTTCAGCAAGGAACTGAGCAACCCGCAGATCACCGATTACCTGTCACGGGTGATCCAGCCGAAGCTGGCAACCCTGCCCGGCATGGCCGAAGCCGAGATCCTCGGCAACCAGGTGTTTGCCATGCGGCTGTGGCTGGATCCGGTAAAACTGGCCGGATTCGGCCTGAGTGCCAGCGACGTGACCAACGCCGTACGCCAATACAACTTCCTCTCCGCCGCCGGTGAAGTGAAAGGCCAGTATGTGGTCACCAGCATCAACGCCAATACCGAGCTCAAGTCCGCCGAAGCTTTCGGGGCGATTGCGCTCAAGGTCGATGGCGACAGCCGTGTGCTGCTGCGCGATGTAGCACGAGTGGAGATGGGCGCAGAAAACTACGACACCATCAGCTCCTTTGGTGGCACTCCCTCGGTGTACATCGGCATCAAGGCCACACCTGGCGCCAACCCGCTGGAAGTGATCAAGGAAGTACGCAAGATCATGCCGGACCTTGAGGCGCAGTTACCGCCGAACCTCAAGGGTGAAATCGCCTACGACGCCACTCTGTTCATCCAGGCCTCGATCGACGAAGTGGTGAAAACCCTGTTCGAAGCGGTACTGATCGTGATCGTGGTGGTGTTCCTGTTCCTCGGAGCCCTGCGTTCGGTGGTGATTCCGGTGGTCACCATCCCCTTGTCGATGATCGGCGTGATGTTCTTCATGCAGATGATGGGCTACTCGATCAACCTGCTGACCTTGCTGGCGATGGTGTTGGCCATTGGTCTTGTGGTGGACGATGCCATCGTGGTCGTGGAAAACATCCACCGCCACATCGAAGAAGGCAAGACACCGCTGGATGCAGCCATCGAGGGTGCCCGGGAAATCGCCATGCCGGTGGTTTCGATGACCATCACCCTGGCGGCGGTGTATGCCCCCATCGGCTTCCTGACCGGTCTCACCGGTGCATTGTTCAAGGAGTTCGCCCTGACCCTGGCCGGAGCGGTGGTGATCTCCGGCATCGTCGCACTGACACTGTCACCGATGATGTGCGCCCTGCTGCTGCGCCACGATGAAAACCCCAGCGGGCTGGCTCATCGCCTCGATGTGATTTTCGAAAGTCTCAAGCGCCGCTACCAAAGCATGCTGCATGGCACCCTGAACACCCGACCAGTGGTGTTGGTGTTCGCAGTCATCGTGTTGTGCCTGATCCCCGTACTGCTCAAGTTCACCAAGTCGGAACTGGCACCGGACGAAGACCAGGGCATCATTTTCATGCTGGCCAATGCGCCACAACCCACCAACCTCGACTACCTGAACACCTACACCGACGACTTCATCAACATCTTCAAATCGTTTCCCGAGTACTACTCATCGTTTCAGATCAATGGTTTCAACGGTGTGCAGTCGGGGATTGGCGGCTTCCTGCTCAAACCGTGGAACGACCGCAGCCGCACGCAGATGGCGATCCTGCCGGAGGTCCAGGCCAAACTCGAAAGCATTCCAGGCCTGCAAGTATTCGGTTTCAACCTGCCCTCGCTGCCGGGCACCGGCGAAGGGTTGCCCTTCCAGTTCGTCATCAACTCCGCCAACGACTACGAGTTATTGCTGCAAGTGGTCGACCGGGTGAAGAAACGGGCGATGGAGTCCGGCAAGTTCGCGTTCGTCGACGTCGACCTCGCGTTCGACAAACCTGAAGTAGTAGTAGACATCGACCGCGCCAAGGCTGCGCAGATGGGTGTATCGATGCAGGACCTGGGGGGAACGCTGGCCACGCTGCTCGGTGAAGCCGAAATCAACCGATTCACCATTGAAGGTCGTAGCTACAAAGTCATCGCCCAGGTCGAACGACCCTTTCGCGATAACCCTGAATGGTTGAACAACTATTACGTCAAGAACACAAAAGGCGAGTTGCTGGCCTTGTCCACCCTGATCACCGTCACCGACCGCGCACGTCCACGACAGCTGAATCAGTTCCAGCAACTCAACTCGGCCATCCTGTCCGGGGTGCCGCTGGTGAGCATGGGGGAAGCCATCGACACCGTGCGCCAGATCGCCAGTGAAGAAGCGCCCGCCGGCTTCGCCTTCGACTACGCCGGTGCATCGAGGCAGTACGTTCAGGAGGGTAGCGCCTTGTGGGTCACGTTTGGCCTGGCATTGGCGATCATCTTCCTCGTGTTGGCGGCCCAGTTCGAAAGCTTCCGCGACCCATTGGTCATCCTGGTGACCGTGCCGCTGTCAATTTGCGGCGCATTGATTCCGCTGTTCCTGGGCTGGTCGAGCATGAACATCTACACGCAGGTCGGTCTGGTCACGTTGATCGGACTGATCAGCAAGCACGGGATTCTGATTGTTGAGTTCGCCAACCAGTTGCGCAAGGACAAGGGGCTGACTGCCCGAGAAGCAGTAGAGGAAGCCGCAGCCATTCGTCTGCGTCCGGTGTTGATGACCACTGCCGCGATGGTATTCGGCATGGTGCCGTTGATCATCGCCACGGGCGCGGGTGCGGTCAGTCGGTTCGACATTGGCACGGTGATCGCCACTGGCATGTCGATTGGCACGCTCTTCACTTTGTTTGTATTGCCGTGCGTGTACACGTTACTGGCCAAGCCCGATAAACCTGAGACGAACACATAGCCTCGTGGGAGCAAGCTTGTTCGCGATAGTGGTGTATCAAGTCAATGTTTTTATTGAATGTGATGCCGTCATCGCGAGCAAACTCGCTCCTACAGGGGATGTGCAGGACGAAAAACTGCGCCAACAAAAAAGGCCTCGCATTAGCGAGGCCTTTTACTTGGGCTTCAATCTGGTCAACTTTCCGGCCTCATTCCTTGAGAAAGTCCGAACATGAACAGCAACAAATCATGATCGGGCCGGGTGGCCACAGATGCCTTGGCAATCCGTGGCATACGATGCTCATCTGCATGGGCTGAGCTGAGAATCTGGGTGCGTGGTTGCTCCCAGGCTGCCAGCGCAATCGACGCAACTGCCAAGGCTCCTACCAAAAACAAACCTCGTGCAATTTCGAGTTTCATTGCTATAAACCTTTGATAGCGCTGCCAAACGCCGTCTCATAAAAATAGACGAGTTTTTCCCAGTCCGTCGCACTGAACGACGAGTGGCGACGCAGTTGCTTCATGTCATGGGCAGCAGCGCGATAGGCGGTCAAGCGCTGTCGGCACTTCTCCAGATCGATCAGGGCAACCTCGACGTTGGCCGAATCGCCCTCACCGGTCACACGAACGAATACGTGCTTGATGTAAATGCAGCTGTGTTGCCAACGGCCCTTGTGCATGCGCGCCAGATTCTCGGCCAAGTCCTTCAGCACTCGATCATGCACCGCTTCACCGTGACGCTCGCGACCACCGCCAGCGTACCAGTGCTGGACTTCCTCGAAGCCGTCCAGCGACTTGGTCACCAACAGCGCGCGCCATTTATGGACCGGATCGCGCTGTGCGCCGCAAAAGACGATGTGTGGAACGCGAACACCCAGTGCGCTCACACCAGTGAGTGCATCACGCTCACGCAACACCGTGGGCCGACCAAACGGATACAGCCAGCTACGATGGACGTGCCCGGTCTGACGCTTGACGTAGAGCAACTGACCGTCTTGGTCTGTGACTCGCTGAACACCACTCTCCCCACCGCGACGGACGTTGGGTTCTTCCACCCATTCACCGCGCTGATTCCAAAAGTAATCGAAGCGATCCAGGGAGGGGACTTCCGTTTCTGCTGCACACTGCACTGCCATCGTGTTACCTCTTGCGCAATACGTAAACTCGCCACATGGCATAGAGCGGTATGAAGTCCAGTTGTTCCTGGATCCGGAAGCCCGCCTGCTCAAATTCCTTTTCTACGGTAGCGGCTGGTAACACAAAACGGTTTTGGTAACCTGCCTGAGCACGGGATTTCTCGGCGCGCTTGCGTTTCCATGCTTTGAAATTGCCATCGACCCACAACGAAAGGATCACGCTATCCCGGGAAACACGCTCGAACTCGCGCAAAATGGTCAGTCGATGCTCGGCTTCACCGATGTGGTGGAGCAAACGCATGCAAAAGATGCTGTCGACGGCGTTATCCGGCAAGCCGATGTCAAACGCAGAAGTGTGCAAGGGTTGTACCCGTTTCACGACATCGGCAGGTTGAGACTGGGTGGCGATCTTCAACATGGACTCTGAATTGTCGGCGCCGATGATCACACGGTTGGGCTTTTCCGCCAGCATGGGCCAGAACCGTCCCGCACCGCAGGGTAAATCGAGGACAAGGCCCGGCTCGCCGACCAAAGACAAAGCTTTGCGACCCATTTGAACGTCACGCCAGTGAGACAAGCGACGACCGAGTCCATCCTTATGCTTGAGCAAATAGCGTTGCGCGTGCTGATCGTCGTACTTCTCCGAAAAATCGAGTTTGATCGGGCCATCCATTATCACAGTCTCCTGAAATTCTGATGACAACCACAGTAGGTAGAGGCGTGTCAGCGTCAGGTCATGCGTTTGTGAAAAAAATGTTAGGAAAACCTCAATTCATTACAAGGTTTTTCAGAGAAAAATCAATTCATGGCCTGAACCCATTGAGATTAGGCCTCAATTCGAATCAATTCCACTTCAAAACGACAGCCATGGGGTTCCATATTTGCCAGGCTGACGCTCCAGCCCTGGTTTTCACAGATCCGCTGCACGAGCGACAGACCAAGCCCCAAACCTTCCCCGCGCTTCTCGCTTCCGCGCACAAAAGGCTCGAACATCGCTTCACGTTTTTCCTCAGGAATGCCAACACCGCTGTCTTCCACCAAAAACCCGGTGGCGGTCAGGGTCAGTTGGATGAATCCGCTCTCTGTGTAATGCAATGCATTACGTAGCAGGTTGCCCATCACCGCTTGCAACAGCGTCGCGTTGTAACAAATCGGCGGCGGGTCTGCGGATTCAAAAAGCAGCTTCAACCCCTTGGCTTCGATCGGCTCACGCCATAGACCGAGCAGGCCGTCCGCCACTTCGCTCAGTGTCTGCTGAGGCGACATACTGGCATCTTCACGCTGAGCGCGAGCCAGCATCAGAAAGGTTTGCACCAGCTCGCGCATCTCTTCGCACGCCCGAGCGATCCGCTCGACTTGAGCACGGCCGCGTAGATCGAGACCGGGATTTTCCAGCAACAATTCGCAGGAACTGGCCAGAACCATCAACGGGGTGCGCAGTTCATGGCTGACATCACTGGTAAACAGGCGCTCGCGAGACAATGCCTGGCGCAGACGCCCGAGGGTCGCGTCAAATGCCACGGCCAATTCGCCGACTTCGTCGGCGGCGTAATCCGGTGCCAGTGGAGGCGCCAGACCTAACAGCTGATCGCGATGGCGCACTTGACGAGCCAGACGCACCACCGGCGCCATCACTTTGCGCGCCAAAACCCAGCCGAGAAACACGGCCAGCGCCAGGCTCAACACGAAACCTACCAACACAATCGCAAACAGCACCCGCTCGCGCTCTTCGAAGTCGCTTTGATCCTGCAACAGCACGTAATGCCGACCATCGACAATTTCGACCATCGCGTGGTACGACAGATGGTCGCGAAAAACTTCATGAAAGCCCGGGACCAGATGCCGCAAATCCTTTGGCAGGTCAAAGTCACCCGGCCCGCCGCTGAAATAGAACAGTTGATCCGGCTCGGGACGATGGCTCCAGTCCGAGACGCTGTCCATCAGCAACAACCGCTGCAAATCGCCGCCCAGACCAGCCGAAATCAGTTTTTCTTCAACCAGGTGCACCGTCGCGATGATGCCCATGGCAAAGGCGCCTGCTACCAGAGCGCTCATCAGTGCAAAAGCAATGATGATCCGCTGGGAAAGGCTCTGTCTAAACTCCATCACGGCCCTCGGCCAAGCGGTAACCCACACCGTGTACGGTTTGCAGCAGCGGTTTGGCGAACGGCTTGTCGATCACCTGGCGCAGTTGATGGACGTGGCTGCGCAAGCTGTCGCTGTCCGGGCAGTCATCGCCCCACAACGCTTCTTCGAGAATTTCACGGCGCAGCACGTGGGGGCTTTTCTGCATCAGCACGGCCAGCAACTTCAGGCCCACGGGGTTGAGTTTCAGTAGACGCCCTTCGCGGGTGACCTCCAATGTGTCGAGGTCGTAGCTCAAATCGCCGACCTGCAAGGTGCGACGCCCGCCCCCTTGGGCTCGGCGCATGACCGCTTCGACCCGCGCCGCCAGTTCAGACAGGGCGAAGGGTTTGATCAGGTAATCGTCTGCACCGGACTTGAAGCCTTGCAGACGGTCGTTCAGTTGATCGCGAGCCGTGAGCATGATCACCGGCGTGTCACGACGGGCATCCTCTCGCAGGCGTTTGCACAAGGTGTAACCGTCGATGCCGGGCAACATGATGTCGAGCACGATCAAGTCGTAGTGCTCGGTAGCCGCCAGATGCAAGCCCGACAGTCCGTCCTGCGCGCAATCCACGGTGTAGCCTTTGAGCCCCAGATAATCGGCCAGGTTGGCGAGGATATCGCGGTTGTCTTCAACCAATAGAATTCGCATGGGCATCTCTCCGTACACAGTAACGGCCGTCTTGGCCCGCGCAGCTTAAGGCCAAGTTCGGCTCACGGCTAGGACTGAGTGAAGCTCAAAAATGTGGAAACTGACCGGCTACGGCCTTAACAAGTTTTTCACTGTCGATTCACACGCTGGCGACAGAATCGGGCACAAACTCCGCGCGGTTGCGCATTTCAGAACATTTCACTGACCAAGGAACTCGCATGGTTTCGACCCTTGCACGCCCCGCCTCTCGCCCGCTCAATTTCTGGGTGTGCCTTGGGGTCCCCGTCATTGCGGCGATCATTTTGGTATTGCTTGAATTGACCAACCTGGACATGGACCTGGCCAAGCTGTTCTACGACCCGGTCGCCGGGCAATTCATCGGGCGCCACAGTTATTTCCTGGAAGACATCCTGCACGACCGCGCTAAACAAGTGGTCATCGCCTTCTCGGTGTTTGCCATCCTCGGTTTCATCGGCTCGTTTTTCATCGCAAGGCTCAAGCCGTTCAAACGGGAATTGGGTTGTCTGGTGCTGTCTCTGGGGCTGGCGACCTCTTTTGTCACACCGATAAAAGCGGTGACGGCGGTGCAATGTCCGTGGAGCCTTGAACAATTCGGTGGTCATGAGACCTATAGCGAACTGCTGAGCCCGCGCCCTGCTACCGAAAAACCCGGACGCTGCTGGCCGGGCGGCCATGCGGCGACCGGATTCACATTGTTTGCCCTGTTTTTCGTCTTGCGTGACCGCCGCCCACGTTTGGCTCGCTCAGCATTTGTGTTCGCCTTTGCCCTGGGCAGCGTGTTCTCCATCGGCCGGATGATGCAGGGGGCGCACTTTTTCTCGCACAACGTTTGGACGGCGATTTTCTGCTGGCTGATTTGTCTGGGATCGTATTACTGGATTCTGTACCGGCCTTCGAGCAGTTTGGTGCACGCAGAACCTGTCAGCGCTTGATAGAAGTTCTTTTGACTTTGCGATGGGCAATAAAAAACCCCGCCTGCTTTCGCAGGCGGGGTTTTCAGTACAGGGGTAAGGCTGGCTTACATCATGCCGCCCATGCCGCCCATACCGCCCATGTCTGGCATACCGCCGCCAGCACCGCCGTCTTTCTTCGGTGCATCAGCAACTGCAGCTTCGGTGGTCAGGATCAGACCGCCAATCGACGATGCAGCTTGCAGCGCGGAACGGGTGACCTTGGTTGGGTCCAGGATACCCATTTCGATCATGTCGCCGTATTCGCCAGTCGCAGCGTTGTAACCGAAGTTACCTTTGCCGTTCTTGACTTCGTTGACCACAACGCTTGGCTCGTCACCGCTGTTGGCAGCGATCTGACGCAGCGGTGCTTCAACGGCACGGCGCAGAACAGCGATACCTACGTCCTGATCAGCGTTGTCGCCTTTCAGATCGTTCAAGGTTTGCAGAGCGCGGATCAACGCAACGCCACCGCCAGGTACCACGCCTTCTTCAACGGCTGCACGGGTAGCGTGCAGGGCGTCTTCAACGCGGGCTTTCTTCTCTTTCATTTCTACTTCGGAACCAGCGCCAACCTTGATCACTGCAACGCCGCCGGACAACTTGGCCAGACGCTCTTGCAGTTTTTCACGGTCGTAGTCCGAGGAAGTTTCGGCAACCTGGGCACGGATCTGAGCAATGCGCGACTCGATGTCGCCTGCTACGCCAGCACCGTCAACGATGATGGTGTTTTCCTTGGAGATGGTCACGCGCTTGGCGCTACCCAGGTTTTCCAGGGTGGCTGCTTCCAGGCTCAGGCCGATCTCTTCGGAGATAACGGTACCGCCGGTCAGAACAGCGATGTCCTGCAGCATGGCCTTGCGGCGGTCGCCGAAGCCTGGAGCCTTGACGGCTGCGACTTTAACGATGCCACGCATGTTGTTCACGACCAGAGTCGCCAGGGCTTCGCCTTCAACGTCTTCGGAAACGATCAGCAGTGGACGGCCGGCTTTGGCAACGGCTTCCAGCACTGGCAGCATTTCGCGGATGTTCGAGATCTTTTTGTCGACCAGCAGAACCAGCGGGTTGTCCAGCTCGGCAACCATGGTTTCCGGCTTGTTGACGAAGTACGGGGACAGGTAGCCACGGTCGAACTGCATGCCTTCTACAACCGACAGTTCGTTTTCCAGGCCAGTGCCTTCTTCAACGGTGATCACGCCTTCTTTACCGACTTTTTCCATGGCTTCGGCAATGATGTCGCCGATGGAGTTGTCGGAGTTGGCGGAGATGGTACCCACCTGAGCGATTGCCTTGGTGTCAGCGCATGGCTTGGACAGGTTTTTCAGCTCTTTGACGATGGCGATGGTCGCCTTGTCGATGCCGCGCTTCAGATCCATCGGGTTCATGCCGGCAGCGACGGCTTTCAGGCCTTCGTTGACGATCGACTGAGCCAGAACGGTAGCGGTGGTAGTACCGTCGCCGGCGTCATCGTTGGCACGGGAGGCAACGTCTTTGACCAGCTGCGCGCCCATGTTTTCGAAACGGTCTTCGAGTTCGATTTCTTTGGCGACGGAAACGCCGTCCTTGGTGATGGTCGGAGCGCCGAAGCTCTTCTCGATGATCACGTTACGGCCTTTCGGGCCCAGGGTCGCTTTTACCGCGTCAGCCAGGACGTTGACGCCTTTGAGCATTTTCTTGCGGGCGGAATCGCCAAACAGAACTTCTTTAGCAGCCATGATCGATATTCCTTAAATACTTTGTAGTAGCGGGAAAATGAGCGGGTAATCAGCCTTCGATAACAGCGAGAATTTCGTTCTCGCTCATTACCAGCAGGTCTTCGCCGTCGACTTTCACAGTGTTGCTGCCGGAGTAAGGACCGAACACAACCTTGTCGCCCACTTTCACGGACAGTGCACGCACTTCACCGCTTTCCAGTGCTTTGCCTGGGCCTACAGCGAGGATTTCGCCGCTGTTGGCTTTTTCAGCAGCCGAACCTGGCAGGACGATACCGCCAGCGGTTTTCTTTTCTTCTTCGCTGCGACGGATAACGACGCGGTCATGCAGAGGACGAAGCTTCATTGTCGATCTCTCCCAATTGTGGTTTTCATCGGCCGGTGTAGTCCCGGCGGGTTAAACAAAGTCCGGCGGTGCCGGTTGCGGTTCGTCAAGCGAACCGCGGAAGTCTGTCTGGCGTGTTCGCCAGAAACCTTGCGGTGACCGTTACATAAGGGCGCATAAGCTTATTACAAGGGCGAGGATTGAAAATTTTTCTGTTCGTTGCCCCGCAAACGAACACGGCACCCGAAGGTGCCGTGTGTCGAATGTGTTACTTGGTGTCGCGGTGTTCGAACTCGCCTTCGATCACGTTGGGCTCACGCCCCAGCGGCTCGCGCGGCGCAGGTCCGCCCCGGGCTTGAAGGTCATCGGCAAACGCACGTTGGCGAATGGCCTGCTCCTCGGCACGCTGGCGCATTTTGTTGGCCAGCAGGCGACGGCTGACCGGCAGCAACATGATCAAGCCGATCACGTCGCTGATGAAACCCGGCAAGATCAACAGGCCACCGGCCAACGCCAGCATCAGGCCTTCGAGCATGGTCTGGGCTGGCAGTTCGCCGCGGCTCAGGCTTTCACGGGCACGCAGTGCCGTGGCCAGCCCCGCGATGCGCAGCACGAACACACCGAACATCGAGCCGAGAATGACCAGCAGCAGAGCCGGGAAAAACCCGATAGACCCTGCCACTTTGACGAATACGAACAGCTCCAACACCGGGAACAGCAGAAAGAGCAACAAAAAAGGGCGCATCAAATGTTTCCTCAACGCAAGAATGCCTTGCCAGTTCACCTTAGATGACGTCGCCGTTTCGTGAATTCAAGCGTCGGCCACTTCATTTTTTGGCCAATGTTCAGCATGAGCCAGAGAAACCAAGGCTTCCCGGACTTGTGTCGGCGTATTACAAGGCGCTTGAAACGGCAACCAGTACAAGCTTTGACCGATGCGCAGGTGCATGCCTTCGGTATCGATACCGACCATTTGCGCCGCAGCGGTTTTCGGCAAACCGGCCAGATCGACGTAATGGGCAATGGCCTTGGCGTGATCGGCATTCATGTGCTCGACCATGCTCACTTCGGCTTTGCCGGCGAACGGGTTGGCCAGGGTCAGGTCGTTGACCCAGTGAATCGCGCCGAAACCGCCGATGTAGCGGTGGCGTACAGGTTTGAGCACCCAGAAATCAAAATCATGTGCCGTGTGGTAGCTCTGGGATTCCGGGAAGTAGCGGTAGTAACGTTCGGCCGCCGCGGCGATAGCGTCCTCGCCTTCCAGCTGCTGCGCCTCGGCGAGGTAAGTCAGGCGACCAACGGCTTGTACATCTTCAGCGCCGCGCTCGCCGACAAACAGCGAACATTTGGGATCTTTTTGCAGGTTATGAGTGTGCTGAGCGATGCGGCTGATAAGGATCAGGGGCCGACCCTGCTCGTCCAGGCAGTATGGAACGACGGAGCCGAACGGAAAGCCGGGCATTGATTTGGAGTGCGTGGAGAGCACTCCACGGTATTCCTTGAGAAGCAATTCTCGTGCATGCTTAGCCGCTTCTACGCTCAATTTATGACTCCTTAATTAGAATCCGTCAAAAAAAACGGACGGCGACTGGTGAAAGTTCCAGCCCGCCAATAGGGGCAGTTCTCATGTGCCAAGGTAGGCGTGATGGAGAAGATGCCTATGAAAACACCCAGACCATTTACCGGGGCATGCGAATGCAACTCACTGACAAAGTAATCATTATCACTGGCGGTTGCCAGGGTTTAGGCCGTTCCATGGCCGAGTATTTCGCAAGTAAAGGCGCGAAACTGGCGCTGGTGGACTTGAACCAGGAAAAACTCGACGACGCCGTCGCGGCCTGCAAGGCCAAGGGTGCCGAAGCCCGCGCTTATCTGTGCAACGTTGCCAATGAAGAGCAAGTGACCCACATGGTCGCCCAGGTCGCCGAAGACTTTGGCGCGATCCATGGCCTGATCAACAACGCCGGGATCCTGCGCGACGGCCTGCTGCTCAAGGTCAAGGACGGCGAAATGACCAAGATGACCCTGGCCCAGTGGCAGGCGGTGATCGATGTCAACCTGACCGGCGTGTTCCTGTGCACCCGTGAAGTCGCGGCAAAAATGATCGAGCTGGATAACAGCGGCGCGATCATTAATATCTCGTCGATTTCCCGCGCAGGCAATGTGGGCCAGACCAACTACTCCGCCGCCAAGGCCGGTGTCGCTGCCGCGACCGTGACCTGGGCCAAGGAACTGGCGCGCTACGGCATCCGTGTAGCCGGCATTGCACCGGGCTTCATCGAAACCGAAATGACCTTGGGCATGAAGCCTGAAGCGCTCGACAAGATGACTGCCGGGATACCGCTCAAGCGCATGGGCAAGCCTGAAGAAATCGCCCATTCGGCGGCGTACATCTTCGAGAACGACTACTACACCGGTCGGATTCTGGAGATGGATGGCGGTTTGCGGATCTAAAGCGAGATCAAAAGATCGCAGCCTCGCTTCGCTCGACAGCTCCTACAGGTGTAAGCCAATCCAATGTAGGAGCTGTCGAGCGAAGCGAGGCTGCGATC
Organism: Pseudomonas sp. Irchel s3f7; assembly: GCF_900187615.1. Classification (GTDB taxonomy): domain Bacteria; phylum Pseudomonadota; class Gammaproteobacteria; order Pseudomonadales; family Pseudomonadaceae; genus Aquipseudomonas. The sequence goes on along the minus strand of NZ_FYDO01000005.1, from coordinate 156,899 downwards.
TGTTTATAGGCGCCGCAAATCAATCGTCGCTGATGCTGATATTCGGCATCGCCGGCGTCAACGCTTCCTGCAACACGATCCGCGCACCGACATGGCGGGCCAGTTCCTGGTAAACCATGGCGATCGGGCAATCTGGCTCGGCGATCACAGTTGGCTTGCCACCATCGGCCTGCTCGCGGATTTCCATCGCCAACGGCAACGAAGCAAGCAGTTCGACACCATACTGGGTCGCCAGCTTCTCACCACCACCCTCACCGAACAGATGCTCGGCATGTCCACAATTCGAGCAGATGTGCACGGCCATGTTTTCCACCACGCCCAGCACCGGAATGTTGACCTTGCGGAACATTTCCACACCCTTGCGCGCGTCCAGCAGCGCCAGGTCCTGTGGCGTGGTGACAATGACGGCACCAGCCACCGGGACTTTCTGTGCCAGGGTCAGCTGGATATCACCTGTGCCAGGCGGCATGTCGATGACCAGGTAATCGAGGTCGCCCCAGGCAGTTTGCGTGACCAGTTGCAACAGGGCGCCGGAAACCATCGGCCCGCGCCAGACCATCGGCGTGTTGTCGTCGGTCAGGAACGCCATGGACATCACCTCGACGCCGTGGGCCTTGAGCGGTACGAACCACTTCTGATCCTTGACTTCAGGTCGTGTGCGCTCAGGGATACCAAACATGATGCCCTGGCTCGGACCGTAGATATCTGCGTCGAGAATGCCGACCTTGGCGCCTTCACGGGCCAAGGCCAATGCCAGGTTGGCGGCGGTGGTGGATTTCCCCACGCCGCCCTTGCCGGAGGCGACGGCCACCACGTTTTTAACGTTCGCCAGGCCCGGAATCTGCGCCTGAGCCTTGTGTGCGGCGATCACGCTGGTGATGTCCACGCGAGCGGTCGTTACGCCGTCGAGCCCCTCGATGGCCATTTGCAGCATCTGCGCCCAGCCACTCTTGAACAGACCGGCGGCATAACCCAATTCGAGCTGAACGCTGACGCGGTCGCCCTGGATATCGATGTTGCGCACGCACCCGGCGCTGACAGGGTCCTGGTTCAGGTAAGGGTCGGTGTATTGGCGAAGGACGGCTTCCACCGCTGCGCGATTGACGGCGCTCATGGGCAACTCCGAAAACAGGACTGGAAAAGATGACGGGTATCGTACCTGTTCTAGGCGTTCGACGGGATGCTCAAAAGATCGCGCTTTTGTAGGAGCCTGGCTTGCCGGCGATGGCACACCCAAGACCGCTATCGCCGGCAAGCCGGGCTCCTACAGGTCGATCATCCAATGAAACAGGCTCACAGGGTGAAAAATATGCGCCGGCGCTTTATAGTGGCCGACCTCCGTTTCATCAAGTAGCCGAGCCCCATGTCCGAGCCACGCAAGATCCTCGTCACCAGCGCCCTGCCCTATGCCAATGGTTCGATTCACCTTGGCCATATGCTGGAATACATCCAGACCGATATGTGGGTGCGCTTCCAGAAGCACCGCGGCAACCAATGCATCTACGTCTGCGCCGACGACGCCCACGGTTCGGCCATCATGCTGCGTGCGGAAAAGGAAGGCATCACCCCGGAACAACTGATCGCCAACGTCCAGGCTGAACACAGCGCCGACTTTGCCGAGTTCCTGGTGGACTTCGACAACTTCCACTCCACTCACGCCGAAGAAAACCGTGAGCTGTCGAGCCAGATCTACCTGAAGCTGCGCGACGCCGGGCACATCGCCACGCGCTCGATCACGCAGTATTTCGACCCGGAAAAGAAAATGTTCCTGGCCGACCGCTTCATCAAGGGCACCTGCCCGAAATGCGGCACCGAAGACCAGTACGGCGACAACTGCGAAAAATGCGGCGCGACTTACGCACCGACCGACCTGAAGGATCCGAAATCGGCAATCTCCGGCGCCACCCCGGTGCTCAAGGATTCCCAGCACTTCTTCTTCAAGCTGCCAGACTTCCAGCAAATGCTGCAAACCTGGACCCGCAGCGGCACCCTGCAAGACGCCGTCGCCAACAAGATCGCCGAATGGCTGGATGCTGGCCTGCAACAGTGGGACATCTCCCGCGATGCGCCGTACTTCGGCTTTGAAATCCCTGACGAGCCGGGCAAGTATTTCTACGTGTGGCTGGATGCACCGATCGGCTACATGGCGAGCTTCAAGAACCTGTGCGACCGCACGCCGGAGCTGGACTTCGACGCGTTCTGGGGCAAGGACTCCACCGCCGAGCTGTACCACTTCATCGGCAAGGACATCGTCAACTTCCACGCCCTGTTCTGGCCAGCCATGCTGGAAGGCGCGGGCTACCGCAAGCCGACCGGCATCAACGTCCACGGCTACCTGACCGTCAACGGTCAGAAAATGTCCAAGTCCCGCGGCACCTTCATCAAGGCCCGGACCTACCTGGATCACCTGTCGCCGGAATACCTGCGTTACTACTACGCGGCCAAGCTCGGCCGTGGCGTCGACGATCTGGACCTGAACCTCGAAGACTTCGTGCAGAAGGTCAACTCCGACCTGGTGGGCAAAGTCGTCAACATCGCCAGCCGCTGTGCCGGTTTCATCAACAAGGGCAATGCCGGCGTCATGGTCGACACCAACGCCGCGCCTGAACTGACTGATGCCTTCCTGGCCGCCGCGCCAAGCATCGCCGACGCCTATGAAGCCCGTGACTTCGCCCGCGCCATGCGCGAGATCATGGGCCTGGCCGACCGCGCCAACGCCTGGATCGCCGACAAGGCACCATGGTCGCTGAACAAACAGGAAGGCAAGCAGGATGAAGTCCAGGCCATCTGCGCCACGGGCGTCAATCTGTTCCGCCAACTGGTGATCTTCCTCAAGCCTGTGCTGCCGCTGCTGGCCGCCGACGCCGAGGCGTTCCTGAACGTCGCGCCGCTGACCTGGAACGACCACGCGACCTTGCTCAGCAACCATCAGTTGAACGAGTTCAAGCCGTTGATGACCCGCATCGACCCGGTCAAGGTGCAAGCCATGACCGACGCTTCGAAAGAAGACCTGACCGCCAGCCAGACCGACACCGGCGAAGCGGCACCAGCGGGCAATGGCGAACTGGCCAAAGATCCGCTGTCGCCGGAAATCGAGTTCGACACCTTTGCCGCCGTCGACCTGCGTGTTGCGCTGATCGTCAAGGCTGAGCACGTGGAAGGCGCCGACAAGCTATTGCGCCTGACCCTGGACATCGGTGACGAGACGCGCAACGTATTCTCCGGGATCAAAAGTGCTTATCCGGACCCGTCGAAGCTCGATGGTCGCCTGACCATGATGATCGCCAACCTCAAGCCACGGAAAATGAAGTTCGGCATCTCCGAAGGCATGGTGATGGCCGCCGGCCCTGGCGGTGAAGAAATCTACCTGCTCAGCCCTGACAGCGGCGCCAAGCCGGGTCAGCGCATCAAGTAAATTTGTGCGGCAATCCGATCCCACAGCCGTGCCTGGCGCGACTGTGGGATTTTCATGTCTGGCCCATAATGTCCGTAGGAGCTGCCGCAGGCTGCGATCTTTTGACTTTGCTTTTAAAGATCAAAAGATCGCAGCCTGCGGCAGCTCCTACGCAGTGATCCAGTAGCGGATACGGACGATCATGACCGAAACCCTGCTAACGCTTATCAGCACCGCCCTGATCAACAACCTCGTGTTGCACTGGCCGCTGGGCGTCGATCCGCTGCTGGCCAGCGAACGGCGCCAGGTTCACGCGCTGGGAATTGCGACGACGTGCCTGACGCTGATCGTTGGCATGCTCGGTTATGTGCTCTACCACTGGCTGCTGGTGCCGCTGGAACTGACGGCCCTGCGGCTGTTCGTGTTTCTGCCGCTGAGCGTTTTGCTGATCAGCCCACTGCTGAAGGTTCTTTCTACTGCGCTTCCAAAGTGGTCATTTGAAGGCCTCTGGCCGTTGCTGCTAGGGAACGCGGGTGTGCTTGGGGTAACGCAGCTCAACGCCCAGGCGGACAAAGGTTTCTTTCATGCCACGGCCCTGAGCCTTGGTGCCGGGCTGGGTTTCTGGCTGGTGCTGAGCCTGTTCAGCGATTTGCGCGAACGTACACTCGAAAACGATGTTCCCCGGCCCTTTCGCGGCTTGCCGATCGATCTGATCGGCGCCGGATTGATGGCCGTGGCCTTTCTAGGATTCAGCGGACTGATCAAAACATGAGTCTGATTCAACGCATCGACGCCCTCCTGCCGCAGACCCAGTGCGGCAAGTGCGGCCATCCCGGATGCAAGCCCTACGCCGAAGGCATCGCCGCCGGTGAGCCGATCAACAAGTGCCCACCCGGCGGTAGCGAAACCATTGCGGCTATGGCCGATCTGTTGAAAGTGCCGGTGCTGGAACTGGATGTCAGCCGCGGCTCGGCACCTGCGCAAATCGCCTACATTCGCGAAGCCGAATGCATCGGTTGCACCAAGTGCATTCAGGCGTGCCCGGTCGATGCCATCGTCGGCGCGGCCAAACTGATGCACACCATCATCATCGACGAGTGCACCGGTTGCGATCTCTGCGTGGCGCCGTGCCCGGTGGATTGCATCGAGATGCGTCCGCTGTCGCCCGCCGCGGTGGTACCGGTTGTCGGTGGCCTGGCATTCACGCTTGAAGAACAACAGGCGCGCACCGCCAAACGCAATCACGCCCGGCGCCGCTTTGAGCAACGCAATGCGCGCCTGATGCGGGAAGAGCAACAGAAAATCGCCGAACGACAAGCCCGTCAGCGTACTACCCAACCCGTGGAGGCGACGCTCGATCCGGTGCAGGCGGCCCTCGAACGCGTCCGCGCCCAGAAAGCCGCGAATGCCGATGCGGCGCTGAAAAAAGCCAAGATCGATGTGGCGATGAGCCGCGCACAACTGCACAAATCGCTGAAAGCTTTCGGGCATCCACCGACCTTCGAGCAGCAATCGCAACTGATCATCCTGCAACAGCAGCACGAGGCCGCCGAGCGAGGTTTGGCGCAGTTGGAAAGCACCGCACCTGCGGCGCCGACACCCGCCCCGCCCCCAGCGAAGGATGCCGAACTGAAACGGGCAAAAATTCAGCTGGCCATGCGCCGCGCCGAACTCAAGAAGGCTCAGGGTAGCGAAGCGCCTGCCGAACAGATCGATGCCCTTCTACGCGCGGTCAGCGAAGCCGAACGCCAGGTGGACGCCTATGCCGCCCCTTGAATCGGTTGACGATCGTCTGCAGCAAGCCATGAAACTGGTGCTGCTGGCCGTCCTGCCGGGACTGCTGGCGTCCTTCTGGTTGTATGGCTGGGGTGTGTTGATCAATCTGATTCTGGCGGTTGCAGCGGCGCTCGCTGTTGAGGCGGCTGTGCTGCAATTGCGCAAGTGGCCACTCACACCGAACTTGAGCGATGGTAGCGCCCTGGTCAGTGCGACATTGCTGGCCCTGGCCCTGCCCCCCTATTGCCCTTGGTGGTTGACGATCAGTGCTGCCGCGTTCGCGATGGTATTCGGCAAGCACCTGTATGGCGGAGTCGGTTCGAATCCTTTCAATCCGGCCATGCTTGGCGTTGCTTTTGCGCTGGTCACGTTTCCCCAGCAAATGACCCATTGGCCGTCGTCTCACGGCATGGACCTGTTGAGCGGCGTGCAACAGGCCTTCGGCTTCGGCCAGGCGCCGGACGCCTGGGTCCAGGCCACTGCGCTGGACAGCCTGCGCATCAACAAAAGCCTGACCCTGGACGAACTGTTCTCGATGAACCCCGCGTTTGGTCACTTCGGTGGACGTGGCGTGGAATGGGTGAGCCTGGCGTTTCTGGCAGGCGGTCTGTTTCTGCTGCAACGACGCGTTTTCAGCTGGCATGCGCCGGTCGGCATGCTTGCCAGCCTTTTCATCATCAGCCTGTTGTGCTGGAACGGTTCGGGCTCCGACTCCCATGGTTCACCGCTGTTTCATCTCCTCACCGGCGCCAGCATGTTGGGGGCGTTTTTCATTGTGACGGAACCGGTGTCCGGCGCCAAAAGACCTGGCGCGCGGCTGCTGTTTGGCGTGGGTGTCGGGCTGCTGACGTACTTGATCCGCACCTGGGGTGGTTATCCGGACGGTGTGGCGTTTGCCGTCCTCTTGATGAATCTTTGTGTGCCTGCACTGGAGCGATTTGTCGCATCAAGACAGGAGCCGACATCGCCATGAGCCGAGCGACGAGCATTGCCATACTGGTATTACTGGCAGGTTTGGGCATCGGCCTGACCTGGCTCATGCAGCACAACAGCGCGCCGCGCATTGCCGCCGAACAACGCCTGATCGACAGTCGTAATCTGCTGGATTTGCTACCAGCGGACAGCTATGACAATCAGCCACTTGAACAACCGTTGACGCTCGAAAATCCCAAACTCGAAAACAGCACGTTGCTGATGGGCTACCGGGCTTCCAAATCCGGCCAAGCTTCTGCCGTGTTGTTGCGCAATCAGGTTCTGGGTTACACCGGCACCATTGAACTGCTGATTGCGATCGACACAAGTGGCAGGCTGATAGGCGTCAAAACCCTCAAGCAATCGGAAACACCAGGACTCGGGGCACGAATCGCTGACTGGCCGAATGCCTGGCTCCAGGGGTTTTCCGGTAAATCCAGCACCGATCCCGCCGATGCGGGTTGGGCCTTGAAAAAGGACCAGGGGCAATTCGACCAGATCGCTGGAGCGACCACCACATCCAGAGCAGTGATCAACGCGACCCATGACGCGCTGCGCTATTTCGATGAATACCGACAATCGCTGCTCGGGAAACCTTCCCATGAATAAATCATCCGTCCTGCTGAGCACGTTGATGCTCACACCGCTCATAGGGACCACCGACACGCTGGTGAGCGCTTTGGGTCTGTGGCTATTGTTCATTCTGGTGATCAGCGCTTTTAGTCTGAGCATGTCCTTACTGCGACCACGAATACTGCCGTCGACCCATTTGCTGGCGGGCGTGCTGCTCGCCGCCACGTGGACCAGTTGTGCGGAACTCGTTGCGCAAATCTGGTCGCTGCCATGGCATCAGCATTTGGGAATCTATGCAGGCTTGCTCGCCTTGCAATGCGTTGTGCTGGAGCACGCTGGCTTTTTCCGCCGCGCCCGTGTGGAACGTCTGAAGTTATGTGCCCTGTTCGGCGGCTTGCTGGTGAGTGTTGGCCTGTTGCGCGAACTCATCGGCAACGGGACACTCGGCCGCCATCTATCGTGGCTGGCTGGCGCGGGTCAACCGGACTGGCAAGGTTGGCTACTGATCGCCGACGGTGGCTTACACCTGGCAACCCTCGCCCCCGGCGGTTTCATTCTGTTGGGGTTGCTGCTGGCCGCTTGGCAGGCCTGGCACCGCCCGCAGCCCTCACTCTGACCGTTTTCGAGGAAACGCACTGCCCATGAATGCCGCAAAACGCCTGGAAATTTTCCGCAGATTGCATGAAGACAATCCGGAACCGAAGACCGAACTGGCGTATTCGTCACCGTTTGAATTGCTGATCGCAGTGATTCTTTCGGCGCAATCGACCGATGTCGGCGTCAACAAGGCCACCGCCAAACTGTTCCCGGTTGCCAATACCCCGGCAGCCATCCATGCCTTGGGGGTCGAGGGGTTGTCGGACTACATCAAGACCATCGGGTTGTACAACAGCAAAGCGAAAAACGTGATCGAAACCTGTCGCATGTTGGTCGAGCTTCACGCCGGCGAAGTGCCACAAACCCGTGAGGAGCTGGAAGCGTTACCCGGTGTCGGTCGCAAAACTGCCAACGTGGTGCTCAACACCGCATTCCGCCAGTTGACCATGGCCGTCGACACGCACATCTTCCGGGTCAGCAATCGCACCGGCATTGCACCGGGCAAGAATGTCGTGGAGGTCGAGAAAAAACTGATGAAGTTCGTACCCAAGGAATATCTGCTGGACTCCCATCACTGGCTGATCCTCCACGGCCGCTACGTTTGCCTTGCTCGCAAGCCCCGCTGTGGCAGTTGCCGGATCGAGGACTTGTGCGAATACAAGCACAAAACCTCGGACGATTGAGGCGCTATTGGGATTATCTGATTGTCGATTGAAAAAATCTTTTTTACCCGCCGGAGGATTGTCGATATAAGGAGCGCCAAAGGCCTTCTTAGCCTGGAGTAGCTAAATGAGTAATGGCAAAGAGCAATTGGACGTCGAAGAAGACTTCACCGCCGCCGAGACTGATGACGTTGAACCGGTGGTTGAAGTAGCGAAAACCAATCTGAGCAAACGCCGCACCATCGACAATCTGCTGGAGGAGCGCCGACTGCAAAAGCAATTGGCCGATTACGATTTTGACTTATGACACCTGAAAAGCCTCCCGAAACGGAGGCTTTTTACTGAGCGCCCCCTTGATAGCCCGCACCTTCTCGCCCGTCATGCGATGCTGCCGTCACACCAGGCCATTGCGCTGCGCCAACTCAATAAGATCAACCAAAGAACGAGCATTGAGCTTCAACAGCAGGCGAGTCTTGTAAGTGCTGACGGTTTTATTGCTGAGGAACATCCCGTCAGCAATCTCTTTGTTGGTCTTGCCTCGGGCCAATTGCTGCAAGACCATCATTTCCCGCCCCGACAAACGATCCACCATATCGGCTTCGCTGGCGTTCCCCAAACTGGACCGTACGGTATGCAAGGCTTGATTGGGAAAATAACTGTAGCCTGACAGTACAGCTTTGATTGCACTAAGCAACTCGGTCAGGTCCTGTTGTTTGCATACATATCCCGCAGCGCCCGACTGCATGCAGCGCATGGAAAAGTGACCCGGCGCCTGAGACGTCAGTATCAGCACTTTCATCGGCATCGCTGTCGACGATAAACGTGCAATAACTTCCAGGCCATCCAACTTTGGAATTCCAATATCCAGAATGACGATGTCCGGCATAAGTTCACGAGCGAGTTGCAATGCATCCACGCCGTTATCGGTTTCCCCAATAACTTCGTAACCATGACGTTCCATCAGCATACGCACCGCAAGACGAATGACGGGGTGATCATCCACGATCAGCACTTTATTCATGGGCAAGTCCAATTTTCGCTGTTCGAATTTTTAGAGCCCGCACAATAGCCTAGTCGTTTCACCCATGGCATGTCGGCCTTCCCGGGCACCTGCACCAAGAGACATTCCCTACAAACATCACGGATTTTTCTTACAAATAAACCTCGAACAGAATGAAATGAAAACTGTATCCGGGAGGTGGCAACGCACCTTTCAATAGTTTTTTGTATCGCCCTATAACAGGATTCACCCAGCAACAAGATCCAACAGCCGTTATTCGAACGCTACGCTTTCTATCGCCAGGTCAAAAGTAACGGCTATTTGCACAATCAACATTCTCACCAGAAATATCATACATCAATTGCCCGTTTACTCTTACAGCAAAAAATCGCCAATGACCGATTATTAATATAACGACCCAACCGCATCAAGCACTATAAAAACACCATCAAACACAAAGCACTCCTCACACTTCAATATTTCAGTCATTCTGCAAAAACCAACCTTAATAAATTACGAGAACAGATATTCAAACATGAGAAAAGAACATGATAAAACCTCAAAAAAAAATCACCAACCCAATGACTATTATTGCGATATTCGCAGTTCTGTCAGAAAGCTCCGCAGCGGTCTCCTTGCCTTTCCTCGAGCAGGAGGAAAAAGAGCTCTATGTCTGGTTTTTAATCAGCTTTCCGTTTTATTTACTTTTATTGTTTTTCGCCACACTCAACTTTAACTATCGATCGCTCTATGCCCCGTCCGATTTTGAAAAAGGAAAGCACTTCATGAAAGCCATGGTGGACACGGAGCACTCGGGAAAAACGTCAGCAAAAGGGTCGAATCATCAAAGTATTCCGAACACGTCGAGTGGCGGCCAATGCGTTAGGTCGCCCGACCTTGCACCCGCTTCAAGACCTCGGGTGGGTTTGCAAACGCTCTTTTCTGTTCAGCACCACATACAGCTTCCCGAGCATGTAAAAGACCTTTACATCATCGATGCACGTTACGCGAACAGAAAAAATGAGCTCTGCGCTTTATTGGAAAATGTCCAGAATTCACAGGAAAACCTGACAAGCATGGTGTTGTTTATCACGTGTAACGAACCGGAGGCTCTACTGAAAGCTGTCGCGCTTAAACATTCAAGACAGGCAAAAAAACGCAACGCAACATTCTATGTTGCTTACGACTTGAGCTCTCATGGATTGACGATCATGGATCAAGAGGGACCACAGGCTCACGGCAGCAAGCCTTGACGGGATATTTCACCGCGGCGAGGAGAACAACAGGAAGGATTCAACAGAAAAACGTGGTATCGCAATTCAGGACCAAACGCCCCTCTTTCGGAGATGCGGCCCCGTCGTGGACGAGGCCGCATATCCCATCACGATCTCAAAGGTCTCAGAAAAGCTTCCGGCCTTTGTTTGCAGCAATGCGCATGCGCAAGGCGTTGAGCTTGATAAAGCCCGCCGCATCGGCCTGGTTGTAGGCGCCGCCATCTTCTTCGAAGGTGGCAATGTTGGCGTCGAACAACGACTCTTCGGACTTGCGACCGGTGACGATCACGTTGCCCTTGTACAGTTTCAGGCGCACAACGCCGTTCACGTGGGCCTGGGACGCATCGATCATCTGTTGCAGCATCAGACGCTCGGGGCTCCACCAGTAACCGGTGTAGATCAGGCTGGCGTACTTAGGCATCAACTCGTCTTTGAGGTGAGCGACTTCGCGGTCCAGAGTGATCGATTCGATTGCACGGTGGGCGCGCAGCATGATAGTGCCGCCTGGGGTTTCGTAGCAGCCACGGGACTTCATGCCCACGTAACGGTTCTCGACGATGTCCAGACGACCGATACCGTGTTCGCCACCGATACGGTTCAGGGTCGCCAATACGGTGGCCGGAGTCATTTCGACGCCGTCCAGCGCGACGATGTCGCCGTTGCGGTAGGTCAGTTCCAGGTACTGCGGCTTGTCGGGAGCGTTCTCCGGGGAGACGGTCCAGCGCCACATGTCTTCTTCGTGCTCGGTCCAGGTGTCTTCCAGCACGCCGCCTTCATAGGAGATGTGCAGCAGGTTGGCATCCATCGAGTACGGGGATTTTTTCTTGCCGTGGCGCTCGATCGGGATCGCATGCTTTTCGGCGTAGTCCATCAGCTTCTCGCGGGACAGCAGGTCCCACTCGCGCCAAGGAGCGATCACTTTCACACCTGGTTTCAAGGCGTATGCGCCCAGTTCGAAACGAACCTGGTCGTTGCCTTTACCGGTGGCACCGTGGGAAATGGCGTCAGCGCCGGTTTCGTTCGCGATTTCGATCAGGCGCTTGGCGATCAACGGACGAGCGATGGAAGTACCCAGCAGGTACTCGCCTTCGTAAACGGTGTTGGCGCGGAACATCGGGAACACGAAATCACGCACGAATTCTTCGCGCAGATCGTCGATGTAGATTTCTTTTACGCCCATGGCCTGTGCCTTGGCGCGGGCCGGCTCGACCTCTTCGCCCTGACCCAGGTCAGCGGTGAAGGTCACTACTTCACAGTTATAAGTATCCTGCAGCCACTTGAGGATCACCGAAGTGTCCAGGCCGCCGGAATACGCCAGAACGACCTTGTTTATGTCCGCCATGCCATCACTCCACGGGGTTCTACGGAAAGCCGTGAAGTCTACCGCTCATGCAGAATAATTTACAGTGGCGCGACAGCTTATGACGACGAAGCGACAGAACATGTCGAGAGCGCGACCATGACCAATCGGTCAGGAAGTTGCCGAAGTGCTCGCTTTCGTAGTTTGCGGGGCTACCTGTTCCGGTGGTGCTCCTCGCTCCAGTCGAATCGCTACCCGACGGTTTTTCGAGCGGTTGGCGTTGTTGCTGTTCGGTGCCACCGGATAACGCTCACCATGGAAACGCAGGGTGATCTGCGACTCCTGGATACCGTTGGCCTTGAAGAAATCCATGACCGCCAGTGCCCGGCGTCGTGACAGGTCCCGATTGGTCAGGCGGTTGCCGCTGTTGTCGGAGTGGCCATCGAGTTCGATGTGATTGACCGTCGGATCGGCCTTCATGTACTCCAGCATCACCAGCAATCTGGCCTTGGCGGCTGCATCCAGATCGACACCGCCACCGGGAAAGCCGATTTCGGACCGTTTCACTTGATCAAAATTCTGCGGCAATAGCTTCGCCACACACCCTTGGTAGTCGACGAACGCCTTGTTGAACTTGACTGGTAACAGGCGCACTTCAGACACGCGGCCATCACCTGCAGAATGCCGTACTACCGGACTGCGACCATCAATCAGGCCGCTGATCAGCCGTCCGGCCTGAACCTGCGAACTGTTGAACAGCACATTGCCGCTGCCGATTCTGACGGAGCCGAGGTTGATGTCTCCACGACCCGGCTGCCACGGCGCTGCGGCGGCCAGCAGGGTGGCCGAGCCACCGCCCAACATTGCGTTATAGGCATTCAGACGAAACGTTGCCTGCTCGCCAGCGCGGCGCACGAACTGTCCCGAGCCGAAATCGGTGATCGGCTGAGTCAGTCGGCACTCGAACTTGTCGCCTTCGACCGTCCACTCGATGCTCTCCATACGCGTCTGGAAAGTGAGCGCCATCGCGGGAAGGCTGGCAAATACGCTGAGCAAGGCTAAATAACGCTGGCGCACGGGAGGCTCCACTGGCTTCTACAACAAAAAGACCGACACACAGATGTTTACGGCATACCTGTTGGATATCGGAAGCTTCCAGCAAAACTTGATAGCGAGTGCCTGCAAGAGTCTTTTCCGGTAGCATTCCCTTCAGTTTGACCCGCCTGGAATCCCCTCATGTCCGACCGCCTGACCCTGCTGCGTCCCGACGACTGGCACATTCATCTTCGCGATGGTGCCGTGTTGACCAATACTGTCGCGGATGTCGCGCGCACCTTTGGTCGCGCCATTATCATGCCCAACCTGGTCCCTCCGGTCCGCAACGCGGCTGAAGCCGACGGCTATCGCCAGCGGATTCTCGCTGCCCGCCCGGCTGGCAGCCCGTTTGAACCACTGATGGTCCTGTACCTCACCGACCGCACCCAGCCCGAAGAAATTCGCGAGGCCAAGGCCAGCGGTTTCGTTCACGCCGCCAAGCTGTACCCGGCCGGCGCAACCACCAACTCGGATTCTGGCGTCACCAGCATCGACAAGATTTTCCCTGCGATCGAGGCCATGGCCGAAGTCGGGATGCCGTTGTTGATCCACGGTGAAGTCACCCGTGGCGACGTCGACGTGTTCGACCGCGAAAAAATCTTCATCGATGAACACATGCGTCGTGTGGTCGAGCGTTTCCCGACCCTCAAAGTCGTGTTCGAACACATCACCACCGCTGACGCCGTGCAGTTCGTCAATTCGGCTTCGGCCAACGTTGGCGCAACCATCACCGCGCATCACTTGCTGTACAACCGCAACCACATGCTGGTGGGCGGGATTCGGCCGCACTTCTATTGCCTGCCGATCCTCAAGCGCAACACGCACCAGGAAGCCCTGCTCAACGCCGCCACCAGCGGTAGCGAGAAGTTCTTCCTCGGTACCGACTCGGCGCCCCACGCCCAGCACGCCAAAGAAGCCGCTTGCGGTTGCGCCGGTTGCTACACCGCCTACGCAGCAATCGAGATGTATGCCGAAGCCTTCGAACAGCGCAATGCGCTGGACAAGCTCGAAGCGTTCGCCAGCCTCAACGGCCCGCGCTTCTATGGTCTGCCGGCGAACACCGACCGCATTACACTGGTCCGCGAAGAATGGACCGCCCCAACCAGCCTGCCATTTGGCGAGCTGACCGTTATCCCGCTGCGCGCCGGTGAAAAACTGCGCTGGCGCCTGCTGGAGGAACACGCGTGAGTGAAGACCATTTCGACGACGAACAGGAAGGTCAAGGCGGTGGCGGCGGTTCCCGTCACCCGATGGCCGCACGGTTTCGTGGCTACCTGCCAGTTGTCGTCGACGTAGAAACCGGTGGTTTCAACTCGGCCACCGACGCCCTGCTGGAAATCGCCGCGACCACCATCGCGATGGATGAAAAGGGCTTCGTTTACCCTGATCACACCTACTTCTTCCGTGTCGAGCCGTTCGAAGGCGCGAACATCGAAGCGGCAGCGCTTGAGTTCACCGGGATCAAACTCGACCACCCGCTGCGCATGGCGGTGAGTGAAGAATCGGCGCTGAACGATATCTTCCGTGGCGTGCGTAAAGCGCTGAAAGCCAACGGCTGCAAACGGGCGATCCTGGTCGGGCACAACAGCAGCTTCGACCTGGGCTTCCTGAACGCCGCCGTTGCGCGCCTGGACATGAAACGCAACCCGTTTCATCCGTTCTCCAGCTTCGATACCGCAACGCTCGCCGGCCTCGCTTACGGCCAGACCGTACTGGCCAAGGCCTGCCAGGCAGCGGACATTGACTTCGACGGTCGCGAGGCTCACTCAGCTCGCTATGACACCGAGAAGACCGCCGAGCTGTTCTGCGGCATCGTCAATCGCTGGAAACAGATGGGCGGCTGGGAAGACTTCGACGATTGATCTGGCTTGTCTGTAGGAGCGAGCCCGCTCGCGATGGTCGTCAACGATGACGCTGGGAGCCTGATACCCAGCGGCGCTCTCAAGCCCATCGCGAGCAAGCTTGCTCCTACAGAGAACACAAAAAACGCCCATAAAAAAACCGGCCTCGAAGGCCGGTTTTTTTGTACCTGGAGCGTGCCTTACAGAGCGGCAGCGTGCTCGGTCAGGTAAGCCGCAACGCCTTCTGGCGAAGCGTTCATGCCTTTGTCGCCTTTCTTCCAGTTGGCAGGGCAGACTTCGCCGTGCTCTTCGTGGAATTGCAGAGCGTCGACCAGACGGATCAGCTCTTCCATGTTACGGCCCAGCGGCAGGTCGTTGATGATCTGCGAACGGACAACGCCTTTGTCGTCGATCAGGAACGCGCCACGGAAAGCAACGCCGTCAGCGGACTGAACGTCGTAGGCCTTCATGATGTCCTGCTTGATGTCAGCAGCCATGGTGTAGCGAACCTGGCCGATACCGCCATTGTTCACTGGAGTGTTGCGCCATGCGTTGTGGGTGAAGTGCGAATCGATCGAAACAGCGATCACTTCAACGTTGCGGGCCTTGAAATCAGCCATGCGGTTGTCCAGAGCAATCAGCTCGGACGGGCAAACGAAGGTGAAGTCCAGCGGGTAGAAGAACACCAGGCCGTATTTGCCTTTGATGGCCGAGGACAGGGTGAAGCTGTCAACGATCTCGCCATTGCCGAGTACGGCCGGTACGGTGAAGTCAGGGGCTTGTTTGCCTACGAGTACGCTCATTGGATATCTCCTGGTGTAATAGCGTGAAGAACAAGGTTCGCACCAGCCTGCCACCCTCAGGCGACAGCCCTGTGACACGAACCCGAGTCGCAAAGACCGGCCATCATACACCGCGTGTTTGACCTGTCTTAGCTGTTTTTGTCCTCGACGCTAAAATCCACACAGACGGCTCGTCACCATTTTTCAGAAACAAACCGTTCGTCAGTCACCTGCCCTTATGACCATAAGTGCTCAGAAACCACTTTGACAATCATTCTCGTTAACATTAAGATCCATCGCAATCGAGACATAAACAAGCGACGGTCTTCTCTTATGTATGTTTGCCTCTGCACTGGTGTCACCGACGGTCAAATCCGCGATGCGATCTATGAAGGATGCTGCAGCTACAAGGAAGTCCGCGTGGCCACCGGCGTTGCCAGTCAATGCGGTAAATGTGCCTGCCTCGCCAAGGAAGTGGTTCGCGAAACGCTGACCAAACTGCAAACGGCTCAAGCAGCGATTCCCTTTCCTGCAGAATTTACAGCCGCCTAAATACCGAATTCCAAAGAACCGGACTCATGTCCGGTTTTTTTATGCCCGAAAATCAATCAGTTATGCGCTAGACGCGGAACAAAAACATTCTTATTCCGATTAATTTTCATATAAGTTTCAATAACTTAGGTTTGACACTATTAAATGCGCGGCCCAAACTCTGACAATTAGACAGTTAATACAGGGCAGGACCCCATCATGAAAGGCGACGTTACAGTCATCCAGCATCTCAACAAGATCCTTGCCAATGAACTGGTCGCGATCAATCAATATTTCCTGCATGCGCGCATGTACGAAGATTGGGGTCTGAACAAGCTCGGCAAACACGAGTACCACGAATCCATCGACGAGATGAAGCACGCGGACAAGCTGATCAAGCGCATTCTGTTCCTTGAAGGCCTGCCGAACGTCCAGGACCTGGGCAAGCTGCACATCGGTGAACACACCAAGGAAATGCTTGAGTGCGACCTGCGCATCGAGAAAACCGGCCACGCTGACCTGAAAGTCGCCATCGCTCATTGCGAAACCGTCGGCGACTTCGGTAGCCGTGAACTGCTTGAAGATATCCTTGAGTCAGAGGAAGAACATATCGACTGGCTGGAAACCCAACTGGGCCTGATCGATAAAGTAGGTCTTGAAAACTATCTGCAATCGCAGATGGGCGAAGACGAATAACGTCGTACCGCTAATCTCGATGCAATAAAAAGCCCCGCACTCTTTTGAAGAGACGGGGCTTTTTTGTGCCTGCTGCTTTTACTGTAGGAGCGAGCTTGCTCACGATGGTGGTCAACGATAACGCGGGGAGTCTGATTCCCCGCGGTGTTCTTGAGTCCATCGCGAGCAAGCTCGCTCCTACATAAAGCCAAATCAGGCTTCGGACTTGTTGGCAGCAGCGGCTTCAACAGCGGCCTTGATGGTGGTTTGCAGCGAACCGTCTGCAGCCATCTCGGTCATGATGTCGCTACCGCCGACCAGCTCACCGCCAACCCACAGTTGCGGGAAGGTTGGCCAGTTGGCGTATTTTGGCAGGTTGGCGCGGATTTCCGGGTTCTGCAGGATGTCCACGTACGCAAACTTCTCGCCACACGCCATCACGGCCTGCGCAGCTTTCGCGGAGAAGCCACACTGCGGGGCATTCGGCGAGCCTTTCATGTAAAGCAGAATGGTGTTATTGGCAATCTGCTCTTTAATCGTTTCGATGATATCCATGGAGCACCTCGGCTGAACTTTCCGACTCACGGGTCGGCACGGTGGCGCATTGTAACGGAAAGCCGAGCCCCCTGCTCGGTCTCTCCGTCAGACTAAATCACGCCGCGACCACTGTCACCGGCACACCGTTGAGCGCCGCGTTCCCGGACAACTCGTCCAGTTGGCATTCGTCCGTGAGGTCATTGGCGCTGGAACCCGGCTGACTGCTGGCAATCGCCATTTGCACGCCAGGTCGGGCATGACCCCAACCGTGCGGCAGGCTGACCACACCTTTCATCATGTCCAGACTACCGAGCACTTCGACCTCGATCACGCCAACCCGCGAACTGATCCGCACCCGCTGCCCGTCATTAAGCCCGCGACTGGCCAGATCGTCCGGATGCATCAGCAACTGATGACGCGGCTTGCCCTTCACGAGGCGATGATAGTTGTGCATCCACGAATTGTTGCTGCGTACGTGGCGTCGACCGATCATCAGCAACTCATCGGCAGCCGGTGCCTGCAAGGCGGCGAAGCGTGCCAGGTCGGCAAGGATCGCGGCAGGAGCGGCCTGGACTCGCTGATTGGCGGTTTTCAGGCGTGACACAAGGTTGGGCTTGAGCGCACCCAGATCGACACCATGGGGATGATCGAACAAAGTATCCAACGACAGCTTGTGCGCCGACGCGTCTCCATACATCCCCATGCGCAGTCCACGATCGATCATTTGCGCCGGAGCAATGGTAGGTTTCAGCTCCTTGTTGGTTCGAGCGGCGAACGCCTTGGCCAGCCCGACGAAGATTTCCCAGTCGTGCAGCGCGCCTTCAGGTTTGGCGAGGATTGCGCGGTTGAAGCGGCTGACGTTACGCACCGCAAACATATTGAACGTCGTGTCGTAATGATCGTTTTCCAGCGCCGAGGTGGACGGCAGGATCAGGTCGGCATAACGCGTGGTTTCATTGATGTACAGATCGATACTGACCATGAATTCCAGACCATCGAGCGCCTGTTCGAGTTTTCGGCCGTTGGGTGTGGACAGCACCGGGTTGCCCGCCACGGTGATCAGCGCGCGGACCTGCCCTTCCCCTTCAGTAAGCATTTCCTCGGCCAGCGCCGACACCGGCAATTCACCCGCATATTCCGGGCGACCTGACACCCGACTCTGCCACAGATTGAAATGCCCGCCCGATGTCGAGGCCACCAGGTCCACCGCCGGCTCGGTGCACAACGCACCGCCAACGCGGTCGAGGTTGCCGGTGACCAGGTTGATCAACTGCACCAGCCAATGGCACAGCGTGCCGAAGGCTTGGGTCGAAACCCCCATGCGGCCGTAGCAAACCGCGCTCGGCGCTGCAGCGAAGTCTCGCGCCAACTGGCGGATTTGCACGGCCGGCACGGCGCACAGTGGGCTCATGGCTTCAGCGGTGAAGGTGGCGATAGCCCCACGCACGTCATCCAGACCGTCCACCGGCAAATGGCTGTCGCGGGTTAGCCCTTCTGCGAACAGGGTGTTGAGAACACCGAACAACAAAGCCGCATCGCCACCGGGGCGTACGAACAAATGCTGATCGGCAATGGCAGCGGTTTCGCTGCGACGCGGGTCGACCACCACCACTTTGCCACCCCGGGCCTGAATCGCTTTCAAGCGTTTTTCCACATCCGGCACCGTCATGATGCTGCCGTTCGAGGCCAGCGGGTTGCCGCCGAGAATCAGCATGAAGTCGGTGTGATCGATATCGGGGATCGGCAACAGCAAGCCGTGGCCGTACATCAAATGACTGGTCAAATGATGGGGCAATTGGTCGACCGAAGTGGCGGAAAACCGGTTACGGGTTTTCAGCAGGCCGAGAAAATAATTGCTGTGGGTCATCAACCCGTAGTTATGCACGCTCGGATTGCCCTGATAGACCGCCACAGCGTTCTGCCCGTGATGTTCCTGAATGACCGCCAGGCGCTCGGCGACCAGGTTGAACGCCGCTTCCCACTCGATGGGCTGCCATTCGTTGCCCACCCGCTGCATGGGCTGATGCAGGCGGTCCGGATCGTTCTGGATGTCTTGCAGTGCGACAGCCTTGGGGCAAATGTGCCCGCGACTGAAGGTGTCAAGCGGATCACCCTTGATCGAAGTGATCTGCACTTTGCCGTCTTCGGCCTGGGTGGTTTCGATGGTCAGGCCACAGATGGCTTCACACAGGTGACACGCACGGTGATGGAGAGTCTTGGTCATGGCCAGTCTCTGTCTTGTTCTGGGCGGGCAATGTTTGCCTCGGGAGCAAAACTATGGCGCCAGACCTGCCACCGCGCCAGCGACGTTCGTCTTGTGAATCGGCGGCTATCAGGACAGCCGATGACCGTTGGTAAGCGTCGGACCAAAGGTCAGAAAACAACCGCCAATTGCACCCTCCCCGCCTCGTTTGATTGCCAAGCCCCGAGAGGCCAGTGTACAAATGAGCCGCTGCTGTCAGGAAACAGGCTTCAAAAGCGCTACTGCGGTGATCCCTTAGCCCCTCTGAAATCCCCTAAAACTGTAGCCCTATTGGTAAGACGCGACATTTAATTATAAGATCGCGCCTTCCCCTATTTCGTCGCCCCGTGCGGCTTACGCCGCAGGTCTCGCCCGTTGTTCCGTTAAACAAGGCTTTGAGCATCTGCGGTTTGTAGCAAAAAGGTAGTCAATGATGAGCGCAAGGCACTTTCTCTCCCTGATGGATTGCACGCCCGAAGAGCTGGTCAGCGTGATCCGTCGAGGCGTTGAGCTCAAGGACCTGCGTAACCGCGGCGTACTGTTCGAGCCCCTGAAAAACCGCGTGCTCGGGATGATTTTCGAGAAGTCCTCGACCCGCACCCGCATCTCGTTCGAAGCCGGCATGATCCAGCTCGGCGGCCAGGCGATTTTCCTGTCGCCCCGTGACACCCAACTGGGCCGTGGCGAGCCTATCGGCGACTGCGCCATCGTCATGTCGAGCATGCTCGACGCGGTGATGATCCGTACCTTTGCCCACAGCAACCTGACCGAGTTCGCGGCAAACTCCCGTGTGCCCGTGATCAACGGCCTGTCCGATGACCTGCATCCGTGCCAGCTGCTGGCCGACATGCAGACCTTCCTCGAACACCGCGGCTCCATCCAGGGCAAGACCGTGGCCTGGATCGGCGACGGCAACAACATGTGCAACAGCTATATAGAAGCGGCGATCCAGTTCGACTTCCAGCTGCGCGTTGCCTGCCCGGAAGGCTACGAGCCCAATCCTGAATTCGTGGCCAAGGCCGGTGACCGGGTCACCATCGTGCGCGATCCGAAGGACGCCGTGCGCGGCGCCCATCTGGTGAGTACTGACGTCTGGACCTCCATGGGCCAGGAAGAAGAAACCGCCAAGCGCCTTCAGCTGTTTGCACCGTACCAGGTGAACCGCGCCCTGCTCGACCTGGCCGCGCCGGACGTTCTGTTCATGCATTGCCTGCCCGCACACCGAGGCGAAGAGATCAGCGTCGACCTGCTCGATGACAAACGCTCGGTGGCTTGGGATCAGGCAGAAAACCGTCTTCACGCACAAAAGGCCCTGCTCGAATTTCTCGTCGAGCCGGCGTATCACCACGCATGAGCCAGCCATTACTGTTGAACCTGCGAAACCTCGCCTGCGGCTATCAAGACCAGCGCGTGGTGCAGAACCTCAACTTGCATTTGAACGCCGGTGACATCGGTTGCCTGCTCGGCTCTTCGGGCTGCGGCAAGACCACCACCCTGCGGGCGATTGCCGGCTTCGAACCGGTGCACGAAGGTGACATCCAGCTCGCCGGCGAGACCATTTCCAGCGCCGGTTTCACCCTCGCGCCGGAGAAACGTCGGATCGGCATGGTGTTCCAGGACTACGCGCTGTTTCCACACCTGAGCGTGGCCGACAACATTGCCTTCGGCATCCGCAAACATCCGCAAAAGGATCGCGTGACCGAAGAGTTGCTGGAACTGGTCAACCTCAAGGGCCTCGGCAAGCGCTTCCCCCATGAGCTTTCCGGTGGTCAGCAGCAACGCGTCGCCCTGGCCCGCGCTCTGGCGCCGGAGCCACAATTGCTGTTGCTCGACGAGCCGTTTTCCAACCTCGATGGCGAGTTGCGCCGCAAGCTAAGTCACGAGGTTCGCGACATTCTCAAGGCCCGTGGCACCAGTGCGATTCTGGTGACTCACGACCAGGAAGAAGCCTTTGCCGTCAGCGATCATGTCGGTGTGTTCAAGGAAGGTCGCCTGGAGCAATGGGATACGCCCTACAACCTGTATCACGAACCGCTGACGCCATTTGTCGCCAGCTTCATCGGCCAGGGTTACTTCATTCGCGGCCAGTTGAGCAGCCCGGAGTCGGTGCAGACCGAGTTGGGTGAACTGCGCGGAAATCGCGCCTACACCTGGCCCGTTGGTGGCGCCGTGGACGTGTTATTGCGTCCGGACGACATCGTTTATGCGCCAGACAGCGCACTGAAGGCGCTGATTGTTGGCAAATCGTTCCAGGGTGCATCGACCCTGTATCGCTTGCAGCTGCCAACCGGCGCGCAGCTGGAATCTATCTTCCCGAGCCATGTCGATCGTCAGGTTGGGGCGCAAGTGGGCATTCGTGTCGTAGCAGAACATCTGGTGTTGTTCCAGGCGTCCGGCAGCACGGCGGCGCAGATTCCGGCAATCGAATCCGGTGTCCGGCGGTACAGCACCACCAACTGAACACACCCAATCCCTGTAGGAGCGAGCTTGCTCGCGATCGCGGCATCAGATTCAACAGCGATGTTGACTGACCCACCGCTATCGCGAGCAAGCTCGCTCCTACAATGGACCTGTGTCAGCCCAACATCAGGGTTCCGCTGGCCACCAACGTCGCATTCCCGCCAATACTCACCCGATCGCCTCCCAGTTGACAGAACAGCTCCCCGCCCCGGGCCGAACACTGGAAAGCCGTCAGACTCGACTTGCCCAAACGCTTCGACCAATACGGAATCAGCAGGCAATGGGTTGAACCCGTCACGGGATCTTCATTGATGCCAATCGCCGGTGCGAAATAGCGTGAGACGAAATCGTGCTGGCTGCCCCGCGCCGTCACGATGGCGCCCAACCACGGCAGTTTCGCCAGAGCAACTATGTCCGGTTTACAGTCGAGCACGGCTTGTTCGGATTCCAGCACCACGAACAATTCATTCGAAGCCAGCACTTCGATGGCTTCCACGCCCAAAGCACGCTCGACCTCCAGGGTCTCGGCCACTGGCGACGGCAGGATGGCCGGAAAATCCAGCCACAGGCGGCCACCCTCCCGCGTCACACTCAATGGACCGGACTTGCAGATGAAATCCAGACGCTCGACCGGCTCTTGATAGATCTCGAACAGCACGTGGGCGCTCGCCAGGGTCGCGTGACCACACAGCGGCACTTCGGTAGTCGGCGTAAACCAGCGGATGTGCCAGACCTGCCCCTCGCGCACCACAAACGCCGTTTCAGCGAGGTTGTGCTCGGCGGCAATTTTTTGCATCAAGTCATCGGCGAGCCAGGTGTCGAGCCGATAGACCATTGCCGGGTTACCACTGAAAGGTTGATCGCTGAACGCGTCGATCTGATGGAACTCAAGCTGCATAACCTTCTCCCTTTGTCAGGCAACCGAGCATGAAGCCGCTCTAAAGATGGCACCAGTGACAGAGCACACTTATTTCCACCATACAGCGGCAACGAAGCCCTTCAAACCCGGCCAATTTCCGCGAACTTCGCCTGGGTATGCTCGGCGAGCACCGCGGGGGCCAATTCAACTTCCAGACCGCGCCGGCCTGCACTGACATAAATGCTGGCAAACGGCTGGGCCGAATTGTCGATAAACGTGCGCAGGCGCTTCTTTTGCCCCAGCGGACTGATGCCGCCCAGCAGGTAGCCGGTGGATCGCTGTGCCGCCGCCGGGTCGGCCATTTCAACTTTTTTCACGCCAGCCGCCTGAGCCAACCCCTTCAAATCCAGCGTTCCTACCACCGGGACAACCGCCACCAACAACTCCCCTTTTTCACTGGCTGCCAACAGTGTCTTGAACACCTGAGCCGGGTCGAGACCCAGTTTTTCCGCAGCTTCCAGGCCATAGGACGCAGCCTTCGGGTCATGTTCGTAACTGTGCACACGGTGTTCGGCCCGAACCTTTTTCAACAAATCCAATGCAGGGGTCATGAGACAGCTCCAGACGGGTCGGCAGATGAAAAACACTGCGCCGGATTCTAGGACATTGGTCCACAAAAGGCTCTATGGCGGCCTTGTTTCAGCTTGTCTACTTCGCACTCACGGCCATCCAGTCATTCGTTCATTCATGCGACGAATAGTTTTTTTGTGACCAATAGTTCACTTTCGACCTTTGACAGCAGTGTTTCTTGTCTATATTTTTTCGTTTCTGAAACTAAGCGAAACGTCCTACAGCAATACCCGGCAGTGAACCGCGACCAGGATGGGGATCCTGCCTCGGTGAAAAATGCGCTTCGACCACGATGGCAAAAAAGCGCCAGACAACAAAAACAACGAGGTTTCAATGACTACTGCTTTACAACAACCGTCGCTCTCGAGCCAATGCATGGCCGAATTCCTGGGTACGGCGTTGCTGATATTTTTCGGTACGGGTTGCGTTGCCGCCCTCAAGGTCGCGGGCGCCAGCTTTGGCTTGTGGGAAATCAGCATCATTTGGGGCATCGGTGTCAGCATGGCGATCTACCTGACCGCCGGGGTTTCCGGCGCGCATTTGAACCCCGCCGTCAGCATCGCGCTGAGCCTTTTCGCTGACTTTGAAAAGCGCAAATTGCCTTTCTACATTCTTGCCCAAGTCGCCGGGGCATTCTGTGGCGCCTTGTTGGTTTACACGCTTTACAGCAATCTGTTCTTCGATTTCGAACAAACCCATCACATGATTCGCGGCAGCCAGGCCAGCCTTGAACTGGCGTCGGTATTTTCCACTTTCCCGAACCCTGCGCTGACCACCACCCAGGCGTTTCTGGTCGAGGTGATCATCACTGCCATCCTGATGGGCGTGATCATGTCCCTGACCGACGACAACAACGGCCTGCCAAAGGGCCCAATGGCGCCGCTGCTGATCGGCCTGCTGATTGCCGTGATCGGCAGTTCGATGGGGCCGCTGACCGGTTTCGCGATGAACCCGGCACGCGACTTCGGACCAAAGCTGATGACTTTCTTCGCTGGCTGGGGTGAAATTTCCTTCACTGGCGGACGCGATATTCCGTACTTCCTGATTCCGGTATTTGCGCCGATTGTCGGTGCCTGCCTGGGCGCCGCCGCCTATCGCGGGTTGATTGCCCGCCATTTGCCGAACGCCATACCTGCTACAAAGGATGTAACAACGGCCATTGACGGCAAACCAAGAACTTCTTGATACCGTTGGCGCGCAACACCTGCCCTTTTGATTGCGCGCCAGACTTCACTCCCTTATTTCGTCCAAGGCAATCGACATGACCGACATTCAGAATAAGAACTACATCATTGCCCTCGATCAGGGTACGACCAGCTCCCGCGCGATTATTTTCGACCGCGATGCGAACGTGGTCTGCACCGCCCAACGGGAGTTCGCACAGCATTACCCGCAAGCCGGCTGGGTCGAACATGACCCGATGGAAATCTTCGCCACCCAAAGCGCCGTGATGGTCGAGGCCCTGGCTCAAGCCGGCTTGCACCATGACCAGGTGGCTGCCATCGGCATCACCAACCAGCGCGAAACCACGGTGGTGTGGGACAAGAACACCGGCCGCCCGATCTACAACGCCATCGTCTGGCAGTGCCGTCGCAGCACGGAGATCTGCCAGCAACTCAAGCGCGATGGCCACGAGCAATACATCAGCGACACGACCGGCCTGGTCACCGACCCGTACTTCTCCGGCACCAAACTCAAGTGGATTCTCGACAACGTCGAAGGCAGCCGTGAGCGTGCGCGCAACGGCGAGTTGCTGTTCGGCACCGTCGACAGCTGGCTGATCTGGAAATTTACTGGCGGTAAGGTGCACGTCACCGACTACACCAACGCTTCGCGCACCATGCTCTTCAACATCCACACCCTGGAATGGGATGCGAAGATGCTGGAGGTGCTGGATATCCCGCGGGAAATGCTGCCGGAAGTTAAATCGTCCTCGGAAATTTACGGCCGTACCAAAAGCGGCATCGCCATCGGCGGCATCGCCGGCGACCAGCAGGCCGCCCTGTTCGGCCAGATGTGCGTCGAGCCCGGCCAGGCGAAAAACACCTATGGCACCGGTTGCTTCCTGTTGATGAACACCGGTGACAAAGCGGTGAAATCCCGACACGGCATGCTGACCACCATCGCCTGCGGCCCACGCGGCGAAGTGGCCTACGCGCTGGAAGGCGCGGTGTTCAACGGTGGTTCCACGGTGCAGTGGCTGCGCGATGAGTTGAAGATCATCAACGACGCCCACGACACCGAATACTTTGCCAACAAGGTCAAGGACAGCAATGGCGTGTACCTGGTGCCGGCCTTCACCGGTCTGGGTGCTCCGTACTGGGACCCGTATGCCCGTGGCGCATTGTTCGGCCTGACCCGCGGCGTGCGTGTGGATCACATCATCCGTGCAGCTCTGGAATCGATCGCCTACCAGACCCGCGACGTGCTCGATGCCATGCAGCAAGACTCCGGCGAACGCCTCAAGGCCCTGCGCGTGGACGGCGGTGCAGTGGCGAACAATTTCCTGATGCAGTTCCAGGCCGATATCCTTGGCACCCAAGTCGAGCGCCCGCAAATGCGCGAAACCACAGCATTGGGCGCCGCTTACCTGGCGGGTCTGGCGTGTGGCTTCTGGGGCAGCCTGGAAGAGTTGCGCGGCAAGGCTGTGATCGAACGTCAGTTCGAGCCAACCCTTGACGAAAAAGCGAAGGAAAAACTCTACGCTGGCTGGAAAAAAGCCGTCAGCCGAACCCGCGATTGGGCAGCTGAAGACGAGGCTGAATAAGCAAAGACGCTGACTCGTCTCTGTAGTAACTGGCAGGGAGCGGATTCCTGCGGCATCATGGGAAAATTTTGCACGGCAGCCCAAAGGACGCCCCATGAATCTGCCTCCCCGTCAGCAACAAATCCTCGAACTGGTCCGCGAACGCGGCTATGTCAGCATCGAGGAAATGGCCACGCTGTTCGTTGTTACTCCGCAGACTATCCGCCGCGATATCAATCAGCTCGCGGAAGCCAATTTGTTGCGTCGCTACCACGGCGGCGCGGCGTACGACTCCAGTGTCGAAAACACTGCCTATGCCATGCGCGCCGATCAAATGCGCGATGAAAAGCAACGTATTGCCGAAGCCATTGCCGCGCAGATTCCCGACCATGCCTCGTTGTTCATCAACATCGGCACGACCACCGAATCCATTGCCCGCGCACTGCTCGATCACAATCACCTGAAGATCATCACCAACAACCTGCATGTCGCCTCGATGCTCAGCGCCAAAGACGACTTTGACGTGCTGTTGACCGGTGGCAACGTGCGCCGCGACGGAGGTGTCGTGGGCCAGGCCAGCGTCGACTTCATCAACCAGTTCAAAGTCGACTTCGCCTTGGTCGGGATCAGCGGCATCGATGAAGACGGCAGTCTGCTGGACTTCGATTATCAGGAAGTGCGGGTGTCCCAGGCGATCATCGCCAACGCTCGCCAAGTGATCCTGGCGGCCGACTCCAGCAAATTCGGGCGCAACGCCATGATTCGCCTGGGGCCGATCAGCCTGGTCGATTGCCTGGTGACCGATCAGCAGCCTTCTCCGGCGCTTGCGCAGTTGTTGAACCAGCACAAGGTTCGGCTGGAAGTTGTTTAACGCCGAAGGCAGTTAAACAACCTGTAGGAGCCGGCTTGCTGGCGATGGCGTACTCAAGGGCGCCATCGCCAGCAAGCCGGCTCCTACAATCAATCCCCCCGCCATACAATGTTCGTAAATTTTCCTTTAACGGCCCTTCGATGAGTATTTTCAATCGAAGCCGGCTGGCTGCGCGCGTCTTTATGGGCTAGTATTTTCGCAAATGAACATTAATGTTCGAATTCAAATACAGAACATCAAGAATTCCGAGGCCCGAGCCGATGCCCACTTCCACCTTGCCTACGCCCCCTCTTTCCGAGGTCTACGATATCGCCGTCATCGGTGGCGGGATCAATGGCGTGGGGATCGCAGCGGATGCTGCCGGCCGCGGGCTGTCGGTGTTCCTTTGCGAAAAGGATGATTTGGCCAGCCACACCTCCTCGGCCAGCAGCAAGCTGATCCACGGTGGACTGCGTTACCTGGAACATTACGAATTCCGCCTCGTGCGCGAAGCCCTGGCTGAGCGCGAAGTGCTGCTGGCCAAGGCGCCGCACATCGTCAAGCAAATGCGTTTCGTGCTGCCACACCGCCCGCACCTGCGCCCGGCCTGGATGATCCGCGCCGGTTTGTTCCTGTATGACAACCTCGGCAAGCGCGAGCAACTGCAAGGTTCGAAAAGCCTGAAATTCGGCCCGGACAGCGCGCTCAAAAGCGAGATCACCAAAGGCTTCGAATACTCCGATTGCTGGGTCGACGATGCACGTCTGGTGGTGTTGAACGCCATGGCGGCCCGGGAAAAAGGCGCCCACGTTCACACTCAAACCCGTTGCGTCAGTGCGCGTCGCGTCAAAGGCCTGTGGCACTTGCACCTGGAGCGCGCCGACGGCAGCCTTTTTTCGATCCGTGCCAAGGCTCTGGTGAACGCCGCCGGCCCATGGGTCGCCAAGTTCATTCGCGACGATCTGAAAATGGAATCGCCGTATGGCATCCGCCTGATTCAGGGCAGCCACCTGATCGTGCCGAAGCTGTACGAAGGCGAACACGCGCACATCCTGCAAAACGAAGATCAGCGTATCGTGTTCACCATTCCATACCTGAACCACTTCACCCTGATCGGCACCACTGACCGCGAGTACACCGGCGATCCGGCGAACGTGGCAATCACCGACGGCGAGACCGATTACCTGTTGAACGTGGTCAACGCCCACTTCAAAAAACAGATCGGCCGCGACGATATCCTGCACAGCTATTCCGGCGTGCGGCCGCTGTGCAACGACGAATCCGATAACCCGTCCGCCGTGACTCGCGACTACACCCTCGCGCTGTCCGGCGCCGGTGAAGAGGCACCGTTGCTGTCGGTGTTCGGCGGCAAGCTCACCACCTACCGCAAACTCGCCGAGTCGGCGCTGGCGCAACTTGCACCGTACTTCAAGCACATCCAGCCGAGCTGGACCGCCAGCGCCACGCTGCCGGGCGGTGAAGACATGACCACGCCACAAGCCTTGAGCTCGCGCATTCGCGACCAGTTCGACTGGGTCCCGAGTGAAATCGCACGCCGCTGGGCCACGACCTACGGCAGCCGCACCTGGCGCATGCTCGAGGGCGTTGAGAGTCTGAGGGATCTGGGCGAACACATCGGCGGCGGTCTCTACACCCGCGAAGTCGATTACCTGTGCAGCGAAGAATGGGCCACCACCGCCCACGATATTCTGTGGCGTCGCAGCAAACTCGGCTTGTTCACAACGGCGGAGGAGCAGGAAAAACTCAAGGACTACCTGAACAAGGTCGAGCAGAACCGCAGCAAGATCCAAGCCGCCTGATCAAATATCCGGACAAACGAAAGCCCCTGAATCTCACGATTCAGGGGCTTTTTCATGTCGATGGATTCAGTCGCGCAGGTCCGACTCGTGAATCGGCTGCTCGCGATGGGTCGCCCGTTGATACTGTGCCGGCCAGACCGCCTTGCGTCCGCCCAGATCGTCATCCGCATGCAGCGCCCAGTACGGATCGCGCAACAATTCACGCGCCAGGAAAATGATATCCGCCTGGCAGGTGCGCAGAATGTGCTCGGCCTGGGCCGGCTCGGTAATCATGCCGACGG
This sequence comes from Pseudomonas sp. Irchel s3f7, assembly GCF_900187615.1. Classification (GTDB taxonomy): domain Bacteria; phylum Pseudomonadota; class Gammaproteobacteria; order Pseudomonadales; family Pseudomonadaceae; genus Aquipseudomonas. The sequence goes on along the minus strand of NZ_FYDO01000005.1, from coordinate 128,002 downwards.
TACCGGTGGCGATGCCTGACTCTTTGCGCACGCGCTCGGCGAATCGGGTCTGATAGCCGGGCCCCGTGGGGATTTCAGCGTTCACCGCCGTGCCGCCCGACGATACATCGATCAAGTCCACACCCAGGTCTTTCAGGCGACGGGCCAGCTCCACGGTTTCATCCGGATTCCAACCGTCCTCCACCCAGTCGGTCGCCGAGACGCGGACAAACACCGGCAACTCTTCGGGCCACGCCGCACGCACCGCCTCGGTGACCTGCAACACCAATCGGATGCGGTTTTCAAACGAACCGCCGTACTGATCACGGCGTTGGTTGCTCAAGGGCGAAAGAAACTGATGCAGCAGATAACCATGGGCTGCATGGATCTCGACCACCTTGAAGCCCGCGGTCAGCGAGCGTTTGGCCGCATCGACAAACGCCTGAATGATCGTCGCGATCTCGCCTTCATCCAGCTGCTTGGGCTGGGTGTGCTGGGGATCGAAAGCAATCGGTGAAGGGCCGACCGGAACCCAGCCACCCTCGTCGGGTTTGACGCTGCCGTGCTTGCCCAGCCACGGTCTGTAGGTACTGGCCTTGCGACCGGCATGGGCCAGTTGAATACCGGCCACGGCGCCTTGCGCCGCGATGAAGCGAGTGATGCGTTGCAAAGGCTCGATCTGTTCATCGCTCCACAGGCCAAGGTCCTGTGCGGTGATGCGCCCATCGGCCGTGATCGCCGTGGCTTCGGTAAACACCAGCCCGGCCCCGCCGACCGCGCGGCTGCCGAGGTGGACCAGGTGCCAGTCATTGGCCAGGCCGTCGGCACTTGAGTATTGGCACATCGGCGAGACCGCGACGCGGTTGGGCAAGATCAATTGGCGAAGGGTATAGGGTTCAAGCAGCAGACTCATGGGGCACCTCTCGAATCAGTGGGCAGGCTCCAGGGTTCTGTTTGAAAAGTCGACGAGTGACAGGAAAAAGCTACAGCACCCGCCCCCGCGGGCAAAAAATGGACAAAACGTCACAAGGATAATCAAGCAGTGCTTAGAGCCTAGTCGACATCGCAAGATCAGGGAGGGTTCAAGAATGAAACACCTCCAATCAGCGTCCAATGCGTCCCCTGTGGCGAGGGAGCTTGCTCCCGTTGGTGTGCAAAGCACACCCAATCGCAGTGGCAGGTTTTGGGGCGGCTGCGCCGCCCAGCGGGAGCAAGCTCCCTCGCCACAAAAAAGCTATCGCGGTTCGATGTGGGCAATCTTCAGTTGAACCGTCTCGTTTCCGCGAAACTCGTTGAGGTCGAGCTTGTAGGCCAATTCCACCCATTTGATGGTCGGATTCGGCCAGATGTCGCGGTCGATCCCGAATGCGATGCCATCGAGCTTGACCGAGCCGCACTCGCTCTTGAGGACGACTTTAAGATGCCGTTCGCCTACGACGCGCTGCTCGACCAACTGGAACACGCCGTGAAACAACGGCTCCGGGAAATGCTGCCCCCAAGGACCGGCATGGCGCAGGGCGCGGGCCAGTTCCAGATGAAACTCTTCCACCGCCAGCGTGCCGTCCGACAGCAAGCGCCCGGTCAGGTCTTCTTCGCGCAATTGCCGACGCACTTCAGCGTCAAAGGCTTCGGCGAACAGCGGAAAATTCGCTTCCGGCAGCGTCAGGCCGGCGGCCATCGCATGACCACCGTACTTGGTGATCAGGTTCGGATGCTGCGCCGCCACCACGCTCAGGGCATCGCGGATATGAAAGCCCTGGACCGAACGCCCCGACCCCTTGAGCAAACCATCGCCCGCATCGGCGAAAGCAATGGTCGGCCGGAAGTAACGCTCTTTCATGCGAGAGGCGAGGATACCGATGACGCCCTGATGCCACTCGGGATCGAACAGGCACAAGCCGAACGGCATCGACTCCACGGGCAAATCCTTGAGCTGCGCCAGCGCTTCACGCTGCATGCCTTGCTCGATGGATTTGCGGTCCTGGTTCATGCCATCCAGTTGAGCCGCCATTTCGCGAGCCAGCCCGGCGTCGTCGGTCAGCAGGCATTCGATGCCCAGGCTCATGTCGTCCAGACGCCCCGCCGCGTTCAGGCGCGGGCCGACGATGAAGCCCAGGTCGGTCGACGTGATGCGCGTGTGGTCACGCTTGGCCACTTCGAGGATCGCCTTGATCCCCGGTCGGGCGCGTCCGGCACGAATGCGCTCCAGGCCCTGGTGCACCAGAATCCGGTTGTTGGCATCCAGCGGCACCACGTCGGCGACGCTTCCCAAAGCCACCAGATCAAGCAATTCGCCGATGTTCGGCTGCGGCTTGTTCGCGTACCAGCCGAGCTCGCGCAATCGCGCACGCAAGGCCATCAGCACATAGAAAATCACCCCGACACCCGCCAACGCCTTGCTCGGGAACTCGCAACCGGGCTGGTTCGGATTGACGATGGCATCGGCCAGCGGCAGTTCGTCGCCGGGCAAGTGGTGATCGGTGACCAGCACGTTAAGCCCGGCCTGTTTCGCCGCCGCCACGCCTTCGACGCTGGAGATACCGTTGTCCACGGTGATCAGCAACTGCGGCTGGCGCTCCAGCGCCACGGCAACGATTTCCGGTGTCAGGCCGTAGCCGTAATCGAAGCGATTCGGCACCAGGTAGTCGACATGTGCCGCCCCCAGCAAACGCAAACCCAATGTCCCCACGGTACTGGCCGTCGCACCGTCAGCGTCAAAGTCGCCGACGATCAGAATCCGTTGACGCTGTTCGAGCGCGGTCACCAACAAGTCCACGGCCGCTTCGATGCCTTTGAGCTTCTGGAACGGAATCAGTCGCGCCAGGCTTTTATCCAGCTCGGCTTCAGACTGCACGCCCCGCGCTGCATACAGGCGGGTCAGCAGCGGCGGAATATCACCGAGGAATGGCAGGGTGTCGGGCAGCTGGCGGGGTTCGATGCGCATGGGGTGACAGGGGCTTCTCTTGATGAAGTAGGGTAAAACCGCAGGAACGGCGAGGACTCAGCCGCGCTCGCCCGACAACCATTGCAGCTGGACTTCATGCTGACCACGGTCGTCGGTGACGAAAATCGTCCCTTCGCTGATCATCACGTCCCACTTGATGACGCGAGGCATGTCTTTGGCCAGGGTCTCCAGGACTTCCTGAGGGACCGCCGCGATGTGGACGTTTTTCAGGTTCTTGATCGCCGGGATCACCTTGCCTTCCCAGACGCGCAGGCTGCCATAGGCCAGCAGACTGGTGCGTTCGGTACGGCGCGAGCACCAGGTCAGGCGGTCGGCATCGGGCTGGCCGACTTCGATCCAGTGCAGGACACGGTCATCCAGGCTTTTTTCCCACAAGGCCGGTTCATCCACGTCCGACAGACCACGACCAAACGACAGATGCTCGTTGTACCAGAGGGCGTAGGCCAGCAGGCGCACGGTCATGCGCTCTTCGGTTTCCGATGGGTGGCGGGCGATGGTTTGCTTGACACTCTCGTAGACGCTGCGGTCGAGGTCGGTGAGGTTCAGTTCAAACTTGTAGGTCGTGGACGGCTGGGCCATGTACGGGCTTCTTGATACGGGGAAAGGCGGCAAGTCTAACCGATGCGGCAGGCAATCCACGAATTGATGGTGATCAACCTTGAGCGCCTGATAGTCGGCTATGTTAAAACGCTGTACTCGCTCAATCTTTGTCCTACAGGAACCAGCATGCCGCTCACCGCAAAACCGCTCTCAGGTCTGAAAGTCATCGAATTGGGCACTTTGATTGCCGGCCCCTTTGCGTCGCGCATTTGCGCTGAATTCGGTGCGGACGTGATCAAGATCGAATCCCCGGATGGCGGCGATCCGCTGCGCAAGTGGCGCAAGCTGTATGAAGGCACCTCGTTGTGGTGGTTCGTTCAGGCACGCAACAAAAAGTCCCTGACGCTGAACCTGAAACATCCTGAGGGCCTGGCGATCCTGAAAAAACTCCTGAGCGAAGCGGACATCCTGATCGAGAACTTTCGCCCCGGCGTACTGGAAAAACTCGGTCTCGGCTGGGATGTCCTGCACGCGCTCAACCCGAAACTGGTGATGGTGCGGCTCTCGGGCTTCGGCCAGACCGGCCCGATGAAAGACCAGCCTGGTTTCGGCGCCGTGGGTGAATCCATGGGCGGCCTGCGCTACATCACCGGTTTTGAGGACCGACCACCGGTGCGCACCGGGATTTCCATCGGCGACTCGATTGCCGCGCTCTGGGGCGTGATCGGCGCGCTGATGGCCCTGCGTCATCGCGAGGTCAACGGTGGCCAGGGCCAGGTGGTCGATGTAGCGCTGTACGAAGCGATCTTCGCCATGATGGAAAGCATGGTCCCGGAATTCGACGTGTTCGGGTTCATCCGCGAACGCACCGGCAACATCATGCCTGGAATCACCCCGTCTTCGATCCACACCAGCGCTGACGGCAAGCACGTGCAGATCGGCGCGAACGGCGACGCGATCTTCAAACGCTTCATGCTGATCATTGGCCGCGAAGACCTGGCCAACGATCCTCTACTTGCCAGCAACGATGGCCGTGATAACCGCCGCGATGAGCTTTACGGGGTCATCGATCGCTGGGTCAACTCGCTGCCCCTGGACACTGTCATCGAACGTTTGAATCAAGCCGAAGTACCCGCCAGCCGGATCTTCAGTGCCGAAGACATGTTCAGCGATCCGCAGTACCTCGCCCGGGAAATGTTCCTGCAAGCCAAGCTGCCGGATGGCAAAGATTTCAAGATGCCGGGAATTGTGCCGAAACTCTCTGAGACACCCGGTGATTGTGAATGGGTCGGGCCACAACTGGGCGAGCACAACGCGCAGGTACTCCAGGAACTTGGCTATGACGCGTCGCAGATCACACAACTGCGCAAAGACGGGGCCATCTGAGCTTAAGCGTCTGTTTGCGCGAGTCATCAAGCACTGCCGGTGGCGAAACGGACCGGCGATGTGCGCTATGGCGGGCGTGCTCCTGATCAGCGTCCTGCCTCCCTCGACGCTGGCGCAACCCACGGAAACCCTGATCTGGCTCAAGCGCGATTTGCCGCCGCTGTTCATTTTCGAAGGACCGAAAAAGGATCAGGGCGTCATCGATCAGCTGTTAACGCAATTGATTGCCGGCATGCCTCAATACCAACACAGCGTGATGAGGGTCAATCGCGCACGCGGCCTGCAGATGCTCCATGAGTCAACGTTCACGTGTGATGCGGCGCTGAACTGGAGCAAGGAGCGCGAAACCTGGATCGTGTTTTCCACCCCGGTCTTTCGCGCCATGAGCAATGGTCTGGCCGTGCGGCGTGCTGATCGCGACGTGTTGACCCCGTTCATCAAGGACGGCGAGGTGGACCTGTCGACCCTCTTGGCGACCGGCAGCGTCACGCTGGGGATTGTTGCCGAGCGCAACTACGGCGAGTACCTCGACGCACTCCTGAAACAAGCACCGACCAAGTCACTTGCGCTGCATTACGGCAACGACGCTTTGGGCAGCCTGCTGCAAATGCAACGCCTGGGGCGCTTGCAAGTGCTGTTGGGTTATCGTCCGGAAATTCGTTACCAGGCGCAGCAGGAGGGGATCGCAGAAGATGAATTGCAGTTCTACCCGATTCGCGGCACGGGTAAGTACCTGTCAGGCTACATCGGCTGCACCGACACACCACAGGGCCGACAGGCGATTATCGAGATCAATCGACTGCTACGCGCCCTGCCCCGCGAGCCATTGAGCGAGGCGTACGCGGCCTGGCTCGATCCGGAAAGCCGCAGCGATTACCTGAAGGCTGCCAAAGAGTTTTTTGAGCAACAGGCCGGACAGTGAATAAATCGCGGGCAAAAAGGCAAAAAGAAACCCCGAGCAGTGGGAAGACTACTCGGGGTTAAACGTGGCCTACATAAAGACCCGTAGTAGCAAGCTACAAGCACCGGAGCACAATGCTTGATCCTGCTATTACCCGATCTGACTGACCTGCGCGCAGGAAGGTTCCCAGCGAAATCCCGTCAATTGCGGCTGGCCATCAACTTGTCCTGGGCAGCATTGCGCAACGCTGCGATGACACAGGGCTCCAGGCGTCCCTCCGCAATCAGCACGTCGCGATGCAATCCATCGACCACGTCCGTCAGCAAGCGCTTGTCGTTCAACTGGGCCTGATTGAACGCTCGCTTGACGACCGTGGCGCCCATCGAATTCTTCAGGGTTACCAGGCATTCGCCATGAATGCCTGAAGGGGTCATTGTGACTTGATACGGGCTCAGCGCCTCACCGAGCAACAGACTGATACTTTCCATCCCGATCACCACTCAATAGTCCGAAACAACGTGCCTTGGGCGTGCCTGCAATAAATGACCACGGACCCGAGAAGAAAGTTCTGGAGACTGACCGCAAGGCGCACCCGCGAATCAGCTCAAGTGAGCATGCACGGCGAACATGACAGAGAAAAAACGCTGCCGTCACGCCTGTCGGCTTCGTCGATCGATTTCAGCCCAACCGCCCAGCAATCCTCGCAACTGCCCGTCTGCACCATAAAACGGCACCGTCCACTGGTAAACATCCCTGATACCGTCCTTGAACCTCAATTGACGCTCAATAAAGCGAGTCCGGCGTGTTTCCAGCTGGCTCATGAATTCGGCATGCAGAAGTTCAGCGGTGCGTTTCGGCAAGACGTCGACTTCGATCAACTGTCGACCTTGAACCTGATCAAACCGGGTCGACAACACCTCCTCATAACTTTTGTTGCACATCACCAATCGCCCTTGCAGGTCACGGACAAACATTGGATCAGGCATGGCATCCAGTAATGCGTGCTGGAAGGCGAGTTGATCACTGAGGCTTTTTTCGGCCTCGAACCGCTGTCTGACCAGCACTGTCAAACGCCGGTTCCACAGCAGCGACAACAGGCCGAATACGCTGGCGATAACGATGCCTTCGCAGACCCAGTGGCGCAGTGTTTGCCACAGACCGGGCACCTTGGATGGCGTGACGCCACTGAACCACTTCAGGCGAATGACACGTAACTCTTCTGGAGGAAACGCATTCAGGGCCTTGTTCAGGATGCTCAACAATTGCGGTTGCCCCTTGCGTACCGACAGGTAATCCGCGTCCCATATGCCCGGCACCACCGCACCGACCTGCAACAGCCCGGATGGATAGAGCTGCGCTCCAACTTCATTTTCGATGGTGGCGTAGGCGTCACCGCTTTCCACCCAGGCACGTGCCTCGGCGTTGGTTTTCACCGTACGCACCTCAATGGCCGGGTAGTCGCGACGGATCGCCGCTTCCAATGCATGCCGGGCCGGCAGCACCAGCACCCGTTTCGCCAGTTCTTCCAGCGATTGCACCCGTGGCGCCCCGACTCGCCCGACAAATACCCAACCGGCACCACCAAACGCATGACTGAAATCCAGCAACGTCTTGCGCTCGTCGTTCATCGACAGCATTGAGCTCAAGTCCGCCCCGCCATTTTCCAGTTTCACCAGCATCTGATCGGTAGAGAACGACTCTTCGAAAACGAACTGCACCCCCGTCATCACGCTGATGCGCTTGAGTACATCAAAGTGCAAGCCGCTCCATTGACCCTGCTTGTCCTTGAACAGGTACAACGGATAATCCAGCGCCGTGACGACGACGCGCGGGTGAGTGGCGATCCACTGCAACTCCTGCGCATCCAGCGTGATCGTCGCATCGCGCTCGTGCATGTCCATCGGCGCCGCAATACCCCATTGGCCGATGCCCATGATTGCGAGCAGAAACAGCCAGTACGCGGCCGGTTTGACCCCTTTTGAAAACAGCATTGCCACATCCTTCGTGATCGACTCGCCCTTCCTTTCTGGGCGACAACACGACAAGTGTGCATGCAGAAATGAAAAAGCCCGTCAGGAGACGGGCTTCAAAATGTGACAGCTTTGACCGTTACAACGGCTTGCCACGGTTGCCATGCTGACTGACAAAGGCCTGTACGGCTTTCAGGTCATTCGGCAACACGGTGCAACGCTCATCTCGCTCAAACAAATCAGAAAGATGTGCAGGCAGTTCAAGCGTTTTTCCTACACCGGCCTTTTCCACGGCATCCGGGAATTTGACCGGATGGGCAGTGCCCAGGATCACCATTGGAATGTCCAGGCTGCGACGGCATTCACGCGCGGCTTTGACACCAATCGCAGTGTGCGGATCGAGCACTTCACCGGTCTGCTCATAGACTTCGGAGATGGTTTCGCACGTTTGCGCGTCATCCACAGCCAACGAGTCGAACAATTTGCGGGCTTCGGTCCAGCGCTCTTGCTCAACGCTGAAACCACCGCCCTGCTTGAACGAATCCATCAGCCCGGCGATGGCCGCGCCATTGCGACCGTGCAGGTCGAACAGCAGGCGCTCGAAGTTCGACGACACCATGATGTCCATCGACGGCGACAGCGTGGCGTGCAGGGTGTCCTTGACGTACTGGTTGCCGCTCATGAAGCGGTGCAGGATGTCGTTGCGGTTGGTGGCGACGATCAACTGGTTGATCGGCAGGCCCATGTTGCGCGCCAGGTAACCGGCGAAGATGTCGCCGAAGTTGCCGGTCGGCACCGAGAACGACACCGAACGCGCCGGGCCGCCCAACTGCAGGGATGCATGGAAGTAGTAAACGATCTGGGCCATGATCCGCGCCCAGTTGATCGAGTTCACCGCCACCAGACGCGTGCCCTTGAGGAAACTCTGGTCGGCGAAGCTTGCCTTGACCATTTCCTGGCAATCATCGAAGTTACCTTCGATGGCGATGTTGTGGATGTTCTCACCGAAAATGGTGGTCATCTGCCGACGCTGCACTTCAGACACACGGTTGTGCGGGTGCAGGATGAAGATGTCGACGTTTTCGCAGTGCTTGCAGCCTTCGATGGCGGCCGAGCCGGTGTCACCGGAGGTGGCACCGACGATCACTACGCGCTCGCCGCGCTTTTCCAGCACGTAATCGAGCAAACGACCCAGCAGTTGCAGGGCGAAGTCCTTGAACGCCAGGGTCGGGCCGTGGAACAGCTCCAGCACCCATTCGTTGCCGTTCAGCTGACGCAGCGGCGCAACGGCGCTGTGGGCGAACACGCCATAGGTTTCTTCAAGAATCTTTTTGAAATCGGCGTCCGGAATGCTGCCGGTGACGAACGGGCGCATGACGCGAAAAGCCAGCTCGTGATACGGCAGGCCGGCCCAGGAAGCGATTTCTTCCTGGGTGAAACGTGGCAGGTTTTCCGGGACGTACAGACCGCCGTCGGTGGCAAGACCTGCCAGCAGGACGTCTTCGAAATTAAGGGCCGGTGCCTGGCCGCGGGTACTGATGTAGCGCATAGGGGCAAACCTTCGGTTTGGGCTTCAAGCTTCAAGCTTCAAGCTGCAAGTTCAAAGCACCGAGGCTTTTAGCTTGCAGCTTGCAGCTGACGGCTTGCAGCTGCTTCTAAATTAGTTCAGGTGCTCGACACGGATCCGTACAACCGGACCGACCACACCCGCCAGGGCTTCCAGAGCAGCGATGGCGTCGTTGATGTGCTGTTCCAGCACGCGGTGGGTCAGCAGGATCATCGGCACCAGGCCGTCGTGTTCCTCGGCTTCCTTCTGCATGATCGACTCAATGTTGATGCCGCGCTCCGAGAGGATGCTCGCGACCTGAGCCAACACGCCCGGATGGTCCTTGGCCTGAATGCGCAGGTAGTAAGCGCTTTCGCAGGCTTCGATCGGCAGGATCGGGTGAGCCGACAGCGAATCCGGCTGGAAGGCCAGATGCGGTACGCGGTTTTCCGGGTCGGACGTCATGGCGCGAACCACGTCCACCAGGTCGGCGATCACCGACGAAGCGGTAGGCTCCATTCCGGCGCCAGCGCCGTAGAACAGGGTCGAACCGGCAGCATCGCCGTTGACCATCACCGCGTTCATCACACCGTTGACGTTGGCGATCAGGCGATCAGCCGGAATCAGCGTCGGGTGTACGCGCAGTTCAATACCCGCCGCGGTGCTGCGCGCCACGCCCAGGTGCTTGATGCGGTAGCCCAGCGCTTCGGCGTAGTTCACGTCGGCGGTGGTCAGTTTGGTGATGCCTTCGGTGTAAGCCTTTTCGAACTGCAGCGGAATGCCGAACGCAATCGAAGCCAGGATCGTCAGCTTGTGGGCCGCGTCGATGCCTTCGACGTCGAAGGTCGGATCAGCCTCGGCGTAACCCAGTGCCTGGGCTTCAGCCAACACGTCTTCGAAGGTGCGACCCTTCTCGCGCATTTCCGTAAGGATGAAGTTGCCAGTGCCGTTGATGATGCCGGCCACCCAGTTGATGCGGTTGGCGGACAGGCCTTCACGGATCGCCTTGATCACCGGGATGCCACCGGCCACGGCCGCTTCGAAGGCGACAATCACGCCCTTCTCGCGAGCCTTGGCGAAAATTTCGTTACCGTGAACGGCAATCAGAGCCTTGTTCGCGGTGACCACATGCTTGCCATTCTCGATGGCCTTGAGTACCAGCTCGCGGGCAACGGTGTAGCCGCCCATCAGCTCTATCACGATGTCGATCTCAGGGTTCGTGGCCACTTCGAAGACATCGTTGGTAATCGCAATACCGGTCGTTTGGAACTGAGGCTTTGGCGTGCGCATGGCAATTTGTGCCACTTCGATCCCACGCCCGGCACGACGAGCAATTTCCTCGGCGTTGCGCTGAAGTACGTTGAAGGTACCGCCACCGACGGTTCCTAACCCACAGATGCCTACTTTGACCGGTTTCACTGTGAACTCCCCATAAAACGACCGACTCAAGGCCGGCCGTGGAAACAACCGCGTGCTCGCGGCTCTCTATTAATGGCCCGGCGATGTTGCTGCCGGACCATGCTCGTCAAGGCTGGCCGTGACGATGCGAATCTACTTCGCGCCCAGCGCCAGTTTGGCGACTTGTGGCGCAGGCTGGTAGCCCGGAATGACCTGACCGTCAGCCAAAACGATGGCCGGTGTGCCGTTCACGCCAATCGACTGACCGAGGGCAAACTGCTTGGAAACCGGGTTATCGCACTTGGCGGCCTTGATTTCCTTGCCTTCAGCCATTTTGTCCATGGCCGCTTTCTTGTCTTTCGAGCACCACACCGCTTGCAACTGCTCGTCACCCGGCGAACCCAGGCCCTGGCGCGGGAACGCGATGTAACGCACTTCAATGCCGCGCTTGTTCAGCTCAGGCACTTCGGCGTGCAGCTTGTGGCAGTACGGGCAGGTGGTGTCGGTGAAAACGGTGATGTGCGATTTGGTTTCGCCAATGGCCGGGTACACCACAGTTTCAGCGACCGGAATAGCGTTGATCAGCTTGGAGATGCCCAGGCGCTCGGTCTTCTCGGTCAGGTTGATCGGCGTGCCGTCCTTGAGCTGGAACATATAGCCCTGAACCACGTACTGACCGTCGGCGCTGGCGTAGAGAACGCGGCTGCCCTTGAGTTTGACTTCGTACAGGCCCGGCAGCGGGCTGGGTGTAATGGTTTCTACCGGCACTTCGAGCTGGAGGTTTTCCAGGCTTTTACGAATGGCTTTGTCGGCCGCGTCATCGGCGACGGCAAAGGTGCTGACCAACGCAATGGCGGCGGCAGCGAGAATCTGGGTCAGACGCATGAGAACTCCTGAAGGCGAACATATGGGACGATCAGAACACCCGTGCCGAAACACCGGGTCATAACCGCCCATCGTGCAAACCGGCAAAGCCTATCACATAAGGCCGGTGTGGCCGAATGCACCTGTCGCCAGACAACACGAGCTCGACGCATGACGCATAGCTGGATGATGTTCCCTGTACGTCGTCAGCCGCGGGGATGGTGTTTGGCGTGCAGCTCTTGCAAACGGGCGCGGGCAACGTGGGTATAAATCTGCGTGGTCGATAAATCGCTGTGCCCCAACAGCATCTGCACCACCCGCAAATCAGCACCGTGGTTCAACAAGTGCGTGGCAAACGCATGGCGCAAGGTGTGCGGCGACAGCGACTTGCCGATCCCCGCCACCTTGGCCTGGTGCTTGATCCGGTGCCAGAAGGTCTGGCGGGTCATTTGCTCGCCACGCAGACTGGGGAACAACACATCGCTGGGACGCCCGCCGAGCAGTTCACCACGGGCATCACGCATGTAGCGCTCGACCCAGACAATCGCCTCCTCGCCCATTGGCACCAGACGCTCCTTGCTGCCCTTGCCCATCACCCGCAAGACCCCTTGGCGCAGATTGACCTGTTCCAGGGTCAGGCTGATCAGTTCCGTCACACGCAGCCCGCAGGCATACAACACCTCGAGCATGGCGCGATCACGCTGTCCGATGGCTTCGCTCAGATCCGGCGCTTTGAGCAGTGCTTCTACATCGGCTTCCGACAAGGATTTGGGCAACGGACGACCGAGTTGCGGCATATCCACGCGCAAGGTGGGATCGACCGAGATCAGTTTTTCCCGCAATAGATAGCGATAAAAGCCACGCACACCGGAGAGAAATCGTGCGGTGGATCGAGGCTTGTAGTTTTGTTCGAGACGCCAGGCCAGGTGGTCGAGAATCAACTCCCGCCCCGCATTGGCCAGTTCCAGGCCTTTTTCCTGCAACCAGCCGTTGAACAGGGCCAAGTCGCTGCGATAGGCATCGCGGGTGTTATCGGAAAGACCTTTTTCCAGCCACAGGGCATCAAGGAATTGATCTATCAGTGGATGATCGATGGCAGGCATGGGCACTCAAGTCGCGTAGCCTTCAGACTGCGCACAAAATTAAAATGGACATGAAATCGGCCGCTAGTCTTTCATAGGCTGGCATCTCAAGGAACAGGGAGCAGTCATGAGCGAGCAGCAAATCTTATTGGCGTTTGGCGGTATCGGTGCGGCGGCACTGGGCTGTCAGTGGTTGGCCTGGCGTCTGAAGCTGCCGGCAATTCTTTTTCTGTTGCTGACCGGGATTCTGGCCGGACCGGTGTTGCACTTGCTCGACCCGCAGGAAATGTTCGGCCCACTGCTGATGCCACTGGTGTCATTGGCGGTGGCGTTGATTCTGTTTGAAGGCAGCCTGACGCTGCATCTGTCGGAATGGCGCGAGATCGGCAGTGTCGTTCATCGACTGGTGACACTGGGCGCGCTCTCAACCTGGATTGTGATTGCCGTCGCCACGCACTGGCTACTGGGTTTTGACTGGATGCTGTCGATACTTTTCGGCAGCCTGACGCTGGTCACCGGGCCGACCGTGATCGTGCCCATGTTGCGCGTCGTACGACCCAAAGCCTCGATCGCCAACATCCTGCGTTGGGAAGGGATTGTCATCGATCCTATCGGCGCGCTGCTGGCGGTAGTCGTCTATAGCTTCATCATTGCCAACACCGAAGGTAATGGCATTAAAGAAAGCTTGCTGACTTTCGGCGGCGTGATTCTGTGTGGCAGTCTCTTCGGGATTTTTGGTGGCTGGTTGCTCGGTACCCTGATACGCCGCCAGTGGCTGCCGGAATACCTGCATAACCTGGCAGCACTCGCCGCTGTTCTGGGGATTTTTATTGCGTCCAACGCAGTCACGCACGAATCCGGATTGCTGGCCGTGACACTCATGGGCATGTGGCTGGCCAACATGAAAGGCGTGGATGTTCGGCACATCCTGCACTTCAAGGAAAACCTCAGCGTCCTGCTGATCTCCGGCCTGTTCATTTTGCTGGCGGCACGACTGGATCTGAACGCGATGATCGGGCTCGGGCCGCTGGTGCTCATACTGCTGCTGATCATCCAGTTCATTGCGCGCCCCCTGAACGTATTGCTCAGCACCGCAGGATCGAGCCTGAACTGGCGCGAACGTGCGCTGTTGGCGTGGATTGCCCCGCGGGGGATCGTTGCGGCAGCCGTGTCGGCGATCTTCGCCATTCGCTTGCATGAGGCCGGTCATCAAGGTGCATTGCTGCTGGTGCCGCTGACGTTCGCGGTGATCATTGGCACCGTCGTATTGCAAAGCGCTACGGCGAGGCCACTGGCGCGCTTGTTGAAAGTCGCGGAGCCGGCGCCGAGCGGATTTCTGATCATCGGCGCCAACGGACCTGCGCGCACGCTGGGCAAAGCACTGCAACAACTGGGCAGTCGCGTGCTGTTGACCGACTCCAGCTGGGAAAACATTCGGGCTGCGCGGATGGAAGGGTTGCCGACCTACTTTGGCAACCCGGCTTCACAACACGCCGATGCCCATCTGGACCTGGTAGGTCTGGGGCATCTTCTGGCGCTATCGCCGTCCGGTGAGATGAACACGCTGGCATTGATGCGCTTTCGTCATGAGCTGGGTCATCAGCGGATGTTCGGCCTGGCCAGCGGCCAGGAAAGCCGTCGCACCGACAAGCACCGGACCAGCCTGGAGCACCGAGGCAATCAACTGGGCAGTGAGGCGCTGACCTACGCCAAGCTTGCGAGCCAATTGAGTCAGGGCTCCGAGCTGTACAGCACGACATTGAAGGAGGGATTCAACTGGGACGATTACCGCGCGCTGCATCGCGATCGGGCGACCTTGCTGTTCGTACGCGACGACAGTGGCTGGGTGCATGTGGTGACACCGGACAGCACACTGAAGCCTTCGGCGGGTTGGACATTGCTGGCGTTGATTCAGCCCGAGTCGGAGTAAATCCAAAAGATCGCAGCCTTCGGCAGCTCTGAATTCAACCTGCAGGAGCTGCCGCAGGCTGCGATCTTTTCAACCTGGCACCAAATCGCAGGCAACAAAAAAGCAGCCCGCAGGCTGCTTTTTTCTGCATCGGAAGCTGGACTTAAGCCAGTTTTTCCTTGATGCGAGCTGCTTTACCAGACAGGTCACGCAGGTAGTACAGCTTGGCTTTACGTACGTCACCGCGACGTTTAACGGCCATGCTGTCGATTTGCGGGCTGTAGGTCTGGAAAGTACGTTCTACGCCAACACCGTTGGAGATTTTACGAACGGTGAATGCACTGTTTACGCCGCGGTTACGCTTGGCGATAACAACACCTTCGAACGCTTGCAGACGCGAACGGTCGCCTTCCTTCACTTTCACCTGAACGACAATGGTGTCGCCCGGGGCAAAGGTAGGGATCTCTTTGGTCATCTGCTCTGCTTCGAGTGCAAGGATGATTTTGTTAGTCATGCTGTGCTCCTAAGGTAAATCGTCGGATCTACCATCGATACGTTGTTAACTATCGTCCCGCTCGAGGATGTATTCCTCGAGCAGCTTCTTCTCTTCTCCAGAAAGCGAGCGGCTTTCCAGAAGATCGGCGCGTCGTTCATAGGTCCGACCAAGGGACTGCTGTAAACGCCAACGCCGGATGTGCGCGTGATTGCCACTTAGCAATACGTCGGGAACACGCTGATCCGCATACACCTCCGGTCGGGTGTAGTGCGGGCAATCCAGCAAACCATCCGTAAAGGAATCTTCCTCGGCGGAGTCCGCATGCCCTAAAGCTCCAGGCAGCAGTCGTGTAACCGCATCGATCAGGACCATCGCCGGCAGCTCGCCGCCAGACAGTACATAGTCGCCAATCGACCACTCTTCATCGACATGAGCATCAATAAAACGCTCGTCAATGCCTTCGTAGCGGCCGGCAATCAGGATCAATGCATCCAGATTCGCCAACTCGCGTACCGCCGACTGATTCAGTTGACGGCCTTGGGGGGACAGGTAAATCACCTTCGCCGCCTCCCCGGCTGCTGCCTTGGCCTGAGCCAGAGCATCTTCCAGGGGCTTGATCTTCATCACCATGCCCGGACCACCGCCAAACGGGCGATCGTCCACAGTGTGATGTCGATCCGTCGTGTAGTCTCGCGGATTCCAACAGGTGAGCTGCAAGAGCCCCTGTTTCACCGCACGACTGGTGATGCCGTACTCGCTGATGGCGGAGAACATCTCGGGAAACAAACTGATCACTTCTACGCGCAAGTTAGCCACGCTTAGAAGTCCGCATCCCAATCCACCTTCATCTCGCCTGCCGCCAGGTCGATGGCCAACACGCATTGCTCGGTATAGGGCAACAGGCGTTCGCGATCATCCAGGCTGCCAGCGCAAGGCTTGACCACCATTACATCATTCGAGCCGGTCTCCAGCAGGTGATCGATCTTCCCGAACAGTTGCCCGAGGGTGTCGATGACCTTGAGACCTTCCAGCTGGTACCAGTAGTACTCGCCGTCGGTCAGTTCAGGAAACAGGTTGCGCGGCACGCAGATCTCATAACCGGCCAGAAGACGAGCTTCTTCGCGATCATCGAGACCCTTGAGCTTTGCGACCAGGAACTTGTCGTTCCCGCGTCCGCTGACCAGCTCCACCTGCTTTACATTGCCGTCACGCTTGAGCGTCCAGGTTTTGTATTCCAGCAGGTTCTTAATCGGATCAGTAAAGGAGTACACCTTCACTTCGCCGCGAACGCCGTGAACCGAGTAAATCTTGCCGATAACGATCAAATCATCAGCAACAGCTGGCGTCGCGTTCATATTGCTCAGGCCGCAGCCTTAGCAGATTCCTTCAACAACTGAGCAACGCGCTCAGAAGGTTGTGCACCAACGCTCAGCCAGTAGGCTACGCGCTCTTGGTTCACGGACAGACGGACTTCTTGACCACGAGCAACAGGGTTGAAGAAACCAACCTGTTCCTTGTGCGAACCGTCGCGCGGGTTGCGGCTGTCGGTTACGGTCAAGTGGTAAAACGGGCGCTTTTTGGAGCCGCCAAGGGCAAGACGGATTGTTAGCATGTGAACATCGTTCCTGTAGTCGGTGCTGCAAATCTAAAGGCACAGCGGGCATAGGTGCCCGAAAGGCCGCATATTCTAAGGAATATCCGGACTTTTGCAAATGTCTTTTTCCGGCGGCCTATCGGTCGCCATGCAGATTTGCTATAGAGCCGTCGTTGAAAACGGCCGGTCAGCTCCCGCCAAGTGCGGGTTTGCTGTGTATCCCACGTCCGTGTGGGGCTGCGCCGACCCGATGGCCGGCGCGAATTCTTTACATCTTGGGCATTCCGCCGCCGGGCAACATACCGCCCATGCCGCGCATCATCTTGGCCATTCCGCCTTTCGCGGAGAATTTCTTCATCATCTTCTGCATCTGCTTGTGTTGCTTGATCAAGCGACCGATGTCCTGCACCTGGGTGCCGGAACCCATGGCGATCCGACGTTTGCGCGAACCGCTGATCACATCAGGGTCGCGGCGCTCGGCCGGGGTCATGGAGTTGATGATGGCTTCCATCTGCTTGAATTGCTTCTCTGCCGCACCTTGAGCGTTGCCCATTTGCGCCAGATTCACGCCGCCCATGTTCGGCAGCTTGTCCATGAGGCCGCCGAGGCCGCCCATGTTCTTCATTTGTTGCAACTGATCGCGGAAGTCTTCGAGATCGAAGCCTTTGCCCTTCTTCAGTTTCTTGGCCAGTTTATCGGCCTTGTCCTTGTCGAGGGTCGCTTCTGCCTGCTCGATCAGGCTGAGCACGTCGCCCATGCCGAGAATACGGGAGGCGATACGCTCAGGATGGAACGGGTCGAGCGCTTCGCTCTTCTCGCCCATACCGATGAACTTGATCGGCTTGCCGGTGATGGCACGGACCGACAGCGCGGCACCGCCACGGGCGTCGCCGTCGACCTTGGTCAGGATCACACCGGTCAACGGCAGCGCGTCACCGAAAGCCTTGGCCGTGTTGGCGGCATCCTGGCCGGTCATGGCGTCGACCACGAACAGGGTTTCAACCGGGTTGATCGCGGCATGCAGCGCCTTGATCTCGCCCATCATCTCTTCATCGATGTGCAGACGACCGGCGGTATCGACGATGACCACGTCGATGAATTTGAGTTTTGCTTCCTTAATAGCCGCTTGCGCGATCTCGACCGGCTTCTGGCTCAGGTCGGACGGGAAGAAGGTAACGCCAACCTCACCGGCAAGCATTTCCAGCTGCTTGATCGCCGCAGGACGGTAAACGTCGGCGGACACGACCATGACGGTCTTCTTCTTGCGCTCTTTAAGGAAGCGCGCGAGCTTGCCGGCGGTGGTGGTCTTACCAGCGCCCTGCAAACCGGCCATCAGGATGACCGCCGGCGGCACGGCGCTCAGGTTCAGGTCTTCGTTGGCCACGCCCATCAGGCTTTCGAGTTCGGCCTGGACGATCTTCACAAAGGCCTGGCCCGGCGTCAGGCTGCGCGACACCTCGGTGCCGACAGCGCGCTCCTTGACCGAATTGACGAAGTCCTTCACCACCGGCAGGGCGACGTCGGCTTCGAGCAACGCCATGCGCACTTCGCGCAGGGTGTCTTTGATGTTGTCTTCGGTCAGCTTGGCCTTGCCGGTGACATGGCGCAGCGTCTGCGAGAGGCGGTCGGTTAAGTTTTCAAACATTGCGCGATCCTTTCAGGCCCTGTGTAGACCGGGATAATGGCGGCCCGGACCGGACTAAACGTGTGCTCGGCGAGCCTGCGGCGTGGGCAGGTCGCGGATTATAGCGAAGACTGCGGCCAACGGACACCTCGCTGTCAGCTTGCGCGGTCTTTCGTGTGGCGGGGGTTCTATGCCAAACTCAGCGACTTTCGGGCTTGCCTAACAGGATTTATGCTCCCCTTGTCACCCAGCTTGCTTACTTCCCTCGCCGCCGCCTGCTTGTATGCCGCTGCGACCATTTACCAGAGCACTCGCCTGGCCACCGGCGCCAAGGCCAACAAGCGCCTGCTGGTCTCGCTCGGCGTGCTTGCCGTGCTGGCCCATGGCGCCAGCCTGCTCACCCATCTGCTGACCCCGATCGGTCTCGGCCTGGATTTCTTCAGCGCCGCCAGCCTGATTGCCGCAGCGGTCATCGCCTTGAGCCTGCTGGCCTGCTCGCGGATTCCGGTGGAGAACCTGCTGGTATTGCTGTTCCCGCTCGGTGCCCTGACCGTGCTGCTGGCGCAGTTCGCACCCGCCGGCACGGTACAGATCATCGATGAGGAGCCGGGCATCCTCGCCCACATCCTGCTGTCGATTCTTGCCTACGGCATGTTTACCATCGCGGTGTTCCAGTCCTTGCTGCTGCTGATTCAAGACCACCAACTCAAGCACAAGCACCCGTCCGGGCTGATCAAGAATTTCCCGCCACTGCAAACCATGGAGAGCCTGCTGTTCGGTTTCCTCTGGGCCGGCTGGACACTGTTGTCGCTGTCACTGATTTCCGGCTGGCTGTTCGTCGAGAACCTGTTCGCCCAGCACCTTGTGCATAAAACTTTGCTGGCGTGCCTGGCCTGGATTGTCTTCAGCGTCCTGCTGTGGGGCCGCAACCGTCTCGGTTGGCGGGGTCACAAAGCCATTCGCTGGACCCTGGCCGGGTTTTGCCTGCTGATGCTGGCGTATTTCGGCAGCAAGCTGGTTCGTGAATACATCCTGCATATCTGACGGGCGGCATTAATGGACGACTTGCCCATAGGGCCGATGCTCGCAGTAGTGGCCCTGCTGATTTTATGGTCGGGGCTGTTTACGGCTATCGAGACGGCGCACCAGCATCTGCTGGCCCAGCGCACGGCAACGCGTTCCAGCGATAAACCGCTGGCGAAACTGAGCTTCCCCCTCGACAGCCTGATCCTCTGCAATACTCTCTGCCGCGCACTCGTGGTGGTCATCAGCACCCTCCTGGCGATTTTCACCTGGGCCGAAAACGGTCCATGGATTGCCTGCCTGGGAGCGGGCGCAGTGGTGCTGATGTTTGCCGACTACCTGCCCCGCGCCCTCGCCACCCGCTATCCCGAGGCGATCCTGGCCCAGGGCAACAACCTGCTTCGCGTGCCACTGAAAATCGTCTACCCCGCCGCCTGGCTGCTTAAAAATATCAGCCAGTTGCTGGTGCGACCCTTCGCCCGCAAAGCCAAAGTTGTGCAACAGAGTGAAGACGAGCCCCTGACCGAGCGGCGCGACACGACCGAAAACGTCATCTGCCGCCCTCACCCGTTGTCAGGCATCCACGCCCTGGACAACATCACGGTCAATGACATCCTGGTCCCACGCAGCGATGTCGACGGGATCAACCTGGACGACCCCATCGACGAAATCATCGAGCAACTGCGACACAACAGACGCACTCGCCTGCCGGTGTTCCACAGCGACATCAATCAGGTCGAAGCCGTGCTCAACACCCGGCACATCCTCCACTTGCTGCCCGATGCGAGCCTGACCCGTGAAGCCCTGCTGGCCGCCAGTCGCGAACCGTATTTCGTACCGGAAAGCACCCCGCTTCAACTGCAACTGCTCAATTTCCATAAACAGCAGCGACGCCTGGGCATGGTGGTCGATGAATATGGGGAAGTGCTGGGCATCGTCACGCTGGAAGACATTCTTGAGGAAATCGTCGGCGAGTTCGAAAGCCAGCACCAACTCGACAACCCGCACATCCACCCGCAAGCCGATGGACGCCTGGTGGTTGATGGCGCCGCTTCAATCCGCGAGTTGAACAAGAGCCTTGGCTGGCACCTGCCGAGCGACGGTCCGAAAACCCTGAACGGCCTGGTGACCGAAGCCCTGGAAACCATTCCCGAAAGCACCGTCTGCCTGAAGATCGGCCGCTATCGCCTGGAAATCCTGGAGACCGAGGACAATCGCGTTACGCAAGTACTGATCTGGCAGACCAGTTCGATGCCAGTAGTTATCTGAGATCTGAGACAAACTCTGTGGAATACCCTCGCAAGCCTCTTGTTCGATCGTTAGCCACCTTCCTATAATCGATACGCTTACCCAAGCCTCGC
Organism: Pseudomonas sp. Irchel s3f7; assembly: GCF_900187615.1. Classification (GTDB taxonomy): domain Bacteria; phylum Pseudomonadota; class Gammaproteobacteria; order Pseudomonadales; family Pseudomonadaceae; genus Aquipseudomonas. The sequence goes on along the minus strand of NZ_FYDO01000005.1, from coordinate 107,364 downwards.
CGGGCCCGTGCTTACCCCTGCACCGCGCAACTTCCGGCCTGACCATCAGCCACATCCGCAGCAAGCCGACGACTGTTCCTACCTGAAACAGCGACCGCGCCCTCACCCACATCCCTGGGTTCTCGACCATAATAATTCGCTCCACTGGGGCACATGACTGTCAGGGATAACCGCATGACGACCAGCACGACTTACAGCGACTCCGTTCCCGCACAACCGACTAACTCCGCCACCCGCGTGGCCACGGCGAGTTTCATCGGCACCGCCATCGAGTTCTACGATTTCTACGTTTATGCCACCGCTGCTGCGCTGGTCATCGGGCCGGTGTTCTTTCCGCAGACGTCCGGCACCGCCCAGATGCTCTCGGCGTTTCTTACATTTGGCATCGCCTTCCTCGCGCGCCCCCTGGGCTCTGCCCTGTTCGGCCACTTTGGCGATCGCATCGGGCGCAAATCGACCCTCGTTGCCTCTCTCCTGCTGATGGGCGTGTGCACCACGCTGATCGGCGTGCTGCCGGGTTACGACAGTATTGGCGCCTGGGCGCCGATCCTGCTTTGCGTGCTGCGTTTCGGCCAAGGCTTGGGGCTCGGCGGTGAATGGGGTGGCGCGGCACTCCTGGCCACCGAGAATGCCCCCAAAGGCAAGCGAGCGTGGTTCGGCATGTTCCCGCAGCTCGGCCCCTCCATCGGTTTCCTGGCGGCGAACGGCCTGTTCCTGACACTGGCGATGCTGCTCGACGACGAACAGTTCCGCTCGTGGGGCTGGCGCATTCCCTTTCTGCTCAGCGCTGTGCTGGTGATGGTTGGCCTGTACGTGCGCCTCAAACTGCATGAAACGCCGGTGTTCGCCAACGCCGTGGCACGTCAGGAACGCGTGAAGATCCCGCTGTTCGAGCTGTTCGGCCAATACTGGATGCCTGTTTTGCTGGGGGCCGGCGCGATGGTGGTGTGCTATGCGCTCTTTTACATCTCCACCGTGTTCTCGCTGAGTTACGGCGTGTCGACGCTCGGCTATAGCCGCGAAACGTTCCTCGCGCTGCTGTGCTTTGCCGTGCTGTTCATGGCGGCCGCCACACCGCTATCGGCCTGGGCCAGCGACCGATACGGGCGTAAGCCGGTGCTGATCATCGGTGGCGTGCTGGCAATTCTGTCCGGGTTCCTGATGGAACCGCTGCTGACCCACGGTTCGACCTGGGGCGTGGCGCTGTTCCTGTGCATTGAACTGTTTCTGATGGGCGTGACGTTTGCGCCGATGGGCGCACTGCTGCCAGAGCTGTTTCCGACCCATGTTCGATACACCGGCGCTTCGGCGGCCTACAACCTGGGCGGCATTGTCGGCGCTTCCGCTGCACCGTTCTTCGCGCAGAAACTGGTGGCGATGGGCGGATTGAGTTATGTCGGCGGGTATGTGTCCGTGGCGGCAGTGCTGAGTTTGATTGCAGTGCTGTGCCTGAAAGAAACGCGGCATAACGATTTGAATAGCGTCGCCTGACAGACCGCCATCGCTGGCAGGCCTGCTCCCACAGGGTTTGGTGTCGATCACAAAATAGCTGTTCGACACATAACCTGTAGGAGCTGGCTTGCCAGCGATTTAGTCCCACTGACAAAACACAGACCTCAACTTTTCCCCGCCCACTGTCACCTCGCTCTACGCGCATCGGCTCATCCCCGCTATACTTCCCGGCTTTTCCTGAATAAATGCCAATAGGGTCCCGCCGCGCATGGATAAGACCTACCAGCCGCACGCCATTGAAACTTCCTGGTACAACACCTGGGAGTCAGAGAACTACTTCGCCCCGCAAGGCGCGGGCGAGTCCTACACCATCATGATCCCGCCGCCGAACGTCACCGGCAGCCTGCACATGGGTCACGGCTTCAACAACGCGATCATGGACGCCCTGATCCGTTTCCGCCGCATGCAGGGTCGCACCACCCTCTGGCAGCCAGGCACCGACCACGCCGGTATCGCTACGCAGATGCTGGTAGAGCGTCAGCTCGAAGCCAAAGGCCAGAGCCGCCACGACCTGGGCCGTGAGAAATTCCTCGAGAAAGTCTGGGAATGGAAAGATGAATCCGGTGGCAACATCAGCCGTCAGATCCGTCGCCTCGGTTCGTCCGTCGATTGGAGCCGCGAGCGCTTCACCATGGACGACGGTCTCTCGGAAGCCGTTAAAGAAGCTTTCGTCCGCCTGCATGAAGACGGCCTGATCTACCGCGGCAAGCGTCTGGTCAACTGGGACACCAAGCTGCACACGGCGATTTCCGACCTCGAAGTGGAGAACCACGACGAAAAAGGTTTCCTGTGGAACCTGAAATACCCGCTGGCCGACGGCGCCAAGACCGCTGAAGGCAACGATTTCCTGATCGTCGCGACCACTCGCCCGGAAACCATGCTCGGCGACTCCGCCGTGGCCGTTAACCCGAACGATGAACGCTACAAAGCCCTGATCGGCAAATTTGTCGAGCTGCCACTGGTTGGCCGCCGCATCCCGATCATCGCCGACGATTACTGCGACCCTGAATTCGGCACCGGCTGCGTGAAAATCACCCCGGCCCACGATTTCAACGACTACGAAGTCGGCAAGCGCCATAACCTGCCGCTGCTGAACATCTTCGACAAAAACGCTGCCGTTCTGCCAGCCTGCCAGGTGTTCAACCTCGATGGCACGCTGAACGAAACCATCGACGGCAAGATCCCGACCGAATACGCCGGTCTCGACCGTTTCGAAGCGCGCAAGCAGATCGTGGCCGCGTTCGAAGCCGCAGGCCTGTTGGTCAGCGTCGACGATCACGCCCTGAAAGTGCCGAAAGGCGACCGTTCCGGCACCATCATCGAGCCGTGGCTGACCGACCAGTGGTACGTGTCCACCAAACCGTTGGCCGAGCCTGCGATTGCCGCCGTTGAAGACGGCCGCATCCAGTTCGTGCCTAAACAGTACGAAAACATGTACTTCTCGTGGATGCGTGACATCCAGGATTGGTGCATCAGCCGTCAGCTGTGGTGGGGCCACCGCATTCCGGCCTGGTACGACGAGTCGGGCAAGGTCTACGTCGGTCGCGACGAAGCCGAAGTGCGTACCAAACACAACCTCGGCCCGGACGTTGCGCTGCAACAGGACAACGACGTTCTCGACACCTGGTTCAGCTCGGGCCTGTGGACGTTCTCCACGCTGGGCTGGCCGGAACAAACCGAATTCCTGAAGAAATTCCACTCCACCGACGTCCTGGTGACGGGCTTCGACATCATTTTCTTCTGGGTTGCCCGGATGATCATGCTCACCATGCATTTGGTGAAGAACGAAGACGGCACACCGCAGGTTCCGTTCAAGACCGTGTACGTTCACGGTCTGGTGCGTGACGGTCAGGGCCAGAAGATGTCCAAGTCCAAGGGCAACGTCCTGGACCCGCTGGACATCATCGACGGCATCGAGCTGGAAGAGCTGGTGCAGAAACGCACCTCCGGCCTCATGCAGCCGAAACTGGCGAAGAAGATCGAGAAGCAGACTCGCGACGAGTTCGCCGAAGGCATCGCCAGCTACGGCACCGACGCCCTGCGCTTCACCTTCTGCTCGCTGGCATCCACCGGTCGTGACATCAAGTTCGACATGGGCCGCGTCGAAGGCTATCGCAACTTCTGCAACAAGATCTGGAACGCCGCACGCTACGTGCTGGACAAAGGTGAAGACTGCGGCCAGAACGGCGAAGCCTACGAGCTGTCCCTGGCTGACCGCTGGATCATCTCGCAGCTGCAACGCACCGAAGCCGAAGTGACCCGCCAACTCGACCAGTTCCGTTTCGACCTGGCCGCACAAGCCTTGTACGAGTTCATCTGGAACCAGTATTGCGACTGGTACCTGGAACTGTCCAAGCCTGTGCTGTGGGACGAAAACGCACCGGTCGAGCGTCAGCGCGGCACACGCCGTACTCTGGTTCGCGTACTGGAAGTGGCTTTGCGCCTGGCGCACCCGTTCATGCCGTTCATCACCGAAGAAATCTGGCAGCGCATCGCGCCGCTGGCCGGTATCGAAGGCAAGACGATCATGCTGCAACCTTGGCCAGTGGCCAATGAAACCCGCATTGATCAAGCCGCCGAAGACGACATCGAATGGCTCAAGGGCCTGATGCTCGGCACGCGCAACATCCGTGGCGAAATGAACATCGGCCCGGGTAAACCGCTGCCGCTGTTCCTGAAGAACGTCAGCGCCGAGGATCAGCGTCGCCTGACCGAGAACGAAGCCCTGCTGAAAAAACTGGCACGCCTCGAATCGATCACCGTACTCGCTGCTGGCGAAGAAGCACCGCTGTCCGCCACCGCACTGGTCGGCGAGCTGGAAGTGCTGGTACCAATGGCCGGTTTGATCGACAAAGGGGCTGAGCTGGCGCGTCTGGACAAGGAAATCCAGCGTCTGCAAGGCGAAGTGCAGCGTGTTGGCGGCAAGCTTTCCAACGCCGGTTTCGTTGACAAGGCCCCGGCCGAAGTCATCGAGAAAGAGCGCGCCAAATTGGCCGAAGCGGAACAGGCTCTCGGCAAGTTGGCTGAGCAGCATGCGCGGATTGCCAGTCTGTAAGTTTTAATTCGCCGCTTGCACATAAAAATGCCCCGATCTTCGGGGCATTTTTTTGATAATTACCAAACGTGTAAGTAGTTTCTTATCATTTTTTATTTCGTTAACATCCCTACTCCAAACACAGTAACAGCCTACTTTTCAACAACACTGAACAAGGATTTTCAGTATGAGCACTAATCGTCAAAAATCGTTTCTTGCAACATTGAACTGGTCCACAAAAAGTTTCGGAATAATTTCACACCGTGGCAATACTGTTCCGGTTCTGGCCGAAAAACCTGTAGCAGACGTTTTTTATTTTCGATGCACAGATGAGTGGTACACGATTTACATACGCGCCGAAGGAGAGCATTTCGGCAAGACAATAGACCTTAACGGAAACTATTTTTCATGCAGCACATCATCTGACCCTACCACCTTCAAAATAATCAACAAAGATTGGAAAACGCTCACACTGGATGACCTCAAGACCAACAAAGAAAATGTGTATCTACTCACTCGAAGCGGCAAGCGAGTTAATGCCGAATTTGTATTCACAAACGAGTCCCCCGTAAGACTCCAAGCCAATGGGCAAATTAATATAACGCTCGACCTTAACATCATCGAACGAAACGCACCTTTTCTGAATGACCCCGATGAAATTTAAGAACACTGTTACTTAATCTATTAGTCAGCCCCTAATAAACGGCGGCTGACACTTTACTAATACAGAGTCATGAGTTGAGTGCTGTGAAGATGAATCAGCCACGTGGTTTGTCCTTTGTGGGAGAATAGGCGCCATATTGAGCCACCTCCTGAATCGACGCCCCCATGACCGCCCCCAGCAAACCCAAAGCACCACGCAAGCAGCCAAAACCTCCAACGCCTGCTGTGGCGCCGCGTGAAAAAGCCAGCCTGCACCCACGCAACCGCCATCAAGGTCGCTACGACTTTCCGGCGCTGATCAAAAGCACACCGGAGTTGGCCAAGTTCGTCATCCTCAATCCGTACGGCAAGGAAAGCATCGACTTCGCCAGCCCGGACGCCGTGCGCGTATTCAACCGGGCGCTGCTCAAATCGTTCTACGGCATCGCCCATTGGGACATTCCGGCTGACTATCTGTGCCCACCTGTTCCAGGGCGTGCGGATTATGTGCACTTTCTCGCAGACCTGCTGGCCAGTGGCAACGAGGGCGTGATCCCACGAGGCGCGGCGGTGAAGGTGCTGGACATCGGCATGGGCGCCAACTGCGTCTATCCGCTGATCGGCTATAGCGATTACCGCTGGCAGTTCCTCGGATCGGAAATCGACTCCACAGCGTTGGCCGCGGCCAAGGCCATTGTGCAGTCCAACGGTCTGAATAAATCGATCCAGCTGCGCCAGCAGACGAATCCCAAGCAGATCCTCACGGGCCTGCTGGAGAGCGCCGAACGGTTTGACCTGACCATGTGCAATCCACCCTTCCATGCATCGCTGGACGAAGCCACGCGCGGCAGCACTCGCAAGTGGCGTGCCTTGGGCAAGGCCGATCCAAAACGCAAACTGCCGGTGCTGAACTTCGGCGGTCAAGCGTCCGAGTTGTGGTGCGAGGGCGGTGAGATACGCTTTGTGAACCAACTGATCGGCGAAAGCGTTCAGGTGGCGCAGCAGGTTCTATGGTTCAGCACGCTGGTATCTAAAGCGTCGAACCTGCCGGCCATCCAGACCGCCCTGAAAAAGGCCGGGGCGCTGGAAAGCCAGGTGGTGGAAATGTCTCAAGGCCAGAAACAAAGCCGGTTTGTCGCCTGGACGTTCCAGACCAAGGCGCAGCAACAGGCCTGGCGCGAGCGTTGGGCGCGCCCGTAACCCTGTAGGAGCGAGCCTGCTCGCGAAAGCGGTGTGTCAGTCGAATTCGATGGCGCTGAAACGCCGGTCTCGCGAGCAGGCTCGCTCCTACACTGTCTGGCGAGCTAAATCGCAGGCATAAAAAAACCGTGCCCGGATTGCTCCGGCGCACGGTTTTTTTTAACAAGTCTTACTTGTTAACAGCGTCGGTCAGGCCTTTGGCCACAACCAGCTTGATCACTTTCTTGGCAGCGATTTCGATGGCAGCGCCAGTCGAAGGGTTGCGGCCAGTACGGGCAGGACGCTCAGTCACTTTCAGCTTGCCGATACCTGGCAGAGTGATTTCGCCGCCGTTTTCCAGCTGATCGGCAACGATTTGACCCAGTTGGTCCAGAGCGTTACGCGCGGTGGTTTTCGGCGCGTCGATAGCTTCAGCGATGTCGGCGATCAGTTGGTCTTTAGTAAGAGCCATTTAGTGTTCCTTCCCTATCAAATTCATATGGATTGCAGAGTGCAATGTCAGCTATCGAGCCCGATCTTTTGGATCCGGCACCCTCGGCCAAATAACCTCGGGTTCGGGGTTATAGATACCGAAATCAGGGTTTGGTTCGACCTGACAAATGCTGACTGCAGGCTTAACGCAGTGACTTTGCGCAAGACCGGGCAAAGCTAGCACACAGGCGTGGAAATATCCGCCTTTAGCTACCCATTTGGTCAGCTTTATTGTGCTAAAACAGCAAAAAACAGCATAAGCGCCGCCGGTCGCCCCCGAATTGCCCTTCACGCCGCGCCAAAACCAATGGTTGCGGTACACTGGGCGCTTTTTCGGGGGAGCACGCCCTCCTCTCTTCATTCAGCCGAGAAGCCCATGCCGATCCGTCATTGCATCGTCCACCTGATCGACAAAAAACCCGACGGCACGCCTGCAGTTCTTCACGCCCGCGACTCTGAACTGGCCGAGTCGGGCGCCATCGAGAACATGCTTGCCGACCTCAACGAGAGCTACAACGCCAAACAAGGCAAGGCCTGGGGATTCTTTCATGCCGAGTCGGGCGCGCATCCGTTCAGCGGCTGGTTGAAAGAGTACTTCGAGGGCGGCAAGGACTTCACGGCATTCAGCCGCGTGGCAGTTGAACATCTGCAAAAGCTGATGGAAGAGTCGAACCTGTCGGTCGGCGGCCACGTGCTGTTCGCGCACTACCAGCAAGGCATGACCGATTACCTGGCCATCGCCCTGCTGCACCACAGTGAAGGCGTGGCCGTGACAGACGAACTGGACGTCACGCCGTCCCGTCACCTGGACCTTGGCCAATTGCACCTGGCGGCGCGGATCAACGTGTCCGAATGGCAGAACAACAAGCAGTCCAAGCAGTACATCTCCTTCATCAAAGGCAAGAACGGCAAAAAAGTTTCGGAATACTTCCGCGACTTCATCGGCTGCCAGGAAGGCGTCGACGGTCCGGGTGAAACCCGCACCCTGCTCAAGGCCTTCAGTGACTTCGTCGAAAGTGAAGATTTGCCCGAAGACGACGCCCGTGAGAAGACCAAGACCCTGGTGGACTACGCCAGCAGCCAGGCCAAACTCGGCGAGCCGATGGGCCTGGAAGAACTTTCAGGACTGATCGATGAAGAACGCCCGAAAGCCTTCTACGATCACATTCGCAACAAGGACTATGGCCTGTCGCCCGAGATTCCGGCCGACAAACGCACCCTGAACCAGTTCCGCCGTTTCACCGGTCGCGCCGAAGGCCTGTCGATCAGCTTTGAAGCGCACTTGCTGGGCTCGAAGATCGAGTACGACGAAGAAGCCGGCACGTTGATCATCAAGGGCTTGCCGACCTCGCTCACCGACCAGCTCAAGCGACGCAACTGATGCTCGGCGGCGTACTGAAGAAATGCCTGCTGATCCTGCTGGTGGTCGTGGCTTACCAGAACTGGGGCAAGATCGAGCGGGTGTTCAATCCCTCACAAGTGGTTTCGGAGCAGACCCAGGCCAAGGCCAACGTCGCGCTCTACGCCACCGAGTGGTGTGGCTACTGCAAGCTGACGCGACGCTTTCTCGATCAGAAAGGCATTCCATACAAGGAATTCGATATCGAGAAAGATGCCGTGGCGCGCAAGGACTATGAGGCCTTGGGCGGCGGCGGGATTCCGATCATTGATGTGAACGGGACACTGATTCGCGGGTATGACCCGGATGCGATTCTGGCGGCGTTGAAGTAACCCATCAGGTTCACACACCCTTGTGGCGAGGGGGCAAGCCCCCTCGCCACAGGTTCGGGTCAGTTCCAATATCGTTTGTGACGATTACTGAGCTTCGATACGGAAACCAAACCGCGGGAAGTGCACATGCACCACACCGCCACGCTCATCTTCGCGACGCACAATCAACTCCTCGCTACCGGCAAACAGCAATTCCCCGGCGACCGGATCAACGCCGTAATCAGTCGCCGCGATCACCACCTGCTGACCTGCCTTGAGCCCGTTTGGATCTACAAACTGTTCATCCGGCAATGCCGCAGGCTGGGACGTGCGCGCAACCTCCAATGCTTCTTCGGACGTCATCTCGCTGAATGCGCCATGACCGAAGCCAAGCACCCGCGCATGCCATGCAGCAACGGCCGGGTACGCATCCACCAACGGTGCGGTAACCGGAGTTGCCTTCAGGAACCACAAGCAGTGAGCCAGGGCGAAGTCGGCAATCGACGGTTCGCCGAACAGGAAGTCGCCCTGCTCGCGCTGTAACTGCAACTCCAGCCGCGACATGATCGTCGGCCACTGATGTTTGGCCTGTTCGGTGGACAACTTGGTCGAGCTGCCACCGCTGAACAATTCGGTACGGTCGGCGATGAACGCCTTGATCGCCTCCGGCGGCAAGGTACCGAAACGCACCGCGATCGATTCCGGCTGGAACACCAGGCTGACCGCATGCTGAAACACCACCGAATCTGCCCAGGCGGCGAACGACGCCGCGATCATTTCCTGACCTTCAGGGAAGAACGCCGGCAAGGCCTTTTCCTGCTCCAGTCGACGGGCAATCAACGCAGTGTCGCAATAGATGTCCGCGCCAATCTGCAACACCGGCGTCTTGCGATAGCCACCGGTCAGGGCCGTGAGATCGGGTTTTGGCATCACCGGCGAGATTTTCACCGAACGCCAGGACAGCCCTTTGAAGCCCAGCAGCAGGCGGGCCTTTTCGGCGAAGGGGGACGTCGGGTAATGATGAAGAATCAACTCGGACATGCTCGGCTCCGCCGCAAAGATAGGAATCCGCAGCTTAGCGCGCAATCGGTTAGCAGCCCACAGTTCTGCCTGATGGGAACTTATCAGTCAGATTGATAAACCACAGCGGCACTCGCCACCAGGCATTCCTTGGCGCTTTTCTTCAGTTTCTTGATCAACCGCTCCTGACGCAACGCGTCGCCTTTGTCGCGGCAGCGTTCGGTGTAGACCAGGGCCATGGCGGGGCTGGAGAGAAAAAACCGAGCGCCCTTGCCGCTTTGATGCTTGGCAAACCGGCGCACGGGATCATCGCTGATCCCGCAATACAGCGAGCCATTGGCGGCGCGTACGAGATAGACGAACCAGGTTTTGCTCGCGGGTGTGTCGGCGTCGACAGGGCTTTCGCTGAGGGTGGTCACGTAACGATCAGGCTTGAAAGGAAACAAGCCGCGATCTTATCAGCGACTGGCCTGGAATGCCTTCAGCCCCTTCAATGCCTGCGCGCGAACAGCGTTGCGCACCAACGGCGTCCAGCCCAGCAACAGGCCTTTGAAACCCAACGCCTGACGCGACCAGGCCCACAGATCGAAGCTGTCGTGATGTTCGCAAATCTTGCCATCGCGAAAAACGAATCGCGCCTGAATGTCGTTGATCACGGTGTTGCCCGTCTGGCTGAACAGGTACGTCGCCACCCAATGGGCGCCACCGGTACGCTCATCAGCGCGCACGTTATCGAACGTGAGAGAGAAATCCTTGGCGCGGGTGGTGAGCATGCGCCACATATCTGCGGCATCGCGCCCGCGCAGTTCGCCGAAGGCCGGATCGCTGAACACGACGTCGTCGGTGTAGCAGGCGCTCATGGCCTCGGCATCGAGGCGCTGAAAAGCCTCGTAGAGGCGGGTGATCAAGACGTTGTTGGCGTCACTCATGAGCAGACTCCCTGTTGTGCAAATTGGCGTCGAGCGTTTGCCTGCACGATAGTCTGCAAATGCGCGGAACACTATCGGCATTCGTGAACCGAATACCGACAGTGTGCGAGTGTCAGATTTTCTCGCTTTCGACCTGCACATACAGCGAACGCCCGGCGCCCAGACCGGCGATGATCGCGCCCAGGCCGATAACGCCGAAGATCCAGCCTACCGCTGTCCAGCCGCCAGTCCAGTCATGCACGATACCCACCGCGAACGGCCCCATCGACGCCAGGGTGTAACCGAAGCCCTGGGCCATGCTGGACAGGTTCGCTGCCACGTGGGAATCGCGCGAGCGCAGCACGATCAGGGTCAACGCCAGGCTGAACGTGGCGCCCTGCCCCAGCCCGAGCACAATCGCCCAGCCCCACAAGCCTTCGATCGGCGCATACAGGCAACCGAACAAACCGCCGAGGGTCAGCACCATCACGATCACGATGGCCAGGCGCTGATCCTTGCCCCGCGTGGCCAGCCATGGCGCGGCCAGGGAGCTGATCAGTTGCACAATCACCGAACCGGACAACACCAGACCGGCCTGGGTCGGGGTCAACCCGCGAGCAATCAAAATCGACGGCAACCAGCCGAATACGATGTAGGCCAGGGACGATTGCAGGCCCATGTACAAGGTCACCTGCCAGGCCAGCGGATCACGCAGTAAGCCCCGAACGCGATAGGCCACGTTGTGTGCGCCGTGTTTCTGGCTGACTTGCGGCAACCAGAACATCGCTGCGGCCAGTGCCGGAATCACCCAGAAGCCCAGGCCCATTGCCCAACTCTGGTCGAAATGTTCACTCAACGGCACGGTTGCCCCTGCCGCCATCGCCGCACCGAGGCACAGCGCCATGGTGTAGACGCCGGTCATGGTTCCGGCCTGTTTCGGGAAATCACGCTTGACGATGCCCGGCAGCAACACGCCGATCACGCCGATGCTGGCGCCGGCCAGCACGCTGCCGGCAAACAACCCGATCTCGCCAAACGAACTGCGCAGAATGATGCCGCCGGCCAGCGTCAGGAGAATGCCCAACACCACCCGCTCGGCGCCAAAACGTCGCGCCAGCACGGGTGCCAGCGGTGCGAAAAGACCAAGGCAAAGCACCGGTAACGTCGTCAGCAAACCGGCCTGGGAGGCCGTCAGACCCAGGGATTTCGACACCTCGCTGAGCATCGGCGCCATGCTCGACAACGCCGGGCGCAGGTTCAATGCCACGAGGATCAGGCCCAGCAGCAACAGCCATGGCCGGCGTAAAACCGGGTGGGCTTGCTGGACCTGCTCATCATCGGCCTCGGCATCGATCAGTAACTCTTCCAGCTCTGCCGAACGCTTGGGGGCTGTGGATAAATCACTGCGGCGCATGGACGTCTCGGTTTCAAGGTTCATTGATCAACTGCCTCGACAGGGCTTTGGCCCGCTCCGGGTCGCGTTGTTCGACGGCATCGAGCAGCTCGATGTGCAAGTCGAACACTTCCTGGCGTCGCGGAACGATGTTCAGGGTCTGGCGCAATTGCGCGCCGATGATGCTGGAGAAGTAGCGATACAGCTCGCTGAGGGTCGGGTTGTGTGCGGCGTCCACCAAGCGGCGGTGAAAGACCAGATCGCAGGCGATGTAAGTGTCGAGGTCGCCGTGATAGTGGTTGCCGCTGACGCTCAGTGCTTCGCGCAATGCCCGCAGATCCTCATCGGTACGGCGCAGTGCCGCCAGGCCGATGGCCTCGACTTCGAGGATGTGCCGCGTTTCGCGGGCCTGCTCAAGGGAGCAACAGGACAATGCCTTTACGGTGTCGAGCGGATCGACCACTGCGCGCAGATAACTGCCGTCACCCTGGCGGATTTCAATCAAGCCGGAAAACGCCAATACCCGCATCGCTTCACGCACGGTGTTACGGCTGATGCCCAATTCGGCGGACAACTCCGGCTCGGTCGGCAAGCGTTGGCCGATGGCCCACACACCCTGGTTGATGCGCAGGCGCAACTGTTCCAGGGCCTGATCGACCAAAGATCGCTTTACGAGTGGAGAAATTTCAGACATAGGATTCGCCCTTTCATCCAATCATAGGATGAATTTTCTGACATGTTAGTCAGCATCTTTCCGCAGGGCAACCACAAAGGTGCAATAGATAAATCAACCTGTGGCGAGGGAGCTTGCTCCCGCTTGAGTGCGCAGCACTCACAATCGTCCATGATCTTGAAGACCTTGGGGCCACTACGCAGCCAAACGGGAGCAAGCTCCCTCGCTACAGAAAAGCTTGAGCTCCAAGCAAAAATAAACCCGGAACTCGGTCCGGGTTTATTTCACTGCCTGGCTTTTATCAATGCAGGATCTGGCTCAGGAACAGCTTGGTGCGGTCGTTCTGCGGGTTGTCGAAGAAGTCGTTTGGCGCAGCCTGTTCGACGATTTCACCCTTGTCCATGAAGATCACGCGGTTGGCCACGGTGCGGGCGAAGCCCATTTCGTGGGTCACGCAGAGCATGGTCATGCCGTCTTCAGCCAGGCCGATCATGGTGTCGAGAACCTCTTTCACCATCTCCGGGTCGAGTGCCGAAGTCGGTTCGTCGAACAACATGATTTTCGGTTTCATGCACAGTGCACGGGCGATCGCCACACGCTGTTGCTGACCACCGGACAGTTGCCCCGGATACTTGTGCGCCTGCTCCGGAATGCGTACGCGTTCCAGGTAGTGCATGGCGATTTCCTCGGCCTTGCGCTTGGGCATCTTGCGTACCCACATCGGCGCCAGGGTGCAGTTCTGCAAGATGGTCAGGTGCGGAAACAGGTTGAAGTGCTGGAACACCATGCCGACTTCACGGCGGATCGCTTCGATCTGCTTGAGGTCGTTGGTCAGCTCAACACCATCGACCACGATCCGGCCCTGCTGGTGCTCTTCCAGACGGTTGAGGCAGCGGATGGTGGTCGACTTGCCCGAACCGGACGGGCCGCACAACACGATACGCTCGCCCTGTTTTACGTTGAGGTTGATGTCTTTGAGTACGTGAAACTGGCCGTACCACTTGTTCACGCCCTGCATCTGAATAATGCCTTCAGGGCTCACAGGCTGTTTGATTGCTTCGCTCATAAAAGAACTCCTAACGCTTGTGGCCAGTGTCGAGCTTACGTTCCAAGTGCATGGAGTAGCGCGACATACCAAAACAGAAAATCCAGAACACCAGGGCCGCGAACACATAGCCTTCAGTGGCCATGCCCAGCCATTTCGGGTCGGCGGCGGCTTGCTTGACGCTGTTGAGCAAGTCGAACAGGCCGATGATGATCACCAGGCTCGTGTCCTTGAACAGCGCGATGAAGGTGTTGACGATGCCGGGGATCACCAGCTTCAGGGCTTGCGGCAGAATCACCAGGCCCATGCTGCGCCAGTAACCCAGGCCCATTGCGGCGGCGGCTTCGTACTGACCCTTGGGGATCGCTTGCAAGCCACCGCGCACCACTTCGGCCACGTAGGCCGACTGGAACAGGATCACGCCGATCAGTGCCCGCAGCAGCTTGTCGAAGTTCATCCCTTCGGGCAGGAACAACGGCAGCATCACCGAGGACATGAACAGCACCGTGATCAACGGCACGCCGCGCCAGAATTCGATGAAGGTCACGCAGACCACACGAATCGCCGGCATGTTCGAACGGCGCCCCAGCGCCAGGACGATACCCAGCGGCAGCGCGCCGGCGATACCGACAGTGGCGATCACCAGGGTCAGCATCAGGCCGCCCCATTGGCTGGTCGCCACGGTGTCGAGGCCGAATACGCCGCCATGCAACAGGCACCAGGCAATGATCGGGTAGAGCACCAGGAAGCTCAGGCCGTACACCGCTTTATGGTGAAAGCGCGAGATGAACAATGGTGCCACGCCGACAATCGCCAGCCACACCGTCAGGTCCACGCGCCAGCGCAGTAGCGGCGGATAGTAGCCGTACATGAACTGGCCGAAACGCTGTTGGATGAACACCCAGCAGGCGCCCTCCTTCGTGCAGTCGGCCTGGCTGGTGCCGACCCAGTTGGCATCAAGGATTGCCCACTGCAGGATCGGCGGGACCACGAGGTAGATCAGGTAGAACGCAAACAAGGTCAGCAGGGTGTTGAGCCAGCTGGAGAACATGTTCGCGCGCATCCATGCCACCACACCGATGCTGCTGCTCGGTGGAGGCATGTCAGGTTTGAAAGTATGAGTGCTCATGCGCTTTTCCTTACCGCTCGATCAGCGCAATGCGCTTGTTGTACCAGTTCATCAGCAGGGAAATGCTGATACTGATCGCCAGATACACGCTCATGGTGATGGCAATCACCTCGATCGCCTGGCCGGTCTGGTTGAGCACGGTCCCGGCAAACAGCGAAACCATTTCCGGATAACCGATACCGGCCGCCAGCGAGGAGTTTTTCGCCAGGTTCAGGTATTGGCTGGTCAGCGGAGGAATGATCACGCGCAGGGCTTGCGGGATGATGACCTTGCGCAGGGTCGGACCGTTGCGCAGGCCGAGGGAATGCGCCGCTTCGGTCTGGCCGTGGCTGACCGACTTGATGCCCGAACGCACGATCTCGGCGATGAACGCTGCGGTGTAGACAGTCAGGGCCAGGGTCAACGCCAGCAGTTCCGGGATCAGCACCCAGCCACCGACAAAGTTGAAACCCTTGAGCTCAGGCATTTCCCACTGCACGGGTGCGCCGAAAACCAGCGTGCACAGTGCCGGGATCACCAACAACAATGCCAGGCCGGTCCAGAACTTGTGGAAAGGCACGCCCGTCGCTTCGAAGCGCTTGTTGGCCCAACGGGTCATCAGCACGATGGCGACGATGGCCACCACGATGCTCGCCACGAACGGCCAGAAACCATCTGCCATCAACGCCGCCGGCATGTTCAGACCACGGCTGCTGACAAAGAAGGTATCGCCGAAATTATGGCTGTTGCGCGGCCCCGGCATGGTCAGGAATACCGCGAAGTACCAGAACAGGATCTGCAGCAGCGGCGGAATGTTGCGGAAGACTTCCACATACACCGTCGCCACTTTGGCGATGATCCAGTTCTTCGACAGCCGTGCCACACCGACGATAAAGCCCAGGATCGTCGCCAGGATCACGCCGATGAAGGTCACGAGCAGGGTGTTGAGCAGACCGATGACAAACACCCGGGCATAGCTGTCCGCTTCGGTGTAGTCGATCAGGTGTTGAGCGATGCCGAACCCGGCACTGCGCTCCAGAAAGTCGAAACCGGAGGTAATGCCCCGGTGTTGCAGATTGGTCTGGGTGTTATCGAACAGAAACCAGCCCAGCGAAACCACCCCGAAAATCGTGATGATCTGAAATACCCACGCACGCACTCGCGGATCGCTGAGGCTGAGCCTCTGCTTAGGTGCGCCGATTGAATTTTGCATGAAGTGCCCCGCAAATAATGGAACAGAACATCACCCGGTGGTTGGCCCACCGGGTGATAGAACCATCAGCGCACTGGTGGTGCGTATTGAATGCCGCCAGCGTTCCACAGAGCGTTCAGCCCGCGGTCGATTTCCAGCGGAGTGCCCTTGCCGAGGTTTTTCTCGAACACTTCGCCGTAGTTGCCGACTTGCTTGATGATCTGCACGACCCAGTCTTTCTTCACTTTCAGGTCTTTGCCGTATTCACCGTCGGTACCCAGCAGACGGGCAACGTCTGGGTTTTTGGTGCCCTTGGCTTCAGCTTCGACGTTCTTCGAAGTGATACCGGCTTCTTCAGCGTTGAGCATGGCGTAGCCAGTCCAGCGCACGATGGCTAGCCACTCGTCGTCGCCATTACGCACGACCGGGCCCAGAGGTTCCTTGGAAATGGTTTCCGGCAGAACCACGTAGTCCTTCGGCGAAGCCAGCTTGCTGCGCTGGGCGAACAGCTGGGATTTGTCGGAGGTCAGCACGTCGCAACGACCGGATTCCAGCGACTTGGCGCTTTCATCGGAGGTGTCGAAAGTGATCGGGGTGTATTTCAGACCGTTGCCGCGGAAGTAGTCGGAAACGTTCAGCTCGGTGGTGGTACCGGCCTGGATGCAGATGGTCGCGCCATCCAGCTCTTTGGCGCTTTTCACGCCGAGCTTGTTGTTTACCAGGAAGCCGATGCCATCGTAGTAGGTGATGAAGCCCGGGAATTTCAGGCCCATGCCCGCGTCACGGGAGCTGGTCATGGTGGTGTTGCGCGACAGGATGTCGATTTCGCCGGACTGCAGCGCGGTGAAGCGCTCCTTGGCGTTCAACTGACTGAATTTGACCTTGGTCGCGTCACCGAAAACGGCAGCGGCCACAGCGCGGCAATAGTCAGCATCGATACCGACGATCTTGCCGGTGGAATCCGGAACCGAGAAGCCTGGCAGACCATCGCTGACGCCACACTGCACGAAACCTTTCTTCATCACTGCATCCAGGGTTGCGCCCGCCTGGGCAAACCCGCTGACACCAAGGACTGCGGCTGCAGTCACGATCGCCAGGGTGGATTTCAACATCTTCATTCAAACCTCCAGTTTTGCTCTTGTTGTGTCGGAGCGTGAGTCCTGTCGCACCCTTTTGAGGCGTAGTCGACCCGTGTTGGCTTGTTTTTGGGGTCAACCGACGTAAGACGTTAGCTATGAGTCTAGTAGGAGAAAATCCACATCATGGATTACTCACTTCTCACCAATCGGCCGAACGGGCTGTAGCCCTTTCACGTTCGCGAAGCCCGTATCGGCCATTGGCGAACATCCATCACCGGATTCTTTGCTATCCCACGCTCGGCAGTAGACTGATAGTGTTACCGCCGCACGCGAGATGGGTTGCACCGTTTCCCCATAGCAAAGCCCGTACCACACCGGCCGCCGAAGCCAATAAGGGACAGGTCAATAGCAAAAGTTGTAGCCTTGCGACATCTTCTTAACGGATCCACCAGACGCGCACTCACACCTTGCCCTCAATGAGAGCGCACGCACATTTTTGGAGCAGCCATGACCAACCCCTTGATTCTTGAACCCGTCAAGACCGCAGATGCCTGCGTGGTCTGGCTTCATGGCCTGGGTGCCGATCGCTACGACTTCCTGCCGGTGGCCGAAGCCCTGCAGGAAAGCCTGTTGAGTACACGCTTCGTTTTGCCCCAGGCACCGAGCCGCGCCGTCACCATCAACGGCGGTTACGAGATGCCGAGCTGGTACGACATATTGGCCATGAGCCCCGCGCGCGCGATCAACCGCGAACAACTGGAAGCGTCGGCCGACTGGATCATCGAACTGATCGAAACGCAGAAGACCAGCGGAATAGACGCCTCGCGTATTTTTCTGGCCGGTTTTTCCCAGGGTGGCGCGGTCGTATTCCACACCGCCTTCCTGAAATGGCAGGGCCCCTTGGGTGGCGTACTTGCCCTCTCCACTTATGCCCCCACCTTTAATGAAGCGCTGGAATTGTCCGCCAGCCAGCAGCGTATTCCGGTGCTGTCCTTGCACGGTCAGTACGATGATGTGGTGCAAAACTCGATGGGCCGCAGCGCCTATGAGCATTTGAAAGAGCGTGGTGTCACCGTGACATGGCAGGAATACCCAATGGGCCACGAAGTGTTACCCGAGGAGATTCGCGACATCGGCGTCTGGCTCGCCGAGCGCTTGCGTTGATCAATGATGTTTAAAAGCGCCCTTTGATCCATCCCACTACGCCGCGCCCGATTCTTGCATTACACTGGCCGGCGTACATTCCTTAACCAATTGATGAGATGACCGTGCTCAAAGCACTCAAGAAAATGTTCGGTAAAAGCGAGACTGAGCAACTCGCGCCAGTCACCAGCGCTCCGTCTCACCACTCCAGCCCCCGCACCGACGGTAATCAGCCTGGCCAGACCGCCCCTGTAGCGGCACCGAAACATGAGCCGATGAGCGCTCCGGCCGTCGAGCCTGCTGCGCCAACCGTCTCGGAGCAACCGCACAACGAAGCGCCGAAAACCGCCAAGCCACGCCGCGAACCAAAGCCAAAAGCGCCGGTCATCCCGTGGAAACTCGAAGACTTCGTCGTCGAACCCCAGGAAGGCAAAACCCGCTTCCACGATTTCAAACTCGCCCCGGAACTGATGCACGCCATCCAGGACCTGGGCTTCCCGTATTGCACGCCGATCCAGGCCCAGGTGCTGGGCTTTACCCTCGCCGGCAAAGACGCCATCGGCCGCGCCCAGACCGGTACCGGCAAAACCGCCGCGTTCCTGGTGTCGATCATCACCCAGCTGCTGCAAACCCCGCCGCCGAAAGAGCGCTATATGGGCGAGCCACGGGCGCTGATCATCGCCCCGACCCGTGAGTTGGTGGTGCAGATCGCCAAAGACGCGGCTGACCTGACCAAGTACACCGGGCTCAACGTCATGACGTTCGTCGGCGGCATGGACTTCGACAAGCAGCTCAAGCACCTCGAAGCCCGTCACTGCGACATCCTCGTCGCTACGCCGGGTCGCTTGCTGGACTTCAACCAGCGCGGCGACGTGCACCTGGACATGGTCGAAGTCATGGTGCTGGACGAAGCTGATCGCATGCTCGACATGGGCTTCATCCCGCAAGTGCGCCAGATCATTCGCCAGACCCCGCCGAAGAGCGAGCGTCAGACGCTGCTGTTCTCCGCGACCTTCACCGAAGACGTGATGAACCTGGCCAAGCAATGGACCACCGACCCGTCGATTGTCGAGATCGAGTCGCAGAACGTGGCCAACGAAAACGTCGAGCAGCACATCTACGCGGTGGCCGGTGCCGACAAATACAAACTGCTCTACAACCTGGTCAACGACAACGGTTGGGAGCGGGTGATTGTGTTTGCCAACCGCAAGGATGAAGTGCGGCGCATCGAAGAACGCCTGGTGCGCGACGGCATCAACGCCGCGCAGCTGTCCGGCGACGTGCCGCAGCACAAGCGCATCAAGACACTGGAAGGTTTCCGCGAAGGCAAGATCCGCGTGCTGGTCGCCACTGACGTGGCCGGTCGCGGCATCCACATCGACGGCATCAGCCACGTGATCAACTTCACCCTGCCGGAAGTCCCGGACGACTACGTGCACCGTATCGGCCGCACCGGTCGCGCGGGCGCCGATGGCGTATCCATCAGTTTTGCCGGTGAAGACGACTCCTACCAGTTACCGTCCATCGAGGCGCTGCTGGGCAAGAAAATCAGCTGTGAAACCCCTCCGACGCACCTGCTGCGGGCGGTTGAGCGCAAGCGTCCGTAACGGGCGCCTTGCAGAAAGAGGCGCAGCCGCAAACGGTCTGCGCTTTTTTTTCGTCTCGATTTTTTCAACAGGCGCTTGCTCACGACAACTAAAAGTCCATAATAGACAAATTAGTTTAGTTCGAGTGTTCGGAGCCGACCATGTCCAGTACGCCCCACGTGATCAACCAATCCCAGGCTCGCGAGTTGCTGGCGCAAGTCGACGTTCCGCAGATCCTGCGCAAACTGTTTCGTGACCTGGCGTCGGGGCAAGCCGTGCAACCGGCACAGCAACTGGTTGAATTTCCAGCGGGTGCGGGCGACTTCATCAATTACTTGGGTGTGCTGGCTGAAGACGGTGTTTATGGGGTCAAGACCTCGCCTTACATCGTGCGCGAGCAAGGTCCGCTGGTGACAGCGTGGACGCTGCTGATGTCGATGCAGACCGGCCAACCGCTGCTGCTTTGCGATGCCGCGGAACTGACCACCGCACGTACCGCCGCGACGACTGCCGTGGCGGTCGATGCCCTCGCCCCGCTGAGCGCGACCCGCCTGGCAATCATCGGCAGCGGCAAAGTTGCCCAGGCGCACCTGCATTATGTGAAGGGCTTGCGAGACTGGGAAAGTATCAGCCTGTACTCGCCAAGCCTGCATGAAGATGCTGAAACCATGAACCTGCTAAAAGACATCGAGCCGCGCCTGAGCATCGCCGACAGTCGCGAAGCTGCCGTTCAAGACGCCGACGTGATCATGCTCTGCACCTCGTCCGCCGGACCGGTCATTGATCCTGCCTGCTTGAGCAAACCCGCGCTGATCACCTCCATCAGCACCAACGCCCCACGCGCCCATGAAGTGCCACCGCAGAGCCTCAATGACATGCAGGTGTTCTGCGATTATCGCCTGACCACTCCGGGTTCGGCAGGCGAAATGCTGATCGCCGGCGAGCAGCATGGTTGGGACAAGCGCACGATAGTCGGTGACCTGGCGGACCTGCTCAGCGAAAAAATCCAGCGTCCCGACTACGAGCGGCATGTGCTCTTCCGCTCCATCGGCCTGGGCCTGGAAGACATTGCACTGGCCAATGCGATCTATCACCTGCTGCCCTAACAATACGAAACCTGTAGGAGCTGGCTTGCCAGCGATCCAGACGCCGCGGTCCATCAGATAAACCGCAGCGATGCCATCGCCAGCAAGCCGGCTCCTACCGGGATAACCGATAACAGGAGATTCTCATGAGCCAGGCAGACTTCATCATCATCGGCGGCGGGATTGCCGGCGCTTCCACCGGTTTCTGGCTGTCGCAACACGGCCGCGTGGTCGTGCTCGAACGCGAATCCCACCCGGCTTATCACTCCACCGGACGCTCCGCTGCGCTGTACACCGCCGCATACGGCACTCCGCAGGTTCGCGCACTGACCCAAGCCAGCCGCGACTTTTTCGATGCACCGCCCAGTGGCTTCTGCGAACACCCGCTGCTGACCCCGCGCGGCGAAATGACCGTGGACTTCACCGGTGACCCGATTGAGTTGAACAAGCAATACCAGAGCGCAAAATCCACGGTGCCTGAGATGCAGTTGCTCAGCGCCGAAGAAGCCTGCGCGCGGGTGCCAATCCTGCGTCGCGAGAAAGTCCACGGGGCGATCTACGACCCGACCGCCAGCGACATCGACACCGATGCCCTGCACCAGGGTTATCTGCGTGGCATCCGCCGCAACAAAGGTGAAGTCCATACCGACTGCGAAGTGCAGAGCCTGAGCCGCGATGCCGAAGGCATCTGGCAGGTTCAGACCAACACCCACACCTTCAGCGCGCCGATCATCATCAACGCCGCCGGCGCCTGGGCCGACAAGATCGGTGAACTTGCCGGAGCCAAGCCGCTGGGCCTGCAACCCAAGCGCCGCGCCGCATTCATCTTTGCTGGCCCCGAAGGCGTAGACATTCATCATTGGCCGATGCTGG
This sequence comes from Pseudomonas sp. Irchel s3f7, assembly GCF_900187615.1. Classification (GTDB taxonomy): domain Bacteria; phylum Pseudomonadota; class Gammaproteobacteria; order Pseudomonadales; family Pseudomonadaceae; genus Aquipseudomonas. Next base: position 85,690 of record NZ_FYDO01000005.1, on the reverse strand, counting down.
TCAGCCTTGACGAATCCTTCTACATGAAACCCGACGCCGGCATGTTCCTCGGCTCGCCGGCCAACGCCGACCCGGTGGAACCTCACGACGTGCAGCCTGAAGAGCTGGACATCGCCATGGGCATCTACCAGATCGAAGAAGCCACGACCCTGACCATCCGCCGTCCAACCCGCACCTGGGCCGGCCTGCGCAGTTTCGTCAGTGACGGCGATTTGCTGTCCGGGTTCGATCCGCAGGTACCGGGGCTGTTCTGGGTCGCGGCGCAAGGCGGTTACGGCATCCAGACCTCGCCCGCCATGGGGCAGGCCAGCGCCGCGCTGGTACGCGGTGAGCCCTTGCCAGAGCCGCTTACTCGCTTCGGCCTGAGCACTGAAATGCTGTCCCCTGCTCGCCTGGGCTGATCGTTGCCCGCAGGTGACGTGCCCACACGATTACGGCACACTTTCAGCGCCCCTCCCATGGGGCGCTGACGCTGCCTGGAGCTCCACTGTATGAACGCCCCCGAAACCGACACGGCCCTGAATCACACCTCGCTGGATAACTTCCGGGCGATTGCCGATGCCATCGCCACGCTGTTCTTTCCCCACGCCGAAGTGGTGCTGCACGACCTGCGCACGCAAAAGGTCGACTACATCGCCAACAACCTGTCCAAGCGGGAAATCGGCGACGACTCGGCACTGGAAGACATGCTCAGCGACGACGTCAGCGACCGAAACATCGGGCCGTACGAAAAGCTCAATTGGGATGGTCAGAAGATTCGTAGCCTCAGCACTGTGTTACGCGACAGCGCAGGTCATCCGCTGGCGATGCTGTGCATCAACCTGAATATTTCGCTGTTCGAAAATGCCAAGGCCGCACTGGACCTGTTCCTGTCGCCGACCAAGCTGATCCCGCAACCGGATTCACTGTTTCGCGATGACTGGCAGGAGCGGATCAACACCTTCCTCCACGCCTGGCTGCGCGAACGCCAGCTGAGCCTGAACGTCCTGACCCGCGACCACAAACGTGAACTGGTGCTGGCGCTGCACGCCGAAGGCGCGTTCAAGGGCAAAAGCGCCTCCAACTACGTGGCCAATGTGCTGAACATGGGCCGGGCGACGGTGTACAAGCATTTGAAGGAATTGAAGGGCTGATCATTTGCAGGGATTGTTCCGGCCCCATCGCCAGCAGGCTGGCTCCCACATGGATTTTCGGTGTACACAAAACCTGTGGGAGCTAGCCTGCTAGCGATGGCGTTTGATCAGTCGCCGTAGATGTCGGACTTGAAATACTTGTCCGAAATTTTCTGATACTCGCCATTGGCACGAATACCATCAATGGCCGTGTTCAGCTCACTGACCAACTCACCATTGCCTTTGCGCACAGCGATCCCGGCGCCCTCCCCCACGTATTTCGGGTCTTTCAGCTCAGGCCCGACAAAGGCGTAACCCTTGCCACGCGGCATCTGCAGGAAGTCGTTCAGTGGAATGGTGTCGGCAAAAATCGCATCAAGGCGACCGGCTGCCAGGTCCATGTAGATTTCTTCGTTGTTGCTGTAGCGCTTGACGTTGATGCCCTTGGGTTCAAACACCTCGGTGGCAAAACGGTCAGTGGTGGTTGCACGCTGCACACCGATGTTCTTGCCTTTAAGGCTCGCGTACTGGTCGTCAACGACGGCGCCGTCCTTCATCACCAGGCGCGACGAAGTGAAATAGTACTTGTGGGTGAAATCCACCGACTTCTTGCGGTCTTCGTTGATGGTCATGGACGACAGGGCCATGTCGATTTTCTTCACTTTCAAGGAAGGAATCAGACCATCGAACTCACCTTCGACCCACACGCACTTGACCTTCATCTGTGCGCACAGCGCGTTGCCGATCTCGTAGTCAAAACCGACGATCTCACCTTTGTCCGATTTGGAGGCGAACGGCGGATAAGCGGCTTCGATACCGATGCGCAGGGTTTTCTCGGCGGCGAACACAGTGCTGCACGCCAACAGGCTCAGGGCCAGACCGGTGATGAGGGGGAGTTTCTTCATGTTCGTTTTCTCGCGGTTGTTGTTGGTTTGGCAAGATAGAAGAAAGAATTGGAGCGGATGAAAGCCTTTTTTGTACTTGTAATTCCATACTGGACTTTAATGTATTGATCGTCAATCGGGCAAAAGCGGCCCGTGCCGGCCGATGGTCGGGAGGTGGGCACATCAAGTTTTTTAGTGGTGCAGATGACGCCATCGCCAGCAGGCTGGCTCCCACATGGATTTGCGGTGCACACAAAACCTGTGGGAGCTAGCCTGCTAGCGATGGCTGATTGAAGTGCACTGCAGAGGTTATTTGTTCCAGCGATCCGCCGCCGCATGATCACTGTCACGCCCTTCCACCCAACGCGGCCCGTCACTGGTGTTTTCCTTCTTCCAGAACGGTGCACGGGTTTTCAGGTAGTCCATGACAAAGGCGCAGGCATCGAACGCGGCCTGGCGATGGGCACTGGCGGCGCCGACGAAAACAATCGGCTCGCCCGGTTCCAGGGCACCGATGCGGTGCAGCACTTCCAGCTTCAGCAATGGCCAGCGCTGCTCGGCTTCGATAGCGATTTTGCCGAGGGCTTTTTCGGTCATGCCCGGATAATGCTCAAGGAACATCCCGGCGACGTCGAGTCCGTCGTTGAAATCGCGCACGTATCCGACAAAACTCACCACGGCCCCCACGCCGACATTGGCGTCGTGCATCGCGTTGACTTCGGCGCCCGGGTCGAACGCCGTGGACTGCACGCGAATCGCCATGATCAACCCCCGGTCACGGTCGGGAAAAACGCCACTTCATCGCCATCGCTGACTGGCTCGTCAAGTTGGCAGAGGTCTTCGTTGCGCGCACACATCAAATTCTGTTCGCTCAACACCTCGGCACCGTCACGCTGGGCCAACAACACCCGCACGTCGTCAACCGTGGCGAAATCACCATCGACCCTCACCGAGTCCACGCCCAGCGCTTCGCGATAACGGGCAAAAAACTTCACGGTGATGTTCATGACGGGTCCGCCTGGAAATGCCCGCTCTTACCGCCGACCTTCTCCAACAAGCGCACGCTTTCGATGGTCATGCCGCGGTCCACGGCCTTGCACATGTCATAGATGGTCAGCGCCGCGACGCTGGCCGCGGTCAGGGCTTCCATCTCGACACCGGTCTGCCCGGACAACTTGCAGCGCGCCACGATGCGCACGCGGTCGTCGCCTTCGGCACTGAGTTCGACTTTCACGCCGGTCAGCATCAACGGATGGCACAGGGGAATCAGGTCGCTGGTTTTCTTCGCCGCCTGAATGCCGGCAATGCGCGCCACGGCAAACACGTCGCCCTTGGGGTGACCGCCGCTGACGATCATCTGCAGGGTTTCGGGCAGCATGCGCACCAGCGCTTGGGCGGTCGCCTCACGGAACGTCACGGCTTTTTCAGTGACGTCGACCATATTGGCGCGACCTTGGGAATCGAGATGAGTCAGCACGGGATTACTCCTGATCAGGAGCGTCGATTGTAAACCTGCGGGTCAATTTTTCGCACGCACGAATATCGCCCGCACCACAACCTGTAGGAGCTGGCTTGCCGGCGGTGGCGGACTCGAGTTTACCGCAAGGCTCATGGCCCCATCGCTGGCAAGCCAGCTCCTACAGGGTTTTGCGTACTGAAAAAAAAACGGGCGGCCCGCGAGGGCCGCCCGGTTTCGATGAAGCGATTACAGATGCGTTTCGGCGTATTCGGCCAAAATCGAGCGTGGTACCCCTTGCAGGGTGATGTGCACCCCGTTCGGGAAGTCCTTGAAGCGTTCAGTGAGGTAGGTCAGCCCGGAGCTGGTCGCGGACAGGTAAGGGGTATCGATCTGTGCGAGGTTACCCAGGCACACCACTTTGGAACCGGCGCCGGCACGGGTGATGATGGTTTTCATCTGGTGCGGCGTGAGGTTCTGGCATTCATCGATCAAAATCAGGCTTTGCTGGAAGCTGCGACCCCGGATGTAGTTGAGGGATTTGAACTGCAACGGCACTTTGCTGAGGATGTAGTCGACGCTGCCATGGGTGCTTTCGTCGTCCATGTGCAAGGCTTCGAGGTTGTCGGTGATGGCGCCGAGCCAAGGCTCCATTTTTTCTGCTTCGGTGCCGGGCAGGAAACCGATCTCCTGGTCCAGACCCTGCACGCTGCGGGTGGCGATAATCCTGCGATAGCGTTTGCTGACCATGGTCTGCTCGATCGCAGCCGCCAACGCCAGGATGGTTTTACCGGAACCGGCGGCGCCGGACAGGTTGACCAAGTGAATGTCCGGATCGAGCAAGGCATACAGCGCCAGGCTTTGATAGATGTCGCGCGGTTTCAGGCCCCAGGCTTCCTGGTGCAGTAATGGCTCCTGGTGCAGGTCCAGAATCAGCAGCTTGTCTTCCGCGATCTCCTTGATCCAGCCGACAAACCCCTGCTCATCGATGATGAACTCGTTGATGTGCACGGCCGGCAGGTTGTCGATCAACTGCACCTGATGCCAGGTGCGGCCGTGGTCCTGACGGGTTTCGACCTTGCTCACACGGTCCCAGAAGGAGCCGGTCATGTTGTGGTAACCGTTAGGCAGCAACGACACGTCGTCGACCAACTGGTCGGTGCTGTAGTCCTCGGCCGCAATCCCGCAGGCCCGCGCTTTGAGGCGCATGTTGATATCTTTGGTGACCAGCACCACGGGCTTCTTAGGGTCGCGCGCGTGCAGGTCGATCAGCTGGTTGATGATTTTGTTGTCGTTCAGGTGCTCGGGCAGTATCAGGTTCGGCTCAGCGTGCTTGCTCATCAGAATTGACAGCAAACCCTTGGGTCCGCTCTTGCCACGCTGGATCGGCACACCCTGCTCGACGTCCTCGGGAGAGGCATCGCCCAAAGTCTTGTCGATCAGGCGGATGGCCTGGCGGCATTCGGCGGCAACGCTGTGATGCCCGCTCTTGAGCTTGTCCAGCTCTTCCAGCACGGTCATCGGGATGGCGACGTGGTGTTCTTCGAAGTTAAGCAGCGCGTTTGGATCGTGAATCAATACGTTGGTATCGAGTACATAAAGGATTGGCTGGTTGGAAGAAGAGCTACGTCCGTGATCATCCATACTCGGTCACCTTTGTGGGAGCCATTCGACGCAATACCTTGACGGTGCTGCGCCTCGAAGTGACTGCCGAATTCACCTGCGAGGACTCAAGTGAACTGCACACAAGTAGGGTCTTGGAAGACGCCACCTGTGTTGCAGGTTTCGGCGGTCTGTCTTCGTAATACTCCAAAACGTGTGACAGAAAAAAGTACTTTGACGTTTTTTTGAAGTTTATTTTGCAGATTGACCAATAGCACTTGGCGAGCTGCCATCACCCGTTTACAGTCGGAGATCAACCTGCAACAAAATCCCCACCAAAATCGCCAATTACCCAATGTTTACGGGCTTTCGTCGTTTTCAGCGAAACGCGTCCTGACAATCCTCCCAACCGATCCCGACGGGCGCCGTTTGCGCGACCAACCAGGGCAAGGCCGTCTTCACCCCCTCCTGCTTCACATTGAAATTGATCACGCCGTGACGCCACAGCAGCATCAGGGTCAGCACCCGCTGCGCACTCTGGTTGCCCTTGAGCTTGCCGGCGCCGTCCTGGGCGTCGATGTCCCACAGCGCCACCTGCAAGCCCTGAGTCCTGAAAAAAACCTCGGCATCGGCACGACGCTGAGCATCGGGCGGACGAAACAGCGGTACGAAGTTCTCCGGCAATTTGCTTTTCACAAGGTCAGCGCTGCGCCGTACCGAGTCCTGCCAGTCCTGCCAATGGCTGTGGGAGCGAAACTCCCAGCCCTGCACGCCCACGCATTGCGTTGAGTACGTGGATTGCAGGCCGGCCACTGAGCCCTCAGCCAAACGGGCCTGAACATCTTTGCCGAGGACGAAGAATGTCCCATTGATGTTCGACTTGCGCAGGTACTCGGTGACCCAACCGGTATTGTCCGGTACGGCATTGGCGGCACTGTCGAAGGTCAGCAAAAACAGCCGGTCATGCATCGCGTCGCCGTTGCGCTCAAAGTCGCCAAAACGATCGACTTCGCTGCTGGTCTGCGGAAACAGCGCAGCCTTGCGCAACTGCTCGTCCAGGTATTGGGTATGGAACAGCCGGCTCGGCTCTGCCCATTTGATGTAGTAGCTGTCATCGCCGAGCTGAAACTTGGCGGCCTGCTCGCGCAGGGTGGGCATGTCTTCGACCAGAAAACAGAACGAGGCGTCCTGATCGCAGCTTTGCTGGGCGAAGTTGTAGCTGGAGAGCAGGCGTTGCCACAGGCGTTGGCGGACACGGTTGACCGATTCCATGTTGAGCGTGCGCAAGCCCAGACGCTGGGCCAGTGCCCGTTCATCCACTGACTCGCTGGCCAGCAGCACACGGGCGAACATGAGGATTTCAGCGCGCGAGGCCACGTCGAACAGCGTCGGGTTGTTGAGCTGTTCTGGCCAGGTGCTGCGATCAAGCGTCGCCACATCGCCCGGTGCCGCCAGGGCGCCGAAACTCAACAGCCAGGCCGAGAGGAATAAAACGATACGCAAAGGGATGTCTCCATAACAAAACCCGCGCGGCACTATATCGCGGGAAGCTCAAAAGATCGCAGCCTCGCTGCGCTCGACAGCTCCTACGGGGATCGGCGTACTTCTCTCGTCCCATGACACCACCGATCACCTATCACGCTCATAGCTGGAGTCAACACGAACAACCCCCTAGAATCGCCGCCACGATTAAAGGAGACGACTTCATGCTGATGGTGATTTCACCCGCCAAGACCCTCGACTATGAAACACCGCCGGCGACCCAGCGCTTCACCCAGCCGCAGTACCTCGACCATTCCCAGGAACTGATCCTGCTATTGCGCGAGCTGACCCCGGCGCAGATCAGCGAGTTGATGCACGTCTCCGACAAGATCGGCGGCCTCAACGCCGCGCGTTTCGGCAGCTGGACGCCCGCGTTCACCCCGGAAAACGCCAAGCAGGCGCTGCTGGCATTCAAGGGCGATGTGTACACCGGCATGAATGCGCAAACCCTCAGCGAAGCCGATTTCGATTACGCCCAGCAACATTTGCGCATGCTCTCGGGCCTGTACGGCTTGCTGCGTCCACTGGACCTGATGATGCCGTATCGCCTGGAAATGGGCACCAAACTGGCCAACGCCCGGGGCAAGGATCTGTATGCGTTCTGGGGCACGCGTATCAGCGAATGGTTGAATGAAGCCCTGGCGGACCAGGGTGACGACGTGCTGCTTAACCTGGCCTCCAACGAGTACTTCTCGGCGGTCAAACGCAGCGCTCTCAATGCGCGGATCATCAACACCGAATTCAAGGACCTGAAGAACGGCCAGTACAAGATCATCAGTTTCTACGCGAAAAAGGCCCGGGGCCTGATGAGCCGCTTCGTTATCGAGGAGCGCATCAACGACCCGGCCGCCCTCAAGCAGTTCGATGTACAAGGCTATCGCTACAGCGCCGAACAGTCTAAACCCGACAATCTGGTGTTCCTGCGCGATCACGCGCCGGAGTGATTTAGCGACCTGACGCACGGGGGCAAACCCCTCGTGCGACACCCATTGCCCCTCCGACAACCCCCTCCTGATCGCCAACCCATTGACGCCAATAAACTATCGATCGGATTTCTGACTTTAGTTTCACTCGACTTCAAGCATTTTTTTCTGTAGTGGCACTGACATTTTCTAACGGTAGTGGCAAAAAACTATCCACTTCCATTATCCGCCTATATATAAAGGGCGAAACGGCACGTGCTATCAATATGAGAGCAGTGCCATCTTTCTCAATATTTCAAGAAATTTCAGATTTCGCGATGGACGGACTGGAACTATGTCCAAATGCGCCGCTCATACCACCGGTAACGATTCTCGCCGAACATGTACGAGATAACTTACCCAGAGAAGTGATTGATATAGCGAAGTTACAACACCAACTTTCGCGGATCATTACCTGACGTGAACAACACATGATGGAGAGGAGATACGCAATATGACTATCCCCTGCACCGCCAAGGCAGCGCCCCTATAGACGTGCTCGCCAGAGCACCCAACCGCTTGATCCACGGGCTTTCGGCCTGACATCGAGCGCGCAAGATTTGTACGCCGGCACCTTTTCCAAAGGACCAACGGCTGCATAACAGGGCAAGCCATAACAATAAGACCTGGTTGCGCACACTTTGAGTGCACTTATTTAGACACTCGGAACTTATATGCCAACACCGGGCATTGTTGTGCCTGTTAGCCGCACTTGTGAGTGCACTTTGAACGCTGAATACCATTAATTCCGGCCATCTAATGGCTCGTTGAATACAGTCTTGATAACAGAGAGGTAATTGCGATGCGCATCAGCATATTTGGTTTGGGTTACGTTGGCGCAGTCTGCGCCGGTTGCCTGTCTGCACGGGGCCATGACGTCGTTGGCGTCGATGTTGCCAAAGACAAGATCGATATGATCAATGCCGGTAAATCGCCGATCGTTGAACCAGGCCTGGGTGAACTTCTGGCGCAAGGTATCCAGACCGGTCGCCTGCGTGGCACCACCAACTTCGCCGAGGCGATTCGTGACACCGACCTGTCGATGATCTGCGTCGGCACGCCGAGCAAGAAGAACGGCGACCTGGAACTGAACTACATCGAAGCCGTGTGCCGCGAGATCGGTTTTGTCCTGCGTGACAAATCCACCCGCCACACCATCGTGGTGCGCAGCACCGTGTTGCCGGGCACCGTGGCCAATGTGGTCATCCCGATTCTCGAAGACTGCTCCGGCAAAAAAGCCGGCGTCGATTTCGGCGTCGCCGTAAACCCTGAGTTCCTGCGCGAAAGCACCGCCATCGCCGACTACGACCAACCGCCAATGACCGTCATCGGCGAGTTCGACAAGGCCTCGGGCGATGTTCTGCAATCGCTGTACGAAGAACTCGACGCTCCGATCATCCGCAAGGACATCGCCGTCGCCGAGATGATCAAGTACACCTGCAACGTCTGGCACGCCACCAAGGTGACCTTCGCCAACGAGATCGGCAACATCGCCAAGGCTGTCGGCGTCGACGGTCGCGAAGTGATGGACGTGGTCTGCCAGGACAAGACCCTCAACCTGTCCCAGTACTACATGCGCCCAGGCTTTGCGTTCGGCGGTTCGTGCCTGCCGAAAGATGTGCGCGCCCTGACCTACCGTGCCGGTTCCCTGGACGTGGCAGCGCCGCTGCTCAACTCGCTGATGCCTAGCAACGAATCCCAGGTGCAGAACGCCTTCGACATCGTTGAAAGCCACGACAAACGCAAAGTTGCCCTGTTGGGCTTGAGCTTCAAGGCCGGCACCGACGACCTGCGCGAAAGCCCGCTGGTGGACCTGGCGGAAATGCTGATCGGCAAGGGCTACGACCTGAGCATCTACGACAGCAACGTCGAATACGCCCGCGTTCATGGCGCGAACAAGGACTACATCGAGTCGAAGATCCCGCACGTCTCGTCCTTGCTCAATTCCGATTTCGACGCGGTGATCAACAACTCCGACGTGATCATCCTCGGCAACCGTGACGAGAAATTCCGCGCCCTGGTGCTGGACGTTCCTCACGGCAAGCAAGTGATCGACCTGGTCGGCTTCATGTCCAAGGCCACCAGCGTGACTGGCCGGACTGAAGGTATCTGCTGGTAAAGCAGCCGCAAGCTTCAAGCTCCAAGCCGCAAGTTCAAAGCTCCTCGCTTGGGGCTTGAAGCTTGGGGCTTGCAACTGACTTTAGGATTCCGATTATGCACAGGCTAAAGCACGGCCTACTTCAGGCCGCCGGTTGGCTGTTTTATCTAAGTTTACTGATGGGCATCGCCATGGCGTTGCCTGTGTCCACGTTCGACTCCGAGTCGAAGGACTTCATTTTCCTGATCGGTATCGTCGGTATCTGGCGCTACTCGATGGGTGCCACGCACTTCCTGCGCGGCATGCTGTTTCTGTACGTGGTCTACCCGCACCTGCGGCGCAAAGTGCGCAAGCTGGGTAAAGCGGCGGACCCGTCCCATGTATTCCTGATGGTCACCAGTTTCCGTATTGACGCCCTGACCACCGCGCAGGTCTACAGCTCGGTGATCCGCGAAGCGATCGATTGCGGGCTGCCGACCACTATTGTCTGCTCCATCGTGGAAATGTCCGATGAGCTGCTGGTGAAAAGCCTGTGGAAACGCATGAATCCGCCGGCCAACGTGAAGCTCGACTTCGTGCGCATTCCCGGCACCGGCAAACGCGATGGCCTGGCCTTCGGTTTCCGCGCTATCTCCCGTCACCTGCCGGATGACCGCGCCGTGGTGGCCGTGATTGACGGCGATACCGTGCTCGGCGAAGGCGTCGTGCGCAAGACCGTGCCGTGGTTCCAGCTGTTCGGCAATGTCGGCGGCCTGACCACCAACGAGTTCTGCGAAGTGCGCGGCGGCTACATCATGAGCGAATGGCACAAGCTACGTTTCGCCCAGCGTCACATCAACATGTGCTCGATGGCCCTGTCCAAGCGCGTGCTGACCATGACCGGTCGGATGTCGGTGTTCCGTGCCACTGTGGTCACCAACCCGGAATTCATCGCCGACGTGGAAAGCGACTCGCTGCAACACTGGCGCCTGGGTCGTTTCAAGTTCCTGACCGGCGACGACAAGTCGAGCTGGTTCAGCCTGATGCGCCTGGGCTACGACACCTTCTACGTGCCCGACGCCGCGATCAACACCGTCGAACATCCGCCGGAAAAGAGCTTTATCAAGGCCAGCCGCAAACTGATGTTCCGCTGGTACGGCAACAACCTGCGGCAGAACTCCCGCGCCCTCGGTCTTGGGGTTAAACGCCTCGGTGCGTTCACCTCGGTGGTGCTGTTCGATCAGCGCGTGTCGATGTGGACCTCCCTGCTGGGCCTGACTGTGGCGCTGATCGCCAGCTTCAAGTACGGCACCGCGTTCATCCTGGTGTACCTGCTGTGGATCGGCATCACTCGCCTGATCCTGACCCTGTTGCTGTCCTGCTCCGGCCACCGGATCGGTCCGGCCTACCCGGCGATTCTCTATTACAACCAGATCGTCGGTGCACTGGTGAAGATCTACGTGTTCTTCCGCCTCGACCAACAGTCCTGGACTCGCCAACCCACTTCTCTGACCCGTGATCTCGCCAGCTTTCAACGTTGGTTCAACACCTGGTCGTCTCGGACCATGACCTTCTCCGCCGGCAGCATTTTTGTCGCCGTGCTGCTGTTGATGGTCTGACCGCCCCATTTTTTGAATTAACCAGGAAAACGCCCCTATGAATACCGCCGTCAACGCCAACGTAGTGCATGAATCTGAAGCCCAGCGCCAACACGCCCGCGTGAAAATTCCGGCCAAGCTGCGTTTCTTCGGTCCTGACCGTACACCGGTCGAAGTCCGCCTTATCGATCTGTCCGCCGGTGGCCTGGCATTCAACGCCGGTCAACTGCCCCTGAAGGTGGGCGAGGTGTACAAGGCTCGCATGCAATTCGTGATCGACAACCTCGGCCTGGCCATGGATGTCGAATTGCAGATCCGCTCCTTCGATAGCCAGACCGGCCGCACCGGTTGCCAGTTCCAGAACCTGGAACAACGGGACATTTCGACCCTGCGTCACTTGATCACTTCGCACCTGGCCGGCGACATCGTCAGCATCGGCGAAGTGTTGGCGACCCTGCAGCGCGACAACTTCACCAAGGCACGCAAGAGCAAGGATGGCGGCCATGGCATGAGCGCATTCGGTCGCATGAAAGCCGTGACCTTCAGTCTCGGCATTTTCATCGTGGGTCTTGCGGCATTCGGTTTCATCTTCAAGTCGGTGTACGGCATGTACTTCGTCAGCCATGCCCAGGCCGGCCTGGTCAGCGTGCAGGGCGTGAACATCACCATGCCCCGTGACGGCACCGTACAAAGTCTGGTGAAAGCCGATGGCGTAGCCGCCAAAGGTGCCCCGCTGGCGACGTTCAGCACCAGCATGCTCGACGTGCTCAAGGGCCATCTGCAAGACGATCAACTGGCCCCGGCCAAGGTTGAAGAACTGTTCGGCAAGCAAATGACCGGCACCCTGACTTCGCCGTGCGATTGCACCGTGGCCCAGCAAATGGTCGCCAACGGTCAATACGCCAGCAAGGGCGACGTGATCTTCCAACTGGTGCCACGCAACACCGAAGCCAACGTTGAAGCGCGCTTCTCCTATCGCCAGTTCGGCGACGTATTGCCAGGCACTGCAGTGCGCTTCCAGATCGCCGGTGAAGACAAAACCCGCACCGGCAAGATCGTCAGCAGCACCAGCCTGAAAAGCGCCGATCTTTCTTCCGATATCCGCGTGCTGATCCAGCCTGACGAAGCCCTGGACAGCAACCTCGCCGGTCGTCCGGTGGAAGTGAGCAGCGACCGTGGCCCGAACCTGAACTGGCTGATCGACAAAGCCATGGCTGCCGGTCTTTAAGTCGAGGACATGCCTGTGACTATCATCAGCCTCCTGAAAACACCGAATTCCCTGTGGGAGCTGGCTTGCCAGCGATTGGATCACTGCGGTGTAACTGAAAAACCGCGTCAAGCGAATCGCCAGCAGGCTGGCTCCCACAGGGGATTGGTGGTGTGCTCGCTGGCATTGGCTGTCAGCCTCGCCGGTTGCGCCGGTCTGCCCGACCAACGCTTGGCCAACGAAGCGCTCAAGCGCGGCGACACCGCCACCGCTGCGGCGAATTACCAGCAATTGGCAAGCCTGGGTTACAGCGAAGCCCAGGTCGGCATGGCCGACATTCAGGTCGACAGCCGCGACCCGGCACAGATGAAACAGGCCGAGGCGACTTACCGCGCCGCCGCCAGCGTTTCGTCGCGTGCCCAGGCGCGTCTGGGTCGCCTGCTGGTGGCCAAGCCCGGTTCCACCGAAGCTGAGCAGCACGAAGCCGAAACCCTGCTGAAAAAAGCCGCCGCCGCGGGCGAAGGCAACACGCTGATTCCGCTGGCGATGCTGTACCTGCAATACCCGCACAGCTTCCCCAACGTGAATGCCCAGCAGCAGATCAGCCAATGGCGCGCCGAAGGCAAGCCGGAAGCGGGTCTGGCACAAGTGCTGCTGTATCGCACTCAGGGCACCTACGACCAGCATCTGGATGACGTGGAAAAGGTCTGCAAAGCTGCGATCAACACCACCGACATCTGCTACGTCGAACTGGCCACGGTCTATCAGAAAAAAGCCCAGCCTGAACAACAGGCCGAGCTGATCAAGCAGATGCAGGCCGGTCATGCTCGCGGCACTGTGTCCGCTCAACGTGTGGACAGCGTCGCCCGCGTACTCGCGGATTCGACCCTGGGCACGCCCGACGAAAAGACCGCGCAGTCGCTGCTCGAACCGATCGCCCCGGGCTACCCGGCGTCGTGGGTCACCCTCGCGCAACTGCTCTACGACTTCCCCGAACTGGGCGATGTCGACCAGATGATGCAGTACCTCGACAACGGCCGCGCCGCCGATCAACCGCGCGCTGAGCTATTGCTGGGCAAACTCTACTACGAAGGCAAAATGGTCCCGGCCGACGCCAAGGTCGCCGAGGAACATTTCCAGAAAGCCGTCGGCCGTGAAGTCGCCGCCGATTACTACCTCGGCCAGATCTACCGCCGTGGCTACCTGGGCAAGGTCTATCCGCAGAAGGCCCTCGACCATCTGCTGACCGCTGCGCGCAACGGCCAGAACAGCGCCGACTTCGCCATCGCCCAACTGTTCTCCCAAGGCAAAGGCACCAAGCCTGACCCGCTCAACGCTTATGTCTTCAGCCAATTGGCCAAGGCACAGAACACCCCGCAAGCCACCGAGCTTGCGCAAACACTCGAAACCCAACTGCCGCCTGCGCAGCTGGCCGAGGCCCAACGCCTGTTGAAACAGGAACAGGCCGTTCGCGGCAACTTGAGCCAGAACACGCTGCCACTGCACGCCCTGCAAGAAGAAGACGGTGAGGAATCCCTATGAAACTTAATCCATTCATGAAGGCCGGTATCGGTCTGACATTCGCGCTGATCTGGTCCTGCCCGACGCTTGCTGCGATGACTGAAGAAACCAAGAACTTCGGCCTGGACGTGAAAATCACCGGCCAGTCCGAAGACGACCGTGACCTGGGCACCGCCGACGGCGGCGACGTCAACGGCGTCGGCCTCGACCTGCGTCCGTGGGTCTACGGCGAAAGCGGCGCGTGGAGTGCCTACGCCATGGGTCAGGCGGTGACGTCCACCGACATCATCGAGACCGACACCCTGCAACAATCCGACGGCGCCGAGAACACCGACAACGGTGATCGCGAGACCAAGAAAAACTACCTGGCCATGCGTGAGTTCTGGGTCGGCTACAGCGGTTTCACGCCCTACCCGGGTGAGGTCCTGAAGTTTGGTCGCCAGCGCCTGCGCAATGACGACGGCCAATGGCGCGACACCAACATCGAAGCCCTGAACTGGACCTTCGACACTACCCTGCTGCGCGCCAACGTCGGTATCGCCGAACGCTTCAGCGAGTACCGCACCGACCTGAAAGAACTGGCACCGGAAGACAAGGATCGCCTGCACGCCTACGCCGATGCGGCGTACCAGTGGACTCCGGGCAACTGGGTCGGCATTCGCGGTCATCACACCCACGATGACGGCAAGCTCGACTACCCGACGCCAGGCGAAGCCAGCGATTCGCTGGACAAGAAGCAGAACGGCGACATCAGCTGGCTGGGCCTCACCGCCGACAGCGACGCCTACAACTGGCGCAACACCAACACCGTCAACTACTGGGGCAGCATCACCGGCATGAGCGGCGACCGCGACACGGTCAACCCGCTGAACGCCGATGGCACAGCTCCCGCACAAGCCAAGCGCAGCGACGATGTTGATGGCTGGGCCACCGACCTGGGTGTGCGCCTGCGCCTCGATCCGCATTGGCAAGTGGGTGCGGCCTACGCCCGCGCCAGCGAAGACTATGAGCAGAACGGCCTGGAAAGTAACCGCTCGAACTACACCGGTACCCGCTCGCGCGTGCACCGTTTCGGTGAAGCGTTCCGTGGTGAAATGAACAACCTGCAATCGGCCACGCTGTTCGGTTCGTGGATGCTCAACGACGAATACGACGCCAGCCTGATCTACCACAAATTCTGGCGCGTCGACGGCAACAAGCCGGTTGGCAGCAACGGCATCGACGCGGTGCAGAACAACACCGACGACGTGACCGGCGCGATCCTCTCCAGCACCTCCCTGCCGCTGAACGATGGCGAGAAAGACCTCGGTCAGGAAATGGACCTGGTGGTCACCAAGTACTTCAAGCAAGGCCTGTTGCCGGCATCGATGAGCCAGGCGATCGACGAGCCTTCGGCGTTGGTGCGTTTTCGTGGCGGCGTGTTCAAGCCGGGCGATGCGTACGGCAAGGAAGTCGATTCGTACATGCACCGCGCATTCATCGACGTGATCTGGCGCTTCTGATGCACATCGCGAAGGGAGTCTCCCAGATGAATCATCCTGCCCGAAAAGGCTCGATCAGCCTGTTGGCCGGCGCGATGCTGCTGGCCAGCGCGACTGCCTTCGCCAATGCGGAGCCAGCGAAGCCCGCAACCGTGGCCAAGGAACTGCAACAGGCCAAGACCTACACCGTCAGCAGCGCACCGACCGCGCCACTGGAACTGGCCACGCCGAAACTGCCGGACGTGTCCGGCTACACCGCCGAGGCCGTCGCGGCAAAAATCGTGCGCAGCAAACCGGGCAAGATCAGCGTGCGCCGGATGATGCAGGAAGACGCGCTCAAGGACTTCATCGGCGGTGACAACAAGATGGCCGAGTGGGTGGTGCGTCAGCACGGGATCCCGCAGGCGATCTTCGTCGACGACGGTTACATGAACCTCAAGGACCTGGCGCAAAAGGTGCCCAAGCAGTACTTCAGCGAAACTTCGCCGGGCGTGTACCTGGCCAAATTGCCGATCGTGGTCGGCCGTCACGGCATCCTCGAAATCGACAAGCAGACCCAGGAACTGCGCCTGTCGCAAGAGGCCGGTTCGTTCTTGGTCAACGACGGCCAGCTGTTCGTGCGTGACACCAAAATCACTGGCTGGCGCGAGAAGGACAACGGCCCGGCGACATTCAAATCGCCCAAGGAATTCCGTCCGTTCCTGCTGGCCTGGGGCGGCACCGAGACCTACATCGCCAACAGCAAGATGGCCAGTTTCGGTTACGCCAACAGTAAGTCGTACGGCGTGAGTATTTCCCAATACACGCCGAACATGGCCAAGGTGCTCAAGCGTCCTGAACCGACCGGCTGGATCGTCGGCTCCGAATTCTCGGACATGTGGTACGGCTTCTACTGCTATGAAACCAGCAACTTCGTGGTCAAGGGCAACACCTACAAAGACAACATCGTCTACGGCATTGACCCGCACGACCGTTCCCACGGTCTGATCATTGCCGACAACACGGTGTACGGAACCAAGAAGAAGCACGGGATCATTATTTCCCGTGAGGTCAACGACAGCTTCATCTTCAACAACCGCAGCTACGACAACAAATTGTCGGGCCTGGTGATCGACCGTAACAGCGTCAACAACCTGATCGCCCACAACGAGATCTACCAGAACCACACCGACGGCATCACCCTCTACGAGAGTGCCGACAACTTGCTGTGGGGCAACAAAGTCGTGAGCAACCGTCGCCACGGCATCCGCATTCGTAACAGCGTGAACATTCGCCTGTACGAAAACATCGCCATGGCCAACGGCCTGACCGGTGTCTACGGCCACATCAAAGACCTGAGCAACACCGACCGTGACATCAAGCTCGACCCGTTCGACGCGCAGGTGTCGTTGATCGTGGTGGGCGGTGAACTGGCGGCCAACGGCAGCGGCCCGCTGTCCATCGACTCGCCGTTGAGCGTCGAGTTGTATCGCGTGTCCATGCTCGCCCCGACCAAATCCAGCGGCATCAGCTTTTCGGGGATTCTCGGCGAGCGCCAGGATGAAATTCTCGATTTGCTGGTGCGCCAGCAGAAAGCCGTGCTGATCGACCCTGTCGAACGCCAGACCGAAATGCAGGACTGAGGATAATTTTATGCACCCACACTTGATCAAATTACTCAGCCTGTCGGCCCTGACCGCCGGCATTCTCGCGGCCAGCGCCGGCGCGCGTGCCGACGAAGTTCAAGCGCCAAAGTTCAGCGCAGAACCGTGCTGCAGCCTGTGCCCGGCCGCCCACGATGCGAAGAACTACACCACGCGTTATCAGCAGAATTTCACCACGCTGGTGCAGGCTCAGGGTGACTGGTTGTTCCGTACCCAGGAAGACTTGCGCACCGAATTCGACACCACCCCGGCCGGCTACAAACGCATGAAGCAACTGCACGATGCGTTCAAGAGCAAAGGCGTGGAGCTGGTGATTGTGTACCAGCCGACCCGTGGCCTGGTGAACCGCAACAAGCTCAACCCGGCCGAAAAGGCCAGCTTCGATTTCGACAAGGCCTTGAAGAACTACAAGTCGATGCTCGGTCGTTTCGCAGCCATGGGTTACGTCGTGCCGGACCTGTCGCCGCTGACCAACGAGTCGTTGCCCGACACCCTGCCCGCCCACGATTTCTACTTCCGTGGCGACCAGCACTGGACGCCGTACGGTGCTCAGCGCACGGCGAAAGTCGTCGCCGAGAAGGTCAAGCAATTGCCTGAGTTCGCCGCCATTCCCAAGCGCGAATTCGAGACCAAAAAGTCGGGGCGCATGGGCAAGACCGGAACGTTGCACAACATGGCTGGTCAACTCTGTGGCACCAGCTACGCGATCCAGTACATGGATCAGTTCACCACCGAGCCCAAGGGCGAAGCGGGCGACGGCGACCTGTTCGGCGATTCCGGTAATCCGCAAATCACCCTGGTCGGTACCTCCCACAGCGGCAAGAACTACAACTTCGCCGGTTTCCTCGAAGAGGCCATCGGCGCCGACATTCTCAACGTGGCGTTCCCCGGCGGTGGCCTGGAAGGTTCGATGCTGCAGTACCTGGGCAGCGACGAATTCCAGAAGAACCCGCCGAAGATTCTCATCTGGGAATTCTCGCCGCTCTATCGCCTCGACCAGGAAACCATCTACCGCCAGATGATGGCGCTGCTGGACAACGGTTGCGAAGGCAAAGATGCACAAATGGCCGGCAGCACCACCCTGAAGCCGGGAAAAAACGAACTGATGGTCAACAGCAAAAACCTCGACCTGCGTAACAGCAGTCACCAGGTCGACATCCGCTTCGCCGACACCTCGGTGAAAACCCTGCAAGCCACCCTCTGGTACATGAACGGTCGCCACGAGGACATCAAGATCGACAAACCGGAAACCTCCGACACCGACGGGCGTTTCGCCTTCGAGTTGCGCACGGACGAAGACTGGGCCTCGCAGAACCTGCTGGCCGTTGAAATCCAGGGCCCCGAAAAAGCCGGGACCGCGCCACAGAAAGTCGAAGCGAAAATCTGCAAACGCAACGTATTCCCGAGCGCTGAGCAACGTACCGCTTCGGCCGGGCAATGAGGTCTGCTATGCGAAATCCGAAACTGAAACATCTGTTGGCACCGACGCTGTTGAGCCTGGCGATGTTTGCGGGCGCCACCCAAGCGGCGGCGCCATTGCGCCCGCCACAGGGTTACTTCGCACCGATCGAGAAAGTCAAAACCGGCGACAAGAGCGAAGGCTGCGATGCCATGCCGACGCCCTACACTGGCTCGTTGCAGTTCCGCAGCAAGTACGAAGGCTCGGACAAGGCCCGTTCGACTCTGAACGTGCAGTCTGAAAAAGCCTTCCGCGACAGCACCGCCGACATCACCAAAATGGAACGCGGCACCAGCAAGCGCGTGATGCAGTTCATGCGTGACGGTCGTCCGGAACAATTGGAGTGCACGTTGAACTGGCTCACCGCCTGGGCCAAGGCCGATGCGTTGATGTCCAAGGACTTCAACCACACCGGCAAGTCGATGCGCAAATGGGCGCTGGGCAGCATGGCGTCTTCGTACATTCGCCTGAAATTTTCCGACTCACGTCCGCTGGCCAATCATCAGCAAGAGTCGCAGTTGATCGAAGCCTGGTTCAGCAAGATGGCCGATCAGGTGGTCAGCGATTGGGACAACCTGCCGCTGGACAAGACCAACAACCACTCGTACTGGGCCGCGTGGTCGGTGATGGCCACGTCCGTCGCCACCAACCGCCGCGACCTGTTCGACTGGGCGGTGAAGGAATTCAAGGTCGGCGCCAACCAGGTCGACGCCGACGGTTATCTGCCCAACGAGCTCAAGCGTCAGCAACGGGCGCTGGCCTATCACAACTACGCCCTGCCGCCGCTGGCGATGATCGCCAGTTTCGCCCAAGTCAACGGTGTGGATTTGCGTCAGGAAAACAACGGCGCACTGAAACGCCTCGGTGATCGTGTGCTCGCCGGGGTGAAAGACCCGGATGAGTTCGAGGAAAAGAACGGCAAGGAACAGGACATGACCGACCTGAAGGTCGACTCGAAATTCGCCTGGCTCGAACCGTTCTGCTCGCTCTACACCTGCTCGCCGGATGTGCTGGAGAAGAAGCATGACATGCAACCGTTCAAGACCTTCCGCCTCGGCGGCGACCTGACCAAGGTCTACGACCCGGCCAATGAAAAGGGCAAGGGTTCTTAACGCAAATCCTTTGTAGGAGTCGGCTTGCTGGCGATGGCGGTATGACATTCACCATCGATGTCGACTGATCTGCCGCCTTCGCCAGCAAGCCGGCTCCTACAAGGGATCGCGGTGGCTTGAATGCAATACATCCCCCCGGTTTTTCGTGGGGGGTTTGGGGGGGCCGTTGGCCCTTGACTGTTGGTTCAAACATGGAGAGATCGGGATGGTATTTTCATCCAACGTGTTCCTGTTTCTGTTCTTGCCGATCTTCCTCGGCTTGTACTACCTGAGCGGGCAACGCTATCGCAATTTGCTGCTGCTGATTGCCAGCTACATGTTCTACGCCTGGTGGCGTGTGGACTTTTTGGCGCTGTTCGCGGCCGTCACGCTGTGGAACTACTGGATCGGCCTGAAAGTCGGTGCCGCTGGAGTACGGACCAAACCGGCGCAGCGCTGGCTGCTGCTCGGCGTGGTCGTCGACCTGTGCATCCTTGGCTACTTCAAGTACGCCAACTTCGGCGTCGACAGCATCAACGCCATGATGACGTCGGTCGGCCTGGAGCCGTTCATCCTGACCCACGTGCTGTTGCCGATCGGGATCTCGTTCTACATTTTCGAGTCCATCAGCTACATCATCGACGTCTACCGTGGTGACACCCCGGCGACCCGTAACCTGATCGACTTCGCGGCGTTCGTGGCGATCTTCCCGCACCTGATCGCCGGCCCCGTGCTGCGTTTCCGCGACCTGGCCGATCAGTTCAACAACCGCACCCACACCCTCGACAAATTCTCCGAGGGCTGCACGCGGTTCATGCAGGGTTTCATCAAGAAGGTCTTCATCGCCGACACCCTCGCGGTGGTGGCCGACCATTGCTTCGCCCTGCAAAACCCGACCACGGGCGATGCCTGGCTCGGCGCGCTGGCCTACACCGCGCAGTTGTATTTCGACTTCTCCGGTTATAGCGACATGGCCATCGGCCTGGGCTTGATGATGGGTTTCCGTTTCATGGAAAACTTCAAACAGCCGTACATCAGCCAGTCGATCACCGAGTTCTGGCGCCGCTGGCACATCAGCCTGTCGACCTGGCTGCGTGACTATCTGTACATCACGCTGGGCGGCAATCGCAAAGGCACGCTGATGACCTATCGCAACCTGTTCCTGACCATGCTGCTCGGTGGTCTGTGGCACGGCGCGAACATCACCTACATCGTCTGGGGTGCGTGGCACGGCATGTGGCTGGCGATTGAAAAAGCGCTGGGCCTGAACACTTCGCCACGCAGCATCAACCCGATCCGCTGGGCGCTGACCTTCCTGCTGGTGGTGATGGGCTGGGTGATCTTCCGCGCAGAGAACCTGCACGTTGCCGGTCGCATGTACGGCGCGATGTTCAGCTTCGGCGACTGGTCGCTGTCGGAACTCAACCAGGCCAGCCTCACCGGCCTGCAAGTGGCAACGCTGATCGTGGCCTACGTGACCCTGGCGTTCTTCGGCATCCGTGACTTCTACAGCAATCAGCCGCCTGCCAAGACCAAGCCTGCGGTGAATGTCGACAGCGACGGCCCGGCCGCCACCGAACCGGGTCTGATCAAAGCCGCGCCTGGGGATAACCCGGCGAGCATCCATCAGCCTGGCTACACCGTCGGCATTGACGCCCAGGTGCAACCGGCCTACTGGACCGCTGACTGGTCGCGCTACGTCATGCGTGCGCTGGTGTTGCTGCTGTTCATCGCCTCGATTCTCAAACTCTCGGCGCAAAGTTTCTCGCCGTTCCTTTACTTCCAGTTCTGAGGGATCTGACCATGACCCGCTCATTACGCATCTTCTACATCGCCCTGTTCATGGTGACGCTGCTCGCCCTGGGCGTGTGGTCGGTTCGCAGCTTCATGGGTTTCAGCACCAACGCCGATGCGACGGTGCTCAACGGCCGCTGGACCAAGGCTGTGGAAACCCACTACGACGACGAATTCCCGATCAAACGCCTGGGCACCAACCTCTGGGCCGCGCTGGATTTCAAACTGTTCAACGAAGGTCGTCCGGGCGTCGTGCTCGGTCGCGATCAGTGGTTGTACAGCGATGAAGAATTCCACCCGGTGGTCAACGAAGAGCTGAACCTGCAAGGCAACTACGCGCTGGTCGAAGGCGTGCGCCAAACGCTGAAAGCCAAAGGCGTGCAACTGGTGATGGCGGTGGTGCCGGCCAAGGTGCGCCTGTACCCGGAACACCTGGGTGAAGTGAAACCGGCCAGCATCCACGCCAACCTCTACACGGATTTCCACCAGCGCCTGGCCGCTGACCGGATTCCGGCACCGGACTTGCTCGGCCCGCTGCAACAAGCCAAGCAGAACGGCCAGCAAGTGTTCCTGCGCACCGACACGCACTGGACGCCGCAAGGCGCCGAGATCGCCGCCAACCGTTTGGCCAAGACCATTGCCGACACGTACCCGTTGAGCGGCGAACCGCAGCGCTTCGTCACCGAGCCTGCCGAAACCATCACGCACAAGGGCGACCTGCGTCTGTTCCTGCCACTGGACCCGCTGTTCGAAAACCTGATGCCCAAGCAAGAGCCCTTGCAGAAGCGCAATACGGTCGCGGCTGAAGATCAGCCCGCCGGCGACGACGCGCTGTTCGCCAACACCGAAGTGCCGGTGGCCCTGATCGGCACCAGCTACAGCGCCAACCCCAACTGGAACTTCGTCGGTGCGCTCAAACAAGCGCTGAACAGCGACGTGGTCAATTACGCCGAAGACGGCCACGGCCCGATTCTGCCGATGCTCAGCTACCTCAAAAGCGACGCTTTCAAGAACAGCCCGCCACAAGTGCTGATCTGGGAGTTCCCTGAACGATATCTGCCTGTGAACAACGAAATCGGCGACGCCGACCCGCAGTGGGTCGCAGAGCTTAAACAAGCCGGCGCTCGCCAACAAAACGTAGCCATCAACACTAAATCCGAGACGCCCGACCGGGCGCAAAACTGAAAGAGAGAGGTACTACCATGACTTTCAAGACTACTCCTCGTCGTCTCGCCAAGACCTTTGCACTGGTTGCTGGTATGAGTGTGCTTTCGATGCAGGCCTTCGCCGCTGGCGACTCCGCGCTCTACGGCCCGACCGCACCGAAAGGCTCGTCCTTCGTGCGTATCTTCAACGCCAGCAACGCCGAAGTCAGCGCCACCGTCGGCAGCACCAACCTGAGCGATGTCGCGCCGTTGGCCAGCAGTGACTTCAGCTTCATGCCGGGCGGCGACTACAGCGCCAAGGTCGGCAGCCAGACCCTGCCGGTGAAACTGGCCGGCGATCACTATTACACCCTGGTCAACAACGCCAGCGGCGCGCCGCAACTGATTGAAGAGCCGCCGTTCAAGAACAAGCAGAAATCCCTGGTGCGCGTGCAAAACCTCAGCGACAAGGCGCTGACCCTGAAAACCGCCGACGGCAAGACCGACGTGGTACCGAACGTTGCGCCCAAGGGCCGTGGCGAGCGTGAAATCAACCCGGTCAAAGTCAGCCTGGCGCTATACGATGGCGCAACGAAAGTCGGCGACGTGAAACCCGTCGCCCTGGAACGCGGTGAAGCGGCAGTGCTGTACGTCACCGGTAACGGCAGCAGCCTGTCGCCAGTCTGGGTAAAACGCCCGGTCTCGACGCGCTAACACATTTTCAGAATTGACCCGGCTCTCTGTGGGAGCCGGCCTGCCGGCGATGCAGGCCACTCGGTTTTTCCGATGTACCGAGGTGGCGCCATCGCTAGCAGGCTAGCTCCCACAAAGGCCTAACCAAACGATTTGCAAGGAGTAACAACATGATTCCGGTGATCTTGTCAGGTGGTAGCGGTTCGCGTCTTTGGCCGCTTTCGCGTAAGCAGTTCCCTAAACAATTCCTGGCCCTGACCGGCGAGCACACTTTGTTCCAGCAAACCCTGGAACGCCTGGTGTTCGACGGCATGGACACGCCAATCGTGGTCTGCAACAAGGACCACCGTTTCATCGTCAACGAGCAGTTGGCCGCGCGCAAACTCGAAACCCAGCGCATCCTGATGGAACCGTTCGGCCGCAACACCGCGCCGGCCGTGGCCCTGACTGCGATGATGCTGGTCAATGAAGGTCGCGACGAGCTGATGCTGGTGCTGCCGGCCGACCACGTGCTCGAAGACCAGAAAGCCCTGCAACGCGCCCTGGCCCTGGCCACCGTCGCAGCCGAAAACGGCGAAATGGTGCTGTTCGGCGTACCGGCCACCAAACCGGAAACCGGTTACGGCTACATCAAGTCGACCAACGATTCGCTGCTGCCTGAAGGCATCAGCCGTGTTTCGCACTTCGTCGAAAAACCCGACGTGAAACGTGCCACCGAGTACGTGCAATCCGGCGGTTACTTCTGGAACAGCGGCATGTTCCTGTTCCGCGCCAGCCGCTTCCTCGAAGAGCTGAAAAAACACGATCCGGACATCTACGACACCTGCCTGCTGACCCTCGAGCGCAGCCATCAGGATGCCGACACCATCACCTTCGACGAAGCCACCTTCGCCTGCTGCCCGGACAACTCCATCGACTACTCGGTGATGGAAAAAACCCAACGCGCCTGCGTCGTTCCATTGACCGCTGGCTGGAGCGATGTCGGTTGCTGGTCGTCGCTGTGGGAAGTGAATGCCAAAGACGCCAACGGCAACGTCACCAAAGGCGACGTGGTGATCCAGGACAGCAAAAACTGCATGATCCACGGCAACGGCAAACTGGTGTCGGTGATCGGCCTGGAAAACATCGTCGTGGTCGAAACCAAGGACGCCATGATGATCGCCCACAAGGACAAGGTCCAAGGCGTGAAACAGATGGTCAACACCCTCAACGAACTGGGCCGCACTGAAACCCAGAACCATTGTGAGGTCTATCGTCCGTGGGGCTCCTACGACTCGGTGGACATGGGCGGCCGTTTCCAGGTCAAGCACATCTCGGTCAAACCGGGCGCGTGCCTGTCGCTGCAGATGCACCACCACCGCGCCGAACACTGGATCGTGGTCAGCGGCACGGCTGAAGTGACCTGCGATGAGAACGTGTTCCTGCTCACCGAGAACCAGTCGACCTACATTCCGATCGCTTCGGTGCACCGCCTGCGTAACCCGGGCAAAATCCCGCTGGAGATTATTGAAGTGCAGTCGGGCAGCTACCTGGGCGAAGACGATATCGAGCGGTTTGAGGATATCTATGGTCGCTCGACGCCAATCGAGCGTGGCGTGTCGGTGAAAACCATCGCGCAGTAAACCTGCAGTTAAAAAGAAGCCCCCATCCAGGCCACTGCGTCCCCTATCCGCAGTAGTTTGGGTGGGGGCTTTTTTTTCAGATTTTTGTATTGCCTCCACCGACCCCATCGCTGGCAAGCCAGCTCCCACAGGTTTCAGCGGTGAACACCTATCTTGTGAACACCCGCAAACACTCTGGGAGCTGGCTTGCCAGCGATTAGGCCGGCACAGACACCATAACAATCAGCCCATCGCCAACCCCACCTGCGCTTAGGTAGGATGGTCTCCTCTACTCCCGAGGTTGGCGCGTCATGTTTATCGGCATCCTGCTGGTCATTACCTGGCTGATCCTGCTACTGCGCTACCCAGCCAAAGCCTTGCCCGTCTCGGTTGCCGCTGCTGTGGGGCTCGGCATCGTCGCCACTTGGGTCATCTGGATGGACCACCGCGAGCTCAAGCAACTGCAACGCCTGGAGCTGCGCATCAGTTATGCGCCGCAGCACTGCCCTCCCGACCGTCCGCTGCAATTGACCATGAACAATGGCAACGACGTGCCGTTGACCGAATTGCGCTGGCGAGTCGCGGCTTATGCACCCGGTGACACGGTCAATCTGGCCGACAATCAATACACTGCCCCACGCTATCGCGGTCCCGGCGAATTACAGGCCGGTGGCCGTTGGGAAGACTGCCTGCCCATGCCACCGCTGCGCCCCGGCTACCGTCCGGAAACCCTGGAGTTTCGCGCCGAGCGTTTGCAGGGTAGTTTTTCCGACTGATTCCCCCCTTTTTTTGCACAAGGAATGCGCCATGCCCGTTGCGTTGATTACCGGTTGTTCCAGCGGCATCGGCCGTGCCCTCGCGGATGTGTTCAAGGCTGCCGGCTACGAGGTCTGGGCCAGTGCGCGCAGGACTGAAGATGTTGCCGCGCTGAACGCTGCCGGATTCACGGCCGTGCGATTGGACGTTAACGATGGCGTGGCACTCGAAGCGCTGAGCAAACGTATCAACCACGAGCGCGGTGGGCTCGATGTGCTGATCAACAACGCCGGGTATGGCGCGATGGGGCCGTTGCTCGATGGCGGCGTACCGGCGATGCAGCGTCAGTTTGAAACCAACGTGTTCTCTGTCGTCGGCGTGACTCGCGCGATGTTTCCTGTGCTGCGCCGGACCAAAGGGATCGTGGTCAACATCGGCAGCGTGTCGGGCATTCTGGTCACACCTTTCGCCGGTGCCTACTGCGCGTCGAAAGCCGCCGTGCATGCCTTGAGCGATGCCTTGCGCATGGAATTGGCGCCGTTTGGTATACGGGTCATGGAAGTCCAGCCGGGCGCCATCGCCTCCAGTTTCGCCAAGAACGCCGGCCATGAAGCCGAACAACTGATCAGCGAACAATCGCCGTGGTTTCCGCTGCGTGAAGGCATTCGCGCCCGAGCCAAAGCCTCGCAGGACAACCCGACCCCGGCCAGCGAGTTTGCTGCCGGCTTGCTCAAGGCAGTGCAGCAGGACAAGCCACCGCGACTGATTCGCCTGGGTAATGGCAGCCGGGCGTTGCCGTTGCTGGCGGGGTTGGTGCCCAAAGGTTTGCTGGAATCCGGGTTGATGAAGCGGTTCGGGTTGCGTGGGCAACTCTGAAACCGTGTCGACCCCATCGCGAGCAGGCTCGCTCCTACATTGAAATGCGTTTCCCTGTAGGAGCGAGCCTGCTCGCGATGTCGTCAGAACAAACGCCGCCAAAAATTCAGGAAACAGCACAATGACCGACTACACCGACTACACCAACTACTTCGACGAAGTCATCCAGGCCCACGTCGCCATCGAACAATGGCTGGCCGAAGAACGCGACCCGTCCGAACTCGACAATCTGCTGTCGCGCTTTTCGCCTCGGTTCTCCATGGTCTCGCCCTTGGGCCGGGTACTCGACTTTGATGCGCTGAGCGAACTGTTCTCGCTCGCGGGCGGCAAGAAACTCGGGTTCCGCATCGAACTCAGCGAACTGCGTGGCATTGCGCTGCACGACGGTGGCGCAACCGTGAGTTATCGCGAGCAACAGACCGATGCGACCGGGCAGCACTCGGATCGTCGCTCCACGGTTGTGTTCGAGAAGCACGCCGATGGCCGGGTGATCTGGCTGCATTTGCAGGAGACGTTTTACAAAGCTTGACCCGTTACTTTTGTACGTGACGTCGCTACAGCACAGCAGAAACAAACTCAAACACACATTGCCGCCGCCCCTCTCGCCAAACGCCCCCCTGACTTATAACTTGTTAACAGCCCGTCAATTAACGGGCTTGAGACTTCAAATAAAAAACTAAACTTCAATCCACTGAAAAACAAACTAAAGGCAATAATATGGACATTATTGATCAACACTCTTTTTCCACCCCTGATGCACGCGATCCAAGCTTTGGTGAAGACGGTGTCATTACGTTATTCAATCTGAAGCACGCACTTGATCTCGACAGGCATGTGAAAGGTATACAGGTACTGGCCAACGACAAACTACTTGTGGGTGCCTGGCTCGCCCGTGATCTTAAAGGACTGTACGGTCTGGCACGCTTCAATCCGGATGGCAGTGTCGACACTGCATTCGCCGACAACGGCCTGGTTCATGGCAACTTCGCTGGTGGCTACGACTCGGCGGGCGGCAGGCTTGCCGTACAGCCGGACGGGCGCATTCTGATGCTGGGCTGGTCGCGAAAAGCAGACAGCAACAGCCCGAAACGGCTCGTGATCTGCCGCTTCGAAAAAGAAGGTGCGGTTGATGAAAGTTTTGGCCGACAAGGCTGCGTCATTATTGACAACAGCACCCTCGGCGAACTTGTCAATGACAGCAGCACGCTGCAACTACACGAATGCGGAAAGATCATCATCGGCGCAACTTACCGAAACGGCGACACTTCCACGGGGCTGGTAGTTCGCATTGACACCCATGGCAACCTGGACAAAACCTTCAATAAAACCGGCAAGCTCGAAATAAGACACACGGCCTTCAGCGCCACTTCAGTTCATGCACTACTCGCGCAAATCGACGGCAAAGTTCTGGTCGCGGGCAGCGCTGTCAATGCCGTCCCAGAGACGCTCGGATATGTAGCGCGTTACTTGCAAAACGGCGAACTCGATCTCGACTTTGGCGGTGAGGAAATGCCCGGTTTTTCCACACTGAACATTCCCAATGGCAGCGTGGCTATTCATGATCTGGTCGCTACAGGCGGGGGCAAGGTTGTTGGTATTGGCCAGGCCAGCACCGCCGTCCGAAACTGGGGTCTGCTGGCAGGTCTGGACTCCACCGGCAACCCACACCCGTCATTCAATGGTGGTCGACCGGTCCTGACGCAATTCGATGCCGAGCATGGTAACGAATGGGTCTGCGGCCATCAGCAGTCGGATGGAAAGATCGTCACTGCCGGCGGAGCCCGACGCCTATACACGGCGCGTTATCAGGCCAACGGTTTGATTGACCGAAGTTTTGGTGAACATGGCTGCATCCAGGAAGATACGGCATTAGTCACCACGCCGGCTCAACTGCAAATCCAGGCCAATGGCCGGATTCTGTTGGCCGGCAACACACTTGGACTGGGTGGCGCTCTGGGTCATGTTTACGGTTATCTGCGCCCTGAACAGGCTAGCGACTGACCGGCCCACTCCCCGCACAATGTCATGCTTTTCAAAAGGATTTTGAGATGACCAAACTGCTGAATATCAAAATGGATAATTTTGTAAACGAGATCAAAAAAGGGGTGCCGGTGACATTCGGCTTCACCCTTGAAACCGATGGTGCTCCGCCGCCTGTGGGTTCGCGTTTGCAGTTCAGGGTTTCAGAGGATGTGACACTGCTGCACACCTCCATGCCGATTAATGGCGCGCAATTAGTTGTAAACGAACACTTCAGGTATTCCACTATCACGATTACGGATGTGCAGACACAGGGGTGGAATGCTCGACGTACGCTGACACTGCGGTCTGATAAAAACCTGCAAGAATCATCTGTCGCCGAGTTGTGCGGGATTGTTTACTACCAACCCACCTACCAGGAAAGTCTCTACTGCCCTGTCCTGGTCAGGCACATCGAAGCGCTGAATATTCAAACCCGCCAGGTGTTCAACGGTGCATGGCAGGACGAGGTTACCCAGGGCTGGATTTACAGCTATGACGTCATCCTGCGCGCTGTTGACCGCGCCTGCACCCAATGGGGATTTTCCAGCGCTGGCTTGCCGCCAGGTACGAAAATTCACGCCAAAACCTGGCTGGAGACGGCGCATGACGGTTCAGAGGGTGTGATTGAATTACACACGCCTGCAAGCGACCAGTACCTGCTGGAGCCGGGCAACGATTTGACGGTATCCATTCAAGTGCTCTATCCGCTGGCAACGGAGCAAGACCCTGCACTTCGCAGCCTGCCTAATCTCGTGGCCAATCCACGTTGAAAGCCCCCCCCAAAAAACACCTCTATCCAGCAGGATAGAGGTGTCGCTTACCGCTCAACTTCTGACTTCACCACCACCGTACACGTAATCCCCGCTGCCAACAGCACACCCTCCGGCACTTCATCGATGTGTATCCGCACCGGCACCCGCTGTGCCAGGCGCACCCAGTTGAAGGTCGGATTCACATCCGCAATCAGCTCACGGCTCTCCGGGTTGTCGCGGTCGTAGATGCCGCGCGAAATACTTTCCACATGACCCTTGAGCACTTCGCCGCTCATCAGTTGCATGTCGGCTTTGTCACCGACGCGCACGTGGGGCAGTTTGGTTTCTTCGAAGAAGCCGTAGACCCAAAACGAGTTCATGTCGACCACGGCCATTTTCGCTTCGCCAATGCGCGCGTAATCGCCGCGATGGACGTTGAGGTTGGTCACGTAACCGTCCACCGCCGCGCGCACTTCGGTGCGTTTGAGATTGAGTTCGGCAGCTTCCAGTTGTGCCTGGGCGTGCTGGTAATCGGCCAGTGCCGAGTCGGCGATGTTGCTGGCGTCGTCGCGGTTTTCCCGGGAGATCACCAGGTTGTCCAGATCGGCGCGGCGATGGGCGTTGACTTTGCGCATCTCCCACGTGGCCTTGCGCGAAGCGACCAGGCTCTGCGCCTGCTTGACCGCCAGGCGATAGTGCTCGGGATCGATCTGCATCAACAGGTCACCCTTCTTCACCAACTGGTTGTCACGCACCGGCACGTTCACCACTTCGCCGGTGACGTCGGCGGCGACATTGATGATATCGGCGCGTACCCGACCATCGCGGGTCCAGGGTGTGTTCATGTAGTGCTCCCAAAGGGAGCGGCCGATCCACAGCGCCAGGGCCAGTACCAGCAAGGTCGCGAGCAGGCTGAAAAGCTTTTTCATCGGGACGTTCTCAACGGTAGACAGTCAGCGCCAGTGCGCCGAACAGACAGGTAAACAGACTCAGGCGCAGCAGCGCCGGGTGCCAGAAGAAGCGGTACAGATCGAAGCCGGACAGGAAGCGGTCGAGCGCCCAGGCCAACGCTGCCGCGATGAAAAACATCAGGGTCATGGTCGGCATGTAGACGCCGTGGAAGGCGATTTCACGAGGCATGTTCAAGTCCTTCAGGCTTGGCGATGGCGTAGGCGGCGAGTGGTGATTGCGGGTCCAGCAACGAGGTGCGGATGAAGTGCAAATAGCTTTTCACCCGACGCAGCGCCGAGGTGTCGAAGTGCGGGGCGAAGGGTTCGTCCGTCGACTGCACACGGCTGATCGCGTGATCGACCGCGACCAGTGCACGTTCCAGATTGTTGCTGCCCGGTTGCAGGAACAACCGCACCAGCGCCCGCCCCATCACCCGGATCGCCTGGCGCCACGGCTGGGATTCGGCATACGCCGGATGCACCGGCAGAATCGCCTGTTCTTTGCGTAACTCGATGATCGCGTGGCCGACTTCCAGCACCACGAACATCCAGCGCAGCAGGTCGCGCTGCACGTGCGGCTGCCCTGCGGCCAGGCCGTAAGCCTGATGCAACAAGTCGCGGGTGCGGCTTTCGAAACTCGACGCCAGCCCCTTGAGTTTGCCGCTGATGGCGTACACCACCTGACCCCGCAGATCCTGCTCCAGCCGACGCCATAACCAGCGACTGTTCGGCGGTAAAATAATCGCCCCGGCCGCCGCGCACACCAGCATGCCGAGCACCATGGCGATGTAGTCGTTGATGAAGGTGTACGGGTTGTAGACGGTGAGGTTGTCCGGCACTGAGCCGGTGCTGAAAAAGATCAGCAATCCGAGGCCGACACCGGCGTATTGCGGGCGTGAGCTCAGGAATGATCCGAGCACGATCACCGGCGCCAGCATCACGCACAACAGGGGAAAACCGTCGATCCACGGAAAGATGAAAAACATCTCGACGAAACCAATCAACGCCCCGAGAAACGTACCGCACGCCATCTGGAAGGCCATGCGTTTAGGGTTCGGCGTGGCGGCCGACAGGCCCACGGTGGCGGCGGCGATCAGGGTCATGGTTGCGCCGCTCGGCCACGCGGTGGCGACCCAATAGCTGCCCAGCACCACCAAAATGAACGCCGCGCGAATCCCCGAGGCCGCAGCGGCCATCCAGTTGGTTTGCGGGGTGAACGGCTCGTCCCATTGCTCCCGCGCATGGCTGTGATCGGCGAGGGACGCGTGGGTCTGTGCATAACTGTGCAGGTCGTCGACGAAGCGATAAAGCAACTCGTACGCGGTGTGGAAATCCAGTTGCTCGGCGTCGCTCGGCTCGCTCTCCTGGAACGTCGCCCGCAGGCTGCGCACTCGCGCCGGCAGGCCTTCCTTGTAAACGGTCAAAGCCGTGACCAGGCGCGCCGCATCGGCGCTGGTCAGGGAACGACCACTGTAGCCGTCGAGCACTTCGGCCAGGTCCTGCAAACCCGGTTTGATCGCCGCCACGACCTGATCCGCCGCGCTGTTGCGCAGGCGTTCGAGCAATTGATGCAAAGCGTTGAAACGCGTGGTGATGCCCATGAACTCGCTGTTCAAGCGACTGAGCCGACCGTTGCGCCGACGCATGTGCGGGTCTTCAAACACGGTGACACTGCGCAAACCTTCCAGGCCCACCGCTTCGGCGATGAAACGCACGTTGCCCGCCTCGAACGCATCCCGTTGACTGCGTCCGCGCAAGCCGTCGGTGACGAACAGGGCAAACACGCCGAAGCGCTGATACAAGGCGTTGTGCATCGCGGCGCTGGCGGTTTGCGGCAGGATCGCGGCGCTGACCAGGGTCGCGCAGAGAATCCCCAGGGAGATTTCCAGCACCCGCCACACCGCCGCCATGAACGCGCCGTCGGGATGCGCGAGCGCGGGCAATCCGACCATCGCCGCGGTGTAGCCGGCGAGTACAAAACCGTAAGCGCGAAAGTTACGGTAACGCGCGGCACCGGCCGAACAAATGCCGACCCAGATCGCCAGCGAGCCGAGGAACAGTTCGGTGTTCTGCGCAAACAAGGCAATCAGCGCGACCATCACCGTCGAGCCGGCCAAGGTGCCAAGAAAACGGTAGAAACTCTTGGCGAACACCTGACCGCTTTGCGGCTGCATAACGATGAACACGGTGATCATCGCGGTACGCGGCTGCGGCAATTCCAGACGCATCGCCAGCCACAGCGTCAGGAACGCCGCGATCAGGACCTTGAAAATGTAGACCCAGGTCACGCCATCACTGCGCGCCCAGTCGAAGAAACCCCGGCGCCATTCAAGGGAGTACAGCCAGCGCAAAGGTGCGGGCAAGGGGGTCATGAAATCCTGCTCAATTAAAAAAGGTCTGGGATGAGGCAAATCCTGTGGCGAACGAGCTTGCTCGCGCTGGGCTGCGCAGCGGCCCCAAAACTCCGCCAGCCCCTGAACACTTTGTGAGTGCTGCGCACTCAAGCGGGAGCAAGCTCCCTCGCCACATTTCTGGGTGTGCCTGACACATCAAGTTCATCGAAGAAGAACCGGTATTTTCGGCACTTGAGTCTGTTCGGCAGACGGCACATCGTTGCCCGCGCCCAAGCCGCCGCCAAGCGCCGTCACCAGTTCGGCATGGGCACTCAATCGCGCTGCCTGCACCTGCTGCTGAACCTGCTGCTGCTTGAACAACAACGTCTGGGAATTGAGCACGTTGAGGTAATCGGTGAGGCCACGCTGATAGGCAATCATTGCGATGTCGTAGGTCTTCTGCGCCGTGGCCACCGACTCGGCGGCGAAGGCCTGCTGCTTGTCCATGGACTCGCGGCGGATCAACTGGTCGGAGATGTTTTTCAGCGCGTTGACCACGGTCTGGTTGTAGTGCGCCACAGCGATGTCATACCCGGCCGAGGCTTCACCCAGCTCTGCACGCAAACGCCCGC
This sequence comes from Pseudomonas sp. Irchel s3f7, assembly GCF_900187615.1. Taxonomy (GTDB): domain Bacteria; phylum Pseudomonadota; class Gammaproteobacteria; order Pseudomonadales; family Pseudomonadaceae; genus Aquipseudomonas. The sequence continues at coordinate 52,501 of NZ_FYDO01000005.1, read as the reverse complement.
CGTCGAAGATCGGCAAGGAAATGGCCGGGCCGACCGTGTAGTTGAGTTTCTTGCCGGTCAAGAACTCCAGCGCACCACCGCCGGTGGCCATGTAGCCGAGGCTGCCGACCAGATCAACGTTCGGGTAGAAACCCGCGTGCGCGACATCAATGCCCCGCGCCTGCGCCGCCACTTGCCAGCGACTGGCGACCACGTCCGGGCGCTGGCCGAGCAACTGCGCCGGCAATGACGACGGCAGTTTCAGAGCCGCGCCCAAGGACAGCGTCGGACGCTGCACCTTTGCGCCCTCCCCTGGGCCTTTGCCGGCCAGGGCGGCGAGTTGGTTGCGGCTCAGGGCGATCTCTTCGTCCAGCGCATCGATCTGGCGATGGGTTTCCGGCAATGGCGTTTCGGCCTGACTGACTTCGAAATGGGTGCCGATACCACCGCCCAAACGTTTCTGCGCCAGTTCGAGGATTTGCTGTTGCTGCTTGAGCGTCGCTTCAACGATGTCCCGTTGCGCGTAATGCAACGACAGTTCGATGTAGACGCGCACGATGTTGTTCTGCAATTCGAGCTGCGCCTGTCGCGCCTCAGCCACCGTCATGTGGGCCATGTCGACAGCGCGCTCGGTGGTATTGCTTTCGCGGTCCCACAGGTCGAGTGCGTAACTGAAGCCCAACGCGGCGTTGTTGTCCCAGGTGGTGCTGTTGGCCAGGTCGCCGGGGCCATAGAACTGATCGGTCGGCCAGTTGTGCCGCTTGAGGGTGGAATCGCCATTGATCTGCAACGACTCGGCGGCCTCGGCGACACCGGCCATGGATCTGGCCTGACGCACGCGGGCGGTGGCCATGGCCAACGTCGGGCTATCTTGAAGGGCAAGCTCGATCCAGCGGTTCAGTTGCGGGTCGCCATAGGCCTGCCACCATTGTGCGGTGGGCCAGTGTGCATCCTGAGTGGCGCTCTGGATGGCGTCGTCGGTGGCCAGTGAACTGACCTCCAGCGCCTTGCCCTGCGGGGCAATACCTCCGGTTCCGATGCAGCCGCTGATTGCCAGGGTTAAAGCCAAAACACTGAGCGGCTGAAGCGCTCTGCTGATGCGACGCGGCACTGCTGCGATTTCCTGAAAATAGGGGGGATAACGAGATCTTGTAGGAGCCGGCTTGCTGGCGATGCAGACATCGCGCGGCATCTGGATGACCGCAGCGATGCCATCGCCAGCAAGCCGGCTCCTACAGTCCGCGCAATTCTATGGGTGGGCTTTGATGTCGATAAGCTGGGATTCCTGTGAATCTTTGTTACCGTTAACGAGATAATCCCTTGGTCGGGGTCTCAGCCCCCGAAACTTCGTGTCACAATTTGCCATCGCACTCGAGAGCACCCCATGGACACTTTGCAAAACATGCGCGCCTTCAGTTACGTGGCCGAAGCCGGCAGCTTCACCGCTGCCGCCGTGCAACTCGACACCACCACGGCCAACGTCTCGCGCGCGGTCTCCAATCTGGAAGCCCACCTGCAAACCCGCCTGCTCAACCGAACGACCCGCCGCATTGCGTTGACCGAAGCCGGCAAGCGCTACCTGCTGCGCTGCGAGCAGATCCTCGCCTACGTCGAAGAAGCCGAGGCCGAAGCCAGCGACGCCCACGCGCGCCCGGCCGGGCAATTGAAAGTGCACACCATGACCGGCATCGGCCAGCACTTCGTGATCGACGCCATTGCCCGCTATCGCAAGACTCACCCGGACGTGACCTTCGACCTGACCATGGCCAACCGCGTGCCGGACCTGCTCGACGAGGGTTACGACGTGTCCATCGTCCTCGCCAGCGAACTGCCGGACTCGGGTTTTGTGTCCCAGCGCCTGGGCATCACCTACAGCATCGTTTGCGCCTCCCCGGCCTACGTCAAAGTCAACGGTTGCGCGCAGAAACCCAGCGACCTGCTCAACCACGCCTGCCTGCGCCTGGTGAGCCCGGTGCTCCCCCTGGAAAAATGGGCCTTCGACGGCCCGGAAGGCCAGGAGATGGTCACCATCAACAGTTCGCCCTTCCTGGTGAACTCCGCCGACGCCATGAAAACCGCGATCACCAGCGGCATGGGCGTCGGCGTGCTGCCGCTGTACGCCGCCATCGACGGCTTGCGCGACGGCACACTGGTACGCGTGATGCCTCAGTACCGCTCGCAGGAACTGAACCTGTATGCGATCTACCCGTCGCGGCAGTATCTGGATGCGAAGATCAAGACCTGGGTCGAGTACTTGCGCGGCTCGCTGCCGGAGTTGCTGGCGGCGCATCAGGCGGAATTGGCGGCGTACGAACTGAGCGGGAGTCTGGGTGGGGTTCGGGTGGCGAATTAATGTGGCAAGCCAGCGCCTGCAAAGATCCTGAGAGGCCTGATTTCCTGTAGGAGCCGGCTTGCTGGCGAAGGCAACCTTGAATATTGCATCGATTTCGAGCCCATTCGCTGGCAAGCCAGCGCCTACAGGGATCGCTGCGAATCCATAAGTTGCCTTTACCGAAGAAAACTTCGGCTATAAGGCCGCAAAGCCCAAGCCAAACTGACAGCGCCGTCAGTTAGCAGTCACCCTCCTGACCAGCAAACAGGTTTATAAAGGAAACTACCTTACCCTCCTACCGACCACCCAGCCCCGGCGCCCCACTCGCATGCGAATCCAGCAAAAACCCGCCCTGCTCGTCGCCCTCCTGATCCTCCTGGCAGCGCTGGGCCTGTGGTACGCCACCAAACCGGAAAAAACCAAACTCGCCACCCCCACCGCCATCCCCGTACGCATCGTCAGCGTCACCGAAAAGGACGTGCCGCGTTTCGTCAGCGGCATCGGCTCGGTCCTGTCCCTGCACAGCGTCGTGGTCCGCCCGCAAATCGACGGCATCCTCACCAAAATCATGGTCAAGGAAGGCCAATTGGTGAAGAAAGGCGACCTGCTGGCCACCATCGACGACCGCTCGATCCGCGCCAACCTCGACCAGGCCCGGGCACAACTCGGTGAAAGCCAGGCACAACTGCAAGTCGCACTGGTCAACCTCCAGCGCTACAAACTGCTGAGCGTCGACGACGGTGTTTCCAAGCAGACCTACGACCAGCAACAAGCCCTGGTCAACCAGCTCAAAGCCACCGCCCAAGGCAATCAGGCTTCAATCGATGCCGCTCAGGTGCAGTTGTCCTACACACAGATTCGCTCCCCGGTCACCGGTCGCGTCGGCATTCGCACCGTGGATGAAGGCAACTTCCTACGCATGACCGACACCCTGGGCCTGTTCACGGTGACCCAGATCGACCCGATCGCCGTGGAATTCTCCCTGCCGCAGCAAATGCTGCCGACTCTGCAAAGCCTGATCAGCGACCCGCAGCGCGCCCGGGTCAAGGCCTACATCGGGGCCGACACCGATGGCGAAACCGGCAACCTGTTGGGCGAAGGTCATATGACCCTGATCGACAACCAGATCAACGCCAACACCGGCACCATCCGCGCCAAGGCTGAATTCGACAACGCCGGGCAGAAACTCTGGCCGGGCCTGCTGGTGACGGTAAAAATTCAGACAGCACTGGATAAAGATGCGCTGGTCGTACCGCCCAACGTCGTACAGCGTGGCCTCGATCAACATTTCGTTTACCGCCTCAAGGGCGACAAAGTCGAAACCGTCGCGGTGCAAATGGTCTATCAGGACAGCGGCCTGAACATCATCAAAGGCGTGCAGGCCGGCGATCAACTGGTCAGCGATGGCCAGTCGCGTCTCAAACCCGGCTCGGTGGTTCAAGTGCTGACCGATCCGCCGCAGGTGGTGCAATCGGAGCCGACGCCATGAAAGGTCATGGCTCGATTTCCGCGTGGTGCATCGATCACCCCGTCGCGACTATCCTGCTGACCTTTGCGTTGGTGCTGCTGGGCGCGATTGCCTTCCCGCGCCTGCCCATCGCACCGCTGCCGGAAGCGGAATTCCCGACCATCCAGGTGGCGGCGCAACTGCCCGGCGCCAGCCCGGAAACCATGGCGTCGTCGGTGGCCACGCCCCTGGAAGTGCAATTCAGTGCCATCCCCGGCGTGACGCAGATGACGTCGAGCAGCGCGCTCGGCTCGACCATCCTGACCCTGCAATTCACCCTCGAGAAAAGCATCGACACCGCCGCCCAGGAAGTTCAGGCGGCGATCAACACCGCTTCCGGCAAGTTGCCCAAGGACATGCCGAACCTGCCGACCTGGCGCAAGGTCAACCCGGCCGACAGCCCGGTGCTGATCCTATCCGTCAACTCGTCGCTGATGCCCGGCCCGGAACTCAGCGACCTGACGGAAACGTTGCTGTCCCGTCAGCTCAGCCAGGTCGACGGTGTAGGACAGGTGTCGATTACCGGTCAGCAACGTCCGGCAATTCGCGTTCAGGTGTCCGCCGACAAACTCGCTGCCATCGGCCTGACTCTCGCGGACATTCGCCTGGCGATCCAGCAGACCAGCCTCAACCTGGCCAAAGGTGCGCTGTACGGCGAGTCGAGCATTTCAACGCTTTCGACCAATGATCAACTGTTCCACCCTGACGAATACAGCCAGTTGATCGTTTCCTACAAGGACGGCGCCCCGGTTCACCTCAAGGATGTCGCCAAAGTCGTCAACGGCTCGGAAGATGCCTACGTGCAGGCGTGGGCGGGTTCGCAACCGGGCGTCAACCTGGTGATCTTTCGCCAGCCGGGCGCCAACATCGTCGAGACCGTGGATCGCATCCAGGCTGCGCTGCCGGCGCTGCAAGCGATGTTGCCGGCCTCGGTGCAGGTCAAGGTGTTGATCGACCGGACCCAAACCATCCGCGCCTCGCTGCATGAGGTGGAAATCACTTTGCTGATCGCTGTGATGCTGGTGGTGGCGGTGATGGCGTTGTTCCTGCGCCAACTGTCGGCCACGCTGATTGTGTCGGCGGTGCTCGGTGTGTCGTTGATCGCCAGTTTTGCGCTGATGTATGTGATGGGCTTCAGCCTGAACAACCTGACGCTGGTGGCGATCGTGGTGGCCGTGGGGTTTGTGGTCGACGATGCGATCGTGGTGGTGGAAAACATCCACCGCCATCTCGAAGCCGGCGACGACATGCGCGAGGCGGCGATCAAGGGCGCCGGTGAAATCGGCTTCACCGTGGTGTCGATCAGCTTCTCGCTGGTGGCGGCGTTCATTCCGCTGCTGTTCATGGGCGGCGTGGTCGGTCGGTTGTTCAAGGAGTTCGCCCTGACCGCCACCTCGACCATCCTGATTTCGGTGGTGGTGTCCCTGACGTTGGCGCCGACCCTGGCCGCGTTGTTCATGCGTGCGCCGGTGCATCACGCCCACGACAAACCGGGCTTCGGCGATCGCCTGTTGGCGTGGTACGAAAAAGGCCTGCACCGTGCACTCGCTCACCAGAAATTCATGATCGGTGTGTTTGGTCTCTCGTTGGGCCTGGCAGTTGCCGGTTACATCTTCATCCCTAAAGGCTTCTTTCCGATCCAGGACACCGGTTTCGTCCTTGGCACCACCGAAGCTGCCGCCGACATCTCCTACGGCGACATGGTGAAAAAACACTTGGCGATGGCAGAAATCGTCGCCGCCGATCCAGCTGTGCAGTCCTTTTCCCACTCGGTCGGCGTCTCGGGCAGCAACCAGACCATCGCCAATGGCCGCTTCTGGATTGCCCTGAAAAAACGTGGCGACCGTGATGTCTCGGCCAGCGAATTCATCGACCGGATTCGCCCGCAACTGATGAAAGTCCCGGGCATTGTGCTGTATCTGCGTGCCGGTCAGGACATCAACCTCAGCTCCGGCCCGAGCCGTGCCCAATACCAGTACGTGATCAAGAGCAACGACGGCGCGACACTCAGCACCTGGACCCAGCGCCTGACGGAAAAACTGCGCGGCAACCCGGCATTCCGCGACATTTCCAACGACCTGCAACTGGGCGGCAGCATCACCCACATCAGCATCGACCGCAGCGCCGCTGCCCGTTTCGGCCTGACCGCCAGCGATGTCGACGAAGCGCTGTATGACGCGTTCGGTCAGCGGCAGATCAACGAGTTCCAGACACAGGTCAACCAGTACAACGTGATTCTTGAGCTGGACACCAAACAGCGCGGCAAGGCCGAAAGCCTCAACTATTTCTACCTGCGCTCGCCCCTGAGCGGAGAAATGGTGCCGCTGTCGGCCCTGGCCAAGTTCGATGCTCCGACCATCGGCCCGTTGTCCATCGCCCACGACGGCATGTTCCCGGCCGCCAACCTGTCGTTCAATCTGGCGCCCGGCGTGGCGTTGGGTGATGCGGTGATCATGCTCAACCAGGCCAAGGCCGACATCGGCATGCCGGCGGCGATCAGCGGCAATTTCCAGGGCGCGGCCCAGGCGTTCCAGAGTTCGCTGGCCAGTCAGCCGTGGCTGATCCTGGCGGCGCTGGTGGCGGTGTACATCATTCTGGGCGTGCTCTATGAGAGCTTCGTGCATCCGCTGACGATCATTTCGACCTTGCCCTCGGCAGGCCTGGGCGCGGTGATCATGCTGTGGATTTGCGGCCAGGACTTTTCGATCATGGCCCTGATCGGGCTGGTGCTGCTGATCGGTATCGTCAAGAAGAACGGCATCCTGATGATCGACTTCGCCCTCGAAGCGCAGCGCAACGGCGGCTTGTCGCCGGAAGAGGCGATCTTCAAGGCCTGTATTACTCGCTTCCGGCCGATCATCATGACCACCCTCGCCGCACTCCTCGGCGCACTGCCATTGATGCTCGGTTACGGCACTGGCGCCGAGTTGCGCCAACCGCTGGGGATCGCGGTGGTCGGCGGCTTGCTGGTAAGCCAGGCCCTGACGTTGTTCACCACGCCGGTCATCTACTTGTGGCTTGAGCGGCTATTTCATCGACCTAAACCAACGCCGGTTGCGGCGCTGGCGACCACAGACTGAGGCGGGTCATGCGCGTTCTGATTATCGAAGACGAAGAAAAAACCGCGGACTATCTGCACCGCGGCCTGACGGAACAGGGTTACACCGTAGACCTGGCCCGCGACGGGGTCGAAGGCCTGCACCTGGCGCTGGAAAGCGACTACGCGGTGATCGTCCTCGACGTGATGCTGCCGGGCCTCGACGGCTTCGGCGTACTGCGTGCCCTGCGTGCGCGCAAGCAAACCCCGGTGATCATGCTCACCGCCCGCGAGCGCGTCGAAGACCGCATCAAAGGCCTGCGCGATGGTGCCGATGATTACCTCGGCAAACCGTTTTCCTTCCTTGAACTGGTGGCGCGTCTGCAAGCGCTGACCCGCCGCAGCGGCGGCCATGAACCGGTGCAAGTGAGCATCGCCGACCTGTGGATAGATTTGATCAGCCGCAAGGCCACCCGCGCCGGCACCCGCCTGGACCTGACCGCCAAGGAGTTTTCGCTGCTCAGCGTGCTGGCCCGTCGGCAAGGGGAAATTCTCTCGAAAACCGCCATCGCCGAAATGGTCTGGGACATCAATTTCGACAGCGACGCCAACGTCGTCGAAGTCGCGATCAAACGCCTGCGGGCCAAACTCGACGGGCCGTTCGAAGAGAAACTGCTGCACACCATTCGCGGCATGGGTTATGTGCTGGAGAGCCGTGGTGTCCAGTAACAGCATTGCGCTGCGCCTGAGCGGGATGTTTACGCTGGTGGCGCTTTTGGTCTTTCTGTTGATTGGTTGGGCGCTGTACCAAGAGGTCGATAAAGGCCTGGGTTTGCTGCCCGAAGCTGAGCTGGATGCGCGCTACAGCGTGCTTGAATCCACCGTCGGCCGTTACGGCACGCCCGAGCATTGGGTGAAGATCAACAACAAACTCAAGCTGCTGGGTGAAGAAGACAAGCGCATCAGTTTCTGGATCACCAGCGGCGATCCGCACTATGAATATGGCAACCCTACACCGTCGATCCGCACCTTCGCCGAGGGACCGCTGGGCATGCGCGACCTGCAGTTGCCAGACCAGCCCTACCCGATGAAAGTGCTGGTCAGCGAGTTTCCGGCCAAGGATCATCGCCCGCCGCTGCGTTTCATGATCGGCATCGACACCGAGACGTTTTTCCACACGCAACACCAGTTGCTGATTGCCCTGATCAGCCTGGCGATCATTGGCGTGCTGATGGCCTCGGCGCTGGGTTACTGGGTGGCGCGAATCGGGCTCCAGCCGTTGATCAAACTGTCCCAGGAAGCCCAACGCCTGGCACCGCCCTTGCGCTCGGGGCGCTTGCGGCTGTCGCCGTTGCCGCCGGAACTCGATCAGTTCGTCAAGTCATTCAACTCGACGCTGGAACGGGTCGAACAGGCCTACTCGCGCCTCGAGTCCTTCAATGCCGACGTGGCCCATGAGCTGCGCTCACCGCTGACCAACCTGATTGGCCAGACCCAGGTCGCGCTGACCCGCGGCCGCTCCGCCGAGCACTATTTCGAAGTGCTGCAATCGAACCTCGAAGAACTGGAACGACTGCGTTCAATCATCAACGACATGCTGTTCCTGGCCAGCGCCGATCAGGGCAGCAAGGCGACCAAACTGACCTCTACATCGCTGGCCGATGAAGTGGCGACGACCTTGGAATACCTGGACTTCATCCTTGAAGATGCCCAGGTTCAAGTCGAGGTCAGTGGCGATGCGCACGTGCAGATCGAGATCGCTCACCTGCGTCGGGCGCTGATCAATCTGCTGAACAACGCTGTGCAACACACCGCGCCCGGGCAAGTGATTCAAGTGCGGATCGAGGTGGGTGAGCATCAAGTCAGCATCGGCGTGGCCAACCCCGGATCGCCGATTGACCGTGAACATCTACCGCGCCTGTTCGAACGCTTCTACCGGGTCGATGCGTCGCGCAGCAACAGCGGCCACAACCATGGGTTGGGACTGGCCATCGTCAAGGCGATTGCGCTGATGCATGGCGGCGATGTGTTTGTGCGCAGCGACCAGGGCATGAATACCTTCGGCATTCACCTGCCTGTCTGAGCGATCTTTGCTTCTGCTGTAACAGTCCTTTCATGAATCCGCTCTTTTTCAAAACCTCCGACCTCCTTATCTTTGCCCGCACCAAACAGCACTTGCCAAGCAAGAAGGTTTTAACGATGTCCAACCGTATGGGTATTGCCAGCGCTTTTGTTTTGTCTTCTTTGTTCCTGTCGCCATTGGCCTTCGCGGAGGAGTCGCAGACGTTCGTCACGCAAAACGCCACGCGCGCCGCCGCCTTCGAGGCACAGCAAATCGAGATGACAGCCAAAACCCCTGAGGCCACCCAGGCAGCACAAGCGTTGCGCATTCAAACCCAGCAAACCGAAAAAGACAGCTGATTGCGCGCATCGCTCCCGTTTCCCTCGACACTTTCCATCGGCTCTTCCCTTTGAAAAGTTGTCTTCAAGCCGCTGCTGTCAGCGGCTTTTTTTATGCTGGCTTCACCGTTTCATTGCGTGGGCTGTAACGATGATCACTCACGCCCTTTGCAATGGATCAACCCTCCTGGCACCGAGGCCGAATCATTCAGTTATTACGCTAATGGAACTACGCTTACACAGTCCCTCCAACAGATACCCGCCCTATGACCGCAAACCGCCTCCCGCATGTTTCAGGCAATACCGGTCGACCGGAGATCATGGTGATCCTCGGCAGCTCCCTGACGGTTATCGCAATCCTGTGCATTGTCACGTTCCTGCTGATTCGCGAACACACCAACGCCCAGCAGGCTGCTACCCGCAGCGCCACGACCATTGCGCAACTGATCGACGCCGATGTGCTGCGCACGGTGGAGCTTTACGATCTGATACTGCAAGGACTGATCGCGGCCGCGCAACGGGACGATCTGAAACAGGTGTCTGCGCAGATTCGCCATCTGGTGCTGTTCGACCGCTCCACCACCGCGCGTTACAAAGGCGACATCCTGTTGCTGGACAAGCATGGCGAGGTATTGGCCGACTCGTCGTTGATCGAGCCCAAACCGGCCAATTTCGCCGATCGCGACTATTTCCTCGCCCATGCCTTCAACCACGACACCGGCATGTTCATCAGCCGACCGTTCAAACCCCGCTGCGAATGTGAAGAAAAAGATGAATGGCGCATTAGTTTCAGCCGACGCATTGCCTCGCCCACGGGTGAGTTTCTGGGTGTTGCGGTGGCCTCGATGCGCATGAGCTATTTCGATCAACTCTTCAACAGTCTGGACATCGGTACCGGCAGTGCACTGGCCATCATCAATGACGATGGCATTCTCCTGGCGCAGAAGCCTTATCTGAAAGAAAACTTGATCGGCAAGAGTTTCGCCAGCAACCCCAATGTCGTCAGGATATTGCAAGCGCGCAATGGCAACTTCAACAGCGTGTCGAGCGTCGATTTCCAACGGCGCCTGTACACCTTTTCCCGGGTCGGTAATCTGCCGTTGACCGTCATCGTCGCACTGTCCCTCGATGAAGTATTCGCCACCTGGAAGCGCACGGCATGGGTGATCAGCGGCGCAACCGGTGTCCTGTGCATTGGCCTCTTGTGGCTGACCTGGTTGCTTTGCCGCGAACTGCGTTTGCGGCACCAGGCCGAGCAGGATCTGGCGCAATTGGCCGCCACCGATGCCCTGACCGGCGTTGCCAACCGTCGAACCCTCGATCATGCGCTGAGCCATGAATGGTTTCGTGCACAACGTTCCGGCAAGCCCTTGTCGTTGCTGATGATCGATGCCGATCACTTCAAGGCTTTCAATGATCAGCATGGCCATCAGGCAGGCGACGAAGCCCTGCGGGCGTTGGCCGATGTTATCCGCACCCATGTCCATCGCCCCACGGACCTGGTGGCCCGCTACGGTGGCGAGGAGTTTTCGGTGATCCTGGCTGAAACCGACAGTGAAGGTGCACGGCAGATCGCCGAGCAGATCCGGGAAGCGGTCCAGAACATGCCAGTGGCAGGCGCCCCTCAATCACCAATGACGGTCAGCATCGGTATCGCCACCTGCACATCGGCCAGCGAGATCAGCCTGGAGCAGTTGCTGTTCAGCGCGGACAAGGCGCTGTATCAGGCCAAGGAAGGCGGGCGGAATCGGGTGGTGTGCGCCAGCTGAAAAGATCGCTGGATCTTCTGATTCATGCAGACATAAAAAAAGGCCACCCGAAGGTAGCCCTTAAAAAACTAGAGAGGTTTTTTACTTACACGGCCGCAACAGGGCGCATGTAAGAAATTGGTGCGGTGCTGGCGTCTTCGAACGTCACGACTTCCCAGGCATCTGTCTGCTCAATCAATTTGCGCAGCAGCTGGTTGTTCAGTGCGTGGCCGGACTTGAAGCCCTTGAACTCACCAATCAGGCTATTGCCCAGCAGGTAGAGGTCACCAATTGCGTCGAGGATCTTGTGCTTCACGAATTCGTCTTCATAGCGAAGGCCGTCTTCGTTCAGTACGCCATCAGCGTCAACCACAATTGCGTTCTCAACACTGCCGCCGAGTGCGAGGTTGTGCTTGCGCAGGTACTCGATGTCACTCATGAAACCAAAGGTACGGGCGCGGCTGACTTCTTTAACGAACGAAGTGCTGGAAAAATCCACGCTTGCACTTTGGGTGCGGTCACGGAAAACCGGGTGATCGAAGTCGATCTCGAAGCTCACCTTGAAACCTTCGAAAGGGACGAAAGTGGCGCGCTTGTCGCCATCTTCCACTGTCACTTCACGCAGGATGCGGATGAATTTCTTGGCGGCGTCCTGTTCTTCCAGGCCTGCCGACTGAATCAGAAATACGAAGGGTCCAGCGCTGCCATCCATGATCGGAACTTCGGACGCGGAGAGCTCGACGTAGGCGTTATCGATGCCCAGGCCAGCCATGGCCGAGAGCAAGTGCTCCACCGTGTCCACTTTTACGTCACCGTTGACCAGCGTCGTCGACATGGTTGTCTCGCCGACATTGGCCGCACGCGCCGGGATCTCGACCACTGGATCGAGGTCGTTACGGCGAAAGACGATGCCGGTGTCGATCGGCGCAGGCTTGAGGGTCAGGTATACCTTCTCCCCGGAGTGCAGACCTACACCTGTGGCACGGATAATATTTTTCAGTGTGCGTTGTTTAATCATGGCTTGGGCCGCTTCAGCGCAAATTGCGAACTGGTATCAACAAAGGCTGGCGATGATAGCAGACCATGCCTTTGCTGAACACCAATCACCTTCATAGCCCTGATACATTTCATCAATCGGCCTGACGACGCAGGAATGCCGGGATGTCCAGGTAATCCAGATCATCTTGTGGATTCATCTTCGCGGCAGTCGCAGCACCGGCCTGAGCCTGGTTGCGCATGACGGTCGGACGGTCCAGGTCACGGTAATTCACCGCTGGAGCTTCCTGACGAACAGGGGCCTGTTGTTGTGGCTGTGGAGCCATCGAAGTGTGAACGGTATTGTCGATGACCTTCACAGGCTTCTCGATTTTAGCGCCAAGACCGGTGGCAACGACAGTCACGTGCAGCTCGTCGCGCATGTCCGGATCGATAACGGTACCGACCTTGACCATCGCGTGCTCGGATGCGAACGCCTCGATGATGCTACCCACGTCGGAGTACTCACCCAGGGACAGGTCAGGACCGGCGGTGATGTTCACCAGGATGCCGCGAGCGCCTTGCAGGTTCACGTCTTCGAGCAACGGGTTGCGAATGGCCGCTTCGGTGGCTTCGCGTGCACGGTTCGGACCGCTGGCGCAGCCAGTGCCCATCATCGCCATGCCCATTTCGCTCATCACGGTACGAACGTCGGCAAAGTCGACGTTGATCATACCCGGACGCTTGATGATGTCGGAGATACCGCGAACGGCACCGGCCAGTACATCGTCCGCCTTGGCGAAAGCCGACAGCAGGCTGGCGTCCTTACCGAGGATGGTCAGCAGCTTCTCGTTGGGAATGGTGATCAACGAGTCGACGCTTTCAGACAGCAGACGGATACCTTCGTCGGCCAGCTGCATACGCTTGCGGCCTTCGAACGGGAACGGACGGGTCACGACCGCAACGGTGAGGATCCCCATTTCCTTGGCCACTTCGGCAATGATCGGCGCAGCACCGGTACCGGTACCTCCGCCCATGCCCGTGGTGATGAACACCATGTTGGTGCCCTGCAGGACTTCGGCAATGCGCTCACGGTCTTCGAGAGCGGCCTGACGACCTACTTCAGGGTTGGCACCGGCACCCAGACCTTTGGTCACGCCGGTACCCAGTTGCAGGATGGTCCGCGCGCTGATGCTTTTCAGCGCCTGGGCATCAGTGTTGGCGCAGATGAATTCGACGCCTTCAATGTTGCTCTTGACCATATGGTTGACAGCGTTGCCGCCGCCACCGCCGACACCGATAACTTTGATTACCGGGCTTGCGGGGATGTTGTCTACGAGTTCGAACATTTTCCCTCTCCTTTCATTTCTCTAGTTTTTTCGCCTACTGCGTGCTTCGGTATTACGGTGTTGCGGTAAAGCTTTAAAAATTGCCCTGGACCCACTTCTTCAGGCGGTCCAGCAGCGGCGCCTGTGGGTCTTCGTTGCTGTAGCTGTCGCGGCTGCCGATGCCCGAGAACGAAATGCCGTCGGACTGTTTCTGCAGGCCGTACATCAACAGGCCAACGCCTGTGGAGTAAATCGGGTTGCGGACCACGTCATCCAGGCCCTTGACGCCATGAGGCACGCCCAGGCGCACCGGCATGTGGAAGATTTCCTCGGCCAGTTCAGTGGCGCCTTCCATCTTCGCGGTACCGCCGGTCAGCACGATGCCGGCCGGAATCAGGTCTTCGTAGCCGCTGCGACGCAGCTCGGCCTGGATCAGGGTGAACAGTTCGTCGTAACGCGGCTCAACCACTTCGGCCAGGGCCTGGCGGGACAGTTCGCGCGGAGGACGGTCGCCAACGCTTGGCACCTTGATGGTTTCACCGGCACCGGCCAGTTTGGCCAGGGCGCAGGCATAGCGAATCTTGATTTCTTCGGCGTACTGGGTCGGAGTGCGCAACGCCATGGCGATGTCGTTGGTCACCTGATCGCCCGCAATCGGGATCACGGCGGTGTGACGGATCGCACCTTCGGTGAAGATCGCGATGTCGGTGGTGCCGCCACCGATGTCCACCAGGCACACGCCCAGCTCTTTCTCGTCGTCGGTCAGTACCGAGTACGCCGAAGCGAGTTGCTCAAGAATGATGTCGTCAATTTCCAGACCGCAGCGACGCACACATTTTTCAATGTTTTGCGCAGCGTTGACGGCGCAGGTGACCACGTGAACCTTGGCTTCCAGACGCACGCCGGACATGCCCAGTGGCTCACGAACGCCTTCCTGGTTATCGATCACGTAATCCTGTGGCAGGGTGTGCAGCACACGCTGGTCAGCCGGGATCGCCACGGCCTGGGCGGCGTCGAGTACGCGCTCAAGGTCGGCGGAGCTGACTTCGCGATCACGAATCGCCACGATGCCGTGGGAGTTCAGGCTGCGGATGTGATTGCCGGCCACGCCGACGAATGCCGAGTGAATGCGGCAACCCGCCATCAGCTGTGCTTCTTCGATCGCGCGCTGGATCGATTGCACAGTGGACTCGATGTTCACTACCACGCCTTTTTTCAGGCCGCGGGACGGATGGGTGCCGATCCCGACGATTTCCAGCGTGCCGTCGTCCGCGACCTCGCCTACCAGCGCCACCACCTTGGAGGTGCCGATATCGAGACCGACGATCATTTTGCCGCTTTGCACGTTTGCCATGGGTCCTGCCTCTTCTTAATTCTTCGCGACAGCGGGTTGGGCTGCCGTGGGCGCTACCGGTTCCCGCCAGCCAACAGCAAGGCCGTTGGCGTAGCGCAGATCGATGCGCGCAATGTTCGTAATCTGTTCTTTAAGCGTCTTGTCATAGATGGCAATGAAGCGGCGCATCTTTTCCACCAGCTTGCCGCGCCCCAGCAGCAGTTCGATTCCAGGGCCCGCGCTGCCAGGGCCGGTGGTCAGGAACCAGCTGCCGCGTTCGCGCAGCTCCAGGCGTGCAATCGAGAAACCCATGGGTCTGAGCATCTGGCTCAGCACTTGGTATTGCTGCATCACTTGCTGCTGAGCCCGCTGTGGGCCGAACAGCTGTGGCAGGTGTTCATAGTTCGCCAGCTCGCGCGGGGTGAAGGCCTGGCCCTGGTTGTTCAACAGCGACTCATCGCCCCAACGGGCCACCGGCAGTTGTTCTTCCAGGCGGATCACCACTTGATCCGGCCACACCCGACGCACTTCGGCGTGGGCAATCCACGGCATCGTTTCCAGCTCGGTGCGCATGCTCGCCAGGTCAATGGTGAAGAAGCTCGACGCCACGAATGGCGCGATCCGCTGCTGCACCGCTTGCTGGCTGATGTAACTCAAGTCGCCCTGCACGTTGATCCTGGTGATCGGCCGGTCGGCGTAAGGCAGCAATCGCTGCGCGCCTTCGTAGGTGCCATACCCCAGCGCGACCAACAGCACTGGCCAGAACAACGCTTTGAGAAAACCAAAGTTGGCTTTCGGCAGGCGCGCAGACATCGGCTCTTTGGCCACCATACGGCTGGCACCCCGCGGCACCGGCTTGCGGCCGGTCGGTGCGGTAGGCTGATGTCTGAGCTGAGCGCCTTGCATGGTCTTAACCTCTTACCTCAACACTGGCTGCCAGAATGGCCAGAACCAATTGCTGAAAATCCAGACCGGCAGCACGGGCCGCCATCGGCACCAGGCTGTGATCGGTCATGCCCGGTGCGGTGTTGACTTCCAGGAACCAGAACTGCCCGTCGGCGTCCTGCATCACGTCTGCCCTGCCCCAACCGGCGATACCCAGCGCCTCGCAGGCTTTCGCCGTGAGGTCCATGAGTTCCTTTTCCTTGGCGCTGTCCAGCCCGCACGGAATGCGGTACTGGGTATCGTTGGCGATGTACTTGGCGTCGTAGTCGTAGAAACTGTGCGTCGTGCCCAGGGCAATTGGAGGCAACACCTGGTCACGCAGGGTGGCGATGGTGAACTCCGGACCTTGAATCCATTGCTCGACCAACACTTGCGAATCGTAGGTACTGGCCGCTTTCCATGCGTCGATCAACTCGGACGCGGAACTCACTTTGGCCATCCCGATACTTGAACCTTCATGGGCCGGTTTGACGATCAAAGGGAAGCCCAGTTCCGTCGCCGCCGAAATACAATCGGCTTCGCTGGTCAGTACCGCGTGACGTGGCGTCGGAATGCCCAGGCTGTGCCAGACCTGCTTGGTGCGCAGCTTGTCCATGGCCAGTGCCGAAGCGAGGATGCCGCTGCCGGTGTACGGAATGCCCAGGCATTCGAGCAGGCCCTGCATGCTGCCGTCTTCACCGCCACGACCGTGGAGGATGATGAAAGCACGGTCGATTTTTTCGCTCAGCAGACGCTGCAGCAGGTCATCGCCCACGTCGAGGCCGAACGCGTCCACACCGGCGCTTTGCAGCGCGTCGAGCACAGCGTTGCCGGACTTCAGGGACACTTCGCGCTCGGCACTCTTGCCACCGAACAGCACGGCGACACGGCCGAAGTCTTTCGGCGCAACGGTGGAGACGAGATTGGCGTAGGCAACAGTCATTTCAACTTCCCCTCAACCGGTGCGGCAACGGCACCGGCAAACAGCTCACTTTTCAACAATTTCGGTGCAAGACCGCCGATATCACCGGCGCCCTGGCACAGCAGGATGTCACCGGCACGCAGCAACGGCTTGACCACAGGCGCGAGGTCGACACCGCGTTCGATGTAGATCGGGTCGAGCTGGCCGCGCTGGCGGATGCTGTTGCACAGCTTGCGGCTGTCGGCACCCGGAATCGGTTCTTCACCCGCCGGGTAGACTTCCATCAACAGCAGCACGTTGGCATCGGCCAGCACATTGACGAAATCGTCGTACAGGTCGCGGGTGCGGCTGTAGCGGTGCGGCTGGTAAATCATCACCAGGCGGCGCTCCGGCCAGCCACCGCGCACGGCCTTGATCACGGCGGCGACCTCGGTCGGGTGGTGACCGTAGTCGTCGACCAGCATCACGCTACCGCCATCCACCGGCAGTTCGCCGTAGACCTGGAAGCGTCGGCCGACGCCCTGGAACCCGGACAGGCCCTGGACAATGGCTTCATCGCTGACACCCTCATCCGTGGCGATGCAGATGGTTGCCAGTGCATTGAGCACGTTGTGGTTGCCCGGCATGTTCACCGAAACATCCAGCGGTTCGCGGTCCGGACGCAGCACGGTGAAAAAGGTTTGCATGCCTTGCTGGCGCACATTGATCGCACGCACGTCGCAGTCGTCGCCGAAGCCATAGGTCACGGTCGGACGCTTGACCTGCGGCAGGATTTCACGCACCACCGGATCGTCCAGGCACATCACGGCCAGACCGTAGAACGGCAGGTTGTGGAGGAACTCGACGAAGGTTTTCTTCAGTTTGTTGAAGTCGCCGCCGTAGGTCGCCATGTGATCGGCGTCGATGTTGGTGACCACAGCCACCAGCGGCTGCAAGTGCAGGAAGCTGGCATCGCTTTCGTCGGCTTCGGCGATCAGGTAGCGGCTGGTGCCAAGCTGGGCATTGGTGCCCGCGGCATTCAGACGGCCACCGATGACGAACGTCGGGTCCAGACCACCGGCAGCGAACACCGAAGCGATCAGGCTGGTGGTGGTGGTTTTGCCATGGGTACCGGCGACGGCGATGCCGTGGCGATAGCGCATCAGCTCAGCCAGCATTTCTGCACGCGGCACCACCGGAATACGGCGCTCCAGCGCGGTGGCGACTTCCGGGTTGGACGTGTTCACGGCGCTCGACACCACTAGCACATCGGCGGAGGCAGCGTTCTCGGCACGGTGGCCGATGAAGATTTGTGCGCCGAACGATTCCAGACGCTCGGTCACCGGCGAAGCCTTCAAGTCGGAACCGGACACTTCATAGCCCAGGTTCAACAACACTTCAGCAATCCCGCACATGCCCACACCGCCGATACCGACGAAGTGGATGCGACGGATGCGGCGCATTTCCGGTTGCGGCATGGCTTTCTGATTCTCAACCATGGGCCACCTCCAGGCAGGTATCGACCACGTTGCGCGTGGCATCGGGTTTGGCCAGGCGGCGGGCCGCGGTCGCCATATCGTTGAGTCGTTGTGGTTGCATCAAGACCTCTGTCAGGCGAGCGGCAAGATCCGCTGCGCCAGTCGTTCTTTGCGGCATCAGGAAGGCTGCGCCTTCACGGGCCAAATAATCGGCGTTGCGGGTCTGGTGATCGTCGATCGCATGGGGCAAAGGCACCAGCATCGAGGGCAGACCGGCAGCAGCCAGTTCACTGATGGTCAGCGCGCCTGCGCGACAGACCACCAGGTCGGCCCAGCCATAGGCGTGGGCCATGTCTTTGATGAAGGGCTGCACCTGCGCCTCGACGCCAGCCGCGCGATAGCGCTCTGCGGTCACTTCATCGTGGTTTTTGCCGGCCTGATGGAACACGTCCGGGCGCAAGTCGACGGCGACTTGCGACAGGGCTTCAGGCAGCAACTTGTTCAACGGCTCTGCGCCAAGGCTTCCGCCCAGGATCAGCAAACGCGCCTTGCGACCGGCCAGGGCAGGTCGCGGTGTTTCGAGGAACAGCTCGGTGCGCACCGGGTTACCGGTGGTTCGACGGCTGTTCGACAGGGTAAAGGTGTCGGGGAACGCTTCACAGACTCGAGCGGCCAACGGCACCAGCAACCGATTGGCGGTACCGGCCACGGCGTTCTGCTCGTGAACGATCACCGGTACGCCGGTCAATTTGGCCGCAACGCCTCCAGGTCCGGTCACATAACCGCCAAAACCCACCACGCAGGCCGGCTTCAGCTGGCGAATGATCGCCCGCGCCTGCCAGACCGACTTCATCAACATGAACGGTGCCTTGAGCAGGGACAACTTGCCCTTGCCACGCAAGCCACTGGCGTTGATCCGATGCAGCTCGATACCGGCCGCCGGGACCAGGTCGTTTTCAATGCCGCGCGGTGTGCCCAGCCAATGCACGGTGTAACCGCGCGCCTGGAACTCGCGGGCACAGGCCAGCGCCGGGAACACGTGGCCACCGGTGCCGCCCGCCATGATCAAGACGTTAGCGCCCATGGTTCGGCTCCTCGGCGAAGTCGCTCTCATGGAACTCCATCTCTTCACTGCCCAGGTGGGTTCGACTCTCCCACTCAATGCGCAGCAACAAGCCGAGACAGGCACAGCAGATCACCAACGAACTACCGCCATAACTGAGGAACGGCAGCGTCAGGCCTTTAGTCGGAAGCAGGCCGACGTTCACACCGATGTTGATCAGGAACTGACCAATCCACAGGAACGACAAACCGTAGGCCACATAGGCCGCGAAGAACTGTTTGGCCTTCTCGGCCCACAAGCCGATGTACATGCCACGAATACAGACAAACACGAACAACGCGACAGTGCACAGCGAACCTACGGCGCCCAGCTCTTCGGCCAGGACCGAGAACACGAAGTCGGTGTGGGCTTCCGGCAAGTAGAACTGTTTCTGCACGCTGTTACCCAGGCCCACGCCCAGCCACTCACCGCGACCAAACGCGATCAGTGCTTGTGACAACTGATAGCCCGCGCCGAACTGGTCAGCCCACGGGTCGGCAAAGTTGGTCAGACGCGCCATTCGATACGGCTGCATTTGAATCAACGCCACCACCGCGCCGACGGCCAGCACCACCATCAGGGAGAAACGGAACAGCCCGACGCCGCCAAGGAACAGCATCGCCGCCGCCGCCCCCATCATCACGACGGTGGCACCAAAGTCCGGTTCCATCAGCAGCAGACCTGCCATCGGCAGCAGTACGATGAACGGCTTGAAGAAGCCCATCCAGCTTTCACGCACCTCTTTCTGGCGACGCACCAGATAGCCCGCGAGGTAGATCACCACAAACACCTTGGCGATCTCGGATGGCTGAACGTTGAAGAAGCTGAAACCGATCCAGCGCATCGAACCGTTCACTTCACGGCCGATCCCCGGAATGATCACCATCACCAGCAGACCGAACGCGCCCAGCAGCATCAGCCAACCCAGGCGTTGCCAGGTGGCGAGCGGAATCATCATGGTGACAATGCAGGCACCCAGGCCCAGCACCACATAAATAAGGTGACGCATCATGTAATACAGGGCACTGCCTGATTGCACCGCGCCCACTTCGGTGGAGGCCGAAGCGATCATGATCAGACCCAGGCCGAGTAACGTCAGGCAACCGGCCAGCATCGGAAAATCGAGGTCGATGCCACGTCCGGTGATGAGCGGCGATGGATACGGCTTGATGATGTTTTTCAGGCTCATGCCAGATCCTCCACTGCACGGACGAACTGGTGACCACGGTCTTCGTAATTTTTGAACATGTCAAAACTGGCGCAGGCCGGCGACAGCAGCACGGCATCGCCCGGCAGGGCAACGGCGCGGCATTGCTCGACAGCTTCCGCCAGCGAACCGACACGGATCAGCGGTACGCCATCGCCAATGGCCTCGCCGATCTTGTCAGAGTCGCGGCCCATCAGGATTACGGCTCGGCAGTTGGCCGCCACCGGATCTCGCAGGTCCTTGAACTCGGCACCCTTGCCATCGCCACCGGCGATCAGCACGAGCTTGCCGTCGATGTCCGCGCCCAGGCCTTCGATGGCTGCCAGTGCGGCGCCAACGTTGGTGGCTTTGGAATCGTTGTAATAACTCACGCCATCGAGGTCACGGACCCACTGGCAGCGATGCTCAAGGCCGGCGAACGTGCGCAGGCTCGATAACATGGCATCGAACGGCAGGCCGACCGCATGACCCAGGGCCAGGGCTGCCAACGCATTGGACTGGTTATGGGCACCGCGAATCTTCAATTCGCGCACCGGCATCAGGTTCTGGAATTCGAAGGCCAGGTACTTCTCGCCATCTTCTTCGCGAATGCCGAAAGCCTTGAAGTCGGGTTTGCTCAAGCCGAAGGTCCAGCACGGCTGGCCCTCGCCCATCAGCGGACGGCTCAGCGCATCCTGACGGTTGACCACGAACTGTTTGGCGCCACGGAAGATCCGGTGCTTGGCCAGGTGATAGGCCGGCAGACCGCTGTAGCGGTCCATGTGGTCTTCGCTGACGTTGAGCACGGTCGCCACTTCGGCGTTGAGCTGATCGGTGGTTTCCAGTTGGAAACTCGACAGTTCCATCACGTACAACTCGATGTCGTCGCTGAGCAAGTCCAGCGCCGGCGTACCGAGGTTGCCACCCACGGCGACACGCTTGCCGGCCGCAGCCGCCATCTCGCCGACCAGGGTGGTCACGGTGCTTTTCGCATTGGAACCGCTGATGGCCACGATCGGCGCCTTCGCGTGACGCGCGAACAGCTCGATGTCACCGGACAATTTCACGCCACGGGCAGCGGCAGCCTGCAGGGCCGGGGTCGCCAGCGCCAGACCGGGGCTCACGTAGAGCTCGTCGGCACGGCACAGGAATTCGACGTCCAGCTCGCCACAACGCACTTCCACATGCGGGTAGTCACGCTTGAGCGTGGCCAGTTCCGGTGGATTTTCCCGCGTATCGGCCACGGCAAACGCCACGCCCCGGTTCGCCAGGAAGCGAACCAGGGACATGCCGCTCTTGCCGAGGCCGACAACGATGCGGAAGTGGTCAGAAGCGATCAGAGACACGAGTTTCTACCTCAGCTTCAGGGTGGCAAGGCCAACCAGCACGAGAATCACGGTGATGATCCAGAAACGGACGATCACACGCGGCTCAGGCCAGCCCTTGAGTTCAAAGTGGTGGTGAATCGGTGCCATGCGGAACACACGGCGACCGGTCAGCTTAAAGGAGGCAACCTGAATGACGACTGACAGGGTCTCCATCACGAACACGCCGCCCATGATGAACAGGACGATTTCCTGACGGACGATCACGGCGATGGTGCCCAGGGCCGCGCCCAGCGCCAGTGCGCCAACGTCACCCATGAAGACTTGCGCCGGGTAGGTGTTGAACCAGAGGAAACCCAGGCCCGCACCAATCAGTGCGCCGCAGAACACGATCAGCTCGCCCGCGCCCGGCACATAAGGAATCAACAGGTATTCGGCGAATTTCACGTTACCCGACAGGTAGCAGAAAATACCCAGGCCACCGCCGACCATCACGGTCGGCATGATCGCCAGACCGTCGAGGCCGTCGGTCAGGTTGACCGCGTTGCTCGAGCCGACAATCACGAAATAGGTCAGGACGATAAAACCGGCACCCAACGGAATGCTGTAGTCCTTGAGCATCGGCAGGATCAGGGTGGTTTCAACCGGCGTGGAGGCGGTCATATAAAGGAAGATCGCAGCGCCCAGGCCGAACACCGATTGCCAGAAATACTTCCAGCGGCTCGGAAGGCCGCGGGAATTCTTCTCGATCACCTTGCGATAGTCATCGACCCAGCCGATGGCGCCGAACAGCAAGGTCACCAGCAACACAACCCAGACGTAGCGGTTGCTCAGGTCTGCCCACAGCAGGGTGCTGACACCGATGGACGACAGGATCAGCGCGCCACCCATGGTCGGGGTGCCCGACTTCGACAGGTGCGATTGCGGGCCATCGTTACGAACGGACTGGCCGATCTGACGGTTCTGCAAAGTGCGGATCATCCACGGGCCATAGCACAGCGACAAAACCAGCGCGGTCAGTACACCGAGAATCCCGCGCAGGGTCAGGTACTGAAAGACCGCGAAGCCTTTGTAGAACTGTTGCAGATACTCCGCTAGCAGCAGCAGCATTAATGTTTCTCCAGGCTGGTCCCGCACAAAGCGGCAACGATGTTTTCCATCGCGGCGCTGCGCGAGCCCTTGATCAAAATGGTGGTGTTTGTATCTTGCTCGGCGCCCAGGGCCTTGATCAGTTCAGCCTGAGTGCTGAAGTGAAAAGCCTGTGGACCGAAAGCGTTGACGGCGTGAACCATCATTGGTCCGACCGCGTACAGCGCAGAAACCTTGCCACGGGCGTACTCGCCCACGTCGCGGTGCCCCTGCTCCGCCCAGTCGCCCAACTCGCCGATATCCCCGAGCACCAGAACGGTGCGGCCGGAAAAGCCGGCGAGTATATCAACGGCGGCGCACATCGAGGTGGGGTTCGCGTTGTAAGTGTCATCGATCACGCGCATGCCATTGGTGGCCAGTTGCGCGACGGTTCGCCCCTTGACCGGTTGCACCGCGCCAAGGCCGGTGGCGATGCCGAACAGCGATACACCCAACGCATGGGCAGCGGCGGCGGCGGCCATGGCGTTGGCGACGTTATGGGTGCCGAGCAGGTTCAGTTGAACACGCTCCACACCTTCTGGGCTGTGCAGGTTGAATGACGGGCAACCGCGAGCATCCGTGGCCAGATCACTGGCGTAGAAATCGGCGCTGACATTGCTCAACGCGAATGTCAGCACTTTGCGATCACCGGCGCGCGCCTTCCAGATACCAAACGCCTTGTCGTCGAGATTGAGAACGGCGACGCCATCGGCATCCAGCCCTTCAATAATCTCGCCCTTGGCTTCGACGATTTTTTCCGGACCGCCGAACTCGCCAACATGGGCAGTGCCGGCGTTGTTGAGAATGGCCACGTGCGGCTTGGTCATGCCGACGGTGTAGGCAATTTCGCCCAGGCGCGAAGCGCCCAGTTCGATCACGGCAGCGGTGTGCTCCGACGCCAGCTCGAGCAGGGTCAGCGGAACGCCGAGGTCGTTGTTCAGGTTGCCACGGGTCGCCAGTACCGCACCGCGCGTACGCAGGATGCTGGCCAGCATTTCCTTGACCGTGGTCTTGCCGCTGGAACCGGTCACGGCGGCGACGGGCTGGGTGAACGCGGCGCGGTTCAACGCACCGAGATGCCCCAAAGCCTCACGGGTGTCCCCGACCAGCAATTGTGGCAGCGTGCTGTCGGCGACTTCGCGCTCAACCAATGCCGCCACGGCGCCTTTGGCCGCGACATCATTCAGATAGTCATGACCGTCGAAGCGAGGGCCGGTCAGCGCGATGAACAGCTGACCCGGCTTGATCGCACGGCTGTCGATGCTGACGCCGTCGAAGCTGGCATCGCTACCGACCAGGCGAGCATTCAGTGCGCCGGTCAGTTCGCTCAATTTCAGGGCCTTAAGCATGGGCCACCTCCCACGCGGTCAGGGCATGATCGGCCTCGACCAGATCGGAGAAAGCGTGACGCTCGCCATTGATTTCCTGATAGTCCTCATGACCTTTGCCGGCCAGCACGATCACGTCATCCGCCGAAGCGCCAGCGATCAACTGCGCAATTGCCTGGCCACGACCAGCCACGAACGTCACCTTATCCACAGCGGTGAAACCGGCACGGATGTCGTCGAAAATCACTGCCGGGTCTTCAGTACGCGGATTGTCATCGGTGACGAGTACGCCATCGGCCAGACGCTCGACCACTTCGGCCATCAGCGGACGCTTGCCGCGATCGCGGTCGCCGCCACAGCCGAACAGGCACAGCAACCGGCCCTTGGCATGAGGGCGCAGTGCCAGCAACACCTTCTCCAGCGCATCCGGCGTGTGGGCGTAATCCACCACCACCAACGGCTGCGAACCGCCGCCCAGGCGCTGCATGCGCCCGGCCGGGCCTTCGAGTTTCGGCAACACCTTGAGAATTTCGTCCAGCGCGTAATCCAGGCCGAGTAACGCGCCCACCGCCGCGAGCACATTGCTCAGGTTGAAGCGACCCAGCAAGGCGCTGCGCAACAGATGCTCACCTTGAGGCGTGACCAGCGTGGCACGCACGCCTTCGTCGTCAAACTGCGCTGTCCGGCAATAGAGGTAGGCGCTGGAGTCTTCGAGGCTATAGGTGATCAACCGCGACTCACGCTTGTCAGCGGCGAGTTGCCGACCGAATTCGTCATCCAGGTTAACCACCCGGCATTTCAAATCGTTCCAGGTAAACAGCTTGGCCTTGGCTTCGCCGTAGGCCTGCATGGTGCCGTGGTAATCCAGGTGATCGCGAGACAGGTTAGTCATCACGGCCACGTCGAACGCCAGGGCAGTCACGCGCCCCTGGTCCAGACCATGGGAGGAGACTTCCATGGCGACGGCTTTGGCGCCGGCCTTTTTCAGGTCAGCCAGGGTCGCTTGCACGGCAATCGGATTCGGCGTGGTGTGCAGACCGCTTTCCAGGGCACCGTAAAAACCGGAGCCCAACGTGCCGACGAGGCCGCAGTGCTGGCCGAGCAGGTCCAGCGCCTGGGCGACCAAGTTAGTGACGCTGGTCTTGCCGTTGGTGCCGGTCACGCCAACCATGTTCAGGTGATGGCTTGGCTCACCATAGAATCGCCCGGCGATGTCCGACAGCTGAGCCGCCAGACCTTTGACCGGAATCAGCGGCACCTCAGTGATCGGCAGCACCGTGGCGCCTTCCACTTCATAAGCCACCGCAGCCGCACCGCGCGCAAGCGCATCGGCGATGTGTGCACGACCATCGAATTTGCCGCCCGGCACCGCGAGGAACAGGTCCCCTGCGCGTACGTTGCGGCTGTCCAGCGCCAATTCACGGATCAACAGATCGTGACCTGCGTGGGGGAAAATCTTGTTCAGACTTAAAGACATCAGCCGCGCCCTCCATTGGCTTTCGGTGGAACGACCGGCGTTGCGTTCGCTTGTTGAGTCGGTGGCAGGTTGTCCGGCGTGACGTTCATCAGGCGCAGGGTGCCGGACATCACACGGCTGAACACCGGCGCCGATACCAGGCCACCGTAGTAACCGGCCTTGGTCGGTTCATCGATCACCACCACGATGGCGTAACGCGGATCGCTCATCGGGCCGAAACCGGCGAACAGCGAGCGATAGGAATTTTCGGCGTAGCCTTTGGTGCCGACCGACGTTTTACGCGCCGTACCGGACTTGCCGCCCACGTGATAGGCCGGCACTTGCGCACGGAATACACCACGCGGTGCTTCGATCACTTGTTGCAGCATGGTCTGCATGGTTTTCGCGACGTGTTCCGGCAGTACCTGAGTGGTTTGCGGGGCTTTGTCGGTCTTGATCAGTGTCAGTGGTGCGAGACGGCCGTTGTTGGCCAAGGCCGAGAAGGCATGGACCAACTGGATCGCTGTCACGGAAATACCGTAGCCATAAGACAGCGTGGCGGTCTCGGCCTTGCGCCACTCACGGTAGTTCGGCAGGTTGCCGACGCGCTCACCCGGGAAGCCCAGGCCGGTGTCCTGGCCGAGGCCGACTTTCTGCGCCAGGCGGTAAATGGTTTCGCCGCCAATGTCGAAGGCGATCTTACTCATGCCGACGTTACTGGAGTTGATCAGAATGCCGGTCAGGTCGAGCACCGGACCTTCGGTCTTCGATACGTCGCGAATGGTGTATTTACCCAACTGCAAAGTGCCCGGATAAACTTCAACCGTATCGGTCGGCTTCCAGCGCCCGCTTTCGATCGCGGCGCTCATGGAGATCGCCTTCATGGTCGAACCCGGCTCGAACACGTCGATCATCGCGCGGTTGCGCATCATCGCCGGTTGCAGGTTGCGGCGGTTGTTGGGGTTGTAAGTCGGCTGGTTGACCATGGCGAGGATCTCGCCGGTCTTGACGTCCATGATCACCAGGCTGCCGGCCTTGGCACCGTTCTCGATGATCGCGTTGCGCAGTTCGCGGTTGGCCAGGTATTGCAGACGCAGGTCAATGGACAACGCCAAGGGCTTACCGGCCTTGGCGTTTTTGGTGACCTGGACATCCTTGATCAACCGGCCGCGCCGGTCCTTGATGACCTGACGTTTGCCGGGGACCCCGGCCAGCCATTCTTCATAGGCCAGTTCGACCCCTTCACGACCGTGATCGTCAATGTCGGTGAATCCGACCATATGGGCGGTGACTTCACCGGCCGGGTAGAAACGGCGGAACTCTTCGATGCCATAAACGCCCGGCACTTTCAGATCAAGCACAGCCTGACCCTGCTCAGGCGTCAGCCCGCGCACCAGATAAATGAATTCTTTGTTGGCCTGGGCTTCAAGACGTTCGGCCAGGGCTTTCGGGTCCTGCCCCAAGGCAGATGCCAGTGCCGGCCACTTCTCTTTGGCCGTCTGCATTTCCTTGGCATTGGCCCACAGGGTGGTGACCGGTGTACTCACGGCCAAAGGCTCGCCGTTACGGTCGGTGATCAGACCACGGTGAGCCGGAATGGGAATATGACGAACACTTCGCGCATCGCCCTGACCTTTAAGGAAGGCACGGTCGACCACTTGCAAATCGATAATGCGCCAAGCAATCGCCGCCACCATGACGCCGAGCAAGCCCAGTACCAGACGGAACCGCCACGGGAAGAGCGCGCCTTCGAGTTTCATCATGGCGCCACCATCTGCACTTCGGCGGCGCCAGGAATGCGCATTTTCAGTTGTTCGGTGGCCAGCACTTCGATACGACTGTGGGCCGTCCAGGTGCTCTGTTCAAGAATCAACCGGCCCCATTCGGCCTGCGCCTTGTCACGCACGCTCAACTCGCCGTACAGCGAGTTCAGCAACTGGCGATTCCAGTGAGCGCTGTAAGACACGCCGATGGCCGACACGAGCACGCCGATAAACAGCAGCAGCATGAAAAAGCTTCCGCCGGGCAGTGGCTTGGCGAAAAGCTTACTCACCGCAGCTTCTCCGCCACACGCATGACAGCGCTACGGGAACGTGGGTTGGCTTTGAGTTCGGCGTCGGAGGCCGTCTGCGCTTTGCCATGGACTTTGATTTTGGGTTCGAACGCTACGTGTCGAACCGGCAGGTTGCGCGGCAGGTTGTCGGCTTCGCCTTTCACCAGTTTGCGCATGAACAGTTTGACGATGCGGTCTTCCAGCGAGTGGAAGCTGATGACCACCAGGCGCCCGCCCACTTCCAGGCAATCCAGCGCGGCTTCGAGGCCGGTTTCCAGATCACCCAGTTCGTTGTTGACGTGAATACGCAAACCCTGGAAGGCGCGGGTGGCCGGATTCTTGCCTTTTTCCCATGCCGGGTTGGCGACTTTCAGGACTTCCGCCAGATCAGCGGTGCGCTCGAACGGTTTGATGTCGCGACGCTCGGCCACGGCTCGAGCCATGCGACCGGAGAAACGCTCTTCGCCGTACTCCTTGAACACCCGGGCAATTTCTTCCGCCGGTGCGGTGTTGACGAATTCGGCGGCGCTGATCCCGCGGGACGGGTCCATGCGCATGTCCAGCGGGCCGTCATTCAGGAAACTGAAGCCGCGTTCAGGATCGTCGAGTTGCGGGGAAGACACGCCGAGGTCGAGCAGAATACCGCTGACCTTGCCATGCAACCCACGCGCAGCGACTTCGGCACCGAGCTCGGCAAAACTGCGCTGTACAACGACAAAGCGGCCGTCTTCGGCCGCTAGCGTCTGCCCGGTGGCAATCGCTTGAGGATCTTTATCGAATCCGAGCAACCGACCCTCGGCGCCGAGCTGGCTGAGGATCAACCGACTGTGCCCGCCGCGCCCGAACGTGCCATCCAGATAGCAGCCATCAGGGCGTACGGCGAGAGCCTCGACGGCTTCGTCAAGCAGTACGGTGATGTGGTTAAAGCCGCTATCAATAGTCACAGGATCAAATCACGCAGTTCATCAGGCATAGCGCCCGGTTGTTGAATAGCAGCCAGGTCAGCAGCAGAAACCGCATTCCAGGCATCCTCGTCCCACAATTGGAACTTGTTCAGTTGGCCTACCAACATCGCGCGCTTATCCAACTTGGCATATTCACGAAGACGCGGCGGAACCAGAAAACGACCACTGCCATCGAGCTCGAGGTCGACGGCATTACCAATCAGTAAGCGTTGCAGGCGGCGGTTCTCTTCGCGAAGCGAAGGCAGTGCGCGCAGTTTGGTTTCAATAATTTCCCACTCGTCGAGTGGGTAAACACACAAACATGGATCAACGGCATCAATCGTGACAATCAACTGACCGGAACTACGCGAATCGAGCTCGTCACGGTACCGGCTCGGCATAGCGAGTCGGCCCTTTGCATCGAGACTGATAGCGTTGGCTCCACGAAACACGTCAGCGTTTCTCCAAATTCTAGCGTTTTGAGTTTAAAAAACCCACTTTATGCCACTTTCCGCCACTTGCGCACACTATAGGAATGCGCCCACCACACCGTCAAGGCGCGGATCAAAGGAAAAGCCTTACAGAACTGAGATTTAGGAGCATAAAAGGAGGGGTAACGAAAATCTGGCAGGTGAATCGGCCCAATAACTTGAATCAGCACAGAAGGCTGCGTTCGGAAGTTAAAGTAATTTATTAAGAGTAAGATTTTTTTGGTATTACGAATGAGGATCTGCGGACGATTGTGAAAGGAGGGGAATTGCCATCACCGACACTCTGCTCATTGATTTAAGCAGAGGGAGAAAAAAGGTGGAGAGTCGATCTGTAAGCCGGGTTCTGTCTTGAACAGTCATTCGTCTACGATGGCCATCACTGGACATCTTTAGCAACCTACCCGGTCCCAGCGCGGGCCACGCCTTGGGACCCTATTTGGTCTTGCTCCAAGTGGGGTTTACCTAGCCACGAACTGTTGCCAGTCGTGCGGTGCGCTCTTACCGCACCTTTTCACCCTTACCGGCGCCGAAGCGCTTAGGCGGTTATTTTCTGTGGCACTTTCCGTAGGCTCACGCCTCCCAGGCATTACCTGGCACTTCGCCCTATGGAGCCCGGACTTTCCTCCCCCCCCTAATTTTCATAGAGGGCAGCGACTGTCCGATCGACTCTCCGCCGCGAAGGTTAACGGCAGAGCGCCCGAAGAACAAGCGCTAAACACCTTTAACCACGCCTGTGCGTCGGGTTTTACTCACCCTTCTGCTTATCCAGCGCGACTTGATACAGAACATTCTTGCGCTCGCCGGTAATTTGCGCCGCCAAAGCCGCCGCGCGCTTGAGCGGCATTTCTTCGAGCAACAGATTGAGGATGCGCATCGCTTCACTGCTCACCGAGTCTTCCGACTCGGGCGCCGTCCAGCCCGCCACCAACACCACACATTCACCCCGCTGCTGATTGCTGTCCGACTCGACGAACTCACGCAACTCGCCCAACGGCAAGCCCTTGAGGGTTTCGAAGGTCTTGGTCAGTTCACGCCCCAGCAATGCCGGGCGCTCAGCACCGAATACCAGCTCCATGTCCTGCAAGCACTCGAGAATGCGATGTGGCGCTTCATAGAAGATCAGCGTGCGCGGCTCTTCCTTGACGAGCTCCAGTCGCGCCCGTCGACCCACCGCCTTGGCCGGCAGGAAACCCTCGAAGATGAAGCGATCGGATGGCAGCCCCGCCGCCGACAACGCGGCAATCAAGGCGCAGGCCCCCGGCACCGGCACTACATTGATGCCCGCCGCACGCGCCTGGCGTACCAAGTGGTAGCCGGGGTCGGAAATCAGCGGCGTCCCGGCATCGGAAATCAATGCCACATTATCGCCGGCGAGCAGACGGGTAATAAAGCGACTACCTTCTTCTCGTTCGTTATGCTCATGACAGGCCGCCAGCGGCGTCGAGATACCGAAATGTTGCATCAGGCGCTGAGAGTGACGGGTGTCTTCGGCGGCAATCAATGCCACCTCGCGCAGGATTTTCAGCGCCCGCGCACTGATGTCATCCAGGTTGCCGATGGGCGTCGCCACCACGTAAAGCGAGCCAGCAGCGGAATTCAAAGCACCTGGAGCAGTCAAAGCGCACACCTCATGATCGGTAAAAGTCGCCATTGTAGCGCGTAGCGACCATGGCTTTTGCGACCGTTTGTGCACTGCCGCTACATTTACAGCAGCTAAATTGATTGATTCACGCCAGTAACATCGCGCCCCGGCCAGTGCTTGGGTACAATTCCACGCTAATTTGATCGAGTATCAGGAACACTTACATGATCGCTTGCCTGCGGCTGTTATCTGCCCTCTGCCTCGCTGCCTTGCTGGCGGCTTGCGCCAGCTCGCCCTCCTCCAGCCTTGGCGAACTTCCACGGACCCCGGACGCCAGTATCGAGCAACTGCTTGAGAAGGCCGCCCAAAGTAAATCGCCTGAAGACGCTGCCCTGTTGCGGCTGAGCGCAGCGGACCTGGCTTATCGCCAGGGCAATGCCGGCCAGTCCGCGCAAATCCTGCAACAGGTTCCCGTCGAATCGCTCAAACCCGGCCCACAGGTTTTCGCCAACACACTGGCAGCCGAACTGGCCATGACCCGCAACCAGCCGAAAGCCGCGCTGACGGCCTTGAGCCATCCGAGCCTGCAACGCCTGGGCGAACTGCCGGAGGAGCAACAAGTGCGCACCGGCACCGTTCGTGCCCGCGCGCTTGAAGCCGATGGACAGACCCTCGCCGCCGCACGGGAACGCATTGCTATCGCTCCGATGCTGAGCGATGAAGCGGCCGCAAAAAACCATGAAGCCATCTGGACGTTGATCGCTTCGCTGCCAACCGACCAGTTGCAGCCCAACAGCACCGACGACCTCGGTGGCTGGATGGCCCTGGCCCTGGCCGTGAAAACCGCCGGCACTCTGGAACAACAGCAAGCCGCTATCGACAACTGGCGCGCCCAGAACCCGAAACACCCGGCCGCTGTTCAGTTGCCAGTCGCCCTGACCAAGCTCAAGGAACTGGCCAGCCAGCCTCTGAGCAAAATCGCCCTGTTGCTGCCACAGGACGGCCCGCTGGCTTCGGTCGGCAAGGCCTTGCGTGACGGCTTCATGGCCGCTCACTACCAGGCTCAACAGGCCGGACAGAAGCCGCCAGCCATCGAGTTTTATGACAGCTCGCACCTGACCTCCATGGACGAGCTCTACCGCAAGGCCCAGGCCGATGGCGTGCAACTGATCGTTGGCCCACTGGAGAAGCCGCTGGTCAAACAACTCAGCACCCGCCCGCAATTGCCGATCACTACCCTGGCGCTGAATTACAGCGAGGGCGATCAAGGTCCGGCGCAGTTGTTCCAGTTTGGTCTTGCCGCTGAAGATGAAGCCCGCGAAGTGTCGCGCCGCGCACGCGCCGACGGCCTGCATCGCGCCGCCATCATGGTGCCGAAAGGTGAGTGGGGCGATCGCGTATTGAAGGCATTCAGCCAGGACTGGCAAGCCAATGGCGGCAGCATCGTCGCCATCGAGCGCGTCGACCAGCCCGTGCAATTGGCCCAACAGATCGCCGACATGTTCCAGCTACGCCAGAGCGAAGGCCGCGCCAAGAGCCTGCAAAGTACCGTTGGATCGCAGGTTGCCGCCCAGCCGTCGCGCCGTCAGGACATCGAGTTCATCTTCCTGGCGGCCACGCCGCAACAGGCTCAACAGATCAAGCCGACCCTGAACTTCCAGTACGCAGGTGACGTTCCGGTTTACGCCACCTCCCACGTCTTCAGCGCCAGCGGCGATGTGAACCAGTACAACGACATGAACGGCATCCGCTTCTGCGAGACCCCATGGTTGCTCGATGCCAATGATCCACTGCGCCGCCAGGTCACGGCTCAATGGCCGCAAGCGGGTGGCAGCCTCGGCCGCCTCTACGCCATGGGCGTTGATGCCTATCGCCTGGCGCCACGCCTGGGTCAACTGAAGGCCCTGCCGGACAGCCGCATCGAAGGCCAGTCGGGTAGCCTGGGCATGACACAGAGCCAGCGTGTCGTACGCCAGCTGCCATGGGCCGAGTTCGTCAACGGTCAGGTTCAACGCCTGCCGGACACCCCTCGCTGATGCCCGACAGATCACGCCAGCAAAGCGGAAAAGATGCCGAGCGCCATGCGCTCGAGCATCTTCAACAACAAGGTCTGCGCCTGTTGGCGCAGAACTGGTTGTGTAAACGCGGCGAGCTTGATCTGGTCATGCTAGATGGCGATACAGTAGTATTCGTTGAGGTCCGCTACAGAAAAAACACTCAATGGGGTGGCGCGCTCGACAGTATCGATGGGCGCAAACAGCAGAAACTGATCTTCGCCGCACAGTATTTTCTTCAGCGCGAGTCGCGCTGGGCCAATTCCCCCTGCCGCTTTGACGTGGTTGCCATAGACAGCAACCTCGATCAGTTGAACTGGCTGCAGAACGCCTTCGATGGCTGATCGCATGCACTCCAGACCGGACACCTTCACCCGACACTTTTGCTCTTTGCTTTGCGGGCTGCACATTCACGTGCCGAACAGCCGCGCTAATTAAGGTCACACAGATGGACATGCAATCCCGAATTCGCCAGCTTTTCCAGGCCAGTATCGACACCAAGCAACAGGCGATGGACGTACTTGCACCGCACATCGAGCAAGCCAGCCAGGTCATGGTCAATGCCCTGCTCAACGAAGGCAAAATGCTTTCCTGCGGCAACGGCGGCTCTGCCGGCGATGCCCAGCATTTCTCGTCCGAGCTGCTCAATCGCTTTGAGCGTGAGCGCCCGAGCCTGCCAGCCATCGCCCTGACGACCGACAGCTCGACAATCACTTCGATCGCCAACGACTACAGCTACAACGAAATCTTCTCCAAGCAGATCCGCGCACTCGGCCAACCGGGTGACGTATTGCTGGCGATTTCCACCAGCGGCAACTCGGCAAACATAATTCAAGCGATCCAGGCCGCACATGATCGCGAAATGATTGTCGTAGCTTTGACGGGTCGTGACGGTGGCGGCATGGCGTCACTGCTGTTGCCCGAGGACGTAGAGATTCGCGTACCGGCCAACGTCACCGCTCGTATCCAGGAAGTCCACCTGCTGGCGATCCACTGCCTATGCGACTTGATCGACAGCCAATTGTTCGGGAGTGAAGAATGACCCCTAATCGCCTTGGCCTACTGGCCTTGACCCTGTGCCTCGGCATCAGCGGCTGCACCTCGGTGGTGACAGCCAGCCGTGAAGCGCCGATTGAAGATGACCGTGGCACTCGCACACTGGGCAGCAAGATCGACGATTCCCTGATCGACACCAAGGTCGGCGTAAACATTGCCAAGGTTGATCCAGCCCTGGATAAAGACTCGCACATCGTTGTCACCAGCTTTAACGGCGTCGTACTGCTCGCCGGGCAAACGCCGCGAGAAGACCTCAAGGCCAAGGCCGAACAGGCTGCAGCAGCGGTTCAGCGCGTAAAGAAGGTTCACAACGAACTACAAGTACTGGCGCCCTCTTCACTGCTGGCACGCCAGAATGACACCTGGCTGACCACCAAGATCAAAGCGCAGATGCTCACCGATCCGAACATCCCCGGATCACGCATCAAGGTCGTGACTGAAAACGGCATTGTCTACCTGCTGGGCCTGCTGACCAAACAGGAGGCCACACAGGCAACCAATCTGGTTCAAGGCGTTTCCGGCGTGCAGAAGATCGTGAAGCTGTTCGAATACATCGACTGACCCGCACGCTATATAGGAGCTGCCACAGGCTGCGATCTTTTGATCCTGAAAAAAATCGCAGCCTTCGGCAGCTCCTACAAGCAATAAAAAAGGCGATCCATTCGGATCGCCTTTTTTATTACTTCACCACCTTCAAACTAGGACGACCGCTGGGACGCGGCGGCTCGCTGTCAGGAGGTGGAATGTCGTCATCCGGCTCAATGTCGTCGTCCTCCCCCATAGGCGATTCCAGATCGAACACCATACCCTGGCCATTCTCCCGAGCATAAATGCCCAGGATCGAAGCTATAGGCACAAACAAGGTGTGCGGCACGCCACCGAAACGACCTTCGAAGCTCACGGCCTCGTTGTCCATATGCAAATGGCGCACAGCTTGTGGCGATACGTTCAGGACGATCTGCCCGTCACTGGCAAAACCCTGCGGCACCTGCACCGACGGGTACTCGGAATTGACCAGCATGTGCGGGGTGCAATCGTTATCCACAATCCACTCGTAGAGCGCACGGACCAGATAAGGTCGACTGGAGTTCATAGCGGCTCCTTAAGCCTTAGCGCATGTCGCGTTCGACACCAGACAGACTCGCCTGGAAAGCCTCACGCGCAAACTGGCGCTCCATGTAATCAAGCAGCGGCTTGGCCGGCCGCGGCAGTTCAATACCCAGAATCGGCAAACGCCAGAGTATGGGCAATAGGCAGCAATCCACCAGACTTTGTTCCTCACTGAGGAAAAACGGTTTGTCGGCGAACAACGGCGACACGCCCGTCAGGCTTTCGCGCAACTCTTTACGAGCCACGACACGGGCCGCTTCCTTGGTCCGCGAATCCAGAATCAGATCCACCAGACCACACCAGTCACGCTGAATGCGATGAATCAGCAGACGGCTATTGGCACGCGCCACAGGATAAACCGGCAGAAGCGGCGGGTGCGGGTAACGCTCATCCAGATATTCCATCACCACGGTCGATTCCCACAACGCCAGGTCACGATCGACCAGGGTGGGCAAGCTGCCGTAGGGGTTCACTTCGATCAGTTTAGGTGGTTGGCGGCCGGCCTCCACATAAATGATCTCTGCGCTGACACCCTTCTCTGCCAGTACGATGCGCACTCGGTGGGAATAGTGGTCGGCGGGGTCGGAGTAACAGGCCAACCGATTGGTCACGCCCATGGCGGTCCTCCTCGCTTGTAGAAATTATCGGAAGCGGAAAAACGAGCGCGCCCAGAGGGCGCCTCCCGTAACGTCTGGATCACCAGTTCGCTACTCGAAGGCGCCCTTGGGCGCGCGCGATTAACAGCAATTGCTTGAAACGTTATCAGTGCACGTCTTTCCAGTATTCGCGCTTGAGCAGATAAGCGAATACGAAGAAGAACGCCAGGTACAGCAATACATATGTACCAATGCGCTGATGCTGCAGCTTAACCGGGTTAGCCGAGTAAGCCAGGAAGGTTACCAGATTCTTGACCTTCTCATCGAACTGCTCTTCGGTCAAAGCACCGCTTTTCGGCACGATGGTCAGTTGATCGCACGCTTCATGAGTCAGCGGCGTACCCGTCAACGGATCATATTGCTTCTTGCCGTCTTCAACGATCTGAACCTGTTTGCAACCGACAACCTGACGACCTTGCAGGCCGACCAGGACGTTAGGCATGCCCACGTTCGGGAAGACCTTGTTGTTCACACCCCAAGGGCGCGACGGGTCTTCGTAGAACGACTTCAGGTAACCGTAGAGCCAGTCAGTGCCACGAACACGTGCGACCAGCGTCAAGTCCGGTGGAGCCGCGCCAAACCAGGCCTTGGCGTCCGCCGGCTGCATGCCGATGTTCATGTGATCGCCAATCTTGGCGCCGGTGAAGACCAGCTTCTCCAGCATCAATTCATGGGGAATGCCCAAGTCGTCGGCAACACGCTCGTAACGCTGGAATTTGGCGCTATGGCAGCCCATGCAGTAGTTGGCGAACGTACGCGCGCCATCTTGCATGGCCGCTTTATCGGAAACGTCGATGTCGACTTTTTCCAGCGCAGGGCCACCGTGTTCAGCAGCGAAAGCGAACACTGGCAGCGCAGCAAGCATCAATACAGCAAATAGCTTTTTCATCAGCCAGTCACCCTTTCCGGAACCGGTTTGGTCTTCTCAAGCCTGGTGTAGAACGGCATCAGAATGAAGTAGGCGAAGTACAGGAAAGTACATACCTGCGACAGCAACGTACGGCCCGGAGTTGGCGCCAGAACACCCAGCACACCCAGGATCACGAACGAGATGCAGAACACCCACAGCCAGATCTTGCTCATCCAGCCCTTGTAGCGCATCGACTTGACGGGGCTACGATCGAGCCACGGCAGGACGAACAGCACCGCGATGGCCGCGCCCATGGCGATAACACCCAGGAGCTTGTCCGGAACCGCCCGCAGAATCGCGTAGAACGGCGTGAAGTACCAGACCGGAGCAATGTGCTCTGGGGTCTTGAAGGCGTTCGCCACTTCAAAGTTCGGCTTCTCGAGGAAGTAGCCGCCCATCTCGGGGAAGAAGAACACGATCGAACAGAAGATGAACAGGAACACCACCACGCCGACGATATCTTTCACGGTGTAGTACGGATGGAAGGCGATGCCGTCCAGCGGGATACCGTTTTCGTCTTTGTGTTTCTTGATGTCCACGCCGTCGGGGTTGTTCGAACCGACTTCGTGCAGCGCCAGGATGTGCAATACCACCAGACCTAGAATCACGATCGGCAAGGCAACCACATGCAAGGCGAAGAAGCGGTTCAGGGTGATACCGGAAATCAGGTAGTCACCACGGATCCACTGGGTCAGGTCGTCGCCGATGACCGGGATCGCACCGAACAGCGAGATGATCACCTGGGCACCCCAGTAGGACATCTGACCCCACGGCAGCAGGTAGCCCATGAACGCTTCAGCCATCAGCGCCAGGTAGATCAGCATGCCGAAGACCCACACCAGCTCACGCGGCTTCTGGTACGAGCCGTAGAGCAAGCCACGGAACATGTGCAGATAAACCACGATGAAGAACGCCGAAGCGCCGGTGGAGTGCAGCAGACGCAGGATCGAGCCGTACTCGACGTCGCGCATGATGTATTCGACGGAAGCAAAGGCTTCTTCCGCCGACGGGGTGTAGCTCATGGTCAGCCAGACACCGGTAACGATCTGGTTGACCAGAACGAGCAGCGCCAGGGAGCCAAAGAAGTAGAAGAAGTTGAAGTTCTTCGGAGCGTAATACTTGCTGAGATGGTCTTCCCACATCTTGGTGGCGGGAAAGCGCGCATCAACCCAATCCATGAACTTGCTCATCACGCTTTCTCCGTATCGACGCCAACGACAATGATGTCATCGGTCTCATAGGAATGCGGGGGAACTGGCAGGTTCAAAGGCGCAGGTTGCGACTTGTAGACGCGGCCAGCCAGATCGTAATGGGAACCGTGGCAAGGACAGAAATAACCGCCCACCCAGTCTTTGCCCAGATCAGCAGGTGCCACTTCAGGACGGAATGTCGGCGAACAACCCAGGTGCGTGCAGATACCAATCAGCAGCAGAACCTCGGGCTTGATCGAACGTGTTTCCGGATCAACATAGGTAGGTTGTGTCGAGTTCTTGGAGGTCGGGTCAGACAACTGGCCCTCGATCTTTTTCAGATTCCCCAGGATTTCCTCAGTACGGCGGACGATGAACACCGGCTGACCGCGCCACTCAGCAATCATCTGCTGGCCTGGCTCGATTTTGCTGACATTCACTTTCACCGGTGCACCTGCGGCTTTCGCCTTGGCACTGGGAAACCATGACCCCACGAACGGGACCGCAGCCCCCACCGCTCCTGCAGCACCCACCACGGATGTGGCTGCTACCAAGAAGCGACGCCGGCCTGTATTCACGCCGTCATTGCTCATTCAGTCCTCTCCCATCAGCTTTGTGGCCTGTTAAATCAGGCATCTACTAAGTAAAACTATGTACTTATAAAAATTTTGCCGAATGGTAATGAAAAGCCCCAATTCTGACAAGGTAATTACCGGAGCCCATCACCCCCAAGCCTTGTAGTATAGGGCGTCTGCGGATGTGGCAAGTTGTCACAGCGCAATTCTTTGATAAATCGCACACATAAAAAAACGCCCAGCTCCGCGAGGAAACTGGGCGTTCTTTTTTGAACGTGAAAGCGAATTAACGCTTCGAGTACTGCGGACGCTTACGCGCTTTACGCAGACCGACTTTCTTACGTTCAACTTCACGAGCATCGCGGGTTACGAAGCCAGCTTTACGCAGAGCACCGCGCAGAGTCTCGTCGTAATCCATCAGAGCGCGAGTGATACCGTGGCGGATTGCGCCAGCTTGACCACTTACACCACCGCCGATCACGGTGACGTAGATGTCGAATTTCTCGACAGTCTCAGTCAATTCCAGCGGCTGACGAACTACCATGCGGGCAGTTTCACGGCCGAAGAAATTTTCCAGCGAACGGTTGTTGATGGAGATGTTACCAGTACCCGGACGCAGGAAAACGCGTGCGGTTGCGGTCTTGCGACGGCCAGTGCCGTAATTTTGAGTCGCCGACATAATGAACTATTCCGTTAAAACTTCAGTTCTTGGGGCTGCTGAGCAGTATGAGGGTGAGCAGCGCCCGCATAGACTTTCAGCTTACGATACATGTCGCGACCCAGTGGGTTTTTAGGCAGCATGCCTTTAACCGCGGTCTCGATCACGCGCTCAGGGGCTTTAGCGATCAGCTTTTCAAAGTTGATCGACTTGATGCCGCCCGGGAAACCGGAGTGGGAGTAGTACATTTTGTCAGTGGTTTTAGCACCGGTAACACGAATCTGCTCAGCATTGATAACGACGATGTAGTCGCCGGTGTCAACGTGAGGAGTGTACTCAGGCTTGTGCTTGCCACGCAGACGGCTCGCGATTTCGGTGGCCAGACGACCCAGGGTCTGACCAGCAGCGTCGACGACAAACCAGTCGCGCTTTACTGTTTCCGGTTTAGCAGTAAAAGTTTTCATTCTTTATAGCCTCAGGGGCCGCCCTGTAAATTAGACGGCGGATCTTACTGAATAGTGCGTACTTTGACAAGTCAAAGGCAGCCGGATACAGACGCTTTCGGGGGCTCGGGTCGGCGCGTCCGTTCAACGGCAAGATTCTTCGGCGGCGGCGCATCACTTCCACTGCAGAAAGAGGTGCGCAATTATGCAGATTGCGAAAAATAATTCAACCTGCTTTTATGATTGTTTTGCCCAAGGAGCACCCCGATGGAATATCGCCAGCTAGGCCGAACCAATCTGAACGTGAGTGCCCTCTGCCTCGGAACCATGACCTGGGGCGAGCAAAACAGCGAAGCAGACGCCTTCGCCCAGATTGAACGGGCCAAGAGCGCCGGGATCAACTTCATCGATACCGCCGAGATGTACCCGGTGCCGCCCAAGGCCGAAACCTACGCCAGCACCGAACGCTACATCGGCAATTACTTCAAAAGCCGCGGCGATCGTGCCGACTGGATCCTGGCCAGCAAGATCGCCGGCCCCGGCAACACCATCGACTACATTCGCGACAAGCATCTTCGACACAATCGACAGCACATCACGGAGGCCGTCGATGGCAGCCTCAAGCGCCTGCAAACCGATTACATCGACCTGTATCAACTGCACTGGCCAGAGCGCAGCACCAACTTCTTCGGCCAGCTGGGTTACAAACACGTCACCGAAGCGAACCTGACGCCACTGGAGGACACCCTCGAAGCGCTGGACGAGCAGGTCAAGGCCGGCAAGATTCGCCACATCGGCCTGTCCAACGAAACGCCATGGGGCACCATGCGCTTCCTCGCCCTGGCCGAAGCCCGTGGCTGGCCACGCGCCGTGTCGATCCAGAACCCGTACAACCTGCTCAATCGCAGCTTCGAAGTCGGCCTGGCGGAAATCGCCATCCGCGAACAGTGCGGCCTGCTGGCTTATTCGCCGTTGGCGTTTGGCTTTCTGTCGGGCAAGTACGAAGGTGGCGCGCGCCCGCCGAAGGGCCGCCTGAGCCTCTATAGCCGCTTCAGTCGCTACTTCAACCCGCAGTCGGAAGCAGCGTGCAGCCGCTATGTGGCATTGGCCCGCAAGCACGGCCTGGACCCAGCGCAAATGGCGTTGGCCTTCGTCACTCAGCAGCCGTTCGTGACCAGCAACATCATTGGCGCGACCACGCTTGAGCAACTGGACAGCAACATCGCCAGTTTTGACCTGAAGCTGTCGGAAGAGGTGCTGGAAGGGATCGAGGCGATCCACAAGGATCATCCGAACCCTGCTCCATAATCCCGCATTTGTAGGAGCTGGCTTGCCAGCGAGGGCGACTTGCCTGACGCATCGCGTCGCCAGGTTCGCCAGCAAGCCGGCTCCTACAGTCACCGGGCCATCAAAGCGACCGCGCAATAATCTCCTTCATGATTTCATTGGTCCCGGCATAAATCCGTTGCACCCGCGCATCCGCCCACGCCCGGGCAATCGGGTATTCCCACATGAAGCCGTAACCGCCATGCAGTTGCACGCACTCGTCGAGCACCTTGCATTGCAGATCGGTGCCCCAGTATTTGGCCATCGCCGCCGTTGGCACATCGAGTTTGCCTTGCAGATGCAGTTCAAGGCAGCGGTCGACGAAGACCCGGCCGATCTGGATTTCCGTCGCCATCTCAGCCAGCTTGAAACGGGTGTTCTGGAAGTCCGCGATCGACTTGCCGAACGCTTTGCGGTCGCGGGTGTAATCCAGCGTCCATTGCAAACCGGCCTCGGCTGACGCCAGCCCGCCGATGGCCACGGTCAACCGCTCCTGCGGCAACTCCTGCATCAGATAGGCAAAGCCCATTCCGGCCTGGCCGAGCAGGTTTTCCTTCGGCACCCGGACATCCTGAAAGAACAATTCCGAGGTGTCCTGGGCTTTCATGCCGACCTTTTCCAGGCGCTTGCCCTTTTCGAAGCCCGGCGTATTGGCCTCGACCAGAAACAGGCTGGTGCCTTTCGCGCCCGCCTTGGGATCGGTCTTGGCAACGACAATCACCAGATCCGCCAGATAACCGTTGGTGATAAAGGTCTTCGAGCCGTTGATGACATATTCATCGCCGTCGAGCACGGCGGTGGTTTTCACCCCTTGCAGGTCGGAGCCGGCACCCGGCTCGGTCATGGCAATCGCGGTGACCATCTCGCCAGATACCAGCTTCGGCAGGTATTTGTGTTTCAGCGCCTCGCTGCCGTAATGCAGGATGTAAGGAGCAACGATGTCCGAATGCAGCGAGAATCCGATGCCGGTCAAACCCAGTCGACCGACCTCTTCAATCACCACTGCGCTGTATAGAAAGTCCGCCCCCAGCCCGCCGTACTCTTCCGGCAAATGCGAGCACAACATCCCCGCCTCCCCTGCCTTGTTCCAGAGCTTACGGTCGATATAGCCCTGTTTTTCCCATTGCCCATGGAACGGCACCGCTTCTTTTTCGAGGAATGTGCGCACGCTGTCGCGAAAAAGTTCGTGCTCGGAACTGAACAGGGTTCTAGGGATCATGCGGCACCTTTCTTTATTTTTAGAAGAAACAGACCTCAGAGACTAAGCCCCGCTCTCGATACAGGACACTGGACACATCCGACAAAAAATAAGACGATCCAGCCGTCTGGTGACCACTTTCCCCTATAAGAATAAAGTTGAATTATGTCTAACCAAGCCTCCACGCCCCTGCGGCGCGTCAGCATCCTGGCAACCGACCGGGTTTTCGCTACCACCCTCATGCAAGCCAAAGATTTCTTCCATCTCGCCAGCCTGCGCTACGGCAAGCAGCTGGGTCATGGCCTGACTCCAGCGTTCGAAACCCGACTGGTCAGCCCCGACGGTAAACCGGTGAACAGCTTCAGCGATGTGATGATGCCGGTGGACGGCGCGCTGGAAAACGCCGATATCATCGTCCTCCCCGCGTTCTGGGACGACTTCGATTCGCTGTGCAAACGTTATCCACAGGTCCTGCCCTGGTTGCGTCAGCAGCATGCGCGCGGTGCGGTGCTGTGTGGCGAAGCCACCGGTGTGTTCTGGCTCGCCGAGGCCGGCCTGCTCAATGGCAAGGAAGCGACCACCTATTGGCGCTTCTTCGATGCCTTCGCCGAACGGTTCCCCAAGGTTCAACTCAATCAGGACAAGCACCTGACCGACGCCGACAATCTTTATTGCGCGGGCGGCACCACCTCGGCATGCGACCTGTACATTTATCTGATCGAGCGTTTCTGCGGCGCCAACGTGTCCCAGGCCGTGGCGCGCGACATTCTCTATGAAGTCCAGCGCAGCTATTCGCCGGGACGCATCGGGTTCGGTGGGCAGAAGCTGCATCAGGACGTGATTATCCTGCAGATCCAGCACTGGCTCGAAGAACACTTCGCCGACAAATTCCGCTTCGAAGACGTCGCCCGCGAACATGGCATGAGCATCCGCAACTTCATGCGCCGCTTCCAGACCGCCACCGGCGACAAGCCGCTGCATTACCTGCAACGCCTGCGCATCGAAACCGCCAAGGGCTTGCTGTCCGCCAGCCGCAAAAGCATCAAGACCATCAGCTACGAAGTCGGCTACGACGATGCGAGCTTCTTTGCGCGCCTGTTCCGCCAGCACACGGAGCTGTCACCAAACCAGTATCGGCAACAGTTTCAGCAAGCGGCCTAAAAGATCGCAGCCTACGGCAGCGCCTGCAGAATGGTGTGTACCCGCAGGCGCTGACGAAGCCTGTGATCTTTTGTTCTTCGGCGCACAAAAAGACCTGCAATCGCAGGTCTTTTCATGATTTTTTCCTACGCAAAAAGCTGAAAACGGAATGCAGTCGTACACGCTTCGACTCATAGATGTAGAACCGACAACAGTACAACCTTCTTCCTTGCAATCACCCTCAGCGCTGACAAGGAAGGTCAACAGTGACTATCGGTTCAAGCTACAACTACCCCTCATCGATTTCCAAGGAAGTCACTCGAACCAAGCGCTCAACCAAAGGTAAATGGGCAGCACGTTTTCCCAACCCGCCAGACTTATGCTTCGATTATCGGCAACTGGTTGAACAAGAGAACGGCATCGCCAGGGCAACCGATACGCAACACAGAATTTGCATTATTGGCGCAGGCGTCACCGGGCTGACGGCTGCCCGGGAGCTGTACCGTTGCGGCTTCACCAACATTACGCTCATCGAACAATCCAGACGCATTGGCGGCAGACACCTGACCGTCGCCGGCAGCCCTAGCTCCTCCCAGAGCCATACCCCCTTTGAAATGGGAGCCATGCGCATGCCCTTTTTCAACCGGGAGGGCGAAGCGCCTACAGAGGGCAGATCGCTGATGGCCTACTACGCCAAGGCGTTTGACCTGGCGCTTTCAGACTTTCCCAACCCCGGGAGCCAATGGGTCAGTTCTACCGGGATCTATCTCCGAGAGGGCCGCGTGGGTGACGGTCCAACTCCGCAAATGTTGATCTGGAAAAACACCGATGGCCTGACTCCTCCTCCCGGGGAGGCGCTACAAAAGGTCTATGCCAAGTGGAGAGCATTTGCCGATCGCATGACTCGACACATCGCAGAGGTGTACGCCAGCGAGAAGTGGGAAGCCATGTGGGCTGCCATTGTTGAGAAATACCAAGGGGTTTCATTTCGCGATCTGGTCAGCATGCCGACTCTGCATGCCTGGAGTGAACGTTCGCCCGGGGACTTTGGTGGAATGGGGATGTCCGCCGAGGAGTCGGCCATTTTCTACGCGATCGGCATCGGTGACGGCAGTTGGGGCGCCTTCTACGATGTTTGCGCCCTTTATCCCTTGCGTACTGCCATTTTCGGATTCAGCAGCCAGCTGCAATTGATCCATGGTCGGGTGGATGCCAATGGCGAGCCGCTGGCATCACCCTATCTGCACAGTGAAGTCGTTTTCGACTCGACCGGACTGGGTTTCGACAGACCAAGGTACATCGGACTCGCAGCGCTGGATGAATGCCTTTTATTCATGAAAACCGAGGAAACCGGAAAATCCGTCTACGGACATAGCCTGGAACGAAGCAATGGACTGCTGACCGACGCCTCTGTCACCAAACTCAAAAAGCTCACCAACCAGCAACTACGCGTTTACTACAACTGGAAGCACAGCCAACCCGAGCAAGCCCAGGAACACTTCGACGACTTTGATTCGGTCATTGTTACCCTTCCGTCCTGGGTGATCGAGACACGAATCAAACTCGAAAACTTCAAGCAAGAGATGCTGCCCTTCGAGACGATTAATGCCTGGAAAACCGCCCACTGGGAAACCAGCTGCAAGGTCTATGCTCCGCTGAAAAAATCATTCCTCTCGAACAACAAAAAAATCCCGCAAGTGCTCGTCACGGATAGCTTTGTCCATGATGTCTACACCTATCGCTACAACGAAAACTATACCTATGACTGCATCCTCCTGAGTTACACATGGGAGGATGACGCCACCAAACTGGCCTCCTTCACGGATAAAGAACTGGTGAACAAATGCGCCAAAGAGCTGGACCGCATCCTGATGAACTCCGCCAACATCCAGGAAAAAATCTCGCCCTATATCGGCCTTGATCAAGCGGTGGTTCAACGCTGGATAACCGATAAAAACGCAATGGGTTGCGCAAAGCTTTATCGGCCCGGCACCTACTACGATGCCGTCAGCCTGATGAAGTACAACAGGGACTTCGCGCACATTTCGGGCCTGTATTTATCCGGAGAATCATTCTCGGTCGATGCAGGCTGGACGGAGCCTTGCTTTCGAGGTGCCATCGA
Source organism: Pseudomonas sp. Irchel s3f7 (assembly GCF_900187615.1). Classification (GTDB taxonomy): domain Bacteria; phylum Pseudomonadota; class Gammaproteobacteria; order Pseudomonadales; family Pseudomonadaceae; genus Aquipseudomonas. The sequence continues at coordinate 7,526 of NZ_FYDO01000005.1, read as the reverse complement.
TGCGGTCATTCATATCTGCAACAAAACGAGTGCCGCGTTCAATGGCGGCTTCTCGATGAGTGATTATCCGCACTACAAACTCAAACCCTGACCAAATACCCGCTCCAGAGCCATGCACGCGATGTGATGGCTCGCCCTCCCCGCTTCACCATCAAACCAAATCAAGCCCTCGCTCACCCATCTTGGGATAAGGACTACAGCCTTACCGGAAGCGGCTGACTTACGCCCACTCGCCGATTCAACTCTTATAAACACGCAATTAAACAGCGTGAATAACAATAAAAAGAGGTTATCGGAAATGAATCAGCCAGCAAGCCCTGTTCGTGTCGCAGTCGTGCAATTTGACCCGCAAGTGGGCACAGAGAATTGTGAAGACAATCGGTGTAACAGCCTGACGTTGGCGCTCGAGGCGGTAAACGGTGGGGCGAATCTCATTGTGCTGCCCGAGCTTGCCAACACCGGATATTTCTTCAGTGGACGGCAGGATGCCTTCAACCATGCGGAGCGGGTACCTGACGGTCCAAGCGTACAGAACTGGATGAGTTTTGCCCGTGAGCACAAGGTTTACCTCGTAGCCGGCCTGGCTGAACGCGAGGGTATGCGACTCTTCAACACAGCTGTGCTGGTGGGACCTGAGGGGTTTATCGGCAAGTACCGAAAAGCCCATTTGTGGAACCTGGAGAAACTCTGGTTTACCCCCGGAGATCTGGGTTTTCCGGTGTTTGAGACGCCCATCGGCCGTATTGGTTTGTTGATCTGTTGGGACATCTGGTTTCCGGAAGTACCTCGAATCCTCAGCCAACAAGGTGCGGACATCATTTGCAGCTTGAACAACTGGGTGTGGACGCCACCTCCGCTGTTCGATGATGCCGGCAAGTGCATGGCGTCATACCTGACGATGACGGCAGCACACGTAAACAATGTGTTTATTGCGGCGGCAAGCCGTATCGGCGAGGAGCGAGGTGCTCGCTATCTGGGCTGCTCGTTGATCGCAGGCACCAATGGCTGGCCGATTGGCTCCGTGGCGTCAGCTGACGCGCAAGAAATCCTGTTTGCCGACGTTGACCTGACCTCATCGCGCAGCGCACCGATCTGGAACAACTTGAACGATCTACATCGTGATCGTCGAGCTGATCTTTATGATCAGATGCTCGGTTACACCCAACACTCTTGCCTGCCGCGCTGACTGGGGGTGTTGCCGATGGAAACCTCAAACAACAAACAACGACTGACCGGATCACCGTTCGACAAGCCGATCCTCGTATTGATGCTTGGCACAACGTTGCTGATTATCTGGCTGTCGTTCACGTTTAGAACGGCGTGGGCGGCTCATTGGCCGAGCTACAACGACATGGTGTCAGCGCTTCCCGACCCTGGCGCCTGGCTACGCTGGATACTGGGTGATATCAGCGAAGTGGCCTTCTACAAACATGAGTTCGCTTCAATCGGGTTATTGGCCGGTGCCTACCTGGCTTATTGGGCCAATCGAACCGGTAAGCGTTGGCAAGGCTTTGCCATCTCTTACGGCAGCGGATTATGGCCATGGCTGGTGACCAGTTCATTGCTGGGCTTGCTGTTGAGTAACCTGTTGTGGGGCTGGACGGTCACCGCCAGCAGTTGGCAACCCACCTTTGCTGCTTTTGTCTCACTGCCTGCAGCAATGGTGCTTATGTTCGGAGGTGGCTGGAAGGTCACGATCAACGGCGCGATCATGGGCGCATTACTGGTTACGCCGATGTGCCTGCTAATCGTTAACTACGTGTGCAACCCGTTGGAGCTACCGGCAGTAATCGGCAATGTGCTGGGTATGGCAATCGCCAGCGTCGCGGCTTTTCTGCTCTGTCGCTGCTGTCCGAGGCTGGTGAAATCCGCAACCCCACTGACCACAGCGTCTACCCCGGAGCCGGCCATCACCAAAGCACCCGATTATGGACTGGTGTGGAGTTTGCGCCGAGTCCTGGCTGACTTTTCAGAAGCCCCGTTCTTTGGCAATGAACTGGCCAGCCTCGGCTTGCTCCTTGGCGCGTTGCTGGCGTATGCCCTGAACGCACTGAGTCCGGCCTACGGTTCCGGCTTATTGCTCCATCTGATGGGTGCACAAGCTTTAACGTCAGCCATCGGGGTATTGATCTGGCGTCGGCAATGGCGGTTGCTCGGCTGGTATCCGACGTACGTCCCGATGGTTTCCGTGGTGCCAGCAGCGATTTTGGCTTATGGCGGCAGCTGGCAAGTCATCGCTTCCAGTGCACTGCTGGGGGCGATCATTGCTCCCCCTCTGGCGTGCGCCATCGCTAAACGATTGCCAGCCGATTTCCACGGTTACATCGGCAATGTTCTCTCCATGGCCATCAGTACACTGCTGATCGTCCCGTTGATCGGCACACTGATCGCAGACTGAGCACTTTGCGGCCTGGCTGTATTACGGCTCAAAACCGGGTACAGCCATTTCTAAACCCATGTAAGCGAGGTATGAGATGAACTTGCCCAAGCTGGCCATCGCGGCACTCGGCGGGACGGTGAGCATGCAGCCCAGGAGTGCCGGTGAAGGGGTGATTCCAACGGTCAGCGGAGAAACCCTGCTGGCCTCGGTTCCCGAACTGAAATCACTGGCTCAGGTGACGGTGGAAACCCTTTGTCTGTTGCCCAGCGCATCATTGGATTTCGAGTGTTTGCTGAGCGTCCTTTCATGGGCGAAATATCAAGTGGCGCAAGGTGCCGAGGGTGTTGTCATCACTCAGGGCACTGACACACTCGAAGAGACAGCTTCGTTTTTCGACTACCTGTGGGACCACGATGTCCCCCTGATTCTGACCGGCGCCATGCGTTCAGCCCAACAGGCTGGCGCTGACGGACCGGCCAATTTGCTGGACGCTTGTCGAGTCGCGCTGAACCCAAATAGCCGGCAGCGAGGCGTCCAGGTCGTGATGAACGGACAGGTGCATCACGCAAGCAGCGTGCGAAAAACCGATTCGCTGGCGGTACACGCTTTCTCCTCCCCGATCTTTGGACCTGCAGCCCTGCTGGTGGAGGGTCACGTTCACTATCTGCGCTCACCGGTTCTGCGTAATGTCTTGCCTTTGCCGCAACAGACCCTGCACAAGGTGGCCATGCTTGAAGCGTCACTGTCCGCTGACACGCTGATTGTGGAAAACATCCTTAAGCTCGGTTATGACGGCTTGGTAATCGCCGGGTTTGGCGCCGGTCATGTTTCCGAGAAGTGGACGACGGTGATCGAGACCATCGCCGGAAAAATCCCCGTGATCATTGCGACTCGCACCGGCTCCGGTTCCACCGCGCAAGCATCCTATGGGTTTGTTGGCAGCGAGATGGACTTGATCCGCAAGGGGGCGCATATGGCCGGCTTTCTGTGTCCGCGCAAAGCCAGGATCCTGCTCTGGCTGCTCATCGGTTGTCAGCGGCAGGATGAGGTGACCAGTTATCTCGAATGACCACACAGGGAACTTGATCGCACAAAAAAGGCCTGCATATGCAGGCCTTTTTTACTTTCCGCACCTTGTTACGGCTTGTGCGCCCGCGCCAGGAATTCGTGGGATTGCATTTCCAGCAGTCGGCTGAGGGTACGCTGGAATTCGAAATTCAAGCGACCGCCGGTGTAGAGGTCTTTAAGCTCGACCTCGGCGGAAATGATCAGCTTCACGTTGCGGTCGTAGAACTCGTCGACCATGTTGATGAAGCGTCGGGCGATGTCGTCGGTGGTGACGCTCATCTGTTCGACATCGCTGAGCAGTACGGCGTGGAAGATCTTGCCCAGCTCGATGTAGTCGTTCTGGCTGCGCGGGCCGTCGCACAGCTCACGGAAGTTGAACCAGGCCACGTCATCGCAGGTGCGCACGGCACGAATTTCACGATTTTCGATCATCAGCACGTCATTTTCGACCGCCGCCGTGCATTCCGGTGTCAGCGCACGGAAGCTCTTGCGCAGGCTTTCGTTGGCGGCTTCGTCGAGTGGATAGTGGAACAGCTCGGCTTGTTCCAGGTGACGCAGACGATAGTCGACGCCGCTGTCGACGTTGACGATCTCGGTATTGATCTTGATCAGCGCAATGGCCGGCAGGAAGCGCGCACGTTGCAGGCCGTCCTTGTACAGGCCGTCCGGCACGATGTTCGAGGTCGCGACGAGGGTCACGCCGTTCTTGAACAGTTCTTCCATCAGGGTGCCAAGGATCATGGCGTCGGTGATGTCGGAGACGAAGAATTCATCGAAGCAGATGACCCGGGCTTCGGTGGCGAAACGCTTGGCGATGATGGTCAGCGGGTTTTTCTCGCCGCCGAGGGTCTTCATCTCTTCGTGCACGCGCTTCATGAAGCGGTGGAAGTGCGTCCGGGACTTTTCCTTGAAGGGCAACGCTTCGAAGAAGGTGTCCACCAGGTAAGTCTTGCCGCGACCTACGCCGCCCCAGAAATACAGGCCCTTGACCGGGGTTTGATCCTTCTTGCCAAACAACTTGCCCAGCAAGCCCGGCTTGTTTTGCTCGGCCGCGACCAGGTCGTCGTACAGGCGCTGCAAATGACGCACGGCAGTTTCCTGTGCGGCGTCATGGAAGAATTCCGGGCGTTTCAGATCAGCTTGATATCGTTCTAGGGGCGTCATAATTCGTTAGCAAGGCAACAAAAACGGGCCGTCACTGTAGCGACGGCCCCGAGGAATGGCAATCAGCCCTTGGTCGGGCCGAACCGTTGTTTATTCCTGAACCGGGGTCAGGGCAATGCGCAAGGCTTCGATCGCTGCGTCGCGAGCGGTGCCGTCGGCGAAGCTCGGGCTGTCGGCAACGCACTCGCCTTCCAGCCAGACACTGAAGCTCAGGTCTTCACTGCGCACGTCCAGAACCTGGCCAGCTTGCAGCTGCTTGGTCACCTGACCCGCGGTTTTACCATCAGCAAAGTTTCGCGACAGCAGCAGTTGCTCGCCATCCGCCGACAGCAGACGGAAACGGAAACTGCCGTCGTCTTCGCGGAAGCTGACAAAACGTGCAGTTTTCGCGGCTTTCTTTTTGGTAGTCGCCGCCACTTGGGTCTGGGCAACGAAGGAGCGCAGGCCGACCGCTTCACGCAGTTCGTTGAGGAACGGCGTCGCTACCGCACGGGCCTTTTTCGCGCCGTGTTGCAGGATGTCTTCCAGATCTGCCGGACGCTCGATCAACTGGTGATAACGCTCGCGGGACTCGCCTAGGTCGCTGTCCAGCAACTGGAACAGGCGACTCTTCGCCTCGCCCCAACCCAGGCCCTGTAACAGTTCGCTGCGGAACTCGTCGGCTTGCGCCGCAGAGGCAAACGCCTGGAACAGGGTGAACAGGTGCGAATTGTCCGGATCTTTGGCTTCGCCCGGGGCGCGGGAGTCGGTGACGATCCGCGAAATCGCGTCCTTCATCTCTTTGGCGCTGCTGAACAACGGAATGGTGTTGTCGTAGCTCTTCGACATCTTGCGACCGTCCAGGCCCGGCAATGTGGCGACGCTCTCTTCGATCAACGCCTCGGGCATGGTGAAGAATTCTTTGCCCTGGCCAAACAGATGGTTGAAACGCTGGCCGATGTCGCGGGCCATTTCCACGTGCTGGATCTGGTCGCGACCGACCGGCACCTTGTGCGCGTTGAACATCAGGATGTCCGCCGCCATCAGCACCGGGTAGCTGTACAAGCCCATGGTGATGCCGGCATCCGGGTCTTCGCCGGTCTCGACGTTTTTGTCCACCGACGCCTTGTAGGCGTGGGCGCGGTTAAGCAGGCCCTTGGCGGCGACGCACGTCAGCAGCCAGGTCAGCTCCGGGATTTCCGGGATGTCGGACTGGCGATAGAACGTCACGCGATCCACATCCAGGCCACCGGCCAGCCAGGTCGCGGCGATTTCCAGACGCGAGCGCTGGATGCGCAGCGGGTCATCGCACTTGATCAGGGCGTGGTAGTCGGCCAGGAAGTAGAACGAATCAGCATTACTGTCGCGGCTGGCGATGATGGCCGGGCGGATGGCGCCGGCGTAGTTGCCCAGGTGCGGCGTGCCGGTGGTGGTGATGCCGGTGAGGATGCGGGTACGGGTCGTCATGGGTAATCGCTTGTCAGACTGCAATCAATTCGAAAGGCGCGGCAGGATCAGATCCTTGAGATCGGTCAGCTTGCCATGAAAAAAGTGTCCGCATTCTGCCACTTTCAGCAGCTCATGGGGGCGTTCGAGCGTGTCGGACCATTCGTAAACCAGCTGCGGATCGATCACTTCGTCGGTTTCCGGCTGGATCAGCGTCACCTCGCCCTGCTGCGGCAGTTGATCCTGAGCACCCAGGCGCATGACGGCCGGAGCGACCATGAACAGATGCTTGATCTGTTCACCCTTCGCTTCCAGACGTCCGCCGAGACTTGCTGCAACAAATCCGCCAAAGGAGAAACCGAACAGGGTCAGTGGCAATTCCGGATGTTTGGCCCGGAACCAATCGGCCACCGCCTGGGCATCATCGACTTCGCCAGTGCCCATGTCGTGGGAGCCTTCGCTGGCGCCGACGCCACGGTAGTTGAAACGCAAGGTGATCAAACCCGCATCGCGCGCGGTGCGCTGCAGGGTCGAGACCACTTTGTTGAGCATGGTGCCGCCCTGCACCGGGTTCGGATGGCAGATGAGCGCGAGGCCGCGTGGCTGCTCGTTATCCAGGTAAAGTGCTTCCAGTTGCCCCACCGGGCCATCAATCACTACAGGGGTTTCACGCATAAGCAAGGAAGGAACTCCGTGACCTCGAATCAGGTCGACTCGTCTAGCAAATTGTCTGTGCCAATCTATTGCGAGTGAATCGCGGTATACAGCGCAGGTTGGAGCCGTTAACGTAAAGCAAAGCCGTTTATAGAGGAAGGACTCGTGGAACACTCGCTCTTAGTTTGGTTGTTACCGACTCTTGCCCTGGTTGTGGGTGTCGCCATTGGGTTCCTGATCGCTCGCCTCGCGCCGAACGCCGCGCCTAACCGCACGCAGCGTCAGCTGGACGATATTCAGGAACGTTTCGACAGTTATCAGAACGAGGTGGTGACCCACTTCAACAGCACGGCCACACTGGTCAAGAAACTGACTCAGAGCTATCAGGAAGTGCAGGATCATCTCGCCGAGGGCGCCAACCGCCTGGCCCTGGACGAGCAGACCCGCCAACGCTTGCTGGCCTCCCTGCACGCCGATGCGGCACAAGCGCCACGTGAACGCCTGACGCCGCCGCGCGATCAGGAGCCACCGCGCGACTACGCTCCAAAAGCCCCGAACTCTCCGGGCATGCTCGATGAGCATTACGGCCTGAAGAAGTCATAGGGTTTCAGGAAAGCAAAAGCCCCCGGACAATCACTTGTCCGGGGGCTTTTTTATTTCTGATCCAGTATTTTCGGTGTCTGTCAGGGCCTCTTCGCGGGCAAGCCCGCTTGTATGTTTAGACTTGAAGGGGTGGGTGGGACTAAAGCCTCGCTTCTGACTCTGACCAGTACAGACCGTGGGAGACATCGTCCCACCCCTTCACCTAATGCGCCGATAAGGAATGCATCGGCTC
>NZ_FYDO01000042.1 GCF_900187615.1 Pseudomonas sp. Irchel s3f7 | reverse complement strand
CCAAGCTCAGCACTGAGGGCTCGCTCGATCAAAGCCTTCTTGAACGCCGCAGAGGCGTCCTCAATGGCTTCAGCGGTCATCGGTCCATCGGTGAATTGCTCGAGCAGCTCTTTCGGGATTTTCGGTAGTTCTCGCAACGCGGGTTTCTTTTTGGTTGGCATACATGCACCTCTTACTCATGTTATGCCCGAACACAAAATTTCTGACACCCCCCGTAGCGGCCCTGGTAATCTCGTTTTTGCGAGTGCTGCGCACTCGAACGGGGGCAAGCTCCCTCGCCACAAAGGCCCTTGCCACAATGGACGATGTGACTGAAAAAGACAGGCGCGATCGCCTGGGGAGGTTTTCACATGAGCCCCTTGTCCCATTCCATCCTGCAAGACCGGCCAGCAGCCGGGCGGCGTTTGATTGAAGCGCTGCGACCTTACGCCCGCCGACCCGATGTCATCGTTTTAGCCTTGCCCCGTGGCGGCGTGCCGGTGGCCTATGAAGTGGCCAGGGCGCTGGGCGTGCGTCTGGACTTGATGCTGGTGCGCAAGCTTGGCGTGCCGTCGAGACCGGAGTACGCCATGGGCGCGATTGCCAGTGGCGGCATTCAGATTCGCAATGAAGAAGCGCTGCGCGATCATCCGATTGATCAAGTGACGTTCGATGCCGTGGTTGAACGGGAAACCCGCGAGTTGTTGCGCCGTGAGCAGGTTTATCGAGGCACGCGTGCGCCCGTAAAGCTGAAGGAGCAAGTGGTGATTCTGATCGACGACGGCTTGGCGACCGGCGCGTCGATGAAGGCGGCGATCCATGCGCTGCGCGTGCAGTCACCCGCGCGCATCGTGGTGGCCGTGCCCGTGGCGCCGATTGAAACGGCAGAGGCGCTGCGCCGCGAAGTGGATGAGCTGATTTGTCCGTTGATGCCTGAATGGTTCACCTCGATTGGTCATTGGTACATGGACTTTTCCCAGACGTCGGATGCCGAAGTGATCGCATTGTTGCAGCGGGCGTGGCAACGCGAGGACAGTGGGATGCCCTGATGGGCATTGCCCGGTCGGTGTTCGAAGTGGAATAAACACCGATTCTTTGCTTTAGTCCTTCTGATACCAGTCTCGGTGTGCAGCGCTGAAATCATCTCGGGAGCCCCGCCCGGAGAGTCCGATGACCCCTCGAATACTGTGTTTCGTCGCGTTGGCCGGTGTTCTCACACTCGGCGTTTTGCCGCGCGCCGACGCCGTCGAATACGCCGCCGTGAACGCCACCGCCAGCACCATCAGCTTTACCTATCAGCAGTTGGGTTCCAGGGTTTATGGCACGTTCGGCAAGTTCGAGGGGCGCCTCGATTTCGACACGGAAAACCCCACCGCCGCCCATGCCGCGCTGACCATCGACCTCAACAGCATCGATATCGACAGCAGCGACGCCAAGAGCGAATTGCAGAAACCGGCGTGGTTCAACACCGACACCTATCCCCAGGCCACGTTCGAATCGACGGCCATTCAAGACCTCGGCAACCACCGTTACACCTTCACCGGTAACCTCTCCGTCAGAGGGCAGACACGACAGGTGAACGTGCCGGTGGTGCTCAAATCAGAGAACGCCATCGGCATCTTCGACGGTGAGCTGACCCTCAAGCGCGACGATTTCAAGATGGGTGAAGGGGAGTGGGCGGACAATTTAGTGTCCAACGAAATCAATATTCGCTTTCGCATGGTGGCGCCGCAGCGCTGAGGTCATCTGCCCGTCAACGACACTCCTACAGGGATTGGATTGTTGCTGACAGAACCACTATTGCCAAAACGCATCGGCTTCGACGAAAATGAGAGTCATTATCAAATAACATTTGTGTCGGGTCGTTTTCATGTCCTCCGCTGATCTCTCGCTGCAACACGCTGTGCATACGCTGTACGAGGACCATCACAGTTGGCTCTGCGGTTGGCTGCGTAAGCGCCTCGGTTGTGTCGATCATGCGGCGGACCTTGCCCAGGACACGTTCATTCGCGTACTGACCCAGCGCAAAACCCTCGAACTGCGTGAACCGCGGGCCTACCTCAGTACGATTGCCCGCAGCCTGATGATCGACATGTTCCGCCGTCGTGCGCTGGAACAGGCCTGGCTGGAAACGCTGGCAGCCACCCCCGAACCTGTGGCGGTGTCGCCGGAAACCCGTGAGCTGGTCATCGAAACGCTGATGGAAATCGACCGTCTGCTCGATGGCCTGGGTGAACGGACTCGGGAGATTTTCCTGCTGGCGCAACTCGATGGCCTGAGCTACGTCGAAATAGGCCGTCGCATGAATGTCTCGGTGACCACCGTGAAGAAACATGCCGTGCGCGCCCTGACGCACTGTCTGTTGTTGATTGAGGACTGAGCCTTGGCGCAACCGCAATCCCTGGATTACGCCACCCTGGAAGCCGCCGCGCGCTGGTATGTCGACTTGCGCGACGACGTGCCAGATGAAACCGTTCGTGAGGCGCATCGACGCTGGCTGGAGCGTGATCCGCGGCATGTGCAGGCCTGGGAGCGTCTCGGGCGCTTGCAGGACAAACTCGGCCAGGTGTCCCCCGGCGTCGCCCGGCCAACGTTGGCCAGCGCCCGGGCCAAGCGTCGCGATGTGCTCAAAGTGTTGTCGCTGCTGGTGGTGGCGAGCGGGGCGGGGACGCTGGCCTGGAACACCACGCCACTGTCGACGTTGATGGCGGACCAGCGCACCCGTACCGGTGAACGCCGACGCGTGCGCCTGGATGACGGCACGCACCTGCAACTCAACACCGCCACGGCAGTGGACGTGCGCTACGGCGACAATCTGCGAGAAGTGCGTTTGCTGGCAGGTGAAATCCAGATTGAAACGGCCCGGGACACATTGGCTCGGCCGTTCATTGTGCACACCGCCGAAGGCAGCATCCGCGCTTTGGGCACCCGGTTCATCGTACGCAGCGAAGCGGGGCGCACGCTGGTCAGTGTGCAGGAGCATGCCGTGGAGGTGCGCAGCGCCCATCTGCCTGATGCTGCCGTGCGGGTTGATGCCGGTCAGCAAGTGGGTTTCCGTGAAGACCGCATCGAGCCTTTACTGCCTGCAAATGCACTGGCGGATGCCTGGACCCGCGACATGCTGGTTGCCAACGATTGGCGCCTGGCGGATTTCATCACCGAGTTGCAGCGCTACCGTCCCGGGCACCTGGGCTGTGATCCGGCCGTGGGTGCACTGCGAATTTCCGGGGCGTTCCATCTCGGCAACACCGATGCGGTGCTGGACAACCTGACGTCCACGCTGCCTGTGCGTATCCGTCGTTTCAGCCGTTACTGGACCACGGTGGAAGCGGTTTGAGTATTCCGGCAAAAAAATCCGCAGCAGGGGTTATTGATTTTGATTCTCGTTCGACTTGGTAGATAGAGGCGCGATAGACGCCGCCATTTGACTGCCAACGGGCGAAAGGAAACTGCATGACCCCTCGCAATCCCCAACACCGCATCGCTTCTACCCAGCCATCCATCAAACCCTTGAACCGTGCGGTTCACGCCGCATTGTTGGGCATGGCACTGGCCGTTCCATTGGCGATGACGTTGGTGGCACAGCCTGCCTGGGCGCAAACCTCGGACGAGGCGCAATTCAACATTCCTGCCGGCCCGCTGGGTTCGGCGCTGACCCAGTTTGCATCCACCGCTGGCGTAACCGTTTCGTTCGATCCGGCCCATGCCAACGGCCAGAAAACCGCAGGCTTGCAGGGCCGCTATACGACAGACGCCGGTCTGCGCCAGTTGCTGGCCGGGAGCAAGCTGGAGGCGGTTCGCCACGACAACGGAAGCTATTCGCTGCTACCGATACAGGCCAGTGGTGCCGCGTTGCAGCTAGGCGCTACGAGCATTTCGGGCATCGTTAGCGAATCGGCTTACGGGCCGGTGGACGGCTACGTCGCGACCCGCAGCGCCACCGCCACCAAGACTGACACGCCGATCCTGGAAATCCCGCAGACCATCAACGTGGTCACCGCCGCCCAAGTCGAAACCCAAGGTGCACGCAACCTGACTCAGGCCTTGCGCTATACGCCGGGGTTGAACACCGGCGGGTTCACCGACCGCAACTCGATTGCCGATGAAATCACCAGCCGTGGCTTCGCGCCGACGCCGTTGTATCTGGACGGTGCCTACATCCCTTACGCCGGCAGCCTCGGCGGTGCGCCGCAAATCGATCCGTACACCCTGGAACGCATCGAAGTGCTCAAGGGCCCGTCGTCGGTGCTTTATGGGCAGAACCAGCCGGGCGGTCTGATCAACATGGTGTCCAAGCGCCCGACCACCGAGCAACGCAGCCAGATCAAACTCGGCGCGGGCAGCTACAACCGGGTGAACGGAGCGTTCGATACCAGCGGCCCGCTCGACGAGCAAAAAGAATTCAGCTATCGCCTGATCGGTGTCGCCGACAAGGGCAACGAACAGGTCGACCACAACAACAGCCAGCGCATGCTGCTGGCCCCGAGCCTGACCTGGGCGATCAACGAGGCGACAGCCCTGACGCTGTTGGCGCAGGTTCAACGCGATGACGGCGTGCCTGACTATCAGTCGTTGCCAAGAATCGGTTCGCTCGACCGTGGCCCCAACGGTGAGAAAATCAACCGCCACTTTTTCTCCGGCGACACCGATTTCAACGACTACAAGCGTGACCAGTATGTCTTCGGCTATGACTTCACCCACGATTTCAGCGAAGACCTGAAATACCGCTCCAGTGCGCGCTACACCGACGTGCGCGACCGCTATAAAGGTTTCTACCTGCGCAGCTTCGTCACCGATGCCGATGGCGTGACCGATTACACCCGGGCCAATCGCGCCAAGGTCGATTGGCATCAGCACAACATCGCCTACACCATCGATAACAACCTGGAATATAAATTCAACACCGGTGCGCTGGAACACACCACGCTGGTGGGCGTGGACTATCGGCATTTCTCTCGCAAGTACGACGGCTACAACGCCAACAACGTGTTGCCGGTCGACCTGTACGGCAAGAACAACTACGACACCAGCAGCGTGACGCCGACGCTCACCACACAGTGGGACAACACCCTGCGCCAGACCGGCGTGTATGTGCAGGACCAGATCAAACTGGACCAGTGGATCCTGACCATTGGCGGTCGCCAGGATTGGGCGGAAATCGACAACAAGGACTTGCTCGCGTCCACCCACGAAGCCAAGCGCGACAATAAATTCACCGGCCGGGTGGGCCTGACCTACGTCACCGAGTTCGGCCTGGCGCCGTACGTCAGCTACTCCGAATCCTTCCTGCCGACACTCGGTACTGCGGCGCCTCAACGGGGTGGCAGCGCCTTCGACCCGACCGAGGGTGAGCAATACGAAGTGGGTGTGAAATACCAGCCGTTCGAGAAGACGCTGATCACTGCGTCGGTTTATCAAATCAAGCAGAAGAATGTGCTGACCGGCGATGACGACTATCCGGAGTACATGTCCCAGAGCGGCGAAATGCGTTCTCGTGGCGTCGAGCTGGAGGTCAAATCGAGCCTGGACAACATCGACGTAATGGCGGCCGCCAGCTACATGGATTCGTTCTACACCAAGGACACCTGGGGTAACGAGGACAACCGTAACGAAGCGCAGTCGCCAGTCTCTGCTTCGATGTGGGTGGACTATCACTTTACCCAGGCCAACCTCAACGGCCTGACGTTCGGCGCCGGTGCGCGCTACACCGGGCGTAAACCGGGTGATGCCGCCAACTCGTTCGACGTGCCATCGTGGGTTGTCTATGACACCACCGTCAGTTACGACATGGGCAAACTCGACCCAAGCCTGCGTGGCTTGCAAACCCGCCTGAATGTGCAGAACATTTTCGACCGCGAGTACGTGTCGGACTGCAATTATTCGTTTGGTTGCTACTACGGGCAGGAGCGGGTGGCTTCGGTTGAGATGACGTACGACTGGTAAGTCTCCTGATTTTGCGGTGCGATCACTGACGCCATCGCGAGCAAGCTCGCTCCTACACTTGATTTGTGTGCACCACAGATCCCCTGTAGGTGCGAGCTTGCTCGCGATGAGGCCGGCACACGGTATGATAGGCCGCGACGAACGCTTTACACCGCCCCGGAGTCAATCCCCGCAATGCCCCAGATCAGCCACTTCAAGACACCGTGCCCCGAGCACATCAACAGCCAGATTCTGCAGATGGTGGTCGATAACCTGACTGACATCAGCATGGTCGCGATCCCGCCAAGCAACCTGCTGCACAACGTGTACCAGTATGCGATCGGCTATGAGGTTCATCTGTACCTGGAAGCGTTGAACGGGGCAAAAGGGATAAGCGTGGAGTTGATTGTCGCCACCGATCCGGACGAGCCCGACACGGTCATCGGTTTTCTGTTGTACCTGCCGGTCAAGGACGATCCGGACGCTTGCGGCGTGGCGTACATGGCCGTTCACGCGGAGCATCGGCGCCACGGCGTGGCGCGACGGATGGTGCGCGAGATGGTCGGCCGTTACCCCCATGCCGAACTGACCTGCGCTGTGACGAAGGTGCCGTACTTTGAGTCGATGGGTTTTCAGGTGGTGGGCGTGCGCGCGACCCAGGTGCTGATGAACACCCGCGATCACGGCAGCGACGGGCTCATGCCGTTGCTGGATGTGGCACCGATCTACAGTTCGCTGGAGGTGCGGCAGATTCATACCTACCTGCTGCAAAAACACGGCAAGCGGGCGATGGTCGATGCGGAGAAACAGCGCGACCGGCACCTGGACCAATTGACGCGCAAGGCCCATGAGTTTGTGCGCGAGCGTTTGGGCGTTGATCTCTGACCGCGCTCCACCAAACACCACAACCCACTGTAGGAGCGATCCTGCTCGCGAAGGGCGTTCAGTCGACATGTCAGAACCTGACACGACGCCATCGCGAGCAGGCTCGCTCCCACATTAAAAAGAGTTGGTTTTCAGAAGGTTAAAAAAGAGCCTCAGAGCTCTTTGATGGGGAGGAAGTAGAGCCGTTGAGGCTCAAGATGCGCATGAAGCAAGTGGTGAGCTTGTAGGGGTTCAGAACACTCACCACTTACGCAACGGCTTGTTGAGCAAACAAGCGGCTGCGTAACTCCATCCTAGAAAGACCGAGTGTTTCACTCAAGTACCACTAGTCGTATCGCCTGCGCCACGTGTTCCGGCTTCACGTGAAAGCCGTTGATGTCGTTGAGCAACCCGGCTTCGCGAATCCACTCCAGCCCCGGCAGCGCCTACAACATTTGCGTAGGCGCCGCCGAAGGCTGCGATCTTTTAGCTTTCCCCGAGTTTGAACACCAACGCCTTCAGCCCACACTCGACATCCGCGTCCGGAAACTCCGGCGGATTCTCCAGCCGTTGTTCAAACCGCAGGCTTGGCGCCTCGCGAGTCACGCCGTCAATCAGGAAGTCGGCACCGAAGGCCGGATCGTTCATGCAGGCCAATACCGTGCCCTGTGCACTGAGCAATTCCGGCAGGCGGCGCAACACGCGCTGATAGTCCTTGGTCAGCAGGAAGCTGCCTTTCTGGAACGACGGCGGGTCGATGATCACCAGGTCATACGGGCCTTTGCCGATGACCTTGCCCCAGGACTTGAACAGGTCGTGGCCGAGAAAGGTTACCTTGCCCAGGTCGTGGCCATTCAGCCGGTGGTTGTCGCGGCCACGGCTCAGGGCCGGGCTCGACATGTCGAGGTTGACCACATGCGTCGCGTCGCCTTCGATGGCCGCCACCGAGAAACCGCAGGTGTAGGCGAACAGATTCAACACCCGTTTGCCTTCGGCGTTGGCCCGTACCCAGTCGCGACCGTAGCGCATGTCGAGGAACAGCCCGGTGTTTTGCTTGCGACCCAGGTCGACGCGGTACTTCAGGCCACCCTCGGTGATCGTCAGTTCGTCGATCTCTTCCCCGAGCAACCATTCGGTGGTGCTTTGCAACAGGTAGCGATGTTGCAGCAACAGCGTATGGGCACCGGATTGCGTCCACTGCGCTGACTGGGTGATCGCCATCAGCACCTGCTTCAGGTTTTCGAGCTGCGCCGCTTCGGGTTCCTTGAACAGCGCCACCAGCACCACGCCTTGCAGCCAGTCCACGGTCACTTGCTCCAGCCCCGGCCAGCAGCGCCCGCGCCCGTGGAACAGGCGACGGGTTTCGGCGGGGGCGGCCGCGAGGGCGGTCAGCAGATGGTCGTTGAGGATGGCGAGGGCTTCAGGGTTCATCGGGTCGGGTCGGTCGTTTGTGGGGGCGGCATTTAAACATAACCGAGTCTGTTGCGGGTTACACAAATCCCTGTAGGAGCGAGCCTGCTCGCGATGGTGTATCAGGCACCCATGCGTTGTCTGACACACCATCGCGAGCAGGCTCGCTCCTACAGATTCAATGCCAGTTATCACGTTTAATTTAACTTTACGTGAGGATTTGGCGATCTTCCGGCTTCCATACTCGGCTCCAACGAACAACAACCGGGAGCCGGACATGTCGCAGACAACTGCTTCACCCAAGGCCAGCCATCCACGCTGGCTGCGGCTGACCCATTGGCTCAACGCCCTGGCGGTGCTGGTGATGGTCGCCAGCGGTTGGCGCATCTACAACGCCTCGCCGATCTACGATTTCAGTTTTCCCAAGTCGATCACCCTCGGCGGCTGGCTGGGTGGTGCGCTGCAATGGCATTTTGCGGCGATGTGGTTTCTGGCGATCAACGGCCTGATCTACCTGGCCTTCAACCTGTTCAGCGGACGCCTGAAACGCCGCTTCTTCCCGGTCTCGCCCAAAGGCGTGCTGCATGACCTCGGGGCCGCATTACGCGGAAAACTGGGGCATGCCGACCTCACTCATTACAACCAGGTGCAGCGTTTTGCCTACCTGTTCGTGATGCTCGACATCCTCCTGCTGGTGCTCTCCGGGCTGGTGCTGTGGAAGTCGGTGCAGTTCCCGCTGTTGCGTGAGTTGCTGTGGGGATACGAAGGCGCACGGCGTGTGCACTTCTTCGCCATGGCGCTGTTGGTGGGCTTTGTCGCGGTGCATCTGGTGATGGTCGCGCTGGTTCCGAAAACGCTGTTGGCCATGATCGTCGGCCGCAAGGAGCACGTATGAAAAAGCGCATCGAAGGCACGGGGCTGGACGAGCAATCGATCCTCACCGACGCCCGCAAGATCCTCGCGCCACAGATCGAAGACCGCTCGCGGCGTTCGTTTCTGCTGCGCGGCCTGACCCTCGGCGGCGTAGCGATGTTGTCCGGTTGCAACATCACCGACAACGACAGCGTCGAGACCGCGCTGTCATCGATGTCGCGCTTCAACGATCGGGTCCAGGGCTGGCTGTTCAACCCCAACGCCATGGCACCGACCTATCCGGCGTCGATGATCACCCGGCCGTTTCCGTTCAATGCCTTCTACGGCATCGACGAAGCGCCGACGGTGGATGAGCAGAGCTATCGCCTGGAAGTCAATGGCCTGGTCGCCGACAAGCGCAGCTGGCGCCTCGAAGAGCTGCGCGCCATGGCCCAGACCGAGCAGATCACCCGGCACATCTGCGTCGAAGGCTGGAGCGCCATCGGGCGTTGGGGCGGCGTGCGCTTCAGCGATTTCCTCAAGCGCATTGGCGCCGACACCGATGCCAAATACGTCGGCTTCAAATGCGCCGACGACTACTACACCAGCATCGACATGGCCACCGCGCTGCACGCGCAAACCCTGTTGGCGCTGACCTGGGATGGCGCGGTGTTGCCGCGCGAGTACGGCTTCCCGATGAAGCTGCGCATGCCCACCAAGCTTGGCTACAAGAACCCCAAACACATTCAGGCGATTTTCGTCAGCAACACCTACACCGGCGGCTACTGGGAAGACCAGGGCTACAACTGGTTCGGTGGCAGCTGAGAGGCGCCTGAACATCACACCGTCCACAAACCTGAGCTTCAAGGAGTTTCATCATGAAAAAGTTGACCACTGTTGTGTTGTCCATGTGCCTGGCTGTTGGCGCCGCGTCCGTTTTCGCGGCTGACACCATGAGCAACGACAGCATGAGCAAAGATTCGATGTCCAAGGAGGCGATGTCCAAAGACGCGATGAAAAAAAGCGAAATGTCCAAGGACGCCATGTCCAAAGACAGCATGAAGAAAGACGAGATGAAAAAAGATGCCATGTCCAAGGATGCGATGAAAAAAAGCGAAATGTCGCAGTAACTGCCGCGACCCGATACCTGTAGGAGCAAGCTTGTTCGCGAAGGCGTAGTGCCAGCCGCTATCCATGTCGGCTGAACTACCGCAATCGCGAGCAAGCTTGCTCCAATTACAGGTTTTTTTGTGGCGGCGAAATTCTCGATTTTCCGCCACCCGCCACTGATGTTTTTCGATTTGCTGTATCAAAAATGAATTTCCGTCCTGTCAGCTGCTCATACCTTTTAAGTGCGGACTAGAGCCCGCGAAAATATTGAAGCACTCAGGGAGCGGCATGGTCATGAGTCGAGAACCGACGACAGGCGCACACCTTCCTCGCGGATTGATTCTAGTGGTTGAGGACGATCCGCTGATCCTGGAATTTCTCTGTGAAATTCTGCAGGAGGAAGGTTTTGTGGTTGAGCCACAGATCAGTGCGGATGCTGCATCAATCTATCTTGAGCAGCATGCGTGCGAGGTGGGGTTGTTGCTGACTGACATCACCATGCCGGGCACGCTCAATGGCGCGGATCTGGCCAACCAGTTCGGTGATCGCTGGCCCGACAAGCCGATCATGATCATGTCCGGCTACGAAACCCCGGCCAGCTCCGGTGTGCGGCATAAGGTGGCTTTCATCAAGAAACCCTGGGCAATCGGCTCTCTGCTCGATTGTGTCGACGGTGCGTTCAAATCCAGGCGACTCAACTGACCTCGTTCGCAGATGCTACATTGCCGGACACATTCGCCCGGCACCCGCGAGGTTCTTTCCTGTGTCTGATCACCGTGTTTTCAACACGCCTTACCGCGCCTTTCTGTTCGACATGGACGGCACCGTCCTCACCTCCATCGCCGCCGCCGAGCGGGTCTGGACAACTTGGGCGGTGCGCCATGGGGTTGATGTGGAAGCTTTTTTGCCGACCATTCACGGTGCCCGTGCCATCGACACGATCACGCGTCTCGGGCTGCCGGGCGTGGATGCCGAAGCCGAGGCGAAGTGGATCACCGAGGCGGAAATCGAGGACGTCGAAGGGGTTTTTGAAGTGGCTGGAGCGGCGGCTTTTCTCAAGCTACTGCCAGCCCATCAGTGGGCCATTGTCACCTCCGCACCCCGGGCGTTGGCGTTGCGGCGGATGGCGGCGGCAGGCATTCCCGAGCCTGAAGTGATGATCACCGCCGAAGATGTCACAGCGGGGAAACCTGACCCGAGCGGTTACCGCCTCGCGGCCAGGCGCTTGGGTGTCGAGCCTGCCGAGTGCCTGATTTTCGAAGACGCAGCGGTGGGGATTCTGGCGGGTGAAGCGGCGGGGGCGGATTTGATGATTGTCACGGCGACTCACGATCAGCCGATTCAGACGCAGCATGCGACATTGAGTCGTTATGACGTGGTTCTGGCTCGTTTGAGCGAACCGGGCTTCATCCAGCTGCAACAGATCTAATGTAGGCGCGAGCCTATATTGGGCATTGTGCCGCTTCAGTAAAGTCCCGGCACCAGCCGCCAACTGCGGGCGCAGTAGGCTTCGTATTCGCTGCCGAACTGCGCTTTCAACAAGGCTTCTTCAGCATTGATCCGCGCAATCAGCGGGATCACCGTCAGTGCCACCAACAGCAACCCAACCCCCGAGCGGAAGGCCAGCGCCCAGCCCACGCCGAGGATCAGCAACCCCAGATAGCTGGGGTTGCGCAGGTTTCGGTAGATCCCGTCCGTCACCAGCCTGTGCCCCGGTTGAATCGCCACCAGCCCGCTAAACCGATTGCCCAGCACGAACACCGGCCACAAACGCAAGGCGCCGCCGATGATGTACAACAGGGCGCCCAGCCAGCGAACGCCTTCGCCCCCGAAGGTCCAGACATCGATTCGGTCGGTGTAGGCGGGCAAAAAGCCGCTGACGATTCCGATCACGCCAAAGGCCGGAATGACCCAGCGGTTGGCCCGGTCTTCACGTTCCCCTGAACTCAAGTTGCCCTCGGTGAACAGCGAGGCAATCGCCATCACCAGCGTGGCAATCGCCACAGCGACCAGCGCGCCGTGGGCGAAAAACGCCGCAAAACCGCCCAGTGCCCACATCGCCAGAGCGAGGTAGGCGAGGGTGCTGGCCACCGCTAAAAACGCCAATTTGGCGGATATTTTCATCGCAGGGTGCGCGCAAGCAAGGCAGGGCTGCAAACGCTATCGCGCTGTCACAAGCCCCACCGCTGGCGTGGACGACCTTCAGTGATCGGCCGCAATGCCATCCTGAACGAGGATGGCCCGGGCCAGGTCTTCGTCGCTTGCGTTGCTGAGATCGGGATGGTTTTGCCGGATCCGCTGCAAGACCTGCTCCAGATAAACGCCGCGAATTGCACCGCCGCTGGCCACGAAGCTGGAGGCGTCATCCCGTGCAGGAATGACCATTTTGTCATCCTTGAACGTCGAGTACAGCGATGCGGAAACCCCGGCCGAGGTGGCTACGTCTTCGGCGTCCACATCGGCCATAGCCGAACCGAACGGCAAACAAAGTACCAGGGAAGAGAGGATAAATAGACGGCGCATGACGGTGTCCTCCGACAGCATGAAGCATAAGGGAAGTACCACATATTCTAGGATGCGCGGGAGCAGTCAGGAGTTCCCTGGCCCCATCAAGTCGGTGCGGGACGGGAAGCGTTTTCTACCGATAATCAGTGTTGGCGCTTTCTTTTCGCTATCAGGTCTATGCTGGAGTGTGCGCACACCGCCATCGGAGCATTCTGATGATAACTGCACGCACTGCCTGCCTGCTGGCCGATTACAAACGCTGGGCAAACCAGCGGCTCTTTGACAGCCTCGCGCAATTACCGCCAGGTGAGGTCAACAAAGCGCGGGTATCGGTGTTCAACAACATGATCGGCACCCTCAATCACGTGTATGTGGTGGACTGCATCTGGCAGGCTCACCTCGAAGGTCGCGGCCATGGTTTCAAGACTTCACACGACCTGTTGCACTCAGACTTGATGGAACTGCACCTGGCGCAAAAAGCGATCGATCACTGGTATTGCGACTGGAGCGCCCGGCAAACCGATGCGTCGCTGAACAAGCCGGTCGAGTTCACGTTTGTCTCGGGTGAAAGCGGCACCATGAGCGCCGGTGCGATGCTGATGCACGTGGTCAACCACGCCAGTTACCACCGCGGTTGGGTGGTGCAGATGTACTTCGAGATTCCGGCCATGCCTCCGGTGACCGACATGCCGGTGTACCTGCGTGAATCCGAGCCTGAACGGCTGAGCACGATAAATGCCCCGACAGTGGCACCGCCCTGTGCGGTGCAGTTTTCGAGCGCTACCAGCGTTCTGCCGGATCGTTATCGTTGACGCTGCTCACCTGTTCACCTGTAGGAGCGAGCTTGCTCGCGATAGCGGTGTGCCGGACAACATCGTCTTTCTATTAAATCGCTATCGCGAGCAAGCTCGCTCCTACAGGTTCTGTGTCGGGTTGAAGTGAGTGAGTCAGGCTGGTGGCATCAAGCTCTGCTTACAATCGAGCACCAGCTTTGCGCCGCCAAGTTCGCTGCGGCTCACTTCCAGCGTAAACCCGTGCAGGCTGGCAATCGCCGCGACGATCGACAGGCCAAGACCGAAGCCGCTTTTCTGATTACCGGCCTCGGCACGATAAAACCGTTGAAACACCGCTTCGCGTTCCGCCTCGGGAATACCCGGGCCGGAATCGAGGACTTCGATTCGCGTATGCCCACCCTCATTGACCCCACGCAAAATCACCGTGCCACCCGGCGGAGTGAATTTGATCGAGTTGCTCAACAGATTCGCCAGCGCCTCGAACAGCAATGCCCGGTCGCCATGCAGCGATGGCAAAGACGCCGGCACGTGCAGTTGAAAAACCAGATCGTCGTCTTCCGCCAGGGGCAGATAGAACTCATGCAACTCTTGCAGTAACGGCACCGGATCCAGATCAACGAACCCGGACCGACGCTGGCGATCCTCCAGTTCGGAAATTCGCAGCAATCCGCGAAAACGCGCCATCAGCGTATCGGCTTCGGCGAGCACCAGGTCCAGTTGCGCCGCTTGCGATGAACCTTCGCCCGCCTGTTGCTGCATACGATAGAGCTGAGCGCGCAGGCGGGTCAGCGGTGTGCGCAAGTCATGGGCGATGTTGTCGCACACGCCCTTGACCTCATGCATCAGATGCTCGATGCGTTCGAGCATGGCGTTGACGATGGCGGCGAGCATGTCCAGTTCATCGCGACGATCCGACAGCGGCAGGCGTCGGGTCAGATCGCCGGCGACGATGGCTTCGGCGCTGGCCTGAATCCCGCGGATGCGCCGCAACGGACGCCGCCGCAGCACATGCCAGCCGATGATGCCCGGCACAATGGTCAGGGTCATGCCCCAAAGCAACGCGTGCAGGATGATCCGGGTTACGGCAAACAGCGAGCCGTTGTCGCGCATCAATATCAGCCAACGGCCATCCCGGGTCTGGGTCGCCACGGCGTCGCAGCTGGCGGCGGGCAGGGTCGGGTCGTCGGACTCGGCGCAGTCGCTGAGCATGTGGATCTTGCCGTCCAGCGGCAGGCCTTTCGGGATGTGACGCAGCGCGCCGTGGAGGTAGCGTTGTTGGGCATCGAACAGGCCATAGGCGTCGATACCGCGAATGTCGAAGGTCATGCTGACGGAAAGGACGTCTTCCAGTTGTTCACCGGAAAAATGCGAAAACAGGTGCTGGCGTTGCATCAGCGAGTGCTTGGCCAGGTTGTCCAGGTAAGCGGACACCTCGTAGTACATGACCCCCATGAGAATGCCGCTCCAGATCACGAATAGCGAGCTGTAGAGCGCCAGCAAACGGCTGCTGGAAGAGCGCCAGCCTTTAGACGGGTTCGGCAATGACATAACCCGAGCCTCGCACAGTCCGAATCAGTGGGACATTGCCAGGTGGGTCGATCTTCTTGCGCAGACGGCCAATGTGGACGTCGATCAGATTGGTGCCGGGGTCGAAGTGATAACCCCAGACCTCTTCGAAAATCATCATGCGCGAGAGGATCTGCCCGGAGTTGCGCATCAGGAATTCCAGCAATTTGTATTCGGTGGGCAACAGCGTCAGCAGTTGGCCGTCGCGGCTGGCTTCATGGCTGATCAGGTTCAGTTCCAGGTCGGCCACACGCAAAGTGGTGGCCTGGGCGGTCACGGTGTTTTGCCGACGCAGCAGGACTTCGACCCGGGCGGCCATTTCATCGGTGGCAAAGGGTTTGGTCAGGTAATCGTCGCCACCGGCACGCAAGCCGCGCACGCGCTCATCGACATCGGAGAGGGCGCTGATCATCAGGATCGGCGTCTCCACGCCCATGGTCCGCAGCGTAGTGACGATCGCCAGGCCATCGAGTTCGGGCAACATGCGATCGAGGGTGATCAGGTCATAGTCGCCGCTGACCGCACGCTCCAGGCCTTCGCGACCATTGTCGACCCAGTCGACATCCAGGCCGTGGTTGCTCAGTTCGGCGACGATTTCCCGGGCGGTCACGGCGTCGTCTTCGATGGTCAAGATGCGGGTCATGGGCTGGCCTGATTAGCAGTTCAATACGAAGTTACGAGCATTTTGCCAAGAATTTCCCACGACTTAATAAATTAACTTTCATCTAGCTAAAACCATCGTCAGAACAATACCCGGAGCGGGGTGACAGGCAAGGCCTGTGTCGACTGACGAATGGCATGTGAAGGCAGTTGCTCCCACAAAATACTGTAGGAGCAAGCTTGCTCGCGATGACGGCAGATCAGGCGAAACGAATCTGTCAGTCGATCGGGGTGCTGACAAACACCTCAAGCCCCTCGGCATACTTCGTGTACGCTGCGATGTGGGGAAACTGCGCCGCATCCACCTGATCCGGCACCACCAGATTGGTGAAGCTCCAGGCCACCGCCAGTGTGATGCCGTCCTGTTCAATCGAACCGTCAGTGTTCAGCGGGTGCTTTTCCAACTCTCGTTCCAGTGCCGAATAGGCCGCTGTCAATTGCCCTTCGACCCGCTCCACCCACGGCTCATATTGAATGTCCGCAGGTCGCAGGTTACGTTCGTAATAAAGCTGTACGGATTTTTCGCTGGCAGCCAAGGCCAGGCCGATCAGGCGCAGCGAGCGCAGACGGCGGGTCGGTTCGCCGGGCATCAAACTGTTGGCGGGACCGGCCAACGTTTCCAGGTAATCGATGATCAACGTGGAATCCATCAACACTTCGCCATCGTCCAGCACCAGCGTCGGCGCTTTGACTACCGGATTGATCTGCTGGAATCGCTCAAAGTGGCGGAACACCGAAACCGAATCATGCTTCAACGCAATACCGAGACGTTTGGCAGAGATAGCGACGCGCCGCACGTAGGGTGAATCCAGCATGCCGATCAGTTTCATGGTCCTTTCCTTTATATGGCCATTTCGGGAGGGACAACCTTAGCTGAGGATGCGGGAGGTGCAAATCCAGCCGTTTGTCCTCTATATACAGCCGCTCGGTTGAATTTCTTGCTATAAACGCACTCCGATTAACGCCAAAAAGCCTGCCGCAGAGCAATTTCAGGTCTTTGTCGGACAAATTCACTGTCTTTTCGGTTGCTGATGCCTCAAGTCGGCCGTAGACTGCCGCCCCTCGTAAATTGAGTGCCGGGTGGCGCTTTGAACAAACGGCGCCTTTGCGCTGGCCTGACCCGGTCTGCCGGAACGCTCCCTTATTCGCCTTAATGCACGTTTTTTTATAGAGATATCAATGACAAAGGACAAGTTGCTGGCCATGCCGGCGGATGACTACATGAATGCCGAGCAACATGCTTTTTTCTCTGAGCTGTTGCAGAACATGAAAGTCGAAACCCATGAGCGCATCGAACAGAACCGCATCGCCATCGAGAGCCTGGATACTCCGGCCGATCCGGCTGACGCGGCCTCCGTTGAAGAAGAGCGCACCTGGCTGGTGAACGCGATCGATCGTGATCAGCGCATGCTGCCTCAGTTGGAACAAGCGCTGGAACGCATCAAGGAAGACAGTTTCGGCTGGTGCGATGACAGCGGTGAGGCGATTGGCCTGAAACGCTTGCTGATCAGCCCGACCACCAAGTACTGCATCGAAGCTCAAGAACGTCACGAGCAGATCGACAAGCACCAGCGTCAGGCTTGATTCTACGGGCAGTCAATGCAAAGTTGACTGCCTGAAAAAGATCGCAGCCTTCGGCAGCGCTACCAGATTGTGGTAGACGCTGGCGAAGGCTGCGATCTTTGCGTTCTGCTGTCTTTGATTCCCCGAGCTGGTGATCATCACCTCGGCATTGCTGACGATCTGTGCCGCCGCCGCGAGCTGCGATTGCAGTTTGTCCGCCAACTGCCGGACCGAGAAAGCCACTCCATCGGCCAGATTGCAGCGTGTTTCGAGGCGCAAGCCGGAGAATCCACGGCCTTAGAATCGGTAGGGGATTGTTACGGGGTAAGCAACAAAGCTGTGCAGCGTGATCGCTGTTTCCTCGCCGGGAAACTAATTAACATACCTACTAGTTAGGCTGCTAATTAAGTTGAGAGGTCAGCATGCAAAGCAAAGTTGATGTCGCGGTCATGATCGGCAGCGGTGTGCCCGCCACGCTGCGTGCATTGGGGCGCAGTGTTTGCTGGATCGTGTTGCTCAACGGCGAACGCTGCGGCACAGCATTCTCCAGCCGCACTGAAGCTGAGGAATGCAAGGCTGCCTGGCTGGCGCAATTGAAAACTGAAGCACCTGACAGCCTGCATTGAGTTCGCTATTTGTGGGACTGGTGCATGCGCAGGTTCAATTCATCAACCACCCCTGCCCAATCAGCGTCTGCACGCAGTTGCTCTTTCAGGAAGGCAGACTGTTGCGGGGTCCAGAACTCGGCATCGATGAGTTTTTTGTCGTCGGGCAGAGGGGAGTGGCTGGCAATGAAATCGTCGATAGCTTTCGCACCGGAATCCAGGCCGAGCTGGTCGAACAAGCCTTTCAATTCGTGGGTCGGTGATTCCATTTTCATCTCCTTGCAGGTCATCAGTCGCGTCGGGATATGAAGGGGCGGCTTCATTGCATCTGAGGAAACCGCGCTTCAGGAGTTCGATTGCGATGTTCAAACGCAGCAGTGAGCATAGACCGCAAACGCGGCCTCAGGCTTTCAATGCTCCGGCATCTACGGCCGCTTTCAATTCCTTGGCCGATTCCTGGGCGGCGATGGCGGCCACGTCCGAGGACTTGAACCAGCGATCTTTCTCGACCTGATGAAAGGTCACGGTTTTCAGTGGTGGTTTGGCGCGCATGACTATGACCGCCTGGAACTCGCCGTCGATTTCTCTGGCTTCGCCCCGGATAAAAAACTCGCCGATATCAAATTCCGTCACGTAACAGCCTTCCCTTGAAAATATATTGTTGTCTTCAACGCGGCCCGGCCTGTTGGGCCGCGTTTCATTGGGCGGGCAGTATGGCAGTAGTTGCCTGTCGACGGTTGTTAAGTCGTCGGCCAGACGAAAACAGGCGTCGGCACTTTTGACGGGAATGGGGCATTAACGTGATTCAAGAAAGCGGGCGAGGGCGCAGGCTTCGTTATGGCTCGCTCGGAAACCTCTGACGCAGCCCGTGGAAATTTCCTTGATGTGGAAGAAGGCTTTACCCGCCAAAACCACCCGAAAACGGGGCTGGATCGGTTGTTCAAACGCTGGCTGATGGAGGGAAAACAGTACGGAATGCAGCGTCGAGGGGGTGCCAGTGGAGGGTGCCACGGTGTGGGTGAAGTGTGTCAGCGTGCACATATGAAGTCCTTTTCATGGGTTTACCGACGTATGTACGTCGTTATGGGTAGTCTGGAAGAGCATCGCTGCTCTAGAATCCCCCTCACTGGTGGGTGGATGATGTTTATCTAAAGCAATTTTTCGCGTGCGATATGTAGGAAAATTGCTTTTCTTGATCGGTTTTTTCCCTGAAGTTGATAGTCCATAATTTTCTGGCTGTTGGAAGGGCGTTTTCCTTCAACCTATGACGAACGTCACGCAGGACGATTCCAGTGTCGTTCCAGTATTCTTCTGACGCTTCGTGATGAATGAGTGCACTGCTCATTCAGGACTTCAACCCGGGTTATCTGGTTTACCTTCGGCATTGCCGCTATTTTTGGCCGTGCGCTTTTCCTGCGTGCGGCATTCTTTTCAAATGTGGGGATGTTTCCTTGGCAGTAAGTAATCTCGATATGCATGCTTTGTTCGTGTTGGGTGATTTGCGCGCAAAGCTGGTCAAGCTGTTTCAGTCACGTTTCGTTTACATCACCGAACAGAACGCTGAAGGCATTTACATTGCCGAACTCGACACCGAATCAGCCCTGGTGGTGGACGACAAACCTGGACTCAAACTCAAGGTCGGCGACCATTTCAGCGCGTCCGTATTGCCCAGCCGTGAAGGCGGCAAGCTGGACATCAAGTTCCGCGACATCAAACTGACGGTCTACGGCCTGGGCGATTACGCCTTCGTCACGACGGCCGACGGACAGGCCATTCTGTTCAAGGAAGGGCACAGCGTGGTGACGATATTTGCCGCCCACGAGCAATTGCAGGAAGGCCTGACCAAAACCCTGAAAGCGGTGACGGCCAAGGCAGCCAAATGGCGCAAGGGCGAGCTGGTGACGTTCAAGGCCAGCGAGTAATGACCCTGAACCGCGCCGACTTCCACGAGCAGAACTCGACCAGTGCCCAAGCCCAGGCGCAGCAATTGTTTGAACAGAAGGCTGTTCTGCAGGGCGCGTGGCTGAATTGGGTGGCGTCACAGCTTTACAAGTTGCAGCCGGCGGAATACGCCAGCATGGTCAGAAGAGAGCTGGCCCGGTTGCAGGAAACTTCCGAAAATTGATCCATGCCCCTCGAAAGCAGGAACCTCTACTACAGTCAGATGACTGAATATTCAGAGGCTTCGCGGTCTTCTGCCAGGCCATCCTGCTATTGCTGTGAACAGCACGAGGTGCAAAAGCATGAACGGATTTCGACGGTTGCTGACCGCGGTCGCCGCCACTTTCGGGTTGTTGGCGGCTCCCGTCCAGGTGTTCGCCGCCCAGGCGCCGATTCACTTCGCCGACCTGAACTGGGAAAGCGGCAGCCTGATTACCGATGTCTTGCGCATCATCGTCGAGAAGGGCTACGGCCTGCCCACAGACACCTTGCCGGGCACCACCATTACCCTGGAAACCGCGCTGGCGAACAATGACATTCAGGTCATCGGCGAAGAGTGGGCCGGTCGCAGTCCGGTCTGGGTCAAGGCGGAGGCCGAAGGTAAAGTCGTGAGTCTTGGCGACACGGTCAAGGGCGCTACCGAAGGCTGGTGGGTGCCGGAGTATGTGATCAAGGGTGACCCGGCCAAGGGCATCAAGCCAATGGCGCCGGACCTGCGCAGTGTCAGCGACCTGCCGCGCTACAAGGACGTGTTCAAAGACCCGGAGGCGCCTAACAAAGGACGCTTCCTCAACAGCCCCATCGGCTGGACTTCGGAAGTGGTCAACAAGCAGAAGCTCAAGGCCTACAAGCTGGACGACAGCTACGTGAACTTCCGCAGTGGTTCCGGCGCGGCGCTGGACGCTGAGATCACTTCGTCAATCCGCCGTGGGAAACCGGTGTTGTTCTACTATTGGTCACCCACACCGTTGCTCGGTCGTTTCAAGCTGATCCAGCTGGAAGAACCACCGTTCGACGCCGAAGCCTGGAAGACCCTGACCGACGCCGACAATCCCAATCCCCTGCCGACCCGTTCGCTGGCCTCGAAGTTGTCCATCGGCGTGTCCACGCCATTCCAGAAGCAGTATCCGCAGATTGTCGAGTTCTTCAGCAAAGTCGATTTTCCAATTGATCCGTTGAACAAGGCGCTGGCCGAGATGAGTGAAAAACACACACCACCGCGTCAGGCTGCGGAAGCATTCATGAACAAATATCCGGAGGTCTGGCAAGCGTGGCTGCCCAAGGATGTGGCGGACAAGGTCGCGGCCGGGATGAAGTGATTCAGCGTCCGGATGTGGGGGCGG
Source organism: Pseudomonas sp. Irchel s3f7 (assembly GCF_900187615.1). GTDB lineage: Bacteria > Pseudomonadota > Gammaproteobacteria > Pseudomonadales > Pseudomonadaceae > Aquipseudomonas. The sequence goes on along the minus strand of NZ_FYDO01000042.1, from coordinate 16,448 downwards.
TGACATCGCACAACCAATGGTCAGCCCAAACGACGTCACCGCCAATCGGTCGTGCGCTTCACCAAATGCCGACTAGGATGTTTGTTCAGACCCTTTTCAAGGAAGCCTGAAAATGACCTTGGTATTGGCACAATGGCTGGTGACGACGTTTGCCACGATCAGCCTGATGCATGTGTATTGGGCGATGGGTGGCGAGTGGGCGGCAGTGGCTGCGGTGCCGCAAGTACCGGTGGAGGGCGGGATGCGCTTACGGCCGGCCTTTAAGCCGCGAGGCTGGATCACGCTGGGTGTCGCGGCGTGTCTGCTGTTGATTGCCATTGTCGTGTGTTTGCGCGTTGGCTGGTGGTTGCCGCAGGTACAGCACCCGGCACTGCAATGGTTGATCAGTGCGATTGCGGTGATGCTGTTCGCCAGGGCCATCGGTGATTCGGAGCTGGTGGGTTTTTTCAAAGAGATCAAGGGCTCGAAGTTTGCCCAGCTCGATAGCTGGGTTTACTCGCCGCTGTGTGTGGTGCTGGGCGCGGGGTTGCTGGCGGTGGCCTGGTGCTGACTGTTTAGTGGCCGGGCAGGCCGCATCGCGGCAACACAAATCCTCAACTAGCCGCCGCTTTCCGTTCGCCGACTGCTCACTTCGGCCGGCACATCATCCCCGGCCATGCGTTTGCGGAACAACGCCGCCCGCGCCAGCAACAACGTGGTTACCGGCACGGTGACCGACAACAGGATCGGGATCAGCCAGGCGTGCAACACCGGCCCGGACTTGAGCGCCGAAAAATAAATGATCGACGCCAATGCCACGCACCAGGCGCCCAATGTCGAAGCCAGCGCCGGTGGGTGCATGCGCTGGAAGTAGTCCTTCATGCGCAACAGACCGATGGCGCCGATCAGCGCGAAGAGACCGCTTAAGACCAGCAGGATCGCCACCGGGATTTCTACCCACAACGACAGTTCCATGTTCATTCGATGACCTCGCCACGCAGCAGGAATTTCGCCAGAGCAAACGAGCCAACGAAGCCGAACAGCGCAATCAGCAGCGCCGCCTCGAAGTACGTGTCGCTGGCATAACGAATGCCCAGCGCCAGCATCATCAGCATCGCGACGATGTACAGATAATCCAGCGCGAGTACCCGGTCCTGGGCCGACGGCCCCTTGAACAACCGGACCAGGGTCAGGATCATCGCCAGAGAAAGCAGGAACAGGCTCAGCAGGATCGCGTTCGACAGTAATGGGCTCATTCGAAGATCTCCATCAACGGACGTTCGTAGGTCGTCTTGAAGTGCTGGATGAACCGCGCCTCGTCGTCCAGATCGAACACGTGCAAGAGCAGGACGCTGCGGTCCAGCGCCAGCTCAGACCAGACCGTGCCCGGGACCACGGTGGTGATCATCGACAATGCCGCGAGGCCGTTGGCGTCGCGCAGGTCCAGCGGCACTTTGATGAAGCGGGAGCGGGGCGGACGGCGGCCCGCGTTAAGCACGCCCCAGGCCACCGCGAAATTGGATACCAGTACGTCACGACCGACGATCAGGATTAAATGCAGGATGACGCCGGGGCGGCGAATGCGTACCGGCAAGGGGCGCAATCTGCGCATCATCAGCGGTGCGCAGTAAGCCAGCACTCCACCCAGCAGCAGATTGCCGGGTGTCATCGACAGATTCAGCAGCAACCACAACAACCACAATGCCAGCGATAACCACGGCGCAGGAAACAGACGCTTCACGGTTGCACCTCCTGCGCGCCAGCCTTGTCTTGCGGGTTCGGCACGACACGGGTTTCGAGCACCGCCGTGACGTACTGCTGCGGGTTGTTCAAGGCGTCGGCGGCAGCCTGGGTGTAGCGCAACAGCGGTTCGGCCTTGAAAGTCAGCAGGATGCTCAAGCCCAGCAGGGCGAAGATGGGAATGCACTCGAGGCGTCGCAACACGGGCGATGGTCGCTCTGCTGGCGTCCAGAAGCGCTGGATGCCCTGGCGCGAGAAGGTGACGAGCGAGGCCAGCCCCGACAGGATCAACAGCACCAGCAGTCCCCAGGCGGCGGTCGAGATCACCCCGATATGGCCCAGGCCTTGTGGATTAAGCAGGGCGTTGAGCAGGCCGAGTTTGCCGATAAACCCCGAGAGCGGCGGCATGCCGATGATCAGCAAGGCGCAGGCGATGAAGCTCAAGCCGAGAAAGGCCATGGTCCAGGGAATCACCTGGCCGACCACGGCTTTCTGCTCGTCATCAAGGTTGATGCCTTTGGGCGGATGCAGGGATTCCAGAGGACGCGGCAGCAGTTCCGTTTCGTCTTCCAGCAGCAGTTCATTGGCCGACCGCGAGCGCTCGATCAGTTCGGCCAGCATGAACAAGGCGCTCAACGCCAGCGTCGAGCTGACCAGGTAGAACAGCGCCGATCCTACGAGGTTCGGTTGGGCGAAACCGATGGCCGACAACAGAATCCCCGCCGATACCAGAATGCTCAAGCTGGCCATGCGCTCCAGGCGTTGGGTGGCGAGTGTCGCGATGGCCGCACAGACGATGGTCGCCATGCCGCCGTAAATCAACCAGTCGCCGCCATAAAACGCCGACGCGCCGGCCTGGGCGGAGAACAACAGCGTCCACAAACGCAGCAAGGTGTAGACGCCCACCTTGGTCATGATCGCGAACATCGCCGCGACTGGCGCGCTCGCTGAGGAGTAGGCCGGTACCAGCCAGAAATTCAGCGGCCACATCCCGGCCTTGGCCAGGAATGCCACCGCCAGAATCCCCGCGCCGGCATGCAAAAGCCCGCGATCGGCTTGCGCCACCAACGGGATTTTCTGCGCCAGATCGGCCATGTTCAGCGTGCCGGTGACGCCGTAGATCAGCGCCGCGCCAATCAGGAACAGCGACGAGGCCAACAGGTTGATCGTGATGTAATGCAACCCCGACGACACCCGTGCCCGGCCCGAGCCGTGCAGCATCAGGCCGTAGGACGCGGCCAGCAGGACTTCAAAAAACACGAACAGGTTGAACAGGTCCGCTGTGAGGAAGGCCCCGTACAAGCCCATCAGCTGGATCTGGAACAGCGCGTGGAAACTCGAACCGGCACTGTCCCAGCGTGCCATGGCGAACAGCAGCGCGCTGACACCAATGATGCCGGTCAGCACCAACATCAATGCCGACAGGCGATCAACCACCAACACCAGGCCAAAGGGCACCTGCCAGTTACTCGGCAGGTAAACGCCAATGGACCCCGGCACGTCTGTGGTTTGCGTCCACTGCAGCAGCGCCACGGCAATGCCCAGCCCGATCAGGCTGGAGAGCAGGTTGATTTTGGCCTTCAGCGGTCGGTGCTTTTCGCCGAGCATCAGCATGATCGCGGCCGTCAGCAGGGGCAGCAGGATCGGTGCGACGATCAGGTGGTTCATCGCCATCATTCCTTAGGCTCCCGGCCATCCACATGGTCGGTGCCGGTCAGGCCACGGGATGCCAGCAGCACCACCAGGAACAGCGCGGTCATGGCGAAGCTGATGACGATGGCGGTCAGCACCAGCGCTTGCGGCAACGGGTCGGTGTAGTGCAACAGGTCCTGGGGCACGCCGTCCTTGATGATCGGCTCTTTGCCGATGAACAGGCTGCCCATGCTGAAGATGAACAGATTGACGCCATACGACAGCAGGCACAGGCCCATGACCACCTGGAATGTCCGTGGCCGCAGGATCAGCCAGACGCCGGAGGCGGCCAGTACGCCGATGGCGATTGCGATGACTTCTTCCATCAGGCGGCTCCCTTGGCGGCAACGGATTTAGGCTGGGCAGCGGTTTTGTGTCCACGGACCGATTGGTGGGCAAGGGCGGTGAGGATCAACAGGGTCGAGCCGACCACCACGCCGTACACGCCGATGTCGAAGAACAACGCGCTGGCGAGATGAATGTCACCCAGCAGCGGCAGATCGAAATGCCAGGTATGAGTGGTCAGGAACGGATAGCCGACGACCATCGCCCCCAGGCCTGTGGCCGTGGCAATCAACAGTCCCGTGCCCATCCAGCGCAGCGGGCGCAGGCTCATTTGCGCTTCGACCCACTGCGTACCGGCGACCATGTATTGCAGGATGAATGCGACCGACATCACCAGCCCGGCGACAAAACCGCCACCTGGCTGATTGTGTCCGCGCATGAACAGGTAGAACGACACCACCAGTGCAACCGGCAACAGCAGGCGCGCCAGCACCGCAGGCACCATCATGAAGCCGAGCGCGGTGTCGCTGGCGTGGCGCGGGTTGACCAGGTCGGTGACCACGTCCGGGGCGAGCAAGCGTTGTTGGGCCGGTAACTGGAGGCTTTCTTTCGGTGGGCGGAAGCGACGCAGCAGGGCGAACACGGTCAGGGCCACGGCGACCAGTACGGTGATTTCGCCGAGGGTGTCGAAACCACGGAAATCCACCAGCATCACGTTGACCACGTTGCTGCCGCCACCCTCGGGGAGGGCGCGACTCAAGTAGAACGAAGAAATATCGTTGGGCGTCTGGCGCGTCAGCATTGCATAGGACAGCAGTGCCATGCCCACGCCGACGGCCGTCGACAGCAGCAAGTCGCGGATGCGCCGCACCCGGGCGCGACGCAGGCTGCCGGGCAGCGGCGAAACTTCTTCAATTCGTCGCGGCAACCAGCGCAAGCCCAGCAGGATCAACACGGTGGTCACCACTTCGACCGCCAGTTGCGTCAGCGCCAGGTCCGGCGCCGAGAACCACACGAAGGTGACGCAGGTCATCAGGCCGCAGACGCTGACCATGGTCAGGGCCGCAAGCCGGTGATACTTGGCCTGGTACGCTGCGCCCAGCGCACAGACGATTGCCAGCAACCACAGCGTGACGAAGACGATCGAACCCGGGATTTTCGGTCGGTCGCCCCAAACCAGGCTGCTGTGCAGCATCGGGATGAGCCCGGCCAGCACCGCCGCAAGCACGACCAAAAACAACTGGGCCTGCAGGCGATGGGTGCCCAGGTGCCGCTCCAGGCGACGGGCCAGACGCATCATCACCACAAGGCTGCGTTCGAACAGACGCTTGCCGTCCAGGCGGCCTATCAGTGGCGGACCGTTGAAGCGGCCGCGCTTGAGCTGATTGCTCAGTAGCAGATAAAGCAGGGTGCCGCAGCCCAGCGCGATCAGACTCATGATCATCGGAGCGTTCAATCCGTGCCAGATGGCCAGGCTGTACTCCGGCAGCGTACCGCCGACCACCGGTTGCGCGGCGGCAGCGAGCAACGGACCGACCACTTGTGCCGGAAAAATCCCGACGATCAGGCACGTCAACACCAGCAGCTCAACCGGTGCACGCATCCAGCGCGGTGGTTCGTGGGGTGTGTGTGGCAGGTCGGTCGCGGTCGGGCCGTAGAAAACGTCCACGGTGAAGCGCAGGGAGTAGGCCACGCTGAAGGTGCCGGCGATGGTCGCCACAATCGGCAAGCTCAATTCGACCCAGCGGGTGGCGTTGATGAACACGGTTTCGGCGAAGAACATTTCTTTCGACAGGAAGCCGTTGAGCAAGGGCACCCCGGCCATCGAGGCGCTGGCGACCATGGCCAGGGTCGCGGTAAACGGCATCAGCTTGTACAGGCCACTGAGCCTGCGAATGTCACGTGTACCGCTTTCATGGTCGATGATGCCGGCCGCCATGAACAGCGAGGCTTTGAAGGTGGCGTGGTTGAGGATGTGGAACACCGCCGCGACGGCGGCCAGTGGGCTGTTCAGGCCAAGCAGCAGGGTAATCAGGCCTAGGTGGCTGATGGTCGAGTACGCGAGCAGACCCTTGAGGTCGTTCTGGAACATCGCGCAATACGCGCCGAGCAACAGCGTACAGGCACCGGCGCCGCTGACGATGTAGAACCATTCTTCACTGCCCGAAAGCGACGGCCATAGCCGCGCGAGTAGAAACACCCCGGCCTTGACCATGGTCGCCGAGTGCAGATACGCCGAGACGGGCGTCGGCGCGGCCATCGCGTGGGGCAGCCAGAAGTGGAAGGGGAATTGCGCACTTTTGCTCAAGGCGCCGATCAGGATCAGGGGTAGCAGAATGGGGTAGAGGGCATGGGCACGAATCAGGTCGCCGGCGGCCAGGACCTTGTCCAGGTCATAGCTGCCGACCACATGGCCGAGGATCATGACCCCCGCCAGCAAGCATAAACCGCCCGCGCCGGTGACCATCAGTGCCATGTAGGCACCGCGACGTGCATCAGCGCGATGGTGCCAATAGCCGATCAACAGGAACGAGAAGAGGCTGGTCAGCTCCCAGAAAAACACGATCTGGATCAGGTTGCCGGAGATCACCAGCCCGAGCATGGCGCCCATGAAGGCGAGGAAAAACGCAAAGAAGCGCGGCACCGGATCGTCCGGCGACATGTAGTAGCGGGCGTACAACGACACCAGTGTGCCGATGCCCAGCACCAGCATCGAAAACAGCCAGGCGAAGCCGTCCATGCGCAGGACGAAGTTCAAGCCCAGGCTGGGCAGCCAGAAGAATTCTTCGCGAATCACGCCGCCGTCGGCAATCTGCGGGTACAGGAACGCGACCTGGACGGTACCGATCAAGGCGATCAGACCTGCCAGCAGGGATTCTGCGTTACGCGCATTGTGCGGCAGCACGGCCGCCAAACAGCTGCCGATGAAAGGCAGAAGCAGTAGAACTATCAGGGACATAGGCTTCTAATCTGCGGAAGTTTGTGAAGCATCATACGTGCCAGCTCCCCGATCACCAAACGCCAAGCTGTCGCAGAATCCTACACGGTAGACGGAAAAGCCCTGATTCACATTGTTTCCTGTCCGCCAAAAAAGATCGCAGCCTTCGGCAGCGCCTACAGATGTATGGAACCCTCTGTAGGCGCTGCCGAAGGCTGCGATCTTTTGATCCTGTTAATGACTGCGTTCGCGCTCCAGCGATTCGCCAACGTCTGCAGCGGCCTTACCCTTGGTCTTCAACTCACTGACAATCACCGCCGCGACAATCAACCCGGCCCCGAGCAAGGCGATTGACGGCAGCCGTTCGCCCGCAATGCGCCCGACGATGCCGGCCCACACCGGCTCACCGGCGTAGATCAGCGTTGCGCGGGTCGGCGAAACGCTCTTCTGTGCCCAGTTCATTGCTACCTGGATAGCTGCACTCGCCGCGCCGAGGCCCAGTGCGCTGCATAACAGCAGCCATGAGAAGTCAGGAATCGCCTCGTTGGTCGGCACTACCAACAGGAACGACAGCACCGAAGTGACGGCCAGTTGCACTACGGTCACTCGACGCACATCGACCTGTCCGGCATAGGTGCTGATCAGAATGATCTCTGCGGCAATCGCCACCGCGCTGATCAACGTGGCGATTTCACCGGGGCTGAAGTTGAAAGAAGCCCCGGATGGCCCGGACAGCAGCATCAAACCGGTAAAGGCCAGCATGATGCCGATGCTGGGCATCAGCCCCGGACGTCGCCCCAGCACCAGCCATTGCAGCAGCGGCACGAAGGGCACGTACAGGGCGGTAATGAACGCCGACTGGCTGCTGGGAATACTCTGCAATCCGACGGTCTGCAAACCGTAGCCGAGCATGATCGCCGCGCCAATGAATGACCCTGCCTTGAGTTCGAACCGTGTCAGGTGGCGCAGGTGACGCCAGGAAAACAGGGCGACAATGATCGCTGCGGCGGCAAAGCGCAGGCCGACGAAAAACATCGGACCGCTGACGGTCATCGCATGTTGCACCAGAAGGAAGGTGCCGCCCCAGACCATAGTGATCAGCACCAGCACGCATTCGGCCTTGCTCAGCCTGATGAAACGGGAGGAAGCTTGGGGGGAATTCACCGACGTCATGTTCTTGCACGCTACTTGAGAGGGACGCACAATGCGTCGAATGTTGCGCAGTATACTGCCCAACCCCACCGAGTGAGCAATATAGTGCACAAAGATTCTCCCCCGCGGGCTTCGGTCCTCCAGCACGTCAGCCAGAATGTCCGGCGCCTGCGTCATGCGGCCGATTTGAGCCAAACCGCATTGGCGGAAAAGTCCGGTGTCAGTCGTCGCATGCTGGTGGCGATCGAGGCGGGTGAAAAAAATGTCAGCCTGACCACACTCGACCGCGTGGCCGAAGCCCTCGACGTGGCGTTCAGCGATTTGATCCAGGCACCCGAAGTCCGCGACCACAGCCGCATCAATGAACTGGCCTGGACCGGAACCATCCTCGGCAGTAAAGCGGTGCTGCTGTCCAAGGCCACCGCCAGCCGGGAAGTGGAACAGTGGGAATGGTGCCTGCAACCGGGTGAAATTTACCCGTCGGAACCGGACGCTGACGGCTGGAGCGAGCAGATCTATGTGTTCGAAGGCTGCCTGACCGTCATGCTCGGCGAAGTGGCCAATCATATTGCAGCAGGTGAGTTTTTCATGTTTGCCAGCAACCAGCCGCACTGCTATCGCAACGATGGGGCAGCGGCGGCGCGGTTTGTGCGAAATGTGGTGATCTGAACAGGAAGTGCACGATGAGCCAGAGCTTGAACAATGACGCAGACATCCTGATTGTTGGCGGTGGCCTCAGCGGCACGATGCTGGCGGTGCAGTTGCTGCGTCTGCCGGGAAAACGCCGGGTGTTGGTGATCGAACCCCGTGCCGAGCTCGGGCGGGGCGAGGCTTACAGTGCCGTGGAACTGGGGCATACGCTTAATGGCAACGCGGCGCGGATGAGCGTCGATCCGGACAATGCCGATGACCTCACCCAATGGTTGACGCAATACATCGCCGAGGGCGGCTGGCCGGAGTCGGATCAGCAGCCGGTGCCCATCAGTGAGCTGTTCCCGCCCCGGGGGATTTTCGGTCTGTACGCGCAGCAGCGTCTGCAAGAGGCACGGGCGGTGGGTGCGTTGAACGGCTCGACGGTCGAACACGTTCGGGCCGAAGCAGTCGATTTGCGCACCGATGCCGAGACCGTGCACCTGACCTTGAATGATGGTCGACGCTTGCAGGGCGCCTTTGCGGTGCTGGCCACGGGAATGTTCCCCGCCGCGCGGACGCCGCAAACCGAATCCAGTGGCCTCAACGCCGCCGCACTCGATCCATGGGATGTCGCGACGATGCGACAACTCGACCCGCAGTCGACGGTGTTGATCATCGGTTCGGGCCTGACCATGGTCGATGCCGTGGTTTCGCTGGAGCAGGCCGGTCATCGTGGGCCGATCGAGGTGTTTTCCCGCCATGGCCTGCTGCCCCACGTGCGCCGCCAGCCTCCGGCGTGGGTGGATTTTCTCGCCGAGGACTACAGCATCCGAAGCCCGCGTCAGCTCATGCGCGAACTGCGTCGGCACTGCCGGGACGCCATTGCCCAAGGCATCGACTGGCAGGCGCCGCTGGACACGGTGCGCGCGCATATCGGCCGTCTGTGGCATCAGGCGAGCGACGTGCAGCGGCGACAGTTTGTACGGCATGTGCGGCCATGGTGGGAAAGTCATCACCATCGCTCTCCACCGCTGAGCGCCGAATTGGTCGCGCGCTTATATAAAGAAGGTCGATTGAGTATTCATGCCGCTTCGTTCAAGGGGCTCGAGCCTTCAACCGGCCAGGAGGTGAGCATTCGCCTGCGTCGTCGCGGTGACGTGCAATCCTGTGTCGTTACGGGTGCTGCGCTGATCAACTCCAGCGGCATCGAATACGATTGGCGCCGGGTCGCACGCCCGCTGCCCCGGCAACTGCTGGCCCGCGGGCTGGTTCAGCCGGGGCCGTTGGCGTTGGGGATTGCTGCCGAAGTGGACGGCGCTGTGTTGAACGCCGATGGTGAGGCTGCCAGCCGATTGTTTGCCATGGGCCCGCCGTTACGCGGCATGTGGTGGGAAAGCACTGCGGTGACGGATGTGGCGAGTCAAGCCAAGGCACTGGCCGAGCGGCTTGTTCTCGGCGAAACTCGCTAACCGGGAGGCTCGCTCCTATAGAGGGACAATGGAAATGTCGACAAAAGAAAACGCCATCGCGAGTAATCGCGAGGCCTGGAATGACTCCGCTCGCCATCACAAAGACAGCCCTGACTGGCAGCCCTTGTTGTGCGCAGTGGAGCAGACGGATTTTTCCTGCCTGGATGAGACCCTGACGGAGCTGCTGATACAGGTCGGTGTCGAGGGCAAGGACGTGGTGCAACTGGGCTGCAACAACGGCCGCGAAAGCCTGTCGTTGTTTGCGTTGGGCGCACGCCATGTGGTGGGCGTCGACCAGTCCGGCGCTTTTCTCGAGCAGGCGCGGGAACTGGCAACGCGCTCACCTCATGCGCCGCAATTCATCGAGGCCGACATCCACCATTTGCCCGTTGAACTGCATGCACGCTTCGACGTGGCGCTGATCACCATCGGCGTCTTGAACTGGATGCCGGACATTGGCGAGTTCTTCCACCATGTGGCGCGCACCCTGAAACCGGGTGGTGCGCTGGTGGTGTATGAAACCCACCCGTTCCTGGAAATGCTCGACCCTGAGGCTAGCGATCCTTTTCGCCTGGCCACTTCATACTTTCGCCAAGAGCCTTTCGTGCAGCACGAGCCGATCGTCTACGAAGGCAAGGTCGAACAACCCGCTGCGCCGTCTTATTGGTTCGTCCACACCTTGGGTGACTTGTTCAGCGCGGCCATTGCGGCCGGGTTGCAGATCAAGCACTTCAAGGAATACCCGCACTCCAACCGCGAAGAACGCTATGACCGCTATGAGCGGCAAGAGGCGCAGATGCCGATGTGTTTCACGTGGGTGGTGGTGAAGGGCTGATCATGAATTGGCGTGTTCAACGGAAGAACTCTCCGGGCGTTTCACCAAACTGCTGACGAAAAGCGGCGATAAACGCCGACGTCGAATCGTAGCCGCACGCGAGCGCCACGTCGGTGACTCGCTCACCTTGCTCCAGCGGCGTCAGCGCACCGAGCAAGCGCAAGCGCTGACGCCAGGCGCGGAACGTCAGGCCGGTGTCGCGCTGGAACAGGCGGCTGAGGGTTTTCTCGGTCACGCCGAATTTCTCGCTCCAGTGACTGAGCGTGGTTTGTTGCTCCGGGTGTGATTCCAGGCTTTGGGCGATTTGCCGCAAGCGACTGTCCTGAGGCAGGGGCAGCATCAAATCGATCTGCGGCGCTTCCGCCAACTGGTCAAGAATCACCTGAGCCAACCGGCCGTGCGTCCCGTTCTGATCGTACTCCACCGGAATCTGGCTGAAAGCGCGGATCAACTCGCGCAGCAGGTCGCTGACACCCAGCACATGACACCCCGGTGGCGCCCACGCCGACACGCTGCAATCGATATACAAGCTGCGCATCTCGGTACGTGGCGAGCTGAATACCCGGTGCGGCATGCCCGCCGGAATCCATACCGCACGCTCCGGTGGGGCGACGAAACGCCCGACGCCGGTCTGTATTTCCAGCACACCCTGAATCGCGTAGGACAGCTGCACCCACGGATGACTGTGGCGGCGGGTCAGGGCGCGATTGGGCAGTGATTCGGTGCGACCGTAGAGCGGTCGCGGCAGGCTGGACAGCCCGGGAATACTGCGTCGAACACTCTTGTCATGTCCTTTAGGCGGCATCAGCTGGCTCATCGGCGTTAGTCGGTAATGATCAGGCACGTTAGAGTCGCTTTCACGCACTGGCAACCCCCGGATGATCAAAGCCATGACCCGCCCCCGTTTTTTGCCCGACAACTTCACCCTGACCCTGATCGGCGTGGTGGTTCTCGCCAGCCTGCTGCCTGCCAGCGGTCAGGTGGCGGTCGGGTTTGGCTGGCTGACCAACATTGCCATTGCCCTGCTGTTTTTCCTGCACGGCGCCAAATTGTCCCGTGAATCGATCATTGCCGGTGCCGGGCATTGGCGCCTGCACCTGCTGGTGTTCAGCCTGACCTTTGTGTTGTTCCCGATTTTGGGCCTGGCGCTCAAGCCGCTGCTGTCGCCGCTGATCGGCGACGATTTGTACATGGGCATGCTGTACCTCTGTGCGCTACCAGCCACCGTGCAATCGGCGATTGCCTTTACCTCGCTGGCACGGGGGAATATTCCGGCGGCGATTTGCAGCGCGGCGGCGTCCAGTCTGTTCGGGATTTTCCTTACGCCGTTACTCGTGACGTTGTTGCTGGATGTTCAGGGCAACGGAAGTTCGACCCTTGATGCGATCCTCAAGATCAGCGTGCAGTTGTTGCTGCCGTTCATTGCCGGGCAGATCGCGCGGCGCTGGATCGGCAACTGGGTGGCGCGTAACAAGAGCTGGCTGAAATTCGTCGATCAGGGTTCGATCCTGCTGGTGGTCTACGGCGCATTCAGTGAGGCGGTGATCGAAGGCATCTGGCACCAGATTCCGTTGCTGGACCTGGTCGGGCTGGTGGTGGTCTGCTGCATCGTTCTGGCGCTGGTGTTGCTGGCGTCGACGGTGCTCGGCAAAGCGTTCGGTTTCAACCAGGAAGATCGCATCACCATTCTTTTCTGCGGTTCGAAGAAAAGCCTGGCGACCGGCGTGCCGATGGCACAGGTGTTGTTCGCTGGCAGCACGATTGGCTTGTTGATTTTGCCGCTGATGCTGTTTCACCAGATTCAATTGATGGTGTGTGCAGTGTTGGCGCAGCGCTATGCCAAACGGCCGGAATCGATTCCCGAGCTGATGGCCCAGGTTGATCCCTGATGAATGGGGGCTGGAGCCTGTGCCGCTCCAGTCCCTTTTTTTGGGTTCACCACCCAATCCCAAAAAACCATAGGAGCCGGCTTGCTGGCGATGGGCTCAAGTGCGCTGCGTTGATCCGGTTCACCCGCGTTATCGTTAACGCCCATCGCTGGCAAGCCAGCTCCTACAGTCCGTTTTTTGGGTTCACCACCCAATCCCAAAAAACCATAGGAGCCGGCTTGCTGGCGATGGACTCAAGTGCGCCGCGTTGATCCGATTCACCCGCGTTATTGTTAACGACCATCGCTGGCAAGCCAGCTCCTACAGTCCGTTTTTTGGGTTCACCACGCAATCCCGGAAACCCGTAGGAGCCGGCTTGCTGGCGATGGGCTCAAGTGCGCCGCGTTGATCCGATTCACCCGCGTTATTGTTAACGACCATCGCTGGCAAGCCAGCTCCTACAGTCCGTTTTTTGGGTTCACCACGCAATCCCGGAAACCCGTAGGAGCCGGCTTGCTGGCGATGGGCTCAAGTGCGCCGCGTTGATCCGGATTCACCCGCGTTATTGTTAACGACCATCGCTGGCAAGCCAGCTCCTACAGTCCGTTTTTTGGGTTCACCACGCAATCCCGGAAACCCGTAGGAGCCGGCTTGCTGGCGATGGGCTCAAGTGCGCCGCGTTGATCCGGTTCACTCGCGTTATCGTTAACGACCATCGCTGGCAAGCCAGCTCCTACAGTCCGTTTTTTGGGTTCACCACCCAATCCCAAAAACCCGTAGGAGCCGGCTTGCTGGCGATGGGCTCAAGTGCGCTGCGTTGATCCGGTTCACCCGCGTTATCGTTAACGACCATCGCTGGCAAGCCAGCTCCTACAGTCCGTTTTTTGGGGTTCACCACGTAATCCCGGAAAACCGTAGGAGCCGGCTTGCTGGCGATGGACTCCAGTGCGCTGCGTTGATCCGGTTCACCCGCGTTATCGTTAACGACCATCGCTGGCAAGCCAGCTCCTACAGTCCGTTTTTTGGGTTCACCACGCAATCCCAAAAAACCATAGGAGCCGGCTTGCTGGCGATGGACTCAAGTGCGCTGCGTTTTCCAGTTCACCCGCGTTATCGTTAACGACCATCGCTGGCAAGCCAGCTCCTACAGTCCGTTTTTTTGGGGTTCACCACCCAATCCCAAAAAACCATAGGAGCCGGCTTGCTGGCGATGGGCTCAAGTGCGCTGCGTTGATCCGGTTCACCCGCGTTATCGTTAACGCCCATCGCTGGCAAGCCAGCTCCTACAGTCCGTTTTTTGGGTTCACCACCCAATCCCAAAAAACCATAGGAGCCGGCTTGCTGGCGATGGACTCAAGTGCGCTGCGTTGATCCGGTTCACTCGCGTTATCGTTAACGCCCATCGCTGGCAAGCCAGCTCCTACAGTCCGTTTTTTTGGGGTTCACCACGCAATCCCGGAAACCCGCAGGAGCCGGCTTGCTGGCGATGGACTCAAGTGCGCTGCGTTGATCCGGTTCACTCGCGTTATCGTTAACGACCATCGCTGGCAAGCCAGCTCCTACAGTCCGTTTTTTGGGTTCACCACGCAATCCCGGAAACCCGTAGGAGCCGGCTTGCTGGCGATGGGCTCAAGTGCGCCGCGTTGATCCGGTTCACTCGCGTTATCGTTAACGACCATCGCTGGCAAGCCAGCTCCTACAAGGGAGCGTGGCTACGTTGAAATTACCGTTGGATAGCCGCCAATGGCGGAGTGCGCGGCGGGATCATGCGCTTGTTGCCGGTCGATTCGAACGCCGACGCCAGGTGCAGCAGCGACGAGTCGTCATAGGCGCGACCGGCAAACGTCAGGCCGACCGGCATGCCGATGTCTGGCATCACGCCCATCGGCACGGTGACCGTTGGCACGCCCAAGTGACGGATGGCGAGGTTGCCGTTGGCGACCCAAACCCCGTTGCTCCAGGCGATATCCGCCGACTTCGGATCGACATCCGCATTCGCCGGGCCCACATCGGCGACTGTCGGGAACAGCACCGCGTCGAGGCTCAGACGATCCATCCAGTCTTCCAGATCGATCTTGCGGGTTTTCTCCAGCCCGCGCAGACCGTCCGGCACGGTGGAAATCTGGTCCCACGGCGTGATGCCGCGTTCGGCCATGCGTACGTATTCGTCCATGCCAGCGGCCAGGTCGCCTTCGCGGTTGGGCAGGGTGCCCGGGTCGTGAGGGAAAATCAGCGGGCCGTCGACATCAACGAGGCGATTCAGTTTCGGGTCGCCGTTGGCCTGCAGGAAATCATCGAAGGCCCAGGCCGTCAGGTCCCACAGTTCATGGTGCAGAAATTCTTTGGAGACGATGCCGCGATTGAACACGGTCGGCGCGCCAGGACGATCGCCTTCACAATTGGAGACCAGCGGGAAATCCACTTCGAGCACTTCGGCGCCAGCGGCTTCGAGGGCCTTGCGCGCCTGTTCCCACAGCCCGATCACCGAAGGACGGGTGTGGATGCGTTGGCCGGTCGGCCCACCGATGCCCGGCGACTCGGATGTACCGGCTTCAGGGTCGGCGTTGATGTACATGCGCGGGACGCCGAACTTCTTGCCCTTCAGCGCTTCGCTGTTTGCCGCGAGCGAGGCATAGGATTCCGGACGTACCTCCGACGATTTAGGAATGGGCACCCAAGGCTGCAAGCGCCACAGGTCACCGCGAGTGTCCGGGTCATCGGCCACTACCACGTCGAGCACTTCGAGCAGGTCGGCCATGGTGCGGGCGAATGGCACGACCACGTCCATAGTCGGGGTCAGCGGCCAGTTGCCGCGTACCGAAATCACGCCACGCGATGGCGTGTAGGCGCACAAGCCGTTGTTCGAGGCCGGGCCTCGGCCGCTCGACCAGGTTTCTTCCGCCAGACCGAATGCGGCGAAGCTGGCAGCGGTCGCCGTACCGGCACCGTTCGACGAACCGGAGGCGAAAGGGGCGGTGAGGTAATCAGCGTTGTACGGGCTTTCGGCACGGCCGTAGACACCGCGCTGCATGCCGCCATTGGCCATCGGCGGCATGTTGGTCTTGCCCAGGCAGATTGCGCCGCCGGCGCGCAGGCGCTCGACAGTGAACGCATCGCGATAGGCGACCAGATCTTTGAACGCAGGGCTGCCCGAAGCGGCGGTCAACCCTTTGACCAGATAACTGTCCTTGGCGGTGTAAGGGATGCCATCGAGCGGGCCGAGTGTTTCGCCCTTGGCGCGACGGGCGTCGGCCGCTTGAGCTTCGGCCAGTGCTTCGGGGTTGTGCACCACGACAGCGTTGAGGGCGGTGGGTGTTTGCGGACCGTCATAAGCCTCGATCCGGGCGAGATACGCCTGCACCAATTCAACCGACGTGGTCTGGCCGGATTCGAGCGCGGCGCGCAACTCGGCAATGGAAACTTCGGTAACTTCGATCATGCTGCCACCGCCGATTGCAGGTGGAGGGTCCCAAACACTTCACGTTTCTCGAAATGGACTTTCATATCGTTATTCTCGTTGCACTGTCTGGCGCGACAGGGTCGGGTGTTAAAAATACTGAGCACTATTTAGCATTAAACCGGGAGTAGAGGAATATCTTGTCCAATTTATCTTACAGGCGACAGAAAAAAGCTACTTCACCCATTCCCGAGAACTGTAGGAGCCGGCTTGCTGGCGATGGACTCCAGTGCGCCGCGTTCATTCAGCTTATACGCGTTATCGTTCACGACCATCGCGAGCAGGCTCGCTCCTATGTATGGACTCGCCCCCACTGTCTACCTGCTTTTTAAACACTGCTACCCGGTTGCATCTATGTATAAGGCCTATTCGAGGAAGCCATCTTTGGCTTCTGGCCAAC
>NZ_FYDO01000003.1 GCF_900187615.1 Pseudomonas sp. Irchel s3f7 | reverse complement strand
TGCAAGACGACCCAATCTTTGAAGTCGTCGTCGTAGCGTTTGCCTAGATTGGACATTGTTATGCACCTTCGCCCTCTTGAATGAATGAGTCAATCAACAAGGGTGACAGGTAGCCTGACACGGAGGGCGTTTGACAAAAGGGACTCGCCGTAAGGGCGAAACCATAAGCAGCCGTTACCGCAGAAACGGATATGTACTCGGTCAACCAAAGTCAGGCCGCCAAGATGGGATCAAAGCTCAAACCGCAACTCAGGCCAGATCGGCGACGTACCCCGTTTCTGCGACTCAAGAATCGCCCGACACAACGAACACAACCGCTGATCCTGAAACACCCGCCGATCAACACTCGACCAACGCGGTTGCGCCGGCAACAGGCTGCCACACAGCGTACGGTCCGCAGAGCCGCCCAACTCCAGTTGACGGGTCACCAGATGCACCCGCACTTCCTGGCAGGCGAACAGATCCAGCTGTTCGTCAGGCTCGATCAGTTGATAGGCAAAAAGTGACCAGGCGGGACGCGGCATCGGGGGCTCCAAATCGGGGGCGCCACCTTAGCCGAAAGCCTGCGACTAGAAAAGCGTCATAACAGCGGTTTTAGAGTAGGCCAGACATTTTCCAGCAACTTGTCCTGAGCCCCGGCTGCCGGGTGGATGCCGTCGGCCTGCATCAGCTCCGGGTGACCGCCCACGCCCTCGAGAAAAAACGGCACCAACGGGATTTTCTTCTCATCGGCCAGGTTGCTGTAAACCTCCGCAAAGGCCTTGGTGTAGCGCACCCCATAATTGGGTGGCAATTGCATGCCCAGCAGCAACACCTTGGCACCGCTGGCCCGGGAGCTGTCGATCATCGACGCAAGATTTTGTTGCAATTGTGTTGGCAGCAATCCACGCAGGCCATCATTGCCGCCCAACTCCAGCACAACCAGCTCCGGCTTATGCTCTGCAAGCAGCGCCGGCAGGCGCGCCTGACCTCCGGCACTGGTGTCACCACTGATGGACGCGTTGACGACTTTATCGTCGAAACCTTCGCGCTTGAGCCGCTGTTCGAGCAACGACACCCACCCCAACCGGGTATCCAGGCCGAAACCGGCGCTGATACTATCGCCAACGATCAGGACAGTACCCGCCGCTGCGCTCTGGGCCATGCACATCAGGGCCAGACCGGCACTCAAAAACCACACACGCATCGGATTCTCCATGGGCGCAAGCATTCTCATCGCGAAGGACCTTAGCAAAGTGGTTCCCAGCGCGGAAGGTGAACTGACCATCCTGCACGAACTCAGCCTGGAACTGAACAAGGGCGACAGCCTGGCCATCGTTGGCGCGTCCGGTTCCGGCAAATCCACGCTCCTGGGCCTGCTCGCCGGCCTCGACCTGCCGAGCAGCGGCGAAGTCACCCTCGCCGGCCAAGCCCTGAGCAACCTCGACGAAGACCAGCGCGCGCGCATCCGCGCCGAGCATGTGGGTTTTGTCTTCCAGTCTTTCCAACTGCTCGACAGCCTCAACGCCCTGGAAAACGTCATGCTGCCGCTGGAGCTCGATGGCCGCAAAGACGCCCGCAGCCGCGCCACAGAATTACTGCAACGGGTTGGACTCGGCCAACGCCTGACCCACTCGCCACGCCAGCTATCCGGGGGTGAGCAACAACGCGTAGCGATTGCCCGGGCGTTTGCCGCCGAACCCGATGTGCTGTTCGCCGATGAACCCACCGGCAACCTCGATAGCCACACGGGTGAGCGCATCAGTGACCTGCTGTTCGAACTCAACCAGGAGCGCGGCACGACCCTGGTGCTGGTGACTCACGACGAACGCCTGGCCCATCGCTGCCGGCGCCTGATCCGACTTGAAGCGGGCCTGCTGGTCGCCCCTCTGGAGCCTTGATGGCACGTCTGCCGCTGCTGCGCCTGTTCAGTCTCGCCATCCGCCAACTGCTGCGCGACGCCCGCGCCGGCGAGTTGCGCGTGTTGTTCTTCGCGTTGCTGGTGGCCGTGGCCGCGAGTACCGCCATCGGTTACTTCGGTGCCCGCCTGAACGGCGCGATGATGTTGCGTGCTACGGAGTTCCTCGGCGCCGACCTGCTGCTAGAAGGCAGTTCACCGGCGCGGCCCGAACAGATCAAAAGCGGCACCGAACGGGGCCTGGTACACGCGCAAGTGGTGGAGTTCTCCAGCGTTATCGCCACCGACAACGGCATTCAGCTGTCCAGTATCAAAGCGGCGGACAGCATCTATCCGCTACGTGGTGAACTGAAGAGCGCGCCCGCCCCGTTCGCTCAGGAAGTACCCGGTGGCGGACCGAAGCCCGGTGAAGCCTGGGTCGAAGCGCGGCTGCTGACCGCGCTCGACTTGAAGATCGGCGACAGCGTCGATGTCGGCATGAAAACCCTGAAGCTGGCCCGCGTGCTGACTTACGAACCCGACCGCGCCGGCAACTTCTACAGCCTGACGCCACGGGTGCTGATCAACCTCGACGACCTTGCCGCAACCGGCGTGGTGCAGCCCGGCAGCCGGGTCAGTTACCGCGAACTCTGGCGCGGCAATGCCGAAGCGCTGGAAACCTATCGGCAATTGATCAAACCCGGACTGGCGGCCAATCAGCGCATCCAGGATGCCCGCGATGGCAACCGGCAGATCGGCGGCGCCTTGGGCAAAGCAGAGCGTTACCTGAACATGGCCAGTCTGGTGGCGGTGTTGCTGGCCGGTGTGGCGGTGGCGCTGTCGGCGACGCGTTTCGCGACCCGCCGTTTCGATGCCAGCGCACTGCTGCGTTGCCTGGGTCTGTCACGCCGGGAAACCCTGGTGTTGTTCAGCCTTCAACTGACCGTGCTCGGACTACTCGCCAGCCTCACCGGCGCCGCAATTGGTTGGCTGGCACAGCTGGGGCTGTTTGCCTTGTTGCATGATTTGCTACCGACCGACGTGCCACCGGGCGGTCTGTTTCCGGCCATCGCCGGGATCGGCACCGGACTCGTGGCACTGGCCGGTTTCGCCTTGCCGCCGCTGGCTGCCTTGGGTCGGGTGCCGCCATTGCGGGTGTTGCGTCGGGACATGCTGCCGATTCCCTCCAGTACGTGGATGGTCTACGGCGCGGCGCTGGGTGCTCTTGGCCTGATCATGTGGCGCCTGAGCCTGGATCTGCTGCTGACCTTTGCCCTGCTCGGCGGTGGCGTGGTTGCCGCGCTGGTGCTGGGTGGTCTGTTATTGCTGCTGCTCAAAAGCCTGCGACGGATGCTCGCCCGCGCTTCCCTGCCCTGGCGTCTTGGACTGGGCCAACTGCTACGTCATCCATTGGCCGCCGCAGGCCAGGCCCTGGCGTTCGGCCTGATCCTGCTGTCGATGGCGCTGATCGCCCTGCTGCGTGGCGAGCTGCTCGATACCTGGCAGAACCAGCTGCCGAAAAACGCACCGAACTACTTTGCGCTGAACATCCTGCCCGCGGACAAACAAGCCTTTACCGATCGCCTGATCGCCGTTTCGGCACAATCGGCGCCGCTGTATCCGGTGGTGCCGGGGCGCCTGATCAGCATCAATGGCGAGCCCGTGCAACAAGTCGTCACCAAAGAATCGGCCGGTGACCGGGCCATCCAGCGTGACCTCAGCCTGACTTGGGCCGCCGACCTGCCCGCTGGCAACAAACTCACCGCCGGCAACTGGTGGCCCGATCAACCGCCCGATGAAATCCCCGGCGTCTCGGTAGAAGGCAAAGTTGCCGAAAGCCTCAAGCTGAAACTGGGTGATCATTTGGTCTTTACGGTCGGCGGGGTCAATCGCGAGGCGAAAGTCACCAGCCTGCGGGACATCAACTGGGACAACTTCCAGCCGAACTTTTTCATGATCTTCCAGCCTGGCACCCTGAAGGATCTGCCGGCGACGTACCTGACGAGTTTTTATCTGGCGGCGGGTCATGACCAGCAGATCGTCGACCTGTCCCGGTCTTTCCCGGCGGTGACCATTCTGCAAGTCGAGGCGCTGCTGGCGCAGCTGCGCAGCATCCTCGCCCAAGTCACCCTGGCGGTGGAGTACGTGCTGTTGTTCGTGCTGGCGGCGGGGATGGCGGTGTTGTTCTCCGGCCTGCAAGCAACGCTGGATGAACGCATTCGTCAGGGCGCATTGTTGCGGGCGCTGGGCGCGGAGCGGCAACTGCTGGTCAAGGCGCGGCGGATCGAATTTGGCTTGCTGGGTGCGGTCAGCGGCTTGCTGGCAGCGCTGGGCTCGGAAGTCGTGAGCCTGGTGCTTTACCGGTATGCGTTCGACCTGCCCTGGCACCCACATCCGTGGTTATTGATACTCCCATTGATGGGTGCGCTGCTGATCGGTGGCGCCGGTGTGTTCGGTACCCGCCGGGCGTTGAACGCAAGTCCCCTGACAGTGCTGCGCGAGGGTTGATAAACTCAAGCGCACTTAATCACAAGAAGTCGCCATGAGCCGTTATCGCCCTCCCCGCACCGCCGGTACCGCGCTGATCACCCCTGAAGGTGAAGCGCGGATGCGCGCCGAATTCCATGAACTCTGGCACGTTCGACGACCGCAAGTGACGCAGTCTGTCAGCGAAGCAGCGGCACAGGGCGATCGCTCGGAGAACGCCGAATACACTTACGGCAAAAAGATGCTGCGCGAGATCGACAGCCGCGTGCGCTTTCTCACTAAACGCCTGGAGGCGCTCAAGGTCGTCAGCGAAAAACCCAGTGATCCGAACAAGGTCTATTTCGGCGCCTGGGTCACGATCGAGGACGAGGACGGCAAAGAGTCGCGCTACCGCATTGTCGGGCCGGATGAACTGGACCTCAAACTGGGTTTGATCAGCATCGACTCACCGCTGGCCCGCGCCCTGATTGGCAAGGCCCTGGACGCCGAAGTACGGGTCCAGACGCCAACCGGCGAGCAATGCGTGTACATCGTGGCTATTGAGTATCCGTAGCCTCAGCGACGGGTAATCAACCCTTGCCGGGCAACGCGAGTCAGTTGCCTGATCACTTCAGGTGCGTCCTCGAGGCTGGGGGACTGAATCACTGCCAGATCGAAACTGTCGTTGGCAAATCGCGCCAGGGACTCGCCGTCTTCGACAAACTGGATCAGGAACGCAGCAGGGCCGCCGGTACGACGTGGCCAGCCGTCGAGATAACGCAAGAGCGTCGGCTGATGTTTGCCGCCAAGCAGGATTTTTGGATTGCGCTGGGTGAGATGTGCCGTGATCGGCGCGGGACGTATAACGGGGCTTAGTGCATTCATTGGGTCGTGTCTCTGCCTCAAAAGTCTGCATGGCAGGTGAGAGGCAACACCGAACCAGCGCTTTAGCGGTATTTCGAAGCCTGTTTCAAGCTTCTGTCGGTAACTGATCGAGTTACCTGGCGCCCCGCAAGTAGCTGTTTAAATCGGCGCATGAGCAGCATCCTAGAGAAGCTGACTGGACAGTGTCAAGAATGACGAACAACAAAAAAGGCCCGCAATGCGGGCCTTTTCATTGAGCCAGAGCCGTCAGCCCGCGATGACGCGATCGGCCGAGAGCTTGCCGGCCCCTTCGATCAGTACCGCAATACTGCCACCGAGCAGGGCCAGGGCGAATTCATAACCGTTGTTGGCCATGAACAGACCGTTACTGATGTGCACCGAAAAAATAGCGACCAGCGAAAGGAAGGTCAGGCCCAACGCTGCCGGCCGCGCCAGCAGGCCGATGATCAAGGCCAGACCGGCAAAGAACTCGGTGCCGCCCGCGAGCGTCGCCATCAAATAGCCCGGTGCCAGGCCGATGCTTTCCATGTATTGCGCGGTCCCGGCCAAACCATAACCACCGAATGCCCCGAAGAGTTTCTGCGAGCCGTGAGCAGCGAAGATGATGCCGACGACAATTCGCAGAACTGTCAGGCCGTAGCCCGCGCGGGTGAACAGAACCTTGTTGATCAGAGTGCTCATGCTGTGTCTTCCATCGTGAGGTGTGTGTGGGTTGGTCGCTATATTAATCAGTAAATATCATGTTAAAAGCGCAAAAAACCCACCAATCCAATCAGTTTATTCGATCACTTTCGTGAAGTGACGTTCGGCCCCTGAGGCTCCAGCGATTCCCGTTCTCGATCGAATGCCAAGTAGTACTTGTTCACGCTATTAACATAGCTGACAGGTCCCAT
Organism: Pseudomonas sp. Irchel s3f7; assembly: GCF_900187615.1. Taxonomy (GTDB): domain Bacteria; phylum Pseudomonadota; class Gammaproteobacteria; order Pseudomonadales; family Pseudomonadaceae; genus Aquipseudomonas. The sequence continues at coordinate 245,238 of NZ_FYDO01000003.1, read as the reverse complement.
TCCGACTTGCTCCATGGCAATCCGCTCGACCTGGAAGAACCATTGATTCGGATTCAAGCCGCGCCGCCGCGCCTCGGCTCGCATGCCTTGCACTCGCTCCGGCCCAATGTTGTAGGCCGCCAGCACGAAGGCCATGCGCTCGCGTTCGTTGAGTTTGGTGCTGGCAAAAAACTTGCGGCGGATCAGGGCGAGGTACTTGGCGCCGGCCTGCACATTGCCGTCGAGGTCTTGAATGTTGTTGACCCCTACCCGCTGGGCTGCAGACGGCGTGATCTGCATCAGGCCAGTCGGCGCACCACCACTGCGCGCCGCGGGTTGCAGACCGGACTCCTTGAACGCCAGCGCCGCCAGGTTCAGCCAGTCCATGCCTTGGGCGTCAGCGTGCTTTTGCAGCACCGGACGCAGTTTTTCCAGTCGCTGCCGGTCCGCCTTGGCCAAGGGGTAGTGAACCTGGTACAGGCGCCGATAGATCCGCAGGAACGCAACGTCCTGGTCCGATGGTTTTTTGTAACCGGTCAGGAAGCGATCAATGCTCGCACGCAGCATTGACGCATCGCGGCGCACGAACCAGAACTCTTCGCCGGGATCACTGATGAGCACTTGTTTGTCGAATCTAAGTTTCGGCAGGATCTTGCCCCAGCGCTCGGCAATCGGTTGCTCGACGATGGTCAGATGAAAGATGCCGCCCTGGACCATTTCCAGCACATCCTCGACCGCCAGACTCGGATCGACCCACTCGATCGTTATCGGAGGCAGCTTGTGCAAGGCAAGTTTCTGATTGATCTGGCTGACGGCGTCACCGGCAGCACTGCCGGTGGGCAATGCCACGGTCTTGCCCGATAGCTGTTCGAGACGGGTATAGCGACGCTCGCCCTTGATCCCTACCAGCACCAATGGAATGTTGCTGGCAAGCGGTTCGCTGGTGCTGACGGCGTAGCCCGGTTGCAGGTCGAGCAATTCGCCCGGGGCTACCAGATCACCCTCCCCGCGCTGCAAAGCGCCGAGCAGCTGGTCCTTGCCCTTGGGGATAATCTTGAGGGTGATTTCCTGACCGTCGCGGGCATGGCCGTTGAGGTATTGCTCGAACGCTCGCAAGCGGTGGTACTCGACGCCAATGGCCTGGCCCTGGACTTCGCCGGAACTGTTGCGGCTCTGGTTGACCAGCACCCGCAGCACGTGGCTGCTACGAATGTCCGGGAGATCACGAACTTTTGCGGCCGGTACGGCTTGCTGTGGTCCGGGCAGCCGCGCAACCGCCGACAGCGGCAGTAGCAACGAACAACACAGCAGTAGCAAAACCGAGGGACGAATCATCCACTCTCCGGAAAGAATTCGGGCTGATCACATGAATAAGTCATGCAATCAATCGACAAAAACAGAGCGCCTGAAGCGCTGGCAAGGTGCGAGAAACCGGCACATTGATGGCAAAGCTACCAGTCCAGTTTCGTTCGCGGCTCAAGAGACAGCGTTAACTCCTTGTAGTTCTTGGCTTTTCTTATCAATCAACAGCTCTGATATGCTTTCCGGCCTTTGGTCCGAGGTAGCACCATGCAACTCATCGATATCGGCGTCAACCTGACCAACCCCAGTTTTGCCGACAAACACCAGGCGGTACTCGACCGCGCCTACGCGGCCGGGGTGTGCCAATTGGTGCTCACCGGCACCAGCGTCGAGGGTAGCGAACAGGCCCTGGAGCTGTGCCAGCAACTGGACGAAAGTGCGCAACGGCTGTTCGCCACCGCGGGCATTCACCCCCATTCGGCCAGCGACTGGAATGCCGACAGCGCCCGACGCCTGCGCGGTTTGCTCAAAGAGCCGAACGTGGTGGCCGTGGGTGAATGCGGGCTGGATTTCAATCGAGATTTCTCACCGCGCCCGCAACAGGAAAAAGTCCTCGAAGAACATCTGGCGATGGCGGTCGAATTGCAGTTGCCCGTGTTTCTGCACGAACGTGATGCCAGTCAGCGCCTGCTGGAAATCCTGCGCGACTATCGCGATCAGCTGCCCGCCGCTGTCGTGCACTGTTTCACCGGCGAACAGAAAGCGCTGTTCAGCTACCTCGATCTGGACCTGCACATCGGCATTACCGGCTGGATCTGCGATGAGCGCCGGGGCACGCATTTGCATCCGTTGGTTAAAGAGATCAAGCGCGGACGCCTGATGCTGGAGAGCGATGCGCCGTATCTGCTACCGCGCAGCCTGCGCCCCAAGCCGAAGAACGGGCGCAATGAGCCAGCGTACCTGACCGAAGTCTTGCGAGAGGTCGCACTGCATCGCGAGGAAACCATTGAAGATCTGGCGGCGCACAGCACAGCAACTGCGAGAGCATTCTTCGGCTTGCCGCCAATCCCCCAGTAATCACCTGCCCCCTGGGGGAGCGGGCTTGCTTGCTCCCACCTTGACCTGCATCAAGAGCCGATTTCTGCATGGCGGCACAATGCTGGCACCTTGCCAATACTGTTTCCGCTATCAGAGAAAACCTCCATGGGTGCCTGGCTTAGCAATATCTCGCTGAAATACAAATTCTGGGCAGTCAATGCCGTCGCTTTTGTCACCACATTGCTGCTGGTGCTGTTTGCCGTGCATCTCGAACAACAGGCCCGCAGTCAGGCCGCCAAGGCCTCGGCTCAGGCGCAGGCGCGATTGCTCAGCGCCTGGCCTGCCGGGCAGCCGCTGCCCCGACACGATAACCTGCTGACGTTTAGCAGCGCACAGGTGCCGATGTTGAACAAACAACCGGCACCGGAACTGAGCAATGCGAAAGGTTGGGTCGAGATCAATGCCATGCCGCTGCTCGGTGACAACCCGCTGATGGGGGCCGAAGTGTTCACCGGCGCGGGTGACCAGCAAATTGCAGTGATCGCCTATGGGCCGAGCCTGGAACAAGTCTTCGCTGAACGCTTTAGCCAATACGCGGTGGCGGTAATGATCCTGATGCTGGCGATGCTGGGTGCGTCGCAGTTGTTGATCCGTTTCCTGCTCAGCCAGCTGAACACGTTGAAAGACGTGATGCTGCATGTGGAGAAAACCGGTGATCTGTCGGCCCGCGTTCCACTGGCTTGCCGCGATGAAGTCGGGCAAATGGCCAATGCCTTCAACGCCATGCAGGCCGGTTATCAGCGAGTGGTCAACACCGTCGCCAGCACCGCCCGGCAACTGGATGAGGGGGCCGCCCGGCTGGCGTCGAGCATGAACGACGTGCGCCAAGGCATGCTCGGTCAGCAAAGCGAAACCGATCAGGCCGCCACGGCGATCAACGAAATGACGGCCACGGTCTATCACATCGCCCAACACGCCGGAGCCACCCGCGACCTGTCGCAATCGGCCGACACCCTGGCTGGCAGCGGGCAGGAGGTGGTGCTTCGGGTTCAGAAGTCGATTGCCGGGCTGTCCACCGGGGTGCAACAAACGGCCGAGATGATCCAGCGCCTGGCCGAGGACAGCCAGAAAATCAACGGCGTGGTGAACGTGATCCATAGCATCGCCGAGCAAACCAATTTGCTGGCCCTGAACGCAGCCATCGAAGCGGCCCGGGCCGGTGAGATGGGGCGCGGGTTTGCGGTGGTCGCCGATGAAGTGCGCAACCTCGCCAAGCGGGTTCAGGCCTCCACCGACGAAATCACGCTCATGGTGTCGGCTTTACAGGTCGGAACCCGTGACGCGGTGGACTTTATGCAGGAGAGTTCGTTCAAGGCGGACGACTGCGTGCAACAGGCGCAGGAGGCAGGTTTCGCGCTGGCAGAAATCACCGGCGCCGTGGCGCAAATGCGTGAAAGCAATACGCAAATTGCGGTAGCGGCCGAGCAGCAGAGTCAGGTCGCCGAAGAGATGAATCGGTCGGTGGTGAGCATTCGTGACGTGACCGAGAACACGGTCCAGCAGACGGTGAGCTCGGCGACTACCAGCAATGAGTTGGCGGCGCTGGCCGGGGAACTGAGCAAGGCGATCGGTCAGCTCAAGCTTTGACGGCCTCATCGCGAGCAAGCTTGCTCGCGATGGCATCAACCCGATCAAGATCGATGTTGACCATGCCCCCTATCACATCGATAGCCAGCCTTGATTCGCCGCCAGCAAAGACCGGGCCTATTCTTCAATCATGTGTTCAACATGGATCGAGGATCAGCATCATGGGCAAACGTCACCCCAACCTTCCCGCCTGGCAATGGCGCGCGTACCCGAACAATCATCAGCACCCGACCAATCTGGTGCTGCACCTGATCGCGGTGCCGCTGTTCATCGTGGCATTTCTGTTGATTGTGTCCGGGGTGTTCGGCCTGAATCTGGCAAATGTCGCCATCGGCGTGATCGGTGTGATCGCCGCGCTGGGTTTGCAACGCCACGGTCACAGCCTGGAAGCGCAAGCCTCCGAGCCGTTCACCGATCGCAAAGACGCCGTGTCGCGCCTGATGGTCGAGCAGTTCCTGACCTTCCCACGGTTTTTTCTGAGCGGTGGCTGGTGGCGCGCCTGGCGGGAGCGTCACCGTCGGCATTGATCAGGCGAACACCGTCACGGTCTGCCGACTCATCGCAATCAATCGACCGTCCGCGCTCCACAACCTCGCGGCGGCATGGCCATACCCGTCGACGGCATACTCGGTTTCGACCTGATATTTGCACCAGTCCAGCGTGCTCAGATCCAGCAACGGCTGAACGAATTCTATGGTCCAGGTCAGCGTGCTGCCCATCGCCGGCTTCTTCAAAAACGGCAGCACAGACGGTGGCCACGCATCCACCAGCGCCAGAATGTGCGCTTCGCTCAGCGCCTCTGCTTTTGCATCATCACGCAACCGCACCCAGCCGCCCATCTGACGCGACGTGCTGCCGCTGAACGGCATGCCACCGACGCTCCAGCGCATCGCCAGATGCCGCATAAACTCAGGGAGGAGACCTTCGACGAACGGCAACTCCTGGCACTCCTCCCAATGCTTCATTTCCGGCGCTGGTTCCGCGCTCACCGCCACTTCCGATGGACGCGAGGCGCCGAAGCTGCCCTGGATCAGTGTCACCACCTGGCCCTTCTGCACCACTCTGCCGAGTACCTGACTGACAGCCTTTCCTTCACGCAGTACGTCGACCTCAAAGCTGACGGGAACATCAGGCTCGACCGGGCCAACGAAGGTGATCGCCAATGAGCGAACCGAACGATCCGAGGGAACCTTTGCGCGCATGGCTTCGAATTGCAGAGCGGCCACCAGGCCGCCGAAACTGGCTCGCCCCTGTGCCCAGGAAGCCGGAATAGACAGCTCCAGTGGCTGGCGGCGGACGGCATCGAGCAGTTCGGAAAAACGCATGAAAACCTCAAGGATCGGAAAAAGATGAAGGAATATTAACGATCAGGCGGAGGCTATACAGCACTCATTCCGGCCAAATTGACTGACAGATGGGCCGTGCAGTAGCCCCCAATCCCTGTAGGAGCAAGCTTGCTCGCGATGGCGGCGGCAATTCCAACATTGATGTGACTGACACACCGCAATCGCGAGCAAGCTCGCTCCTACAGGGGATGCATTAGGTTCAGGATTTGAAGCAATCCGCGCTGAGCTTGTCCAGCACGCGATCAGAGCGGGTTTCCGCTTTGGCCATATTGGCTTTCCAGACCGCCACACAAGGTTGCAGATCCGCTTCATGCTCGGCCAGGGCCAGCCACTGCACGCAGTCGTGCCAGTCACCTAACGCGCCTTGCGCCGCTTTCAACCGGGGCATGGCTTTTTTCGGTAAGCGATCCAGCTCCGGATAGGCATCAATGCCATAGCGCACGCGCTTGATCAGCAACCGTAGTCGATGCCGGTCGTGGGCGGGATCGTGCAGTGCCTTGTCGAGTTTTTTCCATTGTTTGGCCAAGCGTTTTTCAATGTGCTGGCGCAGGCCCTTGAGCAAACCCTGGCGCTGGGACGCACGCAAAAAACGCGGAAAAGCATCGAGGACGATCAGCAACTGTGACAGTTCGGTGCTGCTCGCAACGGCCGGATACGCCTCGGCCATCTGGGCCATGCGCCTGCGTCCAGCTTCAGTTTGACCGTGCTCAAGCAGGTACGCCGCCATGACTTCGCGATCCCGTAACGGCGTGGTCAGCTCACCCACCCGCGATGCCGCCTCTTCCAGTTGCTCGACGCCCGGCAAGCCGCGCAACGGCCGCAACAGGCTGCGCAATCGACGTATCGTCGTGCGCAGATCGTGCAACGCCTCAGGGTCAGTACACGCATTCAAACGTGCCTGGCAGGCCAGCAGACGAATCTCCAGGCCCAGAACATGAGCCACCAAGCGATCAATCATGGGTTTACTCCGTAGATAGTCCCTTACACCAACTGTAGGAGCTGGCTTGCCGGCGATGGCGGTATGGAGCTCACTGTGATCTCAATGTACTCCCACCGGCAAGCCGGATCGCTTCATCGCCCGGCGCGGGACTCACGAATATAGAAACGGGCCTTCTCGGCTTTTTGGCTGCAACCTTCGAACCCTTCGAATTGCTGTTGAGTCTTGGCCGCGGTCAACAGTGACAAGGCTTTGGAGTAGCTGACAGTCCCGGCGAAACCCTCGGCCTTGGCCAGGTCCAGCTCACGCCACGCGGCGTCGAGTTGGCTACCGCAGCTGTCTCGGTAGGCGGTTTTACCGGCACAACCGGCAAGCGCCAGGGCAATCAGCGGTACACAGATCCAGGCTTTCATCACTCACACCTCAAAGATAGGTCAACAATCATGCAGGTAAGACGGTCCGGCGCTTAAAAAGTGCCGTTGGTCTGCTGCGCTCACTATAGCGCTGCTGAGGACAACCCTGTGCCACCATGGAGTGTCGAAAATACGACGCCTTCGCCGCTACGAACGACTTTTGCGATTGAAGCGCGCCCCTCGATGGGTGCATTGTTGAACCTGGTCATACGAGGGCGATTCATGAAAAAGCGTGTCGCACTGGTGCTGGGCTCGGGTGGAGCCCGGGGATATGCGCATATTGGTGTTATCGAAGAAATTGAACGGCGCGGTTACGACATCGCCTGCATCGCCGGTTGCTCCATGGGCGCCGTGGTGGGCGGGATCTACGCCGCCGGCAAACTCAATGATTATCGCGACTGGATCGAGAGCCTGGACTATCTCGATGTGTTGCGCCTGGTAGACGTCAGTTTTCGTTTGGGGGCGATACGCGGTGAAAAAGTCTTCGGCCAGATCCGCAAGATCGTCGGCGAGATCAACATCGAAGACCTGCGCATTCCCTACACGGCGGTCGCCGCCGACCTCACCAACCAGCAGGAAATCTGGTTTCAGGAAGGTTGCCTGCATCAGGCCATGCGCGCCTCGGCGGCCATTCCCAGCCTGTTCACGCCAGTCATGCAGGGCAATCGCATGCTGGTGGACGGCGGTATTCTGAACCCGCTGCCGATCGTGCCGGTGGTGTCGAGCCACTGCGACTTGATCATCGCGGTCAACCTCAACTCCACCAACCAGCGCCACTACCAACTGCCGGTGATCCAGCGACCCGCCGCGTTCAGGTCGCGCTTCGACAGCCTGATCAATTCTCTGGGTTCGAAGATGCCGTTCCGGCGCAAACAGGCCGAACAACTGTTGATTCTGGAACAGGAGGCCTTGAGGGCCCAGAGCGCGAATATCAATTCCTGGATCGAGTCCGCCGAGCCCGAAGCCCAGCAACCGGCCGCCGCGCCTGAATCCTCAGGTGCGCCACGATCCGCCACCGGCTCATTCATCATCGATAACGTCGGGCCGGCGTCGCTGCTGGACTTGATCAACCAGAGCTTCGAGGTGATGCAAACGTCGCTCGCGCAGTACAAGATTGCCGGTTATCCGCCGGACATCCTGATCAACGTACCGAAGCGGGTCTGCCGGTTTTTCGAATTCTACAAGGCGCCGGAACTGATCGCGCTGGGGCGGGAGATTGCGCGGGATACGCTGGATCGGTATGAAAATGAGCAGAATCGCGATGGCTGAAATGCTCGATTGATTGTGAGGGCCTCATCGCGAGCAAGCTCGCTCCTACACTGGATTTTGGACAGACACAAATTTTGTGAACACCGAAAATTCACTGTAGGAGCGAGCCTGCTCGCGATGAGGCACGATCATTCAGCACAAAACTAAAGGCTGGCCTCACCCAACAACCGATACCCCACCCCCGCTTCGGTCACGATAAACCGTGGCTGAGTCGGGTCGTCCCCCAGTTTCTGGCGCAGATGACCAACCACAATCCGCAGGTAATGAGTGTCTTCGGTGTGGGTCGGCCCCCAGATGTCCTTGAGCAGTTGCTGCTGGGTGATCACCCGCCCGGGATGCCGTGTCAGTTGCGCCAGCACGGCGTATTCCTTGCGGGTCAATGCCACTTCGACACCGTCCAGCAACACCCGGCGATACGCCAGGTCGACCGTCAGCGGGCCGAAACTCAGTGCGGCTTGCTGGGGCTCGCCCATCGGTGCCTGACGCAATAACGCGCGAATCCGTGCCAGAAATTCCTGAATGCCAAACGGCTTGGTCACATAGTCATTGGCACCACCATCGAGGGCATCGACTTTCTGCCCTTCACCGGCGCGCACCGAAAGCACCAGCACCGGCACCGTCGACCATTCACGAAATTCGCGCAACACTTGCTGGCCGTCCATGTCCGGCAAGCCGAGGTCGAGCACCAACAGGTCCGGTTTGTTCAGCGCGGCCTGCGCCAGGCCTTCGCTGCCGGTGCCGGCCTCCAGCACTTTGTAGCCTTGGGAAACGAGGCTGATGCGCAGGAATTTGCGGATCTGCGGCTCGTCGTCGATGACCAAAATGGTCGCAGTCTGGCTCATGAATTCACATCAACACGTAGAAGAGGCAAGAGAGTAGCGCATGCACGATCAGGCTTCACTTTCATATCCCGGCTGAGCCTGCAACGGCAGGTGCAAGGTGATGCAGGTGCCGCGCCCCTCGATGCCGTCCGCAACACTGATGCGCCCACCATGGGCACCGACCATGCCCTGACAGATCGCCAGCCCCAGCCCGGTGCCCTGCCCGCCACGATCGCCACGGGCAGCGGTGTAGAACATGTCGAAAATCTTCGCCCTCTCCGCTTCCGGAATCCCCGGCCCTTCGTCGCTGACCGAGAAGAACAGCTCCTTTTCGTCGGCCCCGGCACACAATTGCAGACGGCCGCGGGATGGCGAGAAGCGTGCGGCATTTTCCAGCACGTTGACCAGGGCCTGTTCGATGAGTGCGGCATGCACATACAGCAGCGGCAACTCGGCGGGCACATCCGTGCTGACCTGCAACGAAGACAGAACTGCGCGCAGGCGATTGAGTGCACTGCCGACGATATCGGCCGGCGACACCCAGTCTCGCGAGAGTTTCAGGGCGCCATGACCGAGTCGGGTCATGTCCAACAGGTTTTGAATATAGCGATCCAGACGCTCGGCTTCATCACGAGTGCCTTCGAGCAATTCACGGCGGTCCTCCAATGGAATCGCCTCGCCAAGCGCTAGCAGACTGTCGATGCTGCCGCGCATCGAGGTCAGCGGTGTACGTAAATCGTGGGACACCGAGGCCAGCAAAGCACTGCGCAGTTGTTCGGTTTCGCCGTGCAGCCGTGCGGCCTCAAGGTCGTCGGCCAGCTGCGCGCGGGCCAGCGCCTGGGCCAATGGCTGACTCAAAGCGGTCAATAAGCGTCGACGCTGGCCCGTGAGGGTCTGGCCCTCTTTGGCGCAGACACCGAGTAATGCCAACGGACCGTCCTCGACCGACAATGGCCACCACCACCAACGCCCGAACGGCAAGGTGCCGGTGCCGACGCCGGCCGGTTGATCGTGTTGCCAGGCCCAATCGGCGGCCGCACGTTCCGCTTCAGAAAATTCCAGCGGGCCACCGGTTTCGACTTTCCAGCCGTTTTGACCATCGCGATTGAGCAGGCACAGTTGCAGATCGCTCCAGCCATTGAGGTGCTGGGCCGCGGCGCTGATTACGGCCTGACGGTCGGTGGCGGCGGTGAGCTTGCGCGACAGGCCGAGCAGTTCGGTGGTCTCTTCCTGGGTATCGCGCAGGACCTGCAATTGCCGACGCTGACGCGCGGCAAGATTGCCGGTGAGCGCTGCCATCAACAGGAAAAACAGCAAGGTCAGCACGTCTTCTTCGCGCTGGATGCTGAAAGAAAAATTCGGCGGAATGAACAGGAAGTCATAAGTCAAAAACGACAGCGCCGCACACACCAGTGCCGGGCCGAGACTGCTGCGCACCGCCACCAGCAGGACCGCGGCAAGGAACACCAGTGAGATATTCGGCAGCGGCAACACACTCACCACCGCCCACGCCAAGGCGCTGGCTAAAACAGTTGCGGCCACCGCCAGGGCATAGTCGAACCACACCAGCGACTGCATTGAACGTTGGCGAGGTGGATGCTGTTCATGGTCACAGTCGAGGACGTTGATTTCCAGGCCGCGCGCATTGCGCAGCAGGCGCGCCGCCAGACCACCGCCGAACAATCGACGATGCAGACGTGGCCGGGACTGGCCGACCAGCACCAGACTGGCGCGACGTTCGACGGCATGCTGGATCAAGGTTTTCGCTACTTCACCTGCCCGCAGCAGCACCACCTCCCCGCCCAAACGTTCAGCCAATTGCTGGGCACTTTGCAGGCGCAGGCGCGATTGCTCGTCTCGCACGCTGCCGTTGTCGACGTGCACCAGACTCCACGGCAGATGACGACGCTGGGCCACTCGACTGGCGTGACGCACCAGCCGCTCAGCCTGGGCATCGCCGTCGACGCCCACCAGTAAACGTCCGCGCACGGCTGGCGCGGCTTGCCCGAGTTGGCGATAACCCTGGGCCAGATCGTTATCGACCTGGGCCGCTGCGGTTTGCATCGCCAGTTCGCGCAAAGCAGTCAGATTGGTCTGGGAGAAAAATGCATCGATGGCCGCCCGCGCCTGCTCCGGCACGTAAACTTTGCCATCGCGCAGACGCTCAAGCAGCTCACGTGGTGGCAAGTCGATCAGCAGCAACTCATAGGCTTCTTGCAGCACCCAGTCGGGCAAGGTTTCGCGAACCTGCACGCCGGTGATGCCGCGCACCTGATCGTTGAGGCTTTCCAGGTGCTGGACGTTGACCGTGGTGTACACGTCAATGCCGGCGGCGAGCAGTTCCTGAATGTCCTGCCAGCGTTTTTCGTGACGACTGCCGGGGGCGTTGGTGTGGGCCAACTCATCCACCAGCACCAGCTTTGGCTTGGCCGCCAACAGACCGTCGAGGTCCATTTCCTCCAGCATCACGCCACGGTATTCCGAGCGCACCAAAGGCTGCTGCGGCAGACCGCTGAGCAGCGCTTCGGTTTCGGTCCGGCCATGGGTTTCGACGACACCGGCGATGATTTTCACGCCTTGGCGCAATTGGGTGTGGGCCGATTGCAACATGGCGTAGGTCTTGCCAACACCCGGCGCAGCCCCGAGGAAAACCTTGAGCCGGCCACGGCCATCGCGGGGCAGGTCTGCTAACAGCGCGTCGGCGCGGCCGGAGTCGCTCATTGATCGTTGCCTTGTTTGATTTGACTTGAGAGGTTGCTGCGATCTTTTGTTTTACAGCTTTTCCAGCGCCCGATTCAACTCAAGCACATTCACCACCGGCGGCCCCACAAGAGGCTGCTCGATGTGCGCGTCCATCAGGTTTTGCACGGTTGCCACCGGCAGATTGCGCGCCGCCGCAACACGCGCCAGTTGATAGGCAATTGCGGCCGGTGGCAAGTGCGGATCGAGGCCACTGCCGGACGTGGTGACCAGCGCCAGCGGTACCGGCCCCTGGCCTGGCACCTGCAATTTATTGGCTTCGTCAATCACGCGGGTGGCCAGCGCCGGATTGCTGGGCGCCAGGTTGCTGGCGCTACTCGACACGGTGGCAAAGGCACCCGCCGATGGCCGCGGATGGAACCACGCATCGCCGACGAAATCCTGGGCAATCAACGACGAGCCACGGACTTTACCTTCGGCATCGCGAACGAGACTGCCATTGGCCTGATCCGGGAAGGCAACCTGGGCCACACCGGTGACAACCAAAGGATAGGCAACGCCGGTGATCAGGGTCATCAGGACCAACAGGCTCAGGGCCGGGCGTATCAATGTGGACATTTCAAAATCCTCGAAAAATTCATCACTCGGAAGGTATAAACATCACCTGTGGCGAGGGAGCTTGCTCCCGTTCGACTGCGCAGCAGTCGCCAAGCCGGTGTCCTGAAAAAACTCGGTCGTCTGAGGCGGGGCCGCTTCGCAGCCCAGCGGGAGCAAGCTCCCTCGCCACAAAAACCTCCACCACCAGGTATCGCTAAACCAGATGCAACGCCGTCAACAGCATGTCGATGGCCTTGATGCCCACGAACGGCACCAGAATCCCGCCCAGCCCGTAGATCAGCAGATTGCGTCGCAACAACGCCGCCGCACTCGCTGCCTGTACCCGCACACCGCGCAGTGCCAACGGAATCAACACCACGATGATCAAGGCGTTGAACACAATCGCCGAGAGAATCGCGCTCTGCGGACTGCTCAAATGCATGACATTGAGCACCCCCAGTTGCGGGTAAATCACGGCAAACAGCGCCGGCAGGATCGCGAAGTATTTGGCCACGTCGTTGGCGATGGAAAACGTCGTCAATGCACCGCGGGTCACCAGCAGTTCCTTGCCGATCTGCACCACGTCCAGCAACTTGGTCGGGTCGCTGTCGAGATCGACCATGTTCGCCGCTTCACGCGCCGCTTGCGTACCGTCGTTCATCGCCATGCCGACGTCCGCCTGAGCCAGTGCCGGGGCGTCGTTGGCGCCGTCGCCGCACATCGCCACCAGACGACCGTCGTTCTGCTCGTGACGGATGCGCGCCAGTTTTTTCTCCGGCGTGGCTTCGGCCAGCACGTCATCCACGCCCGCTTCAGCGGCAATAGCGGCAGCGGTCAACGGGTTGTCGCCGGTAACCATGACCGTGCGAATCCCCAGCTTGCGCAACTCGGCGAAACGCTCGCGAATGCCGGGTTTGACCACGTCTTTCAGGTGAATCGCACCGAGCAATTTGCCGTCGGCACAGACCAGCAACGGGGTGCCGCCGCTCTGGGCGATCTTGTCGATTTCCCGGGACAGCGCCGGGGCCAGGTCGGCGCGTTTCAGGCCGACGAACGCCAGCAGCGAATCCACTGCGCCTTTGCGATAAACCCGGCCCTGATAGTCGACCCCGGACAACCGAGTCTCGGCACTGAACGGCACCGCCGTCAGCATGTCGGCGGAGGGTTCCGGTTGCGGATGAAGCCCGCGCAGATATTCGACGATGGATTTACCTTCAGCAGTGTCGTCGGCCAGCGAGGCGAACAGCGCACCTTCGGCCAGTTCTTTCGCGGTCACGCCAGGCGCGGCATACACCGCCGAGCAACGACGGTTACCAAAGGTGATGGTGCCGGTCTTGTCCAACAGCAGAACGTGCACATCCCCCGCTGCTTCCACCGCCCGGCCGGATTTGGCAATCACGTTCAGGCGCACCAGACGGTCCATCCCGGCGATACCAATGGCCGACAACAGACCACCGATGGTGGTCGGAATCAGCGTCACCAACAGTGCTACCAGAAACACCAGCGGCAGGCTGCCATTGGCGAAATGGGCGAACGGTTGCAGGGTGACGACCACCAGCAGAAAGATCAGGGTCAGGCCGATCAGCAGGATATCGAGCGCCACTTCGTTCGGGGTTTTCTGGCGTTTGGCGCCTTCGACCAGGGCGATCATGCGGTCCAGGGTCGACTCACCAGGGTTGGTCGTAATCTTCACCAGCAGCCAGTCCGAGACCAGCCGGGTGTTGCCGGTGACGGCGGAACGGTCACCGCCGGACTCGCGGATCACTGGCGCAGATTCACCGGTGATCGCCGCTTCGTTGACCGCCGCAATACCTTCGATCACTTCGCCGTCACCGGGGATCATCTCCCCTGCTTCGACGCGCACCACATCGCCTTTGCGCAGGTTGGCGGCAGGCACCATTTGAAAACTGCCATTAGCGGTTTTGCGACGGGCACTGAGGCCTTCGCTACCGGCCTTGAGACTGTCGGCGCGGGCCTTGCCACGACCTTCGGCCAAGGCTTCGGCGAAGTTGGCGAACAACACGGTGAACCACAGCCACACGGCGATTTGCGCGGCGACGAAGGTCGGTACGTCCGCGTCGGGAATAAAGCACAGCACCGTGGTCAGGATCGCGGTCAACTCGACCACCAACATCACCGGCGCACGCTTGAGTTGCCGCGGGTCGAGCTTGACGAAGGCTTGCACCAGCGCCGGACGCCACAGGGCCGAGATCGCGGTTTTGGGTTGCTCCGATGCCTTCACGGCTACCGGTTTGATTGCAGGCATATTCATCGTCCAGTCCTCAGAAGCCCATGCTCAGATGTTCAGCGATAGGGCCCAGCGCCAATGTCGGCAGGAATGTCAGTCCGCCCACCAGCAAAATGGTCATAGTCAACAAAGTCACGAACAGCGGGCCGTGGGTCGGGAAGCTGTTCTGACCGATCGGGGCGGTTTTCTTCATCGCCAGGCTGCCAGCCAGAGCCAGTACCGGGAGGATGTAACCGAAGCGGCCGATCAACATGCCCAACCCCAGCATCAAGTTGTGGAACGGCGTGTTAGCGCCAAAGCCACCGAACGCAGAACCGTTGTTGGCGCTGGCCGAGGTGTAGGCGTAGAGCAACTGACTGAAACCATGGGCGCCGGGGTTGCTCACCGAGGCCACCGGCCCCGGCAGGCTGGCGGCAATCGCACCGAGCACCAGCACGCCAATCGGCATGACCATCAGGGTCAGCACCAGCAGTTGCACTTCCCTGGCTTGCAGTTTTTTGCCGAGGTATTCCGGTGTGCGGCCAATCATCAGGCCGGCGAGGAACACCGCGATCAACACGTTGAGCAACATGCCGTAGAGCCCGGCACCGACGCCGCCGAAGATCACTTCGCCGACCATCATGTTGACCATCGCCACCATGCCGCTCAGCGGGTTGAGGCTGTCGTGCATGCCGTTGACCGAACCATTGGAGGCCGCCGTGGTGGTCACCGACCACAGCACGGTGGCGGTGGTGCCAAAACGCGCTTCCTTGCCTTCCAGCGGCGCTGTCTGCTCGACGGCGGTGTTGTTCAAGGTCGGATTCGGTTGATACTCAGCCCACAGCGACGTCGCACCGCCGATCAGGAACAGCGCCAGCATGCAGGCGATGATTGCGCGGCTCTGACGCAAGTCTTTCACGTAATGGCCGAAGGTGAACACCAGCGCCACGGGGATCAGAATGATCGAAGCGACTTCGAACAAGTTGCTCCACGCTGTCGGGTTCTCGAATGGATGCGCCGAGTTCACGCCGAAGAACCCGCCACCGTTGGTGCCCAGTTGCTTGATCGCAATCTGGCTCGCGGCCGGACCAAGCGGAATCACCTGATCGACGCCCTGCATCGTCAGCGCATTCACATACTGCGCGAAGGTTTGCGGCACGCCCTGCCATACCAGGTACAACGCCAGCAGCAAGCACAGCGGCAACAAGCCATAGAGGGTAGCGCGGGTCATGTCGACCCAGAAATTGCCCAGGGTTTTGGTCGACTTGCGCCCGATACCGCGGCACAACGCAACCAGAACCGCGAGCCCGGTGGCTGCGCTGACGAAGTTCTGCACGGTGAGCCCGATCATCTGGCTCAGATAGCTCAGGGATGCTTCACCGCTGTAGCCCTGCCAGTTGGTGTTGGTCATGAAACTGACGGCAGTGTTGAACGCCAGCGTCCATTCCTGACCCGGCAGATGTTGCGGATTGAGCGGCAAGTAGCCCTGGAACAACAGGACCGAGAACAACAGCAAGAAGCCTGCAAGGTTGAATGCGAGCAAGGCCAGCGTGTACTTCTGCCAACTCTGTTCAGCCTGCGGATCAACCCCGGCCACCCGATAACAGCCGCGCTCCACCGGCCCCAGGATCGGCGTCAGCCAGGTGCGCTGACCTTCCATGACCTTGTAGTAGAAGCGCCCGAGAAACGGCGCTGGAACCAATACCACCGCGAAAAATGCGAGGATCAGCCAATAGTCATAACTGTGCATAGCCGCTCCTAGTTCCGGTCCGCGCGCAACAGCGCAACCAACAGATAAATGAACAGCCCCACTGCCAGCAGCAGCGACACCCCGTCCAGAACGCTCATGGAAGTTCTCCCTGTTACGGCGTATTGCCGCGTGTGGGGTCATTGTCGGGAGGGAGGGTGTAAAGGCGCGAGATCGGGGATGGGGACGTGGCATAAAGAAGGCGTAAAGAGTGAGAAGCCGAGCCATCACTCGCTTCGGTGTGCACTTTGCGCAAGAATGTCGGTCATTGATGCCATTTGCTGGAGAATCACCCATGAATGTAATCACCACCGATCTGCCCGGTGTTCTGATCATCGAACCGAAGGTATTTGGTGATGAGCGAGGCTTCTTTTATGAAAGTTTCAATGCCAAGGCTTTTGAAGAGGCGACTGGCCTGACCCCACAATTCGTCCAGGACAATCATTCTCGCTCGCAAAAAGGCGTATTGCGCGGCCTGCACTACCAGCTGGAAAACACTCAAGGCAAATTGGTTCGTGTCACCGTCGGTGAAGTTCTCGACGTTGCCGTTGATATCCGTCGCAGCTCGCCGCATTTCGGCAAATGGGTCGCTGTGCGCCTGTCTGCCGAGAACCATCGTCAGCTATGGGTGCCGGAAGGTTTCGCCCACGGTTTCGTAGTGCTGAGTGATTTTGCCGAATTCCTCTACAAGACCACCGACTACTACACCCCATCCGCCGAACGCAGCATCCGTTGGGATGACCCGGACCTGGCCATCGACTGGCAACTGAGCGAAGCACCGCAACTGTCGGCAAAAGACCTGGCAGCGGCGTACTTCAAAGAGGCAGAGGTTTTTTCCTGACCCCCGACGCCTAAAGCGTTCGAGTGAACCTTGAACAACCGGCATAGAATGGGGTGATAGCGATGGAACTGCGGTGAAACCCCATCACTCAAAACGATATGCACGATCGGTGGGCGAACCCTCGCCCACCTGCCTTCAAGGAGAGTCCTATGCCCTGGTATGCCTGGTTAATTCTGGTCGTTGCCATTGGCTCGATCGTGGGTGGCTTGTTGCTGCTGCGCGACACGGCCAACAAAGTCGAACTGACCGAAGAGCAACGTAAACGCGTCGCCGAACGCAATGCGGAAATGGACGCCAAGGAAGCGCAGGACCGCTGAACGAAAAAAACCCCGTCAACATTGGCGGGGTTTGTTTTTTCACACGTGTGCATGGCCATATCCAATCCTCGGCCCCTGCTACCTTTTATCAGCCGGTTTTCGGGCGGATCGAGCCTTTTATCATCCGGTCGAAATCACCGTTCGTGTCACTCTCATGACCGGTTTGGATCAAGATCGAAGCATCTGCATGCTTTTTAGAAGTAGAAGTACAGTCACCATCCAATTTTCATTGGTTAATATGTTGCGCATTGATGTGGAGATATCAAATGCGTTACTCGCAGGACCATAAAGCCCAGACCCACAAACGCATTATCAAGGAAGCTTCCGCGCGATTTCGACGCGACGGTATCGGTGCAACCGGCCTGCAACCTTTGATGAAAGCACTGGGCTTGACCCACGGTGGTTTTTACTCGCACTTCAAGTCCAAGGACGAACTGGTAGAAAAGGCCCTGCAAGAAGCCGGCGAACAAGTCGACGGCTTGTGCGCGCAAATTTTCTCCAAGGAACATCCCCTCGAAACCTTTATCGACACGTACCTCTCCGAATGGCACCAGACTTCACCCCATGAAGGCTGCCCGCTGCTGACCATTTCTTCGGAGCTGGGGTTGCGCGGTCAACCCAGCCCGACCAGCGATGTGGTGCTCAAGGCCCGCCTTGAGCAGATCGAAAGCACCCTCAAAGGAGACAATGCCGCCGATCGCAGCGTCGTCATCATGTCGACACTGGTCGGCGCTTTACTGCTATCGCGCAGCGTTGCCGACGTCGAGTTTGCCCAACGAATCCTCGACGTCGCCCGCGACCATCTCAAACAACCACAGGATTAACCCTGCCAACGCTTGAATAAAACGCTGGCGTTCACCCCGCCGAATCCGAAGCCATTGGACAGGGCGTACTCGATGGCCATCGGCCGCGGTTTGCCATGAACAATGTCAACACCTTCAGCCGCAGGGTCGGGGTTATCGAGATTGAGCGTGGCCGGAACGATCTGATCGCGAATGGCCAACAGCGTGAAGATCGCCTCAATCCCGCCTGCTGCGCCGAGCAAATGACCAGTCGCCGATTTGGTCGACGTGACCGCAATCTTGTTGTCTGAACCAAACAACGACTTGATGGCCGCCAACTCGCCGAGATCCCCCACCGGTGTCGACGTTGCATGGGCATTGAGATGCTGCACCTGCGCCGGCGTGACTCCGGCCTGAGCCAACGCCAGCGACATCGCCCGGCGAGCACCGCTGCCGTCTTCAGGTCCGGCCGTCAGATGATAGGCGTCGGCACTGGTGCCGTACCCGACCAATTCTGCGAGCGGCAGCGCACCGCGGGCCAGCGCGTGATCCAGAGATTCAATCACCAACAAGCCGGCACCCTCGCCCATCACAAAGCCATCTCGTGCGCTGTCGAAGGGTCGAGAGGCACGCTCCGGGGTTTCGTTGTAGCCGCTCGACAGGGCACGAGCCGCCGCGAACCCGGCCAGGCTGACCCGATCAATCGCTGCTTCCGCACCGCCACACACAGCGATGTCTGCCTCACCGGCACGAATCAAGCGGGCAGCATCGCCAATCGCCTGTACCCCGGCCGCGCACGCCGTGACCGGCGCACCCAAGGGGCCTTTGAAACCGTGCTCGATCGAGACATGGCCAGCGGCCAGATTGACCAGAAATGAAGGAATCGTAAAAGGTGACAAACGTCGCGGCCCACGGCTGTCCGTTGTGCGTACGGCGTCCGCAATCGCGCCGAAACCACCGACACCGGAACCGATAATGGTCGCGGTGCGCTCCTGACCCTCGGCGTCCAGCGCCTTCCAGCCCGCCTGTTCCAGCGCCTGACGCGCCGCTTCCATGGCGAACAGAATGAATCGATCCATTTTTTTCTGCTCTTTGGGCGACGTCGCGAGGTCCGGGTCGAAACCCGCCTCGACATCCTCTGCCAGCGTCGGCACCACGCCGCCGACCTTGGCCGGCAAATCGGCAACCACGTCGTCAGGCAAGTTTCGCAGACCTGAACGTCCCGCCAACAGACGCGCCCAGACGGCTTCAACGCCACTGCCCAAGGGAGAGACCAGACCCATCCCCGTTACAACCACTCGACGATCACTCATACCGCTCACACCTCAAACCCATTGAATGGCGCCTCACTTGTAACGTGGGGCCGCTTTGCTTTTGGAAAGGTTCGGCGCCAAAACATGGCGCGCGGCCACAAAAGCGTCCCAATCGGCCGCATCCGGTAACGAAGGAATCGTGACCAACTCCCCCTGATCCAGGCCCGACAACGCCGCATCGACCATCTCCCCCGCGTCCATGACCATCTCCGCTGGAATCTGTGAAGCATCGATACCAGAGCGTTCCCAGATCTCCGTGCGCGTGACACCTGGCAAAACCGCTTGAACCCTGACACCCGTGCCATCCAGCTCCGCGTTCAACGATTGAGTCAGGCTCAGGACGTACGCCTTGCTCGCGCTGTAAATGGCGTTGAAGCGCTCGGGAAAGAGCGCCACGACTGAAGCGATATTGATAATCGTCCCTCGCCCCGCCTTGGCAAAACTCGCTGCGGCTGCAGAGGCAAGCCGCGTGACAGTTGTGACGTTCAACTGAATCAAGCGTTCCATCTGATCCATATCGGCATTGGCCAGTAACCCGTCCGCCGCGACGCCCGCGTTGTTGAGCAACAGGCTGATACTCGAATCACTGCGTAACCGCTGCTCCAGCTTCAGAACATCCTCGCTTTGCGTCAGATCGGCCCTGAGCACTTCCACCTGAACCCCATGTTCGACGCGCAACTTGCCGGCAGCGGCTTCCAGGCGATCCTGATCGCGAGCGACCAACAACAAATCAAAGCCGCGGGCAGCCAAACGCTCGGCGTAAATCGCCCCGATGCCCGATGAAGCGCCAGTGACGAGGGCGGTACCCTGGGATTGGACAGCGTTCATGACGGTACTCCTGGAATTGACTCATGAATGACCTGCGTCTAAAAAACCCGGCGCAGTGTCGATGGCGGTTTTATTATAGGCATAATCCGACATTAATATGATAGTCGTAATTTTAGTGACGCCGACGAAAGGTGCGTGTTGTTCACACCTGTACATGCCTGGGATTGTGCAAGGAGACTCCACTCGCCAGATGCGAAAAAGGCCGGTCAATGACCGGCCCCTTGGCGCTGAATTACAAGCTTAGTGCACCTCAAGCTTCTCGCGATTTTTATCCAGAATCGCTTTCCCTATCCCCTTCACTTCGAGCAGTTCATCGACAGAGGCAAACGGCCCATTACCCTCACGATAAGCAACAATCGCCTTGGCCTTCGCTTCCCCGACACCGGACAACTCCCGCTGGAGGACCACTGCATCGGCCGTATTGAGATCGATCTTGCCGGACTGCTCCTTCGCAGAAACCTCCAACCCCACCGGCGGAGTGTTCACTTCTGGTTTCACCGAAGGCGCGGCGGCCGCAGCAATTGAGACGCTGGTCAGCAGGGCAAAAAGCAGAGAATTGAAATAGCCAGTACGCATAAATGACGCTCCATGACATCGATTGAGAAAGCAGCTTTTCCAAAGCTGCCTTCCAAACTTAGGCGATGTCTGGAGCCTGTCAAAAATGTGTCCGTTACAGGATGTGAAACAATCAGGGTTCGAGACGGCGTTGCTGGTAGATCCAGTCAACGATCTCGCCATCGGGGGTATAGCCGCTAACGGTGTCGCGAAGGAGTTGGCGGACACGAGAGTAATCGTCCTCCTCTACAGCCGCCAGCAATTCGGTCAAACGCCCCTTGAGAACATCCCAAGGCAAATGATCTTCGCTGGCGCTCATGATCATTGGGTGCTGCGTTGCCGACACGTTGTCACCGATGAGCAACTCCTCATAAAGCTTCTCGCCAGGACGCAGGCCAGTGAATTCGATAGCAATATCGCCCTGCACATTCTTTTCGGAGCGAACGCTCAAGCCTGACAGGTGAATCATCTTCTCCGCCAACTCGACGATCTTTACCGGCTCACCCATGTCGAGCACGAACACGTCACCGCCCTGCCCCATGGAACCGGCCTGGATCACCAACTGTGCGGCTTCGGGGATGGTCATGAAGTAGCGGGTGATTTTGGGGTGAGTCACCGTCAACGGCCCACCGGCCTTGATCTGGCTATGGAACAGCGGAATCACCGAACCGGACGACCCCAGCACATTGCCGAAACGAACCATCGTGAATCGGGTCTTGTTGACCCGGGACACATTGGCCTTGTCGCCGAACAGCACCGGCGCGATCTCGCGACTCAAGGCCTGAAGGGTCAATTCGGCCAAGCGCTTGGTACTGCCCATCACATTCGTGGGACGAACCGCCTTGTCGGTGGAGATGAGTACGAAGTTGGTAACACCCGATTGCAATGCTGCCTGGGCAGTGTTGAGCGTGCCAATGACGTTGTTCAGCACGCCTTCTGCAATGTTGTGCTCGACCATGGGCACGTGTTTATACGCCGCGGCGTGATAGACAGTGTCCACGCCCCAGGTCTTCATGACATCCAACAGCTTGTGCGGGTGGCGGACGGAACCAAGAATCGGCAGTAGCTGCACGGGAACTGCCTCCCGAGAACTGCGTTGCTCCAACTCCGTCAGAATGCTGTAGAGATTGAATTCACTGTGGTCGAACAGCAACAGCGTGGTGGGACCCAAGGCAAAAATCTGCCGGCAAAGCTCAGCACCGATCGAACCACCGGCACCGGTGACCATGACCACCTTGCCTTTGATGCAACGTTCCAGCAGATCCGGCTGCGCCGGTACCGAATCGCGTCCGAGCAAATCGGCGATATCCACTTCCTGGATGTCCTCGACCTTCACCCGACCGCTGGCCAGGTCAGTGAAGTTCGGAACGCTGCGAATATGCAGCGGGAAACGCTCTAGAACAGCCAGGATTTCCCGACGACGGGCGCGGGTCGATGACGGCAGCGCCAGAAGGATTTCCTGCGCCCCGGTTTCTTTGATCATCTGTTGAATATGCTTGGGCTTATAAACCTGCAACCCAGCAATTATCCGATCCGCGATGATCGAATCATCATCGATAAATGCCACTGGGCGCATGACCCGCCCCATGCGAAGCGCAGCGGCCAGCTGATTACCAGCCACACCTGCCCCGTAAATCGCAACCTTGGTCAGACCGTCATCGCGACTGGTAAAGAGAACGTGCTGAGCGCCTGTGAACCAGTCACCCATGAAATATTGGCGCATGCACAGGCGCAGACCGCCGATGATGACGAGGCTCAGCCACCAGTAGTTGAAGATGATTGAACGTGGGACCACGGCTTGATGGTTGCTGTACCAATAAACCACCACCACCAGAATCAGTGATGACAGACTGACAGCTTTGATGATCGCAATAAGCGCATCGTTACCGAAATAGCGCATGACCGCGCGGTACATGCCGAAGCGAATGAACAGAGGAATGGCCACCACCGGAGCGCTGACAAAGAGCCAGAAATGCACACGGAACGGGTTGTACATATCGTCGATGCCCAAACGCACGATGAACGCGAGCCACAGGGCTCCCCAGACCAGGACGATGTCTGTCGTAACTTGAATCAAGCGTTTACGACGCCGGGGAAGCGCTAACAAGCGTGCTCTGACCTTCTCCATAAACTCTTCAAACACCTCAGTTTTCTCCCTCAACTGCCGAATGACCTTGGTGGGGCTTTATAAACACATCTCGTCCAATTTAAAACCGAATGACAGAGTCGTGTCTCAGTTTTTCACCGGTGGACCTTCCAATTCACCTGCGCGGTACTTGATTGCCAACGCAGTCAAAGGAGCATAGGCCAGGATCAGCCCCCAGCCTGGATTCAAGCCGAATTGCACGACGCCTAATGCGATAGGCAACAGCCAAAGCAAATTGATCAACGAAACCACAAAAGTAATCTTCAAATGACTGCCAAACAGACGAGAGGCATATTGATAGGCGTGACTACGGTGCGCTTCGTAGACTTTGTCCCCCCTGAGCAAACGCCGGAACAAAGTGAACGTAGCATCGACAATAAACACGCCAAGCAGGATCAACCACCCCCACAAAAAATCGGCGGAGATCCAAGCGGCTTGAAGTGAAAGTCCACCCAGCACGATCCCGAGAAAACCGCTTCCGGCATCACCCATGAAAATTTTCGCAGGCGGGAAATTCCAGCAAAGGAACCCCGCCACGGCAGCCGCCAGTAACAAAGGAGCCCAAATCAGCGCGAGCTCTCCCGATACCCAGTAAAGAAGACAAGCCCCAAGGCACACGCAGATCGCCTCGACGCTGGCTATACCGTCAATTCCATCCATGAAGTTATACAAGTTAAGCAACCACACTAGGTAAAACGCCGCCAACACATGACCAAACCACCCAAGGTCAAATGTATGCCCAAAGAACTCGATAACGGGTAAGCCACCCATCCAGAACAGCAACCCTGCCGAAGCGGCGAAATGACCTAGCAAACGCCAACGGGCGGGAATGTGTCCGTGGTCATCCATAAATCCGATAATGGCGATCAGTGCGCCGGCCCCGGCAATAGCCAGAAACACCGAAAAAGTAATCAGTCCTGCAAACAGGAGCATGAACAGCGCCAACGTAAAGGCGAGGACAATTGCCACTCCGCCCCCTCTAGGTGTAGGGATCGAGTGAGAGCTACGGGCGTTGGGTATGTCCATCAGGCTCCGCGAAAGCGCATAACGACGCAGAGCCCAGGTCAGTAAAAAAGACACGGCGACAATGACAGGGATAAACCAGCCATAACTCATGATTTACGGGAGTCCAGAAAATGTTGCGCCGTCAGGGCCAACGCTTGATCGAGAGTGACCGGAGGTTTCCAGCCCAGTACTTGTTGGTTCTTGCTGATGTCGACCTGCAAGGACCCGAGAATACGGTCGGCCAGTGCTTGCTGGCCTATTAACGATGCTGCACCCATCATGAGTCCGGCTGGCACAGGCAACAATCTCGCACCTTTCCCCAAGGATGCCGCAAGCTTTCGCAACAATTGAGTGGTCGAAACATCTTCACCATCGCTGGCCAGGAACACTTGATTGGCAGCCGCCGGATGATCGGAGCAGGTCACGATCAAGTCCACCAGATTGTCTATGCCA
The DNA here is from genome assembly GCF_900187615.1 of Pseudomonas sp. Irchel s3f7. GTDB lineage: Bacteria > Pseudomonadota > Gammaproteobacteria > Pseudomonadales > Pseudomonadaceae > Aquipseudomonas. Next base: position 220,975 of record NZ_FYDO01000003.1, on the reverse strand, counting down.
ATGAGGCTACGCTGGTTGTGAATCGCGCCAAAAGGCAGCGGAACGCCACGATTCAGCCAGTGCATCATGCTGAGGAAGTTCGCTTTGACACCAGGGCCATAGACCAGTACCGGCCGGATGATGACCAACTCCAAGCCTGTGGCAGCAGCGAGCGCCTGCAATCCTTGTTCGGCCTCTAGCTTGGTAATCCCGTAAGGGTCAATGGGCTCGGGCACATCATCAGCACGGAATACTGTGCCAGGCTTGGTTTTTTCCCCATTTACCTTGATTGAACTGATAAAAATGAAACGCCGCACGCCGCACGCCGCAGCCTGACGGGCGAGGTTCAATGTCGCCTCGACATTGACTTCACGAAACGCCGTCAACGGGTCGAGAGCCACTTCTTTCATGACATGAACACGGGCAGCCGCATGGATAACCACATCGACGCCAGTCAGGGCTGCCGACCAATCATTTGTGCCATCGAGGTTGCCCATTGGCACTGATCGCACACTCGCGGCGAACGGCACCGACAGAGTCCGCAGTGGTGCAACAACAGAACACCCGGGAAACATCACCAATCGATTGATGAGCGCCCGCCCCAAAAAGCCGCTGCCGCCAGTAACCAGAAATGCCTTAGCTCTCATGAGTGGCCCTTGGAATACAAAAGTACATCAATGCCTGGGCACTGTGCCGCAACCTGTCAAAGCAGAGAGCGATAAATCTCGGCATAGGACTTAGCCATCGAATCGGAGGAGAACACCGCTTCAAAACGCCGTCCGGCTGCTTCTCCCATCGATGCCGCAACCTCCGGTTGATTCCAGAGTTGCGTCATTGCCGCTGCCAGCGCGACGGAATCACGGGGAGGAACAACCAGGCCGGTCTCCCCTGCGATGTTGATGTAAGTGGTGCCAGAGCCTATTTCACAAGAAATCATCGGTTTGCCGTACATCGCCCCTTCAAGCAAGGAAATGCCGAAAGACTCGGATCGCAGGTGTGAAGGAAAAACAAACGCGTAGCACAGCGTCAAAAGAGCGGCCTTGTCCTCGTCGGGTAATCCGCCAAGGAAATGCACATTGGTCACTCCCAATTGATCGGCCTGAGCTTTGAGCTCCGCTTCCAGATGCCCGCCCCCGAGAATGACAACGGGGAGTCGAGTCGTTTTGGCGGCCTCAAGCAGGTAATCCAACCCCTTGTAGTAACGCAATGCGCCGACAAACAGAAAAAAACGTTCACCCAGACGCGATCGCCACAAGGCAAGCTTCTCCGCAGAAGGCGTCGGGTAAGTTTCGCGGTCCAAGCCGTACGGCACAACTCGGACTTTGTCTTTGAAACGCGTTAACACGGGACTGCTTTGAGCATAGTTCGGTGAAGAAGCGACGACACAGTCAACACTGGACAAGAAGCGATTCATCAACGGCTGATAAAGCTTGAGAAGCGTTTTTTGCTTGACGATATCCGAGTGATAACTGACGACGGCTGGCTTTTGGATACGACTGAGAAAATGCACCAGATCCATGTAAGGCCACGGGAAGTGGTAGTGAACTATGTCTGCCTTTTTTGCCAACTCGGCAAAATCTTTGAACGCCGATAGCGAGAAACCGGTGGACGCCACATGCAGATCGAGTTTTGAGCGGTGAGTCAGATGGTGCCCAACCTTCTCATTACGTGCCGCACCTCGTTCGCTGAGATACAGCACTTCAGATTCGAATCCGTGGCGAATCCCGCCCTCGGCAATCTGAAAGATAACTTGTTCAATACCACCCATGGTCTCCGGGTAGTACGTCTTGAAGAAGTGCAGAACCTTGATCATTATCCCCTGACCACCTTCTGGTAAACCTCAAGAGTTTCCATCGCACAACGTTCCCACGAAAACCTGGCTGCATGCAGCAAGCCTTGCTCGATGGCACTGGCACGCCACATATCATCTTCCAGGCCTCGCTGAATAAGCGAGGTCAGCGTTTCCGTATCCTTGGCATCGCACATCAAGGCGGCTTCCCCGGCGACCTCCGGTAACGAAGAACTGTTTGAGCAGACCACCGGTACACCAGAGCTCATCGCTTCAAGTACCGGCAATCCAAACCCTTCATAAAGCGATGGAAAGGTAAAAAGGCGGGCACCCGCAAACAACAACGGAAGATCTTCACTGGGTACAAAACCCAGGTAATAAGCCCAGCCTTCACGTTTAGCACTTTCCAGACGCTGATGAATGGTCTCGTTTCGCCATCCATGATAACCGGTCAACACCAACGGCCAGCGCTTGCGAACTTCGAGCGGAAGCCGGGAGTAGGCATCAAGCAACGTCTCGATGTTCTTGCGAGGCTCTATTGTCCCTACAAACAGACTGTAACCACCCACTTCCAGTCCGTGGCGCAAAAGCGTGCTTTTGAGCTCTTCTACCCTCCGAGGATAAAACTCGGCGGAACTGGCCAGCGGCACCGTATGGATACGCTCGATAGGCCAGGAAAAGTAATCAGCTAATTCTTTACGCGTGTATTCAGAATCAGTGATCAGCGCATCCGCTCTTACCAGAGTGGTTTTAAGCTCTTTCTGCAGATAACGCACAAGCTGCGGCGCATGGCAGTGAGACCAGGTAAAGGGCGACAAATCGTGGAAGGTGGCAACGCTGCGGCCGGCAAAAGGCGGCAGATAGTAATTAGGGCTGTGGTAAAGAAAATCACCATGCCCCTTTAAAGCATGCTTCCTTAGCAATGGCATAAGAAGCCGATAGGCCTCGACAGCCAGGAAGTTTTTTTGCACAGCCCGTTTCAGGCCGTAACCGCTACCCGACGCTTCGGCAGCCGTCGGCAACGCAGGTAAAAATCGTCGACCAGCAAAAAACAGCAGGTCGGCGATTTCCGGATTCTGCTGCAGTCGCAGCGCCAATTCATAGGTGTAGCGACCAATGCCGGTTAGCGGGAAGCGAACCGGCTCAACAGAGAGAATTAACTTCATTTAATCGGCCGTCAGCATCCAGCTCAGGGTTTCACCCAAGGATGGAGTTGCCCAACCAGGTACCAGCGCCCGCAATTTGCTGTTGTCTCCGCAAAGGGTTTTTACCTCATTGGCCCGTACAAAGGCAGGGTTCACCTCAACCTCGATATCGTGCCCGGTAAATCCTTTGCACATTTCGATCACTTCACGCAGGGAATGGGTGTCCCCCGAACTGACATTGATCGTCTGACCTAGCGGCTTCGCCTCGATCAATCCTCGATAGGCAGCAACCAACGCACGAACATCACTGAAGTCGCGCCAGACATCGAGGTTACCCAGCTCGATCCTCTGCGCCTTGCGACGGAAATGAGAAACAATTTTTGGTAACAGGAAGTTCTCAGCCTGGCCAACACCTGTGTAGTTGAAAGGACGAGTGATGACAATCGGCAGACGGTCATGCCAAAGGTTGACCATGTACTCCATGGCCAACTTACTGACCGCATAATCGTTGGCTGGTGCTGGTGAAGTAGTCTCCGCCAGCAGCCCACCTGAAGCATTGCCATAGACATTGGCACTGCTGGCGATCAATACGCAATCCAGCGATTTGCCGCTGGCTGCGACGGCTTCCAGCAAATTGCGCGTGCCAATCAGGTTCACCTGATAGAACGCATCCGCGGCACCATGGCCGACAAACGCCAATGCGGCGAGATGCACCACAACGTCGGGCTGAATCTTTGCCAGCAAGGCGCGTAAGCCCGGGCCATCAGCCAAGTCGACCTGATGATAATTAGGCTCATCGGAAGGCTGACTGCCCAACCCGACAACCTCGTAGCCCTGTGCCCGAAGTTCATCAGCCATGTAACGACCGGTGAAGCCTTGAATACCCGTAATCAGCGCGCGTTTGCCAGCAATGGTCATCAGAACGAGAATCCTTGTTCATTACGACGCAGGTCAGCTTCGACCATCATGCGGCACAGCTCTTCCAGGGAAGTTTTTGGCTCCCAACCAAGAACTTCCTTGGCCTTGGCAGGGTTACCGATCAGCAACTCAACTTCCGTTGGGCGGTAGAATTTCGGATTGATCGTGACCAGCACCTTACCGGTTGCTGCATCAGTGCCCTGCTCGTCTTCTGCCGTGCCCGCCCAGGAAATGGTGATCCCCACCGCCTTGAACGCCATGGAAACGAAATCGCGAACAGTTTCGGTACGATTGGTCGCCAACACGAAAGTATCCGGCTCATCGGCCTGCAGCATGCGCCACATGCCTTCAACGTATTCCTTGGCAAAACCCCAATCGCGCTTGGCGTCGAGGTTGCCCAGTTCCATCTTGTCCAGCAGACCCAGCTTGATCTTGGCGACGGAGTCGGTGATTTTGCGGGTCACAAACTCACGGCCACGCAGTGGAGACTCATGGTTGAACAAGATCCCGCTGGTAGCGAAAATCCCGTACGACTCACGATAGTTGATGGTCATCCAGTGAGCGTAGAGCTTGGCCACACCATAAGGGCTGCGCGGATAGAAAGGTGTGCTTTCGATCTGCGGAATCGCTTGAACCTTGCCGAACATCTCGGAAGTAGATGCCTGATAGAAACGAACCTTCGGGTTAACGATTCGAATCGCTTCAAGCAGGTTTACCGCGCCGAGCCCGGTGATTTCTGCGGTGGTCAGAGGCTGTTCAAACGAAACACCCACGAAGCTCTGCGCAGCAAGGTTGTAGACCTCGGTGGCTTCGGTGGTTTGCAGCAGACGGATGCTGGCCGACAGGTCGGTCAGATCGTATTCGACCAAATGCAGGTTAGGGTTGGACTGGATGCCCAACTCCTCGATACGCCAGAAATTGACAGAACTGGTACGACGGTAGGTACCGTATACGGTGTACCCCTTCTCCAGCAACAGTTCCGCCAGGTAGGCGCCGTCTTGACCAGTGATGCCAGTTACGATTGCTTTCATGCGAATCCTCTAAACTCCATTTTGAGCTTTGGTTGGTTTGCTCACAAAAATAAGATGCACGGCCACAGCCTTCAGCGACCATTCTGGTTCGTGATGATACCCAAATTGCCCGCGCTGAAGAAACTTTAAAAGGGAAAGAACCCCTTGCCTCCTGTCACCTCGAGCGACCCTAGCCTACCCATCCGAAAAAACCGGTTTCCTTATAGCTGTATAAAAATCATGAAATCAATAATAAACCTCGGCACAAAGTGGCGAGGCTTTTGGTTCAGCAAAGGTCAGGCTTAGCGATTTTCAATAGCCAAGTCGTTTTGACACTAACAAGCGAAGATCAACACCGCATCGCTCAAAAAGCAGAGCTTATTCCAACCACTCAAATCGCAGCGAAGCACACCCGATTCCCAATTTACGTGCATCAACACACCTTCACCTAGGGACAGTATGTTGTCATGTATTTCTGGCTGACTTCGGCCTCCGTCGATTTGAAAGGGGCGAATCGATCAAAAACGCCCAATATATTCACTTACTCTTGTCTCTTAGCCGCTACGAGCACCTCGCGGCGGCTATTCCGCACATTACAGGCGCACCTCTACTGCATTACTCAGTACATGTCGGCGGACCTCATATACCCAGCTCCACTTCCGTTTCACCTGCCCAAGCAATGGTAATGCCCACTGCCTTGAATAGCATGGATGCGATATCGCGGAAGGCTTCAGTAATACGGGTAGTCGCCATGACAAAAGTGTCCAACTCAGCGGCTTGCAGCATGCACCATATACCTTAAACGGACTCTCCAGCAAAACCACAATCACGCTTGGCGTCGAGGTTATCCAGCGCCATCTTTTCCCATCAGGCCCAGCTTGATCTTGACCACAGAGTCAGTGACTTACGGATTAAAAACTCACGACCACGCAACGTAGACTCGTGGTCTGAATAGGGTTCGCCCCGGTAGCGTATACCCCTACAACTCTCGATAGTTGATAGTAGTGATTGGGTGGGCCTTCTCCTCCAAGGCGGCCTGGCAGGCCGTTCGCGTAACCAACACACGTGCCCCTGCAACAATTGATGCACACACCCTGCACCTAGGATATCATCCGGCCACTTGAAGGCATGAAGCCAACCCCTCTGGCGGTGTTACTTCATAAGCCGACATCGATATGAGCTTTCAGCATAATAATGGTTTTCATAAGAGTAATTTGGTGACCGCTGGAGGCGCAGTATTGAAGTTCCCTGCTACAAGGGCTTGCCAACACCAGCCCTGCTGACAGAACCGCAGTGCTCACAACTATTACGAGAAGCGCTTTCTAAAGCACGTCCATTTTTCCGTGCCCCCGCTGCCAGTTCACGCGTTGCCTTTTCACCTACACTTAACGCCCGTCAACTTAAGATTTTCATTTGTTCATAGCTATCGAATCTTCGATTCTTGAGCAAGCTGACGGCAGCATGGCCGCTCGCACAGAATTTTCCAACCCGGTATCCAATATGGCTTCAGTAAAACTTCATAATGGGAAAGCATTCAGCTCCGAGGCAGGCACATCAATGCTCGACAGTGCCAGGACTCAAGGCATCACTCTCGAATACAGTTGCAGGACCGGGCGCTGCGGCGTTTGCAAAACCAAAGTTCTCTCCGGTGAAACTGAAGCATTCAAGGACGAGACGTCTCTGACACCCGATGAGAGCTCAGCAGGATTGATCTTGACGTGCTGCCGCCACGCCCTCACCGATGTGGAGATCGATACCGAAGATCTTGGAGCCCTCGGAAACATTGCGGTGAAGACACTCCCCTGCAGAATCGACACGATCAGCAAGCTCGCCGACAATGTTGTCGAAGTCACCCTTAGACTACCGCCCAACAGTAAATTCACTTATTTGCCAGGACAGTATCTCGACATCATCGGTGAAGCTGGCCTGCGCCGCAGCTACTCCATTGCCAACGCCCAGCGCGCTGACGGAAAACTGGAATTACAGATCCGAGAGGTCGAGCAAGGCATGATGTCGGAGTACTGGTTCGCCCGCGCAAAGACCAACGACCTCTTACGACTGGAAGGCCCACTAGGCACCTTCAGCCTGCGTGAAAAGGACGTTAGGAACATCGTTTTCCTGGCCACCGGAACTGGCATTGCTCCCATCAAGGCCATGCTTGAGCAAATGCTTGATACCCCCTCGATGACAGCCGGAAAGAAGATCTTCATCTATTGGGGAGGCCGCACGAGTAGCGACATCTATTGGGACCCACAACTTGAGGGACTGGACGCCACCTTCATACCGGTACTGTCGCGAGCGGATGCTCAGTGGACAGGGCGGACAGGCTATGTACAATCGGCGCTAATCGAGGATGCCATCGATCTCAAACAATCGGTCGTCTATGCCTGCGGCTCGGAAGACATGATCCATTCCGCACGGGATGCACTGACAACTTCGGGACTGCTCGCCAAACACTTTTACTCAGATGCATTTGTAAGCTCAAACTGATAAGGAGCATTCATGAAAGCGGTCATTTTGGCAGGCGGTTTGGGTACACGCCTGAGCGAAGAAACCAGTGTACGTCCAAAGCCCATGGTCGAAATTGGTGGAAAACCAATCCTCTGGCACATCATGAAGATGTATTCCGCGCACGGCATCAATGATTTCATTATCTGTTGTGGATACAAAGGTTATCTGATCAAAGAATACTTCGCCAATTACTTCCTGCACTCGTCGGATGTGACTTTCAACATGCGTGAAAACACCATGAAAGTACACGACAAACGCGCCGAGGACTGGAATGTCACATTGGTTGACACCGGTGATACTTCGATGACTGGCGGGCGCTTGCGCCGTGTGGCAGATTACGTTCGAAATGAAGAAGCGTTCTGCTTCACCTACGGCGATGGCGTCGGAGATATGGACATCAGCGCCACTATTGCCTTCCACAAAAAGCATGGCAAGGCAGCGACTCTCACCGCCACCTACCCCCCAGGTCGCTTTGGCGCGCTCGACATCAAGCAACACCAAGTTCTCAATTTCAAGGAAAAGCCCAAAGGCGACGGCGCCATGATCAATGGCGGCTTTTTTGTATTGTCCCCCCAAGTCCTCGAGTACTTGATCGACGACAGCACTGTCTGGGAGCAAGAGCCGTTGATGGGGCTGGCAGCGGACGGCCAGTTGATGGCACACGAGCACGAGGGCTTCTGGCAGCCAATGGATACCCTGCACGATAAAAATCTGCTGGAAAACCTTTGGCAAAATGGCAAGGCACCTTGGAAATCCTGGGAATAATATGAAAGCTACCGTCACAGCTGCCTTCTGGGAAGGAAAGAAGGTATTCCTCACAGGTCATACCGGATTCAAGGGCAGCTGGCTATCCCTGTGGCTACAAGATATGGGGGCGCACGTCAAAGGTTTCGCGCTGGCACCGCCTACAACTCCGTCGCTCTTTGAACAGGCGCGCGTTGAACAAGGCATGATGGCATCGCAGATTGGCGATATTCGCGACCTGCAAGCCATTACTGAAAGCATGACAGCTTTTGATCCAGATATTCTGATCCACATGGCCGCCCAACCCTTGGTCAGGTTGTCCTACCGAGAGCCGGTCGAGACTTATGCCACCAATGTCATGGGCACTATTCATGTGCTAGAGGCAGCACGCAAATGCCCAAGCCTTCGCGCAATAGTCAATGTCACGACTGACAAGTGCTACGATAACAAGGAATGGGAGTGGGGCTATCGTGAAAGCGAACCCATGGGCGGCCATGACCCTTACAGCAACAGCAAAGGCTGTGTAGAGCTGGTCACCTCCGCCTACCGCAATTCATTCTTTAACGCTGATGGCGCGCCAGCCCTGGCCTCGGCACGTGCCGGCAACGTGATCGGTGGCGGTGACTGGGCAGAAGACCGCCTCATTCCCGATATACTGCACGCTGTCGAAAAAGGCCAGCCAGTGATCGTTCGCAACCCGAAAGCGACGCGCCCGTGGCAACATGCGCTGGAACCGCTGAGTGGTTACCTTGTCCTTGCTCAACACCTGTGGGAGCATGGCCAGGCATTCGCGCAAGGCTGGAACTTCGGCCCCCGGGATGAAGATGCACGTCCTGTCGAATGGATACTCGATCACATGGTGGGAGCATGGGGTGCCGGTGCGAGCTGGCAACTTGACAGTGACCCCCAGCCCCATGAGGCGCGCTACTTGAAGCTGGATATATCCAAAGCCCGAACCCACTTGAAGTGGGAACCTACCTGGAGCTTGGATGCCACCCTAACCCGCATTGTCACCTGGCATCGCGCCTGGTTGCGAGGCGAGGATATGCACGACCATTGCGTCAACGAAATCAACAGTTATATGGCAGCCATGGCCTCTGGCGCCTAACCAACTATAAAGCTTTAAGCAGGAACTATTATGACCCCCGATATGCTCCGTCAGGAAATCAGCCAGCTCGTTGAGCGTTACGCCGAGATTGCCTTGGCTGCCAAACCTTTTGTTGGAGGTGAAACCGTCATCCCTCCTTCCGGGAAGGTGATTGGCGCGCGCGAACTACAACTGATGGTCGAAGCATCCCTTGATGGCTGGCTGACTACCGGTCGCTTCAATGCCGAATTCGAAAAAAAACTGGCCGAATTTCTCGGTGTAAATTACCTCATTACTGTCAACTCGGGCTCCTCGGCCAACCTGGTTGCGTTCAGCACATTGACCTCCCCCAAGCTGGGTGACCGTGCCATCAAGAAAGGTGACGAAGTCATTGGCGTGGCTGCTGGATTCCCCACCACGGTCAACCCCATCGTCCAGTTCGGCGCGATTCCGGTCTTCGTTGACGTCGACATGGCGACCCACAACATTGACCCTGAGCTGATCGAAGCGGCCATCACCCCGAAGACCAAGGCGATCATGCTCGCCCATACCCTGGGTAACCCCTTCAACCTGGGCAAAGTCAAAGCCCTGTGCGAAAAGTACAATCTGTGGCTGATCGAAGATTGCTGCGATGCACTCGGTGCGACCTATGACGGCAAGCTGGTTGGGACCTTTGGCGACATCGCCACTCTGAGTTTCTACCCGGCCCACCACATCACCATGGGCGAAGGTGGAGCGGTATTCACCAATAACGCTCAGCTCAAACTGATTGCCGAATCGTTCCGTGACTGGGGGCGAGACTGCTATTGCGCGCCGGGTTGCGATGATACCTGCGGCAACCGTTTCGGCCAGCAATTCGGCAGCCTGCCACCAGGTTACGATCACAAGTACGTGTATGCCCACCTAGGCTACAACCTGAAGATCACCGACATGCAAGCGGCCTGCGGACTGGCGCAGCTCGATCGCGCTCCCGAGTTCATCGAAACCCGCAAGCGCAACTTCAAGCTGCTCAAGGAACGTCTGGCGTCCCTGAGCGATTTCCTTGAAATCGCCGAACCTACCCCTAATAGCGACCCGTCCTGGTTCGGTTTCCCGGTCACCCTGAAAGAAAGCGCCGGGGTCAAGCGTGTCGACCTGCTCAAGTTCCTGGATCAGAACAAGATCGGTACCCGCCTGCTGTTTGCCGGCAACCTGACCCGCCAGCCGTACTTCCATAACGTCGAGTACCGCGTCGTGGGCGAACTGACCAACACTGACCGGACCATGAACCAGACCTTCTGGCTTGGCGTTCAGCCCTCTCTGGGCCAAGAACATTTCGATTACGTCGGTGAAAAACTGGAAGAGTTCTTCGGGATCGGTTTCTAACTATGAAAGCTTCAGATGCAGTGGCAAAAGTTCTGGCGGACTGTAATGTCCTCTATGGTTTTGAGCTCATTGGTGGAATGATCACTCATCTGGTGGACAGTATTAACTTGCTCGGCAAGACCAAGTTGGTATCCATGCACCATGAGCAAGGCGCGGCCTTTGCTGCATCTGCTGTCGCACGTGCGACAAATCACAAGATCATGGGGGTGGCCCTGGGCACCAGCGGCCCCGGCGCCACCAACCTGATGACCGGCATTGCCGACTGCTGGCTGGATAGTCATCCGTGCCTGTTCCTCACCGGGCAGGTCAACACGCATGAACTTAAGGGCGACCGACCCATTCGCCAGCAGGGCTTCCAGGAGCTCGACAGCGTTGCCCTGGTGAGTAGCATCACCAAGTACGCTCACCAGATCACCCATGTCGATGAGCTGATCCCCTGCCTTCTCAAAGCGATCCGCATCGCTCGGGAAGGCCGTCCTGGGCCTGTCCTGCTGGACATTCCCATGGACATCCAGCGCGCCGAGATCGACGAGGCGATGCTGGACCAATTATTGTACGCTTGGGCCAATGAAACGACGCCTGCTACCGAGCAGCGCACCTCGTTCGGCGACGTCTGGGCTGCACTGGCCAAGGCTCAAAAACCGGTATTCCTGATCGGCGGTGGCGCAGTAAACAGTCCCGCGTTCAGCCAATGGCTGAGCCTGGTGGGCAAATTGGGCATCCCCCATGTCGCCAGCCTGAAAGGCGCTGAAAAAGTCACGACAAGCGAGCACTACCTCGGCATGCTCGGTGCCTATGGCACCCGCGCAGCCAACCATGCCGTCCAGCGCTGCGACCTGTTGGTGGTGTTCGGCAGCCGCATGGACGTGCGCCAGACCGGGGCCAAACCCGAAACGTTCGCTGCGAATGCGCACATCATCCAGTTCGATCTGGATGAGGCCCAGCTGGACAACAGAGTAAAGGCCCGGGAGTCGATCAAAGCCGACCTGAACACGGTATTTGCCGACTTCTTCGCGCACGCAGCCAAGTTGCAACCCGCTCCGGCGGCCTGGCGCACTTACCTGGCGCAGGTCTTCAAGCAATCGTTCGTCGATGAGTACACGGCGTGGAACATCAGCCCGTTCGAGCTGCTGAACCACCTCAACGACCTGACCGCCGACCGTGCACTGGACTATGTTGCCGACGTTGGTAACAACCAGATGTGGGCCGCGCATACCTTGCGTCTGGGCCCCGGCCAATCCATGCACCACTCCGGCGGCCTGGGCACCATGGGCTTTGCCATTCCTGCCGCCGTGGGCGCCAGCATCGCAGGTGACAAACCGGTTATCGTCATCACCGGCGACGGCGGTGCGCAGCTCAATATCCAGGAGCTGGACATCATTGCCCGCGACCAGCTGCCAATCCTGACCATCGTAATGAACAATCACTCGCTGGGAATGGTCCGCGGCTTCCAGGAAATGTACTTCGAGGGGCGTAACTCTTCGACTTACTGGGACGGCTATACCTCACAGTTCCAGGCCCTGGGCGCTGCGTATGGCATACATTCGCTTAGCGTTGTCAATCTGGAGGCATTCAAGGCCGCTGTAGCCGAGTTTCTTGCCAACGGCAAACCCATGCTCATCGAAGTCATGGTGCCAGATGCTCGGGAATGCCGGCCGCGCCTAGAGTTTGGCCGCCCGATCGATGAGCAGTCGCCACTGCTGGATCTGGGTAAATGAAGCTTGCCATCCTTGGGGCAAGCAGTCATATCGCCAAAGACCTGGTAGCCAGCATCGCTGAAAATACTGCTTATGAATGTACCCTGTTCGTGCGTGCACCGGGCTCGCTCGATGCCGAATTGCGGGCCATTGCCGAGCGCAAGGCGTTTGCCGTGCTCGACTACACCGGCTTCGATGACAGTTGCCAGTTCGATGCGATCATCAACTTTGTTGGCGTTGGTGATCCCGCCCGGGCCGTACAGATGGGCAAGGACATCTTCACCGTCACCGAGCAGTATGACAATCTTGCCTTGGAGTACCTGCAAAACCATCCTCACTGCAGATACATCTACCTGAGCAGCGGCGCTGCATACGGCACCAACTTCGAAACACCTGTCACCGAGGCCTCGAAGGCGATATTTGCAATCAATGGGCTAAATCCTCAGGACTGGTACGGCGCGGCCAAACTCCAGGCCGAGTGCCGCCATCGAGCGCTACCTGATGCCGCCATTATCGATGTGAGGGTGTTCAGTTACTTCAGCCATCGCCAGGCGGTCGAGGCTCGCTTCTTCCTCAGTGACATTCTGCGCGCGCTGCAAGCGGGCACAGTGCTGGAGGTGGCACCCGATGACATGCTCCGGGACTACCTCACCCCCGCCGACTTCCTGCAACTGATTGACCGGATCCTGCAATCGCCCGCGTGCAACGATGTGGTCGACTGCTACAGCCAGGCCCCCATTGGCAAGTTCGAACTGCTGAAGGCCTTGAGCGAACAGTTCGGCCTGCAATTCACAGTTGTGGGTGACCGGGCAAGGGTTAATGCCACAGGTCCCAAGGCCCATTACTATTCGCAAAATCGCAAGGCCGGCCAACTGTTTGGCTATGTCCCCAGCGATTCTTCGCTAAGTGGTGTCATGCGTGAAATCAGGCAGCAACTGAATGCAAGAGACTAAAAAGGCACCATCCACGCTACGCAGGCTTTTGCAAGTAAAACTGTTCAGATTCCTGTTGGTCGGGGTAATGAATGCTGCGTTCGGCTATGGCTGTTTTGCCGGTTTTCTCTACCTCGGGCTGCACTACAGTGCGGCGTTGCTGCTCGCCACGATATTAGGCATAGCCTTCAATTTCAAAAGCACCGGCGCCCTTGTATTCGGCTCGAAGAACAACAAGCTGATTTTCAGATTTGTTGCCGGCTATGGCGTCGTCTATGGCGTCAATGTGGCGGGCATTGCGGCGCTCAAATTATTGGGTGTTGACCCTTACTTGGCTGGCATGGCCTTGATCGTGCCAATGGCCTTACTTTCATTCGTCATTAATAACAGGTTCGTTTTCAAATATGCGTAAGCTTATCAGCATAGTGACACCCTGCTACAACGAAGAAGCTAACATTGATGAGCTGTACCAGCGCATTGTCGAGGTGATGTCACGCCTTGACTATGACTACGAACATATTTTTATCGACAACTGCTCCACCGATAACAGCCACGCCAAATTGCGCGCCTTGGCTGCGCAAGACAAGCGGGTCAAGCTGATTTTCAATGCCCGCAACTTCGGCCATATTCGTTCGCCTTACCATGCCCTGCTACAAGCCAATGGCGACGCCGCCGTGCTGATCGCCTCCGACTTGCAAGACCCGCCAGAGATGATCGAAGAGTTCGTCAAGAAGTGGGAAGAAGGCTTCAAGACGGTGATGGCGGTCAAGCCGGAGAGCGAGGAATCGCGCCTGATGTTCCTGATGCGCCGCGCCTACTATCGCTTCGTCACCCGCATCTCCGAAGTACCACTGGTGCAAAACGCCACTGGTGCCGGCCTGTTTGACCGGGCTGTGCTGGATATCCTGAAGAAGATCGACGACCCCTATCCGTATTTCCGCGGCCTGCTGTGTGAAATCGGTTTCCCGATCGCCACGGTGCCGTTCAAGCAACCACGGCGTCAGCGCGGCATCACCAAGAACAACTTCTACACCCTTTATGACATTGCGATGCTGGGGATCACCAACCACTCAAAGGTGCCGCTGCGGCTAATGGTGATGGGTGGGGCACTCCTCGCAGGCCTCAGTCTGCTGGCCGCCTTTTGTTTCCTGATCGCCAAGCTGGTGTTCTGGAACTCGTTCCAGATAGGTATTGCGCCGCTGCTGATCTCGCTGTTCTTCTTCAGTTCTGTACAGATTCTGTTTCTTGGAATGCTGGGGGAATATCTCGGATCGGTTCACACCCAGATGCGCAACATGCCCCTGGTCGTCGAAGCAGAGCGCGTGAATTTTGACTAAGGCAAGTCGAGCAAAAGACAATGAATGCACATAATTTCATGCGCGAGTCACGGCCTGTTGACGCCAACGGCACTCCAACGTTGCGAAGTATTCTCGCTGCCGACTGGAAGTTGATTTTCATAGGTGCACTAGCCTCGTTCTTCCTCGCTAGCATACTGATGAGTGGAATGCGTGAAGGCTTGATTCCAGACCTGTCCACGCCCTACGGTTACGCTGGCGACGGTCTGTTTCACGCGTGGATGGCCCAACGTGTAGCCGAAGGTTGGGTGTTCGATAACACCCGTAGTGGCTATCCGTTCGGCTCGAACTTCCTGGACTTCCCTGGCTCCGACGCTGGCGCCCACTTGGTCATCAAACTTTCCGCCATGCTCGGCGGGGGCTGGGTGGCCGGAGTCAACCTGTTTTTCTTGCTTGGCTTTGCAGTCTGCTTCATCGCCACTTATGTAACGGCCAGGGCATTCGGGCTCAACCGCAGTTTCGCAATGACTGCCAGCGCACTCTATACTTTCGTGCCCTTCCACTTCCTGCGCTTGCACCACCTTTTCTACACTTGGTATTTCGTTGCACCGCTATTCTTCTACTTGGCATTGGATGTTTACCGTACTCGCGAGCCTGCAAAGGCCGGCAGCATTAAGTCCAAGCTGGGCGGTCTATTTGCGATGGCAGTGGGCATGCTGGTACTGTCTTCTTTCGGGGTTTACTACGCTTTGTTCGGGGCAATCATCATTACCCTGGCCGGAATCTTCAGCGCAATCAGGGCGGGTAATCTCCACGGCATCAAGAAAGCTGCATTGCTAAGCGCCGCCATCGTTGCGGGTGTACTCATCAATATCACACCTAACTTGGTTGGCAATTTCAGTGACGGCCGGAATGTCGATGTTGCTCAGCGTTCACCTTTCGAGTCCGAGATCTATGGCTTGAAGATGATGCAGCTAATAATGCCGCGCCCCGAGCACCGGGTATCGTACCTGGCAGAACTCACCCGCCAGTACAACCGCTACACCCCAGTGATAAACGAGAATGCAACCTCGTCGATTGGCGTGATCGGCGCAGCAGGCTTCATGCTGATACTTGTTCTTGTTGCCTTGGCACCCGCACGTAGCGAGGGCGATGACAGGCTCCGGCTGCTAGCCGCCACCACATTTGTCCTGTTCCTGTTCGCAACTATAGGCGGCCTAGGTTCGTTGTTCGCAATGCTTGTTTCGCCCTCGATTAGAGGCTGGAACAGAGCCAGTATCTTTATTGCCTGCGGCTCCATACTCTTTTTCTTCATCTCTCTGCAGATCCTTTTGCAGAGGAAAGCGCCGCGGCTCGCAAATTATCCGATCGCCATCTCGGCGATGCTGCTGCTAGTCGGCCTGTATGATCAAACCGCGCCAGCATGCCAAGCCTGCAATTCCAGCCAGAAAGTTGCATTTGAAAACGACAAGGATTTTATCCATGCCGTCGAAAAAGCGCTTCCCGCGGGTGCTGCTATCTACCAACTGCCTTACATGGGCTTCCCTGAAGTGCCACCACTGCACACATTGGCCAACTATCAGATGACGGCCGGCGTGTTGCATTCGTCGTCGCTGCACTGGAGCTTCGGCGGCATGAAGGGTCGGCCCGGTGACTTGTTCTATCGCTCGCTGGCACAAGAGCCAATGGTCCGTCAGCTCGAGGTAGTTCGCAAACTTGGCTTCGAGGGTATCCAAATCGATCGCCGCGGCTATGCGGACAACGCCGACGCACTGATCACAGAATTGTCTCAGTTGCTGCAGCACCCACCGCTGTTGCAGAGTGACAACAAAGAGCTAGTCTTCTTCAAGCTGGACGGTAGTGCACATCCGCAACTGACAAACTTGTCTGCGAAGCAGATCATGGACCAGGCAGGTTACTTTGCTGACGCTTGGGGCCCACGCATCCCCGGCGATCTGGCGACCGGTATCGACTTTACTCAGAGCCTTCTCCCCGATTTCATTAGCGGCGCCGCAGGCCTTTACGCCAACGAACCTTGGGGGCGCTGGTCTGCTGGGAAGAAAGTAGACTTCGATTTTGCCGACCCACTGCCGCAAAAATTCACACTCGTACTAAAGGCCCAAGCCTTTGCATCCAATGCAAACAAGCCGATTTGCGTCGAAGTGGGCAGCCATGAATACAGTACCCAGTTAACCAACGGGATTACCGAAGTGCGCCTGGATGTTGACCTAAAAGGTACAAGCGCCCATCGCATCTCCTTCTTCCCACCCAACCCTGTATCACCTAAGCGTGTTGCTGGCAGTGATGATGAACGCATACTGGGCATCGGTTTCGTGTCGATGCGCATCCTGCAATAGGAATGGCCAAACTAATGGATACTCTCGTGCCCGACACTACTGTCCTGGTTACTGGTGGCGCCGGTTTCATAGGCTCACACCTTACCGACGCATTACTTGCCAATGGTTATTCGGTGCGGGTTCTTGATGACTTGTCTACCGGCAAGCGCCATAACCTGCCGATGGACAACCCACGAATTGAGTTCATCGAAGGCGACGTCGCTGATGCAGCCTTGGTCGCACGAGCAGCCAAGGGCTGTCAAGCTGTCGTACACCTGGCAGCCGTCGCTTCGGTACAAGCCTCCGTAGATGACCCGGTACGCACACATCAGAGCAACTTCATCGGCACTTTGAATGTCTGCGAAGCTATGCGCCTGACAGGCATCAAGCGGGTTGTGTTCGCTTCCAGTGCAGCGATCTACGGCAACAACGGCGAGGGCGAGTCCATCGGCGAAGACACGCCAAAGGCGCCCTTGACGCCGTATGCGTCGGATAAGCTGGCCAGCGAGTTTTATCTAGACTTCTACCGCCGCCAACACGGGTTGGAGCCCGTAATCTTCCGTTTCTTCAATATCTTTGGGCCACGCCAGGACCCCTCCTCGCCATATTCCGGGGTTATCAGCATTTTTGCCGAGCGCGCGCAAAAAGGGCTGCCCATTTCGGTGTTCGGTGACGGCGAGCAGACCCGTGACTTTTTCTTTGTCAGTGATTTAGTGAAGCTGTTAATGCAGGGACTGGAGTTCCCCACCATCGAAGGAGGTGCATTCAACGTTGGTTTGAATAAAGCGACATCACTAAATAATATTTTGGCAACACTTTCCGAAGTGCTGGGGGGATTGCCGGAAGTCACTTATCAGCCTGCTCGCTCGGGGGATATTCGCCATTCTCGGGCCAATAACAAGCGTCTACTAGGTAGCTTCAAAATGTCGGAGCCTACGCCCCTCGACATTGGTCTTGCACGATTGCTTGGACGATGAACAGGTGCCGCATTGCGGCCCCTCGCGGTATGCCCGCGAAAGGGCCGCAAAGCAACTCGAGTTGCTATCACGTTTGAACAGCAGCAATCCTTGCAGGCGCGCCGGCAACAGCCGTTCCCGGCGAATCTTTGGAGTACGCCAACAGGTGTTTCAGACCCAAGGCGACTTGCCCCCCTCCCCGAACCAACAGGGAGGTCTGTGTATTGCGGGCCACCAACAGGTGGCGTTCATCCAGTACCACCTGTTTACCGAGCTTACGATAGGCCTCGATGTATTTCAGCGCCACTTCCGGGTCACCCTCCACCGGCCCAGCCACCCATAGCACATCCGCCTGCTCCGGATTGATCCAGTTGGCCGGAATGCAACACGGCTGGCTCGCCGGTTGCGGGCGGTTGGCAGGGACCGGGCACAGCTCCTCGAGCACAGTATCGAAGGTACCTTGCAACGGAGCGCCGTGGCAGGCAATCAACTGCGGAGCCTCGCTACGCGCAGCTCCCGGAGAAGCGAGCAAGGCTTCGATACGCTCAATCTGCAGGTCGAAAGCGTACGCCTGGATGCGATCACGGCCGGCCGTTCCGTGAGTCACTATCAGCTCCGGTCGGTCAATGTAATTGCGCAGACGCTCCGCCAGCTCTTCAGCATTGCCATGCTCGAACAAGAAACCGGTATTGCCGTTGTCCACCAGTTCAGAAATACCGCCAATGCGTGAGGCAACCACTGGCAGGCCACACGCCATGGCCTCGGTGATGGTCACAGGTTGGTTTTCCGGGCATACCGACGGGAGAACAAATACGTGAGCCTGGGCATAGCGCTCTGCAATACGCGCGTTGGGTAGGCGCCCCCAGAATTTGGCAGAAACGTTGGGGGCAATATCGCGCAGCTCGGCCCTGTAGCTTTCCATCATATGGCCATCACCGACCATATCCACATGTACCCGCTCGGATGGAAGCAACGCCAAGGCTTTGAGCAGCGTTGGCACGCCTTTGTGCCCACCCATGTAACCGGTGAAGAGCACATTGAGGCGTGGGCCGGGCGCGGAAGGTGTGGTATTGATGAAACGCTCAAGCTCAATGCCGTTCGCTATGACGTTCATGCGCTCGGCAGGAAGGCCGTTCGCGATATATGTGTTAGCCAGGTAGTGGCTGGGCGAAATAAAATAATCGACGGCATCCAGTTGCCAGCGCAGGTAGTCCTGGCGCATGCGTTGGGGCAACATCACTCCTTCATTGTAGATATGGGAATGGCATTTGTGACACTTGGTACTGTCATGGCACAGGACGTTTTGGGTCGTAATCCTCGTGCTGTTCATGCAGAAACCCCAATGGTCGTGAAGGGTTAGTGCGATGCGTATGCCATGTGCCCGAGCCAGTTGCAAGATACCCAGTGAGAGGCCCGCCATGTGATGCGCATGAATGACGTCGGGGCGCCACTGAGCGATCAACTTGAGGAAAATACGCTCCACGCCTGGATGCGCGACATTATTGCCAGTCGGCGCAAAATCCAGATACGTCAGGGATACGCGCGTTACGGGCAAACCATCGAAAACCTCCTTCTCGATTGGGTAGCCCGGTAGGCCGCGACTGTTGTCCCCTGCCAGCACTCGTACCTCATGGCCCCGCGCAGCCAACACGCGGGCCTGATGGTGGGCGATGATTTCTGCACCGCCGATAACATACGGTGGGAAGAAGTTGGAGATTACGAGAATCTTCATTAATTCGACCCTGTCGACACTTGTGGGTATAGATAGCCACTGTAACCTGGCAGCTCGATGGCGACGTCAGCCGACAGGCCCAGCGCCTGCGCAGTAGTGCCAGCAGTACTATATTCTAACAAAATAAGTCCTTCGCCCTGCCCTGTAACCAGCGTCGTCAGTGCCCGACGCACCTCGTCATCAGCGGCTTGCTGAGCACTAAGGATTACCAGGTCGACCGCTATATCGTTGTCGTCCAGCTCATCCAGCAACAGCGGTAAGGCAGCATTAATGGGCGCATCGATACGACTGAGAGAACCTTGGCTCGTGATCTTTCCCGACAAGTTGCCTTGGGCTACTTGCCAGGCGCGCAGTACGTGATGGGCGACCAGTGGTGGCAACCACTCGGGGTGCTCCCCCAAAAGCAGCGCACACCCCGCTGGGCGCTGAACCAGCAAACACGCTAACGCCAGCTGGGCCGGATCATCCACAAGTTCCAATTGCGGTGCGATCAACAAGTTCTTCCATTGACGCGGCAATGGCTTGCTAGTCAAGCGCGGAACATGGCTGGACAATTGCCTTAGCAGCGCGCGCGCGTAACTGCGCCATGTCAGAATCGGTCTCTCCACGGCTTCGCTGGCGAGTTGCAAATACTGCCGCGGCTGGGTTGCCAACGCGTAAATTTGCGCGGCGAGTGCATCGGGGTCTGTCATGTCCACGGTGCGGCAACCACCTTCGGCAGCCAGCTCGGCCATCACGCCGCCGTTGTGACACACGCATGGGCGGGCATGCCAAAGGGATTCGACAATGGGCATGCCATACCCCTCGACCAACGATGCGTACACGCCGATATGCGCCTTGGCGTAGTAGTCGTTGAGGGTTGTGTCGTTGACCACGCCGTGCCAGACGATGCGCGGATCGGCAGCACTCGCAGCACGTACGGCATCGACGATGTAATCGGCTCCCGCATAGCGATTGCCTATCAGGTCCAGCTGCCATTCCAGTTGAGGATAATCGCGTGCCAGACGGGCAACAGCTTCGAGAAGAACCTTGTGGTTCTTGCGCGGCTCCAGGGTCGAGACGCAAAGAATGCGCAACGGCTCACCGGAATGCGGTGCGGCAGCTGGCGTGGTGGCGCGAGGGGAAGCGGTCAGTTCGCCGGGAATCCAGCAGGTCTTGACCATTGCGTGAGGGACTATGCCTTCACGCGCCCAATAGGCCTGCAGTTGCTTGCCGGCATCTGGAGAAATCGGCAGCACACGGTCGGTTTCGGCCAGGCCGCTCATATAGGCCGCATGGTTGTCACGGATGACGGTGTCTGCAACCCACTCGGGATGGGTAACAGGAATCGCATCGTAAAAGATCGCTGCCACTTTCAGGCCAAGTTCGCGCGCAGCGGCACGCCTCTCAGGGCCATGGCGTTCGAAAACGATCTCGCTTTGCAGCAACCAGCCGCCGCGCAGTGCACGCGCACCAATGCTGGCCAGTGTCTGACGCCGGTTGGCCGGCGAGCGGGACAGCACATAGTGCTCAGGGTCCGGCTTAGGTCCGCCGTACAACGCCAGATTGTGATACTCGCCCTCAGTAGGGAGCACGTATTCGCGCAGGGTTTCATCCCATGTCACGAACAGCGGCTCTCCAAAATCCTGAAGTTTGCGCGTCAGGCTACGCACGACCCGCGCCACACCGGTATTGGCGGTATCGCGCAGACAGGCGCTGGTATCGATGACCAGCCGTGGTACCGGCAATTCCTTCACAGGGGCTAGGTTGCCGAGCAGATCAGCATATGCCTTGATCGTGCGCTGCCAGGTAAAGGTCTGTTGGAACGTGTCGAGGCGGACCTCCCATTCGGGACCAGTCAGCAATTCGCCGGCGAGCACGCGTAGGGCTTTTTCACCGATATCCTGTTCATCGCTGCACAGCTGCTGCGGGTCGGCGACTACTTCCGGATGCGCACCAATGTTAAGTACCAACACCGGCTTGCGCAGCTGCTGCATTTCTGCGAGCGGCAGGTTGAAACCTTCCCAATGCGAAACACTGATACCTAGCTGAGCGCTGGCCATCAGAGCGGACAGATCGGCATCACTAGGATGACCGAGTGGTAGGATGTAACCAACCAAGTCAGCCGGTAAATCCAGTTCGTCGGCTGTGGCCAGTACGCTAAATCGTGCCTTGGGATATACGGCAATGATCTGCCGAGCAATAGGATAGAGGCCTTCGCTATTTTTGTAATTGCCGGTTTCCCAGCGTCCCAAATTAACGATCATCGGGCCGTCAGTCGTTTCTGTCGATGCCACGACGCGTTGAGTCTGATGGCCATTCTGCCAAAGACTTTGATCGACAGCGCCCACCAAGTGGTTGGCACCCAGGTGAATCATGGCGATTTCCACATCCAGACCAGCATCGGGAAGGCTCTGGGTGCGCGAAACGAAATGACTGATCGGCGTGACAACCCGAGCTTCAGGCAAGTATTCGCGACGCTGGGCGCGTAAGCGCTCCTGTACGAGCCTCGCCGGACCTTTCATGTCTTCGTAGGGTACGCCACCGCAATCCAACGCAACTGTAGGAACACCCCACTGACGAAACACCGCGATGGAGGCGTAGAACGGCCAGCCACCAATCAGTGCGACCGTACCCGATGGATCCCGCCCGGCGGGTACGAACTGGTGCTTGTTTCTGCGCAGCCAGTCGGCAGTGACCTGATCAAGTTCGGTGTATGGCCCCAGATGCTCCGGTGGCGTGTGGATATCGTCAGTTATGCGACGCAATACATCATGATTCGCGCGTTGGGCGACAAAAGTGATGCGCCAGCCTGCTGCCTTGAGCCCTTGAGCGAGCAGCAGCAACACACGGTCGACACCAAAACGAAAAAGCAGGCGCTCGTTGCAGATAATTAAATGCATGAGATCAATTCAGTCTTTTCCAGGTACATAACCGATGGCTGCATAGTCTTGTGGGCCAAACAGCAGTTGATTGAGTGGGCCGGAGATTGCTTCTTCATTGCTTTGCAGCAACAACAAGGGGTCGCCAGGGTGTCGGCGGTCAATTTCGACACGCTCGAAACCACGAGCCTTTAGCAGGAATGCCACCAACGCCGGTGGTAACGGGTTACGGTGCGTCGGGTCAATGTAGAAGTTGCAGGCACCGGTGATCAAATTTTCCGGGTTAGGCGTTTCAAACAGCACCACGCCACCAGGACGGACGACGCGATGTGCTTCGTCGATAAGGCGTATCAACACACCCAGTGGCAGGTGTTCGATAATGTGGAATGCGGTCAAGCCAGCCAGACTGTTGTCCGCCAACTGTGCCAGATATTCCACGGCATCGTCCAGATATACTTCAAGGTTGGCATCTTCACAGCGTGCAATCATGGAGCTGTTGGAATCGACCCCAAAGGCTGGGATGTTTTCCTCCTTGAGCAGTTGCAACCATTCGCCGCGACCGCAACCCAGATCCAGAACCGGCAGCCGAGGTTGTACCGTATCATCGCGGAAGTACATGAGGTTACGCTTGAGGCGTTCGCGGATCATCTCCGGCGAGCCTCGGAAGTTGGCTTCGAACTCCAGATAAAGCTCAGCTGGCATTCCTGGTTCTGCGCCGCCATCGAAAGCCGGCCGTGGCGCTTCCAATTGAGCAATGGTCTTGACTTGTTCGCGCAACAGGCGTTCCAGCCGTCGCATGCGCTGGACCAGGTATTGCTCATTCTGCTGAATGGCCAGGGCATGCGTGTATAGGCTCTGGTTGGTCTGGTTTTGCACTTGTATTCCGACGTTACGCAAGCGCGCGTGGCCATCGGCGATATGCCACTCCAGCGCACTGAGGCGCTCGGGCATGTGGCGTGCCACAGCGAGAACATGCGAGGCACGCTGAGCACCGGGAATCCGCACAATCACGCCGCGCGCGAGCGAAGTGAAGAGGTTCTTGACTGTTGCGCCGCCAGGACGCTGACGCACACGGGTCAGGAAGTTCATGATCCGCGGATGACCAAAGTACTTCCCCACCACTGGAAGGCCACGCAGCTTCCGGTACAGGCTTGGGGGTGGAGTCTGAGCCGTAGGGGTTTCGTCGCTGCCAACGTCGATGAGCGGAACCTCCGGTTGGGACGCAACCTCATGCCTAGGCGGCAAATAGCCTTCGATATCCAGCAATTCAAATGCCCGCACGATATCGTTGGGTACGCTGCGTGACATTTTCTCGTTGTTGGCGCTGGCATCAACGCGCTCGTATTCCCGGCGATTGACTTCAGCCTGGATCGTTTTCTGCAGTTTTTTAAGATCTATAGTCATTATTTGTGTTCAGAACTGGGTAAGTGATCAGTGCATGCGGATGAGTGTATAGCCCCGGACGCGCACGCTTCGGGAACACTTGGAACAGCCATTCTACGCAAGTAGTTTTGATATCGTCGAGTAAAGGGACCGCACCGTGGCCCATGAAGCCCGCTCGGAGGGTAACCTCCCCCTGAGCGACCGACATGTAGACATCCATGAAGCCAGCACACACTCGCGCCTTGCAGGCACTCAAACATCAATCGAGCCTGAACTCTGCGTTCATGGCGCATACGCCGGCGAAATGTTTATAGCTGGAATTCCCAATCACATTGAACACTACAGCTTTGTCCCACCAATCGAAGTTGTCTTCAATATGATCGGCTCCACCGTGCAAAGCCAGAGTCAAGCTGTAACTGCCTGGCCCGACGTTGAATGCAGGAATGGTTACAGTGAGGTTCTGTTCTTTACCCGCCTCGACACCGAGATCACGCAATTCGCCACGCAACCAAGTGTTGGTTCCGAAAATGTCGTAGCCGGTGCGGTCTTTGAACATGAAGCCCAAGGCCAGGTCGTAAATGGGCTCGTTGGCTTTGATCTTGAGGTTCAAGGTCAGGGGAGCGCCTACTTCGAGCATACTGGCCGCGCGGCCATTGCTGCTGAGCGTCAGCTCCTCGATACGCGCCTTGCCATTGCCGGAACGACCAGCGTATGGAGCATTCACTGCCTGAGCTTGCAATGAGCCCTCTTCCTTGCGGGCAATCAGCGCATTGTAGTAATCCAGTACATCGTCTGGGCGACCGTCCATGAGCATTTTGTGATCGCCCAGCAAAATCGCACGATCGCACAAGCTTTTGATAGCGCCGGGATCATGCGACACAAATAGCAAGGTGGTGCCCTGCTCGCGGAAGTCACGAATGCGGGCAAACGACTTGTGCTGGAAGTAGGCATCACCCACCGCCAATGCTTCGTCGACGATCAATACCTCAGGTCGAACAGCAGTGGCGACACTGAATGCTAGGCGCACAAACATGCCCGAAGAATATGTCCGCACCGGCATGTCGAAGTAGTGACCGATTTCAGCAAAAGCTTCGATTTCCGGCATCAACGCAATGATTTCGGCGCGTTCCAGCCCTTGCATGCGCCCGGCGAGCGCGACGTTCTGCCGCCCGGTGAATTCAGGGTGAAAGCCCATGCCCAACTCAAGCAAGGCGGCAATTCGACCGGTAGTGGTGATGGAACCTTCAGTTGGCATCGCGGTGCCGGTAATCATCTTGAGCAACGTACTCTTGCCGGCACCGTTTACGCCGATGATGCCCACCGACTCACCCTGCCCCACCTTGAAGCTGACGTCGCGGATGATCCAGTTCTGATCGCGCTTACACAACCCGAGCCAAGTACCGAGTGCATGCCAGCGACCTTTGAGTTTTGGATAGGCCTTCCCTACCTGGTTAACGTGAATAGTCATATCAGATCTGATCAAGCAGGTCGTTGTAGCTGCGTTTGTACAACACCACAGCCAGGAGAAAAACGATGACACTGAAACCCAGGGGATAAGCTAACTGGGACATTCCTACCGGCTCTCCTAACAACGCCTTTTGCGCCGTAAGCACCAGTGGAAAAATCGGGTTCCACGAAAGCAGTGCCTGAACGTGTTCGGAAAGAATACTCAGTGGGTAAACGATAGGCGTAGCCCAGAAAAGCGCCTGGAAAAATACATCACTCAACTGGCCGATATCGCGAAAGAACACATTTAATGTAGCCAACAACGCTCCGACAGCGATACCCAACAGTACCGTAGTGAACAGTACGGGTATCAATACCAGAGCACTGGCCATGATCGGGAAGCCGGACGCCACCATGAACAATACTACCAGCACCAGCAGGATCAGGCTGTTGAGCGCTGCTGTTGCAAATACCGGTATGAACAGGATGAATTTGGGAAAGCTGGACTTCTTTATGAGGTTGGCATGCTCGAGAAATACCCCTTTGCCACGCTGCACCAGCTCAAGAAGCAGGTTCCAGGTAATCAGGCCCGCACACAGATAGATGCTGTAGGCATACTGGTGTTCGATACCTGGCATCCGCGCTTGCATGAGGCGAGAGAAAATCACGGTGTAGATGAACACCATAAAAATAGGTGGCACCACCAGCCAAAGAGCGCCGAAGGTCGACCCGGC
Organism: Pseudomonas sp. Irchel s3f7; assembly: GCF_900187615.1. GTDB lineage: Bacteria > Pseudomonadota > Gammaproteobacteria > Pseudomonadales > Pseudomonadaceae > Aquipseudomonas. The sequence goes on along the minus strand of NZ_FYDO01000003.1, from coordinate 195,055 downwards.
ATAACGGCTTTTAATCTCTCGCAGGGTGATCGCGAAGATCAGGCCACGATAGCGCAGTACGTCTTTCACTAACGAAAGCGGCGTATTCATTGTACTCGACTCACCATATTCATAAGACTTCCTGGTTGTAATGCAACATCTTCCCATGTGCGATTGAAGGCCTGGGCTATGATGGATAAAGAAGACATGTCAATGACTCCTCCTACGGGCTGACCGCCCGATAAATCTCTAACGTCTCTTGGGCACAACGTTTCCAAGAGAATGCTCGGGCACGCTGTAGACCAGCGCCAGCCAGGCGATTACGCACCTGCTCGTCACCCAGCAAATCGTCGAGCTGGGTAGCCAGTTGTTCGGTATTACCCCGCTCCACCAATAACGCGCCGCCTTCGCTGAATTCCGACATGGACGTATCTGCCGTGCAGATCACCGGCACCCCGCATTGCATAGCTTCGAGCACCGGCAGACCAAACCCCTCATACAATGACGGATACGCGAATACAGCCGCCCCCGCATACAGCGTTGGCAGGTCGTTTCCTGGCACGAAGGATAATTGACGTAACCCGTGGCTAACTTGCAGCGCCTTAATTCGATCATTCAAGGTCTGGTTATGCCAACCGGGAGCACCAGTCAAAACCAGTGGGTACTCCCTACGTAACGCTTGCGGCAAACGGCACCAAGCCTCGACCAGCATATCGACTCCCTTGCGTGGCTCCAAGGTACCTACGAACAGCACGTATTTCCCATGCCGCAAGCCATAGACATCCAGAAGCAAGCGGGTCTGCTCAGCAGTTTGTGGGCGATAGGCGTGCGATGCACCAAGATACACGGTTCGCACCTTGTCGGCACTGACACCAAAATCACCGATCAATTCGTCACGGATCACGTCCGAATCCGTGATGAGAACATCCGCACGCTTCAGTGTCTCGGGTAGTTTGGCAGTGAGCCATTCAACGCGCTTACGCGGATGAAACTGCGGGTAATGAAGGAACGACAAATCATGAATCGTCGCTACGCAGGGGCCTGAGTGTGGTTTAAGTATAAAGTTGGGCTCGTGATAGGTGTAATGACGACGCTCGCCCACGCGGTAACGACGTCTGGCATTGAGCAGCACTTCACGCGCACGGTAGGTGAAGGTCCAACGCTTGAGCAGGTCGCGCAGGTGCAACTCGAGGCCCTGTCGCACACTGCGTTTCACCATGCCTTGATCTGTGCGCACGTATTGAGCACTGGCCTCGATACAATTGGCCAAAGCTGATTCGGCGCTAAGAAAATTCGCGCCTTGGAAGCAATCGATAACCCCGATGTCTTCAGCTTGAAGCTGTTCTAGCAAATTGAAGGTATAATTGCCGACTCCGGTGAGGGGTGGAATAAGCGATTCAGTGTTGAGCAAAAGCTTCATGTAGTCGGATTTACCTGGCCACGCCCGTCGACGAGCGAATCATTGAGAAAGCCAGCGTGGAAAATGATCTCCCTGCTAGGCTATGCGACTGCAAAATATGGTTTCTCCGGTCCCGGTTAGAGCCAAAAACAGTTCAGTTTTTGATCAAATTCGATATCTCTGCGACACGATGGTCGACCAACGCACTATTACCACGGCTTTCAACGTTCAAGCGCAGCAGCGGTTCGGTGTTCGAACCACGCAGGCTGAAGCGCCAGTCAGCGAATTCGACGCTGATACCGTCCGTACGGTCGACGCTCGGGTTCTGCGGCGTATAAAAGTCGAGAACCTTCTCAATGGCGCCCTTTACATCAGTAACTTCGTAGTTGATCTCGCCACTGCACGGGAAGGCGGCAATACGCTCATCCACCAGTTGAGCGAGGCTTTTACCTGTGACAGTCATTAGCTCAGCCACCAACAACCAAGGAATATTGCCACTATCGCAGTAGGCGAAATCTCGGAAATAGTGGTGGGCGCTCATCTCGCCGCCATATACAGCATCTTCGGCACGCATACGTTCCTTGATAAACGCATGGCCGGTTTTGCTCTGGATGGCCACGCCGCCTGCTGCCTCAACTTGCTTGATGGTGTTCCAGGTCAGGCGCGGATCATGAATGATCTTGCTACCAGGGTGCTTGGCCAGCAGCATTTCCGCCAACAGGCCGACCACGTAGTAGCCCTCGATGAATCGGCCCTGTTTGTCGAAGAAGAAGCAGCGGTCGAAGTCGCCATCGAAGGCGATACCCATGTCAGCACCCGTGCCGAGCACGGCCTGGCGAGTCAGTTCGCGGTTCTCTGGCAGCAGCGGGTTGGGGATGCCGTTGGGGAAGTTGCCATCCGGCTCGCCGTTGATGATAGAGATATCCATCGGCAAGCGCGCCTTGAGCAACTCCAGGACCGGGCCGACGGCACCATTGCCGGGGTCTGCGAGGATCTTGAGCCGTTTTAGTTCACTCATATCCACGTACCCGATGAGGTGGTCGATGTAAGCAGTCTTGTCGAAAACTTCGCGAATGAGGCCGGTAACATCGGCTCTGACTGCCAAGTCACCGCTTTCGACTCGGATACGTATTGCATCCAGACCCGTGTCGCCACTAATGGGACGGGACTCGGACTTGACCAGCTTCATGCCGTTATAACCCTTGGGGTTATGGCTAGCCGTGATCATTACACCACCATCAACCTTGTAATGGCTGGTGGCAAAATAAACTTCCTCCGTGCCACATAGCCCGATGTCTATTACATCGGCGCCTGCCTCGGTTATGCCGCTGATCAAAGCAGTTGCGAGGGTTGGGCTTTCGAGCCGCATATCCCGGCCCACAACGAAGGTTTTACCCTGCAATTCGGCAACGAGCGCACGACCTATGCGGTAGGCGATTTCTTCGTTGAGCTGCGAAGGTACCTGACCACGAATGTCATAGGCCTTGAAGCATTGCGTCACGATAGGTGGATACATACTGCTCACTAGCTGGAAGGTCCATTGCCCCCCCAAAGGCGGCAACGGCAAGAATGGATCGCCAGGGATGCAACATCGCTGACGCACTGAGCCCACCATGCATAGGGCTCGCTTCTGGTTCAGTGTCGTTACTTATCGACGCGACCGTAGTTGTCTTCGAAACGCACGATGTCATCTTCCCCCAGATAATCACCGCTCTGTACTTCGATCAGCACCAGATCAATCACACCCGGGTTTTTCAGGCGGTGTTTGTGACCCGCGCGAATAAAGGTCGATTCGTTTGTATGAAGCATCAACTCTTTTTGGTCGTTGACGACGACAGCAGTACCGCTGACCACGATCCAGTGCTCACTGCGATGATGATGCATTTGCAACGACAGGGATGCGCCAGGCTTCACCACAATACGCTTGATCTTGAAGCGCTCACCGTTTTCCAGTGTTGTATAGGTGCCCCAAGGACGATGCACTGTGCGGTGGAGCAAATGGACAGTGTGGTTCGATGCCTTGAGCTGGTTGACGATATGCTTTACGTCTTGAGCATGATCTTTGTGGGCAATCATCACCGCATCGGGCGTATCGATCACCAGCAGATCTTGCACGCCAACCAATGCAGTCAGGCGCCCCTCACTGTTCACGTAGTTATTGCGCGAACCGTGGGACAATACTTCACCTTCAAAACGGTTGCCGTTTTCATCAGGCTCGGACAGCTCACTGACGGCGTTCCAGGAGCCAATATCACTCCAACCGATATCGCACGGAACAGTAGCGACCTTGGACGAGCGTTCCATCAATGCGTAATCAATCGAAATATCCGGAACTTCCGCAAATGCGTCGGCATCAAGCGCCAGACAACGGTATTTGTTGGACGAGGTCAGACGCGATACTTCAATAGTTCTACTTACTGCCTCTACGACATCCGGAGCATGTTGGCGCAACTCATCAAGAACCGTACCGACCCGGAAACAGAACATACCGGAATTCCAGAAGTAGTTACCTGCACTGACGTAGCTTTGTGCAGTGTCGAGATCCGGCTTTTCAACGAAGCGCGCGACCTTCAAGCCACCCATCAGAGGCGCATCTTTCTGCGCTTCGATGTAACCAAACCCGGTCTCCGGGTACGTTGGCTGAATACCGAAAGTAACCAGCCAGCCTTCGGCTGCAAGCTTCATCGCGCAGACAACTGCCGCGGCAAACGCTTTCTCGTCTTGTATCAGATGGTCGGCAGCCAGCACCAGCATCTGAGCGTCAGGACCATGCGTGGCCTCCAGCTGGAGTGCAGCAGCTGCGACGGCAGCAGCGGTATTGCGACCGAAAGGCTCCAGAATGAAACCTTGAGCATGCTTGGCATTATTGACCGAACCGTACTCATCTTCAGTCTTGAACAGAAGTTCACGATTGGTCACCGTAAGAACTTCCACAACACCTTCAAGGCGGGATGCGCGAAGAAAGGTTTTCTGGATCAGATTCTGACCATCTGGCAGTTCCATGAATGGCTTGGGATGAGCCTCTCGAGAAACAGGCCACAACCGGCTACCTACTCCACCAGACAAAATTACGGGAATCAGTTCCATGCTCTAAGTCCTTAATCCCCCCCATCTGGCGGATGCAACCAGTAAGCGGGGCTCAGTTATGTTTCCAGTCATTCCTGCAGTGCAACAGGGTTGACAGCTTAACGTCGATCAAACCTTACTAGCCTGGCCCGCATCGCCCCCCTGACGTTCCTGCCCATCCCTCCATTGAGTGCATGGTGCTGGGCAGCGAAGCCCTCCTCAAGAAAAAACAAGCAGATAGCGATTCAAATGCAGCGCTGGATAAGGAGTGGGTACTCTGTCGGCCATTCTACAGCTAGTACTGGGAATTAATAACTCATGCGCCGACAGGAGAACAAAAAATCATTTGAAAACAGATAAATACCCCCTATCCGAGCCATCAAATCAGCATCACCCTCTAGCATCGATCAAATTTCAGAGTGGTGCCCCTTCAGAAGTCTTTTCAAGTAATCCCCATAGGCCGTCTTTCCAAGGCGATTTGCTTGGACCAATAGCTCCTCTGCGCAAATCCATCCATTGTCAAAGGCAATCTCCTCGAGACACGCCAGCTTCAGCCCTTGGCGCTTCTCGATGGTATGCACGAAGTGACTGGCTTCAAGCAGCGAGTCGGGAGTACCGGTGTCCAGCCAGGCAAAACCACGCCCGAGAATTTCTACCTTGAGCGCCTTCTCTTTCAGATAGGCGAGGTTGACATCGGTAATTTCCAGCTCACCGCGCGCGGAAGGCTTGAGGCTTTTGGCAATTTCGATCACATGATTATCATAGAAATACAAGCCGGTAACCGCGTAGCTGGACTTTGGATTAATCGGTTTCTCTTCGATGCTCAGCGCTTGGCCATTCGTATCAAACTCTACAACGCCGAAACGCTCCGGATCAGACACGTGGTAGCCGAATACCGTTGCACCCTGCGTTTCATTACAGGCCGAACGCAGGTTATCGGAGAAGTGATGACCATAGAAAATGTTGTCGCCAAGAATAAGACAGCAAGGATCGTTACCTATGAAGGCCTCACCGATGATGAAGGCTTGCGCCAATCCGTCTGGATTGGGTTGCTCTGCGTAGCTGAGCTTGACGCCATACACGCTGCCATCACCCAGCAATTTGCGAAAGCTCGGCAAGTCATCTGGCGTGGAGATAATCAGGACTTCACGTATGCCCGCGAGCATCAATACCGACAAAGGATAAAAGATCATCGGTTTATCGTAAATCGGCAGCATCTGCTTGGATACACCGAGGGTCAACGGGTGCAAACGAGTACCCGAGCCACCAGCGAGAATGATGCCTTTACGATTTGTCGTGGTCATTTGTTCAGGACTTCCCTAAGCATTCGGGTTACGCCACTCTGCCAATCCGGCAAATGTAGAGAAAAATTGTCACGCAGTTTCTGAGTATTCAACCGTGAGTTCAACGGACGACGTGCGGGCTTTGGATAAGCGGTTGTATCTATGGGATTGACGACTTTCACAGCAAGCGCCTCCCCCTGGAGCCTGGCAAAAGCAATCACATGATTAGCATAACCATGCCAGGAAACCTCCCCAGCAGCCGCCAAGTGATAGATACCCGCAAGTACAGGACGCACAACAACTTGCTGTATGGCCAGCGCCGTAACATCGGCGATGAGCTCGGCACCAGTGGGAGCTCCAACCTGGTCAGCAATGACATTCAAACTCTCGCGATCCTTGGCCAAACACAGCATGGTCTTGGCAAAGTTGATACCGCGAGCGCTATATACCCAGCTTGTTCGAAAGATCAAATGCTTACAGCCAGTTTCAACAATCGCCTGCTCACCAGCCAGCTTGCTCGCGCCGTAGTGATTCAGCGGTGCGACCGCATCGCTTTCCTGCCAAGGCTTCGAACCCTCGCCATTGAAGACATAATCAGAAGAATAGTGAATTAGCCATGCGCCGAAGGACATAGCCTCTTCAGCCATGACTCTACAAGCCTCGCCGTTCACACGATCAGCCAGCCCGGTCTCGGACTCAGCTTTATCGACCGCTGTATAAGCTGCAGCGTTGACGATGACGTCGGGTTTGATCTGACGGATCGTCGCACGCAGTGCATTGAGGTCGGACAGATCGCCACTCAAACCGTCAACCGGGTGACGGTCCAGAGCGATCAACTCACCAAGCGGCGAGAGGGAACGTTGCAACTCCCAGCCCACCTGACCGTTTTTTCCCAGCAGGAGGATTTTCATGCTTTGTCCGAACGATCCGCGTAGTTCTGATCGATCCATTGTTGGTAGCTGCCGCTCTTCACGTGAGCTACCCACTCGGTGTTGCTCAGGTACCATTCGACGGTCTTGCGAATGCCGGTTTCAAAGGTTTCTTCCGGCGTCCAGCCCAGCTCGCGCTGGATTTTGCTGGCGTCGATTGCGTAACGCTGATCGTGGCCCGGGCGATCCTGAACATAGGTGATCAGGCTGGCGTGAGGACGATGAGCGGAATCTGGGCGCAGTTCGTCGAGCAGCGCACACAGGGTATTCACCACTTCGATGTTTTGCTTCTCGTTATGGCCGCCGATATTGTAGGTCTCGCCAATCACGCCTTCGGTCACGACTTTGTACAGTGCGCGGGCGTGGTCTTCGACATAGAGCCAGTCACGAACCTGATTACCTTTGCCGTAGACCGGCAGCGGCTTGCCTTCCAGTGCGTTGAGAATGATCAACGGGATCAACTTCTCAGGGAAGTGGCAAGGACCGTAGTTGTTTGAGCAGTTGGTGACCAGAGTCGGTAGGCCGTAGGTGCGAGCCCAGGCACGAACCAGGTGGTCGGAGCTGGCCTTGCTGGCCGAATACGGCGAGCTTGGCTGATACGGTGTGGTTTCGGTGAAAAGGTCTTCCGGACCTTCGAGGTCTCCGTAGACTTCGTCGGTGGAAATATGGTGGAAGCGGAAGTTGGCTTTGCGCGCATCGTCCAGTGCAGCCCAATAATGGCGCGCAGCTTCCAGCAAGGTGTAGGTGCCGATGATGTTGGTCTGGATGAATTCAGACGGACCCGAGATCGAGCGGTCAACGTGGGATTCTGCGGCCAGATGCATGATGGCATCCGGTTGGTGTTCACGCAGGACACGGTCCACTTGATCACGGTCGCAAATGTCGACGCGCTCAAACACATAACGCGAGTTCTGGCTGACTTCGGCCAGCGACTCAAGATTACCGGCATAAGTCAGTTTATCAACGTTAACGACAGAGTCGGCGGTATTGGAGATGATATGGCGGATGACAGCCGAGCCGATAAACCCGGCGCCGCCGGTTACTAGGATTTTCACGCGAAACCGTACTCTTAAATTGCTGACAGGACTGCCAACCTGCAAAAGCCATCAGGTCAAATAATGCTTCTGACAGAGTCAGCCTGAAATGACGCCACTATCGTTCAGGCGCCAAACTTTACAGCCTAATGGACGCCTCTCGAACAAAATACAGGAAAGTCGTGACTAAAGATGACCTCGAGATCCCCTCAAGCCAGGTAATCAGACAAGACGCTTTCGCGAAAGCTTGGACGTACGCCCTAGAAACCAGCCCAGAACCGGCCCAATCACCATACCAATAAGCAGTGCAATAACCACGACCACTGACACCGGCAACTGTGGCCCCGCCCAACCCAAGAACAGCAGAGAGACTGATTGCTGATTCTCGAGAACGAACGCCAGGATCGCCAAAATCAGCAGCAGGACGAATACCGCGAGCAATACGCGCTTGAGGTTACGCATCAGCGATTCCTTGAATGGCGACGACTGTCAAAGCCCCTCCTCCTCGTCCTCGTTCACCCGATCACGCAGTTCTTTGCCCGGCTTGAAATGCGGAACGAACTTGCCGTCGAGGCTGACGGACTGACCGGTTTTAGGATTGCGGCCTACGCGCGGCGCGCGGTAGTGCAGGGAGAAACTGCCAAAACCACGGATCTCGATGCGATCACCGGTGGCCAGACATTGGGACATTTGCTCAAGCATGGTCTTGATAGCCAGCTCCACATCCTTGGATGAGAGCAGCCCTTGATGGGTGACAATTCGTTCGATCAACTCCGACTTCGTCATATTTTTCCCTTCTTTTTCAAGCAGCTAGGAAAAGCGCTTCAAAGGTTTTAGCATGCCTGCATCATTTTGAACAGCCCGAGTTTTATCACCCTTCTACCGATACCAAAGTGCTCACCTCGAAGGTTCGGCAAGATGGAGCAAGGCCGCACACTCACCTGCAAATCACCAACATCGTGCGAGTCAGAAAACCCGTAGGGTTGAATCCAAAGGGGAAAACCTCTTCTTCCTTGACATCATCTGATCTGGCGACAACCTGATAACCCGCCCCCTTGCACTCCTTCGCCGCACGCTTTTCACACCGCTCCCACTCCGACCCCAAGCCCGAACAATCGACTTCAATACCACTGACACCACGCACCGCGTGAGTTTTGGCGTTTGTGGTACAGCCTGCCAACGCCAGTACCGCTATCGCGACAACGAGCTTGTTCATTCACTTCCTTACGTCAGGCAGCCGACCGGAAGGGGGCGGCGACATAAACTATAGACTAACTGCAAATAAGCGATTGATCCGACTAAAGAAAAAGACCATGAGCGAGCACAAGGGTTTCATATCAACCCCCACGATCGGTGGACCTATCAAATTTCAGGCACAAAAAAAGGGCGACCGAAGTCGCCCTTTTTTACAGAAAGTCAGAACTTAGTTCTGTTTTTCCGCTTGTGCAGCACGCAGCAGGTCACCCAGAGTGGTGGCTACTGGAGCGTCGCTACCAGTTGCTGGCTTGTCGCGCAGGCTCTGGATAGCTTCTTTCTCGTCTTCAACGTCTTTCGACTTGATCGAGAGCTGGATTACGCGGCTCTTGCGGTCAACGCTGATGATCTTGGCTTCTACTTCTTCGCCTTCTTTCAGAACGTTGCGCGCGTCTTCAACGCGGTCACGGCTGATTTCGGAGGCTTTCAGAGTCGCTTCGATATCGTCGGCCAGAGTGATGATGGCGCCTTTAGCGTCAACTTCCTTCACGATGCCTTTAACGATGGCGCCTTTGTCGTTCTCTTGAACGTACTCGGAGAACGGATCGCTTTCCAGTTGCTTGATACCCAGGGAGATGCGCTCGCGCTCTGGGTCAACCGACAGGATAACGGTGTCCAGCTCGTCGCCCTTCTTGAAACGGCGTACGGCTTCTTCGCCCACTTCGTTCCAGGAGATGTCGGACAGGTGAACCAGGCCGTCGATGCCGCCGTCCAGACCAATGAAGATACCGAAATCGGTGATCGACTTGATGGTGCCGGAGATTTTATCGCCCTTGTTGAACTGGCCAGAGAAATCTTCCCATGGGTTAGATTTGCACTGCTTGATGCCCAGGGAGATACGACGACGCTCTTCGTCGATGTCCAGAACCATAACTTCCACTTCGTCGCCGACTTGTACGACTTTCGAAGGGTGGATGTTCTTGTTGGTCCAGTCCATTTCGGAAACGTGTACCAGACCTTCAACGCCTTCTTCCAGCTCAGCGAAGCAGCCGTAGTCGGTCAGGTTGGTTACACGCGCGGTAACGCGAGTGCTTTCTGGGTAACGGGCTTTGATAGCAACCCATGGATCTTCGCCCAGTTGCTTCAGGCCCAGGGAAACACGATTGCGCTCGCGATCGTACTTCAGAACCTTGACATCGATCTCGTCGCCAACGTTGACGATTTCGGAAGGATGCTTGATACGCTTCCAAGCCATGTCGGTAATGTGCAGCAGGCCATCGACGCCACCCAGATCGACGAATGCGCCGTAATCGGTGAGGTTCTTGACGATACCTTTGACTTGTTGGCCTTCCTGCAGGGATTCCAGCAGAGCTTCGCGCTCGGCGGAGTTCTCGGCTTCCAGGACGCTACGACGGGAAACGACAACGTTGTTGCGCTTCTGGTCCAGCTTGATGACCTTGAATTCCAGCTCTTTGCCTTCCAGGTGCGTGGTGTCGCGCACTGGACGGACGTCAACCAGAGAACCTGGCAGGAACGCACGGATGCCGTTAACGTCGACAGTGAAGCCGCCTTTAACCTTACCGTTGATAACGCCCTTGACCACTTCTTCGGCTGCGAAGGCTGCTTCCAGAACAATCCAGCATTCAGCGCGCTTGGCTTTTTCACGGGACAGCTTGGTTTCACCAAAGCCGTCTTCAACCGAGTCCAGAGCAACGTGAACTTCGTCACCGACGTTGATGTTCAGTTCGCCAGCGTCGTTGTAGAACTGCTCAAGCGGGATGAGTGCTTCAGACTTCAGGCCAGCGTGAACGGTTACCCAGCGAGCTTGGTAATCGATATCAACGATAACACCGGTGATGATGGAGCCTGCCTGAAGGTTCAGGGTTTTTAGGCTTTCTTCAAAGAGTTCCGCAAAGCTTTCGCTCATTTTAATTCCTGTTGATGAGGGCGAAGAAAACGCCCATCTCCACACCCCAGACGGTGTGGGTTAGTTTCATTTAAAAGAAGCCACCGCAGGACTATGACTGGTCCCCTGCGGCCCTCTTGGTCACCCGGCGATATCGCGAATGGCGATCTCGCTCATGATGCGTTCCAGCACCTGTTCGATGGACAATTCCGTGGAATCCAGCTGTATGGCGTCAGCCGCCGGTTTGAGCGGGGCTACCGCTCGCTGGGTGTCACGCTCATCGCGTGCACGTATCTCATCTAGCAGACTCGACAGACTAACACCCTCGACTTTGCCCTTCAACTGCAAATATCGACGGCGTGCCCGCTCCTCGGCACTGGCGGTCAGGAAAATCTTCAGCGGTGCGTCCGGAAAAACCACCGTTCCCATGTCGCGACCATCCGCCACCAGGCCCGGCGCTTCCTGAAAAGCACGTTGGCGCTGCAGCAGCGCCTCACGTACAGCCGGCAGCGCAGCCACTTGGGAGGCACCGGAGCCGACGCTTTCGGTGCGAATGACGTCGCTGACTTCATCGCCTTCCAGAATGATTCGCTGCAACTGACCTTCGGTCGCTGCAATGAACTGAACATCCAGATGAGCGGCAAGTTTCTTCAGCAATTCTTCGTTGGTCAGATCGACGCCATGGTTATGGGCAGCGAACGCCAGCAGTCGGTACAACGCACCGGAGTCCAGCAGATTCCAGCCCAGACGTTTGGCCAGAATCCCGGCTACCGTGCCTTTGCCCGAACCGCTTGGCCCATCGATGGTGATGACCGGTGCAATGCTGATCACGACTGTGCCTCTTGCGCAACGCGGATGCCGACCTGCGCGCACAGCGCGAGGAAGTTGGGGAACGAGGTCGCGACGTTGGCGCAATCATGGATGCGGATCGGGGCTGTAGCGCGCAGCGAAGCAACGCTGAAGGCCATCGCAATCCGGTGGTCGCCGTGACCATGCACTTCGCCGCCGCCGATCGAGCCACCGTCAATGATGATGCCATCCGGGGTCGGCTCGCACTTGACGCCCAGCGCCAGCAAGCCATCGGCCATGACCTGGATACGGTCCGACTCCTTGACCCGCAGCTCTTCTGCGCCGGTCAGCACGGTACGCCCTTCGGCGCAGGCTGCCGCCACGAACAGCACCGGGAATTCGTCGATCGCCAAGGGCACCAGCGCTTCGGGAATCTCGATACCCTTGAGTTTAGCTGCCCGTACGCGCAGGTCGGCTACCGGTTCGCCACCCACTTCACGCTGGTTTTCCAGCGTGATGTCGGCGCCCATCAGACGCAGGATGTCGATGACACCAGTGCGGGTCGGGTTGATGCCGACGTGCTCCAGCACCAGCTCCGAACCTTCGGCGATCGATGCAGCCACCAGGAAGAAAGCCGACGAAGAGATGTCGCCCGGCACTTCGATATGAGTGGCCGTCAGTTTGTTGCCGGATTCGACCGACGCGGTTGCACCGTCGACGCTGACCGGGTAACCGAAGCCACGCAGCATGCGTTCGGTGTGATCGCGGGTCGGCGCAGGCTCGGTCACAGTGGTTTTGCCTTCGGCATACAGACCGGCCAATAGCAGGCAGGATTTAACCTGAGCACTGGCCATCGGCATGGTGTAGGTCAGGCCTTTGAGCTTGTGACCACCACGAATGATCATCGGTGGACGACCTTCAGCGGCGGTCTCGATCACCGCACCCATTTCACGCAGTGGATTGGCCACGCGATTCATCGGGCGCTTGGACAGCGAGGCGTCGCCGGTCAGGGTGCTGTCGAAGCTCTGCGCAGCCAGCAGGCCGGACAGCAGACGCATCGAAGTGCCGGAGTTGCCCAGATAGATCGGGCCCGGCGCAGGCTTCAGGCCATGCAGGCCGACACCGTGAATGGTCACGCGACCGTGGTGCGGACCTTCGATCACGACGCCCATGTCACGAAACGCCTGCAAGGTCGCCAGGGCGTCTTCGCCCTCAAGGAAACCTTCGACTTCGGTGACGCCTTCAGCCAGGGAGCCAAGCATGATCGAACGGTGGGAAATCGATTTGTCACCTGGTACGCGAATCCGACCGGACAGGCGGCCACCAGGTTGAGCCAGGAAAATCAGATCGTTGGAATTCATAGCGTCCACATAGGCCCTGCGGGCCAGGATTTTACTGAAATGCTCGCGGGCAACCCGGGCGCGAGTGAAAACGCCCAATAATTGGTGCCCATCCCCTGCATCGACCGCGTCGCGCAAGGCGTCGAGGTCGCTGCGAAATGTATCGAGTGTGCGCAGGACAGCTTCGCGGTTGGCGAGGAAGATGTCGTGCCACATGACCGGGTCGCTTCCGGCGATTCTTGTGAAATCGCGGAAACCGCCCGCAGCGTAACGGAAGATCTCAAGATTTTCATTGCGCTTGGCCAGTGAATCGACCAAACCGAACGCCAGCAAGTGCGGCAGATGACTGGTCGCCGCGAGGACTTCGTCGTGACGTTCGACCTGCATGTGTTCGACATCGGCACCCAGCTCGCGCCACAAGCGGTCGACCACCGCCAACGCTGCCGGATCGGTTTGATCCAGTGGCGTCAGAATGACTTTATGGCGACGGAACAACTCGGCATTGGAGGCTTCCACCCCGCTCTGCTCGGAACCGGCAATCGGATGCCCGGGCACGAAGTTCGCCGGCATGCCGCCAAATGCCTCAGTCGCTGCGCGCACAACATTACCCTTGGCGCTGCCGACGTCGGTCAAAACCGCCTTACCCAGATCCATGCCAGCCAACCGGCCAAGCATTTTTTCCATGGCCAGAATCGGCACCGCCAACTGAATGACATCGGCGCCCTGACAAGCAACAGCCAGATCTTCTTCGCAGCGATCCACCACACCCAGCTCAACAGCCAACAGGCGCGACTGCGGATCGAGATCGACCCCCACCACTTCGCGGCACAGGCCACTTTCACGCAGCCCCTTGGCAAACGAACCGCCGATCAACCCCAGACCGACCACCACCAGGCGCCCGATCATAGGTTCAGCAGATTGCGGTGCTGTGACATCAACCACGAGCCAGAACCTTGGTCAGCGCGTCAAGGAAGCGGCTGTTTTCCGCCGGCAAACCAATGGTGACGCGCAAATGGTTCGGCATGCCGTAGTTGGCCACCGGACGCACGATCACGCCTTCGCGCAGCAAGCCCTGGAAGACCGGAGCCGCCTCACGCGCCAGATCCACGCAAATGAAATTGCCCTTGGACGGAATCCAGCCCAGCCCCAGCTCGCGAAAACCTGCTTCCAGTTGCTGCATGCCGGATTCGTTGAGGCGACGGCTTTCCGCCAGGTACTGATCGTCCTTCAACGCCGCACAAGCAGCGGCCTGGGCCAAGCTGTTGACGTTGAATGGCTGACGCACGCGATTCAATACATCGGCGACCACAGCGGTGGACAAGCCGTAACCCACACGCAGCGCAGCCAGGCCGTATGCCTTGGAGAACGTGCGCGAAACCAGCAGGTTTGGATAGGCCGCCAGGAAGTCGAGACCGTCCGGCAGGTCGCTGCCTTCGGCGTACTCGATGTAGGCCTCATCCAGCACCACCAGCACATGTTCCGGCACGTCCTGCAGGAATTCGTCCAGCGCCTCGGCGCCAAACCAGGTCCCGGTCGGGTTGTTCGGGTTGGCAATGAAGACTACGCGGGTTTCGGCATCGATCGCCGCCAACATGGCAGGCAAATCATGCCCCCACTCCTTGGCCGGAATCACTTTGGCTTGAGCGCCTACAGCCTGAGTCGCGATCGGATAAACCGCGAATGCGTGTTCACTGAACACGGCATTCAGGCCCGGCGCCAGGTAGGCGCGCGCGACCAGCTCGAGAATGTCGTTGGAACCGTTACCCAGGGTCACCTGGTTCAGCTCGACGCGGCACTGTTCAGCCAACAAGGTCTTGAGCGCAAAACCATTGCCGTCCGGATAGCGGGTCAGCTCGGCCAGCTCTTCGCGAATGGCTGCCAATGCCTTGGGGCTGGCACCCAACGGGTTTTCGTTGCTCGCCAGTTTGACGATGCTGGCCGGATCGAGATCCAGCTCACGCGCCAGTTCGTCCACGGGTTTGCCCGGAACGTAAGGCGAAAGTTGTTGCACGCCCGGCTGTGCCAGAGCGAGGAAATTGCCACTCATTGCTACCGCCCCTTAGAGAACTGCTTTCGGGTAGGAACCCAGCACTTTGAGTGCCACTGCTTCCTGACTGATCTTTTCCAGCACACCTTTGACCAGCGGGTCGCGGTGGTGGCCGACGAAGTCGATGAAGAACACGTAGGTCCATTTACCGCTGCGCGAAGGACGAGTCTCGATCCGCGTCAGATCGATACCGTTATCGTGGAATGGCACCAGCAACTCGTGCAACGCGCCCGGCTTGTTGCTCATCGAAACGATGATGGACGTTTTGTCGTCGCCGGTCGGTGGCACTTCCTGATTACCGATCATCAGGAAGCGTGTGGAGTTGTCCGGGCGATCCTCGATCTTCTCGGCCAATCGGGTCAGACCGTACAGGCCCGCCGCCATATCGCCGGCAATCGCCGCCGAGTTCCACTCACCTTTGACCCGCTTGGCCGCTTCGGCGTTGCTGGACACCGCCACGCGCTCGACATTCGGGTAATGGGCGTCCAGCCATTTGCGGCACTGGGCCAGGGACTGGGCGTGGGAATAGATGCGGCTGATGCTGTCGGTCTTGGTGTTTTCGCCCACCAACAGGTGATGGTGGATGCGCAACTCGACTTCGCC
Source organism: Pseudomonas sp. Irchel s3f7 (assembly GCF_900187615.1). Lineage (GTDB taxonomy): Bacteria > Pseudomonadota > Gammaproteobacteria > Pseudomonadales > Pseudomonadaceae > Aquipseudomonas. Next base: position 179,486 of record NZ_FYDO01000003.1, on the reverse strand, counting down.
GCAGATCACCATGTCATGCTCGAGGAAGCTGTCGAGGGTGTGGTTGACCGCGCCTTCGGTGGAGTTTTCCACCGGGACCACACCAAAATTCACCGCACCGGCCGCCACTTCGCGGAACACTTCGTCGATCGCCGCCATCGGCTTGCTGATCACGGCGTGACCGAAATGCTTCATGGCCGCCGCTTGGGTAAAGGTGCCTTCAGGACCGAGGTACGCCACTTTCAGCGGCTGCTCGAGCGCCAGGCACGAAGACATGATTTCGCGGAACAGCCGCGCCATCTCTTCGTTGCCCAACGGCCCCTGATTGCGCTCCATAACTCGTTTGAGCACCTGAGCTTCACGCTCAGGACGATAGAACACCGGCACTTCGCCTTCGGCCAGCGAGGCCATCTTTACCCGCGCAACTTCCTGGGCGCAGCGTGCGCGCTCACTGATCAGCTCCAGGACTTTGGTGTCCAGAGCATCAATGCGAACGCGCAGTGCCTTGAGTTCTTGCTCAGACATTAGCCATGTTCCTTCTCGAACTCTGCCATGTACGAAACCAGTGCGTTGACCGCAACGATGTCGACGGCGTTATAGATGGAGGCGCGCATGCCACCCACGGAGCGGTGACCCTTGAGGTTCAGCAGTCCGCGCTCGTCGGCACCGGCCAGGAACGGCTTGTCCAGACGGTCGTCCGCGAGGCGGAACGGCACGTTCATCCACGAACGGTCCGGCTCATTGATCGGGTTGCTGTAGAGGCCGCTGGCGTCAATGAAGTCGTAAAGCGTGCGCTTTTTCACTTCATTGAGCTTGCCGATGGCTTCGACACCACCCTGCTCCTTCAGCCATTCGAACACCAGGCCGGACAGGTACCAGGCCAGGGTCGGCGGCGTGTTGTACATCGAGCCGTTATCGGCCGCGACCTTGTAGTTGAGCATGGTCGGGCAGATGGAACGCGCGTGACCCAGCAGGTCTTCGCGAACGATGTTGACCACGATGCCGCTCGGGCCGATGTTTTTCTGGGCGCCGGCGTAGATCATGCCGAAACGCGAAACATCCACCGGGCGCGACAGGATGTCCGAAGACATGTCGGCTACCAGCGGAACGTCGCCGGTTTCCGGGATCCACTGGAATTCCAGGCCGCCGATGGTTTCGTTCGGCGCGTAATGAACGTAGGCCGCGTCTTTCGACAGCTTCCATTCGTTCTGGCCGGGAATGGCGAAATAGTCGTAAGGCTTGGCGGTGGCAGCCACATTGACATTGCCGAAGCGCGAAGCTTCTTCGATCGCTTTCTGCGACCAGATACCGGTGTCGATATAGTCGGCAGAGCCGTTTTCCGGCAGCAGGTTCAGAGGGATCTGAGCGAACTGCTGGCTGGCGCCACCTTGCAGGAACAGCACTTTATAGTTCGAGGGGATATTCAGCAGATCACGCAGATCCTGCTCGGCCTTGGTGGCGATGGACACGAACTCATCACTGCGATGGCTCATTTCCATGACCGACAGGCCCTTGCCGTGCCAGTCAAGGAGTTCACCCTGGGCGCGCTTCAGGACAGCTTCGGGAAGCGCCGCAGGACCGGCACAGAAGTTATAGGCTCTCTTGCTCACATCCAATCTCGCTCTGATTTGGTGGTATCACGCAATAAATCTGTAAACACTGAAACCCTGTAGGAGCTGTCGAGTGAAACGAGGCTGCGATCTTTCCCGATCCCCATGAAGCAAGATCAAAAGATCGCAGCCTCGTTTCACTCGACAGCTCCTACAGGTCCTACATTCAAACGGGAGAAACAAGAAGGGGGCGAATTTTCATCCGCCCCCTGTTTACCCGCTTACTCTTGTGGTTCTTCGTCAGCGGCGGCGTCGAGCTGTTGGTCTTCGACAGCGTCGTCGATCACAACTTCACCCTCGAACACGGCACCCTCTTCGCCTTCCAGCTCTTCGCCTTCGACTTCCGACGGTTCCTGAACCCGTTCCAGCCCGACCAGCGTTTCGTCGCTGGCCAGTTTGATCAGGGTCACGCCCTGGGTGTTACGACCCAGGCTGGACACTTCGTCGACACGGGTACGTACCAGCGTGCCCTGGTCGGAAATCAGCATGATTTCTTCGCCATCAAGCACCTGGACCGCGCCGACCAGACGGCCGTTACGGTCGTTGCTGACCATGGCGATAACGCCTTGACCGCCACGTTTGTACTCAGGGAACTCGGTGATCGCGGTGCGCTTGCCGAAGCCACGCGCCGAAGCGGTGAGGATCTGGCTGCCTTCTTCCGGGATCAGCATGGAAATCAGCTTCTGGCCTTCTGGCAGACGCATGCCGCGGACACCGCGAGCGGTACGGCCCATGGCGCGAACGTCAGTTTCCTTGAAACGGGTAACCTTGCCGCCATCGGAGAACAGCATGACTTCGCGCTCGCCATCGGTAATGGCGGCAGAGATCAGTACGTCGCCTTCGTCCAGTTCCAGCGCGATCAGACCGACGCTGCGTTGACGGCTGAAGGATTCCAGCGGGGTCTTCTTCACAGTGCCTTTGGCAGTGGCCATGAAGATGAAGTGACCTTCGGTGTATTCCTCGACCGGCAGCATGGTGGTGATGTATTCATCACTGTCCAGCGGCAGCAGGTTGACCAGCGGACGACCACGGGCAGCGCGGGACGCTTCCGGAATTTCGTAGGTTTTCAGCCAGTACACTTTGCCTTTGCTGGAGAACAGCAGCAGCGTGGTGTGGCTGTTGGCGACCAGCAGGTGAGCAATGTAGTCCTCATCCTTCACACCGGTAGCCGATTTGCCTTTACCGCCACGACGCTGAGCCTGGTACGCAGCCAATGGCTGGGTCTTGGCGTAGCCACCGTGGGAAATGGTCACGACGCGCTCTTCTTCCGGGATCATGTCACCCAGGGTCAGGTCCAGACGCGCATCGAGAATCTCGGTGCGACGCACGTCGCCGTACTCGGCGCGGATCACTTCCAGCTCTTCGCGGATCACTTCCATCAGGCGCGTGGCGCTGCTGAGGATGCGGATCAGTTCGCCGATCTGGTTGAGGATCTCTTGATACTCGGCCAGCAGCTTTTCGTGTTCCAGACCGGTCAGACGGTGCAGACGCAGTTCCAGAATGGCTTGTGCCTGTTCCGGGGATAGGAAGTACTTGCCCTCGCGCAGACCGTATTGCGGGTCCAGGGTCTCCGGACGGCAAGAATCGGCACCGGCACGCTCGACCATCGCCACTACGGCGGAGGATTCCCAGGCCGTGCTGATCAGCGCTTCCTTGGCTTCCGACGGGGTTGGCGAGGCCTTGATCAGGGCGATGACCGGGTCGATGTTCGACAGGGCAACCGCTTGACCTTCAAGAATGTGGCCACGTTCGCGGGCTTTACGCAGCTCGAACACGGTACGGCGGGTAACGACTTCGCGACGGTGGCGAACGAACGCTTCCAGCAGGTCCTTGAGGTTCAGGATCCGCGGACGGCCATCGATCAGCGCAACGATGTTGATACCGAATACTGCTTGCAGCTGGGTCTGGGCGTAGAGATTGTTGAGGATGACCTCAGGCACTTCGCCGCGACGCAGCTCGATCACGACGCGCATACCGTCCTTGTCGGACTCGTCGCGCAGTTCGGTGATGCCTTCCAGCTTCTTCTCTTTAACCAGCTCGGCGATCTTCTCGATCAGACGCGCCTTGTTCAGCTGGTATGGGAGTTCGGTGATGACGATCTGCTGGCGGCCACCGACCTTGTCGATGTCTTCGATCATCGAGCGGGCGCGCATGTAAATGCGGCCACGACCGGTGCGGTAGGCTTCGATGATGCCGGCACGACCGTTGATGATCGCCGCGGTCGGGAAGTCCGGACCCGGGATGTATTGCATCAGCTCGTCGACAGTCAGCTCGGGATTGTCGATGAGCGCCAGGCAACCGTCGATGACTTCACCGAGGTTGTGCGGCGGAATGTTGGTCGCCATGCCCACGGCGATACCGCTGGAGCCGTTGACGAGCAAGTTGGGAATACGGGTTGGCATGACCGCCGGGATCATTTCGGTGCCGTCGTAGTTCGGCACCCAGTCCACGGTTTCTTTATGCAGGTCAGCCAGCAGTTCGTGCGCCAACTTGGTCATGCGCACTTCGGTGTATCGCATGGCCGCGGCGTTGTCGCCGTCCACGGAACCGAAGTTGCCCTGACCGTCTACCAGCAGGTAGCGCAAAGAGAATGGCTGCGCCATCCGAACGATGGTGTCGTACACCGCGGTATCACCGTGCGGGTGATACTTACCGATCACGTCACCGACAACACGGGCAGATTTCTTGTACGGCTTGTTGAAGTCGTTGCCCAGCTCGCTCATCGCGAACAGCACACGCCGGTGCACGGGCTTCAAGCCATCGCGCGCATCCGGCAGTGCCCGCCCGACAATTACGCTCATCGCGTAGTCGAGGTAGGACTGCTTCAGCTCGTCTTCGATATTGACCGGGAGGATTTCTTTGGCCAGTTCGCCCATGAGAAGCCTGATTCCTTTTTCTGGTGAAACTTCGTCATATCCATATGGGACCAACGAAGCTCGTCGCTACAGGCTGAGTGCCATGCACCGACTTACGACAAATCAACGAGTTATGCCATGGATCTGCGCAGTACAGGTTGCCACTTCGGGCAACCCTGGAAACCGCCGGATGTTATCACAAGAGCCGCCACGCACCTATCCCCCTGACGCGCATGGAGAGTAGTTAGTTGACCGGTGACAGGCTTGAAGGGGACGAGAGAAGCTTAGAGCTTCTTTGAATGCAGATATGAGGCTTGGCTTGCGGATGTTTATTGACTTTTAAGGCCCCATCGCTGGCAAGCCAGCTCCTACAGGATTAGTGGCGGGCGCAAAACCTGTGGGAGCTGGCTTGCCAGCGATGGGGACCTTTCAGACACAACATCCCTTTAATGCAGACGCTTACGGCACATCAACTGCGCCATTTTCGCAGTGTCCGGGCGCTCGACGATGCCTTTTTCGGTGACGATCGCATCAATCAGGTCCGCCGGGGTCACGTCAAACACGGGATTGAACGCATCGACATCCGCCCCGACTCGCTTGCCGCCAACGTCCAGCAGTTCGCGACCATCACGCTCTTCAATCGGGATGTCGTCGCCACTGGCCAGGTGCATGTCGATGGTCGAGCTCGGCGCGACAACCATGAAGCGCACGCCGTGGTGCATGGCGTTGACTGCCAATTGATAGGTGCCGATTTTGTTCGCCACGTCGCCATTGGCGGTGATCCGGTCAGCGCCGACGATCACCCAGGTAATGCCCTTGGTCTTCATGATGTGGGCGGCAGCGGAGTCGGCATTGAGGGTCACGGGAATGCCCTCGTTGGCCAGTTCCCACGCGGTCAACCGCGAACCCTGCAGCCATGGACGGGTCTCGTCGGCGTACACGCGCTCGATCATGCCCTCGATGAACGCACCGCGGATCACCCCCAGCGCCGTACCGAAGCCGCCGGTGGCCAGTGCGCCGGTATTGCAGTGGGTCAGAATGGTCTGGGCATTGCCCTGGTGTTTGCGGATCAGGTCGACACCCAACTGCGCCATGGTCAGGTTGGCTTCGCGATCACTTTCGTGAATGGCGATAGCCTCGGCCTCCAGCGCCGTCAGCGGATCGGCATTTTCTTTCAGGCGATCAAGTCGGTCGTGCATGCGGCCTAGCGCCCAGAACAGGTTGACTGCTGTCGGACGGGAATCGGCCAGCAGCGCGAAATCCTCTTCCAGCGCCGCGTACCAGTCGCCACCCTCGGCAATTCGCTCACGGGCTGCCAGCACAATGCCGTAAGCCGCACTGATACCAATGGCCGGGGCGCCACGCACCACCATCGAGCGAATGGCCTCTGCCACGCCGGCTGCGCTGGTGTAGGCAATCCAGGTTTCCTCGAACGGCAAAATACGCTGATCCAGCAGATACAGGGCACCATCACGCCAATCGATGGCCTTAACCTTTTCCGCAGCCAACAGTCGATCGCGCATCCCACACCCCGTACTCAGTAACAAAGCCGCCGATTATAGCGAGCCCCCCGCGAAGACGCTCGGGTATACTTCGCCATCCTTTACAAAAGCACTGGAACCAACCTTCGATGCCGAACACTGCCGCTGCGCTCGACCTGTTATTACTGCCGACCTGGCTGGTACCCGTCGAACCCGCTGGTGTTGTCCTCAAAGAACATGGCGTGGGCATCCGTGATGGACGCATCGTGTTTATCGGCCCACGTTCCGCTGCCCTGAAGCTTAACGCAACCGAAATTCGCGAATTGCCTGACGTGCTGCTCAGCCCCGGCCTGATCAACGCCCATGGTCACGCGGCGATGAGCCTGTTCCGCGGGCTGGCCGATGACCTGCCGCTGATGACCTGGCTGGAAAACCATATCTGGCCCGCTGAAGCCAAATGGGTCGACGAGGATTTCGTGCGCGATGGCACGGACCTGGCCATCGCCGAGCAGCTCAAGGGCGGTATCACCTGCTTTTCCGACATGTATTTTTTCCCGAAGATCGCCAGCGAACGCGTGCACAACGCCGGCATCCGTGCGCAGATCGCCATTCCGATCCTCGACTTCCCGATCCCGGGCGCCAGCAGCGCGGACGAAGCCATTCGTCAGGGCGTCGAGTTGTTCGGCGATCTCAAGCATCACGAACGCATCAAGATCACCTTCGGCCCCCACGCGCCTTACACCGTGGGCGATGAGAACCTGGAAAAAATCCGTGTGATCGCCGAAGAGCTAGACGCGTCGATCCATATGCACGTGCACGAAACCGCATTCGAAGTGCAGCAGTCGGTCGAACAACGCGGCGAACGTCCGTTGGCCCGTCTTGCGCGCCTTGGCCTGCTGGGGCCGCGCTTCCAGGCGGTTCATATGACCCAGGTCAGCGAAGAAGACCTGGCGCTGCTGGTAGAAAGCAACACCCATGTGATTCATTGCCCGGAGTCGAACCTGAAGCTCGCCAGCGGTTTCTGTCCGGTCGAGCGTATGTGGCAGGCCGGGGTCAATGTCGCGGTTGGCACTGATGGTGCGGCCAGCAACAATGACCTCGACCTGCTGGGGGAAACCCGCACCGCTGCCCTGCTGGCCAAGGCCGTCGCCGGTTCCGCCACGGCACTGGACGCCCACCGCGCCCTGCGCATGGCCACCCTCAACGGCGCCCGGGCGCTGGGGATCGAGGCCGACGTCGGCTCGCTGGAAATCGGCAAGGCTGCGGACATCGTGGCGTTCGATCTTTCCGGCCTGGCCCAGCAACCGGTGTACGACCCGGTATCGCAGCTTATATACGCCACCGGCCGGGATTGCGTGAAACACCTTTGGGTCGCCGGCAAACAATTGCTCGATGACCGTCGCCTGACGCGCATGGATGAACAGCAACTCAGCGCCACCGCCAAGGCCTGGGGCCAGCGCATCAGCGGCCGTACCGAATCGTAAGCCCCCCGGACCAACCCCGGGGCAACAGGATTTTTCAAGTTTTTCGAGGACTTAAACCATGAGCAACGTCGACTACGCCGAAATCGCCAAATTCGAGGCCCTGGCCCATCGCTGGTGGGACCGTGAGAGCGAATTCAAACCGCTGCACGACATCAACCCGCTGCGGGTCAACTGGATTGACGAACGGGTCAACCTGGCCGGCAAGAAAGTCCTCGACGTCGGTTGTGGCGGCGGTATCCTCAGCGAAGCCATGGCTCAGCGCGGCGCGACCGTAATGGGCATCGACATGGGCGAAGCGCCGCTGGCGGTCGCGCGTTTGCATCAGCTGGAATCCGGCGTGAGCGTCGAATACCGACAGATCACCGCTGAAGCCCTGGCCGAGGAAATGCCCGAGCAGTTCGACGTGGTCACCTGCCTGGAAATGCTCGAACACGTGCCGGACCCATCTTCGGTGATCCGCGCCTGCTTCCGCATGGTCAAGCCCGGCGGCCAGGTGTTCTTCTCGACCATCAACCGCAACCCGAAGGCGTACCTGTTCGCCATCGTCGGCGCCGAATACATCATGAAGCTGTTGCCGCGCGGCACCCACGACTTCAAGAAATTCATCCGCCCTTCCGAGCTCGGCGCCTGGAGCCGCATGGCCGGCCTGACCGTCAAGGACATCATCGGCCTGACGTACAACCCACTGACCAAGCATTACAAACTGGCGGCCGACGTGGACGTCAACTACATGATCCAGACCCTGCGCGAGGAGTAAGTCGATGCCTATCAGAGCAGTTCTTTTCGACATGGACGGCACCCTGCTCGACACCGCGCCGGACTTCATCGCGATTTGCCAGGCGATGCTTGCCGACCGCGGCTTGCCGCCGATCAACGATAAACACATCCGCGACGAGATCTCCGGCGGCGCCAAGGCGATGGTTGCAGCGACCTTCGCCATGGACCCGGAGTCCCCTGGTTTCGAAGAGTTGCGCCTGGAATTCCTGGAGCGCTATCTCGTGGGTTGCGCCGTTCACAGCAAGCTGTTCGACGGCATGGGCGAACTGCTGGCGGACATCGAAAAGGCCAACCTGATCTGGGGCGTGGTCACCAACAAGCCGCTGCGCTTCGCCGAGCCGATCATGCAACAACTGGGGCTGGCCGAGCGCTCGGCGCTGTTGATCTGCCCGGATCATGTGAAGAACAGCAAACCAGACCCCGAGCCGCTGATCCTCGCCTGCAAGATGCTCGACCTGGATCCGGCCAGCGTGCTGTTCGTGGGCGATGACCTGCGTGATATCGAGTCGGGTCGCGATGCCGGCACCAAGACCGCTGCGGTGACCTTCGGTTATATCCATCCGGACGATAACCCGCGGCATTGGGGTGCGGACGTGGTGGTCGACCATCCGCTGGAGTTGCGCAAGGTTTTGGATAGCGCCCTCTGTAGCTGCTGAGCCGGGCACGTGCTTTTGTGGCGAGGGAGCTTGCTCCCGCTGGGCCGCGAAGCGGCCCCTTTACCTGGCATGCGCAGTCCTATGCACTGCGATTAAAAGATTACGACTGCTTCGCAGCCGAGCGGGAGCAAGCTCCCTCGCCACAGGTACGATGCAGGTCTTTGATGAGGTTTCTTTATGTTTGATTATTCCGCCCGCCCCGAGCTGCTCAAGGACCGGGTCATTCTGGTGACCGGTGCCGGTCGCGGCATCGGCGCTGCCGCTGCAAAAACCTATGCTGCGCACGGTGCAACCGTTCTGCTGCTGGGCAAGACCGAAGCCAACCTGACCCAGGTCTACGACGAAATCGAAGCGGCCGGCCATCCACAACCGGCCGTCATCCCGTTCAACCTCGAAACTGCCCTGCCCCATCAGTACGATGAACTGGCCGCGATGATCGAAACCGAGTTCGGCCACCTCGACGGTTTGCTGCACAACGCCTCGATCATTGGCCCGCGCACACCAATCGAACAGCTCTCCGGCGAAAACTTCATGCGCGTGATGCAAGTCAACGTCAACGCGATGTTCATGCTCACCAGCACGCTGTTGCCGCTGCTCAAGCTGTCCCAGGATGCCTCGGTGGTGTTCACCTCCAGCAGTGTCGGGCGCAAAGGGCGTGCGTATTGGGGCGCTTACGGCGTTTCAAAATTCGCCACCGAAGGCCTGATGCAAACCCTGGCCGACGAAGTCGACACTGTGGCGCCGGTTCGCTCCAACAGCATCAACCCGGGCGCAACCCGCACCAGCATGCGCGCCCAGGCTTATCCTGGGGAAAACCCACTGAACAACCCGACGCCCGAAGAGATCATGCCGGTCTACCTGTACCTGATGGGTCCGGACAGTACCGGCGTCAACGGCCAGGCTTTTAACGCTCAATAACTGCCGTGTGTCGCTTTCCCTGTTGCGCCGATTCTCGTCGCAGCAGGGAAAGACCGCTGAATGACTGTCCCTTCTTGTCAAAAAACTGTCGAAAAGACCTTGGCAGACCTTTAGGTCTTTGTACATCCAATTGATTTAGTTAGCAGTTTATTCGTCTGAACCGAATGGCACGACTTTCGCTCTAAGTTTGCTCAGACACGCAATGTGATGGCAGGTGGGCGAAGCTTGAGTTGATAGGTTACTCGCTATCAGCAAAAGCAGATTAGACTTGTACGAAATGTCCTACGGGACTGACGGACCAGTACGACGCGCAGCCCAAAGCCGCTCTCACCCTGCTTGTAAGACAGTCTTACTGCCTAGGGGCGCACGCCTTATGAAACCACCTTCCCAGACCAACGCAATTGACTTTGATAGCGCCAAATTGCAACGCCTGGGCTTTGGTCAACAGCCTCCCTTTCTGGAAAGGCCAGTCAGCCTTGCGCACCTGCGTCAACAACTTGGCTTGCAACTGCAAACCAGCCTTGAACCGCAGCGTATCCTCGGTATTTTCTTTCGCGAAGTTCAGCGCAGGGTGCCGCTGGACGCCTTGAGTTACCAGCACACCAGCAGTGACCTGCGCCTGGAGCTCGGTCAACGCGGCCACCACTCCCTCAGCTATAGCCTGAGCCATGAGGGCGAACATTTGGGTGAGCTGGTTTTTCGTCGCAATCAGCGCTTCAACGAAGAGGAACAGGCCAATCTGGAGTCCCTGTTGGCAGCGTTGCTCTATCCGATGCGTAACAGCCTTCTGTATCGCGCCGCGACCCAAAGCGCATTACGTGACCCGCTGACGGACACCGGCAACCGCATCGCCATGGATCAGACGCTGCAACGGGAAATCGAACTTTCCCGTCGCCACTTGCACCCCCTGTCGGTGCTGATGCTGGACATCGATCATTTCAAGCAAATCAACGACACCTACGGACACAGTGCCGGCGACCAAGTGCTCAAGGCCGTTGCCGCCTCAATCAAGAGCCAGCTGCGTAACGTGGACATGGTGTTTCGCTATGGCGGCGAAGAGTTCCTGATCCTGCTGTCCAACACCACCCGCGAAGCTGCGGCGATGGTCGGTGAGCGACTGAGGTTTGCAACGCAGACTGCGGATTACTCGGTCGACGGCCATTCGATTGAACTGACCGTCAGCCTCGGCTGCTCGACCTTGCTACCGGGCGAGTCTGCCGACAGCCTGTTGCGACGTGCTGACAGTGCGATGTACGTGGCCAAGCGCGAGGGGCGCAATCGGTTGGCCATGGCGGGCTGAACCCTTCGCCACAACGCAAAACAATGCGGGAGCGAACCTGCTCGCGATGACGGAACATCAGTTGGTATCCATACCGTCTGATACACCGCTATCGCGAGCAAGCTTGCTCCCACAGGTTTACTGCAAGATTGTTAAATCAGCTTTCTGCCAACGCCATTCGCTCGTGTACGACCGGTGCTTTTTCCGCGTGTTCCAACTGCATGCAGCGCTCAAGAAACAGGTACATGTAGTCGTAGCTCTTGCACACGGCCATGCGTAATTCCGCCTGCAAGGATGCGCTCGGACTCGTACCAGCCAATGTGCAGATGATTTCCAGGGCTTCCCAGGGATGGGCATCGTCATACTGGGCATGCATCTTCAGCCACTTCATCGCCCGCTTGCGATCTTCCTCGGGAAACGACGCCGCATAGACGCCATTGGAACAGACTACGGCCGACCACTCACCGGTAGCCCCTTCAATGGCGTAGTTGGTGGCGGCAATGGCAACGATCAGCGAATCCGACGAACTGGTGTGCCAACACCAATGGCTCAAGGCGTGAAGTTCAGGGGCAACCTGTTGCACCTGCAACTCTTCCAGGCTGACCCCATGCGCTCGGCTCCAGTGCACCCAATAATCGGCGTGGTTCAATTCGACGCGAATGTTGCGCATCAGCCACCGACGCGCCATGTCCTCGCCGGGATGACGGGCAAAACGGGTCTTGGTGAGGTTTTGTGCCATATACAACGCGAACTGTTCGACCACCGGCCAGCCACCGATCAGGTAGTGGCGCATGGTCTTCGCACTGAGTTTGTTGTCTCGCATGCGCTGATACAGTTCATGTTCGACAACCCGGCGCTTGCTCTCGCTGCAATCCTGAATCAGGCGCTGGGCCCAGTCGGGATAACTTGCAGCTTCCATGAGGGGTCCGGTCCTGTTGAATGTGTCTATCACTGTCGAGCTCCTTTTGATGGTGATTTTCAGGATCGGCGAGAGACTTCAACGGAACGTGCCAGGCGCCTTGAACAGCAAAGGCTGAGGCCTGGCAGGACGACTTTGTAAACTGTCGCAGGTAAACGGATGCGGGTGTTCAATCACATACCCTTGAGCGTAATCCACCCCGATCTCCAGCAATGCCTGCTCAATCTGGGGCGTTTCAACAAACTCGGCAATCGTACGCTTACCCATGACATGCCCGATGTGATTGATCACTTCGACCATGGCGCGGTTAATCGGGTCGTCCAGCATATCCTTTACGAAACTCCCGTCGATCTTCAGGAAGTCTACAGGCAAATGTTTCAGGTACGCGAACGAGGACATTCCGGCACAAAAGTCGTCAAGCGAAAAATGGCAACCCAAGCCTTTGAGTTCATTAATGAATCTGATTGCGCTGGGAAGATTTGAAATTGCGCTGGTTTCAGTAATTTCAAAACAAATCATTTCAGGCGGAATCGAGTACGCAATGAACTGTTCCCGCAGGAAGTCCAGAAACGCCTCGTCTCCTATCGTCGCGCCTGACAGATTAATCGCACACATGGCCAGCGGCCCCTGGCGCTGCTCGGCCCGGCACTGGGCGATGACCTTGAACACGTTCTCCACGACCCAGCGGTCGAGTGAACTCATCAGTCCATAGCGCTCGGCAGCGGGAATGAAACTGTCGGGCAGAATCATGCGCCCGGTCTCATCATGCAAACGCAGCAAAATCTCGATATGCCCGCCGTCCTTGTCGACGTGACCCAGCGGTACGATTTCCTGGGCATAGAGGCAGAAGCGGTCGTCTTCCAATGCCAGGTGCAGGCGCTGCACCCAGGCCATTTCGCCGAAACGCAGGGACAGTTCAGAGTCGTCCGGGTGATAGACCTGAACCCGGTTACGACCCTTTTCCTTGGCCATGTAGCAGGCCATGTCGGCGCTGCGAAGCGAGGCCTCCAGCGTGGTCGGATTCTGCGCAATATGCACCAGCCCGATACTCACGGTCGTTACAAAGGGCCGACCTTTCCAGACAAAGTGCAGGTTTTGCACGGTCTGGCGCAGGCCCTCGGCAATTTTTTCCGCAGCTTCCAACGAACAGTTTTCCAGCAAGATGCCGAATTCGTCACCGCCGAGGCGGGCCAGGGTATCGCCTTCGCGCAACCCGGATTGCAACAGCGCGCAAATGTGTCGCAACAGTTCATCGCCCGCCGCGTGCCCGCAGGTGTCGTTGACCAGCTTGAACTGATCGAGATCGAGGAACATCAGGGCATGGCGCCCTGCGTACCGCGTCAGATTGTGCAGCGCCTGCTCCAGTCGATACTCGAACTCGCGACGATTGGCGAGCCCGGTCAGCGCATCATGGGTGGCCTGCCAGGACAGATTGGCGATGTACTGCCGCTCCTGGGTCATGTCGTGCAACACCAACACCGTCCCGCTGACCTTGCCGGCATTGCGGATCGGCGCGCCCACCAGCGTGACCGACACCGTGCTGCCGTCCAGGCGCTGGATCACCTTGGAATGCTTACTGCCTCCGCTGAGCTGGCCGCTCAAGATGTGCTCGATCAACGTAAAGCCATCGGCCTGGGCATTTTCATCCAGCAGGTTGAACAACGCCGCCAGCGGCAAGCCCGTCGCCTGCTCGGCTTTCCAGTGGGTCAGCGCCTCGGCGGCCGGGTTCATGTAAGCGATAGCGCCCGAGACATCCGTGGTGATGACCCCGTCGCCAATCGATTGCAGTGTGATCTGCGCCCGCTCCTTCTCCATTTGCAGCGCATCGGCGAAGGCGTGGCGTTGCTTGAGCAGTTTATGGGTACGCATCAGTGCCAGCACGATCAAGCCCAGCGCGGTGGCCAGGTTTGTCCCCAGCAACAGGCGAAGTATCATCCGCGAGCCTTCACCCAACGCGTCGCTGAAGGCTTTTGCCACAGGCGTAACGCCTTCGTTGATGGCGAGAATCTGTTCTTTCCAGCGTTGGATATCGGCGTGCGTTGCCTGATTGGCGATGATGCCCTGATGCATCTCCCGGGCAACCTCATCGAGCCGGACCAGATAGGAGTCTCCGAAGGCCCAGAGTTCGATGGCTTTCTCGAGATAACTGAAATGGCGGAAGTTGAGGTACAGCCAGACCAGACTGGAAACGTCGTCGGGATGGTTGCCACCCTTGAGGATGGCTATCCGCGCAGCTTCGATGTCCGGCGGTTGATGGTCCAGCGCCATCCGCAACTCGTGGCCTCCCTGAGGCACCGAAATGACGGTCTGGTACTTGCGGAAAATCGCCTCGTCACGGCTGTCGCCATAGAGGTTCAGGTAATAGATCGCGTCTTTCTGGCCCTTGGACCAAAAGCTTTCACCGGCAACATAACCACGCACCGCCGACAGTACATAAAGGCTCACGCCGCCCAACAGGGCCTGAAACAACACGACGGCGATAAATGGCCAGACGATGCCCAACAACCGCGGCGTTCCGAGTGTCCGTGCTTGATTCATGAGGTCCCTTGTTTTTTAGCACCGCTTGCTCGCCATCCTGACGAAATCGCTACAGCTAGACTAAGGTGCGATTGCAGTCCAGGCAAGCGACAGACCTTGCCTGGAGGTAGCTGCGCCGGGGTTCCCCATGAACTCGCCATTTCGTTACAACTGCTGCAGATGCCCATAAAGCTTGGCGTACAAACCACCATCGGCGATCAGTTGCTGGTGGTCGCCATCTTCGGCAATTTGTCCGCCGTCGAATACCAGCACGCGATCGGCCTGTTTCACCGCAGAGAGTCGATGGGCAATGATCAGCGTGGTGCGATTGCTCAGGAAACGCGCCAGCGCCTGATGCAGGTTGTATTCGGTGGCGGCATCCAATGCGGAGGTGGCCTCGTCGAGGATCACCACTTTGGGTTCGGCCAATACCATCCGGGCAATCGCCAGGCGTTGGCGCTGACCGCCGGATAAACGCACGCCGGATCGCCCGACGATGCTGTCCAGGCCATTGGGCAACTCGCGGACCGTGCTGTGCAGCTGCGCGATTTCCAGGGCCTGCCAGCACGCCTCGTCGCTGCGCTCACGGCCCATGGTCAGGTTGGCCCGAATGGTGTCGTTGAACAGCGCCGGGTGTTGAAGCACCACGGCGACGTTTTCCCGCACGGTTTCCAGGCCGATCTCTTGCTGGGTCGAGCCGCCGAAGCGGATGGTCCCGGCCAGTGGCGTGTACAAGCCCAGCAGCAATTGCACCAGCGTGCTCTTGCCGCCGCCACTGGCACCGACGATCGCGACCTTCTCACCGGGAGCGATGGACAGGTTCATCTGGTTCAAGACCAGTTCGTCACCGTAACCAAAACTCAATCCCTGCACTTCAAGTCCGACCGTCTCGCGACCGTTGAACGGATCGACGCCGCCCGGATACTCGGGCTCATCGGCACGGGACAGCAACTCGTTGATCCGCGACAACGCACCGCCGGCGGCGTAGTAGGCATATTGCAGGTTCAGCAGTTGTTCCACCGGGCCGATCATGAACCAAAGGTAACTGAACACCGCGAGCATCTGGCCGATGGACAGGTCGGAGAACAGCACGGTGAGCATCGCCGCCGCACGGAAAATATCGATACCGAACTGGAACAGCAAACCGCTGGCACGGTTCGAGGCATCGGTTTTCCACTGCGAGTTCACCGCGTAATCACGGACTTCCCGGGCACGTTGCCCGAGGCGACCGAGGAAGAACCCCTGCCGGTTGCCGGCGCGCACTTCCTGGATGGAATCCAGTGTTTCGGTCAATGCCTGGGTGAAGCGCGAAGTGCTGTCGTTCTCGAGTTTTTTCAGGTGTTTGACCCGCTTGCCCAACTGCACCGTGGCGTAGATCACCAGCGGATTGAACAGCAGAATCAGCAGCGCCAGTTTCCAGTGCATCCACATCAGAATGCCAGCGGTGCCGACCAGGGTCAGCATGGCCACAAGGAAGCGACTGAGGGTTTCGCCGACGAATTTGTCCAGGGTGTCGAGATCTGTGACCAAATGCGTGGTCACCGTGCCGCTGCCCAGGCTCTCGTATTCACCGAGCGAGATGCGCTTGAGTCGTTCGATCAGGCGCAAGCGAATGCGGTAGACGATGTCTTTGGCCAACGCGGCGAACAATCGCGCCTGCACCACGTTGAACAGCAAGGCCGAACAGCGCAGGACCAGGGTCACCACCAGCATCAGGCCGATGTAGCCCGCGGCTTTTTGCCAAACCTCGGGCAGCGCGAGGTTCATGACTTTCAGTGCAGAATCGCCGTGCCCCAGCAGCACTTCGTCCACCAGTAACGGCAACAGCAACGGGATCGGCACGCTGCACAGCGTCGCGAGCACGGCCACGCCGTTGGCGATCCACAGGGACTTTTTATGATGCAGGGCCAGGCGGCGGATTTCCGCCCAGCTCAGACGGTCGACACGTTTTTCGGTTGGAACATCGTCGGGCAGGTCATGCACAGGCGGCGCGCTCCAGCCAACGGCCGAGGAGCGGGGACAGCTCGTTCAGTGGCTGATAACCATTGGTCAGCAGCGCCAATTGGCCGTTACGTTCAGCCAGCAGGGTCGGAAAACCGGCGATGCCCAGGTCTTGCACCCAAGTGAAATCGGCTTCGGTGGCGGTGTGCATATCGGCACGGTCGAACGCGGCAGCGAACTCGATACGCGGCACACCAGCCTGCTCGGCCAGTTCCACCAACACGCTGGCACGGGTGACATCCCGACCTTCGGCATAAAACGCGTGCTGAATCAGCCCCAGCAGTTTCCAGGCACAATCCGGCGCGAGGCTGCGCGCTGTCACCAATGCCCGGCAGGCCGGCTCGGTGTCGTAGACAAAACCGTCCGGCAACGCCCCTTCGAGTTTGAAGGGCTGGCCGGTGGCCTCGGTGACCGCCTGCCAGTGCTCAAGAATGTAGCGCCGGGTGGTCGGTTCCAATGCCGAGCCGCTGCCGGTGCGCAAACCACCCACGATCAGATGCACCTCCACGCCGGCGGCTTGCGCCTGCTCGACCAATGCATTGGCGACCGGGGCAAACCCCCAACACCAGGAACACATCGGATCCATCACATAGAGCAGGCGCGCAGACATGGTTCAGACCTCGGAAGGTGCTTGCTTATAGTTGTAGCCGATCGGGTGCGGCTGGTTACGGGCTTTGGCCAGTTCGATCTGCTTTTGCCGATCGATGGCGCTGCGACGGGTTTTTTCGCTCAATTTATCCCAGCAATGCGGGCAGCTGATACCGGCCACGTAATGCTCGGAAGCGCGATCTTCAACGCTGACTGGCGTGCGGCAGGCATGGCATTGATCGTAATCGCCTTCACTCAAGTCGTGGCGAACCGTCACGCGGTTATCGAACACGAAGCAGTCGCCCTGCCATTTGGTTTCTTCCTGCGGCACCTCTTCGAGGTACTTCAGGATACCGCCCTTGAGGTGATAGACCTCACCGTAACCTTCGTTGAGCATGTAGCTCGAGGCCTTCTCGCAGCGAATGCCGCCGGTGCAGAACATCGCAACCTTCTTGTGCACGGCCGGGTCGAAGTTGGCTTTGATGTAGTCGGGAAATTCGCGAAAACTGGTGGTTTTCGGGTCGATGGCGCCTTCGAAGGTGCCGATCGAGACTTCGTAATCGTTACGGGTATCGATCAACAACACTTCCGGATCGCTGATCAACGCGTTCCAGTCCTGTGGATCAACGTAGGTGCCGACCTTTTTGTTCGGGTCCACGCCTTCAACGCCGAGGGTGACGATTTCTTTCTTGAGTTTGACTTTGGTGCGGTAGAACGGCTGCTCGTCGCAGTACGACTCTTTGTGGTCGATGTCGTCCATGCGCGGGTCGTTCTTGAGCCAGGCCATCAGCCCGTCGATGCCTTCGCGGCTACCGGACACGGTGCCGTTGATGCCTTCTTCGGCGATCAGCAGCGTGCCTTTGATGCCGTTGTCGACCATTGCTTGCAGCAGGGGCTCGCGCAGGGCGACGTAATCTTCCAGGGTGACGAACTTATACAGTGCCGCCACGACAATCTGTTGTGTCATGGGTAAATCTCCAGGTGGCTACCCTCGTAAGGGGTGAACCGGATGCGAAAAAAAACGCGCCGGGTGAGCGGCGCGTTGGGCATTCTAACAAAAATAAAGCCATCCCTGTAGGAGCTGACGCCCGCTTGCGGTTTGCCAGCGATAGCGATCTCGAGGACGCCATCGCCAGCAAGCCGGCTCCTACAGGTGAACGTGCAGCTTATTAGTGCTTGCTGCCGCCAGCACAGGTCGGCGAGGCCGGAGCCGCGTCGATCTGTGCCCACTCCTCTGGCGTGTAGGTATGCAGCGCCAACGCATGGAACTCGCCCATCAGCTCGCCGAGCGTGCCGTAGACTTTCTGGTGGCGCTTGACCCGGTTCAGGCCTTCGAACTGCGCGCTGACCACCACGGCCTTGTAGTGGGTCTGCAACCCACGGCTGTGCATGTGGCTTTCATCCAGCACTTGCAGATGCTCTGGCTGAAGCAGGGCCAGCGTCGATTCGATGCGTTGTTGCATGGTCATACCGGACTCCGCTTAAGGCTTTTTCTTGGCTGGAGCGGCGGCGCCTTTCGGATCCAGCTCGGTCGTCATGTCAGCCAACAGCTTGTTGACCACCGGCACGGCGCTTTCCAGCTTGGCCTGGGTCATTTGGGCCGACTGCTGAGTCAGCTGCGGCATTTTTTCCAGGACTTTCTTGCCCAGTGGCGACTTGTAGAAGGCAACCAGGTCCTTGAGTTCGGATTCGCTGAAGTTGCTGGTGTACAGCTTGATCATTTCAGGCTTGAGCTTGTTCCAGCCGATGGCCTGGTCCAGGGCGGCGTTGGCCTTGGCCTGGTAGGTTTCCAGCACGGCTTTTTTCGACTCTGGAGCTTTGGTCTGGGCAAAACGTTGAGCAAACATCTGCTGTACTTGCATGTACACCGGAGTGCCCAGCTTGTCAGCGTGCGCCAGGGTCAGGAAAGCCTCGGCACTGGCGTTATGGCTGGCGGTGTCGGCAAAAACCTGGCCGCTGGCGCAGACCAAAGCAACGGCGGTACAGATGGCACGAAGACGAGTCATCGAGTTTCCTTTTCTAGCTGACGAGGTAAAACCCCAAGGGCGACCATTCTGCGCCTAAAAAAGTGTGTCGCTCAACCCCAAGCCTTGCCGGCCCTGATTTAGGGGGGTTGAATGGGTGAAATCCAGACCGATGGAACCACGGCCGGTGATCACGGCCTAAACTGCGCAATCGGACCTACCAGGAGTGTGCAAGATGAGCCGTATCGAAACCGACAGCCTCGGCCAGGTTGAAGTCCCGGATGAAGCCTATTGGGGTGCTCAGACGCAACGCTCGCTGATCAATTTCGCCATTGGCAACGAACGCATGCCGATGGCGGTACTGCACGCCCTGGCACTGATCAAGAAAGCCGCGGCCCGGGTCAACGATCGCAACGGTGACATCCCGGCCGACATCGCCCGGCTGATCGAACAGGCGGCCGACGAAGTGCTCGACGGCGAACATGACGACCAGTTTCCGTTGGTGGTCTGGCAGACCGGCAGCGGCACCCAGAGCAACATGAACGTCAACGAAGTGATCGCCGGGCGCGCCAACGAACTGGCCGGTAACCCGCGCGGCGGCAAGACGCCGGTGCACCCCAACGATCACGTCAATTGCTCCCAGAGTTCCAACGACAGCTTCCCCACCGCCATGCACATCGCTGCCGTCCAGGCCGTTCAGCAGCATTTGCTGCCGGCGATCAGCGAATTGTCCGGCGGGCTCGCCGAGTTGGCTGCGCGCCATATGAAACTGGTCAAGACCGGCCGCACCCACATGATGGATGCGACCCCCATCAGCTTCGGCCAGGAAATCTCCGCGTTCATCGCGCAACTGGATTACGCCGAACGGGCGATCCGCAGTTCCCTGCCCGCGGTCTGTGAACTGGCCCAGGGCGGCACGGCGGTCGGCACCGGGCTCAACTCGCCCCACGGTTTTGGTGAAGCCATTGCCGCTGAACTGGCCGCCCTTTCCGGCTTGCCGTTCATCACCGCACCCAACAAATTTGCCGCCCTCGCCGGCCATGAGCCGTTGACCACGCTGTCCGGTGCGCTGAAAACCCTCGCCGTGACGCTGATGAAAATCGCCAATGACTTGCGTCTGCTGGGCTCCGGGCCACGCGCCGGTTTCGCCGAAGTAAAACTGCCGGCCAACGAACCGGGCAGTTCGATCATGCCGGGCAAGGTCAACCCGACCCAGTGCGAAGCGCTGTCGATGCTGGCCTGTCAGGTGCTGGGCAATGACGTCGCCATCGGTTTTGCCGCCAGTCAGGGTCACCTGCAATTGAACGTGTTCAAACCGGTGATCATCCACAATCTGCTGCAATCGATCCGCCTGCTGGGCGATGGTTGCAGCAACTTCCAGCAGCACTGCATCGCCGGCCTGGAACCGGATGCCGAGAAAATGGCTGAGCATCTGGAACGTGGACTGATGCTGGTGACGGCGCTCAATCCGCACATCGGTTATGACAAATCGGCCGAGATTGCCAAGAAGGCTTACAGCGAAGGGCTGACCTTGCGGGAAGCGGCGCTGCAACTCGGGTATCTGACGGATGAAGAGTTCGATGCGTGGGTGCGGCCGGAGAATATGCTGGAGGGCGGGGCCAAGGGCTGAGATTTGCAGTGAAGCGAAAAGATCGCAGCCTGCGGCAGCTCCTACATGTGAATGTTCCCTGTAGGAGCTGCCGCAGGCTGCGATCTTTTGATCTTCAGGCCATCCGTAACTTCCGAGCCTTCAACCCGGCAATCAAAGAAGGCCCCAACGCCACCAGCGCCGAACCCAACACCACCAGCACCGCCCCGCCATAACCAAGACCATTGATGGTCTCGGCATGCACGAAGTCCGGCCATAACCAGGCCGCCACGGC
Organism: Pseudomonas sp. Irchel s3f7; assembly: GCF_900187615.1. GTDB lineage: Bacteria > Pseudomonadota > Gammaproteobacteria > Pseudomonadales > Pseudomonadaceae > Aquipseudomonas. The sequence goes on along the minus strand of NZ_FYDO01000003.1, from coordinate 158,575 downwards.
GACCGCTGCGAAGGTCACCAGCGGCGTAATCGCCAACGTCGCACTGACCCGAGACGCCTCCCAATGCGCCAACGCTTCGGCGAACGCGCCATAGGCAATCAGGGTGTTCAGGCAGCACGCCAACAGCAACCAGCCTTGCAACGGGCTCAATTGCAGCGCTTCCAGCGGATGCACCCACGGCGTCAGCAACGCCGCGCAAAACAGGTAGATCACCATCATCACCTGCAGCGAATTCCACACCGTCAGCAATTGCTTCTGGCCCAATGCATAGAAGGTCCAGACCGTGGACGCCAACAGCACCAACAGGACGCCGGCGGTGTAGTCGGTCAGCGACGTCAGCAGTTCACTCAAGCGCTGATTGAAAAACAGCCCGAAGCCGATCAGCAGCACCAGCAAACCAAGCCCCTGCCCCAGGCTGAAGCGTTCCTTGAACACAAACACACTGGCGATCAGCAACATGATCGGCCCCATCTGCACCACCAGTTGCGCGGTGCCGGGGCTCAGCAGGTTCAGGCCCATCAGATACAGCACGTAGTTACCCACCAGACCGAGCACCGCCATCAACACCAGCCAGCCTCCGCGTGGGCCGAGCGCTTTGCGGCTGGGCAGGCGATTGGTCGCGGCCAGGTAAATGAACAGGCAGCCGCCAGATACCGCCAGACGAAACCAGGTCACCGTGACCGGGTCCATCACCAGCAGCACTTGTTTGAGTTTGATCGGCAGGATTCCCCACAACAACGCGGTCAACAAGGCCAGAAACAGACCGTAAACCCAGCGACCCGATGAAATGTGCATGTGAACCCCAAAAGCCTTATGGCAAGAAGCGACATTCTAGGCGCTGGGGCGTGTGGCACACAGGGACAGTTTGGAACTGGCCGCGGATGAAACTGTGCGGGTCGCAACATTAATCTGGCGCAATGCCGTCGATCTGGCCATCAGGCGCCACAACTGCTTCTTGGCTGAAGGGGGACTAGAAAAATCGCGTCGACTTCATCGCTAGCAGGCTAGCTCCCACACTGGATCCGTGTCGCCCATCAGATCCCTGTGGGAGCTAGCCTGCTAGCGATAGCTATTGAACAGTCGCTACACATCCGAGGTGTTTAACGCACCGCTTCAAACAGCCCGGTAGCTCCCATCCCGCCGCCCACGCACATGGTGACGATGCCGTAACGCAGGTTTCGTCGCTGCAACTCGCGCACCAGATGCCCGACCTGACGCGAACCGGTCATGCCGAACGGGTGGCCGATGGAAATAGAGCCGCCGTTGACGTTGTACTTGTCGTTGTCGATTTCCAGCCGATTGCGGCTGTACAGGCACTGCGAAGCGAAGGCCTCATTGAGTTCCCACAGGTCGATATCGGCAATCTGCAAGCCCTTGGCCTTGAGCAGTTTCGGCACAGAGAACACCGGGCCGATGCCCATCTCGTCCGGCTCGCAACCGGCCACCGCAAAACCGCGGAAGAACGCCTTCGGCTTGAGCCCCAGTTCCAGGGCTTTTTCCAGGCTCATCACCAGGGTCATGGACGCACCGTCGGACAACTGCGAAGAGTTGCCGGCCGTGATCGAGCCGTCCTCGGCGAACACCGGTTTCAACCCGGCGAGGCTTTCCAGTGTGGTGTCGGGACGGTTGCAGTCATCACGATCGACGATGCCGTCGACGATCTGCACCTGCCCGGTGACCTTGTCTTCGACGCGGTACTTCACCGCCATCGGCACGATCTCGTCATCGAACAACCCGGCAGCCTGGGCCTGCGCAGTGCGTTGCTGGCTTTGCAGGGCGTATAGGTCCTGTTCTTCGCGGCTGACGTTGTAGCGACGCGCGACGATTTCGGCTGTCTGGCCCATCGGGAAGTAAATGCCCGGCACCTGTTCCTTGAGCAGCGGATTGATCAGGTTGTCGGTGTTGACGCTTTTCATGGTCAGGCTGATGGATTCGACGCCGCCGGCGACGATGATGTCGCTGCAACCCGAGGCGATCTGGTTCGCGGCAATGGCGATCGCCTGCAAACCGGATGAACAGAAGCGGTTGAGGGTCATGCCGGCGGTGCCGACGCCCAGGCGCGACAACACCGCGACATTACGACCGATGTTGAAGCCTTGCGCGCCTTCGTTGGAGCCGGCGCCGACGATGCAGTCCTCGACGCTGGCCGGGTCGATGCCCGTGCGTGCCAACAGCGAGTCGACACAGTGCGCCGCCATGTCATCAGGACGAGTCATGTTGAATTTGCCGCGAAAGGATTTGGCCAGGCCGGTCCGCACGCTGTCGACGATCACCACTTCACGCATGGCATACCTCATTGTTGTTGTCGGTTGAGAGTGGACCGAGCATAAGTCCACCCCTTTACCGACCGCGACAATCATTCACCCCGCGTATGCGTAACCATCGGTTCAATCCTCATCTTTTTGCTTTTTGCGGTCATGACGGTCAGCCGTTTCGAACGCTTCTTCCATCGCCCGATTGATCGTGCGCAACACCTTGACCCGCGCCCAGCGCTTGTCGTTGGCTTCGATCAGGGTCCAGGGTGCAATCTCGGTGCTGGTGCGGTCGACCATGTCGCCGACGGCCAGACGGTAGTCATCCCATTTTTCGCGGTTACGCCAGTCGTCTTCGGTGATCTTGAAGCGCTTGAACGGAATCTGCTCACGCTCCTGGAAACGCTCCAGTTGCGTCTGTTTGTCGATGGCCAGCCAGAACTTGACCACAATCACCCTGGCCTCGGTGACCTGCTCTTCGAAATCGTTGATTTCGCTGTAGGCACGCAGCCAGTCCGCCGGGCTGCAATAACCTTCGATGCGTTCCACCAACACCCGGCCATACCAGGAGCGGTCGAACACGGTGAATTTTCCTCGCGCCGGCAGGTGTCGCCAGAAACGCCACATGTACGGCTGCGCGCGTTCCTCTTCCGTGGGCGCGGCAATCGGCACGATGTTGTACTGACGCGGATCGAGTGCCGCCGCGACCCGCCGGATCGCCCCGCCCTTACCCGCCGCGTCATTGCCTTCAAACACGGCGACCAGAGCGTGCCGGCGCATGCGTTTGTCACGCATCAATCCGGAAAACCGCGCCTGCTCGGTCACCAATTGCTCTTCGTAGTCGCTTTTGTCCAGGCGCAGTTTCAAATCCAGGGCATCGAGCAGGTTCACTTGATCGACGCTGGGGAACACGGGCGCGGCGCTGACTTTTGCCGGATGGATCTTCGGTCGTTTCAATGCAAGATGCAGGCTGTCGAGCAAAATCTTGCCCACCACCAGGCTGCGATAGCGCGCATCCATCCCGGCGATCACATGCCACGGCGCGTAGTCGCGACTGGTCCGTCGCAGGACACGTTCTCCGAACTTCACGAACCGGTCGTAGGTTTGCGATTGCTGCCAGTCCAGCGGGCTGATGCGCCAGCTGTGCAACGGGTCGTCGGCCAAGGCCTTGAGGCGTGCTTTCATCTGTTTTTTGGAGAGGTGGAACCAGAATTTGACGATCAGCGCGCCTTCATCGCAGAGCATCTTCTCCAGCCGCTCGGCGGCGTTGATGCTTTGGTCCAGGCGCGGATCCTTGATCTGGCCATGAACCCGCGACTGCAACATCTGGCTGTACCAGTTGCCGAAGAAAATCCCCATGCGCCCCTTGGCCGGAAGCATTCGCCAGTAACGCCAGGCCGGTGGCCGTGCCAGTTCCTCGTCGGTTTGCTGATCGAAGGTGCGGACCTCGATCAGACGCGGGTCCATCCACTCGTTGAGCAGCTTGACCGTCTCGCCTTTGCCGGCACCCTCGATGCCATTGATCAGAATGATCACCGGAAACCGGCTCTGCTGACGCAGTTCAAATTGCGCTTCGAGCAAGGCTTCGCGCAGGGCAGGTACTTCGGCGTCATAGGTTTCTTTATCGATGACGTGATCGATTTCGGCAGATTCAAACATGGACGGCTCCCTTCCAGATGTGAGCAAGACTAGCGGATTGACCTCTCCTGCGTGGGAGAAATCCATCCTTGAGGCAGATAGGCAATCTGTGGCGAGGGAGCTTGCTCCCGTTGGACGGCAACGCCGTCCCGAGAATCAGCGCCAACCATTTGCGGCTGCAAAGCGTCGTGTATCCAGAAACACTGGGGGTCAGTCACTACTACAACTTGGTCGCGTTGCTTCAGGGTTGCTTCGCAACCAACGGGGGCAAGCCCCCTCACCACAGGCTAGAATGGCCGCCTTGCCGTTGCCGAGCCTGCCATGAAACCTGTATTGCCCCACGCCCAACTCGACTGGGACGACCAAGGTCGCCCGTACTCGCGTGTGTTCGATGATGTGTATTTCTCCGATAAATCGGGGCTGGACGAAACGCGCTACGTGTTTATCGAACAGAACCGCTTGGCCGAGCGCTTTGCAGCGCTGCCGGAGGGCGGGCGTCTGGTCATTGGTGAGACGGGGTTTGGTACGGGGCTGAATTTTCTGTGTGCCTGGCAGGTGTTCGAACAACACGCCGCGGCCGGTGCGCGGCTGCATTTTGTCAGTGTCGAAAAGTACCCGCTGAGCCATGACGACCTGCAACGCGCCTTGGCGTTGTGGCCGGAACTCAAGGTGTTCGCCGATCAACTGCTGGCGCAGTACGTGGCAATCCATCAAGGTTTCCAGCGCCTGGTGCTGGACGGCGGCCGTGTCACCCTGACCCTGCTGATCGGCGATGCGCTGGAGCAACTGCCGCAACTCGACGCACAGATCGACGCCTGGTTTCTCGACGGTTTCGCCCCGGCGAAAAACCCGGACATGTGGACCGCCGAACTGTTCGCCGAACTCGCGCGCCTGGCCGCTCCCGACTCGACCATCAGCACGTTCACCAGCACCGGCTGGGTCCGGCGCCTGCTGAACGCCGCGGGTTTCAAGATGAAGCGCACGCCGGGGATCGGCCACAAGTGGGAAATTCTGCGCGGCGTGTTTCTCGGTTGGCCGCAGGAACTCCCGGCACCCGCACCGCCCAAACCATGGTTCGCTCGTCCTAGACCTTTGGATGGTGAACGTCGTGCCCTGGTGATCGGTGCCGGCCTGGCCGGTTGTGCCAGTGCCGCAAGCCTGGCGGCACGCGGCTGGCAAGTGACCTTGCTGGAGCGTCACGATGCGCTGGCGCAGGAGGCTTCGGGCAATCCGCAAGGTGTGTTGTATCTGAAACTGTCGGCCCACGGTACGGCGTTATCGCAACTGATTATCAGCGGTTTCGGTCATACCCGGCGTGTACTTGAACACTTGCACCGTGGTGTCGATTGGGATGGCTGCGGGGTCCTGCAACTGGCGTTCAATGCCAAGGAGGCCGAGCGTCAGGCGCAATTGGCCAGCGCGTTTCCTGAGCACCTGTTGCAATTGCTCGATCGGGAACAGGCGCAAAGCCGTGCAGGTATCGATCTGCAATCCGGTGGATTGTTCTACCCGGAAGGCGGGTGGGTCCATCCACCCGCCTTGTGCCAATGGCAAACGCAACACCCCGGCATTGAGTTGCTGACCCACCATGACGTGCTCGATTTACGCCGCTCGAACGGTCAATGGCAGGCTTGGGCGGATGACCGGTTATTGGCCGAGGCACCAGTTGTCGTGCTGGCCGGTGCGGCCGAAATCAAGCGATTCCCCTTCAGCCGTGAGCTGCCCCTCAAACGCATTCGCGGACAAATCACCCGCCTGCCCGAGACCGCGGCAAGTCGCAGCCTGAGCACGGTGGTCTGTGCCGAAGGTTATGTCGCACCGGCACGGTTGGGCGAGCACACCCTGGGGGCCAGTTTTGATTTTAATAGTGACGACCTGACCCCCACGGCTGCCGAACATCTCGGCAACCTGAAAATGCTTGAGGAAATCTCGCCGGACCTGCTTGCAAGGCTCGACGCGGACACCCTGCAAACTGAAGCGCTCGAAGGCCGTGCAGCGTTTCGCTGTACCAGCCCGGATTACCTGCCGATTGTCGGCCCACTGGCTGACGAAGAAGGGTTTATGCAGGCCTATGGCGCCCTGAGCAAGGACGCCCGGCGTATCCCGGACGTCCCTTGCCCCTGGCTGGAAGGTTTGTACGTCAACAGCGGTCACGGCTCGAGAGGATTGATCACTGCGCCGTTGTCAGGCGAGTTGCTCGCGGCCTGGCTCGATGACGAGCCCCTGCCCTTGCCCCGGGCAGTGGCAGAAGCCTGTCATCCGAACCGCTTCGCCTTGCGTCGATTGATCCGCGGCAAGGCCTGACAGGTCAATCCAGGACGAAGCAGGTTTTCGTTTCCTCGGCCTGGATAGCGGCCTTGGTCAGTTTCTCCACCAGCGTGGTCTCGGCCTGCTGCTGCTCAACCTTGATGGTGTCGATCAGCGGCAGATATTTGTTCCCAAGCTTTGCCTCGCTTTCGAATGCCTTCTGCAAACGTTGATGAAAGGGCTCCGCGAGTTCGCTGAACTGTTCGCCATGATGGGTGCGCAAAAAGTTGACCCAGAACTCACGTCGACACAAATCCGCCGTCCGTTCAGAGGACATATTTGCAGCGACCACCCGGTTGTACGCCGCGTCCAGGTCGTCGGTTGTCACGCCCGCAATCGAGGCATAACGCATATGCCTGGGTTGACCCATAAGATAGAGTCTTTCGGCCAGCCCGGTACGGAAAGCCAGCTCTACCTCGGTCGGCTCGAGGATGATCTTGGCTTTAGCCTTGGACTGGATATGTTCTCGAGCGATCCTGGCGATGTAATCCTGATTGAACTGGCTTCTCCCCAACCTCAACAACTGGGCCACCTCGTCGTGGGTATTGGCTGATTGCCGAACCATGCTGTCGAGTTCGACGGCGAGTTCGAGGTTGCTGAAGATCAACGCGGCAGAATCACCACAGCTGGATTTCTCAGCCATGACCAGCAGTCGTTCACACAGAGCCGGATCAGCCTGGGCGGCCTCAATCACACTCCAGACCCGGCGAGTCAAGTCTTCGCGTACATAGCGACTATCCGCCGAGCCTCCCACTTCTGCCAACAGACCGAAGAAACCCGCCGAATCGGGTTCGTTTTTCAGCGCCTGCCATGCGCGGTTGCGACTGGCATAGTTTTCTTCATAGGACTTTGCCATCCACAGCTCACGAGCCTTCAGCTCATCGATCACCGCGGTGTCATTGTCGAGATATCCCATGCCTTGGCCAGTCCTGTCTCGATAGGCTTGCAGCTTCGTCTGGCTGGCCTCGGACAATGGATTAAGACGCAGATTCACCACCTCGGCGAATTGTGCGGGAGCCTCAAACAGCCAGTCCGGCAACTCGCGGATCTGGTTCCCGCGCAGATTCACCATGTCCAGATAGGGCAAGCGGTTCAGCCCCAAAGGGAGCTCGGTGGCGTGAGTATTGCTCAACCCCAGAGAATGCAAACTGAACAGTTTGCGGATATCAGGCGTTGCACCGAGCCGATTGTCGGATAGGGACAACATGCGCAGCTCAGTCATGTCAGCGAGTTTGCGCAACGTGTGTTCTGTCAGGGTTATCTGATTGCGGTCCAAGCTCAATCGCTGCAGGTTGGGCATGTGCGAGAGCGCTTCCGGTAATCGCGTGAGTTTGTTTCCATCCAGTTCCAGATGGACAAGGCCTTTAAACGGTTTGAGGAAATACGCCAGCTCATCGCCCGCCTCCATGTCTTTGAGGTAGAGACTACGGACATGGGCAACATCCTGCTCGGTCAGCGTCGGCAACGGACCTGCCGGGTTTCGCTCCAGCTTGAGTGTGGTAGGCGATTGATATCCCAAACGAACCGGTGGCGTTATCCGGCGCCAGCAGTTTTCGATGGCATCGGCCACTTGACGACGGCTCACCCGGATATCGCCAAGCTGTCCCGACAGCTTTGCCATGTCCACTTCATTGTCGCGCCACACATGCAGCACTTGGCGCAACGTCTTGAGCTGCTGCTCGAGCGCCTTGATCCGATTGGCTCGTAACGTATGAGTACTGCCCGCTTCATCCAGAAAGGTTGAAGCCTGAGCGTCGGTGAACAACGGATAAAGCTTTCTGACTTTACGAATCAGGCCTCTTGAGTGCGAACCTGAACCGGAGGGGTCAGACAGAGCACACGAAGAGAGGTGCTCTGCTACTTCGCGGCGCTCGTTATCCAGCATTCGCCGGGTGCGTACCTGATCGCGGGGGGCCGCCGCCAACAACCTTGAGCGCAGCGTGGAGACATCCACTGTTTCCACTTCAGTGAATCCCATTCGGCTGCGCTGGGCTTGAGGCAACGCATGATAGATCGACTCGACCCGCTGTTTGTTTGTCGTGGTCGTCACCGCCGAGCCATCGCGTTGAGTGACCTGATAGCCATCGGCTGTTTTGACGATCACGCCCTTCAGCGCTGCATCCTCCTTTCCTACGCTGTCCAGTAGAGCGCCAGTCTCTGACCCATCACGTACTTCGAGGCGAAAACCTTCATCCCAGCCTTGAACCTGATCCATCAACCTCAGCGACAGATTCTCGGTATCGGCATTGGCCAGTTGTGGCAGGTGCAGTCCCATCAGCGCACGGTCCTGCCTTATCGTTGCGCCTGCCTCTCGGGCCTGCCGAGCCAGATCGAGCCCGGGGATCTTGCGGTCACGCAGCAAAATTCGGTCTCGGGCCGACGCGTTATCCAAAAGCTCTTGTCCCACCCGGACAGGCAGATCAGGGAACTGTTCGCGCAGCGTCGCAACATCGCCGATGGCGGGTCCATCGTGTTTTTTGTAGAGCCAGTCGAGTAACGGCTGACGATCGCTCTTGAGATGGCTGGCAATTGCCTTTGCCAGCAACACTGATTTCGATTGCGTCGTCTCGCTGCCTATCATTGCTTCGACTTCTTTCGGGTAGAGGCCTTTGATGACGGTATCGAGCAACTCTCCCGCATCAAGTTGCTCCTGGCAGACCTGCACACCATTGACCATGTCATCCGTTGGCGCCGTTTCCGGAAAACGCGAGAGGACAACCTCGTCTTCATCGATCAACTCAATAAAACGCTCAGCAGGCCAGCCGGGAAGTTTCGGCAGCACCTGCAATTGCTCCTGCACATAGTTCGTGTTGGCGGTCTCTTCGCGCTCCATTGCCGTGATCAGTGCCGTTATTTTGCGGTCAAGCCTGACCCGTTCGACACAATCGTTGAGCCGTTGCGGTAGCTTCAGGTGACTTTCATGCAAGGCATGCAGTTTGGCGGGCGACATGTCGGTGATATCGGCAATCACAGACAATTCACTGCCCAGGTCGTTCAGGCGTGGATCCGTCCGTTCCAATGCGTAAGCACTATCAGGCCATTCGTGCGTATGCTCGTAAACATGTCGCCAACCGCCCTCCACTGTTCGCTCAATGGCGGGCTTGAACGTGTCTGGGTGCATTGGATGATTGATCTTCCATGGCTGCCCCGCAGCCTCGCGAGAGACCCGAAAAATGGCACCATCCATCTTGATTGAAGACAACTCGCCTTGCTTGTAGACGCCCTCAGAATCAGGTTCCACATCGGCGTCCAATGGAGAGATCTGCCGATAGGGCTTGAGGTCGTTTTTCCATAGCCGCGCTTTGCCGTCATTGCGGGTCACAGCCTCGAAACCGTCGAAAAATGCAGCCTGCTCTTTCACTGTTTTACGAAGGGCGGTCGCAATAACCTTGCCGCCCGCCGCAAAAGCAGCCATCTGCGCGACGCTTTCGACGACGCTCAGTAAATGGGAAAGCGCTTCGGCACGCTCGTCGTGCGCCCAGTCCCGCACACCTTCATACACTTCATCGAGTATTTCGACGACCGCAACCGACAGCATCAACTGACCAACCACCGGTACAAAAAAGGAGGCGGCGTTCAACATCAAAAGCCCGCCATTGAGCAGTGCCTGGATAGTTTTTTCTCGCTGTTGCGCATCGACGTCCGCACTCGGAACGGCGAGAGTTTTCGCATACTTCTGGGTTTTGCTGAGGAAGGCGCTGAAAAAGAAATCGCCCAGACAGGTGTCGGCGGGCATGGCGATTAGCGTGCCCAGCGTCTTGGTCTTGTCAAAAACAGTGAAAAAATCGCTCTTGTCATGGCCTGGAAGGTATTGCTCGACGAAAACCCGTTTATAGCCAGTGCTTTTCAGGTGAAGGGCCAGATAAGTCTTGAAGGCATCTAGAGACTCGTATTCGTACAACGGTCGTCGAGGCTCATTCGGCATGTAAACCACGCACTTGGCCGACGGTGCCGTGTCGATGGATTCCTTGGTAAACACCAACGCCCCACAAATGCAGGCGTCATGAATCATCAAGCCTTGCCAGATCACCGGGCCGCCATCAAACACAGCGTCTTGGGTTTTTTCTGCCGGGACATCCTGCTCGATGACATTCAGCAACATCGTGTAAACGGCAGGGCTGATGTCCTGCTTCAAATGGGCAATATGAGCGGCAACCTTCATATCCAGCAGCTTCAACTGGCGGATGTCAGCCGTGGACGCTGGAACATCGGCAGCTGAATCGCCCTTGGGTTTGTCTGGAACGGCCAAGACCTTTTGGATGTGACCTTGATAAAGGGCACCACAGTCGAGCTCTCGACAGAGCTTGGCGAATTTCGCGGGGGTTATTTCAGGGTCTGAACTCCGTACCCCGTTGATTTTGATGAATGATTTCGAAGGGATTCCAGCGCTTTTTGTCTCTTGCTCTGTGAAGTTCTCCATGGCGGCGTGAAGCAGGCTGCGAGACGTGTTGGTGCTGCCCGTCTCGTAGCCAACAGGCACCAGTCCTATCGAAGAAACCACTGTTTCGACGATCTCCAGTGTGTCCTGTTCGACATCGATGTCGAGTTTCCACTTTTCCTTGAGTTTGCTCGTCAGCGCCTGCTTGCAGAACTCGTCCATCGGTTTGAGTTGCCCGAGTAACTCTGCGGCTTTGGCGTAAGTAAGACGGGACTGTGCAAGATCTGAATTGAGTGCTTGCGACGCCGTCAGGCTCGCATTCGCCAACCACTGCGGTATGGACGCTTGCAGAGCTTCGGCCTTGGCCAGCTCACCCGTATGTTTCAGTAAAACTTCGAGACGTTGAACCGATGTCACAGTGTTGACTGGCGGTGTTGTTGCTGGAGTAGTCAGCATGAGCAATATCCTTATTGCATTTGGGTTCTATCAGCCTACGGTCTGCCATTGGCAATTAAAAATTCGAATACCGGATCAGATCCGGGGGCATCCAAGCAACTACTCCTATGGATCCCAGCAATATTTACCGCCACTGTGTTAACGGCTTATGCCATGCCCTCGTCCTCCTCAATGGCCCGCTTATAACCCATCGATCTAAAACTACGAGCACCCAGCCGGGTCAGTTTCTGAGTGCCCGCCGTTTTGGCGCGGTACCGATTGACCCTCCCCAACGGAAAAACCGGTAAGGAATTTATGTGCGGATTAGCTGGCGAGTTACGTTTTGATCATCAACCTGCAGACCTTGCAGCCGTAGAACGAATCACCCATCACCTGGCCCCTCGCGGCCCTGACGCTTGGGGTTTTCATAGCCAGGGACCGATTGCCCTGGGCCATCGGCGCCTGAAAATCATGGACCTCTCGGACGGCTCGGCGCAGCCGATGATCGACCCGCAATTGGGTTTGTCCCTGGCCTTCAACGGCGCGATCTACAACTTCCCGGAACTGCGCACCGAGCTTGAAAACCTCGGTTACGCCTTCTATTCCGGTGGCGACACCGAAGTGCTGATCAAGGGTTATCACGCGTGGGGCGAAGCCTTGCTGCCCAAGCTCAACGGCATGTTTGCCTTTGCCATTTGGGAACGTGATGCCCAGCGTCTGTTCATCGCCCGCGACCGCCTCGGCGTGAAGCCGCTGTACCTGTCGCGCACCGGCCAACGCTTGCGCTTTGCCTCGGCATTGCCAGCGTTGCTCAAGGGCGGCGACATCAACCCGATCCTCGATCCGGTGGCGCTCAATCACTACCTGAATTTCCACGCCGTGGTCCCGGCGCCACGCACCTTGCTGGCCGGTATCGAAAAGCTGCCACCGGCGACCTGGATGCGTGTTGAAGCCGATGGCAGCACCGAACAGAAAACCTGGTGGACCCTGCCCTATGGCCCACATGACGATGAGAAAAACCTGACACTCGAAGACTGGCGCGATCGTGTGCTCGACAGCACTCGCGACGCTGTTGCCATCCGCCAACGCGCGGCGGTCGATGTCGGTGTGCTGTTGTCGGGCGGTGTCGATTCAAGCTTGCTTGTCGGTTTGTTGCGCGAAGTGGGCGTGGAAAACCTGTCGACCTTTTCCATCGGTTTCCAGGACGCCGGCGGCGAGCGCGGCGACGAATTCCAGTATTCGGACCTGATCGCCCGGCACTACGGCACGCAGCATCATCAACTGCGTATCGCCGAGAAAGAGATCATCGAGCAATTGCCCGCTGCGTTCCGCGCCATGAGCGAACCGATGGTCAGCCACGACTGCATCGCGTTTTATTTGCTGTCGCGGGAAGTGGCCAAGCATTGCAAGGTTGTCCAAAGCGGCCAGGGTGCCGACGAGCTGTTCGCCGGTTATCACTGGTACCCGCAAGTGGACGGCGCCAGCGACCCGTATGCCGCGTATCGCGAAGCGTTTTTTGACCGCAGCTACGACGACTACGCCGCCACCGTGCAGCCGAAATGGCTGACCGCCAATGACGCCGCCGGCGACTTCGTGAAGGAACATTTCGCACAACCTGGCGCCAATGCTGCGGTAGACAAGGCCTTGCGCCTGGACAGCACGGTGATGCTGGTGGACGACCCGGTCAAACGCGTCGACAACATGACCATGGCCTGGGGCCTGGAGGCGCGCACGCCGTTTCTCGACTATCGCCTGGTTGAATTGTCGGCTCGCGTGCCGGGTCAATTCAAACTGCCGGACGGAGGCAAACAGGTGTTGAAAGAAGCCGCGCGGCTGGTGATCCCGAGCGAAGTGATCGACCGCAAGAAAGGTTACTTCCCGGTGCCGGGCCTCAAGCATTTGCAAGGCGACACACTGGACTGGGTACGCGAACTGTTGCTGGATCCAAGCCAGGATCGCGGCCTGTTCAACCCCGCCATGCTCGACCGCTTGCTGACCGACCCACAAGGTCAATTGACGCCCTTGCGCGGCTCGAAGCTGTGGCAACTGGCTGCGCTGAACCTGTGGCTCAGCGAACAAGGAATCTGATCGATGAAACCTCATGCTACGGCCATCAGCCAACGCTTGTTGCGCGGTCAGGCGCCCTCTTATGAACGCTTGCAGGCACGTCTGGCCGAAGATCGCTGTGAACTCGGCGCCGCTCCGATTGCTGTGCACTGCGGCTGGGGCCGGTTGCTGATCGGCCATACCTTCGCCGATGCTGCGAGCCTTGCCGGGGAATTGCTCAATGAGCAACCCGGCGAGCGGGATATCGCCCTGTATGTCGCCGCTCCCCAGCAAGTGCTGGGGCTGGAACCGACGCAGCTGTTTCTCGATCCGTCCGACACGTTGCGTTTGTGGTTCAGCGATTACCGTCAGGCGACCCGTGTGTTTCGTGGTTTTCGCATTCGTCGCGCACAAAGCGAGGCCGACTGGCAGGCGGTCAATCAGTTGTATCAGGCCCGCAGCATGCTGCCGATCGATGCCACGCTGCTGACGCCGCGTCACTTGGGCGGCCCGGTGTATTGGCTGGCGGAGGACGAGGACAGCGGCGCGATTATCGGCAGTGTCATGGGACTCAATCATCACAAGGCGTTTAACGATCCGGAACACGGCAGCAGCCTGTGGTGCCTGGCGGTTGATCCGCAATGCTCCCGGCCGGGTGTCGGTGAAGTGCTGGTGCGGCACCTGATCGAGCACTTCATGAGTCGCGGGCTCGCCTATCTCGATTTGTCGGTGCTGCATGACAATCGCCAGGCGAAAAACCTCTACAGCAAACTGGGATTTCGCAACCTCTCGACCTTCGCCATCAAGCGCAAGAACGGCATCAATCAGCCGCTGTTCCTCGGGCCTGGCCCTGAAGCCGAGTTCAATCCTTACGCGCGGATCATCGTCGAGGAAGCGCACCGGCGCGGCATCGATGTACAGGTCGATGACGCCGACGCCGGGATGTTCACCCTCAGTCACGGCGGGCGCCGGGTGCGTTGTCGCGAGTCCCTCAGCGACCTGACCAGCGCCATCAGCATGACGCTGTGTCAGGACAAAAGCCTGACCCACAAAGTGCTCAAGGCGGCCGGGCTGAACTTGCCGTGCCAACAACTGGCCGGCAACGCTGACGACAATTTGGCCTTTCTCGACGAGCACCAGCGGGTGGTGGTCAAGCCGCTGGATGGCGAACAGGGCCAAGGCGTGGCGGTGGATTTGCGGACCATTGAAGAGGTGCAGCAAGCCATCGAGAGCGCCCGCCGCTTCGACAACCGCGTATTGCTCGAAAGCTTCCACGAAGGCCTCGACCTGCGCATTCTGGTGATCGGCTTCCAAGTGGTCGCCGCCGCCATTCGCCGGCCGGCCGAAGTGGTGGGCGACGGTCAGCATGCCGTCGGTGCGCTGATCGAAGCCCAGAGTCGACGTCGACAAGCGGCCACCGACGGTGAAAGCAAGATCCCGCTGGATCAAGAAACCCAGCGCACCTTGCAGTCCGCCGGGTATGACTACAACAGCATTTTGCCGGCCGGTGAGCATCTGTTCGTGCGGCGTACGGCGAACCTGCATACCGGCGGTATTCTCGAAGACGTTACCGCGATCCTGCACCCGACATTGGTGGACGCCGCCGTGCGGGCCGCCCGGGCACTGGACATTCCCATGGTCGGTCTCGACCTGATGGTGCCGGCTGCCGATCAAGCGGAGTACGTGTTTATCGAAGCCAACGAACGCGCCGGGCTGGCCAACCATGAACCGCAACCGACGGCGGAGCGCTTTGTGGATTTGTTGTTTCCGCACAGTCAGCCGGTGGTCTCTTAGTTTTGTGGTGCCTGGACTGGCCCCTTCGCTGGCAAGCCAGCTCCTGCATTCGAATGCGCACGCCTGTAGGAGCTGGCTTGCCAGCGAAAGCGGCCTGACAGGCAAAAAACATCCCCTCATCGAAACCATCGATGGCCTCACCTCATCAGGAGTTTCCATGACTAGCAAAATTCCCGAACCCGATCTCGGTTACCTGCAAAAAGTCCTGCTGGAAATGCTCGCCATTCCCAGCCCGACCGGTTTCACCGACACCATCGTGCGCTACGTCGCCGAACGCCTTGAGGAACTTGGCATTCCCTTCGAGATGACTCGGCGCGGCACGATCCGCGCCACGCTCAAAGGCAAGAAAAACAGCCCGGACCGCGCCGTCTCCGCGCACCTGGACACCATCGGCGCGGCCGTGCGTGCGGTAAAGGACAACGGACGCCTGACCCTCGCACCGGTCGGCTGCTGGTCCAGCCGTTTTGCCGAGGGCAGCCGCGTCAGCCTGTTCACCGACAACGGCGTGATCCGTGGCAGCGTGTTGCCGCTGATGGCTTCCGGGCATGCGTTCAATACCGCCGTCGATGAAATGCCGATCAGTTGGGACCACATCGAATTGCGCCTGGATGCGTATTGCGCCACCCGCGCCGATTGCGAATCCCTGGGCATCAGCGTGGGCGATTTCGTCGCCTTCGACCCGCTGCCGGAGTTCACCGAAAGCGGCCACATCAGTGCCCGTCACCTTGACGACAAGGCCGGTGTCGCCGCGTTGCTGGCGGCGCTCAAGGCCATCGTCGACAGCGGCGAAGAACTGATGATCGACTGTCACCCGCTGTTCACCATCACCGAAGAAACCGGCAGTGGCGCAGCAGCGGCGTTGCCTTGGGATGTCAGCGAATTCGTCGGCATCGACATCGCGCCGGTCGCCCCCGGCCAACACTCCAGCGAACATGCCGTGAGCGTGGCGATGCAGGATTCCGGCGGACCTTATGACTATCACCTGTCCCGGCATTTGTTACGCCTGGCCAGTGACAACGAATTGCCGGCGCGGCGCGACCTGTTCCGCTATTACTTCAGCGATGCCCACTCGGCGGTCACCGCCGGCCACGACATTCGCACCGCCCTGCTCGCCTTCGGCTGCGATGCCACCCACGGCTACGAACGCACCCACATCGACAGCCTCGCCGCGCTGAGCCGATTGCTCGGTGCCTACATCCTCAGCCCGCCGGTGTTCGCCAGCGATGCGCAACCGGCCAAGGGTTCACTGGACCGTTTCAGTCATCAGCTCGAACACGAGACCCAGATGGAAAGCGATACGCGGGTGCCGTCGGTGGACAGTCTGGTGGGACAGCGCTCGCAGAGCTGATCCGGGACCTTGATTGCAGGTAAACCGCTATCGCGAGCAGGCTCACTCCCACAGTTGATCGCCTTCCCCTGTGGGAGCGAGCCTGCTCGCGATGGCGTCAGCCCAGGCAACACAAAATCCCGGGCTGGCTGTCCTCGCCCAATCGCCGTAGCATCGCGCCATTGATTGAAACCGAGGTGCCTATGCTGATCCCCCACGACCAACTTGAAGTCGATACCCTGACCCGCCTGATCGAAGATTTCGTGACCCGCGACGGTACCGACAATGGCGATGACACCCCGCTGGAAACCCGTGTCCTGCGCGTGCGTCAGGCCTTGACCAAGGGGCAGGCACTGATCGTGTTCGATCCGGAAAGCGAGCAATGCCAATTGATGCTCAAGCACGACGTGCCCAAGCATCTGTTTGACTGAGTCCTTCAGTTGCCCTTCTTTTTCGCCACTTTGGTCTGGATGCGTTCGTAGACCTCCGCTCGGTGTACAGCAACGTCTTGAGGTGCTTCGACGCCAAAGTGGATGTTGTTTCCGTTGATCGCAAGAACGCGCACGGAAATGTTGTTACCGATGGAAATTGTTTCGCCCACAACGCGGCTGAGTACGAGCATGAGGTCTGTCCTTCAAGGGTTACCGGCCCTTGAAGATGCCCCGCTGGCTGCACGCCTACAATGCAGTGGCGGTAAATCAGTCTCGCCCTACAACGCAGACCTGTTCTGCTGACGGAAAGGTCTGACAGGTTCGTTTGAGAGTCGGAAATTTCTGTCAGGACGCGGAGAATCGCGGGCCAAACAGGATGATGCTCGCACCGATCACACACAGCGCGACGCCAATCCAGTCCGAGCCCAGCGGACGAATCCGCTCGACCACCGCCAGCCAGCCGATCGAGGCAATGATGTAGATGCCGCCGTAAGCGGCGTAGGCGCGCCCGGCGTAGGTCGCTTCGATGCGGGTCAGCAGCAGCGCGAACAGCGTCAGGCTGATGAGGGCCGGCACCACCCACCAGGCACTTTTGCCCTGACGCAGCCACATCCAGAAGGCAAAGCACCCGGCAATTTCGAACAGCGCGGCAAGAAAAAACCACAGGTAATTGAGCATGCACGTGTCTCGCGAGGATGGCCGATGGCGGCCACCCTAACGACCGCGCTGCACAGGGGCAAGGTCAGCTTGCGGTTTGCTTGGCCTTGGTGCGCATTTTGTCGGCCATGACGGTCATTTCGTTGTAGAGCAACTGCGGGTTCTTCTGCTTGATCGCCCAGGCCATACGGCCCTGTTCGTGAGGCAGGATCATGAACTCGCCGGCAGCAACCTGCTGATAGATGTAGTCGGCGATGTCGGCAGCGCTGATCGGTGAGCTTTCCAGCAACTTGCCGACCTGAGCCTTCATGGCCGGAGTCGGGCCGCGGAAGGAGTCCAGCAGGTTGGTCTGGAAAAACGACGGGCACACCACGTGTACGCCGACTTCCTGGTGCGCCAGTTCGATCAGCAGGCTTTCCGACAACGCCACGACGCCGGCCTTGGCCACGTTGTAGTTGCTCATTGCCGGGCCTTGCATCAGCGCGGCCATCGAGGCGATGTTGATGATTTTGCCTTTGCTCTTTTCCAGCAATGGCAGGAAGGCCTTGCAGCCCTTGACCACCCCCATCAGGTTGATCGCGATCTGCCAGTCCCAGTCCTCCAGAGACAGCTCATTGAAAAACCCGCCTGAGGCCACGCCCGCGTTGTTGACGATGACATCGATCCCGCCGAGTTTGACTTCGCAGGCCTGGGCGAACGCGGTCAACTGGCTGTAGTCGCGAACGTCGCAACGCTGGATAAAACCATCCCCGCCGGCTTCACGCACCAGTTTGAGGGTTTCCTGCAAGCCAGGCTCGCTGACGTCAGACAAGGCCAGTTGCCAGCCTTCACGCGCCCAGCGCAGCGCGATTTCGCGACCCAGGCCAGAGCCCGCACCAGTGATCATCATGCGATTTTGCATAGCTAACAGCCTTGTTGTGTCCGGGAAGATGCACCGAGTGTAGCGAAGGATATGTCCCGACCCACGCTCCATCAGATTGCTGAATGGCCCAGGCAAACCGTGGAAGCGACCGAACCAACTAGCTCAACAAAAACCGAAATAAGGACATGTCCGAAATACTTTAAAAAACTTGGAATTTTCTTGCCGTGGCAACAGTCGGATTTTTTAAGCAGCTCGAATTTATGTCATTCCCGCTGGCTGGTATTGGCATGGTCAATCCACAAACCTATCCACAAGGAAACAGACATGGGCACCATACTTATCATCATTCTGATCCTGCTTCTGATCGGTGGTTTACCGGTCTTCCCACACTCCAGAAGTTGGGGATATGGTCCGTCCGGTATCATCGGCGTAGTGTTGGTAGTGCTGTTGATCCTGCTCTTGCTCGGCAGAATATGACGTTTTTAAAAACAAAAAAAAGAGGCTCTTGAAGAGCCTCTTTTTTATTGCGTCACACGTTAGTCCGGCGTGCCGTTGACCACACCGGCGGTGTTGTCCAGCAGGCTCTTGGTCGCCGTTTGCAAGAACGCTTCGAGTTTGGTTTTCAACTCGGCCGTGCGCGGTGCATTGGGAATAACCTCGGCACGCGGATTAGCGCCCAGTTCGTACTGGTACATCTTCGGCGCCATGTCCTTGTCGCGCGGCAATACCAGAATCTGGTCGGCGGTAATGAACGCAGTGGTCTGTTCGCTGCCCGAAGGCTTGATCACGCCAAAACCAGGGTCGCCTTCAGGCAGGTTGAGAAGGTCGCGCCCCCAGCACTGATGACGCACTTCACCACCGATGCGGCCCATGATGGTCGGCACGAGGTCAATCTGAGTGCCCACTGTGTGGTTACGCTGGCCGAATTTTTCCTGGATGCCCGGTGCGATCATCAGCATCGGTACGTTGAAGCGGCCCAGGTCCATTTCGGTGATCTGGCGCTCGTTACCAAAACCGTGGTCACCGACGATGACAAACAGGGTTTCCTTGAAGTACGGCTCTTTACGCGCCTTTTCAAAGAACTGGCCCAAAGCCCAGTCCGCATAACGCATGGCGGTCAGGTGTTCGTTCAGACTGCCACGATCGGTGACGCGCTCGACCGGCAACGGTGTCGGCAAGGCGTATGGCGTGTGGTTGGACAGGGTTTGCAGCAAGGCATAGAACGGCTTGCCGTTTTCCCGCGCCTTGAGCTCGACCAGACCACGGTCGAACATGTCCTGGTCAGACACGCCCCAGGTCGGATCCGAGAACACCGGGTTAACGAAATCGTTACGGCCGATGAAGTTGGTCATGCCCTGGCTGCTGAAAAAACCGGACTGGTTGTCCCAGGCGAAATCGCCGTTGTAGACATACACATCGTCATATTGACGGGTACTGAGCAGCTGCGGCAGGCCGGACAGCTTGTGGCTGCCTTCCGGGGTCTGCATCAGGTATTCGAAACCCGGCAGGTTCGGGAAGCAGGCCATGGTGGCGAACATACCCTGGTGGGTATGGGTGCCGTTGGAGAAGAAACGGTCGAACAACAGGCCTTCCTTCGACAGCTTGTCGAGGTACGGCGTGATGTTGCCCGGAGCGCCGAGGGCGCCCACCGAGTGACCGGCCATGCTTTCCATCAGGATCACAACGACGTTCTTGATCGGCAGGGTCTTGTCGGCCGGTGGCGTGTAATCGCGACGGACCGCTGCGATCTCGCCATCCACCAGTTTGTCATCGGCCATCACCAGCATGTCACGTACGATTTGTTGGGCTTGTGGCTGTGGCAGCGTGGCTTTCCAGATATTGTCGCGATCTTCGGACATCCGGCTCTTGGCGGCGGCAACCAGAGAAAGCGTACCGTTGAGACCCAGCTGGTTGGCGAAGTTGGAATCTGTGGTGTAGACGTCACCCCAGCGCATCGGCGGGCCTTGACGCAAGGTGCCACGGGCGGCGACGACGCAAATCAGCAGGCAAACCACGAACACGCCAACGCGTGCATACCACGGCGCTACCTTGCGTGTGCTGATGCTGCCGCCGCTGAACGGGCCGCGAGGACGGGTCGCACGGTCGGCGCCCTTGAACGCCATGCTCAGGATCACGGTGCCCACGGCCCATGCCAGCAGGTAGCGGACCACCGGAAAACCGTACCAGAGCATGCTGGCCACGGTTTTCGGGTCTTCCTTGACGTACTGGAAGACCAGACCGTTCAGGCGCTGGTGGAATTCACGGTAGAAGTCCATCTCCATCAGGCCCAGGAACAACGCGATGCTGGAGACGAGGGTCAGCCAGAAACGAAAGAACCCTCGCGCCGCCATGGCCCGGGCACTGAACAGCGCCAGCAACAACGGAATGCTGAGATAGACCACCAGGCGCAGATCAAAACGCAGGCCATTGGTGAATGCTTCGAGAAAGGTCGAGGCCGGGGTGTCGAGGATCATCTCGCGGTTGTAGACCAGCAGCGCGACGCGCAGCAGGCTGAACATGACCATCATGACCAGGGCACACAACAGCGTGTAGGCCAGATGCGATTTGACGGTCGGTTGCAGCAGGCGACTAGAAGCTCGCTGCTGATTCAGGGCGTCCGGGATTGCCATGTCGTTTTAGGACCCATTGGAAGTTGAAGTTTCAAAAAAACAGCGGCGCCTTGCCCTCTTATGGCCAGTACCTGGCCCCGGGGATTGCGCGGTGCGCAAATGTTGCACGATCAACGGCAGCATTGCCATTGATAACTACGCTCACTCAAACGCTGAGTAAGAGCTGCCGGGATGTGTGTCACATCCTGAAGAGCGGGGGCGAATTGTCTTGGAGGCTTGGTGAAAATTTCGTTCAACGAATATTCGGATACAAATTAAAGCGCTGTCGCTTGTGAAAACAGAACGCCCCGAACCGGTCGGGGCGTTTCACAAGCCTGTTCAGCGCAATGGCACCGTTACTTCTCGGCGCGTTCCTTGAGGGCTTTCAACGTATTGAACGGTGCATCCACCACGAACTTGTTGGCCACCATCGACGGCACGTTACCACCCGGTTCGGTGTGTACCTGATAGGTCACTTCGATCTGATCGCCCTTGGGCACGAACTTCCAGAAACCGTCGACTTTGACGACACGGACGAAACCTTTTTCCTCGGGAATGTACTTCGGCACGCCTTCGAGTTTGCGGGTCAGGCTGCCATCGGCACCTTCGATGGTGGTGATGTGCAACACCGAATCACGGGCAGTGACTGGCCACGGCGTGTTGAACTGGGTGTAGGTCCAGCTCTGGTCACCTTCGTGCTTGAGCAACTTCTGGGTTTTGCATTCGTGAATCCAGGCGCAGGCGCCCGCTACGTCTTCCTGCAACGCACGCAGTTTGGCCATGGAGGTCTTCATCAGTGTGACGCCCTGGTAGGCCTTGTAGTCGGAGCCGGCCACTTCACTCAGGGACACCTTGATGCCGTCTTCGTTTTTGGCGACTTTCCAGTCCTCGGCCTGTGCAACCGACGTGACCAGCACGGCCGTCAAACCACACAAAACAGCAATACGATGCAGCGAACCCATAGTCTTATTCCTTATTGTTGAAGTTCCGTCCGTTGAACACATCACGCAGCCGTCATTTGCTCCCACCAGCCTATCAGCCTGATGGCCTCTTCGCTGCTGCTTCCGCATACTTCGGGGTCGGCATCAAACGCCGAACACACCGCGGGCCGCTCCGGTTGCCCGAAAATATTGCACAGGTTCCCGGCCGACAACTGCAGACAGCGTTCACCTGCGGCTTTGCCATTGGGCATTCCGGGAATCGGTGAACTGATGGAAGGGGCAATGCAACAAGCACCACAGCCCTCACGGCATTTCATGACGACAAGCTCCTCGCGACGAGCGATATGTTAAAGGACGCGGCACAGAGTACCCCCTAAAACAGTTGTTTAAAATTACCCGCCGGCGGGTTTTTCAGCGCAAACGGGCGTGACCGGCCAGTCTCCGACAAAGCGTCTGGTCTGAGGCTCACGGATTGGGAGGCGTTACTGTTTGAATTCGAACTCCAGCAACGCACCATCAACCTCACGGCGCTCTTCATTGCGCAACTGCAACTGCATTTCATTGTTGAGCAACTTTCCGTTGAGCTGGAATGGGCTGTTTTTGTCACCGAACATCTCAGGCAACAACGGTTCACGCGGGGACAGCGGCACAGTACCCACCGGTTTCAGCGCCTGGACCATGTCCCGGGGCAGTCTCAAATCCAGGTGAGCGGATGGAAGCCTGGTTTTCGCCACTTCACTGGCCGATTTCGATTTGTGGGCAATGGGAGCACGACTTTTTACCATCTCAGCGCGCTTTTCGGCAGGTTCCGCTGTTTTCACGGGGGTATCGGTCGTCTCTTGTGTCTGCGAACTGCCGTTGGACGACTCGTCCTGCGCGGAAGCGGCAATGGCGGGTGCTGGCTGAACGCTCACTGACAAGCAGATCAACAACCAGGCGGCAGGAAAAGTCGGTTTCATGGACCCAACGGTGCAAACGGCAGAGACGTCTATGCTCGCCTGTTGCAACGGACAAGACAAGCGCGGTCAATGACCGCGCATTTCAGGTCACAGACCGCCAGCCGTCTCCTGGCAGAGCTGGGTGGCCAGCATGCCCAAGGTCATCAGGGCGCGCTCCGCTTCGCGGTTCCACGGGATGCCGCAGTTCAGGCGGATGCAATGATTGAATTGCTCGGTGTTACTGAAAATCAGCCCTGGCGCAATACTGATGCCCTGCTGCAATGCCCGCACGTGCAATTCCTGGGTATTGACCCGTCCCGGCAAACTGACCCACAGAATGAAACCGCCGGTCGGCCGTGTCATCTGCGTGCCTTCCGGGAAGTGCTGCTGCACCGCCAGTTGAAACGCGCTGAGATTTTTACGGTACTCCTGGCGGATGAAACGCAGATGCCGGTCGTACCCGCCATTCTCCAGATACGCCGCAATGCCCATTTGCGTGACACTGCACGCTGAATGGGTGCTGAATGTCTGCAAGCGCTGGATTTCCTGCTGATACTTGCCAGCGATCATCCAGCCGATCCGCACCCCCGGCGACAGGGTTTTGGAGAAGCTCGAGCAATAAATCACCCGGTCCAGCCGATCATAGGCCTTGAGCGATTTGGTGCGCCCCTGCTCGAACATCAGTTCGCCGTAAATGTCGTCCTCGACAATCTGGATATCGAAGTCCGACGCCAGGCGCAGCAGTTGCTTCTGCCGCTCCTCGGGCATGGTGCCCCCCAATGGATTGCTCAGGCGCGTGGTCAGCACCAGCGCTTTGATCGACCACTGGTTGGCGGCCAGTTGCAGGGCTTCGAGACTCATGCCGGTGGACGGGTCGCTGGGGATCTCGATGACCTTCAGACCCAGCAGATCCGCCAGTTGCAGCAAGCCGTAATAGGTCGGCGACTCAGCGGCAATCAAGTCGCCCGGACGGGTCAAGACTCGCAGGGACATCTGCAAGGCATCCACGCAACCGTGGGTGATCACCACTTCCGACGGATCGACCACCACGCCGGCATCGCGCATGCGGATTGCCACTTGTCGACGCAAGGGTTCGAACCCAGGGCTGAACATATAGCTGAACGCGCGCGGGCTGTGGAAACGGGTGACTTTGGCTAATTGCTGATGCAGGGCTCGCACCGGCAAATAGTCGACACTCGGCACGGCAGCGCCTAATGGGAAAACGCCTTCACGACGGGATTCGACCAGGACTTGCTGAATGATGCTGCTGCGGGTGACCAGGCCCGGGCGCTCGACCCGGGCGATATCCGGCGTGGGCGCCGTCAAGGCCGGCGTCTGGTGCACGTAGTAACCCGACTGCGGCCGTGCACGGATCAACCCTTGATCTTCGAGATTGGCGTACGCCTGCAACACCGTTGCATGGCTGACATTGAGCTGCGAGCTCATCTTGCGCACCGAAGGCACGCGCTCTCCCGGTTGATAGACCCCACGGCGGATGTCTTCGGCCAGTTGCTGAGCAATACGTTGGTAGAGCAAGAGATTTGTCATGACGCAGCACTCGATTTCACGGGCATTTTATTCTTGTGTGAAACATTACCGGAACAGTTTAGAAGTGTACTGGGACAGTTGCCACAATAGTCGACCATACAGTGCATTGTCAGCAAAAACTGTACTGTTTTGTGAGTGGATCGGCAGGCGTAAAAAACCCGGCACTGCAGGACAGGCCGGGCTATAGAAGCTGTCGAGTGAAACGCGGCTGCGATCTGTCCAGGCCCACTTGAGTATCAAGCGCAAGATCAAAAGATCGCAGGCTCCGCCCGCTCCTACCTGGCGGCGCCGAGCTGGCCTTTTTCGTCGGAGAACACCATTTCAACCCGACGGTTCTGCGCCCTTCCCCGCTCGGAGGCATTCACCTCTACCGGGTATTCATCGCCATAGCCTTCGACTTGAATGCGTTTGTCATCGATACCCAGATCAATCAGCACATCGGCGACCGATTGCGCACGGTCCCGGGACAGCTTGAGGTTTTCCTGCTTGCCGCCAGTACTGTCGGTATAGCCTTCGATGCGCACGACGCGCTTGGGATTGAGTTGCAGGAACTGCACGATCTTCAACACCACGCGATTGGCCGAAGTTTTCAGTTCCGCCTCACCGGTGTCGAACAGCATGTCGCCCAACGTCATCACCAGGCCTCGGTCAGTCTGGGCCGTGGTCAAGGCGAGAATCTGCTCTTCGAGCCATTTTCCCTGCTGCTGCACGCTGAACAGTTTGGATTCACGCAAGGCCAATTGCAGCCGCTGGCGTTCCAGCTCGAGCTTCGCTGCACGCTCCTCGTTGAGCACCTGATTGGTGTGCTCCCTGGCAATTTCGCTGTAGCGCTGGCTCAGATACGCGTAGTGCACAACATCCGTGCCGCTGCCCCAGTAACTGGACAAGCGATCGGCGCGGGCCAGGGATTCACCGGCACGAATCACATCCTTGGGAGCGATACGCAGCACATTGGAATCTTCCTTGACCTTCTGGAAGTCGGTACTGGCTTGCTGTATTGCGACCTCGCTGCGCTGACCTGCGCAGCCATAAAGACTCGCACAACCCGCCAGCATCAAACCGAAGAGCGCTTTGTTCTTGAGGCTCATTGGGCATCTCCCAACTGCTTGCGCAGGCGGGTGATGCGGGTGTCTAGCACGTGCAACTGCTCCTCGCTCTTGAGCGTCAGCACTTTGGCTTCGGCCAGACGCGCATCAAGCTCGGCCTGCTCCGCGCGCATGCGCGCATTTTTGAAGGAATCGTCGGCCATGCTGCCTTTGGCGCGGTTGTACTTGTCTTCGGCCAGTTTCATTTCCGGCACATCGTCGGCATTGGCGCCTACGGCCTTGGCTTGTTCAAGTGCCTGCTCAGTCAGGCGCATTTGTTCATTCGGCGCCGGATCGGCTGCACAACCCGCCAGAGCCAAAAGGGCCAGGGCAGCAAAAAGAGGTCGAATACTCACTAAAAATCCCTACTGTTTTGGGGTACTGACGGGTTGCAGCGGCGCTTGCTTCTGTTGCGCGGTCCAGCGCTCGATATTGCGTTGCAGCATGGCCTCCGTCAGTCCGGACGCGGGCAATTCTGTCATCTTTTTGGCCAGCTGTCCGCGCAACCACGGATCGTTGCAGGCGGAGTTATGGGAAACCGCCAGGTACAGGCCCGGCTTGTCGACAGGTTGCAGGCGAGCGACCAGGTCGTTGGCCATGCCCAATGTCTGCGCCATCGCCATACCTGAGTAGCGCCCGGCCAGGACGAATTCCACCTCACTCAAAAGCAGTTTCTGAAAGGCTTGGGTCAGGTTGGCTGTACGGACGAGGGTCAATTGCTGCTCGGCGAAAGTGGCAAATCCCGAGGTCAATCGAGACTTTTCCGACACGGCACCGGAATGACCGTGCAGATCCTGTGCCTCGTTGTAGACCAGCGCGGAATCCTTGCGGGTCCAGACCAGGTAATCGTTTTCCAGCAGAGGGGGATGAATGTAGTCCAGCGTTTCCAGTTCTTTAACCGTCAACGGCGCGTCCGCCAGCATGTCCATGCGCCCGCTGCGCACTTCGTCCAGAGCCTGGGAGCGTTTGCCGGCGTAAAGCAATTCGACCTTGATTCCCAACTCCCCCGCCACGTGCCGCAACAAATCAGCACTGGCACCGATCAGGTGCCTGGGGTTTTGTGGGTCTTGCCACAGATACGGTGGCGCATCAGGGCTGCCGGTCACCACCAGGCGCTCGCACTTTCCCGCGGCAAACGAAAGCGCCGGTAATAGCGCCAATCCCAGCAAACTCCAGACAAAACGCAGATCCATGGCAATACACTCCTCTCAATCCCGCTTATGCCATCTACGAAAAAACTGCAAAAAAAAGCCCGACCAAAAGGTCGGGCTCTTTATAAGTGAAGCAGCCGGTTTAGACCAGCTTCTCCAGCTCAGGGATAGCTTCGAACAGGTCTGCCACCAGGCCGTAATCGGCCACCTGGAAGATCGGCGCTTCTTCGTCCTTGTTGATCGCGACGATCACTTTGGAGTCTTTCATGCCGGCCAGGTGCTGGATCGCGCCGGAAATACCGACGGCGATGTACAGCTGAGGAGCAACGATCTTGCCGGTCTGACCGACCTGCATGTCGTTCGGTACGAAACCTGCGTCGACCGCGGCGCGGGAAGCACCAACGGCAGCGCCCAGCTTGTCGGCCAAGGCGTACAGGTGTTTGAAGTTGTCGCCGTTCTGCATGCCGCGGCCGCCGGAAACGACGATCTTGGCAGCGGTCAGTTCCGGACGATCGGACTTGGCCAGCTCTTCGCCAACGAAGCTGGAGATGCCAGCGTCGTGGGCAGCGCCAACCGCTTCAACGGCAGCGGAGCCGCCTTCAGCTGCAACCGGGTCGAAACCGGTAGCACGCACGGTGATGACTTTGACTGCTGCGTTCGACTGAACGGTAGCGATGGCGTTACCGGCGTAGATCGGACGCTTGAAAGTGTCAGCGCTTTCTACCGAGATGATCTCGGAGATCTGATCAACGTCCAGTGCAGCGGCAACGCGCGGCAGGATGTTTTTGCCGTTGGAAGTAGCGGCAGCCAGGATATGGCTGTAGCCCTTGCCCAACTCTGCCACCAGAGGAGCGACGTTTTCCGGCAGCTGGTGCGCGTAGGCGGCGTTGTCAGCTACCAATACTTTGCTCACGCCAGCGATTTTTGCAGCGGCTTCAGCCACGGCACCAACACCCTGGCCAGCGACCAGAACGTGGATGTCGCCACCGATTTTGGCGGCAGCAGCAACGGTGTTCAGGGTGGCAGGCGCCACAACCTTGTTGTCGTGCTCAGCGATTACCAAGATAGTCATGATTAGATTACCTTCGCTTCGTTTTTCAGTTTCTCGACCAGTTCAGCCACCGACTTGACCTTGATACCCGCGCTGCGTGCAGCAGGCGCTTCGACTTTCACGGTCTTGTTGGTGGAGGCGGTGGAAACGCCCAAAGCATCCGGAGTCAGTACTTCGAGAGGCTTCTTCTTGGCTTTCATGATGTTTGGCAGAGACGCGTAGCGCGGCTCGTTCAAACGCAGATCGGTGGTGACGATGGCCGGCAGCTTCAGGGAAACTGTCTGCGCGCCGCCGTCGACTTCCCGGGTAACAGCAACGCTGTCGCCGCTGATTTCGACTTTCGAAGCGAACGTGCCCTGACCGTAGCCGCTCAATGCTGCGAGCATCTGGCCAGTCTGGTTGTTGTCGCTGTCGATGGCTTGCTTGCCAAGGATCACCAGCTGAGGCTGTTCCTTGTCGACAACAGCTTTCAACAGTTTGGCAACGGCCAGGGAAGTCAGATCTTCGGCGGATTCGACGAGGATGGCGCGGTCGGCACCCAGAGCCAGCGCGGTGCGCAGTTGCTCTTGAGCGGTGGACGGGCCAACGGAGACGACGACGATTTCAGTCGCAACACCTTTTTCTTTCAGGCGTACGGCTTCTTCAACGGCGATCTCGCAGAACGGGTTCATCGACATCTTGACGTTGGCAAGATCGACGCCGGAATTGTCCGCCTTGACGCGAACTTTCACGTTGTAATCCACAACGCGTTTGACAGCTACAAGAACCTTCATGGATTCCTCGTTACTCTCCGGTGAAAAGAAAGTCGCCTAGGCGAACCTGGCGGTTGATGCTCATCGGGCGCAAGGGCACCTCCAAAAACGCCGGCAAAGGTGTCAAGTGACCATCGCTCATGATGTGGATGACCATTCGTCAGTCGTGACCGACGAGTCATTCAATACCGCGGCGTGTAAACTGCGCGCCAAAGCTGCGCTGCACATCACTCTCTACTGCCATCGCCCTGTCTTTAGAGGTGCTCTTGAAGCCACCAGTCAGCCTACGGCGAGCGCAAAACCGACCGTATCTTGACCGGAACGCCTATTCCGGTCAATACGCCAAAATAGCCGTTCATAAGGCGCGTGACTTTGATTTCTCTGGGCTTGAGCCAATTCAAACAAACGTTTGTATTGGACGCTGGGAGTGGTGTAGATATAATGCGCCACCCAGAGAGAAAGGTGGTCAATCGTTTGTCCGCTTTCGGCATCACGCCGGGATTCATGGATGCGACACCAAACTCCAATTAGAAAAAAAACTGTTGAGCCTTGAGTAGGAGATAACCTGTGGAACGCGAATACATGGAATTCGACGTGGTCATCGTCGGTGCCGGCCCCGCTGGTCTTTCCGCTGCCTGCCGCTTGAAGCAGAAGGCTGCTGAAGCCGGTAAGGAAATCAGCGTCTGCGTGGTCGAAAAAGGCTCCGAAGTCGGTGCTCACATTCTGTCCGGTGCCGTGTTTGAACCACGCGCCCTGAACGAACTGTTCCCGGACTGGAAAGAACTCGGCGCGCCGTTGAACACGCCGGTTACCCGCGACGACATCTTCGTGCTCAAGAACGCCGAAAGCGCGCAGAAAGTGCCTGACTTCTTTGTGCCCAAGACCATGCACAACGAAGGCAACTACATCATCTCCCTGGGCAACCTGTGCCGCTGGCTGGCCCAGCAGGCCGAGAACCTGGGCGTGGAAATCTACCCGGGCTTCGCCGCTCAGGAAGCGCTGATCGACGAAAACGGCGTGGTTCGCGGGATCATCACCGGTGATCTTGGCGTTGACCGCGAAGGTCACCCGAAAGAAGGCTTGTACACCCCTGGCATGGAACTGCGTGGCAAGTACACGCTGTTCGCCGAAGGTTGCCGTGGCCACATCGGCAAGCAGCTGATCAAGCGCTTCAACCTGGACACTGACGCTGACGCCCAGCATTACGGCATCGGCCTGAAAGAAATCTGGGAAGTCGACCCGGCCAAGCATCAGCCAGGCCTGGTAGTGCACACCGCCGGTTGGCCGATGGACATCATGGGCACCGAGAACACCGGCGGCTCGTTCCTCTATCACCTGGAAAACAACCAGGTTGTAGTCGGCCTGATCGTCGACCTGTCCTACAGCAACACCTACCTGTCGCCGTTCGACGAGTTCCAGCGCCTCAAGCATCACCCGGTGCTCAAGCAGCACCTGGAAGGCGGCAAGCGCATCAGCTACGGCGCTCGCGCGATCTGCAAGGGCGGCCTGAACTCGCTGCCGAAGATGGTCTTCAAGGGCGGCGCGCTGATCGGTTGCGACCTCGGCACCCTGAACTTCGCCAAGATCAAAGGCAGCCACACCGCGATGAAGTCCGGCATGCTCGCCGCTGAATCGGTGGCTGATGCACTGTTCGCCGACAAGGACGGCAGCGAAGAACTGACCACTTACGTGGAAGCGTTCAAGAACAGCTGGCTGCACGAAGAACTGTTCGCCAGCCGTAACTTCGGCCCGGCGATCCACAAGTTCGGCGCCATTGTCGGTGGTGGTTTCAACTGGCTCGACCAGAACATCTTCGGCGGCAAACTGCCGTTCACCCTGCACGACAACAAGCCGGACTACGCCTGCCTCAAGCTCGCGGCCGACTGCAAGAAGATTGACTACCCGAAACCGGACGGCAAGATCAGCTTCGACAAATTGAGCTCGGTGTTCATCTCCGGCACCAACCACGAAGAAGAGCAGCCGTGCCACCTGAAGCTGACCGATCCAAGCATCCCGATCAGCAAGAACCTGCCCCTGTACGATGAGCCTGCTCAGCGTTACTGCCCGGCAGGCGTGTACGAAGTGATCACCAAGGAAGACGGCGAGAAGCGCTTCCAGATCAACGCCCAGAACTGCGTTCACTGCAAGACCTGCGACATTAAGGATCCTGCTCAGAACATCACTTGGGTGACGCCGGAAGGCGCTGGCGGCCCGACTTACCCGAACATGTAAGCCGAACCGCGAACATCAAGGCTCCCGAAATGGGGGCCTTTTTGTTGCCTGCGATTTAGCGGATATTCGCGTTCCCTGCAGGCGTTGGCGAACGCCGCGATCGTCTAAAAACTTCAGTTACCCGAAGCAAAATCCCGCAACACCGCCCCATCCATCCGATACCGAACCCACTCCTCCTGTGGCTGCGCGCCCAACGATTTGTAGAAATCGATGGCCGGTGTATTCCACTCCAGCACACTCCACTCAAACCGCCCGCAATCATTGGCGCAGGCGATTTTTGCCAAATGACGCAGCAGGGTTTTGCCTGCACCGCCGCCGCGCTGTTCCGGGGTGATGTAAAGGTCCTCGAGGTACAAGCAGTTGCTACCCAGCCATGTCGAATAGCTGAAGAAGAACACCGCGAAACCGATCGGCAAACCGTCGCGCAAGCAGATCAGGCCATGGGCCGTGGCGCCTTCGCTGAACAGGCTGCGTTCGATGTCGGTGACGCTGGCGATGACTTCATGACGGGCACGTTCGTAGTCGGCCAGTTCAGTGATGAACGCGAGGATTTGCGGTGCATCACTGGGGGTCGCCGGGCGGATTTCGATCGTCATGGACGTGCCTTGTCAAAAGTTGAAAACGCCATACTAAGGCGATGCGTGGTTTGTGGCGATAGCGCTTATCTGTCGGGATAGTGCTTATTTGTGGCGAGGGAGCTTGCTCCCGTCGGCTTGCGAAGCAGGCCCCTACTATTCAACCGAGCTCCCAAAAAATGCAGCGTTTTTATTGGGGTCGCTGCGCGTCCCAGCGGGAGCAAGCTCCCTCGCCACAAAAGCTCAAACACCACGCTTACTCCGGCCAACACTAACCCTGGAATCGATAACCTCGGACCTAACATCCCGACCTTGCATGGTTAGATAGACAAGCTGCTCATTTACCCGGTCAAGGAACCGCGTCATGTCGACCGCAACACCTCAAGTTTCACGCAAATTGTTCGGCCTGTTTTGCCTCGCCAGTTACCTGCTCTCGCTGTCCTATGGCTCGACGTTTTTGTTGTCGCTGTTGATCGGTTCGCGCGGCGGTAACGAGCACGATGCGGGCAGTGTGATTTCGGCGGCGATGCTCAGCACGTTTGTGGCGGTGATTGTTTCCGGGCACTTGTCCGATCTGCTTGGTGCTGCGCGTTCAGTGGCGCTGTTCGGTGGGTTGCTGGTAGTCGCCAGTCTGGGTTTCGCATTGACGCCGGGGTTTGGCCATCTGCTGCTGTTTTTCGGATTGTTGCTGGGGGCGGGCTGGGGCGTGTTCTACACCCTCGGTCCGATCATCGTGGCGAGCCTGGTGACGCCAGCCCAGCGCGCCAAATACTTCGCGTTGCTCTCGGGCAGCATGATGACCGGAATCGGTAGCGGACCATTGCTCGGCCGCGCGGCGAGTGCGCTTGGCTATCCGGTGACGGCGGCGTTTTACCTGGCGGCGCTGGCCAGCCTGATCGGCGTTCTGCTGTTCTGGCGGCTGGATCGACAGCTGAAACAGACGCCGACGCCATCGACCAGCGTATCGCGGATTTCCTGGCGTACGGCGGGCCAGGTGCTGTCGTCCAAGGCCGTATTTGCGATCATCATGGTCGGCCTCGGCGGTTGCGTGTTCGGCGGGCTGTCGAGTTTCCAGACCAGCTATGCAGCGGCGCGCTCCCTCGACTATTCGTTGTTTTTCCTCGGCTTCATGAGCGCAGCGATCAGTGGGCGCATGCTGATTGCGGGTTTCGTGGTCAAACGCGATCCGTTTCGTGCGTCCTGCCTGCTCTCGGGCCTGATGCTGGGTTCGATCCTGATGTTTGGTTTTGTCGTCGACGACGGCCCCAGTTATTTGCTCGCCGCGGTGATGCTCGGGGTCGGTTATGGTCTGACCTATTCGGTGATCAACGGCCTGGCCGCCAACGAAGCGCCGAACGGCACCACCTCGCAATCCCTGTTGCTGTTCAGCCTGTCGTACTTCATCGGCGTGTTTGGCTTTCCGCTGCTGGCAGGAAAGATCATCGTCGAACACGGCATGTCTACACTGCTGCTCACGGTGTTGGTCGTTGCTTTGCTCAACTGGCTGATTACCGTGGGCCGGTTGATCTGGCGTCGGGCAACCATCGCCAAGGCATTGCAACAGGCCTGAGCCGTTCGTCGCTCATTTGGCACCCCTTCAGATCGAGGGTGGACTAATCAGACAGGACCCTCTTCGTTGGAGACGACACCATGAGCCTGTCCAGACTGACCGCCCTCGCCCTCACTGCGTTGTTGTCCTCTGTCGCACTCGCCGGCGCTATCGGCTCCAGCACGGGCCCGACCAACCCGGTAGAAAAACCCAAGGCGCCTGCCATCCAGAGCGCCCCGGGGATGAACACCGACGGCACGGATGTCGACATCAACCTGCCACCCGCCACCGGTACCGATCCACGGATGCAGGGCAACGATGCGGGCCGTCAGGACGGTTTGAATGTGCCGGACACCACATCGCCCAGCGAGGGTGGACTCGGCTCAAGCACCACCGACAATAAAAAAGGCGGCATGAGCCAATAGCTGCCCAGACTTCAGAAGCCAGGAGAAATCCCATGCCTGCAAGCAGCCGTTGATTGAGGCGTTGCGCAAGGCGGTTTATGACCAAATCAGGTGTTGCGTTGCAGGACCCCATCGCAAGCAGGCTTGATCCCACAGTGTCAGGCTCAGGGTTCGAGACCGATGCGGAAAAACTCGCCGCCACTCCACACGCCGAGCCAGCGCTGCCCGTCGATCTCGCGACTGACCGCCAGCTCCACCAGTTGGTAGAACACGTTGCGGTGAATCAGCGCTTCGAGATTGGTCCGCACATGAACGTAGGGCGCCGGTTCTTGAGTCTCCGGATCGATCACCACGCGAATCGGGTGTTCAGCCCCAGCTTCCGTGGTCTCCTCGACATTGGTGGTAAAGCGCAGGAGTTGTGCCTCGCCCTCACCTTCCACGTCCACGGCAATCGCCACGAACGGCGCATCGTCGACCTTGATGCCGACTTTCTCGACCGGGGTAATGAGGAAATAATCATCGCCGTCGCGGCGGATGATGGTGGAGAACAACTTGACCATCGGCTTGCGCCCGATCGGCGTGCCCAGGTAATACCAGGTGCCGTCGCGGGCGATGCGCATGTCGATGTCGCCGCAGAAGTCGGGATTCCACAGGTGGACCGGCGGCAAGCCTTTGGTCTTGGGGATTTGCCCCAGCAGGTCGTTGGCTTTTTGCGGGCCACTCATGGCGTTCTCCTTGGATTTACTGGTCGCTGAGCCCCAGCAGGCTGCGCGCATATTGTTCCAGCGGCGGGCCCATGAGGTCTTCGGGTTTTTCGTCGTGGAACGTCAGCAAACCGCCACGACTCTTGATATGCGCAGTATCAATCAAATACTGGGTGCTGGTCTCGATCAACATGATTTGAATCACGCCGCTGTCGATGCCGAGGCGATCCAGCGCTTCCTGATCCAGCCACTCGTCCGAGTTGCCGATACGGTCGTCTGACTTGGCAAAACGCGTGTAAAGCAGATAGTGGGCGCCGACGGCACGGGCTTCACTCATGGCCTGGTCGAGTCCTTCGGGGACACGGGCACGGCGTACCATTGGGAAGTATTCGACAAAGCCATCGAAGGCAACTTCGGCAATCACGTTAGGGCGCGGATAAACAGTGCTGCCCGGTGGCATGAACGCACCCTGGGCAATATAGACGAAGGAGTCGGGCTGAATGCGCAGGTTATTCACGCGACGGCTGTCGCTGTGGTCGAGCACCCCTGCATCGCTCATATGGTAACGGGTCATTTCGGCCATATCGCTGACGTTCATGCAGCCACCAAGCGCCAAAACGGCCAGCAGCAAAACCAGGCTACGCATCCTATCCTCCAGAGGCCGGTGACGGAAAACCGGCGAATGGCCGTTGGATGCAGCTTCCGCGCCAGCTCAAGTTCATCGTGCCTGATCAAACGCAATCGCGGGCAAGCCACGCTCCCCA
This sequence comes from Pseudomonas sp. Irchel s3f7, assembly GCF_900187615.1. Lineage (GTDB taxonomy): Bacteria > Pseudomonadota > Gammaproteobacteria > Pseudomonadales > Pseudomonadaceae > Aquipseudomonas. The sequence continues at coordinate 124,145 of NZ_FYDO01000003.1, read as the reverse complement.
CAGCGTTTACGCAAAACCCTGTGGGAGCGTGGCTTGCCCGCGATGAGGCCGATTCAGCCGCCGATAATTTTCATGACGGTAGCGCCGCCGGAAAACGCCACTTCCTGCTTGTCACCCAAGGCTTTCACCAACAGGCGCTGCAACGCCGGCAGTGCTTGATGACGCGGCTTGTCGAGCAGATCACCGACATAGTGACGGTTGCTCGACGACAGGCAGCCATGCAGCCAGCCGGTTGAAGACAAGCGCAACCGAGAACAGGTTCGGCAGAACGGCACGCTCTCGTTAGCAATCACACCGAAATGCCCAAGCCCCGGAATCTCGTAGCGCACAGCGGTCGCATCGACCGGTGCATCGGCTTGCAAATACTCATAGCGCTCGCCGATCAGGCTCAGCAGTTGCTGAAGGCTGACGAATTGTTGCAGGAAGGTGTTGGAGTCATTGGCCAAGTGGCCCATGCGCATGAGCTCGATGAAGCGCAGTTCATAGCCACGTTCGAGACAGTAATCGAGCAGCGGCATCACCTGATCGAGGTTCTGGCCGCGCAACGGCACCATGTTGACCTTGATCTTCATGCCGGCCGCGTGGGCCTGGTCCATGCCGTCGAGCACCGTGGCCAGGTCGCCGCCACGGGCAATGCCACGGAACGCACTGGCGTCGAGGGTATCGAGGGAAACGTTGATGCGCCGGATACCGGCATCCACCAGCAGGGGCAGTTTCTTTGCCAGCAGCTGGCCATTGGTGGTCAGGCTGATGTCTTCCAGGCCCATCTGCCCGACTGCCTTCATGAACGCTTCGAGTTTCGGGCTGACCAGCGGCTCGCCGCCGGTGATGCGCAAACGCTCGATGCCAGCGGCTTCGATCAGATAGGCCACACCCCGCGCCATAGCGTCGGCCGACAACTCATCCTGCGCAGCCACCAGCCGCTTGCCGTTAGGCACGCAGTAGGTACAAGCGTAATTGCAGGCGGAGGTCAGGCTGATGCGCAAATTGCGAAAACGCCTGCCTTGACGGTCAACGATCATGATCTCTCCGGTGGAAGACTATTCGGGGCTGCTAAAACTTGACCTAGAAATCAAGTTTTAGCAAGTCCTACACCTGAGTATATTCCTGCGAACGACACCCTGTAGCGAAATCATGGCGCAATAAGGTGGCTGAATGGCTCAGCTGCTTGGGGTGTCGGTGTCGCGCTTGCGTTTGTTGCCCATGCGCACACCGATGTCCATCAGGAACTGGAAGAAACCTTCCTGGTCTTCCAGCACATTGCTCCAGAACGGAGAGTGATACAGCGCCACGGCACCGTGCACCAGCGCCCAGGACGCGCAGTAATGGAAGTAAGGGGGTACGTCTTCGAGTTTGCCTTCGCTGATCCGCCCCTTGATCAGCAGAGTCAGGCGTTCGAAGTTCGAGGCGCGAATGTTGTGCAACTCCTCGATCATCTCCGGGACCTGATTGCCCTTGACCACCTTCTCTTCCAGGCGATCAAACAAGCGATAACGTTGCGGGTCGCGCATGCGGAACTCGAAATACGCGCGAGACAGGGCTTCCTTGTCCTTGTCGACGTCGGCCGAATGCAACAGCTCGTTCAAATCACGCTCGTAATCGAGCATCAGGCGCAGATAGATTTCAGCCTTGGATTTGAAGTGCTTGTAGATCGTACCTTTGCCGATACCGACGGCATCAGCAATCATCTCGACGGTGACACTGTCTTCACCTTGTTCGAGGAACAGCTTGAGCGCGGTATCGAGAATTTCTTGCTCGCGGCGACGAAACTCACGGACCTTACGGGGTTCTTTATGCATAAGAAAAGGTCTGTTCGGGTCAAAATTCGAAGCCGCGTATTATGCCTAACTTGCGTAAAAATGCACGGATCATCCGACCATATCTGCGCTTTCTGGTCATTCTGCGTACGCGGGATGACTGATGAGAACTCTTCCGAAGCGCCCGTATTCCAAATTTGTTTAAAAACCCCGGTGATCAAACTGGACGGGATGCAATCCTGATCAATACTTGAACTGTCGGCGGGGCATCTCCCCCAAGTGTCACGCCGATATTGGTACCAACGGACCGCGTGCCATTGTTTTACTCCTAATGGTCTTAACCCGGATTCACCCCCCAGAACCCGGGTTTTTTTTGCCTGCGATTCAGAGGCCAAAGCCCCGAACTGCCACAGGCTGCGATCTTTTCCGGTATTACGCCAAAGCCCTGACATGCGCCAGGGGAAACAATCGCTTGAAGTTCTCTGTGGTCTGCTCAGCAAATCGCTCGTAGGACTCACCCCGCAACATTGCCAGAAACTCCGCTACTTCCCGCACGTACTGCGGCAGGTTTGGCTTGCCGCGATATGGGATCGGCGCCAGGTACGGTGAGTCGGTTTCCACGAGCAACCGGTCAGCGGGCACCTTGCTGGCCACGTCGCGCAAGGCGTCGGCATTGCGGAAAGTGACAATCCCGGACAGGGAAATGTAGTAACCCATATCCAGCGCAGCTTTCGCCATCTCCCAGTCTTCGGTGAAGCAATGCAGCACGCCCGCCTGGGGCAGCGCCGCTTCACGCAACAGATTCAGGGTATCGGCGCGGGCGCCACGGGTATGGATGATCACCGGTTTACCGGTCTGTTGCGCCGCTTGCAGATGCAGGCGAAAGGATTCCTGCTGCAACTCTGCCGCTTCGGGCTCGTAGTGATAGTCCAGGCCGGTTTCGCCAATCGCCACCACGCGCGGGTGATTGAGCTCCTGCAACAACCAGTCGAGCGCAGGCGCGGCGCCCGGCTGGACATCCAGCGGATGCACGCCGACCGAACAGTCGACGTCGTCATAACGCTCGGCCAGGGCTTTGACGTCGGCGGCATTGTCGGCGCTGACACCGATACACAGAAAGTGCCCGACGCCGCGCTGGCGAGCCGCATCAAGTGCGGCATCCAGTGAACCGTCGTGAACGGTCAAGTCAAGGCGATCGAGGTGGCAATGGGAATCTACGAGCATAAAAGGCTGCAACTTACATCGAATGAGTGGGACAACAGGATTACCGGTGCTTTAAGTCTAGGCGCAGACAGTCAGCGCTGGGCGGGCAAGGACGCCCATTGCACCAGCAAGGCTTCCAGCAACAAAACCCGGTTCAGGTTCGCTTTGCTCAATACTTTCTGGCGCTGGGCGAGGATCCAGTCCTGGATATTCAAGACTTTGTCCTGAGCGGTTTTCTGCGCCAGGTACTGAACGACCTTGCGCATATCGGTCAAACCCAGCCCCTCTTCATCCTGGGTCAGTTGATAGCGCAGGATCAGGCTGGACCAATCGCAAAACCAGTCGAACAGCAGCAACAAGGGAATCGCATTCCAGCCTTCGGCCAGTTGCGTCGGCGACTGTTGCTGCTTGAGCAACTTTTTCACTCCGTCCACCACTTGTGCCCGCTGTTCGCGAACGCCCTGGGACTGCAAATTGACCGCAGCCAGCGGCGAGCCGGCGGCCAGTGTCAGCAACTCGACACGCTCGTCATCCGAACAGTCCGGCAAGGCCTTGGCCAGCCAAGCCTGGCTCATGGCCGCACTCGGCAACGGACAAGCCTGCTGCACACAACGACTCTTGACGGTCGGCAGCAGTCGGCTTGGCTGGTGACTGACCAGCAACAGAACGGTATCGCCGGACGGTTCTTCAAGGCTTTTCAGCAAGGCGTTGGCCGCATTGATGTTCATCGACTCGACCGGCTCGATCAGCACCACTTTGCGCCCGCCCAACTGCGCGGTCTGCACGACGAAACTGACCAGATCCCGAACCTGATCAACCTTGATCGCCTTGTCGGCTTCTTCCGGTTCCAGAATGTAGTTATCCGGATGACTGCCCGCCTTCAGCAGCAGGCAGGATTTGCATTCGCCACAGGCTTCAAGGCCGGCCGGACGCTGGCACAGCAGGTTGGCCATCAAGCGTTCTGCCAGCGCCCGTTTGCCGATACCAGCCGGACCGTGCAACAGATAGGCATGGGCGTGCTGGGCACGACCGGCCAGTTGCTGCCACAGACTGTCCTGCCACGGATAGGCCTCAGCCACGGGTCAGCTCCAGCAAACGTGGCAACAATGTATCCAGTGACTGCTGAACCTGCGCCAACGGTTGTGCGGCATCCACCAGCACATAGCGCGCCGGATCTGCCTCGGCACGCTTGAGGAAAGCACTGCGCACCGCATCGAAAAACGTCCGGCCTTCGAGCTCGAAGCGATCCAGGCGACCGCGAGCACTGGCCCGGGCCAGGCCGACTTCCACGGGCAGATCGAAAATCAGCGTCAAGTCCGGGCGCAGGTCACCCTGGACAAAGGTTTCCAGAGCGGCAATGCGCTCCAGCGACAATCCGCGACCACCGCCCTGGTAGGCGTAAGTCGAGTCGGTAAAGCGATCACACAAGACCACGGCACCACGGGCCAATGCCGGGCGAATGACTTCGGCCAGGTGTTGAGCGCGGGCGGCGAACACCAGCAACAACTCGGTATCCGGGTTCATGACTTCATCGACCGGGGCCAACAACACCTCGCGAATACGCTCGGCCAGTGGCGTTCCACCCGGCTCACGGGTCAGCACCACCTCAATACCGGCGGCGCGCAAACGTTCGGCCAGGTATTCGCGGTTGGTGCTCTTGCCGGCGCCTTCAGGGCCTTCCAGAGTAATAAACAAGCCAGTCACAGGCAGTCCTTAGTCAGAGTCATTGCGAGCTTTGCGGTGTGCTTGCATCGGAAGCCGGTGCATCCGGTGCGGGTTCAGGCGCGGGATCTTGCGGCTGCACCCGCGGCGAAGCGTCCGGATCAGTGTCCGGTGACGCGGTCGGGACCGGCATCTCGGCGTCCTCAGACGCCGACGCGGCAGGCTCCTCCACCGGCGTCTCGGGTGCAGAGATCGGTGCCGGGCTGGAGCGGTAATCGGCTCGGCGCTTGATCTGGTACTCACGCACTGCATTGTTGTGCGCATCCAGATCATCGGAGAACACGTGGCTGCCATCACCGCGCGCCACGAAGTACAGGCTGCTGCCCTCCACCGGATTGAGCGCCGCATGGATCGCTTCGCGACCGACCATGGCAATCGGGGTCGGCGGCAAACCTGCATTCATGTAAGTGTTATAGGGCGTGGCTTCTCTGAGATGTGCACGGTTCAACTTGCCGCTGTAACGATCACCCAGGCCATAAATCACCGTCGGGTCGGTCTGCAGCAACATGCCTATCGCCATGCGCCGTACAAACACACCGGCAATCTGCCCACGCTCCTGCGGCACACCGGTTTCCTTTTCCACCAGCGAGGCCATGATCAGCGCTTGATAGGGTTCGGTGTACGGCACGTCCGCCGATCGTTGCGCCCACTCTTTGGCAAGCACATCGTTGAGGCGATCGTAGGCAATTTTCAGCAGCTCGACATCGGACATGCCGCGCACGAAGCGATACGTGTCAGGGAAGAATCGCCCTTCGGGAAAAATCCCGGTATGGCCGAGCTTGTCCATGACCTGGCTGTCGCTCAATCCATCAAGGGTCTGCTCGAGTTTTTCATCCCTGGCCAGGGCCGCACGCACTTGATGGAAATTCCAGCCTTCGACCAGGGTCAGGCTGTACTGAACCATCTCTGCGCGCTTCCACAGATCGATCAGCCCTTCGACTGTCATGCCGGGAACCATGCGGTATTCACCGCTGTGCAGAGGTTGTTTGGGCAGGTTGAAGCGCCAATAGACGCGCAGCCAGAATGCGTCCTTGATGACGCCGTCAGCTTCCATTTTCAGGAAGGTGCGGTTCGGAGTCGTGCCCTTGGGCACCTCCAGCAGTTTTTCCTGAGTGATATTCAGCGGTTGCACCAATGCCGAATGAATTTTCCAGGCAGAAGCACCCAACATCAGCCCCGCCAGAACCAGTCCGGTTTCCAGCAGCAGCAAGAGTTTACGTCTCACGTATCAAGCATCCAGTAGCTCATTGGCAATGGTTTGGAGTTTACGGGTGAGCGGCCCAACCGGCCAGCTCAGTGCTGCATAAGCACGCACCGGCCAAACGCCATAAACGCTGTTGCAGACAAAGACTTCGTCAGCCCATTGCAGCTGTTCGAGGGGGATATCGGTGATTTGCGTGGGGATACCCGACGACTCGGCTTGAAACAAAATTTCTTCGCGCATCACCCCGGCGACGCCACAGCGTTTGAGGTCTGCCGTGATCAGCACGCCATTGCGCACTAGGAACAGATTACTGAATACGCCTTCAATCACGCGCCCTGCCTGATCGAGCATCAAGCCTTCAGCATGCTCGGTGTCCTGCCATTCGGCACGGGCGAGGACCTGCTCCAGGCGATTCAAATGTTTGAGGCCGGCGAGCAGAGGTTGATTTGAAAGTCGTGTCGTACAAGGAAACAGGCGAACGCCTTGCTCAGCATGGGCATCCGGATAGACCGCTGGTGGGTTGCCCGACAAAATGCGTCGAGCGGAAACCGAGGGATCGAAGGCGTAGCCGCGCAAGCTGTCACCGCGTGTGACGATCAGCTTGAGCACACCTTCGTCCAGCTTCGCGGCATAGTTCAACAACTCCGCGACCATGAGCTCATGATCAAGGTTGATCGCCAACCGCTGGCACCCCCTGGCCAAACGCACCAGATGACGATCCAGCAGCACCGGGAGTCCATTACGCACAGCGATGGTCTCGAACAGACCATCACCATAAGCCAGGCCGCGATCCTTCAGCGACAAAGCGTCCGCCGGCTGACCGTCGACCCAGCAGTCCATCAGCCTGCGAACCGGCGGAACACCAGCGAGCCGTTGGTGCCGCCAAACCCGAAGGAGTTGGAAACCACCACATCAATGTCCATATTGCGCGCAGTGTGCGGCACAAAATCGAGATCGCAGCCTTCGTCCGGCTCATCGAGGTTGATGGTCGGCGGCGCCACCTGGCTGTTGATCGCCAGTACGCTGAAGATCGCCTCAACCGCGCCCGCCGCACCCAACAGGTGACCGGTCATGGACTTGGTCGAACTGACTGCCAGCTTGTAGGCGTGCTCGCCGAACACTGACTTGATCGCATTGACTTCCGCCAGGTCGCCTGCGGGAGTCGAGGTGCCGTGGGCGTTGATGTACTGCACTTGATCGCCATTGATTTTGGCATCGCGCAGCGCATTGGTGATGCAGCGCGCTGCACCTGCGCCATCGGCTGGCGGCGAGGTCATGTGGTAGGCATCGCCACTGGTACCGAAGCCGATCAGCTCGGCGTAGATGGTCGCGCCACGCGCCTTGGCATGCTCGAGTTCTTCCAGCACCAGCGCACCGGCGCCATTGGACAATACAAAGCCATCGCGGCCCTTGTCCCATGGACGGCTGGCGCGGGTCGGCTCGTCGTTGCGGGTCGACAGTGCGCGGGAGGCTCCGAAGCCGCCCATGCCCAGACCGCAGGCCGCCATCTCGGCACCGCCGGCAATCATCACGTCGGCTTCGTCGTACATGATGTTGCGGGCCGCCATGCCGATGCAGTGCGTACCTGTGGTACACGCTGTGGCGATGGCGTAGTTAGGCCCCTGTGCACCCAAGTGGATGGACAGGAAACCGGAAATCATATTGATGATCGAGCCTGGCACGAAGAACGGAGAGATCCGTCGCGGGCCGGTCTCGTGCAGCGTGCGGGCGGTTTCTTCGATATTGGTCAGACCGCCAATACCCGAGCCCATGGCCACGCCGATACGCTCACGGTTGGCGTCAGTGACTTCCAGACCGGCATTGCGTACCGCCTGAAAACCTGCGGCCAGACCGTACTGAATGAACAGGTCGAGTTTGCGGGCTTCTTTGACCGACAGGTATTCCTCGACATTGAAGTCCTTTACCGAGCCGCCAAAACGGGTGGAATAGGCAGAAAGGTCGGCGTGTTCGATCAGACCAATGCCACTGCGGCCAGCCAGAATGCCCTGCCAGCTGCTCGGCACATCCGTGCCCAGTGGCGACAACATACCCATACCGGTGACTACGACGCGTCTACGCGACACAGCACTCTCCTTTTTTCAAATGACGACTTTGCATCAGGCCTAAAGAAAAAACCGCACGCCATGATGGCAGTGCGGTTTTTCCATGACAGCGAGCAACGATTACAAACTATTACGCCTGATGGCTAGTAACGTAGTCGATTGCAGCTTGTACAGTAGTGATCTTCTCGGCTTCTTCGTCAGGGATTTCGGTCTCGAATTCCTCTTCCAGAGCCATCACCAGCTCAACGGTGTCAAGGGAGTCGGCACCCAGGTCTTCAACGAAGGAAGCAGTGTTGACCACTTCTTCTTCTTTAACGCCCAGTTGCTCAGCAACGATTTTCTTGACGCGCTCTTCGATGGTGCTCATACCTTGTTTTCACTCCTAATGGACAAATTCAGGCAGCTGGCCAGTGGGTAAGTGTATAGAAAGACTTTTCAGCTTTTCAACTGAAAGCTTCACTCCTCGAACCCGGTGACCCTCTGCCTATAAATAGATTGCAGCTTTATAACGGATTTTAGACAGCTCGTATGACATTTTTTTGAAGCAATCCGTCACATTTGAATTACATGTACATCCCGCCGTTCACCGGGATTGTAGCTCCGGTAACGTAAGCCGCACCGTCCGACGCAAGAAAAGCGACCACGGACGCGATCTCTTGAGCTTGTCCCAGACGGCCCAGCGGAATCTGCGTCTGCAAGGCTTCACGCTGCGCCTCGGGCAGTTCACGGGTCATATCGGTATCGATGAACCCTGGGGCCACCGAGTTTACCGTAATCGAACGCGAACCGACTTCACGCGCCAGTGCACGGCTGAAACCTTCCAGACCGGCCTTGGCGGCAGCGTAGTTTACTTGGCCTGCGTTGCCCATGGCACCCACAACCGAACCAATACTGATAATTCGACCCCAACGGGCCTTGGTCATACCACGCAAAACGCCCTTGGACAGGCGGAACAGACTGTTCAGGTTGGTATCGACAACGTCATGCCACTCGTCGTCTTTCATACGCATCATCAGGTTATCGCGGGTGATGCCGGCATTGTTGACCAGGATTGCCGGCGCACCGAACTGCTCCTGAATGCTTGCCAGAACACTTGCAACGGACTCGTCACTGGTGACATTGAGTTCCAGGCCAGTCCCCTGGATACCGTTTTCTTTCAGGGTAGCGGCAATACGCTCAGCACCCGACGCAGAGGTCGCGGTGCCCACTACGATGGCGCCCTGACGACCCAGTTCCAGGGCGATAGCCTGGCCGATGCCACGGCTTGCACCGGTGACCAGTGCAACTTTACCTTGCAGACTCATGCAAGCTTCTCCTGATTCAGGCCAACGCTGCACGAGCGGCAGCGAAAGCGTCTGGGGTATTGAGGTTGGATGTCGACACGCCTTCAGCACAGCGCTTGTTCAGACCGGCCAGTACTTTGCCCGGACCGCACTCGACCAGTTGGGTCGCACCCTTGGCGGCCAGCGCCTGGACCGATTCAACCCAGCGTACTGGCTTGTAGAGCTGCTCAAGCAAATCACGCTTGAGGGTTTCCAGATCGCCCGGCACTTCGGCACTGACGTTCTGCACAACGGGAATTTGTGGGACTTGCCAGTCGATCGCGGCGATCGACTCGGCGAAACGCTCGGCGGCCGGACGCATCAGTTCGCAGTGCGATGGCACGCTGACCGGCAATGGCATGGCGCGCTTGGCACCCCGCGCCTTGCAACCTTCAATAGCGCGCTCGACCGCAGCCTTGGCGCCAGCGATGACGACCTGACCCGGGGAGTTGAAGTTCACCGCGCTGACCACGTCGCCTTGCGCCGCTTCGGCACAGGCGGCCAGTACGTCCGCATCTTCCAGACCCAGGATGGCGGCCATGCCGCCCTGCCCGGCCGGAACGGCCTCCTGCATCAACTGACCACGACGCTCGACCAGTTTCACCGCGTCACCCAGGCTCAGGCTGCCGGCAGCGACCAGCGCGCTGTATTCACCCAGGCTGTGCCCGGCAACGTAAGCCGGACGCGCACCACCTTCGGCCAGCCACAGGCGCCACAGGGCGATCGAGGCGGTCAGAATGGCCGGCTGGGTTTTATCGGTCTGATTGAGTTGCTCTTCCGGCCCTTGCTGGGTCAGTGCCCACAGGTCGTAACCCAGAGCATCGGAAGCTTCTTTGAATGTTTCGAGGACAACCGGGTGTTGTGCGCCCAACTCGGCCAGCATGCCGAGGGACTGCGAACCCTGTCCTGGAAAGACGAATGCGAGGGAAGCAGACATGTAACAAGCCCCTAATGATCTTGTCGTCGGAGAGTTGACGCCCCGCTTTTGGGACGCAAGAAACTGACAGTTGGATGGTGACTCGAACCGAGCAGTCACATTTAAGCATTGTCCGACGAAAACGCCTAAAGCAACAAATCCTCCAGACGACCGTGAATGCGTTCTGGCAGGTTTTCCTGAATTTCGATCAGCGCGCGCTGAATGGCACTTTGAAAGCCCTGCACCCCGGCAGATCCGTGGCTTTTCACGACAATGCCCTGCAAGCCGAGAAAGCTCGCACCGTTGTGCCGCGCGGGCGCCAGGTCAGCCTGCAAGCGCTTCATCAGCGGCAACGCCAATGCACCGACCATGCGCGAAGCAACACTCTGCCTGAACAACGCTTCGATACGCCCGGCAATCATGGTCGCCAGGCCTTCGCTGGATTTGAGCAGGATATTGCCGACAAATCCGTCGCACACCACCACATCAGCTTCGCCACGGTACAAACCATCACCTTCGACAAAACCGATGTAATTGATACCTCGGGCTGCCTGCAACAACGTGGCGGCCAGCTTGACCTGCTGATTTCCCTTGATGTCCTCGGTGCCGATATTCAACAACGCCACGCGCGGACGAGCAATGCCCAGCGTTTCCGCTGCGACCGAGCCCATCACAGCGAACTGCAACAGATGTTCCGCGCTGCAATCGACGTTGGCACCCAGATCGAGCAACTGGCAATAACCCTTCTGTGTCGGAATGGCCGCCACCATGGCCGGCCGATCAATGCCCGGCAAGGTCTTGAGCACAAAACGCGACAGCGCCATCAACGCACCGGTATTGCCGGCACTGACGCAGGCCTGGACCTTGTCATCGCGCAGCAACTCGAGCGCCACGCGCATGGATGAGTCGGGCTTGCCTCGCAGGGCCTGGGCAGGTTTTTCGTCCATGGTGATGACTTCGGACGCCGGAGCAATCGACAGGCGTGCGCGATCCACAGCCGAATGGCCAGCGATCAGTTCTTCAAGAAGGGAGGGTTGACCGACGAGGATCAGGTGCAGCGAGGGGGTAGCAGCCAGACAAGCGAAGCTGGCCTGAACAATGCTGCGGGGACCGAAGTCCCCGCCCATTGCGTCAATCGCGATGACTTGAGCAGACAAGTGATTACTCGTCAGCGCCCTTGTCGATCACTTTACGGCCACGGTATACGCCTTCTGGCGATACGTGGTGACGCAGGTGAACTTCACCGGTGGTTTTTTCTACAGACAGGGTGCTAGCCTCGAGAGCGTCGTGCGAACGGCGCATGTCACGGGCAGAGCGGGATTTTTTGTTCTGCTGAACAGCCATAATTGATTAACTCCTAAACGTTTGGGTCACGCTTTAACTGCGCCAATACACTGAACGGGTTGGACCGCGTTACCTCGTCCTCGCTCGGTTCGGGCTCATCTGCTCCCGCCGGCTGCTGGCATTCTTCCGGATGATGAGCAGGCACAATGGGCAAGGCGAGCAGAAGCTCCTCCTCGATCAGTGACTGCAGATCCAAAGGATCTTCGCCCAGTTCCAGCACGTCATAACCTTTCGGCAACGACTGGGTATTCGCACCCTCCTTCACCACAGCGTAACTGCATTCGCTATGGATCGGCAGGGTGACCAGCTCAAGACAACGCTGGCAAACCATTTTGACCTCGGTGTCGATAAAACTGTGGATGACCACAGATTTACGTTCATCTCGTTCAAAAACGAATTTAGCCTGCACCGTACCGACATTGTCGGAAAGCGGGTCGCAGAGTCTCTTCAAATCGGCCAGCAGCATTTCACCTTGGAGGGTGGTGCCACGATCAGCCAATTTGCGCGGGTCAACGTGAGGTGGAATCGGGTCATTCAACATAGGCGCAGCATTATAGGGATGCACCCGGCCATGTCAAAGGAAATTCAGCCCTGTCCGTCACTTGGAAGCCCCGCTAGAATTCACGACTGTCATTTGGAGTTGCGCATGCTGCCTTTATTACTCGCTTCCAGCTCAGCTTATCGCCGGGAATTACTGACCCGTTTGCAGCTGCCCTTTACGTGCAGCTCGCCGGATATCGACGAGAGCCATCGCCCCGGCGAGCCCGCCATCGAGCTGGTCAAACGCCTGGCCGAAGAGAAGGCGCGCGCCCTGGCGGACAGCCATACCGCTCATCTGATTATCGGCTCAGATCAGGTCGCCGTATTGGGCAACCGCATTATCGGCAAGCCACACACCTTCGAAAAAGCCCGAGAGCAACTCCAGGCCTCAAGCGGCACCAGCGTGACATTCCTGACCGGACTGGCCCTGCTGAACAGCCAGACCGGCCATTGCCAGGTCGACTGCGTGCCATTCACGGTACACATGCGCACACTCGACACCGCACGAATTGAACGCTACCTGCGCGCCGAACAGCCCTACGACTGCGCTGGCAGCTTCAAGGCCGAGGGTCTGGGCGTCAGCCTGTTTCAAAGCACCGAAGGGCCTGACGCGACCAGCCTCGTCGGCCTGCCATTGATTCGCCTGATCGACATGTTGCTGGCTGAAGGCGTGCAAATCCCGTAGGAGCCGGCTTGCTGGCGAACCGGGGCGACGCGGCGCGCCAGGTATGCCGCCATCGCTGGCAAGCCAGCGCCTACAGGTCATGGGAAGGCAAAAAAACCGGCAATGGCCGGTTTTTTTGTGCAATCAAAAGATCAGCGCAGCGACGGACCGTTAAACCCCATCCACATCGCCAGATGCTCAGCCACGCTGGCGCCCAGCTTCTTCGAGAAGCGATCGAATGGCGACTCCTGAACGGTAAAGTCCACCAGCTCTTTCTCGCCGATCACATCCCGCGCAACCGAACTGGCACTGCCCAATCCATCGACAAGCCCTAGCGGCAGCGCCTGCTCGCCGGACCAGACCAGACCGGAAAACAACTCCGGATGCTCCTTGTCCTTCAGGCGATCGCCGCGCCCCTGCTTGACGCTGTTGATGAACTGTTTGTGCGTCGTATCGAGCACACCTTGCCAGAACACCGTTTCTTCCGACTTCTGCGGCTGGAACGGGTCGAGGAACGATTTATGCTCGCCCGAGGTGTATGTGCGACGCTCGACACCCAGTTTCTCCATGGTACCGACAAAACCGTAACCGGCCGCCGTCACACCAATGGAGCCCACGAGACTCGCTTTGTCCGCGTAGATCTGGTCGGCGGCACTGGCGATGTAATACGCCCCGGAAGCCCCCAGATCAGAAATGACCGCGTACAGCTTGATCTCCGGATGCAGGCCACGCAGGCGGCGGATCTCGTCATAGACGTAACCCGACTGCACCGGACTGCCGCCCGGACTGTTGATGCGCAGAATGACACCCTTGACCTTTTCATCCTCGAAAGCTGCGCGCAGGCTGCCAACGATGTTGTCGGCACTGGCCGGCTCCTTGTCGGCGATCACACCGGTCACGTCGATCAACGCGGTGTAGTTGCCACTGCGAGTTGCCGCCTTTTCCATGTCCATCAACGGCGAAAACAGCGCCAATGCACCGAACAGGTACACAAAGGTCAGCAGCTTGAAGAATATTCCCCAGCGACGGGACCGGCGCTGTTCCTGCACGCTGGACAGCAAGGTCTTTTCCAGCAGCTTCCAGCTTTTCGCGTCACCGTCATCAGCGCTCGCCTTGGCAGGCGCTTTCCATTCGTCGGTCATGCCATACACCCCAGCAAAAACGTATTAAGCCTGACGAAGCCAGGCGTGCAATTCGGAAAAACGATCTATGGACAGCCGCGGCTCAAACAGCTTCAGCGCCTCAATGGATTGAGCACCATAGCTCACCGCAACTGAATCCATGCCGGCATTGCGTGCCATTTGCAGATCAAACGACGAATCCCCGACCATCAGCGCCTGCTGCGCAGAAACGCCGCAATGAGCAAGGATTTCTTCCAGCATCAGAGGATGAGGCTTGCTGGCCGTTTCATCTGCCGCACGAGTGACATCGAAGTAATCTTCCCAGCCGTGCGCCTTGAGCACCCGATCCAGCCCGCGACGAGCCTTGCCGGTGGCCACCGCCAAGTGATAACCCTCATTGCGAAAGGCTGCCATCGACTCGACAACACCCTCGAACAACGGCGACGGCACAGCTTCCGATGCGATGTAGTGATCAGCATAGTGCTGACGAAACGCGACGAGCTCGTCATCGCCAATATGCGGATACAACGTGCGAATCGCCTCGGGCAACCCCAGTCCGATGATGCCCTTGACGGAAAAGTCATCGCACAATTGAAAACCGGAGCGCTCGGATGCCACATGCATCGCTTCGACAATCCGACCGATGGAGTCGGCCAGGGTGCCATCCCAATCAAAAATCAGCAGCTTGTAGTCAGATGGGCGCACTCAATCGCTCCACGGTCTTGGCCCACATTTCGTCTACCGGCGCCTGAAGCTTCAGCTCACCACCATCCGGTAACGGCACAGTCAGCATGTAGGCGTGCAGGAACAGGCGCTTGCCGCCCAGATCGCGAATTTCCTTGCTGAAATCGTCATCACCGTATTTGGTGTCACCAGCAATGCAGTGACCCGCGTGCAAGGTATGGACACGAATCTGGTGAGTGCGGCCGGTGATCGGCTTGGCTTCGATCAGGGTGGCAAAGTCGCCAAAACGACGCAGGACCTTGAACACGGTCACAGACTCCTTGCCCTCCTCCTCGTCGACCTCGACCATGCGCTCACCGGAGCGCAGATTGCTCTTGCCGAGCGACGCTCGAACTTGCTTGATCGAGGACGCCCAGTTACCGCGAACCAGCGCCATATAGCGCTTATCGACGCCATCGCCGCCATCGCCGCGCAAGGCTGTGTGCAAATGACGCAGCATGCTGCGCTTCTTGGCGATCATCAGCAGGCCGGAAGTGTCACGGTCGAGGCGGTGAACCAGTTCGAGCTCCTTGCAATCGGGACGCAACTGACGAAAGGCTTCGATGACGCCGTAATTCAAGCCGCTGCCGCCGTGAACGGCGATACCGCAAGGCTTGTTGATCACGATCAACGCCTTGTCTTCGAAGACAATCGAGGCTTCGAGGCGCTGAAGCAGGCCCTGAGCCAGCGGTACCGGCTCGTCGCGCTCAGGCACACGAACCGGCGGCACGCGCACGATATCGCCCGCCTGCAGCTTGTATTCGGGCTTGATCCGCCCCTTGTTCACACGCACTTCGCCTTTGCGCAAGATGCGGTAAATCAAGGTCTTGGGCACACCTTTGAGCCGTGCAAGAAGGAAGTTGTCGATGCGTTGGCCGGCATATTCCGGCGAGACCTCAAGCAGTTGTACGCTTGGAGTCGGGAGGGTAGTCGTCGTCATGCCGCGGATGATAACAATTTTTATGGAATTGAAGCACTTAATCATTGCTGCTATAGTCGCGAACGCCGCCAAAAGCGGCCTGGACAGCGGACCATCGGTCAAAAACCGGCCCTGACCAACGCAATTCACCAGGACGCGAGGCCGTCCTACGGGGCTTTCGCTACGTAACGGTGGAGTTTGCAGGTGTAACGAGCGCAGGTGACATGAGGCCTGAATCACGCTGCAAAACGGAGTATCTCACTCGTTTTGCAAGCCATATTCACGGCCAGTTCACAAAGTGCAGTCAGCTGCGAATGACCCCGAGCGAACGCTTCGGAAACAACGCCTAAATTAGCCATGATGCGTGACCTCCCCTTTCGGAGCTCACGGTAAATGCCAACCCGCTGCGGATTCTGCGCGCGGCAGCACCCGAATTATCAGGGATACGTGTAGGGTGGAGATGCACAACCGCTGGACTGTGTAGCAATAGGCTTTATCAAGACGCTTCATCTCGTCCACAGCCGCTGGTTGATTCCTCCTCCTGACTGAGTGCTTAAGTAGCCACAGCAAGCAGGACGCGTACGTCGCGATGAAGGCCCACATTGGCCAGACTTCGCTGGACACGGGAATGGCCAACCACTCCCGACGCACCTGACACCGACCGTGAGAAGTCGTGTGTGCCGAACGCCGTTTCCGGCAGCCCGGAAACCGACGGTACTACATGAAAAGAATGCTGATTAACGCAACTCAACCCGAAGAGTTGCGTGTTGCACTGGTAGATGGCCAACGCCTCTACGACCTGGACATCGAATCCGGTGCACGCGAGCAGAAGAAGGCCAACATCTATAAAGGCCGGATTACTCGCATCGAACCAAGCCTCGAGGCTGCCTTTGTCGATTTCGGCTCTGAGCGCCACGGCTTCCTGCCCCTCAAAGAAATCTCCCGCGAATACTTCAAGAAAGCCCCTGAAGGCCGCGTCAACATCAAGGACGTCCTGAGCGAAGGCCAGGAAGTCATCGTTCAGGTCGAAAAAGAAGAACGTGGCAACAAGGGCGCCGCCCTGACCACCTTCATCAGCCTGGCCGGTCGATATCTCGTTCTGATGCCGAACAACCCGCGTGCCGGCGGTATCTCCCGTCGCATCGAAGGCGAAGAGCGCAATGAACTGCGTGAAGCCCTGAACGGCCTGGTTGCCCCGGCTGACATGGGTCTGATCGTGCGCACTGCCGGCCTGGGCCGCAGCAGCGAAGAAATGCAGTGGGACCTCGACTACCTGCTGCAACTCTGGACCGCCATCAAAGAAGCCTCGCTGGATCGTTCCGCGCCGTTCCTGATCTACCAGGAAAGCAACGTGATCATCCGCGCCATCCGCGATTACCTGCGCCAGGACATCGGCGAAGTGCTGATCGACAGCGTTGAAGCCCAGGACGAAGCCCTGACCTTCATTCGCCAGGTGATGCCGCAGTACGCCAGCAAGATCAAGCTGTACGAAGACAGCGTTCCGCTGTTCAACCGCTTCCAGATCGAAAGCCAGATCGAGACCGCTTTCCAGCGCGTCGTTGAACTGCCTTCCGGCGGTTCCATCGTCATCGATCCGACCGAAGCCCTGGTGTCCATCGACATCAACTCGGCGCGCGCCACCAAAGGCAGCGACATCGAAGAAACCGCGCTGCAGACCAACCTTGAAGCCGCCGAAGAAATCGCCCGTCAGTTGCGCCTGCGCGACATCGGCGGCCTGATCGTCATCGACTTCATCGACATGACCCCAGCCAAGAACCAGCGTGCCGTGGAAGAGAAAGTCCGCGAATGCCTGGAAGCCGACCGCGCTCGCGTGCAAGTCGGTCGTATCTCGCGCTTCGGCCTGCTGGAAATGTCCCGTCAGCGCCTGCGTCCGTCCCTGGGCGAAAGCAGCGGCATCGTCTGCCCGCGTTGCAACGGCACCGGCATCATCCGTGACGTTGAATCGCTGTCCCTGGCGATCCTGCGCCTGATCGAAGAAGAAGCCCTGAAAGACCGTACCGCCGAAGTTCGCGCACAAGTGCCGATCCCGGTGGCCGCGTTCCTGCTCAACGAAAAACGCAACTCGATCACCAAGATCGAACTGCGCACCCGTGCCCGCATCGTCATTCTGCCGAACGATCACCTCGAAACGCCGCACTTCGAAGTGCAGCGTCTGCGTGATGACAGCCCGGAAGCCGCGACCAACCAGTCCAGCTACGAAATCGCTGCTGCCGCTGCCGATGTGGAAGAAGTCCAGCCAGCCGCCGCGACCCGCACCCTGGTTCGCCAGGAAGCCGCCGTCAAGACCGCACCGGCCCGCGCCAACGCTCCGGTTCCGACCGAAGTCGCCGCTCCGGCCCCTGCTCCGGTTGCAGTGCCTGAGCCAAGCCTGTTCAAAGGCCTGGTGAAGTCGCTGGTCAGCCTGTTCGCCACCAAGGAAGAGCCTGTTGCTCCGACCGTGGTTGAAAAGCCTGCGACCACCGAGCGCCCGGCCCGTAACGAAGAGCGTCGCAACGGTCGCCAGCAGAGCCGCAACCGTAACGGTCGCCGCGATGAAGAGCGCAAGCCTCGTGAAGAACGTGCTCCGCGTGAAGAACGCGCCCCACGTGAACCGCGTGAAGAGCGTCAGCCACGCGAAACCCGTGAAGAAACGCCGGCCGTAGCCCGCGAAGAACGCGCACCTCGCGCACCTCGTGAAGAACGTGCACCGCGCGCACCGCGTGAAGATCGCAAGCCACGTGGCGAGCGTGAAGAACGCGTTCGTGAACTGCGCGAACCTCTGGATACCACGCCAGCCGCCGCTCCAGCTCCAGTTGCAGCTGTCACCGCTGAAGAGCGTCCGGCCCGCCAGCCACGTGAAGAACGTGCTCCACGCCCACCGCGTGAAGAACGCCAGCCACGTACCGAGCAAGCCGCTGCCGCCGTCGCCGAAGAAGAACTGCCGACCAGCGAAGAGCAACTGCAGGAAGACGGTCAGGATGGCGCCGAAGGCGATCGTCCACGCCGCCGCTCCCGTGGTCAGCGTCGTCGCAGCAACCGTCGCGAGCGTCAACGTGACGCCAACGGCAACGTGATCGAAGGTTCGGAAGATTCCGAAGGTAACGAAGGCGCCGAAGGCCCTGAAGCACCAAGCACTGCCGATCTGGCCGCCGGCCTGGCTGTTACCGCAGCCGTTGCCAGCAGCGTGATCAGTGCTCCAGCCGAAGCACAGGCCAACGAGCAAGCCGAACGCGCGACTGCCTCCACCCTGGAAACGGCTCCGGTCGAAGCGCCAGCTGTTGAAGCGACCACGCCGGTCGAAGTCACTGCCGCGCCAGAAGTCGAAGTCGCACCAGCACAGCCTGTTGTTGAAGCCGCTGCCGAACCCGCCGTGGTTGCGGAACCGGTTGTTGAAACCGTGTCTGAAACCGTTCGTGAAGTTCGCGAAGAGCAAACCGCATTCAACTGGGTTGCCGAGCCTGCTGCCGCTGAAACACCAGCACCGGTGCCAGTCGCTGAACCTGAAGTAGCGCAAGCGATGGTTTCCGAACCTGTGGTTGCTGCTGCCGAGCCTGCGCCAGTTGTTGAAGCGCCAGTTGTTGCCGAAGTTGCACCGGTCGTCGCTGAAGTGACCACACCTGTCGTGGAAGCTGCCCAAGTCAGCGCCCTGACGCCAAGTGGTCGCGCGCCTAACGATCCACGCGAAGTGCGTCGTCGCAAGCGTGAAGAAGAGCGTCTGCAGAAGGAAGCCGAACTGGCCGCCGCTGCTGCACCGACTCCGATCGTGGCTGAAGCGGTTGAGGCAGCACCTGCCGAGACGGTTGAATCCGTGATCGAAGAAGCACCGCGCTCGGTTCAGGAAGCCGTAGAGCAACACGAACAAGCCGAGGAAAAAGAACACGAGCCTAAACCGCTCGTCTGATTCCGACGCTGACTAAAAAGCCCCGCCTGGTGATCCAGGCGGGGCTTTTTATTGCAATAAAGATCCCGCAGCCTTCGGCAGCGCCTACAGATGCTCGACGCAGGAGCTGCCGAAGGCTGCGATCTTTTTGATTTCACCCAAAGACCAACTTCTCCGGCACATCCACATCCCACAAAACCCCGGGATCATCCACCGAAACCTCAACCACTCGCCCCTGCGCAAACAAGGGCTTGGCTCCCCGATCTCCCGAAAGCGCCATCAAGCCAGGTCCAAAACTGCGACCGAAACCGACCGGATGCCCGTAGTCACCATCATGTACCGGGACACTGATACCATCTTCAGCAACTTGAACCACAATTTGCTCGATAGTCGACGGCAAAACAAACGGCATATCCCCCAACACCATCAACCATCCCCCGAGCTCCCCGCACGCAGCCACACCCGCGGCAATGCTGTCGCCCATTCCAGTGGACTCGATCAGCACGATCGCGCAACCATAAGCCTTTGCCATGCGGATCACTTGCGGGCGGTCAGCGGTGGTTACCAACACCCGCTTCTCCAGGGTTGCCGGCAGATTGACCAGCACCTGCTCAATGACAGATCGAACCGCGCCATCTCGACCGACGCAGTCAGCCAGCAACTTGTCTTTCTCGGCACCGGCGACCTGGCGAAACCGACTCCCCTGCCCCGCTGCCAGCACAATGACGCCGATGGGCTCGCTCATACATCCTCCTGCAACGGTTTCTTCTGTTTCAACTCGACGCCATTTTTGATCGCCACGATTTCGGCCATGAGCGACAAGGCGATTTCCGCTGGATTATGACTACCGATATGCAGACCGATCGGGCCGTGCAATCGAGCGATGGCCTGTTGTGACAAACCCAGTTGAGCCAGGTTGTCCCGGCGTTTCTGGCTGTTGATCCGTGAGCCCAGTGCGCCGACATAGAACGCCTTGGAATCGAGGGCTGTCAGCAGCGCCATGTCGTCCAGGCGCGGGTCGTGAGTCAGGGCGACGATGGCCGTGCGTTCGTCGGTCTGGATACTCAGGACGGCCTCGTCGGGCATGCCCGAGACAAAACGTCCGTGCTGCGCTTCCCAGCCATAGACGAACTCGGTGCGCGGGTCGCAGATCAGTACTTCAAAATCCAGCAACCGGGCCATTTCGGCGACATACCGGGACAGCTGCCCCGCGCCAATCAACAACAGACGCCAACGCGGACCATAAATTGCGCGCAAGGTCTGCCCGTCGAACATCAACACGTCCGACTTGCTGGCTGGCGTCAAAATCACTTGGCCGGTTTCAAGGTTGAGTTCCCGTGCGACGATTTCATGGGCCTCACAGTGGACCAGCAATTGCTCGACCCAGGCCGCATCATCGACGCGCTCTTCGATCAAACGCAGCGTACCGCCACACGGCAAGCCGAATCGCGCCGCCTCTTCACGGGTGATGCCGTAGGTAATCAGTTGCACCGCTGGCCCGTCGACCGGGATTCGACCGTCGTGCTGCCGTGCAATCAGATCATCTTCGACGCAGCCACCGGAGACCGAGCCAATCACCACACCGTCCTCGCGCAGCGCCAGCATCGCCCCAGGCGCCCGGGGAGCGGTGCCCCAGGTCTGGGCGACGCTGTACAACATTACCCGCTGACCAGCGCGGCGCCACTCCAACACGCTGCGCAGGACATTCAGGTCGGCGCTGTCCATCAGGCGCCTGCCTTCTGCCAACCCGACAGCTGATAACGAACCGGCAAATTGCGAATGCGTTGGCCGGTGGCGGCGAAGATCGCATTGCACAGCGCCGGGGCAATCGGTGGCACACCCGGTTCGCCGACGCCGCCCAACGGAACGTTGCCCGGTGGGGTCACCAAGTGTACGGCGATGTCTTTCGGCGCCAGGGACATGCGCGCCACTTCGTACATGTGGAAGTTGTCCTGCTGGACCTTGCCGTCCTTGAAGCTGATTTCACCCAGCACCGCGTTGCCCAGCCCCATGACACAGGCGCCTTCGAATTGAGAGCGAATCCGTTCGGGGTTGATCTGCGGTCCGCAATCGACGGCAATATCGGCCTTGTGCACGATCAGCGTGCCGTCGTCTTTGACTTCAACCTCGATCACCGCTGCCACGTACGTCACGAAACTGTAATGCACCGCCAGACCCAATCCTCGCCCTTTGGGCAACTCGCGCCCCCAACCGGCCGCCTTCGCGGCAGTTTCCAGCACCGTACGCAGGCGTGCCGTATCGATCGGATAACGCTCCGGCGATTCACCGTAGTTCCATTCTTCACTCAAGGTGCGCGGATCGATCTGACGGTCCGGGCCGAGCAATTTGACCTGATACTTGAGCGAGTCCTGTCCGGCCTTGTGCGCCAGTTCATCGATAAAACTCTGGACCGCAAAGCCATGGGGAATATTCGACACCGAGCGATACCAGCCGACCCGGGTGTGTGCCGTCGCTTCAGGGTTTTCCAGGCGGATGTTGGGAATGGCATAGGCCATGTTGGTGAAACCCATGCCCAGTTCGAACGCCGCTTCATGGCTCATGCCCGGCGCAAACAGCGCAGTGATGCTCGGCGCCACGGTGCGGTGCAACCAGCCAGAGGGCAAGCCGTCCTTGTTCAGGCTGGCCTTGAGGTATTCCACCGACACGGTGTGGAAGTAGGAATTGTGGATGTCGTCTTCACGGGTCCACTGCACACGCACGGCTTTGCCGGGGAATTCCTTGGCCAGGATGGCGGCTTCGATGATGAAGTCAGGTTTGGACTTGCGCCCGAAACCGCCGCCCAGCAAGGTTACGTTGAACGTGACCTTGTCCAACGGCAATCCCAGGCGCTCGCCGATCCGCTGGCGGCTCACCTGTGGCGCCTGACTCGGCCCCCAGGCTTCGCAGACGCCATCCTTGTAGCGTGCGATGGCGACCATCGGTTCCATCGGCGATTGCGACAAGTGAGGCAGGTAGTAGGACGCTTCCAGCGTGTTGTCGGCGCTGCTCATGGCTTCGTCGATGTTGCCGGTATTGCGCACCACTTTGCCGGGTTTGAGTGAAGCAGCTTCCAGTTCCTTGCGGTAGGCAATCGAGTCATAGCTGGCATTAGGGCCGTCGTCCCACTCGATCTTCAGCGCCTCGCGCCCCTTGATCGCGGCCCAGGTATTACTGGCCACTACGGCGATTCCGCCCAACGGTTGAAACTCGGAAGGCAACGGACGGCTGTCGATCTGAATGACCTTCAGCACACCGGGGACTTTCATCGCCGCACTGCCATCGAAACGTTTGACCTTGCCGCCATAGACCGCAGGCCGGGCGATCACCGCGAACAACATGCCGTCGAAATGCACATCGGCGCCATACACGGCACGACCATTGACGATGTCGTCACCGTCGATGGCCTTGGTGCCTTCCTTGCCGATGTAGCGAAATTCCGACGGCTGCTTGAGCTTGAGGCTGTCGCGTGCCGGTACAGCCAAGGCACCGGCAGCAGCGGCCAGCGCGCCGTAGTCCAGCTCGCGGCCCGACGGTGTATGGATGACTTTGTGCAGTTGCGCATGGCATTCGCTGACCGGCACTTTCCACTGCTCGGCGGCGGCTTGTTCGAGCATGGTCCGCGCGGCGGCACCGCAACGGCGCATCGGTTCGTACCAGTGGCGCATGCTGCGCGATCCGTCAGTGTCCTGATTGCCGAAGCGCACTTCGTCACCCGGCGCCTGCCGTACTTTGACCCGCGCCCAATCGGCTTCCAGTTCATCGGCCACGACCATGGTCAGGCTGGTGCGCACGCCCTGGCCCATTTCCGAACGGTTGCACACCACGGTCACCGTGCCATCCGCGGCAATGCTCACATAGACCTTGGGGTCATCGATCCAGCCGTTGGGCATACCGTCGGCGCCGAACTTTTTCTCTTTCTCTTCAGCAAACGCCTCCTGCCAGCCCCAACTGGCGGCAACGACCAATGCACCAGTGGCGCCGACACCCTTGAGGAAGCCTCGGCGACTGAGGTTGCTCAGGGCGAAGCCATTCGGTAACTGGCTCATGCCTTGGCCTCCTTCAGGTGAGTGGATGCCTGACGGATGGCGGTCTTGATGCGATTGTAGGTGCCGCAACGGCAGATGTTGCCGACCATCGCTTCTTCGATCTGCTCGTCGCTCGGGTTCGGATGGATCTTGAGCAACGCGGTCGCGGACATGATTTGCCCCCCTTGGCAAAACCCGCATTGGGCCACCGCGCTATCGAGCCAGGCTTGCTGCACGACTTTGCCAATCGGGTCCGCGTGCAGGTTGTCGATGGTGGTGACGTTCTGCCCGATGACCGAACCGATCGGTGTGATGCAACTGCGCGCCGGAGCGCCTTCGATATGAATGGTGCACGCCCCGCACAGGCCCATGCCGCAGCCGAATTTTGTGCCGTTGTAGCCGGCGACGTCACGGATTGCCCAGAGCAGCGGCATGTCCTCGGTGACATCGAGTTGATGGTTCTGACCGTTGAGTTTCAGGGTAATCATGGGCACGCCCGCAGAGTGTTCGGGTTATGGGGTCGAGTAATCTGCCGCTGGAAGGTCAGCGGTTGGCATCACGCAGATCGACTCAGGCTAATGGGCTCTCTTGTGCAGACGAACACGTCTGCACCGGGCCTTTGATGGAGTAAATGCATTGCATCGTTAGCTCGCTAAGTTAACGCAGCATTAACAAAAAAGCCCTGCACTAGTTACGGTACAGGGCTTTGGATTCAGACTTGAGAGCGTAGCCTCAATAGCGATTCGGCTCCATTTCCAGATCGACGTGGAAACGTTCTGAAATGTCTTTCTGGATGCGTTGCGCCAGGTGGAGCAATTGCAATCCGGTGGCGCCGCCGTAGTTGACCAGCACCAGCGCCTGCAATTTATGCACGCCCGCGTCCGCATCACGGAAACCTTTCCACCCTGCCCGCTCAATCAGCCATCCGGCGGCCAGTTTCATCTGCCCATCGGGTTGCGCGTAGGCCACCAGGTCCGGGTACTCACCCTTGAGCCGTGCAGCCAGCGCGGCCGACACTAACGGGTTTTTGAAGAAACTGCCGGCATTGCCGAGCACGGCCGGGTCCGGGAGTTTTTCGCTGCGAATGCTGCAAATGGCCTGGCTGACGTCGGTGGCGGTTGGATGCTCGATACCTTGCTCGGTCAGGCGCTGGCGCACCGGGCCGTATTCAAGATGCAAATGCGCTGCGCGGTCGAGTACGAAACGCACGCGCAGGATCAACCATCGCCCCGGCTCCTGTTTGAACAGGCTGTCGCGGTAGGCGAAGTTGCACGCCTCCAGACTGAAGTCGCGCAGTTCACCGCTTTGGCGATCGAGGGCAGTCAGACCGGCGAACACGTCCTTGATCTCGACCCCGTAGGCGCCGATGTTCTGCATCGGTGCGGCGCCGACGGTACCCGGAATCAGGCTGAGGTTTTCAAGCCCCGACAACCCTTGCGCCAAGGTGTGCTGCACAAACGGATGCCACGGCTCACCGGCTTCGGCTTCGATCACCACCTTGCTGCCGTCATCGCTGAGCACACGAATGCCACGGGTGGCCATGCGCAGCACCAGCGAGTCGATATCCGCTGTCAGCAGCAAATTGCTGCCGCCGCCGATCACCAACACCGGCACTTGGTGCTCCCGGCCATAAGCCAAAGCCTCACGCACATCAGCGTCGCTATGAGCCTCGGCGAACAACCGCGCCTGAACGTCCACTCCGAAGCTGTTGAACGGCTTGAGCGAAACCTGCGACCGAACCTGCAAACTCATAACCGTCCCTTCAATTCGATCACCAGCAAATCACTGGCGCGCTCGATCAGGTCCAGCACCTGCTCGAAACCTTGATCGCCGTCGTAATACGGGTCCGGCACTTCATCGACTTCCGACTCATAGCGGCGCAGGAACAGGTCCAGCTCGGCCCTGCCCTTGGCCGGTTGCAGGGCCTTGAGGTTGCGCAGATTGCTGTTGTCCATCGCCAGGATCAGGTCGTACGTGGCGAAATCGGCGCGGCTGACCTGCTGGGCGCGCTGGGCGGACAGGTCGTAGCCGCGCAGCTTGGCCGCTGCCTGACTGCGCTTGTCCGGCGCTTTGCCGACATGCCAGTCACCGGTGCCGGCGGAGGCGACTTCAACTTGATTGGCCAACCCCGCCTCACGCAGTTTATGGCGCAGCACGCCTTCGGCCGTGGGCGAACGGCAGATGTTGCCCAGGCAGACAAACAGAACCCGCATCAGGCCTCCAGCAGGCGACGAACGCGCTCGAGGTCTTCGATGGTATCGACACCGGCCGGTGGTGCGATCAGCGCGTCGGCAACGTGGATCCGCACGCCGTGCCACAGGGCACGCAGCTGCTCCAGGCACTCGGTGTTTTCCAGCCAGCACGGGCCCCAGCTGACGAAGTCATGCAGGAAACCGGCGCGGTAGGCATAGATGCCGATGTGGCGACGGTAAGGCACGCCTTCCGGTAGCTGCTCGCGGTTCTGGGCGAAGGCATCTCGCGCCCAAGGCAGCGTGGCGCGGCTGAAGGTCAGTGCCAGACCATTGAGGTCGCTGACCACCTTGACCACGTTCGGATTGAACAGGGTTTCCACGTCTTCGATCGGCTCGGCCAGCGTGGCCATGCGCGCTTCGGTGTGGGCAGCCAGGTTGGCGGCGACCTGATCGATCACGCTCGGCGGAATCAGCGGTTCGTCACCCTGGACGTTGACCACGATGGCGTCCGGCGCCAGCCCCAGTTTCTCGGCCACTTCGGCCAGGCGATCGGTGCCGGAGTTGTGGTCTTCACGGGTCAGCACCACTTCGGCGCCAAAGCTTTTGCAAGCCTCGATAATGCGCGCGTCGTCAGTGGCAACCACCACACGCTCGGCGCTGCTTTTGCATGCCTGCTCCCAGACATGCTGGATCATCGGCTTGCCGGCGATCAGCAGCATCGGTTTGCCCGGCAGACGGGTCGAGGCATAACGCGACGGAATGACGACGGTAAAGGCTGTGGTCATTTATCCAGGCGCTCGTCGTTGGTCAGGGTGCGCGCTTCGGATTCGAGCATCACCGGGATGCCGTCACGAATCGGGTAGGCCAGGCCTGCGCCTTTGCTGATCAGCTCGGTCTTGTCGGCGCTGAGCTTGAGCGGGCCTTTACAGACAGGGCAAGCGAGGATATCGAGCAATTTGGTGTCCATGAACATTCCCTGGATAAAAACGGATTAAGGCAACAAACGAGCCGGCAACAGGCGCATCAACTGCGTATCGAACCAGGCCACGAAGGCCGGCGACGGCGCAGCATCGACCGCCAGGTACCACCAATCGGCAGCGGCGAAGGCACGGCACTTCACCGCGTCCTTTTCCGTCATCACCAACGGCAATGACGGCGTGAAATTCAAGGCCTCGACGCTGTATTCGGCGTGGTCGGCAAATGCATGTGGAACAGGCTGCCAGTGTAGCGTTTCGAGGGTTTTGAAGAAACGCTGCGGGTTGCCGATTCCGGCCACGGCGTGCACGGCCTGGCCTTTGGGGAAGTGATCGAGGGGCCGACGTTCGCCGCTGCGCAGGTTAACCAGTTCGGAGGGTTGCAACTGGAAGGCAAAGCCATCGTCGCGGTCAGCCGGGGCGCCGTTGTAGAGCACAGCGTCAACGCTTTGCAGACGTTCGACCGGTTCACGCAACGGCCCGGCCGGCAAGCAGCGCCGATTGCCCAGTCCGCGGGCGGCGTCGATCAGTACCAACTCCAGATCCCGGGCCAGCCGATAGTGCTGCATACCGTCGTCAGACAGGATCAGGTCCAGCGGTTCACTGGCCAACAGGGCTTTGACGGCGTTGCTGCGGTTGGGGTCGATCATCAGCGGCACACCTGTGCGCTGGACGATCAACAGCGGTTCATCGCCTGCGATGCCTGCGGTTTGATCCGTCTCGACCCGCCATGGCAATTGCGGCGGTTTGGCACCGTAACCACGGCTGACCACACCGACCCGCAGCCCACTGCGCTGACAATGCTCGATCATCCACAAAATCAACGGTGTCTTGCCGGTGCCACCGACCGTGATGTTACCAACGACGATCAGCGGCACGGGCGGCTGATAGATCTCGCCCTCACCCGCCAGAAAGCGTTTGCGCTTGTTCATGACCACGCGCCGGTACAACCATTCCAGTGGCTGTAACAGCTTCAGGGCCGGATGACCGTCATACCACGCGGCGAGCAATCGATCGGACATGGCCATCAGGGCGCGGGAGGCGCCGCCTCGACAGTGGTCATGCGCAAGTGGCTGAAACCGAGTTTGCCGGCGGCGTCCATGGCGATGATGACGGACTGATGTTGAGTCTTGCCATCCGCGCTGATCGACAGCGGTCGGTTGGTGTCGCCATTGGATTCTTTCTGCAGCGCCTCCATCAGCGAGGCCAGGTCGCTTTTCGGCAGGATCTGGTTGTTCACCGAGAACACGCCTTCGGCACTGATGGTGATATCGACCGGCTTGTCCTGATCCTCCGCGGGCGAACCGCTGATCGCTTCCGGCAGATCGACGCGCAACTGGGTTTCACGGGTGAAGGTGGTGGTCACGACGAAAAACAGCAGCAGGATGAACACCACGTCGATCAGCGACGCGAGGTTGATGTCCACCGTTTCCCGTGGTTTGCGGCGGAATTTCACGCTTTGCTCCTGGACAGGTCCACATCACGGTCGCCCTGAACCACCTCGACCAGTTTGATGGCCTCTTGCTCCATGCCGACCACCAGTTCATCGATCCGGCGTTGCAGGAAACGGTGGAAGAACACTGCCGGGATACCGACCATCAAGCCTGCGGCCGTGGTGATCAAGGCTTTGGAGATACCACCGGCCAGTACCGAGGCGTTGGTGGTCATGCCGTTGCCGGTAAACGCGCTGAAAATATCGATCATGCCCAACACCGTACCCAGCAACCCCAGCAACGGGGCCATGGCGGCGATGGTGCCGAGGGCGTTGATGTAGCGCTCCAATTCGTGAATGACCCGCGCGGCGGCCTCTTCGATGCACTCTTTCATGATCTCGCGACCATGTTTTGAGTTGGCCAGGCCTGCCGCCAGGATCTCGCCCAACGGTGAGTTGAGGCGCAGTTCCTTGAGTTTTTCTTTATTGAGTTGTTTGTCCTTGATCCAGACCCAGACCTGCCCGAGCAAATGCTCCGGGGTCACACGGCTGGCTCGCAGCGTCCAGAGGCGTTCGGCGACAATCGCCATGGCGGCGATGGAACTCAAAATGATCGGCAGCATCATCCAGCCGCCGGATTTGACCAATTCCCACACAGTGACAATCCCCTCGAAAAAGTGCGCCACTCTAACATAGGGGGTCGGCGCACCGAAGACCGTGATGTCGCATCCGGTCGGGCTTTAATAACCGGGGGTTATTTATTTCAGGGCGGCGGATCGCGCCAGAAACGCCGTTCCAGACGCATCGACGACGGGGATGCAAACTGTCCCAACTGCAGATGAATGGCACCCTGCTCGGCGCTGTCGTAAATCGCCATCCCGCGTTTTCGGTAGCGCGCCATGACCGTCGGATGCGGGTGACCAAACGAGTTACCATGCCCTCGGGAGATCAGCACCGCCTTGGGTTGCAGCTTGTTGAGCAGTGCCATTGAAGACGAACTGCGACTGCCATGATGCGGTGCCTGCAACCAGTCGGTTGCAATGGCAAAAGGACTGTCGAGCAGCGCCCGCTCGGCAGCGGCGTCGATGTCCCCCGTCAGCAACAGGCGCTCGCCATGGGCTTCGATCTGCAGAACGCAGGATTTCTGATTGCTGTCTGTGGCTGACGGAAATTGCCAGAGCTGGAATTTAACGCCGTCCCAGGTCCATTGCAGGCCCGCCTCACAGGCTGAAGCGTGCAGCTCAGCCGGCAAGCCTGCGGGATCGCCACTGAGCACTTGCTTGACGGTCATGCCGTTGGCTACCGCCCGGGCGCCACCGGCGTGATCGGCATCGGCGTGGCTGATCAACATCAGATCGAGTGTTTCTACGCCCAATTTGCGCAACGACGGCAACACCACCCGCTCGCCCAGATCGAAATCCCCGAAACGCGGCCCCGCGTCATACAACAATGTGTGATGGCGGGTTCGTACCAGAATGGCCAGTCCTTGCCCGACGTCCAGCTGCCAGACATCGGCGATGCCTTCCGGCAGTTCCGCACGGGGTGGAAACACCAGCAGCAACAGCATCGGCCATCCCAACGGGCGTAACGGCACACCTCGCGGCAGCAGCAGTAAAAATGCTCCCAGCGCACCGAGGCCCCAGACCCAAAACGGAATCGCCTTGGGTACCCACGCGGGTATCTCACCGGCCAGCATCGCCAATCCGTTGAACAGCCAGTCGATCAATCCGCCCGCCAGCCACAGCAATCCCTCGCCCACATAAGGCACGGGCAACAACACAGTACCGAGCAAGGCTGGCGGCAACACCACAAGGCTGATCCACGGCACGGCCAACAGATTGGCCGCTGGCCCACTGACGCTGATGGGTAATCCCAGCACCAACAACAACGGGCACAGGCCGATTGCGATCAGCCACTGGGCGCGCGTCCAGGTTTGCCACCAACGCCAGGGTCCCAACCGGCCACCAAAGGTGAAAATCAATATGGCCACTGCCACAAAAGACAGCCAGAACCCCGGTTGCAGGCTCGCCAGCGGGTCCATCAATAAAATCCCATTGAGCGCCAGCAACAGTGGCCACCAGGCACCGAGATGACGGAACCGCAGGCGCCATAACAACACCAGGCCAATCATCAGGCAGGCCCGTCGAACCGGCACTTCAAAACCGGCCAGCAGCCCGTAACCCAGCGCCGCGGCGAATGCGAGTCCGCACGCCCAGGGCAGCCACGGCAGGCGGTCCGGCCACAGCCCATAGCGGGCCAGCCCGGCGATCAACAGGTAGACGACCCCCGCCAGTAACCCGATGTGCTGCCCGGAAATCACCAGCAGATGCACCGTGCCGGTGTCCTGCAACACCTGCCAGTCTTCACGACTGAGCCCGGCGCCGTCGCCCAGCACCAATGCGGTCAGTGCACCGGTTCGACCCTGGGCGTCCACAGACTGTAAGCCTTGGCGAATACCGTCCCGCCAGGCCCAACGGGCGTCGGTGAGTTTCTGGCCATCCTTGACCGTTCCGGTCGCCCCAATGCGTTGCGCGAGCAACCAGGCTTCGTAGTCAAAGGCATGGGGATTGAGCAGCCCGACCGGACGCTTCAATTTGACCGCCAGTCGCCAGCGCTCACCACTGTTCACCGCCGGACCGCCATGCCAGACCAGACGCAAGCGCTGCGGCAGTTGCGCGCGCCGAGACTGACTGTCGCTCAACTCGAAGCGCACCACGCCGTCGGCATTTTGCGGCAACCCCGTCACCCGTCCTTCGACCCAGCGGGTTTCGCCATCCAGCCTCGGTGACAAGCGATCATCCAGTGCCCATTGCGCCTGCACGCAGGCCCAACTGAACCCAAACAGAAAAAACGCCACCGGATACGTCCTGAACGGCAGCAACATCAAACCCGCCACCGGCATCAACCACAACAACCAGACCGGCGGTAGTGCCGGTAAAAAACGCAATGCCAACAAACCCAGCGCCAGCGCCATCATCCCTATGCGCATATGCCCGTCCTTGAGAGTCCTTACCCTAGGCTTAGCCCGTCCGTCGCATCGTCGCCGTTATCAATTGTCACAAAGTCTGAATGGGCAGTTCATGGATTCCAGACATACTTGCCGCCTTAACCGACCGAGAAGCCCTATGCCCCGGCGCTTATTCAAACGTTACATGCCTGACCCGGTCAGCATCAGGGAACACAAATCCTTACGCTTTCTTGGCACGCTGCTGCATGACCCGAACCTCTGGCACCTGAACCGGCACTCGGTCGCCCGCGCCATGGCCGTCGGTCTGTTCGCGGCTTTCCTGCCGATTCCGATGCAGATGCTGCTCGCGGCTTTCCTGGCCATTGTTGTGCGCGGCAACATGCCTATTGCGGTGAGTCTGGTCTGGCTGACCAATCCGATCACCATGCCTGCCGTGTTCTTCTGCACGTACCAGACAGGTGCCTGGCTGATGGATGTTCCCACCCGGAGTCTGCCGGATGAACTGACCTGGGAATGGGTCAGCAGTGAGCTTTCGACGTTGTGGCAGCCGTTTTTGCTGGGCTCGGTGGTGACGGGGCTGGTCCTTGGAGCCGTGGCCTATTTTCTGGTGATGATGTATTGGCGCTGGTGGGTGGCGCGGCAATGGAAGCGGCGCAAGAAAAGCAGGATGTGAGAATGTGGAACGGCCTCTGATTTTGGAGGCCGTTTTTTTTTGCATTTTTAAAGGGGTACATATCCGTTGCTGCGGTAACGGCGGCTATCGGTTCCGCCCTTACGACCCCGCCGGCCTGATTCTAATGCGTGTGCGCTTCCCTGTAGGAGCTGTCGAGTGCAACGAGGCTGCGCCTACGAGGCGGACGACTTACGTCCGCATCCCGCGCCCACTGACCAGTAACCGCGCACACCCGAGGTACAGCACCACGGTGGCCACCAGCATGAACGTGATCGCAATGCTGATCCTGATGTCCGACACCCCGAGGATGCCGTAACGGAACGCGTTGACCATGTGCAGCACCGGGTTCGCCAGCGAGACGGTCTGCCAGAACGGCGGCAGCAACGAGATCGAGTAGAACACCCCGCCCAAATAGGTCAGCGGCGTCAGCACGAAGGTCGGGATGATCGAGATGTCATCGAAGTTGCGCGCAAACACGGCGTTGATGAAGCCCAGCAACGAGAAGATCGTCGCGGTCAGCACCACCACCAGAATGGTCACGCCCAGGTGATGCACCTGCAAGTCGGTGAAGAACAGCGACAGCAGGGTCACGATAACCCCCACCATCAACCCGCGCAGCACGCCGCCCAGGGTGTAGCCGATCAGGATCGTGTGTGGCGACAGCGGCGACACCATCAACTCTTCGATGGAGCGCTGAAACTTGCTGCCAAAGAAACTCGATACCACGTTGCCGTAGGAGTTGGTGATCACCGACATCATGATCAACCCCGGCACGATGTACTCCATGTAGGTGAAACCACCCATGTCGCCAATTTGCCGACCGATGAGGTTACCGAAAATCACGAAGTACAAAACCATGGTGATTGCCGGCGGCAGCAAGGTCTGCGGCCAGATCCGGGTAAAGCGTCGGACTTCACGGTAAACGATGGTGTTGAGGGCAATGAGGTTGGGGCGCAACTCGGAACTCATACCGCCACCTTCGACAGATTTTTCTCCACCAGGGACACGAACAACTCCTCGAGGCGATTGGTTTTGTTACGCAGGCTCAGCACTTCGATGTTCTGCTGCGCGAGTTGGGTGAACAGCGCAGTGATGCCCATGGCCTTGTCCACCTGGACTTCCAGGGTGTGGCTGTCGATCAGCCGGGACGGGTAGCCCATCAACTGAGGCGCCACTTGCAACGTGTTCTTCATGTCCAGCAGGAACGTTTCCACATGCAGCTGGCTGAGCAACTGCTTCATGCTGGTGTTCTCGACGATCGTGCCGTGATCGATGATGCCGATGTTGCGGCACAGCTGTTCAGCCTCTTCCAGGTAGTGGGTGGTGAGAATGATGGTGATGCCTTTCTGATTCAGCTCGGTGAGGAAACTCCACATCGAGCGACGCAGTTCGATGTCCACACCGGCAGTCGGTTCGTCGAGGATCAGCAGGCGCGGCTCGTGAACCAGTGCGCGGGCGATCATCAGTCGACGCTTCATGCCGCCGGACAGCGAACGCGACGGCACGTCCTTCTTGTCCCACAGCCCGAGTTGGGTCAGGTATTGCTCGGCGCGTTCCTTGGCGATTTTCGGCGGGATGCCGTAGTAACCGGCCTGGGTCACGACGATGTCGAAGGTCTTTTCGAACTGATTGAAATTGAATTCCTGCGGCACCACGCCGATGGAGCGCTTGAGTTGCGCAGGATTCTTGTCCAGGTCGTGACCGAAGATATTCACCGTGCCGCTGGTCTTGTTCACCAGGGTCGAGAGAATGCCGATAGTCGTGGATTTGCCGGCGCCGTTAGGGCCGAGCAAAGCGAAAAAGTCACCTTCGGCGACATCCAGATCGATACCACTCAAGGCCTGGAAACCGTTGCCGTAGGTTTTGGTTAGCTGCCGGATGGACAGAGCGGAACTCATATCGGATTTACGCACCAAGAAGGGAGGAAAGGGATAACTATGGGCGGGCGGCGAGCAATGCAACCGCGGCGCATGAACGCAATGGTGCTTGTCGCCGCCACACAAGTACAGTCAAGTGTGTCGATAGTGAGTATTAAGTCAACGCGGTCATAACGGCCTTGCGATACGCCGGACGCTGTTTCAACCGGGCGTACCAGGCCTCCAGATGAGGCTGCGGAGCGCGCTCGATCGGCATCTCGAACCAGGCATAAATAAAACAGCCGAGGGGAATGTCGCCCATGCCGATCTCATCGCCGGACAGGTACGGTTTGGCGGCCAACGCCTGATCGGCCATTGCCAGCAAACCTTCGCACTCCTTGATCGCGGCGTTGATGGCAGACCAGTCCTGCTGCTCGGCGGGGGTGCGCAGCACGCCCCAGAACACCGTGCGAAACGGGCCGGCAAAACTTGAAGTGGTCCAGTCCATCCACTTGTCGGCGGTGGCGCGAGCCTTCAGATCCGCCGGGTACCACGCGGTGTCCTTGGCGTGCAGCGCCATCAGGTAACGAACAATGGCGTTGGACTCCCACAGCACGAACCCGTCATCTTCAATCACCGGGACACGACCATTGGGATTCATGGCGCGGTACTCGGGCGTATCGACCACACCAAAAGCACCGCCCGCATCGATGGCTTCATAGGCCAGCCCCAATTCTTCAGCGGCCCACAGCGGCTTTCTGACATTCGACGAGTTTTTCCGACCCCAGATATTCAGCATGACCGCCTCTTTTTCGATAAGTGGACAGGCAGCATACGCCGGATCAGGCGCGACTCAAATCGCTCTGCATGTCACCCAGCAGCGGCGCCAACTGATCGCCGAACAGGTGCGGATAACACTTTTCCAGGTGCTCGAAAAAGAACTGTTCCGGCACATCGGCAAATTGTCCGTGATCGACCAGATACTCCATCAGCTTCTCGCCATCACGGTTGTAGGGGTGGAAAACGCTGTCGTTGATCCCGTCGAAGTCCAGCGGCGCCACATTGAACAGGTCGCAGAGTCTCTGGTTGAACGCCGGGGTGGCCTTGACCCAGCGATCATTCAAATAGAACTCGGTGTAGCCGTGCATGGCGAACATGTCGCTCTTGAGTAACTCAAGCAGGCGTGGCGTGGACAAATGATTGCGCACGTCGGCCAGTCCGATCCGCGCAGGAATCCCGCAATGTCGCGCGGCACCTGCCAGCAATGTGGCCTTGGGTACGCAATAACTTTCGCCGGTCACCAGCGCATAACTGCCGCGCAGGGTCTGCGGGTCACGACTGAAGGTGTACGGGTTGTAGCGCACCGCCTCGCGCACGGCGTAATAGAGATTGATCGCCTGCTCAAGCGGATCGCGGCTGACGCCACGGTGTTTTTCGGCGAACTCCACCACGGACGGGTGGTCACTATCGATGAAGCGGCCGGGACTCAGATACTCGTGCATGAGAACAATCTCCTGGGGAAGTCCCGAGTCTATCGAGAGGTTCAGCACAGAGATAACGACGTTTCGGCCAAATATGGGCGCATTGTCGCTCGCTCAATTTTCCTACGCCCGCCATTAGATGGGGCTACGAAATTCATCCAGGGTTTCCCACGACTTCAGTCGCATGCCGCGACCAACCGGTTTTTCGGATGCCGTCTAAGCTCTGAGGGTTGGTTCGCCCTGGGTTCACGGAGGATTAAATATGCTGCTGTTGTGGATACTGGTTCTGGTTGTCGGAATTGCTTATTTAGCTCACCGCCGCATTTCGCCGCTGCCTGCCCTGGGCATCGTGGCTGTCTATATCGTGGCCATGGGAGCCTTCAGTCGCGCACCGGGCTGGCTGCTATTGATTTTCTGGGTATTGATTGCGGCAGTCGCTGCGCCGTTGTTGCTGCCTGACCTGCGCCGTAAATTTTTCAGCGCGCCGATGTTCAACTGGTTCCAGAAAACCCTGCCACCGATGTCGCAAACCGAACGCGACGCCATCGATGCCGGTACGGTGTGGTGGGATGGCGAGTTGTTCAGCGGTCGCCCGGACTGGAACACCTTGCTCTCCTATCCCAAGGCGCAATTGAGCGAAGAAGAACAGGCCTTCATCGACGGCCCGACCGAAGAGCTGTGCGCCATGGTCAGTGACTGGGAGCTGGGCCAGACCATGGACCTTCCGGCCGAAGCCTGGGCCTTTATCAAGGACAACGGCTTTTTCGCCCTGATCATTCCCAAGGAATTTGGCGGCAAGGGTTTCTCGGCCTACGCCCACTCGCAAGTCGCAATGAAACTGGCCAGCCACAGCGGCGACCTCGCCTCCACCGTGATGGTCCCCAACTCCCTCGGTCCGGCCGAACTGTTGCTGCATTACGGCACCGACGAACAACGCAACCATTACCTGCCCCGCCTGGCTCGCGGCGACGACATTCCGTGCTTCGCCCTCACCGGCCCATTGGCCGGCTCCGACGCCGGTGGCATGCCCGACACCGGCGTAATCTGCAAAGGTGAGTGGGAAGGCCAGGAAACCCTGGGCCTGCGCCTGAACTGGGAAAAGCGCTACATCACCCTCGGACCGGTGGCCACCCTCCTCGGCCTGGCATTCAAGGCCTACGACCCGGATCATCTGTTGGGCGACAAGGAAGACCTGGGCATCAGCCTGGCGCTGATTCCGACCGATCTTCCCGGCGTCGATATCGGTCGCCGCCACCTGCCTCTGGGCGCAGCCTTCATGAACGGTCCGAATGCGGGCAAGGATGTGTTCGTACCGTTGGAGTTCCTCATCGGTGGCCAGGAAATGCTCGGCAAGGGCTGGATGATGCTGATGAATTGCCTGTCGGTCGGGCGCTCGATTTCCTTGCCGGCGGTGGGTTCCGGCATGGCCAAGTTCACCAGTCTGGTGACGGGCCAGTACGCGCAGATTCGCGAACAGTTCAACGTCCCGATTGCCGCGTTCGAAGGCATTCAGGAAGCCATGGCCCGCATCGGCGGCAACGCCTGGATGATGGACGCCGCCCGCATGCTGACCGCCAACGCGGTGGATCTGGGTGAGAAGCCGTCAGTCCTGTCGGCCATTCTCAAGTACCACCTCACCGAACGCGCCCGTGATTGCATCAGCGATGCCATGGACGTGCACGGCGGCAAGGCGATCATCGAGGGACCTAACAATTACCTCGCGCGCAAATGGAGCGGCGCGCCCATTTTCATCACCGTCGAGGGCGCAAACATTCTTTCGCGCAACCTGATGATCTTCGGGCAAGGCGCGATTCGCTGCCATCCCTTCGTGCTCAAGGAAATGGCCCTCGCCGGCCGTGAAGACAAGGATCAAGCCCTCAAGGAGTTCGACGAACTGCTGCTCCAGCACATCGGGTTTGCCGTGAGTAACGCCGCCAGCACGCTGGTGCTGAACCTCGGTTTTGGACACTTGGAGCACACACCCGGCGACAAGCTCAGCCAGGGTTATTTCCGCGCCCTCAATCGTCAGGCCGCGGCTTTTGCCTTGCTCGCCGACCTCAGCATGATGTTGCTGGGCGGCGCACTGAAACGCCGCGAACGCCTCTCCGCACGGCTCGGTGACATCCTGAGCAATCTTTACCTGGCATCCGCCGCGCTCAAGCGTTATCACGACCTCGATGCACCGGATTACATGACGCCGCTGGTGACCTGGGCCATGGAAGAAAGCCTGGGCCAGGCCGAACGGGCCATGGACGAACTGTTGAGCAACTTCCCGAACAAAGTCGTGGGCGGCCTGTTGCGCGTCATCGTGTTCCCGCTCGGTCGGCGGCACAAAGGACCGTCGGACAAGCTCGGTGCCGAAGTGGCTGCAATCATCGGCCGCGCCAAGGGCGACCCGGCGCTGGAGGAGTTGCTCCTGGGTTGCTATCGCCCACAGTCGAGTGACGATGCGGTCGGTGCCCTGCAACATGCCTGCGACCTGTTGAACGCGGCTCAGCCGTTGCAGAAAAAACTGCATGTCGCGCTCAAAAGCGGTCAGGTCAAACCGGCTGCCGGGGAACATGTCATCGACGCCGCGCTGGAGGCTGGTGTGTTGCAACCGGTGGAAGCACAAACCCTGCGAGAGGCAGAAGCAGCACGGCGCAAAGTGATCGATGTCGACGATTTCGATAAAGAAGAACTGGCGCTGGCCGACGGCAAAGTCCGCTGATCCACCCGGGCATGTAAAAACGGGCGCTGGAGCTTTATACTCCGGCGCCCGTTTTGCTCTTGAGGACTTATCTCGTGTCCAACATCGTTGCCGATCATCTCGTTTTACTCGACCACTTGCGCAGCATTCTGGTCGCCGTAGGTGAGGCCGAGCAGGTTCCCGAAGAAAGCCATGCCTTGTTCCTGGAGCGCTTCGACGAACTGCTGGCGTCACTGCCGATCGATCCGATCGAAAGCCAATACCTGGGCCAGGACATCCTGACTCAAGTCATTTCCCGTTATCCGCAAATCGCCCACCTGATTCCACGGGATCTGCTGTGGTATTTCGCCGGTGACTGCCTGCACTACTTGGCCGATGAAGAAATCGACCTGTATCAAGCACTGGAAGAACGTCGCTTCGAAGCCGAACAGAATGACGAGCCGTTCGACTGGAACCAGGAGAAACAACTGCTGGCATTGTCGAACCAGGACAGCAAACACTGATCCTGGCGTCCGTAACGCAAAAGGCCAACGCAGAAGCGTTGGCCTTTTTTGTGGGTGCCGGCTCCGGATGCAGGATCGGCCATTCATTTTTTGTGTAGCCGGGCTCACCGTCGAATCAGCAGCAGTAACAGCGCCACCGT
Organism: Pseudomonas sp. Irchel s3f7; assembly: GCF_900187615.1. GTDB lineage: Bacteria > Pseudomonadota > Gammaproteobacteria > Pseudomonadales > Pseudomonadaceae > Aquipseudomonas. The sequence continues at coordinate 85,834 of NZ_FYDO01000003.1, read as the reverse complement.
CGAAAACCCTGCACCGGTATAGAAAGTCATCGCCGCACCATAGGTTTGCCAGAGCCAGCCGGCCACCACGCTGGCTAGCAGCAAGGCAATGCCGCTGACGAGGTTGAACAGGCCAAACGCTGTGCCTTTGAGATCGGCTGGCGTGGTGTCGGCTATCAACGCCGCCAACAGACCTTGGCTGAAGCCCATGTGCAGGCCCCATAGGGCCACGCCCAACAGCACCATGGTCACGGAATCGGCATAAGCCAATACCATGTCTGCCACAATCAATAACAGCAACCCGACACTCAACAACGCTGTGCGACTGATGCGATCGGACAACTTGCCCACAGGATAGGCAGACAGCATGTAGAACCCCGCCATTACCATCATCACCAGAGGTACCCAGGTGTTGGAGAATCCCAATTGCTGCGCACGCAACACCAGAAACGCCTCGCTGAAGCGCGCCAGGGTGAAGACCGCGCCGATCCCGACAACCCACCAGTAGGCCTTCGAAAATTGCTGGAGTGAGTTGAAACGAATGGGTGAGCGAAAGTGATGCGGCCTGCTCTCATGCGTTGGCTCACTCACGCCCGCCATGAGAAAACCTACCGCCAAAAACGCCGGGATCACGGCAAACCACAGCACACGTGAAATATCATTGGCGAACCAAAGCATCAGCAGAATCGCCAGGATGGGACCTAGGAAAGCCCCCACTGTATCCATTGACTGCCGCAGCCCAAAACAGGCACCGCGGATTTCTGGCGGTGCCACATCCGCGACCAGCGCATCGCGCGGCGCCCCTCGAATCCCCTTGCCGATCCGATCCAAAATGCGCGCGGTAAACACCAGTTCTGCCGAGGCTGCCAGGGGAAACAACGGTTTGGTGAGCGCCGCCAATCCGTAGCCGAGCAACAGCAGGCTTTTACGGCGCCCCATGAAGTCGCTGATCGCCCCGGAAAAGACTTTGACGATCAGCGCGGTTGCCTCTGCAACCCCCTCAATCAAGCCAACGGTCAGCATGCTCACGCCCAGCGTTCCCACCAGAAACACCGGCAGCAGACTGTGTACCAGTTCGGACGACAGATCCATGAACAAACTGACGAATCCCAGCACCCAGACCGTGCGCGGGATGGCTGTGCGGCGTGATTTGGCAGCAGGCGCTTCCATCTCTACTTCCTTGCTCGTTTTGATTCGTGTCAAACACACAGACAGGAATGATATGTATTTACTTACAAAAGATAATGCTTATCATCTGCGCGATAATTCATACAAAAGGTGTTCATGGTGGCTCGATCGCGCATTTACCCAGCCTCTCTGTCGTTGCTGGGTGTTCTGGTTGTACCTGATTTACAGGCAGAAACGGAAACTGCTTTAACCCTGCCGACAACCGCTGTGAACAGTGAGTTCAGCGAGCAGAGCTACATGTCGACCGAGAGCAGGAGCGCGCTGAAGATCGATGCCCCTCTGCGTGATATCCCGCAAACCGTCAACGTGGTCCCCCAAAGCGTCATCAAGGATCAGGGGGCGAAATCGATGGAGGACGTCCTGAAGAATGTCCCCGGTATCGGCATGTCCAACGGTGACGGCCAACGTGACCAGGTCACCATCCGTGGTTTCAACGCCATTGGCGACATGTACATCGACGGCATTCGCGACGATGCGTTGTATTTCCGCGATCTATCCAACGTTGAGCGGGTGGAAGTGATCAAGGGGCCGGCGGCGGTGCTCTATGGCCGTGGCTCTTCGGGTGGCCTGATCAACAGCATCAGCAAGAAACCCAACTTCGCACCCAAGCAGGAGGTTGGCGTCAGCGTCGACAGCGAGGGCGAAAAACGCACTCAGTTCGATGCCGGTTGGGCCGATCAGCAGCATGGCGATAAAGCCTTTCGTGTCACAGGTGCGCTAGAGAACAGCGACACCTTCCGGGATGACGGCTACATCGACCGCAAGGCCATCGCGCCTTCGGCTTACTTCAAGCTCTCGGATGATCTGGAACTGAACCTGGGCGCCAGCTATCTGTACGACAAGCGCTTGATCGACTTCGGCATCCCGGCGCGAGGCGATCGCCCGGTCGATGTGGATCGTGACAAGCGCTTCGGTGCCGCGGATCCCGATGACGACTACTCACGCAGCGAAGTGTTCTCGTTCACGGCCGGAGTTGATTACCGTATCAACGACGACTTCAGCCTGAGCAATACCAGTCGCTACTACCACTACGACCTGGATCGCAACAACACACTCGCCGACTCCAGCCCGACACGCTTCGTCACCGCTGCCAATGGTGAGCTGCTGGTGAAACTCAACCGCGGCAACGTGCAGCGCAAAGAAGACGGCTGGTTCAACCAGACCGAACTCAAACAGCGCGCCATGCTCGCGGGGATGAACCATAACCTGCTTTATGGCGTCGAGCTGGGGCGCCAGGTGAAGGACCAGAACGTATTCAGCCAATCCGATGTGGCCAGGGTGCCGGTGTACCGCGATGGCCTGGTCGACGTGCCGTTTCAGGCCAACCGGCAAACCGCCAAGGGCACCAATACCCAGGACACCGCCGGATTCTACATACAGGACATGATCGAACTGGCACCACAGTGGAAGGCTCTGCTGGGTGTGCGTTATGACGTGTTCGACCAGGAATACGCCGATGACCTGACGCACAACAAGCTGTCCCGCACCGATACGACCTGGAGCCCGCGGGTCGGCCTGGTCTATCAACCTGATCAAGTGCAGTCCTATTACGTCTCGGTGAGCCGTTCCTACCAACCCTCCGCCGAGATGTTCGCCCTGAGTACGACGAACCAGGATCTTGAGCCCGAGGAAACCACCAACGTCGAGATCGGCGGCAAGTGGGACCTGCTCGACAATCGCCTGGCGTTGACGGCGGCGCTGTTCCGCCTGGAACGCACCAACATGAAAACCAGCGACCCGGCGAACCCGACGAAACTGGTGCTTGCGGGCGAGCAGCGCACCGATGGTCTAGAGCTGACCGCCAGCGGAGAGTTGAGTGACAAATGGCAGGTCTATGCCGGTTACGCCTTTCTGGACGCCGAGATCACCAAATCCAACAGCCGCACCAACGGTGTCCCCAACGAAGGCCAGGTACCTACGTTGACGCCTCGCCACAGCGCGAACCTGTGGCTGGTACGTTCACTGACACAAACCTGGCGTTTGGGCATGGGCGCCAACTATGTCGATGATCGCTACACCGCGCTGGATAACAATGTGGTCATGCCAGCTTATACAACCGTGGACGCCGCGTTGTTGTACAACCAGCCAACATGGGACATGGCCCTGCGTCTGCGCAACGTTTTCGACAAAGACTATTACGCCTCGGCGCATGGTTCGGTGGATCTGATCACGCCGGGTGCACCGCGGACGCTGGAGCTGAGCACCAACTACCGGTTCTGAATACGAGCCTGCGAAGACAGCCCGGCAGTGTGGCACTGCCGGGCTTTTTATGCCTTCAAAACAAGCCATCACTCTCGGGCAACTCATACTCCGATACCGCGATATTCAGACTGCTCGACTTGCCGGGCTTGGCCAGTGTCGGTTCCTGCTCCAGGCACTCCACCAAATAATCAATCAACACCCTAAGCTTCGGCGGCAAATATCGGGTTGGCGAATGCAGCAACCAGGCGCCGCCGTGATAGGACGCCAAAAAGGTCCAGTCCGGCAGCACTTGCACCATCAAGCCTTTCTCCAGGGCACGGCGCGCCGTGAAGTACGGCAGGCTGCCAATACCGATGTGTTGCAGTACCGCGCCAAAGCGTACGCCCGTGTGGTTGGCGGCATATCGGCCGCGCACACCGACGGAGACAGACTTGCTGCCTTTCTTGAATTTCCAGCGCGCATCGCTCGGGGTTTCGCCCAGGTAAATGCAACTGTGATTGAGCAGGTCATGGGGGTGCGTCGGCGTACCGTGCTCGGCCAGATATTGCGGTGTCGCGCAGAGCAGATGGTCGATGGTCAGCAACTGTCGCCCCACCAACCCTACTGGCGGTCGATCAGTGATACGAATCGCCAGATCGACATGATCGTCGATCAGGTCCACCTGGCGATCCTCCAGCAACAGTTCCACATCCACTTTGGGATAACGGCGCAGAAACTCCGGCATATGCGGGTGGATCACGATGCGACCCACCGCTTTTGGCACGCTGAGGCGCACAAGCCCCTCGGGCTCATCGGTGAACTGGCCGCTGATTTCCATCACGGCCCGAGCGGCGCTGACCATCTCCTGGCAGCGCTTGAATACCTCGTCGCCCCCATCGCTCAGACGCAACTTGCGCGTGGTTCGTTGCAGCAGGCGCGTGGCAAGCGCTTTCTCCAGCCGGGAAATACTGCGACTGACCGCCGAGGGTGAAGAGCCCAACTGACGTGCCGCTTCGGAGAAGCTGCCCGTCTCGACAACCTTGACGAAAATCGCCATTTCGCCCAGCAGTGGCAACGGAAGATTTATGCTCACAGCGCAACAGTCCTTTGATGATTGGCCGGATTATCACGCATATGCAGGCTTCCTATAATAAAAAATAGAAATTCAATTGAGCCTGAAATATGACGCTGCGCCTTTTTTTCCATAGTGATGAGCTCAAGGCCAACGTGGAAGTCCTGGAATGCACCCCCTGTGAAAACGAGTTCGCCGTGGTCCTGCGTGCCACCCTGTTCCACCCCCAGGGCGGTGGACAACCTCACGACACGGGCTGGATCGGCGAAAGCCAGGTATTACGAGTCGTTCAGGATCCCGAGCGGATCATTCATTTCGTCGACCTGCCGGTACGACTCGGCATGACCGTCATCCGGGTCGATGAGCCGCGTCGTCGGTTCAACACACGCATGCATTCGGCCGGGCATCTGATCGGCCATTTTGTACAAGCCATGGGCTGGATGCCGGTCAAGGCGCATCACTGGCCAGGTGAAGGCCGCGTTCAGTTCAAGCCCGGTAACTCGGCCCAGGAAGTCGATGCCCAAGCGGTCCAGCAGGGAATCAAGCAATGGATTTCCCACGATTTGCCGCGCCTGACGTCCCTGCGCGATGGTGCCCGGGAAATCGGTTTCGGCGAACTGCCCGCCTACGGTTGCGGCGGCACCCACGTCCGTAGCCTGAAAGACCTGGGCGCGGTCACGATCAACAGCCTTTCGCAAAAGAAAGGCACGTTATCCGTCCACTACCACGTGGACTGAGCGCAGGGCGTTCGGGAGGACGCCTGGTTTTATCGATGCAAGCATTGCCCAGAACGCAAATGGCCCGCTCAGTCAGACTGTCGGGCCATTTTTTTGCGCGCAACCATCGACATCAGACCACCACACAGTGCCCACCCCTCTCACCTGCGTCTCACCCCAGCCTTTGCCCTCACGATTTTTTATTTCAGATCATGGCACTTTGGTTTGATTGAACTACCGTCAAACCATAAGAAGTCATAACGGCTCGATTTTCCACGTTAGCTTCAGTGATCAGTAGCGGCTTGGCAAAAGGAGTTACCTCACGATGATCCTGGCAGGGGCTTTACAGCGTTGTACCTTCATTGCCGATTTCATTCCTGGGGCGCCATGTCGACGAACAGAACCGTCCCGGAACGCGAGTATCGCTCTGGGGGGCAGTTCAGGTAACCGGATCACTAAATACCTTTTTTGCAAAGGTCGCTCGCTGTCCAGCCAGATCAGCGAATTGCGCCCGCTCGTGCAGGGAATAACGCCAAGGCCATGGAAATGTGACCTGGCGCATTGGGGGGGATAGTCCGATCCCCGTGAAGTGATCAGAGAACAAAAGTCTGCCTAAAGACGGCCTATCCTGTGAGGATGTACCTGATGAGCTTTCGTACCGTGCCCGCTTTCAAGCGAATTTTCCATGGCCTGTTCTGGATGGGCCTCAGCGTGGATGCGGCTCAGGCCGCTCCGGCCAATTGTTCGCAACTGGACAATTGGCCGACGACGTACGAGGTCGGTCAGGGACTGCAAAATGAACTGCGCAGCCCCGTTGCCGTCACGCAACTCGCGGTGGGCGACCCGAAAGTTGCCGACGTGCAACCCAGCGGCAGCAACGCTTTCATCCTCACGGGCATTGCGCCGGGGACCACCAGCCTGATGGTCTGGACCGCCTGCTCGAAAACGCCGCGCCAAAGCATGGTGTTCGTCAAGGGCAAGGCCACCTCGGCGCTGACCAGCGTGCCATCGGTGCCTTCCGACGACCCGCTGCTGCCGAGCCAGGTGCAGACCGATGTCCGCTTCGTTGAAGTCAGCCGGACCAAACTCAAGGAAGCTTCCGCTTCGATTTTCGGTGTCCGGGGCAACTGGCTGTTCGGCTCGCCGAGAACCTTGCCCAGCATTGGCGGCATCGTCACGCCGTCGCTGCCGGTGAGCAACGACATGTTCAACCTCACGTTTGCAACCGGCAGCACCCTGGTGGCGATCAACGCGCTGGAAGGCAGCGGTTTCGCCTACACCCTGGCGCGACCGAGCCTGGTGGCGCTCAGCGGGCAGAGTGCGAGCTTCCTGGCCGGCGGTGAAGTACCGATTCCGGTGCCCAGTTCAGGCAGCGATAACGTGTCCATCGAGTACAAGGAGTTCGGTATCCGCCTGACCCTGACCCCGACCATCGTCGGCAAAAACCGTATCGCGCTGAAAGTCGCGCCGGAAGTCAGTGAGCTGGACTTCACCAACGCAGTGAGCATCGCCGGCACGATTGTCCCGGCCCTGACCGTGCGCCGTACCGATACCAGCATCTCGCTTGCCGACGGCGAAAGCTTCGTCATCAGCGGCCTGATCAGCAGCCACAACGACTCTCAGGTGAACAAGTTTCCGGGGCTGGGCGATATCCCGATTCTGGGCGCGTTTTTCCGCGACAGCGTCATCAACCGTGAAGAGCGCGAACTGTTGATGATCGTCACTCCGCATCTGGTCCAGCCACTGGCTGCCAATGCACAACTGCCGTCATTGCCTGGCGAGCAGCTGCGTAATTACGATCCGAACTTCTATCGCATGTTCTTCCTGGAGAACGGCGACTTCGACAGCCTCAGCGGGCTCTCGCAATGAACCGATACCTGAACCAGACGTGCCTCACACACACTCCCAACGGTGACGTTGAACGTTTTCCGGGCCAACGCTATTTCCATTGGCCCTGCGTTCAACGTGTTGTCACCACTGGACCTTCGATGAAAGCAGTCATAGCAATAGCGGCGACCTTGATGCTCGCCGGGTGTGCCAGCAATGGCCTGTCTTCGCGACCGGCTGCCTGTGCCAAGCCCAGCTCTGATCAGGAACTGGCCCTGAGCCTGGCCGACAACATGACCAACGAAGGCCGTTTGTATGCCAGCCTGGCGAATCTGGAAGGCTTGCCCGATGACCTGGTCCAGGTTCGCCTGCGCAAGGCTCGGGTGCTGCGCTTGATGGGACGTAACACCGAGGCGGCGCCGTTGTATCAAAGCCTGCTCGGCACCTGTCTCGCTGCCGAAGGGGAACATGGACTGGGCCAGTTGGCCTCCGCCAGAAATGACAACGCCACCGCTACCGCTCACCTTGAGCGCGCGGTGAAGATGGCCCCCACCGACGACCGGATGCGAAATGACCTGGGCGTCGTTTACCTCAATCAGCGCCGGATCCCTGAAGCACGCTTTGAGTTCATGACCGCCATGGAGCTCAAGCAGGCAAACACCCTGGCGGCACTCAATATGGTGACACTGCTGATCTACCAGAATAACTGGAAGGCGGCGGCCGAACTGGTGACCCGCGCCGACTTGAGCCCCAAGCAAGTCACAGAGGCTCAAACCCGCGCGGAAAGACTCAAGACCTCCGCCCCAAAAGTGGTGGCCTCCGAGGGCAATCATGGGGCTGAGGTAGCTGATGCCTCTGCCAGTGCAAACAAGTAAAACGTACGAGGAGTCGAGATGAATACCAAAAGTCTGTTGATCGTCTGCACGGCTTGTCTGTCCACCAGTGCCTGGGCTATCGAACCGGGTCCCTCTTCGCCCTATCAACAAGGCACCGAACAGTGGTTGCAGCTGCAGATTCGCGGTGTGGTTGCCTCCCCTAAACTGCAAACCGCTTCGGCCACCGAACGTGATCTGGCCATGCAGCGCTGGCTGAACAGTTTCAACTACCCGATTCCGGAGTTTTATGACCAGGATACTGGGGGGCAGATCACTAGCAGCGACTGACGCCTATCGATAGTTGATCAGTCTCTGGTGATCCAGAATGGCCTGGCTAAAAAGCCAGGCTTAATCATGAATGCAGGAAAATACAGTCCAGTAACTACAAAGTGGAGCAGGCGATTGGAGTGAATACACTCCGCCCCCCTGCTCCACCCCGTTTTAATGCAGTACAACCACCTGTGCGGAAGCAAACCACTCTGCTTGTTTAGCTGAAGGCTTTGATTATCCCGATCATGGCGGGGCCGATAGCGACCAGAAAGAAGCTCGGCCATAGACAGAAAATCAATGGAAATATCAGTTTGGTACCGATTTTCGCCCCCATCTCTTCGGCGGCCTGGGTACGTCGGTCACGGAATTCATCAGCGTAGATACGCAAGGTATCGGCCACGCTGGTACCAAAGCGGATGCTCTGCGCCAACAGACTGACCAGCCCTTGTACGTCTTCCAGACCCGTGCGTACGGCCAGTTGCTTCAGTGCCTCGGTACTGGAAATGCCTGCGCGGATTTGCGCATTAACCAGGGCCAGTTCTTCGGCCAGTTCGACCTGACTGACCGACATCTCCTCAGCCACTCGCTCAATGGTCGTGGGTAGGGCCAGACCCGACTCCACGCATACCACCATCAGATCCAGCGCATCCGGAAACGCAGCACGCAACCGAGCTTGTCGAACCTGCTTGCGCTTGGCGACATACAGCGCCGGCACCAACCATCCGATAGCGGTCACCATGAATACCAATAGCAACCCCATGTTCAGGGAAATTTTGGGAATCATCGGCAACAGCAACAGCGCAATGCCGATCAATAACAGCGGCAACATCAAGCGTATCGCCCAGTAGATCTGCACCGCCGACGAGGAGCGGTATCCTGCATGCATCAACAGGGTCTGGGTGGCGGACGTCTGAGCCGATTCGGCCGAGCCAAAGCGCTGGCCGACCCGCTCCAGCAACAATTGCAGGTTACTGGGGGCCTCTTGCCCTGCGGTATTGCCTAAATGACCACGTTTGATCAGTGCGAGGCGACGCTGTACGGGGTCCTGAAGACCCTGCATCAGCAAGATCACGGCACCCGCCGCGAGCACCGTACTCAATCCGATCACGCCCAGGAACAACAAGCGCGCCATCTCCTCGTTCCCCGTGACCCGACTGAACAATCCAAGTAAAAAATCCATGATCTGTACCTCTCGGTAGCGAAGAACGCTTAAACCTGAATCCTGATGATTTTGCGAATCCAGAAAATCCCGATCAACATGGCGCTGAACGCACCGATGATCATCTTGCGGCCGTTAGGATCATTGATCAGCATAGGCATGTAGTTCGGCGTGGTGATCAAGATTACGATCGCCAGCACAAAGGGAACCGCCACCAGCACCCAGGCCGACATGCGTCCCTCCGCCGACAGGGTTTTGACTTTGCGCTGAAAACGGAAGCGCCCGCGAATCAGCCGACTTAGGCGCTCCAGCACCTCCGTCAAATTACCGCCTGTCTCGCGATGGATGAGGATCGAGGTCACCAGCATCATCACCGTCATGCTCGGCATGCGCTCCAACAGGCCAAGCATGGCCCGGCGCACATCGTTGCCATAGTTGATATCGGCGAAGGTCAGGCCGAACTCATGCGCAACCGGCCCCCTGTGCTCCTCGGCCACCAGGCGCAGGGTTTCATTGAAGGGGTGCCCGGCGCGCAAAGCGCGGCACATGGAATCCAGCGCATCCGGCAGGCCTTCCTCGAACGCGGCAAAACGCTTGGCACGGTCGCGAGAGATTTTCAGTAGGGGTAACCAGAGGACCGCGAAACCCGCCAGCAGCGCCATCCACCAGACGGATGAAACAGTCCAGATCAAGATGCCCACCACCCCCCCCAGCACCAGCCCGAGCAGCAATACCCGGTAGGCTCGGTATTCGTGCCCGGACTGTTCAATCATTTGCGTCAATGATTCCATAAAGGGCAGCTGCTCAAGCCTGGCCTCCCATGGCGACAAACGCGTCAGGTACTTCTGTCGCAACACGCTCTGCATGCTGGACTGATTGTTGGCTTTCTCCAGTACATGCAAACGGCCGCGAATGCGCTTGCGCATCTTGCCGGCCTCACCAAACACCGGCACTGCCACGCCCTGGGACAAAAGGAAGACGGCAATAAACACCATGCCGAGGAACATCAGAATGAATTCACCTGGGACCTGGTTCATGATTGCCGAGCCTCCATCCACTCAGGCCTGAACATCGCAAGCGGCAACTCGATACCGCGCTTGGCCAGCACATCGCGGAAAGCGGGGATCATGCCGCTGGGCCGGAAATCACCGAGTACTTCGCCGTTTTCGCCCACACCATGGCGCTCGAAGGAGAAGATTTCGGTCATGGTAATGATCTCGCCCTCCATGCCGTTGATCTCCTGCACGCTGACCAGACGGCGCTTGCCGTCCTCCTGGCGCTCCAGCTGGATGACCACGCCGATGGCCGAAGCGATCTGTTGGCGCAAGGCCTTGATCGGAAAGGTCGCCCCGGTCATCGACACCATGTTCTCAACCCGCCCCAACGCATCGCGCGCGGTGTTGGCGTGGATCGTGGTCAACGAGCCGTCGTGGCCGGTGTTCATCGCAGTCAACATGTCCAGCGCTTCGGCGCCGCGCACTTCACCAATCACGATGCGGTCCGGACGCATCCGCAAGCTGTTGCGCACCAACTCCCGCTGGCCCACCTCGCCACGCCCCTCGATATTCGAAGGTCGGGTTTCCAAGCGCACTACGTGGGGTTGCTGCAACTGCAGTTCGGCGGAGTCTTCGATGGTGACGATCCGTTCGTTGTGCGGGATGAAACTGGACAGCACATTGAGCATGGTGGTCTTGCCGCTGCCGGTACCGCCGGAAATCAGCACGTTCAAGCGCCCACGGACAATCGCCTTGAGCAGCAGGGCAATGGCCGGGGTCAACGCCCCCACCTGGATCAGGCTGTCGGTATTGAGCAGGTCCACAGCAAAGCGCCGGATCGACATGCTCGGGCCGTCGATGGCCAGCGGCGGGATGATCGCGTTGACCCGCGAACCGTCCTTGAGTCGCGCATCCACCAACGGCGAGGACTCGTCAATACGCCGCCCGAGGCTGGAGACAATGCGGTCGATGATGTTCAGCAAGTGCTGATCATCACGAAAACGCACATCGGTCCGTTGCAGTTTGCCGAAACGCTCGACATACACGGAGTCATGCCGGTTGACCAAAATATCGGACACACTGTGATCAGCCAATAGCGGCTCCAGAGGCCCCAGACCGAGCACCTCGTCGGTGATCTGCTTGATGATCAACTGGCGACTGGCAGTACTCACCGGTGCCGAATGCTCATCGAGCAGGCGCTGGCAAATATCGCGAATCTGCCGCGCGGCCTCCGCTTGTTCAAGGGAGTCCAGCAAGGACAGGTCCATGACTTTGAGCAATTGCTGGTAGATCTTTTCTCGCCACTCGGCCTCCACCGGGGTGACCTGGCTTCTGGTTTCGTAAAGAATGTCCGGCGTTGAACGCTCCCATGCCATTGTTTCGTCGACCGGGTCCGGCAGGTCGTCACCCGGCTGTCCAGACGACGAAGAGGCGGATTTAGCGGACGGTTTGCGCAAGCGGTTACGAAAGTCGCTGATCATGGGTCATCCCCCGAAAAAACGGTTGAAGGCGCGTTTGAACAAGCCTTTGTTTGCAGCCATCTGGATGCCGACCAGGTCATCGGCGACAGTTCGTAGCGCTACGGTGATCGCCGCTTTCGGCGCATGTATCCCCAACGGCACGCCAGTGTTCTGACTCTGGCTGACCAGGTTGAAGTCGTTGGGTAATTTCGAAATATTCGTGCAGCGCAACGCCTCGCCGATATCTTTGAGACTGATCGCTGCCGCCTTGTCATAGCGGTTGACCACTATCTGCAATTGATCCCCGCGTACGCCCAGGTCTTCGCGAAGAATTCGCACCAGGGAGCTGGCATCCCGCAGATGGCTGACGCTTTGCTGTACCACCACGTACACCCGATCCACCTGCTCCAGCACGGAACCGGTGAGGTGGTCGATTTGCCGTGGCAGATCGATCACCACCCAGTCATAGCTGGCGCGTGCCAACTGCAACAGGGTGTCGAGCTGCTCGGGTTGAGCATCCTGGGGTAGGCACAGCTCACCGGCCCGGCCGCCCAACACATGCAAAGTCGGACTGAAGTGGCTGCAAAAACCCCGCAACGCGACGCTGTCCATACCATCGATTTGATGCATTACTTCCAGATGGCTGTGGGTTTGCGCCACATCCAGGTAATGCGTCACGCTGCCAAATTGCAGGTCCATATCCAGCAACAGGGTACTGCCACCCTTCATGCTGAGCTGCTGAGCCAGGTTGCAGGCCAGCAAGGTTCCACCGGAGCCGCCCTTGGCGCCCACCACGGCGATCAATTTACCTTCTGCCCCAGTGCCGTTCCGAACCTCCGTGACCAGACGATTCAAGGCGGCAACCAGTTCTGTCTCGGCGACAGGCTCCGGCAGCACGTCACGGGCCCCAGCCTGCATCGCCAGACGCATGCCCTCCTGTTCGCTCAACAGCCCGCACACCAACATCGGCGGACGTTCATGGGCCGGGCGCAACAACAGTGCCGCGAGCTCCTCGCGCCACAGATGACTGACACGCAACAGCAACAGATCGGGCATCCGGTCAAGACCGTAGAGCGGGTCGACGTGCCCATTGCTCACCAGGCGAGTGCTCACCTCCAGGCTGGGCATGCGCTGGCAAACGCTCTGCAGATCGCGCAACGACGTGGCGTCACGACTGCTGATCAGCAACCGTAGCCCGGCTTTGCCAGAGGAGGTGGAGAGTGGATTTTCCTTGGTATTCAGCATGGCGTGATCTCCCCGGAATCGGAATGACGCCCGAGGCTTTCACGTGGCAACGTTGCCCTGAATGTAGGCAGCGTAATGGGCACACCGAACCCGGGAATAAACAGATTGAAAACAAAATTTTGCAGACTCAACCGGACGTAGCGGATAGCACGGAATCCGTTGACCCCACTCGTGTCGGCGGGGTTGGCCACCTGCGCGCCGTTTGCGTCCAGATAACTTAGCGTCAGATGGCTGGTGGCCAGATTACCGATCAGCTGGCTATTGCCTGCATCGTCCGCCGCGTTGAAAATCGCCCGCCGCAACACCACCGGATCGCTGATATTGCACACTGCAGCCAGGCGCGTGCCACGACGTACGGCTTCATCCAACGCATTGACCGTGAAATACAGACGACCCATTTCCACTACGCCGAACAACAGTGTGAACATCAGCAGACCAACGACAGCGAATTCCACGACATAGACGCCTCGCATATGTTTTCTGTTCATCACAGTGCCCTCATCACGGTAGTGGCGACCAGCGGAAAGCCCAGCGCAATCTGGCTACCCAAAAATCCTGGAATCGCTCCGGCGCAATTGCCACCCCCAATCACCGGGCAGAATGTATAAGTGATGGTGACTCGCACATGGTCGGCACCCACTGCGGCGACGACCACGCTGTCAGTTGTCAGCCCTGCCAACACCGCGGTCCCGGTGTTGGCAGGTACGCCATATACCGCAACGTTTTTCGTCTGGGTCTGTAGTGCATTGCTCATAGAAACCGCACCAAGCGTAGAGTCCCAGGCTTGGCTGGAGACGAAACGATCGGCATCACGACTGGCTTGCAGTAGCACGTTGTATTGATAGAGCATGCGGCCGAACTCACCAAAGGCAAGTAACAGAAACAGCAACACTGGCAGGACCAAGGTGAACTCGACCATAGCCACGCCTTGCTGGCACTGCCGCTTTTTACATCCGTGAAGTCTCATGACGCCTCCTACGAGTCAGTGCTCGGAGTGCCGCTGCCGTTGAGATAGGTTTTGTAGAGCTGAATGATCTGCGGGCCGGAGTCGGTAGATGGTGAAGGGCCGGCCACGTTGTCGCCCTCGCACTCCTTCACGAACTGACCGAAAATCTCCGCGTCCCCCCCGCCACCACTCATAGGCTGCACCACGAAATAGCAGCCAAAACCGAGAACGGGGATCGAGGTTGAACCGCCCTGCTTGCCGGCGCAGTTGCCCACTACGATTTTTAGCATCCGGCGCTCGAACACCCCATTGCTCTCACAACCACTGCCTCCTGCCACACACGTCGAAACGCTCGTACGCCAGTCGTTGTAGTCCAGTATCGCGTTGCCGCCCGCCGAGAGAGAGCCATTGTTCGAGGTGACGACTTGCCCCTGGTACTTTGGTCCTGTGCCGTCGTCAGTGATGGCGGGGTTACTGGACGTGGTCACCAGATCCGGCGGATAGTCCGAAGCGCTGACCGGGCCATTGTAGATACCGAAGCGTGTATTCAGACCTTGAGAAGCAGGACCGACCATGTTGCCGGGTGAAGTCTGAACACTTTGCCCCACGTCGCGACAGACCTTGCCACCGCCAGCCAGATCCTCCCGGACCTGGCTACCGCCCGAGCCAAAATCGAGCAACTGAAAATTGCCTGGACCAATGGGCGAAGAATTGCCCGCCGCCGTCTTCAATACTTTCAAATCACCAAATTGAAAGCCCCAGAACATGCCTGTACTCGGGTTGTATTGAGTCGGGTCGCCACAGACCATCAACGGTGCGAGATCACACGGACTGGTCGGACTGGGGCCCGCAGTGGCAATCGCCGCCACCGCTTTAGTCCTTAGGCTGTCGGTGTTAAATAGCTGAGCCACGCTCCAGAAAAAACCGTTCAGGTTATAAGTCGGGACCGACACCCGAACGTATTTGGCATCCGTCGGCCCTGGATAGGAGAACGGGCCATAAACGCTACTTGCCAGTTCCACTACCGCAAATGCGCCTGCATTGCCGGCGACCGCCGTAGCCAATTCGCTGTTGCCCGTGGCATTGGCATTTTGAATCAGCGTATTGAGCGAGGCGGTACGCGTCGAGCTGGCACTGTTGATGCCACCCGTCACTTGGCTCAAGGTTTTGGCGCCACTCAGGGCGGCGGCGTCCACCGCATTCTGCAGACGCGTTTTGTTCAGCATCATATGCCCGCCGTCCAAAGCCAACGCAGCCATCATGGCCATCACCACCAACGCGATCACCATCAATACACTCACCGATCCTTCCTGGCGCCTTGGCGTCGAAGTGAACGGCCGCTGAATACGAAGATTCATCATCAAGCCCTCGATTGCCGATACGGATCCGGACTGGCTCCGCCAATACCGGGGTGCCCGGGCACCTGTTGCGCTCTGTCAGCGAATTTTGACTACATTGGCTTCGGCCCCGCGAATAACAGTAATGCCCCCGCCACTCTCACCATTGCTGCGCTGCATCACGCGTTTTGGCGCCTCGACGGCGGCCATAGCAATGGCTGGCGCAACCGGCGCAACCGGCGCTATGACGTCAGCTTTTTTCTCAAGGTTCAGGGGGTTACGCAGTGCCAGTTGTAACTTGCCTTCTGTCTGTGCCGTGACCAGGGCTTCAGCTTCAGCGACCGACATTTCAAGCGTCACTGCACGCACCACCACCGGTTGGGTTTTGTCGGTGCCAGCAGTCTGGTCTACCGCCAACACACGCAAATTCTCGAGGATCGTCCTTGAGGTCGCGCTGTTACTGCCGGCACCCGTGGTTTTGGTCGCCAGTACATCCACCCGGTTACCCGGCAGCAGGAATCCACCCACGCCGACCACATCGTCCACTCGTACCGATATGGCGCGTTTGTCAGGGGCAATCAATGAGGCCAGGGTGCTGCCCCCCAAGTGCTCGCTCAGACGTGCCCCCCGCACAATGTCGCCACTGAGAATGTCGAACGTTGCGATCTTGCCCACAGCTTTTTCGGTTGAGTCAAAGGCATCGTTCGGGATCGTATCCATCGGCATGCGTACGGTCGTGACCTGGTGGGCCTCGACCATCTGCCCGAAGGGAATCTCCACCGTGGCGACCACCACGCTTCGAAGGTGGTCATCCGGGCTGGCGTTGAGCCGCGCGCTCAGCCAGGAGTCGGCCATCCATGCTGCCCCAAGGCCCATGACCAGAGAAACGCCTATCAGGGTAAGAGTACGAGAGCTCATGTCAGTATCTCCGTATCAAAGAAAGTTGAGCTGGACGAAGTAGTTGTTCCAGGCCCATTCCAACTCTTTCGGTGACAGTGATCCGGAACCGCCCATATAACGCTGACGATCGAGCGCCATGTTCAGGAGATCGCGGGGATGGCAGGGCACCAGCGGCATGCCTTCATATGCATAAAGCCTTTGCAGCACATAACGCACCAGCAGCGGGTCGTAGGAAATGCCCAGCCGCTCGCTTTCCTGACGCCAGATCTTTTCGTACTCCTCGGGCTTCAGGTAACCGAACTGAACCTTGTAGCCAATCCGGCGAAGGAAGGCCTCATCGGCCAGTTCCAGGGGATTGAGGTTGGTGGAAAACACCAGGACCAGATCGAACGGCAGCTCGCAATGCCGACCGCCACCCAGGTTGAGGAAATCGCGTTTCTCTTCCATCGGAACGATCCAGCGATTCAACAGCTCAGCGGGGGCCATGCGCTGGCGCCCCATGTCGTCAATGATGAACAGGCCATTGCTCGCTTTGAGCTGTAGGGCGGCCTGGTATTGACGGGTGGAGGGGTCAAAACGAACGTCCAGTTGCTCCATGGTCAACTCACCGCCCGTGATGACGATCGGGCGTTTGCAGCACAGCAGTCGACGGTCGATCCCTTCGTTGAGCATCAGATTGTTCTGCTGAGCGTTGTCATCGAGCCGCTGATGCACCTGCGGGTCATAGATCTCGATCACCGACTCGTTGATGACGATGGCATGAGGCACCCAGATGGCCTCGGCGAACAGGCGGATCAACCGACTGCTGACATAGGTCTTGCCGGTACCCGCGGGGCCATAAATCATGATTGCGCGCCCGGAGTTCATCGCCACACCCAACTGGTCGAGCATCTCCTCCGTGAGCACCACGCCAGCAAGGGCATTGCGCATATCGTTGGCGTTGATGCGACCATGGTGAATGGTCTGTAGCTTGATCAGGGAGCGGTAGGTACTCACCGGGAAGGGTGCCGCGCCGATGTAGCCACTGCGAGACAGGGCATCGCGGGCGGCACTGCGTCCGCGTTCGGTCAGGCCATAACGCAATGACTGCCCGCCCGTTTGACTCACCTGACCAAGCACTTCAATACGGCCATCCTTGCGCAAAAACGCCAGGACCTCCTCGAGTACCGCGCCGGTCAACGCCAGGCGGTCCACCAACCGCGACATGTCCAGTACACCGGCATCAAACAAATGCTTGCACACCAACTCACCGAGAAAACTGTCGGTCAGACCGGTTTCTCGGATAGTGCAGGGCTGCGGGGCTAGGCGTTGCACCGCGTTCCGATTGCTGGGGTAGGCATCACTATCGTTGATGACGTGCATGTCTAACCTCCGAATCCACTGACATTGAGTTGCCAGTAGATGCTGTTCAAAGTGCCGATCAAGATTGCAATCGAATAGGGGAAAGGCTTGCCGGCTACTTCGTCTGAAGTGGGCGCCAGATAAGCCTGAGCCCTTAAAATCAGCCAATAGCGCCCAAAGGTCTGACGTAGTTGACCGCGAACCAGCACGATCAAAACACCGCAGACACCACCGGCTATCAGGCTGAACATTGCAGCCCACAATGCGTAATGGACCGGTAGAAAACTGCCGACCATGGCCATCAACTTGACGTCACCGGCCGCCATGCCACCGAAGGCGTACATCGGCAGAAACAGCGCAAAACAGATCAAGATACCCAGCAGACTGTCACCCAATCCGCTGAGACCACCTGAATACATTTGACCGATCAATCCCAAGGCAAGGCCCAACAGGACAAGTATGTTGGGAATACGGTGGTGAAGCAGATCGCTCACCACCGCCACGCCCAAAAGTCCTGTCAGTAAAACCATCGATACCAGTTCCGTAGACATGGCATGTCTCCCTTCAGGTATTAATCGTCAGCACGCAATGTCGCTATCTGGCGGCCTTGGGCGGCACAGGATTTGCGCGCTCTAAACAAATTGACAGGAACAACGCAATGTTCATTAAGAAAGGTGCCGGCGCCCTATCAGAAATAGTGGCAACCGGCCGCCCCATGGACATCGACGCGTCCCCCAGCGGGAGTTGTCAGCAAGCGCTACCTTTGAGACCGGTGCACAGCGCTTGCATTTTGGTCTGAACCTGCGTTCCAAGGGTCGTGAACAATCCAACGACAAGCGCTGTAATCAACCCACCCGCCACCGCGTATTCCACAATGGTCAGGCCGTCTTCGTCTTTGACGAACTTCACTACCGAAGCCTTGATTGTTTGCATGATCATTTTGCCCACCTCACTAGAAAGTTGTTTTTTCTGAGGCAGTACGTTTTGCGCTGCCTGATGCAACCCTAGTCAGGGACAAGGCATGGGCGTTAGGAGGATTTTGCACATCGTTAGGATTTTTTTGCGGGGTGACCAACCAGAGGGGATTGGCCTTGCAGGAGTAACGGGGGGGAACCGGGGGATAAACAAGGCATTGAAACGTGAACGCAATTGTCATTGATTCACAAGCGACCAGCGGTTTGTTAACAACACATCACCAAAAACGCGCTCGGAACCGCCTTACAGGCATTACATAGAACGAACGAAACTAAAGACCGTATCACTTATCAGGATTTAATCTTTAGCGTGATAGCACATTGCTCAATACTCCGTATTCAAGAGAGGCATTAAGAACTCTAGAGTAAAGACATGACGTCCAATTTGACCAGAAGGCCTTCGTTACTATGGTTCGATCTGACTCATGATCGGTCCACCCAAGAACTCCTCACGCAGTTCGACAGTACGTGCGACTGCAAATTGGCGAAAAACTTCGTGTTACCCATCGCGGAACACGCAGACATGATCTGCATCCATTTTGATCGCCCCGACACCGCAGGGTTGAGGCAATTGCTGGAGATCAAACGCACCACCCCCACCATCCCGATCACCATGTTTACCGTGCAACATTCAGAGGAACTGGCTGTGTGGGCCATGCGTTCCAGCGTCTGGGAATACATGGTGCTGCCGCTCTCGGACAGCGAGAAGAAGCGCTACCTGTCGGCGGTGCTGCAGCTCTGCGAGCTGCGCCGAAATTTCAAAGGCCTGGGCAAGACATCACAGATCGACCACTCCCCGACCCTGCCGGACAGTATCCGGCTGACCTCAGGGCACCAAAAACACCAGGCGCTGAACAGCGTCATGCTGTACATCGAACAGCATTTTCGAGACAGCATCGATCAACGGGACCTGGCACAGCGCTGCGGCATGACGACATTTCGCTTCAGTCGCCTGTTCAAGGAATCCAATGGACTGGGTTTCACGGATTACATCTTGAACAAGCGCATGAACTTCGCCAAAGAACTGCTCGACAACAGCCAGATGCCTATCACCAGCATCGGCTATGAGGCCGGTTTCAAGGATCCTTCCTACTTCGCTCGTGCTTTCAAACAGTTCGCAAACTGCACGCCCAGCGAATACCGCTTGGCACGTCAACTCCGGGCGACGGCCAATGCGCAACTGATGCAGGATGAAAAAACCACGGAAGCGCTCGAAAGCCTGGTGCAAAGCCTCAGCAATTGATTTGTTTTTTACGCGCACACAAAAACGCCGCTCAATGAGCGGCGTTTTCGTTAAATATGGAGCGGGAAACGAGACTCGAACTCGCGACCCCGACCTTGGCAAGGTCGTGCTCTACCAACTGAGCTATTCCCGCAAATGGCGTCCCCTAGGGGACTCGAACCCCTGTTACCGCCGTGAAAGGGCGGTGTCCTAGGCCACTAGACGAAGGGGACACGCTGCCCGGAACACATGGTGTGTGTTTCGGTGCCCAGAGCCGCATCCGAAGACTTGGTTCTGGTTTCACTCAGCCCTGCCCGAAAGCAACGCTGTTTAAAATTGGAGCGGGAAACGAGACTCGAACTCGCGACCCCGACCTTGGCAAGGTCGTGCTCTACCAACTGAGCTATTCCCGCAATGGCGTCCCCTAGGGGACTCGAACCCCTGTTACCGCCGTGAAAGGGCGGTGTCCTAGGCCACTAGACGAAGGGGACACACGTACAACATTCACTCCCTGCCGCGTTTCGCTGTGTGCTTTACGCTGCAAGTGGCGCGCATTCTATGGATGGATTGAGAAGTCGTCAACCCCCAGATATAAATTTATTTAAATCAATGACTTCGCCCTGCTTTTGGGCGCCTTCGAGGATTTTGGGCTGCCCGACGTTTGACGCCTATATTCTGGCATCCATCAAGAGGCTATAGTCCATTCAATGATGGCAACCGGCTTCTCAGGTGCCATCATTTATAGAAGCGAGACTGCGGCCGATATAGTCACAAGCCTGTCCGATTCACCCGTCGTGCGGACCTATGCGCTCAAATGCCCAGCCACTACACTCGCACGCAAACCCTATATAAGAGGTCTTACCGGTGACACCACTCATGATCACCCTGCTGGTTGTAGCCGGGATCGCTTTGTTGATTGCCATTGGCTACATGAACCATGTGGTGGAAAACAACAAGCTGGAAAAGGCCCGTACCAAGGTTGAACTCAATGATCGCCTGCGTCGCTGCGGCGAAATCACCGAGACCTTCCCCGGCCAGTTGATGACTCCTGCACTTAAACTGCTGGTGACTCGCCTGGAACTGAACGTCTGCCAACGCCTGCTCAATCTGGAAAAATCCAGCGCCAACCTCAAGGCCCGGATTACCGAACTGGAGACTCTGGTCGGCCAAGGTGAATCCATCCCGGTCAACAACCCGCCAGCCCCTATCCAGACCGAAGCCAAGGCCAAGGACGTGCGCTTTCTGCTGGAAGCGTTGCACGGCCAGATTACCCGCGCCGCCCAGGACGGCTTCCTGCCGCCCAACGAAGCCAAGCGCTGGATCCGCGAAGTGCGCCACATCCTGGTGCTGCTGCACATCGAGTTCTTCAACAATCTCGGCCAGCATTCCCTGCAACAAAATCAGCCCGGCCAGGCACGCCTGGCATTCGAGCGCGGCGTGCAGTACTTGCGCAAACAGCAGGATCCACAGGTTTATGCCGAACAGCTGGCGTACCTGGAAAAACTCCTGGTTCGCGCCAACGATCAGGTCATGGATCGCATCGCGCCGGTAGAAGGCGAAGTCAACCAGTTGACTGAAGGCCTCAAAGACGTTGAAGCCGATGCGGACTGGAAAAAGAAAGTGATCTACGACTGATCATCGAGTGCAACACGTGTAGGAGCGAGCTTGCTCGCGATGGACTCAAGAACGCTGCGTTTAGCCAGTAAACACGCGTTATCGTTAACGACCATCGCGAGCACGCTCGCTCCTACAGGAGTGGACGCCTTAAAGCCTGAAATGCCCCACCATCCCCTTCAACTCAACGCCCAGCTGCGCCAACTGAATACTGGACGCTGCGTTCCCCTGCATCGCCAACGATGATTGATCCGCACTGGCGCGAATGCTGGTAACACTGCGATTGATCTCCTCCGCCACCGAGCTCTGCTCTTCGGCAGCCGCCGCAATCTGCTGGTTCATCTGCTGGATCAACGACACCGCCGCCGCGATGCTCCCCAGCGCACTCTCGGTCTGCAATGCATCGCTCACCGCCAGTTTCACCAACTCGCCACTGTTCTGAATCTGCTGCACCGACGACTGCGCTGCCGAACGCAAAGCGCTGACCAAGCGCTCGATTTCCTCGGTTGATTGCTGGGTCCGCTTGGCCAGGGCACGCACTTCGTCGGCCACCACCGCAAACCCTCTGCCCTGCTCACCGGCACGGGCGGCCTCGATCGCCGCGTTCAACGCCAACAGGTTGGTTTGTTCGGCGACGCTTTTGATTACACCCAACACCGCGCCGATGTTCTGGATTTGTGCACTCAGGCTTTCGATACTTGAACTGGCCGACGTTGCAGAGTCCGCCAACTGTTCGATCCGCGCCATGCTCTGACGCACCACCTGCTGACCGCTTTCAACTTTGCCATCCGCTGTCTGCGCGGCTCGGGCGGCCTCTTCCGCATTGCGTGCGACGTCGTGCACGGTGGCGGTCATTTGATTCATCGCCGTGGCAACCTGTTCGGTTTCTTCCTTTTGGCTGCTGACTTCGAGGTTGGTTTGCTCCGTCACCGCCGACAGTGATTGAGCGGAAGTCGACAACTGCTCGATGCCTGACTGCAAACCGCTGACGATCTGGCTGAGCCCTGCGCCCATTTGCTGCATCGCCTTCATCAACTGGCCTATTTCGTCACGGCGTGTCACCTCAACCGTCGTACTCAAATCCCCCGCAGCAATCTGCTGTGCGACGTGGATCACACTGCGCAACGGCGCCACGATCAAGCGGGTAATCAGCCACGCGGCAATGAATCCGACCAACAATGCCAACGCAGAAGAGCCGATGATCAGAAGCGAGTTCTTTTCCAGTTCGGCCTGCATCGACCGGTCTTCGGCCACGTAAGCCTGATCCACCCGTTCAACCACTTGACCTGCGCGCTGGTGCAGTTGCTGGTAGACGGTTTTTTCCTGCTCCAGCAGGCCGGTGTACTCGGCAAGTTTGTCGCTGAAGCTGGCGATATGGCCCGTCACCTCGTTAAGGACGGTCTGATAGCCTTCGTCCTTGACCATGGTTTTGAGCTGCTCAGCCTGGATCAGCGCCTGACTGGCCTGTTCGATTTTGCCCTGCCCGGCGCTGTCATCACCCTTGCGGCTCTGGTCCAGGCGTACGCGCGCTTCGTTCATGGCCTGCAGCATCAACCGCGACACCTGACTGACCTGACTGGCTTGCTCGATGAATTGCGCACCGTCCTTGCCTTCGGAATCCTTCAAGGCATAGGCACCATCATCGGCGAGCCCGGCCTGCAACACGTCAAGATTGTTGGCCACACTGGAGACCGACCAACTGGCCATTTCCAGCGCAAGGTCCTTGGCTTGACTGAGTGAGACAAATTCGTCAAACGCCTTGCGGTATGCACCCAGGGACTGTTCGACGTCATTCATCACCGGCACGTTGGCCGCAGACTCAGACTTGAGCTGATTGGCCAGGGCGATCAGACCGTCAACGCCCTCGTGCAAGGCATCGACGGTTTTCGGGTTTGCGTGCAAGGCATATTCCTGCTCCAGCAGCCGCACCTTGAGCAAACCACTGTTGAGCGACGACATCTGTTTCAACCCGTCGAAGCGCTGGCTGATGGTTTGCAGAGACCAGACCCCAATGCCTGCCACCAAGGCGGTCAACAACAGCACAAGCAGAAAACCTGTACCCAGTTTCTTCGCCATACCGAGGTTGGCAAAACGTCCCTGCACGGCCGAATTCATTGCACTTGATCCCCTGCCATAGTCTGTGGACGAAGACTCTCAACGGGCTTGTAGCAACACAAGACGCTGGCGCCTGAATAATGGCAAAAAGCTACGCCAACGTCGTTTTCAGAACGCTTGAGGTCGATCCGCAGCCGTGGCCTGGAAGAACGCCCGGGCCCGAGGATCGCAGGCATACGCCACGTTGATGCGCTGCCAGCCACAGGGTTTGCCGGCAGGGCTGAACGCAGTGTTTGAAGATAGCTGCACGCCAAAGCGCCGTGCCTGCGCCTGGACCTGATCAAGGTCTGACATTCGTGAGCGCGCCCAAATGTACAACCCCCCCGCCGGTTTTGCGAAAACCTCCCAGTCGGCATCTTCAAGCAGCTGTAATGCCGCCAGCCTGTTGCTGCTCAACCGTTGTGCCTGGCGCTGCACCAGGCCTCGATAGGCACCACTGGCCAACAGAGACGCCAACACCGATTCACAAAATAGCGAGGCGCCCATGCTGCTGATCATCTTGACCTCGGCCAGACGCGAAATCACTTCGCCACTGGCCACCACGAAACCGACCCGCAAGGAACTGCTGAGGGTCTTGGAATAGCTGCCGACGTAGATCACGTTGTCATCCAGTGCCGCCAACCGCGTGCCTGGCCCGGTGTGCAAATCTGCATAGACGTCGTCTTCGATCAGCAGAACGCCATGGGTGCTGGCCAGTTGCACAACCTGCCGCGCCATCATGGGCGCAAGGCTGCTGCCGGTCGGGTTGTGATGGAAGCTGTTGATGAACAACCCGCGCGGCCGGTGCTTGAGCAACAACGCTTCAAGGACTTCGATGTCCGGCCCTCGCGGGGTTCGTGGCACTTCAATCATGCCGATACCGTGCAGTTTGAGCAGGTCGAAGAGCAAGGGATCACCAGGGCTTTCAACCACGACACAATCACCGGACTGGAACAGCGTTCGTACAATCAGGTCAAGCCCTTGACTGGCTCCCGTCGTGGTCACGATTTGATTCTCTTGCGTCGTAATACCCAGGCTTTTGAGACGTTTGAGGATCTGTTGACGCAACGCTGGCAGGCCCAGCGGCGTGCCGTAGCTGAACAGAGCCGCCATGTCGGTGCGGCTGACCCGGCGGATCGCGTAACTCAGGTCATCCGTCTCGCGCCAACTCTCGGGCAAGCCGCCGCAACCCAGCCTCAACTCCTCACTCCGGCTTGAACCCTGAAGGAGGATTTCACCCTCCTTCGCGGATGCTGCCGGATCAGCAACCCAATAGCCGCCCCGATGACGTGACAGCAGCAGACCCTGCGCGACCAAACGGTCGCAGGCCTCGGAAACCGTCGATTGACTGAGCAGATTGATCCGCGCGATGTGCCGTACCGAAGGCAAGCGTACGCCGGGGGCTACTGCGCTGGAGCGAAGCCAGCAGGCCAGCGCATCGACGATTTGCTGTACGACCGGCACCAATGCCTGTCGATCGATTCTCAACTCCATGAGCTAGCAAACTCCTGTCCGTTTTGCGAAAAACAGTTAATCACAGGAACGCTCGACGGGATGTGCGAGAACACCGTCAAAACTTGCAATTCTTACCGTTTGAAACACATTCTCCGGTCGCCTGTTGGCGTGATGCTACAACTCAAAAAAATGTTGGATCGAGCAAAAAAAACGTGGCGAGGGAGCTTGCTCCCGCTGGGTCGCGAAGCGGCCCCACCTCTTTGCCAAACGAGATGGGACTGCTACGCAGTCCAGCGGGAGCAAGCTCCCTCGCCACAGGTCATGTCATACAGGCGTGGGTCAGAACGCTGTCACGCCACCGTCTACCGCCAACGAATGCCCGGTGGTGAAGGCCGCGCCATCGCTGCACAGGTACAGCACCGCGCTGGCAATTTCCTCGACCTTGCCGATGCGACCCACCGGATGCATGGCATTGGCGAACTCGCCCTTTTTCGGGTCGGCTTCATAGGCGCGACGGAACATGTCGGTATCGATGACTGCCGGGCACACCGCGTTGACCCGGATCTTTTTCTTGGCGTATTCGATGGCGGCCGATTTGGTCAGGCCGATCACCGCATGCTTGGACGCCGCGTAGATGCTCATTTTTGGCGCCGCCCCCAGGCCGGCGACCGAGGCAGTGTTGACGATCGCACCGCCGCCCTGGACCAGCAGCAATGGCAACTGGTACTTCATGCACAGCCAGACGCCTTTGACATTGACGCCCATGATCGCGTCGAACTCGTCGACGGTGCCTTCGGCCAGTTTGCCTTTTTCGATCTCGATGCCGGCATTGTTGAAGGCATAGTCGAGGCGCCCGTAAGTGTTGATCACCTCCTCCATCAGGTTTTTCACGTCGTTTTCCAGCGTCACATTGCAGCGCACGAAGGTCGCTTCGCCGCCCGCCGTACGAATCAGCGCTACTGTGCCCTCACCGCCCGCCGTGTCCATATCGGCCACCACCACCTTCAGGCCTTCGGCGGCAAATGCCTGGGCGGTTGCGCGACCAATGCCGGCCGCTGCACCTGTCACCACTGCCACCTGACCGGAAAACGTCATGCTCATTGTTATGCCCTCGGAAGAGAAGAATGCGGGAAGTTACGTGCCCCCAGTCTAGGCACAGGGACCTTGGGCGCGGCAGCACTATCAAAAGGCCGGTTGGACGCCCATGAGTTGCAGTGATGGACCTGCCGGCAGCTCCATCACCACACTGGATCGGCGTGTATTCGCCACATCAGCCAGACTTGCAGCCGCGACGCTAAGCAGCTATCAACAAGGCTTCATTCATCTTGAGTGCCTGTCATGACTTCCCAGACCAACCGTCAATTCCTGCTCGCCAAACGTCCGGTAGGCGCGGCGACCCGCGAGACATTCACTTATCAGGAAGTACCGGTCGGCGAACCGGCGGCGGGTCAGATCCTGGTCAAAAACGAATACCTGTCGCTTGATCCGGCGATGCGCGGCTGGATGAACGAAGGCAAGTCCTACATTCCGCCGGTCGGTCTTGGCGAAGTCATGCGCGCATTGGGTGTAGGCAAAGTCGTTGCCTCGAATAATCCAGGCTTCGCGGTCGGGGACTACGTCAATGGCGCCCTTGGCGTGCAGGACTACTTCCTCGGTGAGCCGCGAGGCTTCTACAAGGTCGATCCCAACCTGGCGCCGCTGCCGCGTTACTTGTCCGCGCTGGGCATGACCGGGATGACGGCGTACTTCGCCCTGCTCGACGTGGGCGCTCCGAAGGCCGGTGACACGGTGGTGTTGTCGGGCGCAGCGGGTGCAGTGGGCAGCATTGCCGGGCAAATCGCCAAGATCAAAGGATGCCGGGTTGTCGGCATCGCCGGTGGCGCGGACAAGTGCAAGTTCCTCATCGATGAATTGGGGTTCGACGGGGTTATCGATTACAAGAATGAAGATGTGATCGCCGGCCTTAAGCGCGAGTGCCCGAAAGGTGTGGACGTGTATTTCGACAACGTCGGTGGCGACATTCTCGACGCCGTGTTGAGCCGTCTGAACATGAAAGCGCGGGTGGTGATTTGCGGCGCCATCAGCCAGTACAACAACAAGGAAGCGGTCAAAGGCCCGGCCAACTACCTGTCGCTGCTGGTCAACCGCGCGCGCATGGAAGGTTTTGTGGTCATGGACTACGCCGCCCAGTTCGCTGCCGCAGGGCAGGAAATGGCCGGCTGGATGGCCAAGGGGCAGCTCAAGAGCAAGGAAGACATTGTCGAAGGACTGGAGACGTTCCCGGAGACGCTGATGAAGTTATTCAGCGGGGAGAATTTCGGGAAGTTGGTGTTGAAGGTTTAACGTTGCCCTTGTAGGAGCTGGCTTGCCAGCGATCGCATCACCGCGATTACACAGGTAAACCGTGGTGATGCGATCGCCGGCAAGCCGGCTCCTACAGGCTGGATGTTTACGCCAGTTCGGCCACGACCGATGCCAGCGCCTTGGCCGGATCCGCCGCCTGGCTGATCGGACGGCCGATCACCAGATAGTCCGAGCCGGCATCCAGTGCCTGACGCGGCGTCAGGATGCGGCGTTGATCGTCCTGGGCGCTGCCCGCAGGACGAATCCCCGGGGTCACCAGTTGCAGCGACGGGTGCGCCGTTTTCAGGGCCTGGGCTTCCAGGGCCGAGCACACCAGACCGTCCATCCCGGCTTTTTCCGCCAGCGCAGCCAGACGCAGCACCTGCTCCTGCGGCTCGATATCCAGACCGATACCCGCCAGATCCTCACGCTCCATGCTGGTCAGCACGGTCACGCCGATCAGCAGTGGCTGCGGGCCGCTGCGCTTGTCCAGCACTTCACGGCACGCGGCCATCATGCGCAGGCCACCGGAGCAATGCACGTTGACCATCCATACGCCCATTTCCGCAGCAGCCTTGACGGCCATGGCGGTGGTGTTCGGGATGTCGTGGAACTTGAGGTCCAGGAACACTTCGAAACCCTTGTCGCGCAGGGTGCCGACGATTTCCGAGGCGCAGCTGGTGAACAGTTCTTTACCGACTTTGACCCGGCACAGCTTCGGGTCCAACTGATCGGCCAGCTTCAGTGCGGCGTCACGGGTAGGGAAATCCAGGGCGACGATGATAGGAGTCTGGCAGGCGGACATGAGTGGGCTCTCAGGCAAGTCGAAATCGGCGCGCATTGTAGCGGAACCAGCGTCGCTGCGGGACCCGATGATCGGTAAATCGTCGCAGCATTACAGGAAAGACTAGCTCCCGGCGCAAAAAACCTCAGGGCCGACGATCTTCAACCCGCGCCTGAGTCTTGCTCCAGTCGGTCAACAGGCTGTAAGCCACCGCCAGCAACGTAGGCCCGATGAACAGGCCGATGAAGCCAAAGGCAATCAAACCGCCAAACACCCCCAGCAGCACAATGACCAGCGGCAGATTACCGCCACGGCTGATCAGGTACGGTTTGAGCACGTTGTCGACGCCACTGATGATGAACATGCCCCAGGCCCCGAGAAACATGGCCATTCCATATTCACCTTTCCAGGCCAGCCAGGCCGTGGCGGGAATCCACACCAGCGGTGGCCCCATCGGGATCAGGCTGAGCAGGAAAGTCGCGATACCGAGCACCAGCGCCCCCGGCACTCCAGCAATCAGGAACCCGATCAATGCCAGGATGGCCTGGGCCGCTGCCGTGCCGATCACGCCGTTGACCACTCGCTGTACCGTGCCCGCCACCAATTCAATGTAGTAAGTGGCACGCTGGCCGATCAGCCGCTCCAGCAGGCTGTGCACAAATACCGCCAGTCGCGGCCCGTCGCGATAGAAAAAGAAGACGAAAACGATGCTCAGGGTCAGCTCGAGAATCCCGCCGCCGATCTGCGCACTGCGCGCCAGGAACCAATTGCCGACCTGCCCCAGGTACGGTTTGAGGCTCACCATCATTGCCGCGCCCTGCTGGTCGATGCTGTTCCAGATCCCGACCAGTCGCTCGCCCACCAACGGAATTGCGCCCAGCCAGGCCGGCGCTTCGGGCAAACCTTCGAGTTGCGCGTCTTTGATGAACACCGTGGCATCACGCACATGGTCCGCCAGGTTGAACCCCAGCCAAACCAGCGGCGCCGCCACCAGCACCATCCAGCCCACGGTCAACAGTGCCGCCGCCAGCGACTCACGGCCGTTGAGCCAGCGAGTCAGCAATCGCATCAGCGGCCAACTGGCAAACGCCAGCACCGCGCCCCAGAACAACGCCGACCAAAACGGCGCCATCACCCATAAACTCGCGCCAAACAGCGCAACGAGCAGGATCTGCACCAACAGGCGATCGTTATTGAGCATTTTGAATCCCGAAAAAACTGTCAGCAAAAGAGTAGGCGAACGTGGCGCCCACGTTCACCCGGTGAAGCCTACCGCAATAGTTCGATGTGCAGGCCAGAGCCTTCAACGCTGCCGGTTTCCATCCTGGCGGTCCTCACACCTTGAGTGATCAACGCCTGGCGCCAGGCCTCGGCATTGGCCCCGGAAATACTGACCCGCAGCGTGGTGTCGAGGTTCAGGCCCCGGGAAATCAGGCGCAGCCAGGTTTCGTCAGGCGCGTCGATCAGTTTCGGGAAATCGAGTTCGCCAGTGCTCTTGAGCTCACGCAGCAAGGTCGCAGACGTCGGCAGCAAATCGCCCAGCGGCGCGGAGGCGTCGAACTGTTCGACATGCAGGTAGGCTTTGCGATTGCCACGGGTGATGCTGTAAAGCGCCACCAGCGTGTTGTCCTGGGGTGCTGCAAGGCGCAACAGCAAATAGGCTTGCTGATCATCGGCGCCATATAACTTGGCGTTGCCGAAGACTTCATTGGCCCACAGGCTGCTTTCACCGCAATCACGGGCCTGACACCAGAACAGCAATTGCGCGTCCTGCTTCTGCAAGGCTTCGCGGGCGGCGGTGAAGGCGTCGATGGAAGAATGTTCCGGCGGCAATTCATAGGTCACCGAAGTGGCCCGCCCACGGGCACTGACCTGACCGTCGAAACGCAACTGACCGCTGATTTTACGAATCGAGCCCAAGGGGTAGATCCGCTCCAGCTCAACCGAGGGGCGATAGTCGACGATCTGGGCGTCGGCCATACGCGGCACGATCGGCAGGTCCTGACTGCCCGGTACATCGGCGGCAAACAACAAAGGACTGAAACAGCACAGCGCCAGCAGATTGATTGAACGCATGAATAGACTCATCGGATCAGCATGGCCTGGGCACCCTTGATGACGCTCGCTTCATCGGCGCGCTGTGGCACCTGCAAGCCACGTTGTACCGCCGGACGCGCCTCCAGGGTCGCCATCCAGCGTTGCAACGCCGTCAGCCCATCCACCGAGACGCCCGACCACTCGTAGCCGCGCACCCATGGAAACGTTGCGATGTCGGCGATGCTGTATTCACCGGCCAGGAACTCAACGGATTGCAGGCGTGTATCGAGCACTTCGTAGAGGCGCCGGGTTTCGTGTTGATAGCGGTCGATGGCGCCCTGGAGTTTTTCCGGGAAATAGCGGAAGAACACATTGGCCTGCCCTTGCATGGGTCCGATTCCGCCCATCTGGAACATCAGCCACTGCAACACCAGCGAGCGCCCCTTGGGGTCGGCGGGCAGCAGTTTGCCGGTCATTTCAGCGAGGTAAATCAGGATTGCGCCGGACTCGAACACGGCGAAATCGCCATTGGCGCGGTCGACAATCGCCGGAATCCGGCCATTGGGGTTGATCTTGAGGAAGTCCGGTGACTTCTGTTCCTTTTTGTCGAAACTCAAGGCATGCACCGAGTAGGGCACGCCGAGTTCCTCGAGCACGATAGAGACCTTGTGGCCATTCGGGGTCGCAGCGGTGTAGAGATCTATCATGGTTGTCTCCCTTTTCAACCCGCCAAGCCTCGACAGTTGCCCGGCGCAAGTCAAGGAATGGCGAAGAACCGATTGAAACAGTCTGCGACAAGATCGGCACCGGACTCGTCATTCAGGTGCAAATGGTGGCCGCCTGGCAGCTGTTCCCGGCTAAAGGGTAGACGCTCCAGCAACTCAGGGTGTTTGGCGAGCATGCCGTCGGCAGCAACCACCAGTTTTGCAGGGCAATTGATCCGCTGGACGAAGGCCATCGCCTGTTCTGTTGTAAGACGCAGCGGTGATGGCAGCGTGAGACGATTGTCGGTGCGCCAGGTGTAACCGCCCGGCACCGGCATCAGTCCACGTTGCGCCAGCAGCTCGGCGGCTTCGCGACTGACCGCCACCAGCCCTTTCATGCGTGCTTCGATGGCACGGTCGAGCGTGTCGTACACCGGTTTGCGTTTTTCCCGCAAGTCCAGTTGCGCTTGCAGGGCCATGCCCATGCGCTCGGCGGCATTGGCGGCATTGTCAGTAGGAGGAATAAGACCGTCGATCAAGGCCAGATGGGTGACGCGATCCGGCAAGGAACCGGCGATGATCAACGACGCGATAGCACCCATCGAGTGCCCCAGCAACGCAAACCGCTTCAGTCCAAGTTGTTCGGCGACTTGCAGTACATCGTGGGCGTAGTCCCACATGGCATAGCCTGCCCCAGCGGGTCGATGCCCGGAATGACCGTGACCGGCCATGTCCAGGGCAATGATGCGCAAGCCTTTGAGCTTGGGCGCCAGGCGGGCAAAGCTGTTGGCGTTGTCCAGCCAGCCGTGCAAGGCAATGACCGGTAAACCGTTTTCAGGGCCGAACAAGTGCGCCGCCAGCTCGATGTGCGGCAGGCTCAGACGGACTTCTTCGACGACATGGCTCATGCGCAATCCTGCTGCTGGCGCCCGCCCCAGCGGTCGAACAGGTCTTTGAGCAGCACGGCGGTGTCCTGCGGTCGTTCGAGGGGGAACATATGGCCGCCAGGCATGGACAGGGACTCACCCAATGGCATCCGCCCGACCGAACTGGCGTGGTGGCGCATCACCACCTTGCTTGTGTGCCCGCGAACCACTGCCAACGGCACTTTCAACTGGCGGGTGCTGCCAGGACTGGTATGCGGCACGCCGCGGTAGATGCTGATTTCCGTCGCCGGATCGAAACGCAGGCGCAGCTTGTCGCCGACCTTATGCAAGCCGTGTTGCAGGTACGCGTCGAAGCATTCCGGGTCGAAGCTGCGAAACAGGTTTTTGCCGGCGAAATAGTGACGGGCGCTTTCCAGGTCGGAAAACTCCTCGCGACGACCCAGCGTACGCCCGGCCGGTGTCAGCCGATCGATGAAACCAAAGCGCTTGGCCGCGCGAATGACCCATTGATCGGTGCGGGTCAGTACCGGCGAATCGAGCATCACCACGCCGCGATACAACTCGGGACAACGCAATGCCGCATGCAAATGCAGGACACCGCCAAAGGAGTGGCCAACGCCCCACACCGGATCCGATTGTTGTTGCAGGTGATGAATCAGCTCATCCACCAGGTTGTACCAGTTGTCGTCCGCCGGGAAACGCGGGTCATGGGCGTGCTGCTCCAGATGCGTCACCTGAAACTCGGGTGCCAGCGCCGCAAACAACTTGCCGTAGGTTCCCGATGGAAAACCATTGGCGTGGGCGAAAAATATCTGTTGCGACATACCTGCAAATCCATGAGCGAGAACAGGCGTTGATTGTCCGCAAGACGGCGTCCTGCAGCAATGACCGTAACTGACAGGAATGATGACAGTCCGGCCATGCGAATACCGATCCCTGTAAGAGCGAGCTGGCTCGCGATGAACTCAAGCGCACCGCGTTTTCCCGGTAACCCGCGTTATCGTTAGCGACCATCGCGAGCGAGCTCGCTCCTACAGAGGAACGCAGGTTTCAACGGGCTGGTGGATTTTCACCCAGCGGCACCACCGCCATTGTCAACCGCGACACACAACTGGCCTTGCCCTCGTCACTGGTCAGACGGATATCCCAAACGTGTGTCGTGCGACCAATGTGGATCGGTTTGGCTACCGCCGTCACCCGCCCGCTGCGCAAGCCGCGCAAGTGGTTGGCATTGATTTCCAGGCCCACGCAGTAGAACTTGCTGGCGTCGATGCACAGATAGCTCGCCATGGAACCGACCGATTCGGCCAGCACCACCGAGGCACCGCCATGCAGCAAGCCGTAAGGCTGGTGAGTGCGGTGGTCGATGACCATGCTCGCCGTCAGCGACTCTTCGTCGAAGGCTTCGAAACGGATGTCCAGCACTTCGCCGATGGTGTTTTTCTGGATTGCGTTCAACTGCTCGATGTTGGGAGTGGTACGCCACAGACTCATCGCAGATTTTCCTTGTTGGTTTTGTTCGTGGATCAATCCTGCCACAGCACCGCTTCGCTGTGCTCGCTCCATTCTGCAAAGCGTTCGCCATACGCAGCTTCGATCACGTTGCGCTTGATCTTCAGGGTCGGCGTGAGAAAGCCGTTCTCTACCGCCCAACTGTCCTTGACCACCACAAGCCGCCGCAGGCGTTCGTGTTTATCGAGCGCCCCATTGACCTCTTCCAGGAGTTTTTCCAGGCTGGAATGCAAGCCCGCCCGCGCTTCTTGCTGGCCGACGGCCGATAGCACGCACAAGCCCAGCGGCGCACTCAATCCATCCCCGACCACACAGACCTGCTCGATGCGCGAGTGCACCGCCAGCCGGTTTTCAATCGGCGCCGGGGCCACGTATTTGCCCTTGCTGGTCTTGAAGATTTCCTTCAGGCGCCCGGTCAGGCGCAGGTTGCCTTCGGCGTCTTCTTCGCCCTTGTCACCGGTGCGCAGAAAACCGTCCTCGGTGATGGTGTCGGCGGTTTTTTCCGGTTCTTTGAAATACCCGAGCATGGTTGCGCCACTGCGCACCATGACCTCCCCGGTCTCGGCGATCCGCACCTCGACTTCCGGGCACGGCTTGCCGATCCAGCCCGGTTTGTTCTGGCCCGGCAGACCGATATGGGAATAACCGCAGCTTTCGGTCATGCCGTAAACCTCCAGCACATCCAGGCCCAGCTTGCGATACCACAACAGCAAGGTCTGCGGCACGGGTGCAGCACCCGAGAGCGCAACGCGCAAGGCATCCAGCCCGAGCCCGGCGAGGACTTTATGCCCCACCCGTTTACCGATAAATGGCAGACCAAGGAGGAAATCCAGGCGCTTTGCCGGGATCTTGCTGTACACGCCCATCTGGAACTTGGTCCAGATGCGCGGCACGCCAAACAGCGCGGTTGGCCGCGCCCTTTGCAGGTCAGTGAGAAAGGTGTCGAGACTCTCGGCAAAGAACACGGTCTGGCCGGTATAGATCGACGCCAGTTCGACAAACATCCGCTCGGCCACATGGCACAGCGGCAGATAGGACAGCAACCGGTCCGACTCATTGAGGCCGAACAACGAGGTGCCGCGGGTGGTGGCGAATCCCAGATTGCCGAAGCTGTGCATCACGCCTTTGGGCATGCCGGTGGTGCCGGAGGTGTAAATAATGGTGGCGAGTTGATCGGCGGCAGGTTTTGGATCGTCCTGGATCGGCGAGCTACCTTGCAGGTCGGCCCAGCTGAAATCGAATGTGCCAGGCGGATGCAGCGGCAGGCTGATGGTCGGCAGGTCAGGATTGACCCCGCGGGACATGCCGGGCCAATCGTCGAGTTTGCCGATGAAGGCGAGCGCCGCTTCCGAGTGTTCGAGGACCTGGGCAACGGTCTCGGCGGTGAGGTTGGGGTACAACGGCACCGAGACATGCCCGGCCATCCAGATCGCCAGGTCGGCAATGATCCAGTGCGCGCAGTTTTTTGAAATCAGGGCGATGTGGCTGCCTTGCGGAAGCTCTCGCGCTCGCAACCAATGCGCAGCACAACGGGCTTGATGACCGACATCCGCCCAAGTCAGGGTTTCGACCTGGCCGCCTCCGACAGGCTGGACCAAAAAGCGCTGGCGCGGATGACGCGCCTCACGCTCGTAGAAAAGGTCCAGTGGCAAACGAAAAGCAGCAGACATGACTCGCTCCTGTTTTTTTGGTCTGGAGCAAGCGTAGTCAACCAAGCAAGTGCTTGGTTGATTTTTTTGCATCAAAAGATCGCAGCCTGCGGCAGCTCCTGCACAAGAATGGCGTACATCCTGTAGGCGCTGCCGCAGGCTGCGATCTTTGCTTTTAGGGGCGCTTGAGACTGTTGAGGCGCATCGACCCGACAAGCAGCTCATTGCTTTCGAGCTCAGCCAGAGCGGCCGTGCTGACCCGCTCCGGCGGATGCCCCGCGCCATGCTGCAGGTAGCTCAACAGATTCCCCACCAGCGGATTGTGGCTGACCAGCAGTACATCGCTCACCGCCACCATTTGCTCGGCGACCTTGTCCGGCTCGGTGTCCGGCGTCAGCCACTCGACGGTGCGGATCTCCGGCTCGAACCCCAAAACCTCGCGCACCAGATGCGCGGTCTCCTGCGCTCGCAGGTACGGGCTGGCATAGATCGCCGTCAGCGGCTTCCCCATCAACTGCTCGGCGCTGCGCAGCACTTCCTCACGACCGTGGTCCGTCAACTCCCGCTCCGAATCGTGGGGGCGGGACCCGTGCGGTACAGCTTCACCATGACGTAATACCCAGAGTTTCATAGCTTGGGTTCCTCATCTCGGGCCGGATGCGGTGCAGGCGCCACGACGTGCGGCGCTTCACCTTCCGGTGTACGCGGCGTCGGCCAGTCGGCGAACGGCCAGGGTTTCTGGTCGCTGTGGAAGCTGCCGAAACGACCGATCTGCGCCAGGAACTGGCTCAGGCTGTCGCCGAAGTTCATCAGGCTGGCGCTCGGGGCGCCATAAAATAAACGATAGATCAACTGCACCAGCACGACGACGCCGAGGATGAACTGCGCCACCTGCCAGACCAGCACAAAGACGATCATCCACAGTACCCGCAGCAGGATGGATTCGTACTTGGCTTCTACTTTTTGATCGTTCATGTCTCGCTCCGTTCCTGTTAAGTAGAGGGCTCAGTTGAAACCGCTGGTGGAAATGAAATCGACGTCGGTTTTCGGTTCGCCGCGCATCAACAGGCCAATCACCTGCTCAAGCGTGCGCCCTTCGAACAAAATCGCGTGCAGCCCGGCGACCAGCGGCATGTACACGCCTACGTCCTGGGCCTTGGCCTTGAGCACCTTGAGGGTGTTCACCCCTTCGGCGACTTCGCCCAGGCGGGTGACTGCTTCTTCCAGGCTCAAACCCTGACCGAGCGCGAAGCCGACCTGATAATTACGGCTCTTGGGCGACGAACAGGTCACGATCAAATCGCCTACACCCGCCAGGCCCAGGAATGTCATCGGGTTGGCGCCCTGGTTCACCGCGAAGCGGGTCATCTCGGCCAGCGCCCGGGTGATCAGCATGCTCTTGGTGTTTTCGCCCATGCCCAACGCCACTGCCATGCCGGCGATGATCGCGTACACATTCTTCAGCGCCCCGCCCAACTCCACGCCAAAACGGTCGGCGCTGGCGTAAACGCGGAAGGTGCGACCGTGCAGCGCGGCCTGAACCTGCTGGCACAGCGCTTCGTCTTCACTGGCAACGACAGTGGCCGTCAGCGCATGCTCGGCGATTTCACGGGCCAGGTTGGGCCCGGACAGCACACCGATCCGTGCTTGCGGTGCGATTTCTTCAAGGATCTCGCTCATCAATTTGAAGGTGTGGGCTTCAATGCCTTTGGTCAGGCTGACGAGCATCTTGCCGCTCAAGCGCTCGGCGTGCGGCACCAGCACCGAACGCAGCGCGCTGGAAGGCAACGCGACGAAACACAGATCGCAGGCGTCCAGTGTCGCCTGTATATCGGTGACAGGCGTCACGGAGGGAAGAATTTTGATGCCCTTGAGGTAACGCGGGTTCTCGCGATTGACCCGAATGGCCTCGGCCTGTTCGGGATCACGCATCCACTGAAGGACCTGATGTCCGTTTTCGGCCAGCAAATTAGCCACGGCGGTACCAAAACTTCCGCCTCCCAGGACCGCAATCGGGCGCTGATCAGTCATATGCAATCCGTTAATCCATACCAGTGGCAATGTCGGCATTATACGGAGCGGCCCGGTCGCGGCCAGTCCCCGTGTCAAATAGCGACACCGGTAGCAAGAAGACCCATAAATCCGAGGAAAATGCCGGCATCGCGAATGGAAAATTTGCGCGCCTCGGTTAACATGCGCGCCATCAAACGCCAACAGGGATGTGCTGTGTCTCCGGGTTCCCCTTCGCCACACTCGCCACTGGTCCTCGCGCTGATTTTCAGCTCGCCGGTGCTGGGCGACGATTTGTTCCTCGACAGCGAGCCGTTGCCGCAAGTGCTGACGGCCACGCGCCTGAAGCAATCGCCGGCCGCCGTGCCGGGGAGCATGACCGTGATCGACAGCGCGCTGATCACCGCCAGCGGCGCCCGGGACATCAGCGAACTGCTGCGCCTGGTGCCGGGCATGATGGTCGGCAACATCAGCGGCAATCAGGCGGCCGTGAACTACCACGGCACCAATGCCACCGAAGCACGGCGCATGCAAGTGCTGATCGATGGGCGCTCGGTGTATCGCGCCGGTTTGGCCACGGTGGACTGGAGCGATATTCCGGTGGCCATGGAAGACATCGAGCGCATCGAAGTCTTTCGCGGCCCGAACACCGTCAGTTACGGCGCCAATGCCCTGATGGCGGTCGTCAACGTCATCACCCATCGGCCGGCCGACAGCCACGGGACCCGCCTGAAAGTCACCCAAGGCCAGCGCGGCATCAACGATTTTTATGCCAGTCAGGGCATCGGCTGGAAGGACGGTGATCTGCGCCTGTCGCTGTCCGGCCAACAGGACGATGGATTCGACATCGACCGTACCGGCGCCGACTACCACGACAGTCGCAGCCTCAACCGTTTCAACCTCGCCGTGAGCCAGACGCTCAATGAACGGCAGAGTATCGATTGGCAACTGAATGCCAAGGACGGCACCAACCAGCGCCCTTATACCTATCGACCGGTATTCCCGGGAATTATCCGCGCTGGCGACGATTCCGACGTCACGGCCAAGGACTACGCCGGCTCCTTGCGCTGGAACCTGGACATCAATCCTGACCACAGCCTTTACATCCAGGGCACTGCACAACATTGGGATCGCCAGCAAACCTGGCGCGCCTGTGACGCGGAGATTTCATTCAGCCCGCAGTTGACCGAATTGTGGCAACTCAACCCCAATTACACCGAACGCCTGGCCCGCAATATCACGCGTTTCACCGGCCGTGGTGCGCCGCCCGGTTCGCCGGCCGAACAGGCACTGGCCAATCAGGTTCTCGATCAATGGCGCAATGGCGCCAGCCAGACTGTCTGCGGCGACATAGACCAAAGCACCCGCGAATCGCGCTACGACCTCGAAGTGCAAGACACCCTGAGCCTGTCCGATAGCCTGCGACTGGTCAGCGGCCTGAACTATCGTTACGACCGGGCAGAGTCCGAGACCTACTTCAATGGCACCCTCGATGACACGACCTGGCGGGCGTTCAGCCAGTTCGAGTGGCGCGCTACCGAACACTGGCTGATGCAAGGCGGGGCCATGTTCGAAGATTCCCGGCTGATCGGCCGCTCAGTGTCGCCGCGGGTGGCAGTCAATTACCTGATCAACCCGCGACACGGCTTGCGCGCGGTGTACTCCGAGGCCGTCCGTTCGCCGGACATGTTCGAGAACAACATCAACTGGAGTTATCGGGTCGCCAACCTCAAGCCGGGCGCCTTCGGCCAGTCCAGTGCCCGCTACTTCGTCAAGACCCGTGGCCCCGGCGATCTCGATCAGGAGCACATGCGTTCCCGGGAGCTGGGCTACAACGGCTACTTTGCCGAGCAAGGGATCGCGCTGGATGTGAAGCTGTTCTACGACGAAATCTCCGGCATGATCAGCGAGCCGCTGCGCAACAATCAGTTCATCGCCAGCAACTCGAACAAGTCACGTTTTTCGGGGGCCGAGACCCAGCTCGACTGGCGGGTCGGCAGCCTCGATCGACTGCGCCTGACCTATGCCTATATCGACGTCGACGCGAGTAACCCGCTGGACGCCAGACAGACCGCCCGCAACAGCGGCTCCGCCGGTTGGCTGCGGGACTGGGGCCGGGGCTGGAACAGCGCCCTCTTCTACTATGGAGACGACGCGCTCAACGGATACCGCTTTGAACGGATGGATGCACGCATCGCCAAACGCATCAGCCTGGGCAAGGCCAGCCTGGAACTGGCCGGGGTGCTCCAGCAGCGCCTCGACCATCAGCCAACCACCTTCGCTGAAAATCGCTACGATGAGCGTCATGTGATGTATTTCAGCGCGGAGCTGGAGCTCTAGGATGCGGTGTTACCCGGTCTGGAAATCGCCAGTGCTTGGCCGTTTGCTGGCCATGCTATGCCTGCTGTCGGCTGGCCTGCTGAGCAGCCTGACCGGCCATGCGGCGGATATTCTGTTGGCCGGTGCCGAGGACAGCCCTGGCATGCAGGCCTTCACCCAGGCGCTGAGCGAACGACGGCCAAACGACACCGTGCGCTTCCAGGCGCTGGCGAAGTTACCGGCGCCGGGCAATCTGCCCGACAACACCCGCCTGATTCTGCTCGACCTGGCCAGCCTCGACTGGCGCCTGCAGGACTCCGCCGGTCCGGCGACACTGGTGCTGCGGATCAGTCGCCTGCAGGCCCGACAACGCCTGAACGACACTCACCCGCCGCGCCTCTGCCTGTTGTGGAGTGATCCGTCACTGGAGCGGCAGTTGCGCCTGATCAAAGTCCTGCTGCCTCAAGTCAAACGCGTGGGTGTGCTCTACGACAATTACAGTGAGTTCCTGCTCAATGACTTGCGTCGGGCGGCGGGTCCACTGGGCCTTGAAGTCGTCACTCAACGCTGGGAAAACACCCACGACAGTCGCCCGCTGCAGGCATTGCTGAAAAACAGCGACGTGCTTCTGGGGCTGGACGACCCCGACCTGTACAACCCACAAACGGTGAAAAACCTCCTGCTGAGCAGTTATGCACGACAGATCGCGTTGATCGGCCCCAACGCAGGGTTCGTCAAGGCCGGGAGCCTGGCCAGCACTTACAGTGATCAGCACGATTGGCTGACCATCCTCGACGAACTGCTCGACCAGCCAACCTCCACCTGGCCACGTACGCATTACCCGAATCGTTTCAAGGTCGCGAGCAATCCGCAGGTGGCTCGTTCGCTGGGCATCGAAGAGATCGACGAGGCGCTCGTCGCCACATTGCTGGCAGAAGGAGAACGCCGCCCATGACCTTCCGTCGTCGTTGGGACATCAACACCCGTACCCAGCTCATCAGCCTTGGCCCTGCCCTGCTGCTGACGTTGTTGTTGATCAGCTTCTTCACCTTCGTGCGCATCCAGGATTTGCGCCAGGAAATCAATCACACCGGTCAATTGATCGCCAACCAACTGGCGCCCGCCACCGAATACGGCGTGATTTCAGGCAACAGCGAAGTGCTCGAAAGCTTGCTCAAGGCGACACTGGCTACACCCAATGTGCGCTTTCTGGAAGTTCAGGACAGCGCCAACCGGGTGCTGGTGTATGTCGAGCAACCCTCTGAACACCACAATCGCCCAAAACAAGTTGAAGTGTTCCAGGCCCCGGTGCGGCTGCAGCGGATCGCTTTGCACAACGATTTTTTCCAGGGCAGCAAAACCGCCGCCAACGTGCCGAAAGAGGACTACCTGGGCCGCGTGATCGTCGGTCTGTCCAACGAGGCATTCAGCCAGCGCCAGCAGGAAATCCTGCTCAAGGCTGCGATTCTGGCGCTGTTCGCCCTGTTGTTTACTTTTGTGTTGGCCCGGCGCCTCGCCAGCAGTCTGTCGCAACCGATCCGCGATATCGGCAACGCGGTAAAGGCCATCCAGGAGGGTGACTACAAGACCCCGTTGCCCATCGTTGATGACACGGAACTGGGGGCGCTGTCACAACACATCAACAACCTCGCCAGCGGTCTCGAACAGGCCAGCCGTGAACAGCATCAAGCGATGGCGCAGTTGATCCAGACCCGCGAAGAAGCGGAAACGGCCAACAACGCCAAGTCTGACTTTCTGGCCATGATGAGCCATGAACTGCGCACGCCGATGAATGGCGTGCTGGGCATGCTGCAGTTGCTGGAAACCACGGAAATGACCGAGGAGCAGGTCGAGTATGCAGCGTTGGCCTCCGAGTCCACCGAACATCTGTTGAAGGTCATCAACGATATTCTCGATTTCTCGCGCATCGAACGCTCGGAACTGGAGCTGGAACACATTCCGTTCAACCTCGCCGACCTGATCGGCAGCTGTGCCCAGTCGTTCCAGCACAGCGCGGCGCAACGCGGCCTCGATCTGCAACTGAAAATCCCCGACGACATGCGTGCATTGCAGGCCAAGGGCGATCCGACGCGCATCCGCCAGATTCTGGTCAATCTGCTCGGCAACGCGCTGAAGTTCACCGAACGAGGCCGCGTCACCATCGAAGCCCAATGGCAGTCGCTGGATCACGAACTGTTGTGGTTTACCTGCACCGTGCGCGACAGCGGCATCGGCATCCCGTCCGAAAGCCTGGAATTGATGTTCAATGCGTTTCAGCAGGCCGACAGTTCTATATCGCGGCGCTACGGTGGTACAGGCCTGGGCCTGCCGATTGCCCGCACGCTTGCCGAGCGCATGGGCGGTACCTTGCGCGCTCAGAGCCAGGAAGGCCTCGGTTCGGTATTCACCCTGGAAATCCCCTTGGCCCTGCATCAACAGACACCGGCCTCGCTGGTCCCGCGCGCGCCGGCCCGCGACAGCCATGGCGAAGGCCGCAACGTGCTGCTGGTCGAAGACAACCTGGTCAACCAGACGGTCATCGAAGCCATGTTGCGCAGCCTGGGTTTCAAGGTCAGCGTTGCCGTCGATGGCGCGCAGGCGGTTCGCAGTGCCGAGAGTCTGATTTTCGAAGCGATCCTGATGGATTGCCGGTTGCCGGTCATCGATGGCTATGAAGCCACCCGACAAATCCGCAAGCTGCCCGGTTGCACTGACCTGCCGATCATCGCCCTGACCGCCAATGCCTTGCAGGGTGACCGTGAAGCCTGTTTATCGGCGGGTATGAACGATTATCTGGCCAAGCCCTTCAAACGGAACGATCTTCAACAGATTTTGCAGCGCTGGGTGCAGTAGTACAGGCCTTTCGACCATCTGTGACTGGCGTGAAAGGCGAAAGTGCGGCAGTCTTAGGCACCTCGACTGGCCCGAAATGGGGCTTGAATAAAAATTTCAGTGCACAAGTGTACATTCATGTCCTTGGTGCTGTGACTTTCACCACAACGCAATAGTCTATGAGTAGGCTACCGATTCGAGGCATGAAGGCTTCGATCGGTCGGGAAGATTTGCCCCACCTGCCGCATGGGACTATTGAGGAGCTCGCATGACCAAACAAAACGCCTTTACCCGGGAAGACCTGCTGCGCTGCAGTCGCGGTGAGCTGTTCGGCCCTGGTAACGCGCAACTGCCCGCCCCGAACATGCTGATGGTTGATCGCATCACCCTGATCAGCGAAGAAGGTGGCAAGTACGGCAAAGGTGAATTGGTCGCCGAGCTGGATATCAATCCGGACCTGTGGTTCTTCGCCTGCCACTTCGAAGGCGATCCGGTGATGCCGGGCTGCCTGGGCCTCGACGCCATGTGGCAACTGGTCGGTTTCTTCCTGGGCTGGCAAGGTTTGCCGGGCCGTGGCCGTGCGCTGGGTTCGGGCGAAGTGAAATTCTTTGGTCAGGTCCTGCCGACCGCCAAGAAAGTCACCTATAACATTCATATCAAGCGCGTCCTCAAGGGCAAGCTGAACCTGGCCATCGCCGACGGTTCGGTCACTGTCGACGGTCGCGAAATCTACACCGCCGAAGGCCTCCGGGTCGGCGTCTTCACCTCCACTGACAACTTCTAAGGGTTATTCGCATGCGCCGCGTCGTTATCACTGGTCTGGGCATTGTTTCGTGCCTGGGCAATGACAAAGAGACCGTCTCCGCTAACCTGCGTGCAAGCCGCCCTGGCATCCGGTTCAACCCGGAATATGCCGAAATGGGTCTGCGTAGCCAGGTTTCCGGCTCCATTGACCTCAACCTTGAAGAACTGATCGATCGCAAGATCTATCGCTTCGTCGGCCACGCGGCGGCATACGCCTACCTGGCCATGAAAGACGCCATCACTGACTCCGGCCTGACCGAAGAGCAAGTGTCCAACCCGCGTACTGGCCTGATCGCCGGTTCCGGTGGCGCATCGACCCTGAACCAGATGGAAGCGCTGGATATCCTGCGCGAGAAAGGCGTCAAGCGCGTCGGCCCATACCGCGTAACGCGGACCATGAGCAGCACCGTTTCCGCTTGCCTGGCCACGCCGTTCAAGATCAAGGGCCTGAACTACTCCATCGCTTCTGCCTGCGCCACCAGTGCTCACTGCATCGGTACCGCCATGGAACAGATCCAGATGGGCAAGCAGGACATCGTCTTCGCCGGTGGCGGTGAAGAGGAGCACTGGAGCCAGTCGTTCCTGTTCGACGCGATGGGCGCCCTGTCCAGCAAGCGTAACGACACGCCGGAACAAGCTTCCCGTGCCTACGACGCCGACCGTGATGGTTTCGTCATCGCTGGCGGTGGCGGCATGGTCGTGGTTGAAGAGCTGGAACACGCTCTGGCCCGTGGCGCAAAAATCTACGCGGAAATCGTTGGCTACGGCGCGACCTCCGACGGTTACGACATGGTTGCCCCAAGCGGCGAAGGCGCGATCCGCTGCATGCAGCAGGCGCTCTCCACTGTCGACACCCCGATCGACTACCTGAACACCCACGGCACTTCGACCCCGGTCGGCGACGTCGCGGAAATGAAAGGTGTGCGTGAAGTGTTCGGTGACAAGGCTCCGGCGATCAGCTCCACCAAGAGCCTGTCGGGTCACTCCCTGGGCGCCGCCGGCGTTCACGAAGCGATCTACTGCATGCTGATGATGGAAGGCAACTTCATTGCCGGTTCCGCCAACATCGACGAGCTGGACCCTGAAGTGGCCGACCTGCCGGTGCTGACCAAGACCCGCGAAAACGCCACCATCAACACCGTGATGAGCAACAGCTTCGGTTTCGGTGGCACCAACGCCACGCTGGTACTGAAGCGTTGGGCAGGCAAGTAATTCCCTGCTGCTGAGCCGCACAAAAAAACGCCCCGACTGGTTCGGGGCGTTTTTTTTGCCTGAATAATGTGGCATCGCAAATCGCT
The DNA here is from genome assembly GCF_900187615.1 of Pseudomonas sp. Irchel s3f7. Lineage (GTDB taxonomy): Bacteria > Pseudomonadota > Gammaproteobacteria > Pseudomonadales > Pseudomonadaceae > Aquipseudomonas. The sequence goes on along the minus strand of NZ_FYDO01000003.1, from coordinate 41,805 downwards.
TTTCGTAGGAGCCCGGCTTGCCGGCGATGACATCCTTGAAAACGCCATCGCCGGCAAGCCGGGCTCCTACAGGTATGCATTTCAAGTCGGGAATTCATTAACCCGGAGATGAAGCATTTGTCATGAAACCAAACGCCCTGCGACCGAATGTCGCGGATTGCGTGGGCTGCAGCACTGTTGCCGTTTTTGCAAAAAACCGTTACCAAACTCAGTCGTTTACTTAGCAAGCTACCAAACTCTATAACAGAGTCCTGCACATGCCTTGCTGCAGATAACAGAGATTGGAGCTAGCAGATGACTGTAAAAGTAACTGAACGCGACGATTCACATAAATCCCACGAGGGCGTAGCCGCTGGCATCCGGATCTGGGATGTCCATCAACAAGACCTGTTGGTGGGAATGTTCCACTCCGAAACCGATGCGCAGAACTACAAGGCCGAACTGGAAATACTTGAGCAACGGCGCGAGCTGCGCTCCGCGTAATCACAGCATTGAAAACGACAAACCCCGCCATGAGCGGGGTTTGTCGTTACTGCCACCTTTAACGGCTTACCACATCAGATCATCAGGGATCTGATACGCCGCGTACGGATCGTCCTCGGCAGCGACCTCTTCGGTCTGCACATTCAATTGCACAATGCGCTGTGGGTCGCGCTCCTGGATCTTCAGCGCCGCTTCACGCGGAATCACTTCATAACCCCCGGCGTGATGCACGATGGCCAGCGAGCCGCTGCTGAGCTTGTTACGCATCAGGGTGTTGACGCAGAGGCGCTTGACCTTCTTGTCGTCGACGAAGTTGTAGTAATCCTCGGTCGTCAGTTTGGGCAGACGCGAGACTTCGATCAATTGCTTGACCTGCGCGGCGCGGGCCTTGGCCTCGGCCTTCTCCTGCTGCTGGCGATTGAGCTCCTGGTCGCGCTTGACCTTTTCGGCCATGGCTTCCTGGGCGGCACGCTGCTGCGAATCATCCAGCTCAATCTGGCCTTTATGGGCCAGACGCTGCTGCTTCTGTTTGTCTTTGCTGACCTGCTTGGCCTGCTTCTGGTTGACCAGCCCTGCTTTGAGCAACTGGTCGCGAAGGGAAATGCTCATGGTGCTTATTACTCACTTAGGCAACTGCTCAACCGCAGCTGGGCACATTCTTTTCCTGACGTTTGGCTTCGCCCCACAGGGCGTCCAACTCTTCGAGGGTGCAATCTTCCATGGGACGGTGGGTGTCGCGCAATGCCTGTTCGATAAAACGGAAGCGTCGCTCGAATTTGCTGTTGGCGCCACGCAATGCGGTTTCCGGATCGACCTTGAGGTGACGCGCCAGATTGACCACGGAAAACAGCAGGTCGCCGATCTCGTCGGCGACCGCTTGCGGGTCATTCTCGGACATGGCTTCGAGCACTTCGTCGAGTTCTTCGCGCACCTTGTCCAGCACCGGCAAAGCGTCTGGCCAGTCGAAACCGACCTGCCCAGCGCGCTTCTGCAATTTCGCCGCGCGTGACAGCGCTGGCAACGCGCCGGGCACGTCATCGAGCAACGACAGCTGTTCGGGCGCCGATGATTTCTCTGCGCGCTCCTCGGCCTTGATCTCTTCCCAACGCTGCTTGACCTGTTCTTCACTCAGGCGCGGGACATCCAGCGGCGCATACAGATCGCCGGTGGGGAACACGTGAGGATGGCGACGAATCAGCTTGCGGGTGATGCTGTCGACCACGCCATCGAATTCGAAGCGCCCTTCTTCCCGGGCCAACTGGCTGTAATAAACCACCTGAAACAACAAATCGCCCAGTTCACCCTGCAAGTGATCGAAGTCACCGCGCTCAATGGCGTCGGCGACTTCGTAGGCTTCTTCCAGGGTGTGCGGGACGATGCTGGCGTAAGTTTGCTTGATGTCCCACGGGCAACCGAACTGCGGGTCGCGCAGGCGGTTCATGAGGTGAAGCAGGTCTTCAAGGCTATAGGTCATTTATGGCTCACAACAAAACCCTGTAGGAGCTGGCTTGCCAGCGATGGCATCACCTCGATGCTCCAGTGAGACCGAGTTGTCTGCATCGCTGGCAAGCCAGCTCCCACAATGGATCGAAGTCATCTTCAAGGCGTACGGTTACGCCGGGTTTCGATGATGTTCGGCAGCTGGGAAATCCGCCCCAGCAACCTTCCCAACGCGTCCAGCCCCGGAATTTCGATGGTCAGGGACATCAGCGCGGTGTTGTCCTCCTTGTTCGAGCGGGTGTTGACCGCCAGCACGTTGATCCGCTCGTTGAGCAACACCTGCGAAACGTCTCGCAGCAAACCCGAACGGTCGTAGGCGCGAATGACGATGTCCACCGGATAGGTGAGCACCGGCACCGGGCCCCAGCTGACCTGAATGATCCGTTCCGGCTCACGCCCACCCAGTTGCAGCACAGAGGCGCAGTCCTGGCGGTGAATGCTCACGCCACGGCCCTGGGTGATGTAACCGACGATTGCATCGCCCGGCAGCGGCTGGCAGCAGCCGGCCATCTGCGTCATCAGGTTGCCGACGCCCTGGATCTGAATGTCGCCGCGCTTGCCCGGTTTGTAACCGGTGGCTTTGCGCGGAATCAGCTCCAGCTGTTCATTGCCGCGTTCCGGTTCGACCAGTTGTTGCGCCAGGTTGACCAGTTGCGCCAGGCGCAAATCGCCGGCACCGAGTGCGGCGAACAGGTCTTCGGCGGTTTTCATGTTGGCCTTGTCGGCCAGCTTGTCGAAATCCACCGCCGGCAGGCCGAGGCGATTGAGTTCACGCTCAAGCAGGGTTTTACCCGCAGCGACGTTCTGATCGCGCGCCTGCAACTTGAACCAGTGAACGATCTTCGCCCGCGCCCGCGACGTTGTGACGTAGCCCAGGTTCGGGTTCAGCCAGTCGCGGCTCGGGGTGCCGTGCTTGCTGGTGATGATCTCGACCTGCTCACCGGTTTGCAGGCTGTAGTTGAGCGGCACGATGCGCCCGTTGATCTTGGCGCCGCGGCAGTTGTGACCGATTTCGGTGTGCACGCGGTAGGCGAAGTCCAGCGGCGTCGCGCCCTTCGGCAAGTCGATAGCGTGACCGTCCGGAGTGAAGATGTAGACACGGTCGGGTTCGATGTCGACCCGCAACTGCTCCGCCAGGCCACCGATGTCGCCCAGCTCTTCATGCCACTCGAGCACCTGACGCAGCCAGGAGATTTTCTCTTCGTAGTGATTGGACCCGGACTTGACGTCGGTGCCTTTGTATTTCCAGTGTGCGCAAACCCCCAGCTCGGCCTCTTCGTGCATGGCATGGGTGCGGATCTGCACTTCCAGCACCTTGCCCTCAGGCCCGATCACCGCGGTGTGCAGCGAGCGGTAGCCGTTTTCCTTGGGGTTGGCGATGTAGTCGTCGAACTCTTTCGGGATGTGCCGCCACAGGGTGTGGACGATGCCCAGCGCGGTGTAGCAATCGCGCATTTCCGGCACCAGCACGCGAACGGCGCGCACGTCGTAGATCTGGCTGAACTCCAGACCCTTGCGCTGCATTTTGCGCCAGATCGAATAGATGTGTTTGGCCCGGCCGCTGATGTCGGCATCGACGCCGGTGGCCTGCAATTCGTTTTTCAGCTGGCTCATCACGTCGCTGATAAAGCGCTCGCGATCCAGTCGCCGCTCGTGGAGCAACTTGGCGATCTGCTTGTACTGGTCGGGCTCGAGGTAACGGAAGGACAAGTCCTCCAGTTCCCACTTGATGTGACCGATACCCAGGCGATGGGCCAGCGGCGCGTAGATGTCGAAGACTTCACGGGCCACGCGGTTGCGCTTTTCATCGTCGGCGGTTTTCACCGCACGGATCGCGCACGTGCGTTCGGCCAGTTTGATCAAAGCGACGCGCACGTCGTCGACCATCGCCACCAGCATCTTGCGCAGGTTTTCCACCTGGCCCTGGGTGCCCATCACCATGGACTTGCGCGGGCTCAGGCTGTCACTGATCGCCGCCATGCGTTGCACGCCGTCGATGAGTTTGGCGACCACGGGACCGAAGCGCTGGCTGACGGCCGGCAGCGGGATCTGGTTTTCGCGCACGCCGCGATACAGGATCGCGGCGACCAGCGAATCCTGATCAAGCTTGAGGTCGGCGAGAATCTCGGCGATCTCAAGCCCGGTGCGGAAAGTCGAGTTGCCTTCCGACCACAGATTTTGTGCCGCATTGGCTTGCTGTTCGGCCTCGCGAGCGTACTCGCAGGCCTCCTTCAAGGCTTCGCGATCCAGTGCCTGATCGACACTGACCGCATGATCGAGCCAAGCCTCGAGATTGATACTGCCGTCGGTGTTGATCGGCTGGTGTGCTCTCACCTGTACCATCTTGCTTACCTTCCCTACGACGCAGATTCAATGCGTCAAATCGCTGACCTTCGTTGCCCGTGCGCCCACGTCGGGCTAGTGCGCAGCAGCACGGGCGGGCCAGTCGGACCAGACGAGCATCCTAGCTCGCTTCAAATAACGCCATGGCCTCGACATGTGCCGTCTGAGGAAACATATCGAGAATCCCGGCACGTTTTAACCGGTAGCCCTGCTTGATCAATTCGACCGTGTCGCGCGCCAGCGTTGCCGGGTTGCACGACACATACACCAACCGTTCGGCACCCAGCGACTTGAGCTTGCGCACGACCTCGAAAGCACCGTCACGCGGTGGATCCAAGAGTACCGCACAAAAGCCTTCGGCGGCCCATTCGGCGTCCGTCAAAGGCTGGGATAAATCGGCCTGAAAAAACTTCGCGTTATGCAGATTATTGCTAGCCGCATTCGCCGCTGCCCGATCGACCATCACCTGTACGCCTTCGACCGCCACGACTTCACGAGCGGTCTTGGCCAGCGGCAAGGCAAAGTTGCCCAGACCACAAAACAGATCGAGAACCCGTTCTTGCGCCTTCGGCTTCAACCAGTCCAGTGCCTGAGCCACCATGGCTTCGTTGACCCCGGCGTTGACCTGGATGAAATCCCCCGGACGGTAAGCCAGTTCCAGATCCCATTGTTCCAGACGATAACCCAGCGACTGACCAGCCTCGACCGGTTGCGGCTCGCCGTCGCCATGCAGCCACAATTGGGCTTCATGGAACGCACAGAAATCCTTGAGGATCGCCAGGTCTGCCTCGGACAACGGCGCCATGTGCCGCAGCAACACCGCCAGCGAAGAACCGCAGAACAATTCCACGTGCCCGAGTGCCTGAGGCTTGCTCAAGCGCCGCAACATCTCCGGCAGGCGGGCCATGATCGGTTGCAAGGGCTGTACCAGCACCGGGCATTCATCGATACCGACGATGTCCTGACTGCCGGCGGCGCGGAAACCGACTTCGAGCTTCTTCGCCTTCATGTCCCAGCGTACGGCGACGCGGGCACGACGACGGTAGGCGAATTCAGGGCCGCTCAAAGCCGCTGCCCACTCTTCGGGCTCGACCCCGGCGACTTTCGACAATTGCTCGGCGAGCATGCGCTGTTTCAGGGCAAGTTGTTCTTGATGAGGCAGATGCTGCACGCTGCAACCGCCACAACGGCCGGCATGGGGGCACGGTGCAGGGCGTCGCAGTTCGCTGGCCTTGAACACCCGTTCGGTGCGTGCCTCGACCACTTTGCCGTGGGCACCGAGCACGCGAGCCTCGATTTCTTCACCGGCCAATGCGCCGAGAACGAACCAGGTGCGGCCTTCGAAAAACGCGATACCGCGACCGTCGTTGGCCAGGCGCTCAATGGTCAGGCGCTGCTTTTTGCCGGTCGGGACTTGCGGGGCCTTGCTGCCGCCGGTGGGCTGGAAGCGCAGGCCTCTCTCATGCTTGGCCATCAGTTGGGCGCGTCGAAAATGCCGGTCGACAGGTAACGGTCGCCACGGTCGCAGATGATCGCGACGATCACCGCATTTTCAACTTCTTTGGACAGACGCAACATCGCTGCCACGGCACCGCCCGAGGATACGCCACAGAAAATGCCTTCTTCGCGGGCCAGTCGACGGGTGACGTCTTCGGCCTCGCTTTGCGCCATGTCGACGATCCGGTCCACGCGATCGGCCTGGTAGATCTTCGGCAGGTATTCGTGGGGCCAGCGACGGATGCCCGGAATCGCCGAGCCTTCCATGGGTTGCAGGCCGACGATCTGCACGTTGTCGTTCTGCTCTTTCAAGTAGCGCGAAACACCCATGATGGTGCCGGTGGTGCCCATGGAACTGACGAAATGGGTAATGGTGCCCTCGGTCTGACGCCAGATTTCCGGGCCGGTGGTGGTGTAGTGCGCTTCAGGGTTGTCACCGTTGGCGAACTGGTCCAACACCTTGCCGTGACCTTCGGCTTCCATTCGCTGGGCGAGGTCGCGAGCGCCTTCCATACCTTCTTCCTGGCTGACCAGAATCAGTTCGGCGCCATACGCGGTCATGGCGGCCTTGCGTTCGGCACTGGAGTTGTCCGGCATGATCAGGATCATCTTGTAACCCTTGATCGCGGCGGCCATGGCCAACGCAATCCCGGTATTACCCGAGGTCGCTTCGATCAGCGTATCGCCGGCGTGGATCTGCCCACGCAACTCGGCGCGGGTAATCATCGACAGCGCCGGACGGTCCTTGACCGAACCCGCCGGGTTGTTCCCTTCGAGCTTGAGCAAAAGGGTATTGCTGGTGGCGCCAGGCAGGCGCTGCAAACGGACCAGCGGAGTGTTGCCGACGCAATCGGCGATGGTTGGGTACTGCAAGGTCATGGCGTATTCGCAATCCAGACTGCGGGGGCGACTATCATACCGGCAAACCTCGCAAGGCCATATCACGCAAAGTACGGTGCTTATGGTTTATGGGAATAAGGCGGGAATGTGTATTGATTTTGAGGGCCTCATCGCGAGCGTGCTCGCTCCTAAAGGTTGCGCAGTGATCACACACTTTGCGGTTGAAACACGGTCACTGCGGGCTCGCCCGCGATGACGTCGGCGCTGGCACGATCAACATCCGCAAGCAGACGCATATTCAGGCACAACCCGGTCCCGGTGTTCTGCGCCCACAGTTGCCCGCCCTGACGTTGCACTGCGTTTCTGGCGATGCTCAAGCCCAGGCCAAAGCCACCGTCGCCGGGACGTGAGCCATCGAGTCGGGTGAACGGCAGGAAGATCCGCTCCAGATCGGTTTCTGCCACCCCGCCCCCCTGGTCTTCCAGCCACAGGTGCCAGAATTCCCCATCACGCTGCCCACCAAGCCGGACGACGCCCCCTTCGGGCGAATGGCGAATCGCGTTTCGCAGGATGTTTTCCAGCGCCTGGGCCAGCGTGTTGAGATGACCGCGAACCCAGCAGGATGAATCCACCGAGCATTGCAGCTGCGCCGCCGGCCAGCCACTTTCATAGCAGGCGTTTTCCGTGAGCATTTCCCATAACGCCTGGATCTGAATCGATTCGTCGGGTAATCGGGCTCGCTCGGTGTCGAGCCAGGCCAGTTGCAGTGTGTCTTCCACCAGACGCTGCATGCCATCGACTTCGCGACCGATGCGTTCGCGCAATTGCTCCAGGCCTTGCTCGCTTTCACTGGCCACCCGCAGTCGGCTCAACGGCGTGCGCAACTCATGGGACAGATCGCGCAGCAACTGCTGCTGTAACGCAACCGTGGTTTGCAAGCGTTCGGACATGTGATCGAACGCCCTGCCCAGCTCACCGAGTTCATCTGAACGATTGGTGGTTCGACTCGATAACCGCACATTGAGCTGATCGGCACGCCAGGCGTTGGCCTGGGCACGCAGACTGTTGAGTGGTACTACCAGCAAACGGTACAGGCCGACACACAGCAGCAAGGTGAACAGGCCCGGAATCACGCCGTTGGTGATCACGCGCCACAACACCCGATAACGACCGGGCACGAAGCGCTGGGGCAGTTCGATCACCAGACTGCCGACCGACGGATCGCCGGGAAACGGTACCCGCATCCATGGCCGGCCTTTCTTGTGGATCGGCCAGTCGAGGCCGCGCAGGAAGGTCAGGCGCTCAATCTCCTTGTCGGTCAGCGGATGCTCGCTCAACGACTGCAAATCCCCGCCTACGACCCCGATCCAGCTCGCTTCGCGCTGCTGCATGTCCTGCAACCAGGCATCGACACCCGCGTTCTGGCCCCTCTCCCATGCCTGCTCAGCCTGCGCGGCATAGCGCGTCAACGTGCCCCGAGCCTCATCGGAGAGGAACTGGTTTCGCTGCTCCATGTAGCGGCCCCAGGACCAGCTCAGCCAGATCATCAGCAGACAGAATGCCACCAGCAAACAGGCCAGTTTCCAGAACAGCGAATGCCGGCCCGGCAAATTACATTTCATCGGCTGCGCTCAAGATGTAACCCTTGCCCCAGACCGTGCGCACTTCGCGCTCGGTGTAATCGATGGCCTTGAGCTTGCGACGGATCTGACTGATGTGCATGTCCAGGCTGCGATCATGGGCGGCATAACCACGTTGCAACACGTGTTGATAAAGGAAGGCTTTGCTCAAGACTTCATCAACGCTGCGGTACAGCGTATCGAGCAATCGGTACTCGCTGCGGGTCAGGCCGGCCGGGCGCTCGCCATAAAAGGCATCGAAATGCTCTTCGTCGAAACGCAGGCTGTCCATCGACGACACAACGGCGACCGGAGCAGGCCGACGGTCGAGGGCCACCCGCCGCAGAATCGCTTCGATGCGCACCCGCAACTCCACCATGCTGAATGGCTTGGGCAGGTAGTCGTCGGCACCGAGTCGAAAGCCGCTGATGCGATCCGCCTCCGCGCCCAGGGCCGACATCAGCAACACCGGAGTGGAATGGCTCTGACGCAGTTGAGTCAACACGGCCAGACCGTCCATGCCCGGCAGCAGAATATCCATCAGCACCACATCGAACGGTTGCTCGCGGGCCATGGTCAGGCCTTCCTGACCGTTCTTGCACCAGGTCACCTGAAAACCGCTGCGGTCCAGATGCTCGTGAACATAGGCACCGAGAACGAGGTCGTCTTCGATGGACAGGATTCGGGGATGGCTGGCAGCAATGGGAGTCATGACTATCTGCAAATAATTCTCAGTTGAGCGATTATTCAAGATTGCTGCAGCCGGGGCAACCCACGGTTGGCCCATAACGCCAATCCACCGCACTGGCCGACGAACGACGACATCAATTTTACGAAGATTGCCTGCAAGCAAGTCGCTACACTGCGCACGTGGTGTTTGCCGCACGCAAGTGCAGGTTTATAAATGGCTGGATGCAGGAGAGAGGCGTGCTCAAGAAACTGGGGATTAAAGGCCGCGTGCTGTTGCTGACCCTGTTGCCGACCAGCCTGATGGCGTTGGTGCTGGGCGGTTACTTCATCTGGATGCAACAGTCCGACCTGCAGACCCAATTGATGCAACGCGGTGAGATGATCACCGAGCAACTGGCCCCTCTGGCAGCACCGGCCCTGAGCCATCAGGACAACGAGTTGCTGGAACGCATCGCCACACAAGCCCTGGAACAGTCCGACGTACGCGCCGTCACCCTCCTCGCTCCCGACCGCACTCCACTCGCCCACGCCGGCCCGAGCATGCTCAATCAATCGCCATTGGGTAACGGCACGCAAATGCTGCATCGCAGCGGCAGTGATGCGACTCGCTACCTGATGCCGGTATTCGGCAAACATCGCAACCTGGCCGGAGCGGTCATCCCCGAAGAAACCGAGCGCCTGCTGGGTTGGGTCGAACTGGAACTGTCCCACAGCGGCATGCTGTTGCGCGGTTATCGCAGTCTGTTCGCCAGCCTGCTGATGATCGGTGCCGGGCTCATCGGTGCGGCGTTGCTGGCGCTGCGCATGGGCCGAAGCATCAATCGACCACTGAGCCAGATCACGCAAGCCGTGACCCAGCTCAAGGAGGGCCATCTGGAAACCCGTCTGCCGCCCCTCGGCAGCCAGGAACTGGATGAATTGGCGTCCGGCATCAACCGCATGGCCGGCACCCTGCAAAACGCCCAGGAAGAATTGCAGCACAGCATCGATCAGGCCACCGAAGACGTGCGCCAGAACCTGGAAACCATTGAAATCCAGAACATCGAACTGGACCTGGCGCGCAAGGAAGCCCTGGAGGCGAGCCGGATCAAGTCCGAATTCCTGGCCAACATGAGCCACGAAATCCGCACGCCGCTCAACGGCATCCTCGGTTTCACTCACCTGTTGCAAAAAAGCGAGCTGACGCCCCGCCAACTCGACTACCTGGGCACCATCGAAAAGTCCGCCGACAGCCTGCTGGGGATCATCAACGAGATTCTCGACTTCTCGAAAATCGAGGCCGGCAAACTGGTGCTCGACCATATTCCGTTCAACCTGCGCGACCTGCTGCAAGACACCCTGACGATCCTGGCCCCGGCCGCCCACGCCAAACAGCTGGAGCTGGTGAGCCTGGTCTATCGCGACACGCCGCTGTCCCTGGTGGGCGACCCGCTGCGCCTCAAGCAGATCCTCACGAACCTGGTGAGCAACGCAATCAAGTTCACCCGCGAAGGCACCATCGTCGCCCGCGCCATGCTCGAAGAAGAACACGAAGACAGCGTGCAACTGCGCATCAGTATTCAGGACACCGGCATCGGCCTGTCGAACCAGGACGTGCGCACCCTGTTCCAGGCGTTCAGTCAGGCCGACAACTCGCTGTCGCGACAACCGGGCGGTACCGGTCTGGGGCTGGTGATTTCCAAGCGTCTGATCGAACAGATGGGCGGCGAGATCGGCGTCGACAGCACGCCGGGCGAAGGCTCGGAGTTCTGGATCAGCCTGAGCCTGCCAAAAACCCGTGACGACGTTGAAGACTTGCCGGGCGCGCCGCTGTTCGGACGTCGGGTGGCGGTGCTGGAAAACCACGAACTGGCGCGTCAGGCGTTGCAACATCAACTGGAAGATTGCGGTCTTTCCGTCACCCCGTTCAGTACGCTGGAAAGCCTGACCAACGGCGTCACCAGCGCTCACCAGACCGAACAATCCATCGACCTGGCGGTGCTGGGGATCACCAGCAACGACATGCCGCCGGAACGCCTCAACCAGCACATCTGGGATCTCGAACACCTGGGCTGCAAAGTGTTGGTGCTGTGCCCGACCACGGAACAAACGCTGTTCCATCTCTCGGTGCCCAACCCCCACAGTCAACTCCAGGCCAAACCGGCGTGCACCCGCAAACTGCGCCGTTCGTTGTCCGATCTGGTCAACCCGCGCACCTTGCGCAGCGAGCCGAGCGAACCGCTGTCCAGTCGCGCACCGAAAGTGCTGTGTGTCGACGACAACCCGGCCAATCTGCTGCTGGTGCAAACCTTGCTCGAAGACATGGGCGCCAAGGTGCTGGCCGTCGATAGTGGTTACGCCGCCATCAAAGCGGTGCAGAACGAGACGTTCGATCTGGTGCTGATGGACGTGCAGATGCCCGGCATGGATGGACGCCAGAGCACCGAGGCGATCCGTCAGTGGGAAAGCGAACGGCATTGCACGCCGTTGCCCATCGTCGCCCTCACCGCGCACGCCATGGCCAACGAAAAACGCGCACTGCTGCAAAGCGGCATGGACGACTACCTGACCAAACCGATCAGCGAGCGGCAACTGGCGCAGGTTGTCCTGAAATGGAGCGGTCTGGCGCTGCGCAACCACAGCCCTGAGCGCTCCAACGATGGACACGCCGGCGGTCATGACCTGCTGGTGCTCGACCATGAAGAAGGCTTGCGCCTGGCGGCCGGCAAGGCTGATCTGGCGGCGGATATGCTGGCGATGCTGCTGGCCTCCCTGGAAGCCGACCGCGAAGCCATTCGTCTGGCCCAGCAAAGCAATGATCACAACGCCCTGATCGAGCGGGTCCATCGCCTGCACGGCGCGACCCGCTACTGTGGCGTTCCGCAATTGCGTGCCGCCTGCCAACGCAGCGAAACCCTGCTCAAGCAGCAAGACCCGAAGGCCAACATGGCGCTCGATGAACTCGACCGGGCGATCAATCGTCTGGCCACCCAGGCGCGCATGAATGCTTGATGCAACGCAAGGACGTTGTTTCAACATCGGCATAAGCTCACCGCTAACTCTGCAGGAGCTGGCTTGCCAACGAATCGGTCTCAAGAACCACGAAACACTTGAGGTCCCCTTCGCCGGCAAACCGGCTCCTGCTGGAATGGGACAAAGGGGAAATCATGCGTACGATTCTATTCAGCAGCCAGACCTACGATCGCGACAGTTTTCTGGGTGCCGAACCTGCGAGCGGCATCGAACTGTATTTCCAGCCGGCACGGCTGAGCCTCGATACCGCGGCACTGGCCCAGGGTTACGAGGTGGTCTGCGCATTCATCAATGATGACCTGAGCGCACCGGTGCTCGAATGCCTGGCGGCAGGCGGCACTCGCCTGATCGCTCTGCGTTCGGCGGGTTACAACCATGTCGACTTGCCCACGGCAAAACGCCTGGGGTTGGACATCGTGCGCGTTCCAGCCTATTCGCCCCATGCCGTCGCTGAACATGCGGTGGCGCTGATCCTCGCCCTCAACCGATGCCTGCACCGCGCCTACAACCGCACCCGCGAGGGGGACTTCAGGCTTCAGGGGCTGACCGGTTTCGATCTGGTCGGCAAGACTGTCGGCGTGGTCGGCACCGGGCAGATCGGCGCGACCTTCGCAAAAATCATGAACGGTTTCGGCTGCCAACTGCTGGCTTATGACCCTTACCCCAACCCGCAGGTCGAAGCCCTCGGCGCCCGCTACCTGAGCCTGCCGCAACTGTTGGCTGAATCGCAGATCATCAGCCTGCACTGCCCGCTCAACGAGCAGAGCAAGCACTTGATCAATCACGAGTCGCTGGCGCACATGCAGCCCGGCGCAATGCTGATCAACACCGGACGCGGCGGTCTGGTCGATACACCGGCGTTGATCGATGCGCTGAAGGATGGTCGCCTGGGGTATCTGGGGCTGGATGTGTACGAAGAGGAAGCGCAAATTTTCTTCGAAGACCGTTCCGACCTGCCCTTGCAGGACGACGTGCTGGCGCGCCTGCTGACCTTTCCTAACGTGATCGTCACCGCGCATCAGGCCTTCCTGACCCGCGAAGCCCTGGACGCGATTGCGGCCACCACCTTGCAGAACATCGCAGCCTGGGCGGCGGGGTCGGCGCAAAACCAGGTCGAGGGTGACTGAAACGGATCGAAGGTCACCCGCCTGCAATATGTCGCGTGCAAGCCCGTGCTAGCATATCGCGCATATTTGGAGGACCCATGGTCGAACACGATTTCCGCTACACGCTGATGAACCCGCAACACACCCTCACTGAATGCCGCGCCCTGGTGCCGGGGCGTTATCAAGTCACCGGCAACGGTGGTTCGATTCGCAACAATGACGTGCTGGTCGTGACGCTCAAAGGTGCCAAGGACTTGTCCATGCGCCTGACCGTCGAAACGGTTCGCCACCTGATCAATCCGCCGGGCCAATGGGTCGCGGTTGCCAGTGGCCCGGTGTTCGGCGAACTGGCGATCCACACCTGGCAGGTCAACTGTGACAGCTGCGCCAAAGAGCTGAGCTTCGAGTTCGCGGTCGACGCCAAACTGGGCAACAAGGCCGAAAAGCCTGCCGCCACCGCGCGGATTGCCGAGTTGGGCTGGACCACTGTCGGCGAGAAACACCTGTGCCCGAAATGCCAGGAGCCTGCGTGATGAATCGCCTTGCTCTGACCGGGATGGTCGGTGCCAGCCTGATGGGCTGCGCCGCCGATCCGGTGCCATTGCAGCAAAACCGCAGCTACATTCTGGAATGGATCGGCGAGCGGCCGTTGATGGATTACAGCCACCTGACCATCACCCTCGGTGAAGACGGCCGGGCTTACGGCAACGGCGGCTGCAACCACTGGTTCGCGCCCTACACCCTCGAAGGTCACAAGCTGAGCTTCGGCAAAATCGGCAGCACCCGCAAACTCTGTGCGCCAGCGCTGATGGAGCAGGAAAAACGCTTCCTGCAAGCGTTGGAAAATGTACAGCGCTGGGACGTTTCGCCGATCGACCAGATGCGCTTCTGGCCGGCCGAAGGCAAGCCGTTGCGTTGGTGGCTCGAAGAGGGTTGATCCCTTCGCAACCATCTAAACCTGTAGGAGCCGGCTTGCCGGCGATAGCATTGTTTCAGGCGACATCAATGTTGACCGATCTGGCGCTATCGCCAGCAAGCCGGCTCCTGCAAGGTCTCTCTGATCAATTCTTCGCCTGCAACGCCTCAAGCTTCGCCGCCACCCCTGCCGCCGTCTGCTCACCCATCAATTGCTCGCGCACCTTGCCTTTGTTATCGATGATGTACGTCACCGGCAATGCCTCACTGCGTGGTAGCTCGAACAACTCCGAAGGGTCCTGCGCCAGCACGGTGAACTTGATCCCCAGCTTCTCGCTGGCGCTTTTGAGTTCTTCACCCTGCACGTTGTCGAAGTTGACCCCGAACACACCGATCTTCTTGTCCTTGAGCTGCTCGGCCAAGGCATTCAGCTCCGGTATCTCTGTTCTGCAAGGCCCGCACCATTCGGCCCAGAAGTTAAGCACCAGCCATTGGTTGTCCAGGCGCTCGCTGGCGATTTTCTGACCGTTCTGGTCGATGCCATAGTCGTTACCGCAGCCCCCCAGCATCAACGTCCCGATGATCGCCAATGCCGCTGCCAGTCGCCTTGTCATGTCGTGTTCCTTGTCAAAAATTGAATGCGCCTGCGACCCATCGCCTCTCACGGTTCTGGATTGCGCGCTGCACAGTTAGAATAGCCGCCACCTTACGCAAGATGCGACCCGCTCATGACCGATCTGACGCTTTATCACAATCCGCGCTGCTCGAAATCCCGCGGTGCGCTCGAACTGCTTGAAGCCCGCGGCCTGACGCCAACGGTGGTCCGTTACCTGGAAACGCCGCTGGACGCCGCGCAAATCCAGCGCCTGCTGGGCAAAATCGGCATCAGCGCCCGGCAATTGCTGCGCACTGGCGAAGACGAATACAAGACCCTCAACCTGGCCGACAGCAGCCTGAGCGAGGCGCAGCTGATCGCCGCCATCGCCGCCCACCCGAAATTGATGGAGCGACCGATTCTCGAAGCCGGCGACAAAGCCGTCATCGGCCGGCCGCCGGAGCAGATCCTGGAACTGTTGCCATGAGCGCGCCCTACATTCTGGTCCTGTATTACAGCCGCAGCGGCTCGACCAATGAGATGGCCCGGCAAATTGCTCGCGGCGTCGAGCAGGCTGGCCTTGAAGCGCGCTTGCGCACCGTGCCGGCGATTTCCACCGAATGCGAAGCTGTGTCGCCAGAGATTCCGGATGAAGGCGCGCTGTATGCCAGCCTCGACGACCTGAAGAATTGCGCCGGACTGGCCCTCGGCAGCCCGACCCGCTTCGGCAACATGGCGGCGCCGCTCAAGTACTTCCTCGACGGCACCAGCAACCTGTGGCTGACCGGCGCGCTGGTGGGTAAACCGGCCGGTGTGTTCACCTCCACCGCCAGCCTGCACGGCGGCCAGGAAACCACCCTGCTGTCGATGATGCTGCCGTTGCTGCACCACGGCATGCTGATCACCGGCCTGCCTTACAGTGAATCGGCGCTACTGGAAACCCAGGGCGGCGGCACGCCGTATGGTGCCAGCCATCACGCCGGCGCCGATGGCAAAAGCGGTCTGGATAGCCATGAAATTGCGCTGTGCCGCGCGCTGGGCATGCGCCTGGCGAAGACTGCACTGAAACTGGAGGGCTGAAGGTGGCCAGGAAACCGAAGATTTTGCCCGCCATCGAATGGCTTGAACCCCGGGTTCGGGCCATGCGCGTTATCAGCCTGCTGTGCTTTTTCGGCCTGGTGGGACTGCTGTGTGTTTACTACCTGGCAGTCGCCGATCTGCACGGCGCACGTCCCTGGGTAATTCTGCTGATCGAACTGGTGCCGTTGCTGCTGTTGGCGCCGGGGATGATCGTCGGCAGTCCTCGCGGGCATTCGTGGATGTGTTTTGTGGTGAACCTGTATTTCATCAAGGGCGCATTGGCCGCCTATGACCCGAATCGACAGATATTCGGTTTGCTGGAGATGGGCGCGAGCCTGGCGGTGTTCTGTTCGGCGCTACTGTACGTGCGCTGGCGGTATCAGTTGAACCGCAAGCTGGCTGGCGAGGGCACCCCCTCCGTCGCCTGATCTGATGCCATCGCTGGCAAGCCAGCTCTTGCGGTGAACCTGTAGGAGCTGGCTTGCCAGCGATGGGGGCGACTCGGTCTCAATGGTTCACTGTGTAAGCCAGCATCATCGAAATCTGGCTCATCGGCCGCCCACCACTCTCTTCATGCCACTGATTGAACACGTCCTGCATCAACGCGAGGTCGCGCAAGCTGGTCGGCACCTTGTCGACGATCTTCTGCGCATTCAATGCCGCCACCACGTCGTAGCTCGGCACAAAGGTGTCCTTGCCAACCATGCGCAAGAAGCGTGGCGCCGACAAACCGCCCAACTGATGACCGCGTTTTTTCAGAAAGGTCCAGAGCCCGACGATATCGGTCACGGGCCAATCGGCAATCATCGCGCCGAAGCTGCCCTTCTCATGGGCCACGTCCAGCACGAACTGCGCATTGCGCGGTACGCTTTTGAGCTTGCCCAAATGGCGGATGATCCGCGCGTCCTGCATCAGCCGCTCAAGATGCTCGGCGCTCATCAGCACGACTTTTTCCGGGTCGAACTTGAAGAACACTTCTTCGAAGGCCGGCCATTTTGCATCCACCAGGCTGTGCTTGAGGCCGGCGCGGAACACGCGCAATGCCATGGTCGAGAGGTAGCGATCATCGCTGATCTTGCGCAGTTGCGCCGGAGTCTTGGGAACGGGCAGATGGGCTTCCAGTTCAGCCGCCGAACCGAAGCGGTTCAGGCAGTACTCATTGAGCCACTTGTAATCGCGCATGCCCTCTCCTGAGGATTGAAAAATGAACTGCCCACAGTGATCGCAGTTAAAGGTTGACCACGTTGACGAACCGCGAAGCCGCGCTTTCGTCGATCTTGAGGCTGGTGAAATCAAACAGGTTGCGGTCCGCCAGTTGCGACGGGATCACGTTCTGCAGGCTGCGGAAAATACTCTCGGTGCGGCCCGGGGTCTTGCGCTCCCAGTCCAGCAGCATGTCCTTGACCACCTGGCGTTGCAGGTTTTCCTGGGAACCACAAAGGTTGCACGGGATGATCGGGAATTGCTTGAGGTCCGAGTAGGCCTGGATGTCTTTCTCGTTGCAGTAGGCCAGCGGACGGATCACCACGTTGCGCCCGTCATCGGCGCGCAGTTTTGGCGGCATGGCCTTGAGCGAACCGTTGAAGAACATGTTCAGGAAGAACGTCTCGACAATGTCGTCGCGGTGATGACCGAGGGCCATTTTGGTCGCGCCGATTTCGTCGGCAAAGGTGTAGAGCGTGCCACGACGCAGGCGCGAACACAGCGAGCACGTGGTCTTGCCTTCCGGAATCAGCTCCTTGACCACCGAGTACGTGTCTTTCTCGACGATGTGGTACTCGATGCCCAGCGCCTTCAGGTAGGCCGGCAGCACGTGTTCCGGGAAACCCGGCTGTTTCTGGTCCATGTTCACGGCCACGATCTCGAACTTGATCGGCGCGACCTTCTGCAAGTGCATCAGCACATCAAGCATGGTGTAGCTGTCTTTGCCACCGGACAGGCAGACCATGACCTTGTCGCCGTCTTCAATCATGTTGAAATCGGCAACCGCCTCACCGGCCTGACGGCGAAGACGCTTTTGCAGTTTGTTCTGGTTGACCGTAAGAGTGCCCATGACGCGAAATCCGTGAGGTGTGACGAAAGGCCGGCATTTTACGCAAAAAACACCACTGGGGCGAAGCGTTCCCGGCACTCCGTGGCGAGGGAGCTTGCTCCCGAAGCGACCCCGAAATCATCCAACGCATTGATCCAGACACTGCGCGGCGTTTTTTGCGGCTGCTGCACAGCCGAGCGGGAGCAAGCTCCCTCGCCACCGGTGTCATACAGCACAGACCCCGCGGCGATTAACAACCGGGTTTACAGCGCAATTTGCTCTAAAGCCCTGCTTCCCAGGGGGAAACTCCTTCCTATACTGCGACATAAGGTCACATACATTTCCAGACCTACACCTTACTTGGCCTATTTGGCCTGTAGGCGCTCCGCTGGGGGGCGATGTTAAAAACAAGAGGAGTGACTGGCATGATCCATCACGTAGTGGGGCTCTTCACCCACCCTGACCAAGAATGGAAAGAAATCCGTGGCGACCAAGAGGAAAGCATCAGCCACATGTACCTGACTCATACCCTGATTCTGGCGGCGATTCCCGCCGTGTCGGCGTTTATCGGCACCACGCAGGTCGGCTGGGTCATCGGCAATCGGCCTCCGGTGATGCTGACCGTAGAGAGCGCGATCTGGATGACGGTCATGTCGTACCTGGCGATGCTGGGCGGTGTGGCAGTGATGGGCGCGTTCATCCACTGGATGGCCCGCACCTATGACGCCAACCCGAGCCTTGCACGCTGCGTTGCTTTTGCGACTTATACCGCGACACCGTTGTTCATCGGTGGCCTCGCCGCCCTCTACCCGCACTTGTGGCTGGGGATGATCATCGGCACCGCGGCCATCTGTTACACGGTATACCTGCTGTATGTGGGGCTACCGACCTTCATGAACATTCCATCTGACGAGGGTTTTCTGTTTTCCAGTTCAGTGCTTGCCGTAGGCCTGGTGGTGCTGGTGGCCATCATGGCATTTACCGTTATTGTCTGGGGACTCGGCGTGGGGCCGGTCTACACTAGTTAACGTGTCACCTAAAAATCAGATATGCCAACACTCAGGCCGCCGCAAGGCGGCCTTTTAATGGGGCCGCAAAAAACAGCGTTGGCGACCATTCGGCGCCTTGGCGATTCGCAAGGCCAAAGCGTTGCGGCATACTCGACGGCTCTGGAGATCCATCAAGCATGCCCGAGCAACTCAATACCCGCGTCGAAGACTGTTTCCAACAAGCCGAATCCTTTTTCAAACGACCTTTCAAACGCCCTGTGGTGAGTCTTAAGCTGCGCGGGCAAAAAGCCGGTGTCGCGCACTTGCACGAGAACCTGCTGCGCTTCAATCCACAGCTGTACCGGGAAAACGCCGAAGACTTCCTCAAGCAGACCGTGGCCCATGAAGTGGCGCACCTGATCGCCCATCAACTGTTCGGTGACCGCATCCAGCCCCACGGCGAGGAGTGGCAACTGATCATGCGCGGCGTTTACGAACTGCCACCCAACCGCTGCCACACCTACGATGTGAAGCGCCGCAGCGTGACCCGCTACATCTATAAATGCCCGTGTCCTGACAGTGATTTTCCGTTTTCAGCGCAGCGTCATGGTCTGGTACGCCAGGGTCGGCGGTATTTGTGCCGGCGGTGTCAGCAAACCCTGGTGTTCAGTGGGGAAAGGCGGATCGAGTAGTCAGATTTCGGTGACTATACTGGCCTCATCGCCAGCAGGCTGGCTCCCACAGGGGATCATCGGTCCACCATAGAACCATTGTGAGAGGGGTGAGTAGTTGGTTTTTTGTGACTGCACCGGCCCCATCGCCAGCAGGCTGGCTCCCACAGGGGATCATCGGTCCACCATAGAACCATTGTGGGAGGGGTGAGTAGTTGGTTTTTTGTGACTGCGCCCCATCGCCAGCAGGCTGGCTCCCACAGGGGATTATCGGTCCACCATAGAACCATTGTGGGAGCCAGCCTGCTGGCGATGGCGGTTTATCAGACACTAAAGAATCACTTTGGCCCGCCGCAATGCCTCTATCCGCTCAGCACTGAGTCCCAACTCCCCCAACACCTGATCGGTATGCTGACCGAGCGCCGCGCCAACATGCTTCGGCTCAGGCAACCCCGCTGAAAACTTCAACGGACACGCCATCTGCGCCTGGCTCGAACCATCCCCCCGGGGCACTTGTGTCACCAACTGCCGAGCCTCAAGTTGCGGATGACGCAGCGCTTCGCCCAACTTCAATACGGGCTCGACACACGCATCCAGCTCGGCAAACAGCGCACACAGTTCGGCAAAATCGTGTTTCTCGAATTCGAGTTTCAGCGCGTCCTTGAGCGTCTTCCGCTGCGACGGTTGAGGTGACAATCCGAGATGAGCCAACGCCTCCAGCCCCAGCGCCGTACACAACTGTTTCATGAACGGCGGCTCCAGACTGCCCACCGACAACCAGCGCCCGTCCCGCGAGCGGTAATAGTCATAGAAACTGCCGCCATTGAGCACCTGGTCTTCCGGCCCCGGCTCTACACCGCAGGCCAGGTACCCGGCACCGGCCATGGCATTCAGGCTGAATGCGCAATCGGTCATGCTCACATCCAGCTGCTGGCCTTGCCCGGTTTGTTGCCGGGCGATCACCGCCGCCAGCAGGCCTATCACCCCGTGCAGCGAGCCACCGGCGATATCTGCTACCTGCATGCCCAAGGGCAGCGGGCCACTGTCGGCGCGACCGGTGTAGCTCGCCAGACCGGCCAACGCCAGGTAGTTGATGTCATGCCCGGCGCGGTCCTTGTAGGGACCGGTCTGGCCGTAACCGGTGATCGACACATAGATCAGTTTCGGGTTGATCGCCTTCAACGCTTCATACCCCAGCCCCAGACGTTCCATGACACCCGGACGGAATTGCTCCAGCACAATGTCGTAGTCCTGCAACAGGTGCTTGATCAGCTCCAGCGCTTCAGGTTGCTTGAGGTCCAGCGCGAGGCTGCGCTTGTTGCGGTTGAGGTAGGCATGGCTGGCCGACACGCCCTGATCGTGTGGCGGCAACACGCGCAGCAAATCCATGCGGGTCGGGGACTCGATGCGCAGCACTTCAGCACCCATGTCTGCCAGCAACAATGAGGCGAACGGCCCCGGCAGCAATGTCGAGAAATCCAGAATCTTGAGTGATGCCAACGGACCGAGCATGTGCGTTCTCCCTTAACAATGCGCTCAGACTAGGCAGCCGATGGCATTGCAGCAATCACCGTATGCGTCAGTTGTGCTGACCGTTGCGCTCAAACGCCGGGCATGAAAAAACCCGCCGAGGCGGGTTTTTCATCAGGACAAGGCTTACTTGGCGCTTGTCGGGGTTGCCGTTTCGACATGGCCCAGAACATCGTCTTTAGGCTCGTCGGCAATGCCGCGACCGCCAGAAGCCAGCTCGGCTTGCAGCACGTCGGTGTCCAGTTCCTTGACCCACTTGGCCACAACGATCGTTGCAACGGCGTTACCGACCAGGTTGGTCAGGGCACGGGCTTCAGACATGAAGCGGTCGATGCCGAGGATCAGCGCCAGGCCGGCAACCGGCAGGTGGCCCACGGCGGACAGCGTGGCAGCCAGCACGATGAAACCGCTACCGGTCACGCCCGCAGCGCCTTTGGACGACAGCAGCAACACCACCAGCAAGGTGATCTGGTGCGTGATGTCCATGTGGGTATCGGTGGCCTGGGCAATGAACACCGCGGCCATGGTCAGGTAGATCGCCGTGCCGTCGAGGTTGAACGAGTAACCGGTCGGGATCACCAGACCCACGACGGATTTCTGCGCACCCAGACGCTCCATCTTGATCAGCATGCGCGGCAGCACCGACTCCGAAGAGGAAGTACCCAGCACGATCAGCAGCTCTTCACGGATGTAGCGAATCATCTTCAGCACGCTGAAGCCGTGCAGGCGGGCGATGGAACCCAGCACGATCAGGATGAACAGCACGCAAGTGATGTAGAAGCAGGCCATCAACTGACCCAGTTGCACCAGCGAACCGACACCGTAGGCACCGATGGTGAAGGCCATGGCACCGAACGCACCGATAGGCGCGAGCTTCATGATCATGTTGATGATGTTGAACATCACATGCGCGAAGCGATCGATGAAGTCCAGCAGCGGCCGGCCGTAGGCACCCAGGCGATGCAGGGCGAAACCGAAGATCACCGAGAACATCAGCACTTGCAGGATGTCACCGGTGGCGAAGGCGCCGACGATGGTGGTCGGGATCACGTTCAGCAGGAAGCCGACGACGCTTTGGTCAGCGCCGGCCGCCACATAAGCGGCAACTTTGGAGGCATCGAGTGTGGTGACGTCGATGTGCATGCCATTACCTGGTTGCACGATGTTGACGACGATCAGGCCAACCAGCAGGGCGATGGTCGAAACGATCTCGAAATAGAGCAACGCGTAGCCACCGGTCTTGCCAACCGCTTTCATGTCCTGCATACCGGCGATACCGCTGACGACGGTACAGAAGATGATCGGGGCGATGATCATTTTGATCAGCTTGATGAACCCGTCACCCAGCGGCTTAACGGCCACACCGAGCTGTGGGTAGAAGTGACCGAGCGCGATACCGATGACAATTGCAACGATCACCTGGAAATACAGGGATTTGTACAGTGGCTGACGAGTCGTCATTGCAAAGTTCCTCAAGAGTGTCAGTGACAACATCCATCTGCTGTCCGCGACATCTGAATTGCGAACCCTCCTGCACTGGAGGGATTTGTTTTTCGAGCTGCACGGCGGCAGACATCTGCTCGTTGTATCGCAAGGCCCGTGCCACCTTGCATAAATCGGCTGCAAGCCTGCTGCCATCAAGGGCTACAGGATTTCTGGCGTTGCGCGCCAGTCGCTGGCGCATGGCGGAATTCCGCCCTTGCATCAAAAACTGTCCTGCGAGTTGGCGGAAATCCGCCTTGTTCTTCGCAACACCCCGCAGCTACCATCGGTCGTTCAACAGACGGATCTGCTCGCTATGCGTGAACGCACCATCGCCAGTCATTTCGCCCGCGCCTTACTTGGTGGTGCGCGCCGACGTGGCTACGACTATTCGAGTCTGCTGCAGCAATTGGGGATCAGCAGCGAGCTGCTCGACGAGCCCCGCGCACGCATCGCGCCGGAGCAATTCACCCAATTGATCCAGGCACTTTGGCTGGCGCTGGACGATGAATACCTGGGTTTCGGGCAAGCGCCGAGCAAACCGGGCAGTTTCGCGATGATGTGCCATGCCGTGATCCACTGTCGCAATCTGGAGAAGGCGCTCAATCGAGGCTTATTATTTTATAGCCTATTCCCCGGGGCACCGCGCCTGAGCCTGACCCACGAGGACGAATGGGTCCGACTGAGCCTGGACGACGGGGCATTGTGGGATCCGGATCATTTCCTGACCGAGAGCCTGCTGGTGATCTGGCATCGCTTCGGCAGCTGGCTGATCGGCCAGCGCATCCGCCTGGAGCAGGCCACGTTCAGCTATCCGAGGCCGGAGCACGGCGCCGAGTACGATTTGCTGTTCTCCTGCCCGCTGACCTTTTGCGCAGAAAAGAGCACCACCGCCCAGAGCAGCCTGTTGTTCCACAGTCGCTACCTGAACATGCCGCTGTTGCAGGACGAGCGCACGCTCAAGCATTTCCTCGAACGCTCACCCGCCAATCTGTTATCGCGCCCGGACGACGGCGACAGCCTGAGCAGCCGTTTGCGCCGCTTGCTCAGCCGCGACAACTCGCGCTGGCCAGACCTGGAGGCCGTGGCCGCGCAACTGCACATCAGCCCGCAGACCTTGCGCCGGCATTTGCGTGAGGAGGGTTCGAGTTTTCAGGAATTGAAGGATCAGTTGCGCCGGGACATCGCGATTTATCACCTGAGCCGCGCCGACCTGTCGTTGCAACAGATCGCCGAGCAATTGGGGTTTTCCGAGCCTTCGGCGTTTCACCGGGCGTTCAAGAAATGGACCGGGCTGACACCCGGTGCGTATCGCGACCAGGAGAATTGACGGTGAATTCACTGGCCTCATCGCGAGCAAGCTCGCTCCTACATTGGGCCGGGTCAGCCCTTCACTGTAGGTGCGAGCTTGCTCGCGATGGGGCCAGCAAAGCCAACACCTAAACCACCGAAAAATGAATCCTGAACGCCGCCCCGCCCATGGGTGAGTCCCCCAGCGTCAGTTTGGCGTTGTAGCTCTCGATGATGTCCTTGACCACCGCCAGGCCGATGCCCTGCCCCGGATGTTGACGATCCAGACGCTCGCCGCGCTGGAGGATTCGTGCACGCTGGTCCGCGGGCACGCCAGGACCATCGTCTTCGACGCACAACTCGATGTCACGGGGAATTTCGCGCACGCTGATCCGGATCTCGCCGAGGCATAGCCGATACGCGTTTTCCAGCAGATTACCCATCATCTCCAGCAACGCGCCCTGCTCGATCGGCACATGACAATCGTCCGGCAGATCGAAAGCAACCCGCACACGCTTGTCGCGGTAAACCTTGTCCAGTGTGTCGCACAAGCTTTGCAACACCGGCCGCAGACGTACCTGATGCCGCACCAGACCGCTTTTACGCAGACTCGCGCGTTGCAGTTGATAGCTGATCTGCTGGCTCATGCGTTCGATCTGGGTTTGCAGCACCCAGGCCTGCTCACGATTTTCAGGGCGTTGCACCATGTCCTCGCTGACACCTTGCAGCACTGCTAACGGGGTTTTCAGACTGTGGGCCAGGTCATCAAGTGAATCACGGTAGCGACTGCGCTGCTCGCGCTCGCTGTGCAGCAAGCGGTTCAGGGAGCCGGTCAGGCGCAGCAGTTCCCGGGGATGCTCCTCGCTGAGGCTCTCGCGGGTGCCGCCCTCGATCTGGTCCAGCTCCTGACTCAAGCGGCTCAACGCCTTCAAGCCCCAGGTCAGACCGCCCCACAGCAAGGCCAGTAACACCAGCAACGCTGCGCCGAAGCCCAGGTAGAGATTTTCGCGCAGACCTTCAAGGGTGGTTTCGTATTCACGCACCGGTTGCAGCGCCACGATGCTGAATGCCGCACTTTTTCCGCCAATCAGTTTGATCTCGACGTCATAGACGAAGAACTCCTGGCCATTGGCTTCGCTGATCCGCGCGAACTCGTTACCACGCCCGTCATAACGCGGCTTGTAGTTGATGTGCTCTTCCTGCGTGGCCCTGGAACGCCAGACCAGATGCCCATCGCGGTCATAGATGTAGCCGAGCAGGCGGCTGTCGGTGAGGTTGTAACGCTCGTCGGGCAATTGCGCCGGCATCATCAGGCTGTTGTTCTCCACCCGGGCGGCGGAAATTAACGTGGTGACGTCCGACGCCAGGCGCTGCTCGATGGAATCCTGCAAGGCCAGGCTGAACGCGCCCTGCATCGCCGGCAACAACGCCAGCATGAACAACACCGCCAGGATCGTGGCGGCGAGCATCAAGCGAATGCGAAGCGAGCGGATCAAGTGCAGCGCTCATTGAACAGGTAGCCGAGGCCGCGCACGGTCTCGATCGGTTTGAAGCCTCCGGGACCTTCCAGTTTTCGACGCAGACGACCGACCAGCACTTCGATCACGTTCGGATCACGCTCGCCGTCGTCCGGGTACAGTTGCTCCATCAAGCGGTCCTTGGGTACCACTTGCTGGTGATGGCGCATCAGGTATTCGAGGATGCGGTACTCATACGCCGTTAGTGCCAGCGGTTGCTCATCGAGAGAGGCCTGCTTGCGATTGAGGTCGAGCAACAATGGACCAGCGACGATGGTCGACTGGGTGAACCCGCTGGAACGACGCAGCAAGGCATTGAGCCTGGCGTCGAGTTCTTCGAACTGGAACGGTTTGACTACGTAATCGTCGGCCCCGGCGGCCAGGCCTTCAACTTTGTCCTGCCAGTTGCCGCGGGCGGTGAGGATCAGGATCGGAAAGCTCTTGCCGGTCGACCGCAACTGACGGATCAGGTCGAGCCCGCTCATCCCCGGCAGACCGAGGTCGATCACCGCCAGATCAAAATTGAACTGCGCGGTTTGATACAGCGCCTCCTCGGCATTGGCCACGGACTCGACCACGTGGCCGCTCTCCGTCAGGCGGGTTTGCAGGTGATGGCGCAACAGCGCTTCATCTTCGACGACCAGCAGTTTCATAACGCTCTCCCCGGCAAATCAACATCTCCAGACAACCCTCTGTGGGCGCTAGCAGCGCTAGCCCCACAGGGTACTCAGGCGAACCGCTTCAGAAAGCGTAGTTGGCAGACAGATAGGTCTGGGCACTGCTGGTCAAGTCCAGCGATCCCTGTTTGCTGCCGCCGCGCTCGCTCATTTCGGTACTCGCATTGCTGCGCAGGTAACGGTAACCCAGTTCAACCGAGGTGTTTTGCGAAACCTGTTGCAAGACCCCTACCTGCCCGCCGATGGCGTAGCCGATGTCGCTGTCGCGGCTGAAACCGGACGACTCCTGGGTCAATTTGGTCAGGCCGGCCGTGGCACCACCGAACAGCTTGGTGCTGCCGCCCACCGGATAGAACAGATCGTAGCTGCCCAACAGATTTTCCTGGCGCAGTTTAATGCCGTTGTGCGAGCCCGACACATTGTCGTACGTGGCGTAGTAACGGCCCTGACTGTTTTGCTGACCCAGACGCACACCCCAGGTGGCGTCCTTATTGATGACACCGTCGGTGTTCGGGTGGTCGAGGTTATCGTTCAGGGCGTGAGATTTTTTGACCTTGTCGCTGGTCTGCCCAAGCGTCAGGCTGGCGAAGTTGTCGTTGGAGGCGAAAGCCGTCGTGCTTGCGCCGAGAACAGTGAATGCCAACAGCAGTTTTTTGAATCCGGTCATGGTGAAGTTCCTTATGTGCCGTATGGGTTTTGGGTACGAGGCAAGGTTACGTAACCGGCCCTGAACTCCCCCTGAACGCACTCTGAACCTCGGCTGAACCGCCTCACATTGGATAAGGCCCCCCCGAAAGTCCCGAGGGGGCGAGCCTGCTCGCGAAAGCGACACCGCCGATCTCAACCTTTGCACTACCCAGCCCCAAGGCAACCCGGCAAAATGCCCGACATGAACTTTGCCCCCGCCCTGCCCGCCTGCTGCACCCCGCTCGATGACCATTGGCCGCTGCCGTTCGTGCTGCCCGACACAGTCCTGTTGAGTACCCAATTCGACAGTTCACAACTGGCTCTGGATGATTTCCACCGCAGCGCCATCGAAGTCCCGGCGTCGATCCAACGCTCGGTGGCCAAACGGCAGGCGGAGTTTCTCGCCGGACGGGTGTGCGCCCGGGCCGCGCTGCAGCGCCTGGAAGGCCTGAGTTTCATTCCAGCCATTGGCGAAGACCGGGCCCCGATCTGGCCCGGCCATATCGCCGGTTCGATCACCCACAGCGCCGGTCGTGCCGCCGCCATCGTCGCGAACAAACGTCATTGGCGCGGTTTGGGTATGGACCTGGAAAACCTGCTCAACGCCGAACGGGCCGAACGCCTGGCCGGGGAAATCCTCATCCCGGCGGAGCTACAGCGGATGGCGGCCGGTCCCCGGGATCAAATGGCGTTGTGGGTGACGCTGACCTTCTCGGTCAAGGAAAGCCTGTTCAAGGCGCTCTACCCGATCGTTCAGCAGCGCTTTTATTTCGAGCATGCCGAAGTGCTTGAGTGGGCTGAGGATGGCCACATCAGGCTGCGATTGCTTGCAGACTTGTCCAGCGAATGGCGCAACGGCACCGAGCTGGATGCGCAGTTTGCGGTCGAGGATGGGCAGTTGTTGAGTCTGGTCAGTATCCAGGCCTGAGGTTTTCGCTGTTTGTTGGGACCTCATCGCGAGCAAGCTCGCTCCTACAAGGGATAGGCGGGCAAAATCCCCTGTGCTCGCGATGGCGGCAGCACATTCACCGCGAGACTCAGCGTTTCTCTTGATTCCTCGGCCAGCTCAAACTGAAACACGCCCCCCCCAGGCTTTTGCTCTTGCCGATCAGCGCACGTCCGTCGTGCCAATGGATGATCCTTCGCACGATCGACAGTCCCAGCCCATGCCCGCCCGACGCGCGAGTGCGGCTGTCATCAAGGCGCAGAAACGGGGTGAAGATTTTCTCCCACGCCAACTCCGGTACACCCGGCCCGTCATCCTCGATGTCCACGCGACAACGCTGCTGGCCCACCTGATAACTGATGGTCACCCGGGAGTGCGCGTGGCGCATGGCATTGGTGACCAGGTTCTGGATCGCCCGGTGCAAGTAGCGCGGTTCGGCTTCGACCCAGGCGTCATCACAGTCGGCGGCCGACAGGCATAAACCCCGTTGCACCGTGACATCGACTCGCAAGGGCGCCAGCTCTTCGATGACTTGATTGACCAAGGCATCCAGGTCGATGCGCTGGAAGTTCAACGCCGGCGACCCCTGCTCCAGCCGCGCGTAGGTCAGCATCTCGTCCACCAGTCGATCGAGGTCCTCGATGTCGTGATCCATGCCCTCGCAATATTTTTCCAAAGCTTGTGGCGTAGTGGCCGTGCCAATCATTTCCAGGCCGAACCGCAGGCGCGCCACCGGTGTACGCAACTCGTGGGACACCGCGCGTACCAGCTCACGCTGGATTGCCAGCAACTGCTGCAAGTGCTCGGCCATGGCGTTGAACGCCGAAGCCAGGCGCCCCACCGAGTCGGCACCGCGTGCCGGCACACGGGTTTCCAGGCTGCCCTGGGCGATGCGCGTGGCGGCGGATTCCAGTCCCCGCAAGCGCCGCTCCAGTTGCCGCACCAGCAGGTAAACGATCAAGCCGATCAGCGTCAGCCCGAGGACGGCAATCAGCACCAGCCACTCCGGCGGATAAGGATTCATTTGATACAGCGGGCCGATTTCCAGCACCCATGGCGTGCCAACCATGCCGGCAAACACGCGGATCGAATCGCCGCCCTTGCCCAGCGCCATCACGGTGTCACCCTCGGACACACGACGGCGCTGGTCTTCGTCCATGTCCGCCTCGTCGACCGTGACCAGCCGCAGGTCGAAACCGAAGCCCTTTTCCTCTTTTAATTTCGCCAGGTGCCTGGGCTGATCCGCCACAGGCGAGCGCACCAGTTCGTCGGCCAACAGGTAGATCGTCGCCCGGGCCAGTTGCTCGCTGATTTGCTGCACCTCGCCCGTCAGGACCAACTGTTCCTGGTCGCTGACCAACCGATACACCTTTGCCGCGTGCGGCCCGGTCTGTTCCACCAAGGCCTGGCCGCGCAGAACGCGGGTGCGCTGGGTCAGGTCCAGATCGGTTTCGTTGAAGGTTTTCAGCGCCAGCGGGATGCCGAGCAACCGCTCCCAGACCAGCAAGGCCCGATGGCGCTCAGTCTGGTTCATCGGTTGCAGGTTGTCGGCCATCAGCGCAAACGTACCGTGGGCCAGGCGCTCGCGGTACTGCTCGCTACGCACCTGGTTGAGCAAGTGGATGGCCAGCACGCCCAGCACCGCCACCAGAATCAGCGCAGCGCACATGCCGCCATAAATGCGCAGGAAGATCGAGTTCACAATGTCGGGTCTACACAGGCTTCGGGAACAAACAGATACCCTTTGCTGCGCACCGTCTTGATCAGGCGCGGGTGCTCAGGGTCATCACCGATCTTCGGCCGGATACGCGAGATCCGCACATCGATGGAACGGTCCTGGCCGTCGTAGCCGATGCCGCGCAACGCGGTGAAGATTTCCTCCCGGGACAGAATGCGCCCGGCGTTGGCCACCAGCAGCCACAGCAGGTCGAATTCGGCGCTGGTCAGTTCGATGCCATTGCCCTGCAACCACGCTTCGCGCAAGGCGTTGTCCACCACCAGCGGACCAAACTGCAGGCGCCGTTGTTTTTCCGGGGCGACCTCGGGCGCTTCACTACGCCGCAACAAGGCCTGGATACGCGCCAGCAACAGGCGTGGACGCACCGGTTTGCACACATAATCGTCGGCGCCCAGGTCGAGGCCGAGGATCTGGTCGGTGTCGTCGGTGCGGGCGGTGAGCATCAGGATCGCCCCCTCGTAACGGGCGCGGACCTTGCGGCAGATGCTCAGGCCATCTTCACCGGGGAGCATCAGGTCGAGAATCACCAGGTCCGGTTGCTCCTTGATGATGCGCGCTGCCGCCAACGCCCCATCACCTTCAATCGATACGCGCAGGCCATTGGCTTCCAGGTAATCGCGGGTCAGTTCGGCCAGTCGCTGGTCGTCCTCCACAATCAATACCTGCCAGGCTTCTTGCTCCACGGGTGACCTCTGCTTGCCAAAACGCTAATAAGGAAGGATCCGCCCGTCTTTTTGTAATGATTCGGGGGGATAAATAGGTATACATGCTGGCCGATTGTATAAACGCCGCCCGCCGAGAACACAAGCCGGTAAATGCGTTCGGACAACCCGGTTTTTTGTGGTAGGGTTCGCGCCCTTAAAAATCTGGTCTGGCGTTTTCACCCGTTGAAAATCGCTGAAAAAAGCTTCGATCCAGCTAGGTCGCGGCCTACACGCCGATTCCCTCTTTCACACACAATTTACGCACAGGTTTATCCACAGGTAGTGCGTTGCAATCGTCCCCCGAAACGCATTATCTTGTACCACGGCGCCAAAAAAACCCTACATGTAGGGTTTTGACTAAAAAGCCCAACCACATTTCAGACCAGAAACTCAAGCGCTTTATTGCCTGTTTATGGTTGAACCAAGCGTCAACTTACAAGCCCAAACCGCACTGGCGGATGGCACCGTTTTTTTCAGGCCAGAGCGGCGAAAACGGTACGGGTGTTGCAGTCATGACTGACACCCCCGAAAGGAATCCGGTTGCGAGCCCAGGCTCGTACCAAAACTTCGGCAAGGACGGCCTCATTAGCCTTTTTCCTACTGTCCCGAAGTTGTTATGCCCGACATCCGTCGGTTGTAGTGCTTCAGGACAGAACGGTGGGCACCGTGATGGTGCCCAAACAAACATAGAGAATGTGGAGACACTCCCCCATGCAAACCGACACAACTCGCGAGAACCCGCAGGGCACCTTGCCGCAGGCCGCCGATTCGAATTCGGATCTGTCCGCCACTGCGCCAGGGCAGCTGCGTGTGATCAAGCGTAACGGCACTGTCGTTCCTTACACCGATGACAAAATCACCGTCGCCATCACCAAAGCGTTTCTCGCAGTTGAAGGCGGCACCGCTGCTGCCTCGTCGCGAATCCATGACACCGTGGCCCGCCTGACCGAACAGGTCACTGCGACCTTCAAGCGTCGCATGCCATCGGGCGGCACCATCCACATCGAAGAAATCCAGGACCAGGTCGAACTGGCCCTGATGCGTGCCGGCGAGCAGAAAGTCGCGCGCGACTACGTGATCTACCGTGACGGTCGTTCGAAAGAACGCGCTGCCCACGCCCCGGCCGAAGAAGCGGTCAACGCTCACCCGTCGATCCGCATCACCCGCGCCGATGGCACCTTTGCACCTCTGGACATGGGTCGCCTGAACACCATCGTCACCGAAGCGTGCGAAGGCCTGGAAGAAGTCGACGGCGACCTGATCCAGCGCGAAACCCTGAAGAACCTGTACGACGGCGTGGCCCTGACCGACGTCAACACCGCCCTGGTGATGACCGCCCGTACCCTGGTCGAGCGTGAGCCGAACTACTCGTTCGTGACTGCCCGCCTGCTGATGGACACCCTGCGTGCCGAAGGCCTGGGCTTCCTCGGCGTGGCCGAAAGCGCTACCCACCACGAAATGGTCGACCTGTACGCCAAGGCCCTGCCTGCCTACATCGCCAAGGGTATCGAGTTCGAACTGCTGAACCCTGTGCTGGCCACCTTCGACCTGGAAAAACTGGGCAAGGCGATCAATCACGAGCGCGACCAGCAGTTCACTTACCTGGGCCTGCAAACCCTGTACGACCGTTACTTCATCCACAAGGATGGCGTGCGCTTCGAACTGCCGCAGATCTTCTTCATGCGCGTGGCCATGGGCCTGGCGATCGAAGAGAAGCACAAAGAAGACCGTGCAATCGAGTTCTACAACCTGCTGTCGTCCTTCGACTACATGTCGTCGACCCCGACCCTGTTCAACGCCGGCACCCTGCGTCCACAGCTGTCGAGCTGCTACCTGACCACCGTGCCGGATGACCTGTCGGGCATCTACCACGCGATCCACGACAACGCCATGTTGTCCAAATTCGCAGGCGGCCTGGGCAACGACTGGACGCCGGTTCGTGCGCTGGGCTCGTACATCAAGGGCACCAACGGCAAGTCGCAAGGCGTGGTTCCGTTCCTGAAAGTCGTGAACGACACCGCCGTTGCCGTTAACCAGGGTGGCAAGCGCAAAGGCGCTGTGTGTGCCTACCTGGAAACCTGGCACATGGACATCGAGGAGTTCATCGAACTCCGCAAGAACACCGGTGATGACCGTCGTCGTACCCACGACATGAACACCGCCAACTGGATCCCTGACCTGTTCATGAAGCGCGTCTTCGATGACGGCCCGTGGACCCTGTTCTCACCGTCCGAAGTTCCGGACCTGCACGACCTGACCGGCAAGGCCTTCGAAGAGCGTTACGAGTACTACGAAGCCCTGTCCCAGTACCCGGGCAAGATCAAGCTGTTCAAGACCATCCAGGCCAAAGACCTGTGGCGTAAAATGCTGTCCATGCTGTTTGAAACCGGCCACCCATGGCTGACCTTCAAAGACCCGTGCAACCTGCGCAGCCCGCAGCAGCACGTCGGCGTGGTCCACAGCTCGAACCTGTGCACCGAGATCACCTTGAACACCAACAAGGACGAGATCGCCGTTTGCAACCTGGGTTCGATCAACCTGCCGAACCACATCGTCAACGGCAAGCTGGACACCGCCAAGCTGGAGCGCACCGTCAACACGGCCGTTCGCATGCTCGATAACGTGATCGACATCAACTACTACTCGGTGCCGCAAGCGAAGAACTCCAACTTCAAGCACCGTCCGGTCGGTCTGGGCATCATGGGCTTCCAGGACGCTTTGTACCTGCAGCACATCCCTTACGGTTCCGACGCTGCCGTCGAGTTCGCCGACAAGTCGATGGAAGCGGTCAGCTACTACGCGATCCAGGCTTCCTGCGACCTGGCTGACGAGCGCGGTGCCTACGAGACGTTCCAGGGTTCGCTGTGGTCCAAAGGCATCCTGCCGCTGGATTCGCAACAGATCCTGATCGAAGCCCGTGGCCAGAAGTACATCGATGTCGACCTGAACGAATCCCTGGACTGGGCACCGGTTCGCGCCCGTGTACAGAAAGGCATCCGTAACTCGAACATCATGGCCATCGCACCGACCGCGACCATCGCCAACATCACTGGCGTCTCGCAGTCGATCGAACCGACCTACCAGAACCTGTATGTGAAATCGAACCTGTCGGGCGAATTCACCGTGATCAACCCGTACCTGGTTCGCGACCTGAAGGCTCGCGGTCTGTGGGACTCGGTCATGATCAACGACCTGAAGTACTACGACGGTTCGGTGCAGCAGATCGAGCGCATCCCGCAGGAACTCAAAGAGCTCTACGCGACGGCCTTCGAAGTGGACACCAAGTGGATCGTCGACGCGGCCAGCCGTCGTCAGAAGTGGATCGACCAGGCTCAGTCGCTGAACCTGTACATCGCCGGCGCTTCGGGCAAGAAGCTGGACGTGACCTACCGTATGGCTTGGTACCGTGGTCTGAAAACCACTTACTACCTCCGTGCCCTGGCCGCGACCAGCACCGAGAAGTCGACCATCAACACCGGTAAGCTGAACGCTGTATCCAGCGGCGGCAACCACGGTGACGATTCGGTCCTGGCTGCTCCTGCCGGCCCTGCTCCAGTGCCGAAGGCTTGCGCCATCGACGAGCCGGATTGCGAAGCTTGCCAATAAGCTGAGCCGGTAGCACAAAACCCCGACAGGCCTCTGGCTTGTCGGGTTTTTTTTGCCTTCCAATTGTAGGAGCCGGCTTGCTGGCGATGAACGATGACGCGATATACCTTGATGACCGTGTTGCCTGGATCGCCAGCAAGCCGGCTCCTACAAGGTCCGGGAGAATGTGATTTTGTCATCCACAAAAAAGCCCCTCTGATGAGGGGCTTTTTATGCAGCGTAATCCAGCATCAGGTCATCTGAATGATGGTCTGCATGATGGTGCTCTGGGTGGAGATGGTCTTGGCGTTCGCCTGGTAGTTGCTCTGCGCCTTGATCAGGTCGACCAGTTCGTTGGTCACGTTGACGTTGGACTCTTCCAGCGAGTTGGACTGGACCGAACCCAGGCTGCCGGTTTCCGGTGCATCGTAGCCCGGGATACCCGACGAGTAGGTTTCTTTCCAGCTGGTACCGCCCACTGGCTGCAGACCCTGTTCGTTGGTGAAGCTGGCCAGCGAGATCTGACCGATCGGCTTGGTCTGGTTGTTGCTGAAGTTGGCCAGCAATACACCGCTGCCATCGATGGTCAGGTTGGTGATCTGGCCAGTGGCGTAGCCGTTTTGAGCAGGAATCGAACGCGCAGTATCCGCGTTGAACTGGGTGGTATTGCTCATGGCAATCGACATGCCCGCCGGATCGGCGGACGCGCCATTGGCCGCCCATACACCGTTGGTCACGGTGCCCGGGACCCAGTTAGTGATCTTCAAATCAGGGCTGACGACCGGAGGCGTGCCCGGCGTGGTGACCGATACCAGTTTTCCGCTTGTGTCGAACGCCATGACCGAAGCAACCGCCGGGGTAACCTTCGGGTCGCTGCCATTCGGGTTGCGACCATCGATCAGGGTGTAGGTCGACCACGTGTTGGCGCCAGTCTTCACCATGTATTGATCCATGGTGTGCTGGTTGCCCTGCGTGTCGAAAATCGGGGTGCTGAACTGCTTGGTGAAAGAGGCCGACTTGCTCGGGTCAAACGGATTGGCCACAACGTCGATCACGTCAGCGGTGGAGTTCAGGTTGATCGTCGACGATACGCTGGTAGTGGCTTTCGGTGCCAGGTTGGAGGTGTCGATGCGCAGGTCGGTCAATACGCCGTTCTGGATCTTGCCATTGTCATCCACACCGTAACCTTGCAGACGCGAAGTACCGTCGGTGTTGGTGACGTAACCTTCCTTGTCGACCTTGAACGTACCGGCACGCGTGTAGGACAGCGAGCCGCTGTTGTTCAGCACGAAGAAGCCGGAGCCGTTGATACCCATGTCCAGCACGTTACCCGTGTTGCTGATGTCACCCTGGGTGAACTGCTGGGAAACGTTGGCCAGGCGCACGCCGTTGCCGACGGTCTTGCTGCCGGTACCCAGGCGGGTCGCCGAGTACACGTCCTCGAACTCTGCACGGGACGATTTGAAACCGGTGGTGGCAACGTTGGCGATGTTGTTGCCGGTCACGTCCAGTTGTTTGTTGGCTGCAAAGAGACCGCTAAGGCCGATATTGAAAGACATCATCCACTCCTTTATGCCGGGTTAGTCGGCTCTACATACCAATGGTTTGAACTTTGGACAGGGCAATACTGCCCAGCCCGGCCAGATTGAGCATCAGCTCACCGCCAGTCTGGCTGATGGTCACGCTGTTGACCGTCGCCGGCAGGTTGGTGATCAGTGCGACGGACTGGCCATCGATGGAGGTCGAAGCGCCGAAGGTGTAAGTGCCGGCAGGCACTGTCACGCCCGCATCGTTCTTGCCATCCCAGATGAAACTGGCGTTGCCGGCTTTCTGTGAACCCAGGTCGATGGTGCGCACAGTCTTGCCGTCTGCATCGGTGATCTTCAGGCTGGCGGAAGCCACCGAAGTCGGTATGACCACCGTGCCGCTGAGGCTCTTGGTGGTGTCGACCA
Source organism: Pseudomonas sp. Irchel s3f7 (assembly GCF_900187615.1). Classification (GTDB taxonomy): domain Bacteria; phylum Pseudomonadota; class Gammaproteobacteria; order Pseudomonadales; family Pseudomonadaceae; genus Aquipseudomonas. Next base: position 6,325 of record NZ_FYDO01000003.1, on the reverse strand, counting down.
CCGCCTTGTCGCCCGGTGCGATGACCGAACGTCCCACCAGCGATGAAGCCTGCAAGGCCTGGGACGAGTTGTAATTGCTGGCCAGGCCGGTAACGGTGTCGTTGAGCGTGGTGATGCCTTCCAAACTGCTGAACTGGGCCAACTGGGCGACGAACTCGCCGTTGTCCTGAGGCTCCAGCGGGTTCTGGTTTTTCAGTTGCGTGACCAGCAATTGCAGGAACGCATCCTTGCCCAGGGCCTTGTTGCCCGAGGCATTGCCGGCTGCCGACGCAAGGCCGTCACTTGTTTTGTTGGTCTTGACCGAGGAGTTCGCCAGGATGTCGTTGAGGCTCAAACCGCCAGTGGAATCGGTAACACTCATCTGAGTCGCCCCTTATCACTGACCAAGGGTCAGGACTTTCTGCATCATGGTTTTGGCGGTGTTCATCATTTCGGCGTTGGTCTGGAACGAACGGCTCGCGGAAATCATGTCGGCCATTTCTTCCACCACGTTGACGTTCGGGTAGTAGACGTAACCCTTGGCATCGGCGGCCGGATGGTTCGGCTCGTAGCGCGCCTCAAGATTGCTCTGGTCCTCGACCACGCCCAGCACTTGCACGCCCTGACCGGCCGCGTCCTGGTTCTGGAACAGCGAGTCGCTGCCGCCGCTCTGGCCGCCCTGGAACATGGTGGCGAACACCGGGTGGCGCGCGCGGTAGGTCTGGTCGATGCTCGACGAGACCGTCTCGGCGTTGGCGATGTTCGAAGCAACGGTGTTCAAACGAGTGGTCTGCGCACTCATGCCGCTACCGGCAATGTTGAAAACACTGGATAGAGACATGGCTTACTCTCCGCGCAGGGCTGACACCAGCCCTTTGAATTTGCTGTTGAGCAGGGTGAAGCTGGCCTGGAAGCCGACCGCGTTTTCCGCGTAGTTCGACTGTTCCAGTTGGGCGTCCACGGTGTTCTGGTCAATCGACGGTTGCATCGGCGTGCGATACATCAGCGACTCGTCGCCATTGCCCAGGCCCTGCGCTTCGATATGACGACTGTTGGTCATGTTCAAGGCGAAGCCGCCGCTTTTGGTTTTCTCGTTCTGCTCGGCGAGCACTTTGGAGAAATCCAGATCCCGAGCCTTGTAGTTCGGGGTATCGGCGTTGGTGATGTTGTTGGCCAGGACTTCGGCACGCTGGGCGCGGAAGCCCAGGGCTTTTTCGTGGATGCCGAGCGCTTTATCGAAGCTGATGCTCATGTCGGGAAACCTTTGGGTGACCTGATTTTTCGTACGATGGACATAGCAAGCGTCATGCCAATTCAAAAAAGCCCGTAAACCGGGGCTTTGCCGGCCATGGCAATGCGGCAACGACAGAAAAGCGGCAACGGTTTTCCGCCGGATGCCGCTTTTCTGCCGCTTGGCACCGCACTTGAGAACACCACCTCCCCCTGTAGGAGCTGGCTTGCCAGCGATGGCGTCGAGTCAGCCGACTTTTAAATTGCGGACACACCGCTATCGCTGGCAAGCCAGCTCCTACAGGGATTGAGATAGCTGTGAGAAATCAGCAGGCATAAAAAAACGGGAACCCCTGAGGACTCCCGTTTTCTGACAACCCCAACGAAATCACTTCGCCTGGTAAATGATCCCCGGACTGCACTGGACCATCTGGTAGTGATCCGGCAAACCGTTCAGCGCCTCGGAAGCACCGAGGAACAGGTAGCCGCCCGGCTTCAACGTGCTGTGGATACGCAGCAGGATGTCCTTCTTCACCTCGGCGGAGAAGTAGATCAACACGTTGCGGCAGAACACGATGTCGAACTTGCCGAGGCTCGCGTAGCTGTCCAGCAGGTTGAACGAGCGAAACTCCACGCGACTCTTGATCGGCGCCTTGATCGCCCAGCGCCCCGGCCCTTTCGGATCGAAGTAACGTTGCAAGCGCTCGGGCGACAGGCCGCGGCCGATGGCCAGGCTGTCGTACTCGCCGGTCTTGCAGTTGTTCAGCATGGTGCTGGACAGGTCGGTGGCAACAATCTGCACTCCCATCCGCAACTGGCCCATGTTGACCCGCTCGAACTCGTCGATGGACATCGACAGCGAGTACGGTTCCTGACCCGACGAACACGCCGCCGACCAGATGCGCAGACGCTGGCCGGGACTGGCCTTGATCGCCTCGGGCAGTGCCTTGTTCTTCAGCACCTCAAACGGATAGGTGTCACGAAACCACAGGGTTTCGTTGGTCGTCATGGCATCCACCACCTGCTCGCGCAAACCGCTGCGCGGCTGGGTCTGCATGCGCTGGACCAGCTCACCCAGGCTCTTGATGCCTTGCTGTTCCATCAGTTTGTTGAGACGGCTGGAGACCAGGTATTGCTTGTTTTCACCCAGCAAAATGCCACAGGCTTTTTCCAGGAACACCCGGAACTGTTCGAAATCCAAATTACCCGTAGACAATGATGCCGCCTCTTAAATCGTATTGATTACCGGGGGCGCAGGCCCCTAGCTGATATCTGCTGCCTTGATCCGATCGACTACACGGGACGCCAGGTCATCAGGACGGAATTTGGCCAGGAAGTCATCGGCACCGACTTTCTTGACCATCGCCTGATTGAATACCCCGGACAAGGAAGTATGCAGGATGATATGAAGCTTTTGCATGCGCGGGTCGTTGCGGATTTCCGCCGTCAGGGTGTACCCGTCCATCTCCGGCATCTCGATGTCGGAGATCATCATCAGGAACTCTTCTTCCGGTTTCTTGCCCTCATCGGCCAGTTTGCGCAGGTAATCCAGCGCTTGTTTGCCGTCGTTCAGCGCCACCACCTCGACACCGACCGTTTGCAGGCAACGCGTGACCTGCTTGCGCGCCACCGACGAGTCATCGACGGTCAGCACCCGCAACGACAGCGCCTTGTGCTGGGTTTCGACATCCACCACACCGGCGGAAATCGCTTCCGGCGTCGGCGCCACTTCCGCCAGCACCTTCTCCACGTCGATGATTTCGACCAGCTGATTATCGACCCGCGTCACCGCCGTCAGGTAGTGATCGCGACCGGTGCCCTTGGGTGGCGGATGGATCTCTTCCCAGTTCATGTTGACGATGCGTTCCACCGAGCGCACCAGGAAACCCTGGGTCTTGGTGTTGTACTCCGTGATGATCACGAAGGGGTTGTTCTTGTCCTTCAAAGCACCGGAGCCCGTGGCCATCGCCAGATCAAGGATCGGAATGGTCGCCCCCCGGATACTCGCCACGCCGCACACGACAGGACTGGACTTGGGCATCAGCGTCAGTTTGGGGCATTGCAGCACCTCCCGAACCTTGAACACGTTGATCCCGTACAGCTGCTGGCCGTCGAGACGGAACAACAACAGCTCAAGGCGATTCTGCCCCACCAGTTGCGTGCGCTGGTTCACCGAATCCATTACACCCGCCATGCCCAGACTCCTACACCAACGCCAAGTGTTGTTGCGACGCGCCATAATCACTAAACGGCACGGCGCTTGCTTTTTATCCGTTATGAACACACAACCGACATTTTTCCGACACCTGACCGCTCCCTGGCGCCGATTACTCGGCGTGCTGTCGGCTATTTGCCTGTTCAACGCTGGCAGCCCTGCCCTTGCTGACGCGGTTACCTTGCCTGACATGCTTATCGGCGTCACTCAGGGGTTTCTTGAATTCACCGTAGAAGACTATTTGGCCACCAGTCAAACCGAAGGTCGCTACGAGATCGAAGTCAACAAGCTCGATCCACGCATGCACATGCCCATGTGCGACAAGGAATTGACAGCCACGCTTGAAAGTCCCAAGCCGATCGGACGCGTCACGGTGAAGGTCCGTTGCGAAGGCGCAGCCCCCTGGACAGTCTTCGTACCCGCTCAAGTCCGCCTGTTTCGTGACGTCGTGACGTCTGCCCGGCCTCTGCGCCGTACAGCCATTATCGAACCTGAAGATGTGCTTCTGCGTGAGCGCGACATCAGCCTGATCAGCCAGGGTTACCTGACCTCCCTCGACCAGGCGATCGGACAGCGATTGACCCGACCAATGGTCACCGACCAGGTCATTACCCTGGTGAACATCGAACAGGCCGAAGTCATTCGCAAGGGCGATCAAGTGGTGATCACCGCCCGCAGCGGCACGCTCAGCGTGCGCATGCCGGGCGAGGCCCTGTCAAACGGCGGTTTGAGCGAGCAGATCCGGGTGAAAAACCTCAACTCCCAACGCGTCATCAAGGCGCTGGTCACCGCGCCCGGACAGGTGGAAGTGTCTATGTAGAGACGTTATCTGCTCACGAGAATGTGGCGCTCGCCCCGGCTGTTCCCTAGACTGTGCTCTATGCAGAGCAAGCGCTGACGCGCGCAAGGCTCGTTGATAAATGGGCCTAAAGTTTTCCAGGGAATGGCCGAAACCATGGCAAGCGTCCAAATTCCCAGAGGTTTTCATCATGGTCATCGATTTCAGCCGTTTGAACAGCTCCTCGCCCCTTACGGGCAGTACACGTACCAGCGCCAGCAAGGACAGCGTCGAGGCCGGCAAGTCCGCGCCACTGGAATCCGCGGCAGAACAGGTCGGTACAACCCAAAGCGGGGAATCGGTACATCTCAGCAATGAGGCTCAGCAGTTGCAGAAGGTCACTGACAAGCTGCGCGATCAGCCTGCCGTCGACAAGGCCCGGGTGGCCGAGTTGAAAGCAGCGATTGCCGATGGCAGCTACAAAGTCGACAGCAACCGCGTAGCCAGCAAACTGCTCAACTTCGAAGCCCAGCGCTAGGCCACGGCCGGCGCCAGGCTTTTGGACGCTTAAACCCCAAGGCCAGCCATGCACGACTCTAATTTACTGCAACTGATCACCGACGACTTTGCTCCCGCGCAACAATTGCTGGAGTTGCTGCAGACCGAATCCCTTGCCTTGCACGGCCGCGACATGCCACTGCTCGAGGACATTCTGGCGCAGAAACAGGCATTGATCGTCTTGCTCGAACAGCATGGCCGCAAACGCAGTGAAATTCTCGCCAGCCTCAACCTGCCGACCAACAGAAGCGGTCTTGAGCAACTGGCCGGCCAATCGAGCATTGGCGATCAACTTCTGATGCAAAGTGACGTACTGACCGATCTTCTGGCCCAATGCCAGGCCATCAACATCAACAACGGGCAGTCGATCCTGACGCAACAAGCCGCCACAGCCACTCAGCTGAAAATCCTCAACGGCGGCGACACCCCGGCGCTTTACGACGCCAGCGGTACCTTCTCCAAGCTTGCCAAACCGCGCCCGCTCAGCCAGGCATGAGCCGGTGGCGTCCTCGCTCTATCAAGACGCGCAACATACTGGCAAAATGATAGCCAGCCGTAGTCAAATTTTGTCTGGAGATTGATTAACCGTGTCCAATGCCTTAAACGCGGAAGATGCTCCGCAGCCACCCAAGGTGCTCAGCACACCCTTGGAAATCTCCAGCAACCTGCGCCAGCTGCAAGAAAGCCATGACCCGCTGATTATCACGTTCCACGAACGGAGCCAGCGTTTCCAGAGCTATCTGGTGGACCTCGACCGCGACCGCGACATGATTGCCCTGGACGAAATGATCCCCCGTGATGGCGAGCGGTATTTGCTGGCCGGCGAATCTTACAAGGTCGAAGGCTTCCACGACGGTGTACGCATTGCGTGGGAAAGCAACGGCCCGTTGACCATCGATGAGTCCGGTGGTGCGCGTTGCTACCGCGGCAGCCTGCCCGATGAAGTGGTCTATCACCAGCGCCGCAATGCCTTCCGCGCGGCCTTGAAACTGGCGCAACTGGTCAACGTCAATCTGGACGGTGAAAAACTCAAGGCGCCCATCAGCGGCAAGCTGCTGGACATTTCCGCCACGGGTTGCAAATTGCGCTTTGAAGGTGACATCACCGAGAGCCTGCAACTGGGTCAGGTTTACGACCGTTTCAACGCCGACCTGCCTTTCGGCAAGATGACGGCACCGGTCGAACTGCGTTATCTGCACTTCGAAGAAAGAATCTCCACCACCTTCGCCGGCGTTCGCTTCCACAACATGAGCGGGCTGGTGCAGCGGCAGGTCGAGCGCTTCGTCTACCAGCTGCAACGTGAAGCGCGTCGTTTCGACAAAGACGATCTCTGATCTGACGTTGCTTTCCTGTAGGAGCCGGCTTGCCAGCTCCTACAAAAAACGGGTAGGACGAAGACAAAAAACGGGCAGTCCCTTGCGGTGACTGCCCGTTTTTTAGGTTCTTCACGGATTACCGGGAAAGACGCTCTTGATCTTCATGAAAAAGAATTCGCTATCCCGGTAACCGTACGCCATCCGCTTGATGACCTTTATTCGATTGTTTATCCCTTCCAGCTGACCCGT
>NZ_FYDO01000007.1 GCF_900187615.1 Pseudomonas sp. Irchel s3f7 | reverse complement strand
GTTGATGAATCGGTGCTGATCTACAACGCGGAGCGGCCACATCTGGCCTTGAAATACAAAACGCCCGATGCAGTGCATCGGGCGTTTTGAGACTGAAACAGGTGTAAACCTATTTCAGGACTAGACATCACGCAAGCCCCCGGGAAAGAAAGATAACGCATACCTGTAGGAGCTGGCTTGCCAGCGATGGTCGTTAACGATAACGCGTTTTTGAACCGGATAAACGCGGCGCACTTGAGTCCATCGCCGGCAAGCCGGCTCCTACAGGGAATGTGCGAGGCCGGCAGGTTTGAGCTAAGGCTTCATCCCCAGTTCACGCTTGACCAACCCAAGCAACTCGCCCGAATCAATCGGCTTGAGCAGGAAGTCCACCACGCTCAAATGCATCGCGGCGATCGCGTCCTCCACATCGGCATCGCCCGAGACGATGATGATCGGCAACGCTGCCCGTACCGACTCGCGGACCTGGCGGATCAGGTCAAGTCCATCGACGTGGCCCATTCGCAGGTCAGTGATCAGCAAACCAATAGTGGGTTTTTTGATCTCCGTTTCGGCCACCAGGATCCTGAGTGCAGCCTCACCACTGGCCGCCGTCACACAGCGAATACCGTCCAGTGCCAGAATCTCCGACAGTAACTCCCGGGCATCTTTATCGTCATCGACGATCAGCACCCGTTGCGGCGGCAGGTCAGGTTCCAGCATGACGGCACTCAATGCTTCCCGCTCGGCGTCACTCAAAATATCGTGGTCGGACATGGCGTTCTCTACATGTTCAGATCAATTCCCTAGCACAGTGGTCAGACATCGCTAAGCAGGCCTTAAATGTGCGCTTCGTCGGATATTTTTCCAATAGGGGGACAGAGAGGTTTTTCGTACAGTTGTGTAAGGTTCTTCCGACATTCCACCACAATGATTGCCTACCTAGACTTACGTCCAATGGGCACTCCGGCCGCAGGGGTCGACCATGTCTGAGACATCCGACCACAACAATTCAAACAACGACTGCGGTAATGGTTATGAGTAAAGCGGACGCCTTCACACAGGCAGGGAAAACCGCGGTGTTGCAGAACATCCAGGGTACGTTGCAATTTCTTCAGCGCTTCCCGCCTTTCAATCAGATGGAACAGGCTCACCTGGCGTTTCTGGTGGAGCAATGTCAGCTGCGTTTCTATGCCCCCGGCGAGAGCATCATCAAGCCCGCCGACGGTCCGGTTGAACACTTCTATATCGTCAAGCAAGGCCGGGTGGTGGGCGAACGTCCGCACACGGCCAAGGGTGGCACTGAAACGGTGTTCGAAATCACCACCGGCGAGTGCTTCCCTCTAGCGGCGTTGCTCGGTGAACGGGCGACTCGCACCGAGCACCTGGCCGGCGAAGACACGTTTTGCCTGCAACTGAACAAACCCGCGTTCATCCGCATGTTTTCACTCTCGGACACCTTTCGCAACTTTGCCCTGCGTTGCGTCAGCAGTTTGCTGGACCAGGTCAATCAGCAGGTCCAGCAAAAAGCCGTGGAAACCCTCGGCACCCAGTATTCGCTCAACACCCGATTGGGTGAGCTGGCCATGCGTCATCCGGTGACTTGCAGCCCGCTCACGCCGCTGCGCGAGGCCGTGACGCTGATGCATGAACAGCAGGTCGGCAGCATCGTGGCCGTCGACGAACACAAAGCACCCCTGGGGATTTTCACCCTGCGCGACCTGCGCCAGGCCGTGGCCAATGGCAGCAGTGACTTCAACGAAGCCATCGAGCGGTTCATGACCCCCGCGCCCTTTTACCTGTCGCCGGATCACAGCGCCTTCGATGCCGCGATTGCCATGACCGAGCGCCACATCGCCCACGTCTGCCTGGTCAAGGATCAGCGCCTGTGCGGCGTGGTGTCGGAGCGCGATCTGTTTTCCCTGCAACGGGTCGATCTCGTGCACCTGGCGCGGACCATCCGCAATGCGCCCCGGGTGGAAAACCTGGTGGCGATGCGTGGCGAAATCGGCCAGCTGGTCGAGCGCATGCTGGCGCACGGTGCGTCTTCGACCCAGATCACGCACATCATCACCCTGCTCAACGATCACACCGTGTGCCGGGTGATCGAACTGACCCTCGCCGAGAAAGGCGACCCCGGCGTGCCGTTCAGTTGGCTGTGTTTCGGCAGCGAAGGCCGGCGCGAACAGACGCTGCACACCGACCAGGACAACGGCATTCTGTTCGAAGCCCGGGACGCGGCCCATGCGGCAGAGATTCGCGGCAAGTTGCTGCCCATCGCCCAGCAGATCAACCAGAGCCTGGCGCTGTGCGGTTTCACCCTGTGCAAGGGCAACATCATGGCCGGCAACCCCGAGCTGTGCCTGTCCCGTGCGGAATGGGCGCGACGCTTTTCGGCGTTTATCCGCGAGGCGACGCCGGAGAATCTGCTGGGCTCCAGCATCTATTTCGATTTGCGCGTGGTCTGGGGCAGCGAACAGAGTTGCGAACAGTTGCGGCGGGGCATTCTCGATCAGGTCGGCGACAACCGTTTGTTCCAGCGGATGATGGCCGAGAATGCGCTGCGCAATCGCCCGCCTGTAGGGCGTTTCCGTGATTTTGTGCTGGCGCGCAAAAATGGCGAGAAAGCCACGCTGGACCTGAAGACCCAGGGCCTGGCCCCTTTTGTCGACGGCGCCCGGGTACTGGCCCTCGCCCATGGCATCGAAGCGAACAACACGCTGGAGCGTTTTCGTCAGTTGATCGCCAACGAGGTGATCGACCCACTGGATGGCGCGGCGTACGAAGAGGCTTATCACTTCATTCAGCAAACGCGCATGCAGCAACATCAACTACAGACCCGGGAGAATTTTCCCTACTCCAATCGGGTCGATCCTGACAGCCTCAATCATCTGGATCGACGCATCCTGCGTGAGTCCCTGCGTCAGGCCCAACGCCTGCAAAGCAGCCTGAGCCTGCGGTATCAGCTATGAGCCTGTTTGCATGGCTGCGCCCAACCAGCCCAACCCTGCCCGCCGAGGTGCAGCAACGGCTTGATCGCTTGCCCGATGCTACTGCCCTTGGCGAATGCAGCCTGCGTGAGCAACGCTGGGTCGTGCTCGACCTGGAAACCACCGGGCTCAACATGAACAAGGATCGGGTGCTGTCCATCGGTGCGGTGGTGATCGAGGACGGCGCGATTGATTTCAGCCAGCAGTTCGAGCGCACCTTGCAATGCGCTGAAGTCAAACTCGGCCCCAGCGTGCTGATCCATGGTCTCGGCCCCAGTGCCATTGCGGCGGGCAGCGATCCGGCCGAGGCGTTGCTCGATCTGATGGAGTACATCGGTGACAGCCCGGTGCTGGCCTTTCATGCGCCGTTCGATCAACACATGCTCGGGCGCGCATTGAAAGATCATCTGGGCTACAAGTTGCAGCACCCGTTTCTGGATGTGGCGGATATGGCCCCGCTGCTGTGCCCTCAGGCACACATTCGCGAGGCCGGGCTGGACGACTGGATCGACTGGTTCAAGCTGGAGGTTTTCGAGCGCCACCACGCCAGTGCCGATGCGCTGGCCACTGCGGAACTGGCGCTGATCCTGTTCAGCCGGGCGCGGCAGCAGCAGATTCATAGCCCGTTAAACCTGCAACAGCGCTTGAGCCAATGGAAACGGCGGCAGCAGGCGCCGTCCTTTTAGACTCAGTTCGCATTAGCGTTAACTGTGGCGAGGGGGCTTGCCCCCGCTCGACTGCGAAGCAGTCGTCAAACCAGTAGCTGCAAACTGGCAGGAGAAACGGAGAGGGTCGCTTCGCAACCCAACGGGGGCAAGCCCCCTCGCCACAGGTTGGTGCACTCCTAATAAGCCGCGCCAATCACCCGACCAGCGCCAATTGCTTCCCGCCCTCGCCTCTGACACAATCGCGAACAATTCTCGTTAGTTAACACTTCCCAGTCGGTGATGCTGCGTGTCGTCAGTCCCTAGCCCTCAAAGTGAGCTCGTCGGTGCGTTGTATCGCGACCATCGCAGTTGGCTACTGGCGTGGCTTCGGCGCAACGTCGCTTGCCCACAACGGGCCGAAGACCTGAGCCAGGACACTTTCGTGCGCTTGTTGGGTCGTGAGGAGTTGAAGCTGCCTCGCGAGCCGCGGGCCTTCCTGGTGTCGATTGCCAAGGGCTTGCTGTTCGATTACTTCCGTCGCGCCGCACTGGAACAGGCCTACCTCACCGAACTGATGCTGATCCCCGAAGCCGAACAGCCGTCGGTGGAAGAACAGCAGATGATCCTCGAAGACCTGAAAAACATCGACCGCCTGCTCGGCAAGCTCTCCAGCAAGGCGCGGGCGGCGTTTCTCTACAACCGTCTCGATGGCCTGGGCCATGCGGAAATTGCCGAGCGTTTGGGCGTGTCGGTGCCGCGGGTTCGTCAGTACCTGGCCCAAGGCATTCGCCAGTGCTACATCGCGCTGTACGGTGAGCCGACATGAGCCCGGTCAGTTCCAAACCGGTGTCGGCGCAGGTACTGGACGCCGCGATTGCCTGGCAGTTGTCCCTGGACTCCGGCAACCCGGCGGAGCGCGAAGCGTTCACCCAATGGCACGCCGCCCACGAAGAACACGCCCGCGCCTGGCGCCAGTTGGGCATGCTCGACCAGCGCTTCAGCGTTGCCAGCGGCCCGGCCCGTACCGCCCTGCTGCAATCGCGCGAAGGCATTCGTCGGCGCGTGCGCAAACTCGGTAACGGATTGGCCAGTGTCGTCGCAGTGATCGGCCTGGCGTTGTTCGCTGGCGAACGGTATCTGCCGGTCGATTATTGGCTGGCCGACCAGCGCACCGCGACCGGCGAACAGCGCACCCTTCGCCTGGCCGACGGCACCGTGATCAACCTCAATACCCACAGCGCCGTGGACGTACGTTTCGATGAGAAGCAGCGCCTGATCATCCTTCAGGAAGGCGAAATCCTTATCGAAACCGGTCATGGCGACCCCCGGCCCTTCATCGTCGAAACCCGCGAAGGCAGCATGCGCGCACTGGGTACGCGGTTCCTGGTCAAGCGTGAGGAAGAAGGCACGCGTCTGAGTGTGTTGCAGTCGGCGGTGGCGGCTCATCCGCAATCCAGTCCTGAAGAACAGATCCTGCGCGAGGGCCAGCAAGTGCTGATCCGCAGCAATGGCCTGGGGCCGATCCTGGCCGTCAACCTCGGTGCCGATGCCTGGACCCGCGGCATGCTGGTGGTGGACAACGCACGCCTGGAAGACCTGATTCATGAAATCGGCCGCTACCGACGAGGGTATCTGGGGGTTGCACCGGAAGTCGCTGACCTGCGGATTACCGGCAGTTTCCCGCTGCGCGATACCGACCTGGCGCTCAATGCGCTGCTGCCGACCTTGCCGGTGAAAATCGAACAGCACACGCAATGGTGGGTGACGGTGGTGAAGGCCGACTCCAAACACTGAATCATCCCGTTAACCCCGTGGCGAGGGAGCTTGCTCCCGCTGGGGTGCGAAGCGCCCCCATGCACTTTCCAGTTAGTCCGTACTCACTGATGTGACGACTGCTGCGCAGTCGAGCGGGAGCAAGCTCCCTCGCCACAAAAGGGCCGATAGATACAAACGCACTTCCTGAATCTAAATTATTTTCATCCAGCCCTATCACTTTTTGATTTTCGTTCGGCACTTAGGCAATTGAGAAGTATTCCCTTTCAGGAGCCGCTGTATGTCCCGCTCGCTAGACACCTTGTTGCGCCCCAGTTTGCTGGCGCTTGCCATTGCCTTTTGCACCCCTTTGGCCAGCAGCCAACTGATCGCCGCTGAACAGGCATCCAGCGTTCGTGCCTACAACTTGCCCGCCGCGCCACTGGCCAGCACCCTGAATCAGATTGCAAGCCAGGCCGGTCTGGCGCTGTCGTTGAATCCGTCGCTGGCGGCGGGCAAGACCTCGGCCCCGGTCAACGGCCAGTTCGACGCGGCGGGCGCCCTGCGCGAAGCCCTGCGTGGCACCGGTCTGCAACTGGAACAAAGCAGCGCCGGCACCTACAGCCTGGCGGCGGTACCCGAGGGCGTGATGGCGCTGCCGGCGACCAGCGTGATCGGCGTGGAAGACGCTGAAAGCGCTTGGGGCCCGGTGCAAGGCTATCTGGCCAAGCGCACCGCTGCCGGGACCAAGACCGATACCGCACTGGCCGAAGCGCCGCGTTCAATCTCGGTCGCCACCCGCGAACAGATGCAAGACCGTGCCGTACAGAATCTGGATGACGCCGTGCGTTACATGCCCGGCGTCATTGCCAGCAGCTACGGCAGCGATAGCCGCGCCGAATGGCTGAAGGTGCGTGGCTTTGAGCCTACCCAGTTCCTCGATGGTTTGCCGCTGCCAAAGGGCACCTACACCATGCCGAAAATGGAAACCTGGGACCTTGAGCGCGTCGCCCTGCTGCGTGGCCCTGCGTCCTCGCTGTACGGCCAGACGCCGCCTGGTGGCTTGATCGACATGGTCAGCCGTCGCCCTGATGCCTTGGCCAGCAATGAAGTGCAATTGCAGGTCGGCAGCTACGAACGCAAGCAGGTCAGCTTTGACAGCACCGGCCCGGTCGATGACGAAGGGCGTTTTTTGTACCGTGTCAGCGGTGTGGTTCGCGATAGCAACACCTCCATCGAACACATCGACGACAAGCGCTACAACATCGCGCCCAGCCTGACCTGGAACATCGATCCCGATACCACGCTGACATTCCTCAGCCAGTACAACCGTGACGATACGGGCTCCACCAGCCAGTTCCTTCCGTTGCAAGGCACCAAACTGTCCTCGCCTGCCGGTGAAGTGAAGTACCACAAGAACCTCGGCGATCCGGAATGGGAGTTCTACGACAAGACCTATTACGCGTTGGGCTATGCCTTTGAGCATCGGATGAACGACGTCTGGCAGTTCCGTCAGAACCTGCGCTACACCAAGAGCGATCTGTCCTTCCAGAGCATCACCTCGGGCGGCTACTACGGCTCGGTCAGCGATGACGGCACCGTGGCCCGTGGTGCCAACGTCGTCGACGAAGACCTCAGCCAATTCGCGGTGGATAACAATTTCCAGGCTGATTTCGACACCGGTGTCATCAAGCACACCGTGCTGCTGGGGCTGGACCACCAACGCGTCAACACCAACTACAAATGGCTGTACGGCAATGCGCCACCCAGCAACATCACCCACCCGATCTACGGTCAGGACTTCACCAACGTCAAATACACCGCTTACAACGATTACAACCAGAAGACCCATGACACCGGCCTGTACGCTCAAGACCAGATGGCCCTCGATAACTGGCGCCTGACCCTGGGCGGTCGTCAGGACTGGCTGCATACGGATTCGACGTTCTACAACATGAACGACGCCAAGGACACCCGCAACGACAGCAACTTCAGCGGCAACGCGGCCATCAGCTATGTGTTCGATTCTGGCTTCACCCCTTACATCTCGTACGCCGAATCCTTCCAGGCGGAAGCCGGTGGCGCTAATGGCGAGGCGTTCAGCCCTGGAACCGGCAAGCAATACGAAGTGGGTATCAAGTACCAGCCGCCAGGCACCGACATGCTGTTCACGGCAGCGGCCTATGACCTGACCCGCAAGGACATCGTACTCAGTGACACCCTGGGCGTGTCTCGTCCATTGGGTGAGGCCAAGGTGCGTGGCTTCGAGCTGGAAGCGACCGGTAACGTCAACGAGAACCTGAAGCTGACCGCTTCGTACACCTACGCCAACAGCAAGATGACCAAAGTCACCGATCCGCTGGACAAAAACCGTCCGCTGCCACTGACCCCGGAAAACCAGGCCGCTGCCTGGGCTGACTACACCTGGCACACAGGTGTTCTGGATGGCTTCGGTATCGGCTTTGGTGTGCGATATGTCGGCGAAACCGACAACATCGCGATCGGCAGCATGGCCTACGTGCGCGATCCATCAGATGGCCATAGCGATTCCTATACCGTCTATGATGCGGCCGTCCATTACGACCTCGGTCGCCTGGACAATGTGCTCAAGGGCGTCAGTGTCAGCGTCAATGCCAACAACGTATTCGACAAGGAATACATTTCGACCTGTGACGGCTTCTACTGCTATTACGGCGACCGTCGCAACGTCATGGCCAGCATCGGCTACAAGTGGTAACCGCTTGACCTGACGCACCCAATGACCAGGCCGTCCTTCGTGGACGGCTTTGGTTTTTCTGAAGGCTATGAAATGAAAAGTAAAACAATTCGCCGCTGGTCCGCTGTCCACACCTGGACCAGCCTGATCTGTACCGTGTTTCTGCTGATGCTGGCATTGACCGGCCTGCCGTTGATCTTCCACCACGAGATCGACCATTTGCTGGGCGATGCCGCCGAGTTGAAAGTCATGCCGGCAGACACCCCGCAGTTGAACCTGCAGCAATTGGTGCAGGCTGCGGAAAAACATCGTCCTGGCGAAGTCGTGCAGTACTTCGGTTATGAAAAGGACGAACCCAACGCCGCCATCGCAATCATGGCACCCACCGCGGGTACCGAACCGAATTCGTCCCACACCTTCATGCTCGACGCCCGTACCGGCGAAGCGCTGGAGATGCCCTCGGCCAACGGCGGCTTCATGATGGTGATGCTGCGTCTGCACGTGGACATGTTCGCCGGATTGCCGGGCAAGTTGCTGCTGGCGTTCATGGGGATTCTGTTCGTCGTCGCGATTGTCTCCGGCACCGTGCTGTACCTGCCGTTCATGCGCCGCTTGAAATTCGCCACCGTGCGGCAGGACAAATCCACCCGCCTGCGCTGGCTCGATCTGCACAACCTGATCGGTGTCGTGACGCTGACGTGGGCGCTGGTGGTCGGCGTGACCGGTGTCGTCAGTGCCTGCGCGGACTTGCTGATTGCCGCATGGCGCAACGACACACTGACCGCGATGATCGCGCCCTATCGCGATGCACCGCCGCTCACAGAACTGGCGCCCGCCACCCGTTTGCTCGACATCGCCAGGGAAGTCGCGCCGGGTATGCAGCCGGACTTCATCGCCTTCCCCGGCACGCGTTTTTCCAGCGAGCACCATTACGCGGTGTTCATGAAGGGCAGCACGCACCTGACCTCGCACCTGCTGACGCCGGTACTGATCGATGCCAGCACCCTGCAAGTCACCGCCGTGGTCGAGCGCCCGTGGTACATGGACGTCATGGGCATGTCGCAGCCGTTGCACTTCGGTGACTACGGCGGCATGCCGATGCAGATACTCTGGGCGACCCTCGATGTGCTGACCATCATCGTGCTCGGCAGCGGGGTTTACCTGTGGGTGGTGCGCCGCAGGGCCACGAAACCGGTGCTGGAAAAAGCGGAGAGCGTGGCATGAAGCGCCGGCAGTCAAATTTCTGGAAGGTCTTCGCCACCCCCACTGTCATCGCCCTGTTCAGCGCGGCGGGGTTGTTTGCCGCATTGTTGGGCGATGGTGTGTGGGATGCGCTGAGCTGGGTGGGGCTTGGCATCCCGGCCATCCTGGGCCTGCGCGGCCTCCTGCAACGCCGCTGATTTTTTGTAGGAACGCGCTATGCTGCCCGACAATGCCCACCGATCGAGACGCTGCCATGTCCGCCCCGAGCATGACCCTGTACCACAACCCCCTTTCCCCCTTCGTCCGCAAAGTCATGGTGATGCTGCACGAGACCGGTCAACAGGACCGCGTGGCGTTGCAGAACTGCGTGCTCACGCCGGTCGATCCGGACCTGACGCTGATCAATGACAACCCGCTGAGCAAAATCCCCGCGCTGCGTCTGGCCGATGGCAACATCATTCACGACAGCCGGGTGATCCTCGATTACCTCGACCATCAGCACGTCGGCAACCCGCTGATCCCCCGCGAAGGTTCGGCCCGCTGGCGCCGTCTTAACCTGGCCTCCCTGGCCGACGGGATCATGGATGCCGCCGTGCTGGTGCGCTACGAAGTCGTCCTGCGCGCCCCGGAAAAACACTGGGACGCGTACCTCGACGGCCAGCGCGACAAAATCCGCCGCGCCCTGGCGTTGCTGGAAAAAGACGCGATTGCCGAGCTGACCAGCCACTTCGACGTGGCCGCCATCAGCGTGGCGTGTGCCCTGGGTTACGTAGACCTGCGCCATCCGGATCTGGACTGGCGCACGGCGAATCCGCAGCTGGCGGCCTGGTATTTCGAGGTCAGTCAGCGGCCATCGATGATCGCGACGATGCCGAAAGTTTGAAGCGACCCTAGCAGTTCTGATAGTAGGCAAGCGCTGAAAAAACTCCGATGCTCAAGGTCCTGCCATCCGGACCTTGAACGGAGTTCAGCCATCCACAAGCACTATCAAAGAAAACCAACTCATCGAATCAGTCCCGCGTTTGCTTCATCCCCAAGCAATCAATCGACCGATCAACCATGGCCTTGGCGATTTCCAGCAAATGCCAGATAGAAAATACCATGGCCCTGTCTGCGCCTTTGAGGTGGTCGCCGCACTGATAGGCCGTGACCGAGGCGCAGCGCAGGAGGTCGGCGACGTAGAGTTGGGTGTCTTCGAAGCTCACGTCATTGCTGACGTTGTAGAACCGGAGTTCATCCGGTGCCGAGGGTTGTTCGCCGGTCAGGTAGAAATCGATTGCCCGGTAGAGTGCGGAGCGGTCTCTGCACAGTTCGTCGTTTTCGGTTGAATGGGAAGGTGGATCGGGGACTGGCCGTTTCATCGGTGTTTCTCCTATTGCTGCGTAGGAGCGGACACTTCTCGCCTACTAAACGATAGGTGGCAGCTGTGCGCAGGTTAGTAGGCCGGTCAATAGGAAACCCGGTGCACCCGAAGATGCCCCACGCACAGCCGCCATATTCAGTACCGGCAAAGTTGCCGGGCATGAGCATGAAACGCTTTGCGCCTATTGATGCGGGCTACTAAACCCGATCACTGATGAGCAGTGACGGACGAAGACTAGGCACGCAAATCTGTCGGCGCAAGCGTGCGAAATAATCTAGGAAGCGTCCTGCAAAAGGAAGGGATTGGCTCTGTAGGAGGCGAGTTTTTTCTGTGGGAAAACTTACTTTCGACGAGCGAAGTTACCTGTGCGGCCCCTCCACTTCAGCCGTGAACAGAGGGCCGCCGCCCTATCAGATCTGATAGTAGGCAGCCGCTGAAAAAACTCCGATGCTCAAGATCCTGCCATCCGGACCTTGAACGGAGTTCAGCTCATGCCCAGTTCACCCAGGAAAACCGTTTTGTGTCGTTATCACTACGATCCGCTGGATCGTCAGAATGGTTGCACAGTGCTTCATCAGCACACCATCCAGCGGTTTAATTGCAAAGACCAATTAGTCACCGAGATCCAGGGCAACGCTCGGCGGAACATCTTTCAGCACGATCAACAGTTGCTCGCTCAACTAAATCAACTCGACGCTAATCAACAATCCGGCTTATCCGCCGTAAACCTTCTCGCCGGATTCACCGCAGCCCCAAACTCACGCAACGCCTTGGCCCCAATCAACAACGGATAATTAAAGCTACTACGGTCCGTCAAGTTAACCTCAACCGTGCGCTTGACGTTGCCCAGGCACAATTCCAGATCGACCACCGGACGCTTGGTGGGCGCGACCACTTCGCTTTCATCCTCGTCCTCTTCGGAGCGGGTCTTGATCTTGCTGATCCGTGCAACTTTGTGCTCGTAGACCTTGTTGCTTGCATCTTTGGTGGCGAGTCGGAAACGTACCCAGTCTTCGCCATCGCGGGTGAAGGTTTCGATGTCTTTGGCCGACAGTGACGCTGTCAGCGCGCCAGTGTCCATCTTGGCTTTGAGCACTTCGCCGCCGATTTCCGGCAGCGCGATGTATTCGTAGCGCCCGTACAGGGTTGGCTCCGCGGCCATGACCGGCAGGGCGATGAGGGTGAGCAATGCAAGGAGGGATTTCACGTAGTGGGGTTCCTTGGAAATTGAGGGCGAGGTTTTAGACAGCTCGCGAGCCATTCGTTCGCCCGGAGATTGCTTCGCGAGCAGGCTCGCTCCTACAGGGTTTTGCGCCGCCCCAATCTACTGAAGGAGCAAGCTTGCTCGCGATGTGGCCAGCACATTCAACACAATGCTTGCGCCAAGCATACCCGGCCAAAAGTGAAACATTCGTCACCCATCGATTTGGCCTGTCGCCCGAAGCTGCTTATCATGGCGCGCCCAGATGATTTCAAGAGTTACTTATGCGCCGCCTGCTCACCGGCTGTTTCGTCACCCTTCTGCTATTGCTCAACACCCTGGTCCTGATCGGACCGCTGTTGGTGTTTGCCCTGTTCAAACTGGTCCTGCCCGGCCGCTTTCGCGACAACGCCTCAAGGGCAGTGATGTGGATCGCCGAGACCTGGTCCGAAATCGACAAGCTGATTTTCCGCCTGTGCATCCCCACCCAGTGGGACATCCGCGGCGGTGACGATCTGCGTCGCGACACGTCGTATCTGGTGATCAGCAACCATCAATCGTGGGTAGACATCCCCGCGCTGATCCAGACACTCAACCGGCGCACGCCGTTTTTCAAATTCTTCCTCAAGAAAGAACTGATCTGGGTGCCCTTCCTGGGCCTGGCGTGGTGGGCGCTGGATTACCCGTTCATGAAGCGCTACAGCAAGGCCTTCCTGGCCAAGCATCCGGAGCTGGCGGGCAAGGATCTGGAAATCACCCAACAGGCCTGCGAACTGTTCAAGCGTCAGCCGGTCACTGTGGTCAATTATCTGGAAGGTACGCGTTTCACGGCGGCCAAACGCGCTCATCAGCAATCACCGTTCACCCACCTGCTCAAGCCCAAGGCCGGTGGCGTGGCGTTTGTTTTGGCGGCGATGGGTGAACAGCTGGACGCGATTCTGGATGTGACGGTGGTTTACCCGCAGCAGACGATTCCGGGTTTCTGGGATTTGATCAGCGGCAACGTGCCGAGGGTAGTCATCGACATCAAGACCCGCGAGCTCGACCCTGTACTGTGGCAGGGCGATTACGAAAACGATTCGCTGTTTCGCGAGAATATCCAGAACTGGGTCAACCAGCTCTGGATCGAAAAGGACCAGCGCATCGACGCTTTGCGCGCCGAGCACATTTGAATCAAGCGCCGGTACCGGTGCCCCAGATGCTGCCCAGGCTGCTCAGTAACGAACCGCCGACACCCTGCTGACCGAGGTATTGCAGAAGTATCGGCGCAAACTGCCCGATCATGCCGGTGTCCATGCCCAGGGCGCTGAAGGCGTTGTTCAGGTCGCTTGTGTCCTTGACGTTGCCCAAGGCGTTGTCCAGCCCAGCGGCTTTGCCGGTGGAGCCGAGTAGCCCGGCCAACGCACCCAACTCGCCGCCGCCCGACAACTTGTCGATCCCGGGCACACTCTTGGCCAGTTCCGAGTAATCGGTCGAGCTCAACTGATTCTTCGCCAGCCCCAACATCGCGCCGGCACCGCCGACGGCTTGCTGCGGGGTGATGTTCAATTGAGTGAGTGCGCCCAGCAGATCTGCCGTTTGCGAAGTAGGCGCCGCTTCGGTAGCCGCGTTGCCACCCTGCATGCCCGAAATGGCGTTGGCCGCATCGTTCAGGCTGAACTGTGCGAAGACTGGGGTGGCGGAAAAGGCCAACAGCGAAGCCAGTGCAATACCGCGTGAAATCTTCATCCAGACATCCTCTTGCACCATGAAAACCGCCCGGTTGAAGAGCGGTAAAACTGCCGGTTTGACCGGGGTTACGCCCACATGTTCCTCAGGCTGAAGTGAATTCTGTCTGCTTGTGCCGAGCCCGTGAGAACACTGCGCCACTATCAGTTCTGCTAGTAGGCAGTGTTGGCGGATTGGGCGACAAGTTAAACCTTGAATGAATTGACTCTTCGGGAGTACGTGAGCATGTCGTCCAACCGCGAAACACTGCTTTGCCGCTACCGGTACGACCCGCTGGATCGACTGGTTGTCAGCACACCTTCAGCGCAGAGCGATGCTCAGCGCTTCTACGTGAAAGATCGCCTCGCCACTGAGATTCAAGGGGCGCGGCAGTGTTCGATCATGCAGCACGACGATCAATTGCTGGCGCAGCAACAGCGCCAGAACGGTACAGCGCAAACGCGCTTGCTTGCCACAGATCAGCAGCGTTCAGTGTTGAACGTACTCGATGCAACTCGCCCTCATCCTCTCGCCTACTCGCCCTACGGTCACCGCCATCCTGGCAACGGCTTGCTCAGCCTGCTCGGCTTCAACGGCGAACGGCCGGACCCGGTTACAGGATATTACTTGTTGGGGAATGGCTATCGGACGTTTAACCCGGTGTTGATGCGGTTTAACAGTCCGGACAGTTGGAGTCCGTTTGGGGAGGGAGGGTTGAATGCGTATGGGTATTGTGAGGGGGATCCTGTTAACTACTTGGATCCCACCGGACACGCCGGTGGCTGGGGGTTGCTTGCAAAAAACCTCACTACAGCCATCAAGCGCACAAAAATCGAAAGCCAATTTAGTTCCCTTCCAGTTTCGAGGCGTCGTTCAGTCACTTATTTACCCCGCCAGGAACAAGCTCTTGATGCTTCCGTTTCCAAAAAAGCATCATTTATTGGATATCATGGTTCGACAAAAGAGAACGCTGCCAGTTTAATCGCAGGAATTGACGCCAAGCATATGGATAGTGTGGGCGGTCTAAGCGGTGGAAAGGGGTTCTACGTAGCCCCCACCAAACAAACTGCCATCGACTTCTCAGAAGTAGCAGCAAGCTATACAGCAAATGGCACACCTCAAGTATTCGCGGTGCACGTTAATAACTTCACCTCTATGCGGCCAGGGCACCATTACCGTTTTAGAACTATGGGAGAAGGTGGGTTAACACATCGCAAACTCAATGAAATGGAAATTATTATGAGTGAGATATCCTACAAATCCATATCAATAAGAATGCTTGAAAAACAGAGAAAACCGATACTGCCGAGAGCTTCCGAAGCTCCATTTTGACTCATTCGATAACAAAATAAAAAGGGCGACATGGATGTAGCCCTTTTTAGTTTAACTACGCCGCACTAAACAACTTATGCGGATCAATCACAAACTTCTTCGGCACACCCGCATCGAACTCGCCATAACCTTCCGGCGCCTGATCCAGGCTGATCACCTGCACACCCACCACTTCAGCAATGTTGATGCGGTCCCACATGATCGCCTGCATCAACTGGCGGTTGTACTTCATGACCGGGGTCTGGCCGGTGTGGAAGCTGTGGGATTTGGCCCAGCCGAGGCCGAAGCGGATGCTCAGGCTGCCCATTTTCGCGGCAGCGTCGACGGCGCCCGGGTCTTCGGTGACGTAGAGGCCGGGGATGCCGATCTTGCCAGCGACACGTACTACGCCCATCAGCGAGTTGAGCACGGTGGCCGGGGCTTCGTGTTTGACGCCGTCGTGGCCGTGGCCGCGGGCTTCGAAGCCTACGGCGTCGACGGCGCAATCCACTTCCGGTTCACCGAGCAGCGCGGCGATTTGTTCGTGCAGCGGGGTATCGAGGGACAGGTCAGCGATTTCAAAACCCTGGGCCTTGGCGTGAGCCAGGCGCACGGTGTTGACGTCGCCGATGATCACCACCGCCGCGCCGAGCAAACGAGCTGAAGCGGCGGCTGCGAGACCAACCGGACCGGCGCCGGCGATGTACACGGTGCTGCCCGGGCCAACGCCTGCGGTCACAGCGCCGTGGTAACCGGTCGGCAGGATGTCGGAGAGGCAGGTCAGGTCGCGGATTTTCTCCATGGCCCGGTCGCGGTCCGGGAGTTTCAGCAGGTTGAAGTCGGCGTAGGGCACCAAGGCGTATTCGGCCTGGCCACCGGTCCAGTCGCCCATGTCGACATAACCGTAAGCACCGCCAGGACGCGCCGGGTTGACACTCAGGCAGACGCCGGTGTGCATTTCCTTGCAGGAACGGCAGCGCCCGCAAGCCACGTTGAACGGTACGGATACCAGGTCGCCGATTTTCAGATTTTCGACGTCGCTGCCCTTCTCGATCACTTCGCCGGTGATCTCGTGGCCCAGCACCAGGCCGGTTTGCGCCGTGGTACGGCCGCGCACCATGTGCTGGTCGGAGCCACAGATATTGGTGGAAACCACACGCAGGATGACACCGTGTTCAATCTTCCTGCCGCGCGGGTCCTGCATTTTCGGATAGTCGATTTTCTGTACTTCGACCTTGCCAGCGCCGAGATACACCACACCACGATTGCCAGACATGCTTTCACCTCGCTGTTGTTTTTATGGAACCGCGTTGCCCAGGCAGGCAGCGCGTTGAGTGCTCGGGTATAGATGCTGTTTCTTGTGTTGCTTTTAAGGACCTCATCGCTGGCAAGCCAGCTCCTACATTGATTCGGAGCGAACCCACTATTTGTGAACGACACAAACCCCTGTAGGAGCTGGCTTGCCAGCGATAGCGATCTAAAGAACGACCGTTCTATTCGCGTTGAGGAAAACCCTTCTTTCGATGTGATAGCCAACGGCTCTCGCCAGGGTCAGCCCTTCGATATCCCGCCCCTTGGCAATCAGATCCTCGGGGTAATGGCTGTGATCCACCGCCTCGACGCCTTGGGCAATGATCGGCCCTTCGTCGAGATCGTTATTGATGTAATGCGCGGTAGCACCCACCAGTTTCACGCCCTTGTTGTAGGCCTGGTGATACGGCTTGGCGCCTTTGAAACCGGGCAGCAGGGAGTGGTGAATGTTGATCGCCTTACCATCGAGCTTGCGGCACAGCTCCGGCGACAAGACCTGCATGTAGCGCGCAAGGATCACCAGTTCAGCGCCGGACTCTTCGATCACCTGCCACACCTGGCGCTCTTGCGACGGCTTGTCGTTCGGGTCCAGCGGGAAGTGGTAGTACGGAATCTGGTGCCAGTCGGCCAGCGGCTTGAGGTCCGGGTGGTTGGAGACCACGGCAGCCACGTCCATCGACAATTGGCCGATGCGCTGGCGATAGAGCAAGTCGTTGAGGCAGTGATCGGCCTTGGAGACCATGATCACCACTTTCGGCCGGTAGTTCGGCGCGGTCAGTTCGAAGATCATGCCGAAGGCTTCACCGCGCTCGGCTAGGCCCGCGCGGAAGGACTGCTCGTCGAAACCGTCAGGCTGGCGGAATTCCACACGAATGAAGAAACGGCCCGAGAGCCGGTCATCGAAGGAATGGTGTTCGGTGACGTAGCAGCCCTGCTCGAACAGAAAGCGGGTCACCGCGTCCACCGTGCCGAGCACGCTGGGGCAGTCGGCGGTCAGGATCCATGTGTCTGGGGCGCGGCTCATAGTGCGGTGACTCCTGTTCGTTGAATGGCAACCGCTGCGCGGTTGATCGCTGGCAAGCCAGCTCCTACAGGGGTTCACGTCGCTCTCAAGACCGACATCAATCCTGTAGGAGCCGGCTTGCCGGCGATAAATCTCAAGCCTGAACGCTCAGCCCGTACTCGGCAGAAGCATCCTGCAACCACAGCCACCAGTAATCCGAGAAGCTGCGGCGGATCAGCAGTTCCCAGGTGTCTTCGGCGGTGTGACGGATCATCAGTTGCGACTTGGCGAACACCGTGCCGACGGCTTTGCCCACCGGAAAGTTGTTCGGGTGCACGTCATAGCTGGTGGACTTCATCAATACCTGGCGCACGTTAGGGCCGCTCAGTTCGAGGAGTTGCTGGCCGCCGCTGACGTTGACGATTGCAATGTGCAGATCACCCAGCGCTGCGCGCAGTTTTTGCTCGGCGGCCAGTTCTTCACCGGTCGGCACGATCAGCAGCCACTCATCCGGTCCCATCCATTGCAGGCTGGTTTCGCCTTTGACGATGACGCTCAGTGCACCCGGCAGTTCGATGCCCAGGGCCTTGAGCACGCCAGCGGCGAATGCGGCATCGTGACCATCGCCACGAAGGGTCAGGTGGCCGAGGAGTTTCTTCTCGCGCACGACGACACCGGCGCTCTTGCGACCCTTGCCCACCAGGCTGGCGAGGTCGGCGTGATGCAACGACGACTCGGCCTTGGCCCCGGTGGTTGGGCGTTGTTGGTAAACATTGGCTGCGGTCATAAAGCACCTTTCCTGAATTCTGTTGATGGTGCGGTTGCCTCCTGTAGGAGCCGGCTTGCTGGCGATCCAAACGACGCGGTGTATCAGATGCACCGCGTTATCGTTCATCGCCAGCAAGCCGGCTCCTACGGACATCCGGCAATCACACGTTCTGGCGTTCGCCCTTCGGATCGAAGAACACCGAAGACACGATTTCCGCCTCGATCACGCTGCCGTCGGCCAGCGGTGCGAACACGCGCTCGCCCATCCGCTGCAACCCGCCCTTGACCACGCCCATGGCAAACGAATAGCCCAGGGAGTTGTGCAGGTAACTGGAAGTCACGTGACCGACCATGGTCATCGGGATGGCTTGCTTGGTGTTGAACACCAGTTGCGCACCTTCCGGCAGCCACTTGTTCGGATCGATCGGCTTCAGGCCCACCAGTTGCTTGCGCTGATCACGCACGCAGTCTTCACGGTTCATGCCGCGCCAGCCGATCCACGAGAACGGTTTGGTGCGACCGACGCACCAGCCCATGTTCAAGTCGTCCGGGGTCATCGAGCTGTCAGTGTCCTGACCGACGATGATGAAGCCCTTCTCGGCCCGCAGCACGTGCATGGTTTCGGTGCCATATGGCGCCAGGTTGTACTTCTTGCCAGCATCAACAATTTTCTCCAATACACCCATCGCATAGTCGGCTTGCACGTTGACTTCGTACGACAGCTCACCGGTAAACGAAATCCGGAATACCCGCGCCGGCACACCACCCACCAGACCTTCTTTCCAGGTCATGAACGGGAAAGCTTCGCTGCTCAGGTCGATGTCCGTGACTTCAGCGAGCAGCTTGCGGCTGTTCGGCCCGGACAGGGTCATGGTCGCCCAGTGGTCGGTGACGGAGGTGAAGTACACCTTCATTTCCGGCCATTCGGTCTGGTGGTACAGCTCCAGCCACTGAAGTACGCGAGCCGCGCCGCCGGTGGTGGTGGTCATGACGAAATGGTTGTCCGCCAGGCAAGCCGTCACACCGTCGTCGAAGACCATGCCGTCTTCTTTGCACATCAGGCCGTAACGCGCCTTGCCCACATCGAGCTTGGTCCAGGCGTTGGTGTAGACGCGGTTGAGGAACTCGCGCGCATCCGGGCCCTGGATGTCGATCTTTCCCAGGGTCGAAGCATCGAGCAGGCCGACGCTGTCGCGCACGGCTTTGCATTCGCGCTTGACCGCGGCGTGCAGGTCTTCACCGGATTTCGGGAAGTACCAAGGACGTTTCCACTGGCCGACGTCTTCAAACTCGGCGCCGTTTTTCAGGTGCCATTGATGCAGTGCGGTGTAACGCACCGGCTCGAAGATGTGCCCACAGTGACGACCGGCCACGGCGCCGAACGTCACCGGCGTGTAGTTCGGGCGGAACATGGTGGTGCCCATCTGCGGGATGGTCACGTTCAGCGAGCGGGCAGCGATGGCCAGGCCGTTGACGTTGCCGAGCTTGCCCTGATCGGTGCCGAAGCCCAGCGCGGTGTAGCGCTTGACGTGCTCGACCGACTCGAAGCCTTCGCGGGTCGCCAGTTCGATGGCGGCAGCGGTGACGTCGTTTTGCAGGTCGACGAATTGCTTCGGTGCCCGTGCGGTGTTCTTTTCGTGTGGCACCTGGAACAGCGCCAGCGTCGGCTCTTCAAGACGGCTCAGGGCTTTCGGCAACACGCCTTCAACCGATTGGAAGCCGGCTTCGGCAGCAGCGCGACCGCCGCCTTCAAAACCATCGGCCAGCGAATCGCCAAGGCCGTAAACGCCGTTGATGCCACCGACACACACGCGTTTCTGCGGCGCTTCACCCGGTACGAAACCGAGGATGTCTTCGCGCCAGATCGGCTTGCCGCCCAAGTGCGAAGCCAGGTGAACCACCGGGCTATAACCGCCGGAGCTGGCAACCACGTCGCAGTCGAGCCATTCGCCCGGGCTGGTGACTTTATGTCCCTTCACATCGATGGCGGCAACGCGGGCAGCGGTCACGTGCTTGCTGCCACGGGCCTCGATCACGGCGCTGCCGGTGAGGATGCGGATGCCTTTGGCGCGAGCCTCTTCCACCAGCGCACCACGCGGGTTGCTGCGGGCGTCGGCGATGGCCACCACTTGCAGGCTGGCATCGAGCCAATCCAGCGCCACGCGGTAGGCGTGGTCGTTGTTGGTCGACAGCACCAGTTTCTTGCCCGGTGCCACGCCGTAACGGCGCACGTAAGTCGAGATGGCGCCGGCGAGCATGTTGCCCGGTACGTCGTTGTTGCCGTAGACCAATGGACGCTCGTGAGCGCCGGTCGCCAGCACCACGCGAGTGGCACGGACCCGGTGAATGCGCTGACGCACCTGGCCAATCGGTGCGCGGTCACCGAGGTGGTCGGTCAGGCGCTCGTGAATGGTCAGGAAGTTGTGGTCGTGGTAGCCGTTGACCGTGGCGCGCGGCAACAGCAGCACGTCCGGGGTGTTCTTCAGTTCGTCGATGACACCGGCCACCCACTCCATCGCAGGCTTGCCGTCGAGGCTTTCGCGGGAGTCGAGCAGGCTGCCGCCGAACTCTTCCTGTTCGTCAGCCAGGATCACACGGGCACCGCTGCGTGCAGCCGCCAAAGCAGCGGCCAGACCCGCCGGGCCACCACCAACGATCAGCACGTCGCAGTGCTGGTTCATGTAGTCGTAGGTGTCCGGATCGTTCTCGGTCGGCGAGCGGCCCAGGCCAGCAGCCTTGCGGATGTACTTCTCGTAGGTCATCCAGAACGATTGCGGGTACATGAAGGTTTTGTAGTAGAAACCCGGTGGCATCAGCTTGCCGCCGACCTTGCCGAGAATCCCCATCATGTCGTTGTTCACGCTCGGCCAGCCGTTGGTGCTGGTGGCGACCAGGCCCTGATACAGCGCCTGTTGCGTGGCGCGCACGTTCGGGATCTGCGTGGCTTCGGTGGCGCCGATCTGCAGCACCGCGTTCGGCTCTTCAGCGCCGGCTGCGAAGATGCCGCGGGGACGGGAATACTTGAAGCTGCGACCGATGATGTCGACACCGTTGGCGATCAGAGCAGCGGCCAGCGAGTCGCCTTCAAAGCCTTTGTAGCTCTGGCCGTTGAAGGTGAACGTCAGGACTTTGTTGCGGTCGATCCGTCCGCCGTTGGACAGGCGATTGATCTGGCTCATACCTTCTCTCCCAGAGCCGTGCTGGCCGCTTTCGGGCTATCGGTCTTGTCGGTGAATTGTGGCTTGGTGCCGATCTTGTAGGTTTCGAGAATCTCGTAGGTCACGGTGTCGCGGGTGACGTTGAAGTACTGGCGGCAACCGGCGACGTGATCCCACAGCTCGTGGTGCAGACCGCGCGGGTTATCGCGGAAAAACATGTAGTCGCCCCACTCCTCGTCGGTGCAGGTATTCGGGTCCATTGGACGCGGGATGTGCGCCTGGCCGGATGCGTGGAATTCCTCTTCGGAGCGCAGTTCGCCGCAGTGAGGACAGAAGATATGCAACATAGGAAATTTCTCCTGTTAGTGGGCGACGGCCGCAGCGCCGTGTTCATCGATCAACGCACCGTTGTGGAAACGGTCGATGGAGAAAGGTGCGGCCAATGGGTGCATTTCACCCTTGGCCAGGCTCGCGGCAAATACGTTGCCCGAGCCAGGCGTGGCCTTGAAGCCACCGGTGCCCCAACCGCAGTTGAAGAACATGTTCGGAACCGGGGTTTTCGAAATGATCGGGCAGGCATCCGGCGTGGTGTCGACGATGCCGCCCCACTGACGGTTCATGCGTACGCGGGACAGCACCGGGAACATCTCGACGATGGCCTGGATGGTGTGCTCAATCACCGGGTACGAACCACGCTGGCCGTAGCCGTTGTAGCCGTCGATACCGGCGCCGATCACCAGGTCGCCCTTGTCGGACTGGCTGATGTAGCCGTGCACCGCGTTGGACATGATCACGCTGTCGATAATCGGCTTGATCGGCTCGGACACCAGCGCTTGCAGCGGATGGGATTCGATCGGCAGGCGGAAACCGGCGAGCTTGGCCATGTGCCCGGAGTTACCGGCAGTCACGACGCCGACGCGCTTGGCGCCGATGAAGCCCTTGTTGGTTTCAACGCCGATGCACACGCCGTTTTCCTTGCGGAAGCCGATCACTTCGGTCTGCTGGATCAGGTCCACGCCGAGGGCGTCGGCGGCACGGGCAAAGCCCCACGCCACGGCATCGTGACGAGCCACGCCGCCGCGACGCTGGACGGTCGCGCCCATCACCGGGTAGCGAGTGTTTTTCGAGCAGTCGAGGTACGGAATCTCGTCGGCCACCTGCTTGGCATCGAGCAGTTCGCCATCCACGCCGTTGAGGCGGTTGGCGCTGACCCGACGCTCGGAATCACGGATGTCCTGCAGGGTGTGGCACAGGTTGTAGACGCCGCGCTGGGAGAACATCACGTTGTAGTTCAGGTCCTGGGACAGGCCTTCCCACAGTTTCATCGCGTGTTCGTACAAGTGCGCCGACTCGTCCCAAAGGTAGTTGGAGCGAACGATGGTGGTGTTGCGTGCGGTGTTGCCGCCGCCCAGCCAGCCTTTCTCGACCACGGCCACGTTGGTGATGCCGTGCTCCTTGGCCAGGTAGTAAGCCGTGGCGAGACCATGTCCGCCACCGCCAACGATGACCACGTCGTAGACCTTTTTCGGGGTCGGCGTGCGCCACATGCGCTGCCAGTTTTCATGGTGGCTGAGGGAGTGTTTGAAGAGGCCGAAACCTGAGTAGCGTTGCATAGTCATTTACTCCAAAACCGCGCTCAGCGATAAACCGGAAAGTCCGCGCACAGTGCCGACACTTGCTGGGCAACATTGGCCTCGACATCGGCATCGCCGAGGTTGTCGAGGATGTCGCAGATCCAGCCGGCCAGTTCCACGCACTGGGCCACCTTGAAGCCGCGGGTGGTCACCGCCGGGGTGCCGATGCGCAGGCCGGAGGTCACGAACGGCGACTGTGGATCGTTCGGGACAGCGTTCTTGTTCACAGTGATGTGGGCGCGACCGAGTGCTGCGTCCGCCTCTTTGCCGGTCAGGCCCTGACGGATCAGGCTGACCAGGAACAGGTGGTTGTCGGTGCCGCCGGACACTACATCGTAGCCGCGTTTGATAAACACGCCGGCCATGGCCTGGGCGTTGTCGATCACTTGTTGTTGGTAGGTCTTGAAGCCAGGCTCCAGCGCTTCCTTGAAGCACACCGCTTTACCGGCGATGACATGCATCAGCGGGCCACCCTGGGCGCCCGGGAAAACTGCGGCGTTGAGTTTCTTCTCGATCTCTTCGTTGGACTTGCACAGGATCAGGCCGCCCCGTGGACCGCGCAGGGTCTTGTGGGTGGTGGTGGTGACCACATCGGCGTAAGGCAGCGGGTTCGGGTACAGACCGGCGGCAACCAGACCGGCCACGTGGGCCATGTCGACGAACAGCAGCGCACCCACCTTGTCGGCGATCTGGCGGAAACGCGGGAAGTCGAGAGTCTTGGAATAAGCCGAGAAACCGGCAACGATCATCTTCGGCTTGCACTCGACGGCCAGGCGCTCAACTTCGTCGTAATCGATGAGGCCGGTCTTGGTGTCGATGCCGTACTGCACGGCGTTGTACAACTTGCCCGAGGACGACACTTTGGCGCCGTGGGTCAGGTGACCACCGTGGGCCAGGCTCATGCCCAGAATGGTGTCGCCAGCTTGCAGCAATGCCAGGTACACGGCGCTGTTGGCCGAAGAACCGGAGTGCGGCTGGACGTTGGCGTAATCGGCGCCGAACAGTTGCTTGGCGCGTTCGATGGCCAGCGCCTCGACTTTGTCGACGTGCTCGCAGCCACCGTAGTAGCGCTTGCCCGGATAGCCTTCGGCGTACTTGTTGGTCAGGCCGCTGCCCTGCGCTTGCATGACGCGCTTGCTGGTGTAGTTCTCTGACGCGATCAGCTCGATGTGATCTTCCTGACGTTGCTCCTCGGCATTCATCGCCGCCAGCAGTGCATCGTCGTAACCCTGGATCTGGTCTTGCTTGCTGAACATCGCGTCTCTCCCAGCGGCATCAGTGCGCCATTCGTCTCGGTAAGGCACCGGCGTTTCGGCAGTGCCCTTTGATAGCGATGGTATGACTGGCTTGGAGAGATCAAATGCCTACGGGCGCCACGCAAAGGTGCGTTTACGACATGGCAAGAAATGGCTGGCCGAACACAACTATCAATTCAACGCAGATCCCTTGTAGGAGCTGGCTTGCCAGCGATGGGGCAGCACATCCGGCATTGATATCGGCAGGCCCGCCACAATCGCTGGCAAGCCAGCTCCTACAGGGTTATGCGATGGCCTGACGCAGTGCCAGCAACAGCAGGAAATGCACGGGATACAACGCATACGCCCAGCGCCGCATCGGCGGTGCTTTTACGTTCTTCGCATGTCGCAACAAGAACAGCCCCAGCCATGGCGCAATCAGACACGTGGCGACCGCCGCCATCGCCACGCCATTGCCCAGTCGAACGGAGAAATACAGCACCTGCCATTGATTGCACGCCAGGCAGATTAGCCCCGCCATCAGCGCGAAGTACCAGGGACGGTGGATCACCCACAACAACACCAGCGGCAACAAAACACCGAAGAAACCAAACATCACCCGCTGGGAAAAGAGCGCTGCCAAAAGCAAGGCGCCGACCGCCAACAGACGCGATTGCAGGGTCGGTTGCTGCCAGCCCCGCGCCACCAGCAGGCCAAGGGTTAGCGTCGGCAGCACATTGAACGTGTCCGGATTGGGAATAAACATCCGGTAAGGAATTTCACTCACCGCACTGAACAGCAACAGCCAACCCAGATAGCGCCATTGCCCGCCGTTCACCACCGCAGGCTTGCGCGCCAGATTGGCTGCCATCGCCAGGCAAAACCACGGAAACGCCAGACGCCCCGGCACATACAACAGATCGATGCTAAAGCCGACATATCGCAGGTGATCGAGCACCATGCACAACAGCGCCAGCCACTTGAGCAGATCCAGTGCCCCGTCGCGCTGCTTTAAGTGCATAGTCGCGTGCATAATCGCCCTTCGATTGTGTATTTTCCCGACAGCAACATCCCGTGTGCGCTCCTGACGATCTTGGGTAAAGTGCGCACCCTCATTGACCACGGAACGCTTCACCATAGGCGTTCCGACTACGGAAGCAGGCCATGACCGATAAGAGCCAACAATTCGCCAGCGACAACTATTCCGGCATCTGCCCTGAAGCCTGGGCGGCCATGGAACAGGCCAACCATGGCCATCAACGCGCTTACGGCGACGACGAGTGGACCGCCCGCGCCTCCGACGATTTCCGCAAACTGTTCGAAACCGACTGCGAAGTGTTCTTCGCCTTCAACGGCACCGCCGCCAACTCGCTGGCCCTGTCTTCGCTGTGCCAGAGTTACCACAGCGTGATCTGCTCGGAAACCGCCCACGTCGAAACCGACGAATGCGGCGCCCCGGAATTCTTTTCCAACGGCTCCAAACTGCTGATCGCCCGCACTGAAAACGGCAAGCTGACCCCGGAGTCGATCCGCGAGGTCGCGCTCAAGCGCCAGGACATCCACTACCCGAAACCCCGCGTCGTGACCCTGACCCAGGCCACCGAAGTCGGTAGCGTCTACACCCCGGACGAAATCCGCGCCATCAGCGTCACCTGCAAAGAGCTGGGCCTGAACCTGCACATGGACGGCGCACGCTTCTCCAACGCCTGCGCATTCCTCGGCTGCTCGCCGGCTGACCTGACCTGGAAGGCCGGTGTCGACGTGTTGTGCTTCGGCGGGACGAAAAACGGCATGGCGGTGGGCGAGGCGATTCTGTTCTTCAACCACAAGCTGGCGGAAGACTTTGACTATCGCTGCAAACAGGCCGGGCAACTGGCTTCGAAGATGCGCTTCCTGTCGGCGCCGTGGGTCGGGATTCTGGAAAACGACGCCTGGCTCAAATACGCCAACCACGCCAACCATTGCGCGCAACTGCTGGCCGAACTGGTCAGCGACATTCCCGGCGTAGAGCTGATGTTCCCGGTGCAGGCCAACGGCGTGTTCCTGCAACTGTCGGAACCGGCCATCGCCGCACTGACGGCCAAGGGCTGGCGTTTCTACACCTTCATCGGCAACGGCGGCGCACGCTTCATGTGCTCGTGGGATACCGAGGAAGAGCGGGTGCGGGAATTGGCCAAAGATATTCGTGAAGTGATGTCCGCCTGACACCCGTCTTTTGTAGGAGCTGGCTTGCCAGCGATGACGGCCGACCAGACACCGCGTCGCCTGGATCGCCAGCAAGCCGGCTCCTACAGAGGCAATGCGCGCTCATGGTCTACATTGTTTGTCGAGCCTCCCCGCTCACATAACAATAATCAGGAGCGTCAGCATGTCATTGCAAGGCA
This sequence comes from Pseudomonas sp. Irchel s3f7, assembly GCF_900187615.1. Classification (GTDB taxonomy): domain Bacteria; phylum Pseudomonadota; class Gammaproteobacteria; order Pseudomonadales; family Pseudomonadaceae; genus Aquipseudomonas. Next base: position 181,167 of record NZ_FYDO01000007.1, on the reverse strand, counting down.
AAACCCTGTTCATCACCGGCGCCAGCCGTGGCATCGGCCGCGAGATTGCGCTACGAGCCGCACGCGATGGCGCCAACATCGTGATCGCTGCCAAAAGCGCCGAGCCCCACGCCAAGCTGCCGGGGACAATTTTCAGCGTGGCCCGGGAAGTCGAAGCCGCAGGCGGCAAGGCGCTGGCCTTGCAAGTGGACGTCCGTGAAGAAGACGCCGTGCGCGAAGCGCTGGCCCAGGCCAACGAACACTTTGGCGGCATCGACGCACTGATCAACAACGCCGGGGCGATCAAACTGACCGGTGTTCAACACCTCGAACTCAAGCGCTTTGACCTGATGCACCAGATCAACACCCGCGCGGTGCTGCTGTGCAGTCAGGCCGCCCTGCCGTACCTGAAGAAGTCCAACGGTCACATCCTCAACCTGTCCCCGCCGCTGAACCTCGCGACCAAATGGTTCGCCCAATACAGCCCCTACACCGTCACCAAATACGGCATGAGCATGCTGACGCTGGGCATGAGCGAGGAATTCAAGAACTACGGGATCAGCGTCAACTCCCTGTGGCCACAGACGATGATTGCCACCGCCGCCATCGAGTTTCAGCTGGGGTCGCGGGAGTCGTTCAAGCATGCGCGCACGCCGGCGATCATGGCGGATGCGGCCCACGTCATTCTGAGCAGCAGCGGACGCAGCCTGACCGGGCGGTTGCTGATCGATGAGGAGATTCTGCGGGAAAGCGGTGTGACCGAGTTCGACCACTACCGCTTCGCGCCGGACAGCAGCGACAAACTGATGACAGACTTGTTTGTCGACTAAACACCCTCCCCTGTAGGAGCGAGCCTGCTCGCGATGGACGTCAACGATAACGCTGGCAACCTGACAACCCGCGGCGTTCTCAGGTTCATCGCGAGCAGGCTCGCTCCCACAAGGGTTATTGCGTGACCGTCAGAACTCGATGCGCACATCCCCCTTCGGCACGCTGCAGCACGACAGGATGTACCCTTCGGCTTCGTCTTCCTCGGTGATCCCGCCGTTGTGCTCCATCTCTACCTCGCCGCCGAGCTTGAGCACCTTGCAGGTCCCGCAGATCCCCATGCCGCAAGCTTTCGGGATCAATAGACCGACCTTGGCCGCCGCCGCATGCACGGTCTCGCCCGGCACCACGCGAATGCTCTTGCCGGACGCGGTGAACTCCACCTGATGCAAATCAGCCGCATCGACTTCCGGCGCATCGGCCGCTTGTTCGGCTTGCTCCACTGCATCGGCACGAGCCTCCGGTGGTGTCGCACCGAAGGACTCCTCGTGGTAACGCTTCATGTCGTAGCCAGCGTTTTCCAGCAGGCGCTTGACCGCGTGCATGTACGGCGTCGGGCCGCAGCAGAACACTTCCCGCTCGAGGAAGTCCGGAACCATCAGTTCCAGCATCTTGTGGTTCAGGTAACCGCGATAACCGGCCCAAGGCTCGCCCAGGCCGTGCTTCTCGCAAATCAGGTGTAGGCTGAAGTTGTCGATCCGCGACGCCATGTGTTCCAGCTCGCGGTGATAGATGATGTCCTTCGGTGAGCGGGCGCTGTGGATAAACGTCATGTCGACGTTGGCGTTGGTGTCATAGAACCAGCGTGCCATGGACATGCACGGCGTGATCCCGACGCCGCCGCTGAGGTACAGCACTTTCGGGCTCGGGAAATCCATGGCATTGAACAGCCCGACCGGGCCGTGTACCGCCAGCTCCTGGCCTTCGTGCAGGGTATCGTGCAACCAGTTGGAAACCCGACCGCCGGGCACACGCTTGATGGTCACCGAAAAGCTGTAGGGTACCGACGGCGAGCTGGAAATGGTGTACGAGCGCATGATCGGCTCGCCTTCGATTTCCAGCTCCAGGGTGACGAATTGCCCCGGCTTGAAAAAGAACATGATCGGCTGGTCGGCCATGAAGCAGAAGGTGCGCACGTCCCAGGTTTCCTGGATGACTTTGACGCAACGGACGATGTGTCGACCATTGGCCCAGGTCTGGGTGGTTACCGGGTTCAGGAAGGTGTTGGACATGCTGATCTCCACGGCCGACTGTCGGCCTTCATGTTGGCGATTCTGCGTATAGCGCGAACCAGCCGTTTACCTATCTGCGACATTGACATGCTTATCGCGACCAGCCCCCAACGACCGGGGGTTGCGCGTCGGGAACAGATTGCATCATGTCGCCCATGGATAAGGTTCTGGCCTGCGCCGGCCCCACACTCGCTTCAACAGAGAACTGCTGTTTTTTGTCTTGCGTCGCACAACCGTAGCCACATTTCGCCGGCCACACAGAATGGCCATGAGGACTGAATCGATGGACGTCACTACTACCCTGAGCCTGGGCGATCCGCTGGAACCCGCACGCAAGGCCACCGCGCAGATGCTGCAAGAGCGCGAGCGCACGTTCTCGCTGCCGCAGCCGTTCTACTCTGACGAGCGCCTGTTTGATATCGACATGCAGGAAATCTTTCAGAAAGAGTGGTTGATCGCCGGCATGACCTGCGAAATCCCTACCAAGGGCAACTACCTGACCCTGCAGGTCGGCAAGAACCCGATCATCGTGATCCGTGGCGCCGAGGGTGTGGTGCATGCGTTCCATAACGTCTGCCGCCACCGTGGTTCGCGCCTGTGCACCAGCGAAAAGGGCAAGGTCGCCAAACTGGTCTGCCACTACCACCAGTGGACCTACGAACTCGACGGCCGCCTGCTGTTCGCCGGCACCGAAATGGGCGCCGACTTCGACATGAAGCAGTACGGCCTCAAACCGGTGAACGTGAAAACCGCCGGCGGCTACATCTTCATCAGCCTGGCGGAGAACCCGCCGGCCATCGATGACTTCCTGTCGACGCTCAGCCATTACATGGAACCGTACGACATGGAGAACACCAAGGTGGCGATCACCACCACCTTGATGGAAAAGGCCAACTGGAAACTGGTACTGGAAAACAACCGCGAGTGCTACCACTGCAACGCGTCGCACCCGGAACTGCTGAAAACCCTGCTGGAATGGGACGACGTCACCGATCCACGCGCCGACCAGGCCTTCAAGGACCACGTCGCCGCCTCCGCCGCGGCCTGGGACGCCGAGAAGATCCCATACGCCCACGCGAGCTTCGGCCTGCGTAACCGCATCGTGCGCATGCCGCTGCTCAAGGGCACCGTGTCGATGACCCTGGACGGCAAGCAGGGCTGCGCCAAACTCATGGGCCGCATCAAGAACCCGGACCTGGGCTCGATGCGCATCCTGCACCTGCCGCACTCCTGGAACCACTGCATGGGCGACCACATCATCGTGTTCACCGTGTGGCCGATCAGCGCCCAGGAAACCATGGTCACCACCAAGTGGATCGTGCACAAGGACGCGGTCGAGGGCGTGGATTATGACGTGGACCGCATGCGCCAGGTCTGGGACGCCACCAACGACCAGGACCGTCGCCTGGCCGAAGAGAACCAGCGCGGGATCAACTCCACCGCCTACCAGCCGGGGCCTTACTCCAAGACTTATGAGTTCGGTGTGGTGAACTTTGTGGACTGGTACAGCGAACGCCTGCTGAGCAACCTGGGGGCCGAGCCTGCGCCGTATCTCAAAGGTGTGCCCGTCCAAGGCTGATTCCACTGCCCCCTGTAGGAGCGAGCCTGCTCGCGATGGACCTGAGAACGCCGCGGGGTGTCAGGTTGCCAGCGTTATCGTTGACGTCCATCGCGAGCAAGCTTGCTCCTACAGGCGTTTAGAACTGTACGAAATATGATCTATTCCCTTCCGCGCTATACGGCCCGCGCCTCTCAGCCTTCCGCAAACAAGTTATCCACACCTCCACCCACAGCAAATGGGGACAAGTGTGGACACTCTGAAAACTTTCTCCACAAAAACCAAAGAAAATCCGTGACTTATTCAGAACCAGGGTTTTCAGTGGCGACTGATCATATTTTGAACAACTCTTTGCAGGCCACGTAAACCGTGGCCTGTGGCGTATGGCAAACACCTTATCCACAGAAAGGCCAACAGACTTTGGGGGCAACTTACTCGATGCTGTGGAAAACCGCTGAAAGCCGCGGTTTTTCGGCTTCCGGGCGTTGATTGACGATTCAAAATGAGGTTTCGATCATTTATTGATCAAACGCTTGAACGCCGCGTTTTACAAGGGCTTCAGCGTTAAGCAAACATCTTATCCACAGAAGCGCCAACAGAGATTGGGGGCAAGTCTGCATCAACGTCAGCACTTATCCCCTTGAAAAAGCTTGGAAAAAACACCAACAAGGCTGGTTGTTTTTTGAACGACGCCTCGTACGGCTTGATTTGTATGGGGTGTAGCGAAGGGCGAACACGTTATCCACAGAACCACCAACAGGGATTGTGGGTAAACATCAACGTTTGGATTTTATTGAGGCATGAACCCTCGAAGACGCTCAAGGGCTGTGCATAAGATAGGCGTCACCGATGACACGAATCATTGGGTGAGGGATAACCTGGCAGGTTATCCGTTACACAGGAGCTGCCGCAGGCTGCTCCTACACAAAGCGTTAGCGAACCACGCCTTCTTCAATCAGCAGCTTGAGAATGGCTTCAGCGCCAGCTTGCGCCGTAACGCCTTTGAGCACTTGTCCCCCTCCGCCACTGGCTTTCGCCGTTGCGGCTTTCATCCGGTCGGCACCGCTTTTGGCCTTGATTACTTTCAAGCGTTTCGGCCGAGGTTTGGCCGGTTGCAAGGTGGCAACCGCCAGCAATTCATCATCGATGACCTCGACGTCCTGTGCTTGCAGCACGCCGCGTCGAGCCGGGCCGTAAGCACTTTGCCGAGGCTTGGGCGCGGTGTTATCCACAGTCGCCAGAAACGGCAGTCGCACTTTCAATCGACGCCGCTGGCCACGGGGCAAGGCTTGCAGCACCAGCGCCGAACCGCCATCGATGGACTCGACCTGCGCCAGTCCCACCACCAGCGGCCAGCCGAGGCTTTCGGCCAGCAGGAACGGCAACATCCCCGAACCTTCACCGGTTTCCGCCTGGCTGCCGGTCAGCACCACTTGAGCGCCCGCGTCGCGCAAATAGTCGGTCAGCGCTGGCAGCGCATCGGCGCCTTCCGGTTGTTCAAGTACGTGAAGTTGTTCAAGGCCCATGCCCAGATAGGCACGCAGCGCAGGTTCAGCGATGTCGCCGGCATGCAGCACTTGCAGGTTATCCCCAGCCAGTTGCAGGCCCAGTTCCACCGCCCGCGCATCCTGCTCCGCGCGCCGTGGCCGACCGGACGTCGGGTGGGCGCCGATGGAAACCAGGCTGATGATTTTCGTGCTCATAACCCTTTCCTTCCCTTAAGCCGCATCGCGCTTGGCGTCGTTGCGGTAGGCCTCTACCGCCTCGATCAAGGCTTGAAGAATCTCGGCGCTCTCGCCGATCACCGACAGGTCGGCCCGTTTGATCATGTCGCAGCCGGGGTCGAGGTTGATGGCCACCACCTTGTCGCAGGCACCGATGCCTTGCAGGTGCTGGATCGCCCCGGAGATCCCAACCGCCACGTAGACCCGTGCGGTGACCCAAGTGCCGGATGCGCCGACCTGACGGTCGCGGGCCATGAAGCCATCGTCCACCGCCACGCGGGACGCGCCTTCGGTGGCGCCCAGCGCGGCTGCGGTCTGGTGGAACAACTGCCAATCCTTGACCCCGTTACCGCCGGAGAAAATGAACTCGGCTTCGGCCATGGGAATCGCTGCCGGGTCTACCGCTACCGCGCCCAGATCCTCGATGCGCGACAGACTGCGCGCGACGGTTGTGGATAACTCCACCGGCAAGGCTTCGTGACGGGTTTCGCTGACCGGCTCGGCGCATTCGACGGCCGCCAGAATCAGGCGTGCAAGCGGACGGGCCAGGTCTTGCAAACCCGCACCAGCGCGGCCGATGCACGCCTGATCCTTGACCTGCCAGACCCGCGTGGCCGGGCGTTGACCCAAAGCCGCAGCAAAGCGCCGACCCAATTCACCGCCACCGCTGCGGCTGTCCGGCAGCAACCAGTGACGCGGGCTGAACTGGTTATCCACAGCCCGCAGGCCCTGGACTCGCTGTTCCGGTGCATAACCGCTGAATTCTTCGCCATCCAGCACCAGCAAGCGATCGACGCCTGCGGTGCCAAACGTGGTCTCCTTGTGCTCGCCGAACACCACGGCCAGTACCGCGCCGTCGCTGCCGGCCAGTTGATGAGCCAGGCCCAACAGATCGCGGTCGTGGCTGCTCAAGCGGCCGCCGACCATGTCCGGCACCACGCAGATGTAGAACGCCGGTGCTGGCACTTGATGCAGCGGCAATTGCACCTCAACGGCGGCGGTGCGCTTGGTGGCGCCACCCTGTTGTTCGCCACTTCGGTCGATCCGTTTGATGCCGTTGGGTCCGATGAAACCCATCCCATGCGGGTTCTTGCGGATGACGCCGTTGGGTCCCATCCAGCTGTGTTGCGCCGGTTGCATGGCCGCGTGCAGCGGATGCAGACGGTTACGGGCGATCCATTCGGCACGCGGGTCGCGGCGGATAATGTCGCTCATCAATGCACCTCCGCAGGTTCACGTTGGGCTGGTGCAGCCGGTTTGCTCGGCGCGGCATCTTCGAGCAACGCGTCGGCCACCAGCTCGGCGATGTCCTTGATCAGCGGGCGGGGCTCGACCACACCTTCGAGCATCGCCGTGCATTGTGGACAACCCACCGCCACCAGTTCGGCGCCGGTCTCGCGGATGTCTTCCATGCGCATGTCGGGAATCCGTTGCTTGCCCGGAATATCAGTGATCGGCGCCCCGCCGCCGCCGCCGCAGCAGCGCGAACGGAAACCGGAACGTTGCATCTCTTTGACTTCGATCCCGAGGGCGCGCAACACCTGACGCGGTGCCTCGTACTCGCCGTTGTAGCGGCCGAGGTAGCACGGGTCGTGATAGGTCACGCTGTCGCCTTTGTGCTGGCCGAGGTTCAGCGCGCCGGCCTGGATGATTTCTGCCATGTAGGTGCTGTGGTGCTGCACCAGGTAGTTGCCATCGAAGGCGCCGTACTCGTTTTTCAGCACGTGGAAGCTGTGCGGATCGCAGGTGACGATGCGATTGAAGCTGTACTTGGCCAGGGTCTGGATGTTGCGTTTGGCCAATAGCTGGAAGGTTGCTTCGTCGCCCAGGCGCCGGGCCACGTCACCGCTGTCGCGCTCTTCGAGGCCGAGCACGGCGAAGTCGATTTTCGCCGCCTTGAGCACTTTGACGAACGCACGCAAGGTGCGTTGGTTGCGCATGTCGAAGGCGCCGTCGCCAACCCAGAACAACACGTCAGTGGATTTCTTCTCGCTCAGCAGATTGAGGTTCAAGTCCGCCGCCCAGTTCATCCGCCCGCCCGGCGCAAAACCGCCCGGATTGTCGGTGGCGATCAGGTTTTCCAGGACCTCGGCGCCCTTGTTCGGTGTCGCGCCTTTTTCCAGGGTCAGATGGCGGCGCATGTCGACGATGGCATCGACGTGCTCGATCATCATCGGGCATTCCTCGACGCAAGCGCGGCAGGTCGTGCACGACCACAAGGTCTCGGCGTCCACCAGACCGTTGACGATCGGTTGATGCGGGCTCCCTGAATGCTCGCCAATGGCCTTGCCCGGATACGGACTGCCGGCGAACTTCGCGTCGGTGCCGCCAGCCAGGCCGACGACCATGTCTTGAATCAGTTTTTTCGGGTTCAGCGGTTGGCCGGCCGCGAAGGCCGGGCATGCTGCTTCGCATTTACCGCACTGCACGCAGGCGTCGAAACCGAGCAACTGGTTCCAGGTGAAATCCTTGGGTTTTTCCACGCCCAGTGGCGCGGTCGGGTCGTTCAGGTCCAGCGGTTTCAAACCGGTGGAACGACCACCACCAAAGCGTTCGGCGCGACGGTGCCAGGCCAGGTGCAGCGCACCGGCGAAGGCGTGCTTCATCGGCCCGCCCCAGGTCATGCCGAAGAACAGTTCCGAAACGCCCCACAACACGCCAACCCCGAGAATCGCAGCCACCAGCCAGCCACCGAAGTTTTCCGGTAGGATCCCGGCCACCGGCAAGGTCAACAGGAAGAAGGAGGCCGAGAACGCCAGCAGGCTTTTCGGTAGGCGCATCCACGGGCCTTTCGACAGACGCGATGGAGGGTTGCGGCGACGCAGGTAAACAAAGATCGCGCCGACGAACATCACCGCCGTCATCAGCAGCAACGCGTAGCCGAGGATGCGGTTATGCAGGCCGAAACCGTGCACCAGAATTGCCAGCACGATGGACGCCACCGCACCGCCCGCCGTAGCGACGTGGGTGTTGGCGATGTACTTGTCCCGCGCCACCACGTGATGCAAATCGACCATGTAACGCTTGGGCATGGCGAACAGGCCGCCGATCAGGTCGACCTTCGAGGCCCGGCCCCGGCGCCACATGGCCACCCGCCGCAACGCGCCGAGGACGCCAAGGGCCAGGGCTGCGAACAACAGGATTGGAAGAAGGGTGTTCAACATAGGTGAAGCTCCCACAAACCACGGAGTCATGCATCGATCTTGTAGGAGCCGGCTTGCTGGCGATTCAGACGACGCGGTGAATCAGGCAGACCGCGTTATCGTTCATCGCCAGCAAGCCGGCTCCTACAGGTGGCCGGCTTAGAAATCCTTGCACAGCCGCAGCGCGTCGTAGATCGCCGCATGCACGTTGCGCTGGGCCACGCAGTCGCCGATGCGGAACAGCAGGTAACCGTCACCACTCTGTTCCAGACACGGTTGCGGTTTGATCGCGAACAACGCCTCGACGTCGATCTGGCCTTTGTTGCGCGAGCCTTCCTTCAACGCGTAGTAGATTTCTTCGTCCGGACGCACGCCGTTTTCGATGACCACCTGATCGACGACCCGCTCCTCTTTGGCGCCGGTGTATTCGTTCTCCAGCACCGCCACCAACTTGTCGCCTTCGCGGTAGACCTTCTCCAGCATCATGTCGCCGGTCATGATCACTTCTTTCGGGTACATGCTGCGGTAGTAGGTCGGGAACGACGTACCGCCAATGGCCACGCCCGGCTTGATGTCGTCGGTGACGATCTCGACCTGGCTGCCCTTGTCCGCGATGAAGTCGGCAGTCGACATACCGGTGAATTCGCAAATGGTGTCGTAGACCAACACGTTCTTGCCCGGCGCGACTTTGCCGTCGAGCACGTCCCAGCTGCTGACCACCAAACCTTCAGCCGCGCCCCAGTGTTCGTTCTGCTCGATGAACGGATGACCGCCAACCGCCAGCACTACCACGTCTGGACGCAGGTCCATGATGGTCGGCGCATCCGCCGCTGTGCCCAGGCGCAGGTCGACTTTCAGGCGTGCCAGTTCCAGTTGATACCAGCGGGTGATACCGGCGATCTGGTCCCGTTGCGGCGCTTTCGAAGCGGTGGTGATCTGCCCGCCGATGAATTCTTTTTTCTCGAACAGGGTCACGTCGTGGCCGCGTTCGGCAGCAACGCGAGCGGCTTCCATACCCGCAGGACCGGCGCCAACTACCACAACCTTGCGCTTCACGCCGGTGGTTTTTTCGATGATGTGCGGCAGGCCCATGTATTCACGGGACGTCGCGGCGTTCTGGATGCACAGCACGTCCAGACCTTGATACTGACGGTCGATGCAGTAGTTGGCCCCGACGCATTGTTTGATCTGGTCGATCTGCCCCATCTTGATCTTGGCGATCAGGTGCGGGTCGGCGATGTGGGCGCGGGTCATGCCGACCATGTCGACGTAACCGCCCTCCAGAATACGGGTCGCCTGGTTCGGATCCTTGATGTTCTGCGCGTGCAGCACCGGGACCTTGACCACTTCCTTGATACCGGCGGCCAGGTGCAGGAACGGCTCCGGTGGATAACTCATGTTGGGGATAACGTTGGCCAGGGTGTTGTGGGTGTCGCAACCCGAACCCACGACGCCGAGGAAATCGAGCATGCCGGTGTCGTCGTAATACTTGGCGATCTGCTTCATGTCCTCGTGGGACAAACCATCCGGGTGAAACTCGTCGCCGCAGATACGCATGCCCACGCAGAAATCGTCACCGACCTCGGCGCGCACCGCTTTCAAGACTTCCAGGCCGAACTTCATGCGGCCTTCGAAGGTGCCGCCCCATTCGTCGGTACGCTTGTTGACTCGCGGGCTCCAGAACTGGTCGATCATGTGCTGGTGCACGGCTGACAATTCCACACCGTCCAGGCCACCGGCCTTGGCGCGGCGTGCCGCTTGCGCGTAGTTGCCGATCACCCGCCAGATTTCTTCCGGCTCGATGGTCTTGCAGGTGGCACGGTGCACCGGCTCACGCACGCCCGAGGGCGACATCAGGGTTGGCCAGTTGAAGCCGTCCCAACGCGAGCGACGGCCCATGTGGGTAATCTGGATCATGATCTTGGCGCCGTGCTTGTGCATGGCGTCGGCCAGATTCTGGAAGTGCGGGATGATGCGGTCGGTGGACAGGTTCACCGAACTCCACCACTCCTGCGGGCTGTCGATCGCCACCACGGACGAACCGCCGCAGATCGCCAGGCCGATCCCGCCCTTGGCCTTCTCTTCGTAATACTTGACGTACCGGTCGGTGGTCATGCCGCCGTCGGTCGCATAGACCTCGGCGTGCGCGGTGCTGAGCACGCGGTTACGGATGGTCAGTTTGCCGATCTGGATCGGCTGGAACATTGCTTCGAAAGCCATGGCGGGTTCCTCGACTTACAACGGCTTGACGGTGAACAAGCCGTCGTCGTGGCCTTCTTCGGAGCCACCGTAGACTTGCTCGGCGACGGTGCGAATCTTGCTGCCACGGGCCTGGAGAATCTGATCCATCGCACCGGCAAACCAGCCAGTGAACATATAGTCGACCTTGCGCCCGACCTTGCCGTACACGTAGACGAACGCCGAGTGTTCGAGCTTGACGCTGGCGGTGCCTTTGTCGAGGTCGATGTCCTGGATCTTGAACAAGCCCCAGCCGCGTTGCGACAAGCGCTTCATGTAGTGCTCGAACACCGCGACGCCTTCCAGGCCATGGCATTCGGCTTCTTTTTCACACCAGTGCCAGGCGGATTTGTAGCCGGCCTTGTAGAGGATTTCGGCATAGGCGTCGGCGCCCAGCACTTCCTCGATGCCCATGTGATTGTTGACGAAAAAATGGCGCGGCACGTACAGCATCGGCAGGGCATCGGAGGTCCAGACACCGGTTTCGCTGTCGACTTCGATTGGCAATTGCGGGGCGATCTTGGCCATGGAAACTTAACTCCAGAAAATTCGTTGTGTTGCCTGCGGCGCGGACGGCCGCAGGAAAGGATTCAGAAGTGCGGCGGCTTACTCGCCCCAGACGTCCTTGAGGACATTGACCCAGTTCTCGCCCATGATCTTGCGCACCACGCGCTCAGGGTGGCCACGCTTGAGCAAAGTCTCGGTAAGGTTCGGGAACTCGCCCACGGTGCGGATGCCCAGTGGGTTGATGATCTTGCCGAAGCTGGTCAGGCGGCGGGCGTAGCCCTTGTCGTGGGTCAGGTATTCGAAGAAGTCCTGGCCATGGCCCTGGGTGAAATCGGTGCCGATGCCGATGGCGTCTTCGCCAACGATGTTCATCACGTACTCGATGGCCTCGGCGTAATCGTCGATGGTCGAATCGATGCCTTTGGCCAGGAATGGCGCGAACATGGTCACGCCGACAAAACCGCCGTGGTCGGCAATGAACTTCAGCTCTTCATCGGACTTGTTGCGCGGGTGCTCTTTGAGCCCCGACGGCAGGCAGTGGGAATAGCAGACCGGTTTTTTCGATTCGAGGATGACTTCTTCGGAGGTCTTGGAGCCGACGTGGGACAGGTCGCACATGACGCCAACCCGGTTCATCTCGGCGACGATTTCGCGACCGAAACCCGACAGGCCGCCATCACGTTCGTAGCAACCGGTGCCGACCAGGTTCTGGGTGTTGTAGCACATCTGCACAATGCCGACGCCCAGCTGCTTGAACACCTCGACATAGCCGATCTGGTCTTCATAGGCGTGGGCATTCTGGAAGCCGAAGAGGATGCCGGTCTTGCCCAGTTCCTTGGCCTTGCGGATGTCGGCGGTGGTGCGCACCGGCATCACCAGGTCGCCGTTCTCGCGGATCAGTTTCTGGCTGGCGGCGATGTTATTGACGGTGGCCTGAAAGCCCTCCCACACCGAAACGGTGCAGTTGGCCGCCGTCAAACCGCCCTTGCGCATGTCTTCGAACAGTTCACGGTTCCACTTGGCGATAATCAGCCCGTCGATAACGATGCTGTCGGCGTGCAATTCGGCTGGGCTCATCAGGCTGTCCCCTTATTAGCGATTCATGCGCCGAATCGTCTGCCGGCGCTTTGGGGCCAGCATATGCCTGCGCACCGGGGCAGCCGGGTGCAAAAACGACAGGGGAATTGCCGAAAGCGTCAATCCGCGACAAAGGGGCGTCGCCAGGCACAATCCGCGACCTGTTCAAGGCCGTCCGCTTGAGCCAGAATTCGTCGCATCACTGGAATAGAGCGGCGACCTCAATGAAATCCATCTTCCTGGCTTTGGCACTGATTGCGACCGGCGTACACGCAGCGGAGGAGTCCGACGACAACCCCTGCGACAAAGTCGAAAACGACATCCAGACCCTGGAATGCTCGGTCTTCAGCAAAACCACCGCCGAAGACCTGCTGAGCGAAAACCTCAAAAGCCTGAACGAGCGCATGCAGTCGCTCTACGGCAAGAACCCGTCGCAACTGACCGACATCACCGCCAGGATCAAGACCGCCCAGGCCCAATGGCTGAAAACCCGCGATGCCGATTGCGCCGTAGAAGCCTTTCCCGCCACGGCCGGCAGCAAAGCATTCACCATTGCGCAGAACGATTGCGTGGCGCGAATGAGTGACGAGCGGTCGGAGTTTTTGGAGTCGATTGGGCAGGAGTAAATACAAAGGATGGAAAACATGATGATCCCTCACGAAGTTGTCAGCCGCATTGTTGACGGAGCTCTACCGGTACGCGCCTGGCGAGAACACTTGAACCTTACCCAAGATGAAGTAGCCAAACGCATGGGCATTTCTCAACCGGCCTTCGCCCAACAGGAAACAGTCGCCAAGCCCCGCAAAGCCACACGCGAAAAAATCGCCGCGGCGTTTGGCATCACCGCCAGTCAACTTGAGCTGTAAGCTGCACGCCATCAGCCAGTAAAAGGATTCGACATGAAAGTCTGCGGCATCGAAATCAAAGGCAGCGAAGCGATCATCGCCGTAGCATCCCTCGACGGTACGGCCCTGAGTCACGTCGCCCTCAACACCAAGAAAATTGCCCTGGACGATGACGACGAGGCCGCCAACGTCAAAGTGTTTGCGGCTCAGGTTGCGTCGTTTGTGCGTGAGAACTCCGTTGATCGTATTGTGATCAAGAAGCGCAGCAAGAAAGGCGAGTTCGCGGGCGGGCCGACGACGTTCAAGATCGAAGGGGTTTTCCAGTTGCTGGAAAATTGTGAGGTGACGTTGCTGTCGCCGCAGACGATCAATGCCCAGGCCAAAAAGCACAACTTCGAGCTGCCGGGGACGCTGAACAAGTATCAGCATGAGGCTTACAAAGCAGCCTGCTCTGCACTGATGAAAAAGTAAAAACACCGCCCTGTAGGAGCCGGCTTGCTGGCGATGAGGCCATGGGCATCGTGGTGATCTTGAGAATGCCATCGCTGGCAAGCCAGCTCCTACAGGGCTCTCAATTGATCATGCTTTTGCGGTACGCCGATCTTCCCGTGGACAGCGCTCATACTTCGCCCGATAACTGCGGGTGAAATACGACGGCGATTCAAAGCCACAGGCAATGCTCACTTCCAGCACACTCATGTCGGTCTGACGCAGCAACTGCCGCGCCTTTTCCAGGCGTAACCGCAGGTAGAAATTGCTCGGTGTGTCGTTCAGGTGCAACCGAAACAATCGCTCCAGCTGTCGCCGCGTCACCTTGATCGATTCCGCCAATTCCAGCGTACTCAGCGGCGGTTCGCTGTGCTGCTCCATCTCGCCGATCACCTGCACCAGTTTCTTGTTTCTGATGCCATAACGTGTGGCGACTTCCATGCGCTGGTGGTCCTTGCGCGGGCGAATACGGCCGAGCACGAACTGTTCACTGACCTGGATCGCCAGTTCCGCACCGTGGGCCTGGGCGATCAAATCCAACATCAAATCGATGGAAGCGGTACCACCGGCAGAGGTGATGCGCCGACGGTCGATTTCGAACAGCTCCTGGGTGACGCTGAGCTGCGGATAAGATTCCTTGAACGCGTCGATGGCTTCCCAGTGCAGGGTCAGGCGATGCCCGTCGAGCAGACCCGCCTCGGCGAGGATGAAGCTGCCGGTGTCGATGGCGCCGAGGGTTACACCTTCGTTGTCCAGCCGCCGCAGCCAATGCTCCAGCGCCGGGGTCGCGAACTTCAGCGGTTCGAACCCGGCGACCACCAGCAGCGTCGCCCCTTTCTTCAACGGCTCCAGCGCCGCATCGGCGTTGACCGACATCCCGTTACTGGCCAGCACCGCGCCGCCGTCTGCACTCAACACATGCCAGCGATAGAGCTCGCCGCGAAAGCGATTGGCGACCCGCAGCGGCTCGATGGCCGAAATAAAGCCAATGGCCGAGAAGCCCGGCATCAACAAGAAGTAGAAATCCTGGGACATGGAGCGCACTCGCTTAGCAGGTAACAAGAGGCCAGGTAACAAGAGGGCGGGCAGTAGGGATGTTGATACGCCACTTGCCCGCGGCATTCAAGAGCGTAGGTCGCCGCAGTGCAAGTGCTGGTCGCCGCAGTGCGCTTTCACGGCTGATTTGCTGCGTAACGTGTCATCACCGGCGCATCAGACACCGGAACTCACAATAAACGAACTGCCGAGGAACCTGAGAATGAAACGACTGATCAGCAGCTGTGTTCTTGCACTCAGTGGTACCGCTTTTCTGAGCGCCAGTGTCATGGCCGCCGAACCCGCCGCGTGCCAGAACGTGCGCATGGGTGTAGTGAACTGGACCGACGTGATCGCGACCAGCGCGATGACCCAGGTATTGCTCGATGGCCTCGGCTATAACACCAAACAAACCAGCGCCTCCCAGCAAATCATCTTCGCCGGGATCCGCGACCAGCGTCTGGACCTGTTCCTGGGTTACTGGAACCCGCTGATGACCCAGACCATCACCCCGTTCGTCGACGCCAACCAGGTCAAGGTGCTTGAAGCCCCAAGCCTCAAAGACGCCCGCGCCACCCTCGCCGTACCGACCTACCTTGCCGACAAGGGCCTGAAAACCTTCGCCGATATCGCCAAGTTCGAAAAAGAACTGGGCGGCAAGATCTACGGTATCGAACCTGGCTCGGGCGCCAATACCCAGATCAAGGCAATGATCGCGAAGAACCAGTTCGGCCTCGGCAAATTCCAGCTGGTCGAATCCAGCGAAGCCGGCATGCTCGCCGCCGTGGACCGCGCCGTGCGCCGCAACGAAGCCGTGGTGTTCTTCGGCTGGGCACCGCACCCGATGAACGTCAACGTGCAAATGACGTACCTCACCGGCAGTGAAGACGCCCTCGGCCCGAACGAAGGCATGGCCACGGTCTGGACCGTCACCGCGCCGAAGTACGCCGAGCAGTGCCCGAACATCGGCCGCCTGCTGAGCAACCTGACCTACACCGCCGAAGACGAGAGCCGGATGATGCAGCCGCTGCTCGATCACAAGGACGCCTTCGAGTCGGCCAGGCAATGGCTCAAGGATCACCCGCAGGACAAGCAACGCTGGCTCGAAGGCGTCACCACCTTCGACGGCAAACCGGCTGCGGAAAACCTGAAACTGACCAGCAAATAAACCCTGATTGAATCACCGATTCGCAGCCCGACCGGGCTGCGAACGGGCCCCACACGCCTGAAGGAAACCGCCAAATGAACCACGACGTCATCATCACCTGCGCACTCACCGGTGCTGGCGACACGACCGCCAGAAGCCCACATGTGCCGGTCACCCCGAAACAGATCGCCGCCGCTGCCGTGGAAGCCGCGAAGGCCGGCGCCACCGTGGTGCACTGCCACGTTCGCGACCCGCAAACCGGCAAGTTCAGTCGTGATGTGGCGCTGTACCGCGAAGTGATGGAGCGTATCCGCGAGGCGGACGTGGACATCATCGTCAACCTGACCGCCGGCATGGGCGGCGACCTGGAAATCGGTGCTGGCGAGAACCCGATGGAATTCGGTCCGAACACCGACCTGGTCGGCCCGCTCACCCGCTTGGCCCACGTCGAAGAACTGCTGCCGGAAATCTGCACCCTCGACTGCGGCACCCTGAACTTCGGCGATGGCGACACCATTTACGTGTCCACCCCGGCGCAACTGCGGGCTGGCGCCAAACGCATTCAAGAGCTGGGCGTAAAAGCCGAGCTGGAAATCTTCGACACCGGTCACCTGTGGTTCGCCAAACAGATGATCAAGGAAGGCCTGCTCGACAACCCGCTGTTTCAGCTGTGCCTGGGCATTCCGTGGGGCGCGCCGGCGGACACCACCACCATGAAGGCCATGGTCGACAACTTGCCCGCCGATGCGGTGTGGGCGGGTTTCGGCATCGGTCGCATGCAGATGCCGATGGCGGCGCAAGCGGTGCTGCTGGGCGGCAACGTGCGGGTCGGTCTGGAAGACAACCTGTGGCTGGACAAGGGTGTGTTGGCGACCAACGGCCAATTGGTCGAGCGCGCCACCGAAATCCTCAGCCGCCTCGGCGCCCGCGTCCTGACCCCGGCTGAAGGCCGCAAGAAAATGGGCCTGACCCAACGCGGCTAACCCCTACTCCCCTGTAGGAGCCGGCTTGCTGGCGATGAGGCCAGTACATCCGCCACATTTTCCGTGACGGGAATACCGTCTTCGCCAGCAAGCCGGCTCCTACATCGAACACCGAAATTTTCAGGAAATGACCATGACCTTCATCACCGAAATCAAAACCTTCGCCGCGCTGGGCAGTGGTGTCATCGGCAGCGGCTGGGTGTCCCGCGCCCTCGCCCATGGCCTGGATGTGGTGGCCTGGGACCCGGCGCCCGGTGCCGAAGCGGCGCTGCGCAAACGTGTCGCCAATGCCTGGGGCGCGCTGGAGAAACAAGGCCTGGCACCCGGAGCCTCACAGGATCGCTTGCGCTTCGTCGCCACCATCGAAGAGTGCGTTCGCGACGCAGACTTCATTCAGGAAAGCGCCCCGGAACGCCTTGAACTGAAACTGGAACTGCACAGCAAAATCAGCGCGGCGGCCAAACCCAATGCGCTGATCGGCTCCAGCACTTCGGGCCTGTTGCCGAGTGAGTTCTACGAGAGTTCGACACACCCGGAACGCTGCGTGGTCGGCCACCCGTTCAACCCGGTTTACCTGCTGCCGCTGGTTGAAGTGGTCGGCGGTAAAAACACCGCACCTGAAGCGGTGCAAGCGGCCATGAAAGTCTACGAATCCCTGGGCATGCGCCCGCTGCACGTGCGCAAGGAAGTGCCAGGGTTCATCGCCGATCGTCTGCTCGAAGCGTTGTGGCGCGAGGCCTTACACCTGGTCAACGACGGCGTGGCAACCACGGGTGAAATCGACGACGCGATCCGTTTTGGCGCCGGTTTGCGCTGGTCGTTCATGGGCACGTTCCTGACCTACACTCTGGCCGGCGGCGACGCAGGCATGCGCCACTTCATGGCACAGTTCGGTCCGGCATTGCAGCTGCCGTGGACCTATCTGCCCGCACCGGAGCTGACGGACAAACTGATCGACGATGTGGTCGATGGCACCAGCGATCAACTGGGTAAGCACAGCATTTCGGCGCTGGAACGCTATCGTGATGACTGCCTGCTCGCGGTGTTGGAGGCGGTGAAGACCACCAAAGAGAAGCATGGGATGGCATTTGCCGAATAACCGTACCCGTTGTAGGAGCTGGCTTGCCAGCGATGAGGCCGGCGCATCCTCCGACCCTTCGGCGCTGCGAACATCGCAATCGCCAGCAAGCCGGCTCCTACAGGTTTTCGTGATTTCAGGATTTGATGACATGCCTGCATTGACCACCTACCAAACCCGAATCATCCCCGACTGGGTCGACTACAACGGCCACCTGCGCGACGCTTTCTACCTGCTGATTTTCAGCTACGCCACCGACGCCCTGATGGATCGCCTTGGCCTCGACAGCAACAGCCGCGAAGCCAGCGGCAACTCACTGTTCACCCTCGAACTGCACCTCAATTACCTGCACGAAGTGAAGCTCGACGCCGACGTCGAAGTGCACACGCAAATCATCGCCCACGACAGCAAACGCCTGCACCTCTATCACAGCCTGCACCTCGTCGGAGATGACAAGGCGCTGGCGGGCAACGAGCAAATGCTGCTGCATGTCGATCTCGCCGGACCAAGATCGGCACCGTTCAGTGAACAGTCATTGAGCAAGCTGCAAGCCATCGTCGCCGAACAGGCTGACCTGCCCACACCCGCCTACATCGGCCGAGTGATCGCATTGCCCCCAAAAAAATAACAAGGAGATCGCCATGAATACCGCCGCTGCGTTTGCCGACTTTCGTACTTATCCGTTGATCAGCGCGCTGACTGGCGTGCAAGCCATGGCGGATCGCGTGCTGGTGAAGTGGGCCGACGATCGCGTCAGCCCTTTCCATCATCAATGGCTTCGGGACAACTGCCCGTGCCCGCATTGCGTGTACACGGTGACCCGCGAACAGGTGCTGGAAATCGTCGATGTTGCGGAAAACCTGATGCCCGCCGAAACCGGCGTTGATGCTGAAGGTTGCCTGTGCGTTCAGTGGCAGGACGGTCACCTCAGCCGCTTCGACCCCGGCTGGTTGAGGGCACATGCCTATGACGACGAATCCCGCGCCGAGCGCCGGGAAGGCAAGCCGAAAGCCAGACTGTGGCACAGCGATTTGCAGCTTCCTGTTTTCGACTATCAGGCGCTGATGACCGACAACGATGCGCTATTGCAATGGCTGCTGGCCGTGCGTGATATCGGACTGACCCAAGTCCGCGGCGTACCCACTGAACCCGGCTCGTTGAAACTGATCGCCCAACGGATTTCCTTCATCCGCGAGAGCAATTTTGGCGTGCTGTTCAACGTGCAATCCAAGGCTGATGCCGACAGCAACGCCTACACCGCATTCAACCTGCCATTGCACAGCGATCTGCCGACCCGGGAGTTGCAACCGGGGCTGCAGTTTTTGCATTGTCTGGTCAACGACGCCGACGGTGGCGAGAGCGTTTTTGTCGATGGTTTTGCCATCGCCGATGCGTTGCGCCGCGAGGATCCGGAGGCCTTCAAAAGCCTGTGTGAAATACCCGTGGAGTTCCGCAACAAGGACCGCCACAGCGACTACCGCTGCCTCGCACCGATCATCGCCCTGGATCCCTTGGGGCAGGTGTCGGAAATCCGCATGGCGAATTTTCTGCGCGGCCCGTTCGATGCGTCGGTGGAGCAGATGCCCAGGCTCTATCGCGCCTATCGTCGCTTCATCGCGATGACACGCGAGCCCCGGTTCAGGTTGATGCAGCGGCTCAACCCGGGCGAACTCTGGTGCTTCGACAACCGCCGCACCTTGCACGCGCGCAACGCGTTTGACCCTGCCAGCGGGGCGCGGCATTTCCAGGGGTGCTATGTCGACCGGGATGAGTTGTTGTCGCGGATTCTGGTGTTGCAACGATAAACCGCGTCATCGTTCATCGCTGGCAGGCCAGCTCCCACAGGTTTGGCGTCGTTCACCCAATTTGTGGTAACCCCGATCCTGTGGGAAGCGTGGCTTGCCCGCGATAGCGCCAGTCCAGACACCGCACATTTCCCGGATTCACAGACAAAAAAAGCCCCGATCAAGCCGTGACAGGATCGAGGCAGAGGGTACTGTTGAGGAGCTGCCGTGCGATGGTGACCAAACCGTCGTCAAGCAAGCTGGGTCCAGTGTGCCCACTCCTCTCGCCGCCAGGTTAGCCGAAAACGACATGTTCATAACCAATTGAGGCATTGCGACAAATCGCCCTTGCCGACACCCCGCACCCCCACCAGAATCGATTCACGACACCGTTCCCTGAAGAAGGATTGCGTCATGATGTACGCCGATTTGATAGACCAGGAAGACCTGTTGGGGCAGCTCAAGTCATTGGGCTTTCAGGTACCCAGCGGATCCACAGCCGAGCAGGCTTGTGAGTGTGCGGTACGAGGTTTGAACAACGAACGGGCCACCGTGCTGCGCACAATGGTCAAGCAGATGTACACCAGCAGCGCGACAATTTTGCCGGCAGTGCGCCAGGCCATCGACAAGCAGTTATTGCCGGCATTGGCGGAGTATCAGCAGAGCCACACCAGCCGATAAAAGATCAAAAGATCAAAAGATCGCAGCCTTCGGCAGCTCCTACAGGAGCTCCGGAGGCTGCGATCTTTTAATGGACCCTCGGTCTAGAGCCTTACGCTGGCAAACGTCGACTCATTACGCGCCTGGCTCAGCGCCGACAACGGCCCGGACAACGGCGACAGTACCAGCGCTTGCGGCAGCGGCATCATCGCCACTTGCTGCGTGGTATTGGAACCTACGCGCTCGTCACGCGGCGGAATGCCAAAGTATTCGCGGTAGCACTTGGAGAAGTGCGGCGTGGACACAAACCCGCACACCGACGCCACTTCGATGATCGACATCGGCGTTTGCTTGAGCAACTGCCGAGCGCGAATCAAACGCAACTTGAGGTAGTAACGCGACGGCGAGCAGTGCAGGTATTTCTGGAACAGCCGTTCGAGCTGTCGACGCGACACCGCGACATACACCGCCAGTTCGTCCAGATCGATCGGCTCTTCGAGGTTGGCTTCCATCAGCGCAACGATTTCCTGCAGCTTCGGCTGGTTGGTGCCGAGCATATGCTTGAGCGGCACACGCTGGTGGTCCTGCTCGTTACGGATACGCTCGTAGACAAACATCTCGGAAATCGCGGCCGACAGTTCACGGCCGTGATCGCGGCTGATCAGGTGCAACATCATGTCCAGCGGTGCGGTGCCGCCGGAACTGGTGAAACGGTTTCGGTCGAGAGTGAACAGACGGGTGCTCATCACCACACGCGGGAAAGCTTCCTGCATCGCCGCCAGGCATTCCCAGTGCACGCTGCAATCGAAACCATCCAGCAGACCGGCGCAGGCCAGGGCCCAGCTGCCGGTGCAGACCGCGCCCAGACGACGGGACTGACGCGCCTGGCTTTGCAGCCATGACACGTGTTCCCGGGTGACAGTGCGCTGGATGCCGATGCCACCGCAAACGATGATGGTGTCCATTGGCGGGGCTTTGTGCATGGAGGCGTCGGGGGTGATTTGCAGGCCGTCACTGGCCCAGACCTGACCGCCATCAACGGTGAGGGTCGTCCAGCGATACAGCTCGCGGCCGGACAACTGGTTGGCCATGCGCAGCGGTTCTACCGCGGAGGCCAGAGAAATCAGCGTGAAATTGTCCAGCAGCAGAAAGCCGATGGATTGAGGCGCACGGTTCTGGGGTTGGGCCCCGGAGTTGAACGACGTCATCGCGGTATCTCCTCACACAAAGCAGGTGATGGCCTCAGGCGGAGGCTCTTGTTATTGCCATCGTTCTCGCGTGGGAGACGGGCTTTGTAATGACAGAGCAATTGCCGTGCCTATTTTTGAATGTGCGTTCAATAACTCCTGAAAACGACGTCGGAATGTGTCTATACATGACACACAGGAAAGGGGGATTTAAATGGCCATCAAGGCTGGCAAGCGCCCCGCCCCACGAGCTGTGAGCAATTCGGTAGCACTTGTGGGAACTGGGCTCAGAGCCGCCGCGAAAGAGTGTCACCACAGGCACGGGTGACGAGTGGTCGAGCCTCTGAATAGGAGCCGACCATCGGTGAAGCGAGTTATCTGTTAGCGACGCGCCAAAAGGTGGCGCGGTTTAAATCGGGTGTTCACTTAGCGCGCAGTTTTGACTGGTAAAGCCTCGTCTGTAGGAGCCGGCTTGCTGGCGATAAACGATAACGCGGATTGACTGACTCACCGCGTCGTCTGAATCGCCAGCAAGCCGGCTCCTACACTCAACACTCCACCGCGCTGACCGCCAGGCCACCCCGCGATGTCTCCTTATATTTGTCATGCATATCGGCGCCGGTATCGCGCATCGTGCGAATCACCCGATCCAGCGAAATGAAGTGCTGCCCATCACCCCGCAGAGCCATTTGCGCCGCGTTGATCGCCTTCACCGCCGCAATTGCGTTGCGCTCGATGCACGGCACCTGCACCAGGCCACCCACTGGGTCGCACGTCAGGCCGAGGTTGTGTTCCAGGCCGATTTCCGCCGCGTTGCACAGTTGCTCCGGCGTGGCGCCGAGGATTTCCGCCAGCCCCGCTGCTGCCATCGCGCAGGCCGAACCGACTTCGCCCTGGCAACCCACTTCGGCACCGGAGATCGAAGCGTTCTTCTTGCACAGAATCCCGACCGCCGCCGCCCCGAGCAGGTAATCCACGACGTTGGCGTCGGTCACCGCTTCGCTGAACTTCATAAAGTAGTGCAACACCGCCGGAATGATCCCCGCCGCACCATTGGTCGGCGCCGTGACCATGCGCCCGCCGGCCGCGTTTTCTTCGTTGACCGCCAGGGCGAACAGGTTGACCCACTCCATCGCACTCAAGGTCGAACCGATGACGTTGGGCTTGTTCAGCTCCTGCAAACTGCGATGCAGTTTTGCCGCGCGGCGCCGCACGTTGAGGCCACCGGGCAGGATGCCTTCGTGCTTGAGACCTTGCTCGACGCAATCCTGCATGGCACGCCAGAGCGTCATCAGGCCGCTGCGGATTTCCTCCTCGCTGCGCCAGACTTTCTCGTTGGCCATCATTAATTCGGCCACCCGCAGGTTGTGCTTCTTGCACAGTTCCAGCAGCTCGGCCGCGCTGGAAAAATCGTACGGCAACATCGTGCGATCCAGGTCGACGACGCCGCTTGCAGCCTGCGCCTCATCGACGACAAAACCACCACCGACCGAATAGTAGGTGTCGCGATGAAACTCACCGCGTTCGTCCTCGACAATCAGGGTCATGGCGTTGGGGTGGTACGGCAGGTTTTCGTCGATCAGGCGCATGTCGCTGCCCCAGACGAACGGGACCTCGAGGTGGCCGTCGAGCAACAAGGTATTCGTTTCGCGCAGCGTGGCGATGCGAATGCCGATTTGCGACGGATCGATCGCGTCCGGCCATTCGCCCATCAGGCCCATGATCACCGCGTTGTCGCTGCCGTGCCCGATGCCGGTGGCCGACAGCGAGCCAAACAGCTGGACTTCGACACGCCGCACTTGCTTCAGTTGTCCTCGATCACGCAGGCCTTGAACGAACAACGCCGCTGCCCGCATGGGCCCAACGGTGTGGGAGCTGGAAGGTCCGATGCCGATTTTGAACAGGTCGAAAACACTGATTGCCATGACTGCAGAACTCCTGGATGTACCAACTCCAGGCGCAAAAACGCCCGGTGACGGAGCTGCTACGCTCAAGCTGCAATCCGTCGAGGTGGCCGCATCATCAAGCTTTTATCGTGTTGTTCGACGTCTCTAACCGACGCACTCATGCCCACGAACGCCGTGTGTCTTTTACGCCGCGTTTTCGCCGTTTTTTTGCGATCCGAACGGCCAAATGAGCCTGAAAAAATCTGTAAACGACGTCACCGACACTGGATGCGACCATCCCTGTACTGGATACGACGCGCCCTGTAGGCGTCAGATTTTCACTGGTACATGATCGTATCGACTCGATTGCAAGGCGCCGTGGTAGAGCTGTCTCCAGAACGCCATCCAACCGCAACCTATAAGTGCGGTGGTCCAGTCGGAACACTGCCAAAAAAAACACCAAGGAGTCCATCCATGAAAGGTTCCCCGTCGTTGTTGTTGGCCGCCCTGCTTAGTCTGCCGGTTCTGGCGCAAGCCGCCGAACCGGCCCAATGCAGCACCGTAAACTTCTCCGATGTCGGCTGGACCGACATCACCGCGACTACCGCGACCACCAGCGTCGTACTCAACGCCCTCGGCTACAAGACCAAGACCACCATGATTTCCGTGCCCGTGACCTACAAGTCCCTGGCCGACGGCAAGAACATGGACGTGTTCCTGGGCAACTGGATGCCGACCATGGAAAACGACATCAAGGCCTACCGCGATGCGGGCACCGTCGAGACTGTGCGCACCAACCTCAAAGGCGCCAAGTACACCCTCGCCGTGCCTCAGGCGCTGTACGACAAAGGGCTGCATGACTTCGCCGACATCGCCAAATTCAAGAAAGAACTCGACGGCAAGATCTACGGCATCGAGCCTGGCAACGACGGCAACCGTCTGATCCAGAGCATGATCGACAAAGACGCCTTCGGCCTGAAAACCGCCGGTTTCAAGATGGTCGAGTCCAGCGAAGCGGGCATGCTCTCGCAAGTCGATCGTGCACAGAAACGCGACACCGCCGTAGTGTTCCTCGGCTGGGCGCCGCACCCGATGAACAAGCGCTTCAAGATCCAATACCTGACCGGTGGCGATGACTTCTTCGGCCCGGATTTCGGTGCCGCCACCGTGGCGACCAACACCCGCAAGGGTTACGCCCAGGAGTGCAGCAACGTGGGTCAGTTGCTGAAAAACCTGGAGTTCACCGTCGACATGGAAAGCGAACTGATGGGCAACATCCTGGACGACAAGATGAAGCCTGACGCGGCCGCCAAGGCCTGGCTGAAAAAGAATCCACAGGTGCTCGATACCTGGCTCGCTGGCGTGACCACCATTGACGGTAAACCTGGCCTGGAGGCCGTGAAAGCCAAACTGACGCCTTGAATCAGGGAGCATCGCTTATGCCGGGCGGTGTAGCCGCCCGGGCTGTTTATTTCCTCGCATGCGGACGTTCACTACCATGCTGATTGATCAGAAAATACCTCTAGGCCAGTACATCGCAGGCTTCGTTGAATGGTTGACGCAACACGGCGCCAACACCTTCGACGCCATCGCCGTGACACTGGAAACGATGATCCACGGCGTGACTTTTGCGCTGACCTGGTTCAACCCGCTGGCATTGATCGGCCTGATCGCACTGCTCGCCCACTTCATCCAGCGCAAATGGGGCCTGACCGCTTTCGTCATCGCCTCCTTCCTGCTGATCCTCAACCTGGGGTACTGGCAGGAAACCATGGAAACCCTCGCCCAGGTGTTGTTCGCCACCCTGGTCTGCGTATTGATCGGCGTGCCGTTGGGCATCGTCGCCGCGCACAAGCCGATGTTCTACACTGTAATGCGTCCGGTACTCGATCTGATGCAGACCGTACCGACCTTCGTTTACCTCATTCCTACCCTGACCCTCTTCGGGCTGGGCGTGGTGCCGGGCCTGATCTCCACCGTGGTGTTCGCCATTGCCGCGCCGATCCGCCTGACCTACCTGGGCATCCGCGATGTCCCGCAAGAACTGATGGATGCCGGCAAGGCCTTTGGCTGCTCGCGTCGCCAACTGCTCTCACGGATCGAACTGCCCCATGCCATGCCAAGCATCGCGGCCGGCATCACCCAGTGCATCATGCTGTCGCTCTCGATGGTGGTGATCGCGGCACTGGTGGGCGCCGATGGCCTGGGCAAACCGGTGGTCAACGCACTGAATACCGCTGATATCGCCCTGGGCTTCGAAGCGGGCCTGGCGATCGTACTGCTGGCGATCATGCTCGACCGTATCTGCAAACAACCCGACGCTAAAGTAGGGGGTGACGCATGAGCATTATTCGCTTTGAAGACGTCGACGTGATCTTCGCCAGAGATCCGCGCGAAGCCTTGAAACTGCTTGACCAGGGCATGACCCGAAACGAAATCCTGAAAAAGACCGGGCAGATTGTCGGCGTTGAAAAAGCCAGCCTGGATATCGAGAAAGGTGAAATCTGCGTGCTGATGGGCCTGTCCGGGTCCGGCAAGTCCAGCCTGCTGCGCTGCATCAACGGCCTAAATACCGTGAGCCGCGGCAAGTTGTTCGTCGAGCATGAAGGCAAACAGATCGATATCGCCTCCTGCACCCCGGCAGAGCTGAAAATGATGCGCACCAAGCGCATTGCAATGGTGTTCCAGAAGTTCGCCCTGATGCCCTGGCTGACCGTGCGCGAGAACATCAGTTTCGGTCTGGAAATGCAGGGTCGGCCAGAGAAGGAACGCAAAAAACTGGTCGACGAAAAGCTTGAACTGGTGGGCTTGACCCAGTGGCGCAACAAGAAACCCGATGAGCTGTCCGGCGGCATGCAGCAACGTGTGGGCCTGGCCCGTGCGCTGGCGATGGACGCTGACATCCTGCTGATGGACGAACCGTTCTCGGCACTTGACCCGCTGATCCGCCAAGGCCTGCAAGATGAACTGCTGGAACTGCAACGCAAGCTGAGCAAAACCATCGTGTTCGTAAGCCACGACCTCGACGAAGCCCTGAAGCTCGGCAGTCGCATCGCGATCATGAAAGACGGCCGGATCATCCAGTACAGCAAGCCGGAAGAAATCGTCCTCAACCCAGCGGACGACTATGTACGGACCTTCGTCGCCCACACCAATCCGCTGAACGTGCTGTGCGGTCGCAGCCTGATGCGCACGCTGGACAACTGCAAACGCATCAACGGTTCCGTGTGCCTCGATCCAGGCGGCGATTCGTGGCTGGACCTGGCGGAAGGCAACACCATCAAGGGCGCCCGCCAGAACGGCTCAAACCTGGATCTGCAAAACTGGGTACCGGGTCAGGCCGTCGAAGGCCTGAGTCGTCGACCCACCCTGGTGGACTCGAGCATCGGTATGCGCGACGCGTTGCAGATTCGTTATCAGACCGGCAACAAACTGGTGCTGCACGACAACAATCATGTGGTGGGAATTCTGGGTGACAGCGAGCTGTATCACGCGCTGCTCGGCAAGAACCTGGGGTAAGACGACAGACACAAAAACGCCGCGAGAGGATCGCGGCGTTTTTGTTTGAACGCGTTATTTGCATCAACGCTATCTCTGTAGGAGCCGGCTTGCCGGCGATGGCTGTGTATCAGATACACCGCGGTATGGCATTCGCTGGCAAGCCAGCTCCTACAAAGGCGCTACTCACAACTCAGCTATAAACCCGGCCAAGGAGCTGGCGATGGCTTTCAAACTGATCGAGCACGTCACGTGTGATCTGATCCTGAGTGAAGCCCATCAGGTCGTAGTCCTGGCTGCCGTTGTGCAGGTACACCTCGGCGCGATAGAAGCGCTGTCGCGCCTCGTCGGACTGCACCGACTCGGTCGGCGTGGCCAGGTAGCCATCCAGGCTCACTTCGTAGACGAAAGGGTTGCCCTCTTCCATCTCCACGCGCACGCCCATGCAACGCTTGGACTTGCCGAGCAACGTCTGCACTTCCAGACCTTGCGCACGCATCTGCGCCGTCGCATCTTCAAGCGCCGGGCTCACCTGCTTGTCCATGAAACGCTGCACTACCGATTGGCTCGGTTGCAGGTCCAGTTGAGTCAAACGCTCGCTGAAACCACGACGGCCACGTTCCGCCAACTGCGCTTGCTCCTGTTCGATCTGCACGTCCTGGCGCATGGCCTTGTGCAAGCCGAACATGAAGCACACCAGCACCACCGAGAACGGCAGACCCGCCAGCACCACCATGGTTTGCATGGCTTCGAAGTTACCGGCGAACAGCAGGCCGATGGTCACCAGGGTGATCACCGCCGACCAGAAAATCCGCAGCCAGTGCGGGGCGTCTTCGTCGACGTTGCCGCCCTTGCACGACAGATTCGCCATCATCACCGCACCGGAGTCCGCCGGGGTCAGGAACAGCACGAAACCGACAAAGATCGACACGCCGATCACCACCTTCGATGCAGGGTAATGCTCAAGCAACTGGTAGATCGCCATGGACGGCTGCTCCAGCGCTGTCTTCCCGAGCTCCACCGCCCCATGGTTCATCACCAGGTCCAGGGCCGAGTTACCGAAGATCGACAACCACGCCAGGGTGAAACCCAGCGGAATCAGCAACACGCCCGCCACCAGTTCACGCACCGTGCGACCACGGGAAATACGCGCGATGAACATGCCTACGAATGGCGCCCAGGAAATCCACCAGGCCCAATAGAACAGGGTCCACAGGCCCAACCAGCGGTCGGACTTCTCGCTATCGCCTTCGTACACATAGAGGTCGAACGTCTTCAGCACCACGCCGTTCAGGTAGTCACCAACGTTTTGCACAAAGCCGTTGAGCAGGTGCAGAGTCGGGCCGAACAACAGCACGAAAATCAGCAGGCCGCTGAACAGTACGATGTTCAGGTTGGACAGACGGCGGATACCGTTTTCCACACCGGACACGGCGGCGATGGTCGCCACGGTGCTCATCACGATGATCACGATCAGCAGGTTGGTGTTGCTGTGCTCCATGCCGAACAGGTTTTCCAACCCGGAAGACACTTGCAGCGAACCAATCCCCAGGTTCGTCACCAGACCCAACAGGGTCACGAACATGCCGAAGCCGTCCACCGCATGCCCGGCTGCGCCTTTGACCCAGCGCTCGCCCACCAGCGGATACAACGCCGACCGCAACGCCAGCGGCTGGTTATGCCGATAGGCAAAGTACGCCACCGCCAGACCGACCAACGCGTAGATCGCCCAGCCATGCAGGCCCCAATGCAGGAACGTCAGTTGCACCGCCTGACGTGCCGCGAGGTTGCTGCCGGAGACGCCTTCCGGCGGATTGAAGTAGTGATCCAGCGGTTCGGACGCGCCGAAGTACAGCAACGAAATGCCGATACCCGACGAGAACAGCATCCCCGCCCAGGCGCCGTAGCTGAAGTCCGGGGTGTCGTCCTTGCTGCCCAGTTTCAGTTTGCCGTAGGACGAAAACGCCAGGCCGATGACAAAAATCAGGTAGGCGGCAATCACCACCATGTAGTACCAGCCGAAGCTGCGGGACAACCAGGCTTGCGCCATACCGAGCAGTCTGCCGGCCTCTTGCGGGGCGATGATCAGAATGGCGGTCAACAATAGAATCAACGCGGTAGAGGTGTAGAACACCCAACCGTTGACCGTCACCTTCTCCGGTGGGGTCTTTATTAGCGAGGCAGAACTCATGGCACAGATGCTCCAGGCAGTGCGAGAGAAGAACGCAAGACAAACGTGTTACCCGACTAATCGGTTAGTGGGCAGCCGACCGACGGGTGATATAAAGACAGCCCGAAAAAAGCCCGAAGCCCTGAAGCGCCGCAGCGCATAGGTTTCGAGCAGTTTCGGAAGTCGATTTTTCCGCCGCTACCTGTAGGAAAAAATCTGTAGGCAGCGACGATTTGTCGCAGATCTTATTCTTTGTTGATTGAACGTTCAATCAAAACAAAATAGACTGGCCCACAAGCCGATAGACGTTCCACGTCTGCCGGAAGGCCTAAGGAGATGTGCAAGATGCCCAAGGTCGGTATGCAACCCATCCGTCGCCAACAATTGATCGAAGCCACGTTGCTGGCGGTCGACCAGGTCGGAATGGGGGACGCCAGCATTGCGCTGATCGCCCGTTTGGCCGGTGTCTCGAATGGCATCATCAGTCACTACTTTCAGGACAAGAATGGCCTGATCGCCGCCACCATGGGGTACCTGATGACTGTCCTGAGCGAGAACGTCACCGCGCGCCGACAGGCGCTGACAGATGACAGCCCGCGGGCGCATCTGCAGGTGATCATCGAAGGCAACTTCGACGCCAGCCAGGTCAACGGCCCGGCAATGAAAACCTGGCTGGCCTTTTGGGCCACCAGCATGCACCAGCCGTCTTTGCACAGGTTGCAGCGGATCAACGATCACCGTCTGTATTCCAACCTGTGCTGCCAGTTCCGCCGTGTACTGCCGCTCAATGATGCGCGCAGTGCCGCCCGAGGCCTGGCAGCGTTGATTGACGGTTTGTGGTTGCGCGGCGCGCTGTCGGGAGACGCTTTCGACACCGAGCAGGCGCAACAGATCGCTTACGAATACATGGATATCCAATTGGCCAAGCGGGTGAGTTAGAGCACACATAAACGCTCAACCCCTGAACCGCCACTGATCAGCGCACCCAGGCTTCACGGCGCGCCCGGTGGTTAACGCCAACCACTTATGCTCTTGCGAGGACTTTATGGCCCGTTTCGAACTGCAAAAACTCTACATCGATGGCGCGTACAGCGACGCCAGCAGCGACGCCACTTTCGAAGCCATCAACCCGGCTAACGGAGAAGTCCTCGCAAAAGTGCAACGTGCGACCTTCGATGACGTCGAACGCGCCGTCGTCAGCGCCGAAAAGGGCCAGAAGATCTGGGCCGCCATGACCGCCATGGAGCGTTCGCGCATCCTGCGTCGTGCCGTCGACATCCTGCGCGAGCGCAACGATGAACTGGCCGCCCTGGAAACCCTGGACACCGGCAAGTCGTTCTCCGAAACCAAGTATGTCGACATCGTCACCGGCGCTGACGTGCTGGAATACTACGCAGGCCTGGTTCCGGCCATCGAAGGCGAGCAGATCCCGCTGCGCACCACCTCGTTCGTCTACACCCGTCGCGAGCCGCTGGGCGTCGTGGCCGGTATCGGCGCGTGGAACTACCCGATCCAGATCGCGCTGTGGAAATCCGCCCCTGCCCTGGCGGCCGGTAACGCGATGATCTTCAAGCCAAGCGAAGTCACCTCGCTGACCACTCTGAAACTGGCCGAGATCTACACCGAAGCCGGCCTGCCGGACGGCGTGTTCAACGTCCTGACCGGCAGCGGCCGTGAAGTCGGCACCTGGCTGACCGAGCACCCGCGCATCGAAAAAATTTCCTTCACCGGCGGCACCGACACCGGCAAGAAAGTCATGGCCAGCGCTTCGGCCTCGTCGCTCAAAGACGTGACCATGGAACTGGGCGGCAAATCGCCGCTGATCATCTGCGACGACGCCGATCTCGACCGCGCCGCCGATACCGCGATGATGGCCAACTTCTACAGCTCCGGTCAGGTCTGCACCAACGGCACTCGCGTGTTCGTACCGGCTCACCTGAAAGCTGCGTTCGAAGCCAAGATCGTTGAGCGTGTTGCGCGCATCCGCGTCGGCAACCCGGAAGACGAAAACACCAACTTCGGCCCGCTGGTCAGCTTCGCCCACATGGAAAGCGTGTTGGGTTACATCGCCAAAGGTAAGGAAGAAGGCGCCCGTGTTCTGTGCGGCGGCGAGCGTCTGACCGACGGTGAATTCGCCAAAGGCGCGTTCGTGGCACCTACCGTGTTCACCGACTGTACCGACGACATGACCATCGTTCGCGAAGAAATCTTCGGCCCGGTGATGGCGATCCTCACCTACGAAACTGAAGAAGAAGTGATCCGTCGCGCCAACGACACCGACTTCGGCCTGGCCGCCGGTATCGTCACCAAGGACCTGAACCGCGCCCACCGCGTGATTCATCAACTGGAAGCCGGTATCTGCTGGATCAACGCCTGGGGCGAGTCCGACGCGAAGATGCCGGTGGGCGGCTACAAGCAGTCGGGTGTGGGCCGTGAGAACGGGATCAGCTCGCTGAACAACTTCACCCGCATCAAATCGGTACAGGTTGAGCTGGGCGATTACGTCTCGGTGTTCTAAGGCAGCCTCTGCTTCTCCCGGGAGCCCGCTATCGCCAGCAAGCCGGCTCCTACAGGGTTGGCGTCGTGCACAACAGTCACGGCGCCCCGCACTTCTGTAGGAGCCGGCTTGCTGGCGATCGAGTGCGCAGCACTCGCCAAGACCTGACCAACTTCAAAGAGGGTGCACTCAATGTCCCAAGTATTCGATTACATCATCATCGGTGCCGGCTCGGCCGGTAACACCCTGGCGACCCGTCTGACTGAAGACGCAGGCGTCACCGTCCTGCTGCTCGAAGCGGGCGGCCCGGACTACCGTTTCGACTTCCGCACGCAAATGCCTGCGGCACTGGCGTTCCCGCTGCAAGGCCGCCGCTACAACTGGGCCTACGAAACCGATGCCGAGCCACACATGGACGGTCGTCGCATGGAATGTGGTCGCGGCAAGGGCCTGGGTGGTTCTTCGCTGATCAACGGCATGTGCTACATCCGCGGCAACGCGATGGACTACGACGGCTGGGCGAAACTGCCAGGCCTGGAAGACTGGACCTACCTCGATTGCCTGCCGTATTTCCGCAAGGCAGAAACCCGCGATATCGGCCCGAACGACTACCACGGTGGTGACGGCCCGGTCAGCGTGACCACGCCGAAGGCCGGCAACAACCCACTGTTCCACGCCATGGTTGAAGCCGGCGTGCAGGCCGGTTACCCGCGCACCGAAGACTTGAACGGCTACCAGCAGGAAGGCTTCGGCCCGATGGACCGCACCGTGACACCGAAAGGTCGTCGTGCTTCCACCGCCCGTGGTTACCTGGACGTCGCCAAGAAACGTTCGACCCTGACCATCGTCACCCACGCCCTGACCGACAAGATCCTGTTCGACGGCAAGCGTGCGGTCGGCGTGCGTTACCTGGTCGGCGACGCTGAAGAGCGCGTTGAAGTCAAAGCGCGCAAGGAAGTGCTGCTGTGCTCCGGCGCCATCGCTTCGCCGCAGATCCTGCAACGCTCCGGCGTCGGCCCGGCCGAACTGCTGAACAAGCTCGACATTCCGGTGGTCCACGACCTGCCCGGCGTCGGTGAAAACCTGCAGGATCACCTTGAGTTGTACCTGCAATACGCGTGCACCCAACCGGTTTCGCTGTACCCGTCGCTGCTCTGGTACAACCAGCCGGCCATCGGTGCCGAGTGGCTGTTCAACGGCACCGGCATCGGCGCCAGCAACCAGTTCGAAGCCGGCGGTTTCATCCGTACCCGCAAAGAATTCGAATGGCCGAACATCCAGTACCACTTCCTGCCGGTCGCGATTAACTACAACGGCAGCAACGGTGTGAAAGAGCACGGCTTCCAGGCGCACATGGGTTCCATGCGTTCGCCAAGCCGCGGGCGCATCCAGGCCAAGTCCAAGGACCCGCGCCAGCACCCGAGCATCCTGTTCAACTACATGGCTACCGAGCAGGACTGGCAGGAATTCCGCGACGGCATCCGCCTGACCCGTGAAATCATGCAGCAGCCGGCACTGGATGCCTTCCGCGGTCGCGAGATCAGCCCGGGCATCGAAGTGCAAACCGACGAGCAACTGGACAAGTTCATCCGCGAGCACGCCGAAACCGCGTTCCATCCGTCCTGCTCGTGCAAGATGGGCACCGACGACATGGCCGTGGTCGATGGCGAAGGTCGCGTGCACGGCATGCAAGGCCTGCGCGTGGTCGATGCCTCGATCATGCCGATCATCACCACCGGCAACCTCAATGCCCCAACGATCATGATGGCCGAGAAAATCGCCGACAAGATCCGTGGCCGCAAACCGTTGCCGCGCAGCACCGCCACTTACTACGTGGCGGGTGAAGCGCCGGTGAAGGGCAAGCCGATGCGTGAAGTGACCCAGATCGCGTAAGGCGCTATACCGCGTCACGGCCAATCGCTGGCAGGCCAGCTCCCACAGGTTTTATGTCGGCCGCAAAATTTGCGTCCAACTTGGTCACTGTGGGAGCTGGCTTGCCAGCGATGAGGCCAGCCATTCAGCACACATCTTGCCGCCAGACTCAGCAACCCACCCCGACCCCATTCCAAACTTGCTCCTCCCCCCGCACAGGCCTAATCTAGCGCCACACAATCGTTTCACCTCTCCCCTCGCTACACCGCTTCGCCGCCACTCCATACCAAGGAGGTTCCCGAATGTTCG
The DNA here is from genome assembly GCF_900187615.1 of Pseudomonas sp. Irchel s3f7. Lineage (GTDB taxonomy): Bacteria > Pseudomonadota > Gammaproteobacteria > Pseudomonadales > Pseudomonadaceae > Aquipseudomonas. The sequence goes on along the minus strand of NZ_FYDO01000007.1, from coordinate 147,441 downwards.
ATTTCCATCCCCAGCTCAAGCAGCGTTTTGCTGCATTGCGCACGGGGGCCGAGTTCTTTTCCCTGCGTTATGTGCGCGAATCCGGCCAGTACCTGTCGGTGCGCAAGAACGTCGCCGAACCGCCGAGCCTGAGCCGTGACGAAGGGGCGATGCTGACGGTGCGGGTCAATGGGGTCGAAGCCTATGCCGCGACCAACGATCTGTCACAACAAGGCCTGCAAGCGGCACTGGGCCGAGCCGAACAACAAGCTCGCCGACTCAAGCCCCACGCCCTGCTGGACCTGCGCGACCAGGCTGTTTCGAGTGATCGCGCCGACTACTTCTCGCCGAACCTCGACCAGCCCTTTCCGTCCCTGAGCGATTGCTACCAACTGCTCGGCGCCGAGTCCGCCGCCGTGCCCAAGGACGAGCGCCTGGTGAACTGGCAGGTCAGCGTCGGCATCACCCACGTCGAGCAGATCTACTTGAACAGCGCCGGTGCCGAGCTGCGCCAGGCACAACGATTTGTCTACCCAGGCCTGGACGTCACAGCCTACGACGGCAACGACAGCCAGACTCGCAGCCTCGGCCGCGAGAACTTCGGCCAGCAAGGCGGCGCCGATGTCATCAGCCGTTGCGGCCTGATCGGTGCCGGCGCGCAAGTCGCCGATCAGGCACTGCAATTGCTGCTCGCACCCAACACCCCGCAAGGTCCGCGCGACCTGCTGTTGATGCCCGATCAGATGATGTTGCAGATCCACGAGTCCATCGGCCATCCGCTGGAACTGGACCGCATCCTCGGCGACGAGCGCAATTACGCCGGCACCAGCTTCGTCAAAGCCGAGGATTTCGGCAGCCTGCAATACGGTTCCAAACTGCTCAACGTGACCTTCGACCCGGACATCCCCGAACAGCTCGCCAGTTACGGCCATGACGACGACGGCACCGCTGCGAGCAAACAATTCCTGATCCGCGAAGGCCTGTTGCTGCGCCCGTTGGGCGGCGCGCTGTCGCAGTTCCGCGCCGGCATGGATGGCGTCGCCAACAGCCGCGCCTGCGGCTGGAACCGTCCGCCGATCGACCGCATGGCCAACCTCAATATCGAGCCCGGCGATCAGCCGCTGGAACAACTGATCGGCAACATCGAACACGGCATTCTGATGAGCACCAACCGCTCGTGGTCCATCGATGATGCGCGCAACAAATTCCAGTTCGGCTGTGAATGGGGCCAGTTGATCGAGAATGGCGAGCTCAAAGGCGTGGTGAAAAATCCGAATTACCGGGCGATTTCCGCGCAGTTCTGGAAGAGCCTCAGCGCCGTCGGCGATGCCAACACCTTCAAGGTGCTCGGCACCCCGAACTGCGGCAAGGGCGAACCGAATCAGGTGATTCGCGTCGGCCATGCCTCGCCGGCATGCGTGTTCAGCAACGTTGATGTGTTTGGGGGAGATGCCTGATGAGTACATCGAAAGCTCAGGCCGAGTCTTTCAAGACTTTGGTCGCCGGGTTACGCGAAGCGCTGCAAGAGCCGGAACAATTCACCCTCAGCTACGCCGCCGAGTCGTCGGCCTTCGTGCGCTTCAACCACGCCAAGGTCCGTCAGGCCGGACAGGTGCAGCAAGCGAACATCGGCCTGAAACTGATCAACGATGGCCGCCACGCCGACCTGCAAATCACGCTGGCGGGCGACCCGGAAGTTGACCTTCAGCGTCTGCTGGAAGGCGTGCAACAGCTGCGCGAAACCCTGCCGCTGCTGCCTCAGGATCCGTACCTGCTGCTCAACCATAACGGCTGGCAGAGCACGAATGTGCAGGAGCATCCGCTGCCGGATACAGAACAGGTGGTCGCTGAGATTGCCCAGGCCGCCGAAGGTCTGGACCTGGTCGGCTTTTACGCGGCCGGTCCCATCAGTCGTGGTTTTGCCAGTTCTTCAGGCGCGTTCGGTTGGCATCAGGCCAACAGCTTCAATTTCGATTTCAGCCTGTTCCACGCAAACGGCCAGGCAGTAAAAGCGAGCTATGCCGGGCACGACTGGAGCAGTGAAGGGTTTGCCAAACGCTTCCAGCAGGCACGTAAACAACTGGAATATCTGGGTCGCCCATTGCGCACCCTGGCACCGGGTCAGTACCGCGCCTACCTCGCGCCGGCCGCGCTGGAAGAAATCATGGGCATGCTCTGCTGGGGCGGTTTTTCAGCGCAGTCGATTGCCAGCAAAAGCAGCCCGCTGCAGAAGCTCTACGGCGGCGATCAACGCTTCAGCCCGCTGGTCTCGCTGGATGAAAAAGTCAGTGGTTCCTTAAGCCCGGCGTTTTCCGAGGAAGGCTATCCGCGCAGCGATCTTCAGTTGATAGTCGAGGGCAATGCAGGCGCGCAACTGGTCGGTTCACGCAGTGCCGCTGAGTATGGCCTCACGGCCAATGGCGCCGACGGTGGCGAATCACCGAGCGCGTTGAACATGCAGGCCGGGGCATTGCCTGAAGCGGACATCCTCAAACAACTCGGCACCGGCTTGTACATCAGCAACCTGTGGTACCTGAACTTCTCGGATCAACCGGCGGCACGCCTGACTGGCATGACGCGCTTTGCGACGTTCTGGGTCGAGAATGGCGAGATCCAGGCGCCGGTGAGCACCATGCGGTTTGATGACAGTGCGTTCAGCCTGCTGGGTTCGCAACTGGAAGCGCTGACAGAGGAGCGCGAGTTGCTGTTATCGGCCAGTACGTACAGCCAGCGGGCGACAGCTTCTGCGTTGTTGCCGGGGGCCCTTGTCAGCCGATTGACCTTGACCCTGTAACACCGCAATACCCTGTAGGAGCTGGCTTGCCAGCGATCGCGGTCTTTCAGCCGACAACTATGTTGAATTTGACCGCCTCATCGCCGGCAAGCCAGCTCCTACAGTATCGGTGAAACGCTGATATTCCCTGACAAGAGGTCCCATGCCCAACCGCCCGCCTCTCGACGCCGTGACCGCCCGCTGGATACCGTGGGTGGTCGCCATTGCTTTCTTCATGCAGTCCCTCGATGGGACGATCCTCAATACCGCCCTGCCGGCCATGGCCCAGGATCTGGCGGAAGACCCGTTGCGCATGCAAGGCGTGATCATCGCCTACATGCTCACCGTCGCCTTGTTGATCCCCGCGTCGGGCTGGATTGCCGATCGCTTCGGCACCAAGAAAATCTTCTTCAGCGCGATCTTGCTGTTCAGCCTCGGCTCGTTGCTCTGCGCACTGTCGACCACACTGACTCAGTTGATCGGCGCCCGAGTGATTCAAGGCCTGGGCGGTGCCTTGATGCTGCCGGTCGGGCGGCTGGTGGTGCTGCGGGCGTACCCGCGCTCGGAACTGGTGCGGATCATGGGCTTCATCACTATTCCCGGTCTGCTCGGTCCGTTGATCGGCCCGACCCTGGGCGGCTGGATGGTGCAATTCCTGACCTGGCACTGGATCTTCCTGATCAACCTGCCGGTGGGGTTGGTCGGCTGCTACGCCGTGTGGAAATTCATCCCTGACCTGCGCGGCGCTGAACGCACGCGTTTCGATAGCTTGGGATTTGTGCTGTTCGGCGCAGCGATGATTCTGATCACCATCGCCATGGAAGGCCTGGGTGAACTGCACCTGCCGCACTTGCGGGTGATGTTGTTGCTGTTCGGTGGCATGGCGTGCCTCGCCGCGTACTGGCTGCGTGCCGGGCATATCGAAAACCCGCTGTTCGCACCGTCGCTGTTCAAGACCCGGACCTTTGCCGTGGGCATTCTCGGTAACCTGTTCGCCCGCCTCGGCAGTGGCGCCCTGCCTTTTCTGGTGCCATTGTTGCTGCAAGTCGCATTGGGTTATTCGCCGTCCCAGGCCGGGATGAGCATGTTGCCGCTCGCCGCGGCGGCGATGGTTGCCAAGTGGGTGGCACGCCCGCTGATCGAGCGTTTGGGTTACCGCATCGTGCTCACCGGTAACACCCTGGCGCTGGGGATCATGCTCGCGAGCATGGGCCTGGTCAGCGAGCAGACGCCATATTGGCTGCTGTTGTGTCAGCTGGCGGTCCTTGGCGCGATCAACTCTTTGCAGTTCACCGCGATGAACACCGTGACCCTGATCGATCTCGACGACGCCAGCGCCAGCAGCGGCAACAGCCTGCTGTCGGTGGTCGCGCAATTGTCCCTGAGCCTCGGCGTTGCGTGTGCGGGTGCATTGCTCGGTGGTTTCACGGCGGAGATTGGAAGCAGCGGCGTCGAGACGGTGCTCGGTGCGTTCCAGCTGACGTTTGTGACCGTCGGAATCATGGCCATGCTGGCCGCGACGATCTTCTCGCAGCTCTCAAAGGAAGACGGACGGCGCGTCAAACGTCCGGAACAGCACATCGAACCTTAGGGCGAATGGCCACCGGACTGGTACACTGCGCGACATTTTGTTTTGCAGGCCAGTCCCGTGACCACCATCGCCACCGAATTTAATACTTTGCCGCTGTCCGCCGCCATGCTGGCTAACCTCGACTCCCTCGGTTATGCCCAGATGACGCCGATCCAGGCGCAAAGCTTGCCGGTGATCCTCAAGGGGATGGACCTGATCGCCCAGGCCAAGACCGGCAGCGGCAAGACCGCCGCCTTCGGTATCGGCCTGCTGAACCCGATCAATCCGCGCTACTTCGGTTGCCAGGCGTTGATCCTGTGCCCGACCCGTGAGCTGGCTGACCAGGTCGCCAAGGAAATCCGTCGTCTGGCCCGTGCCGAAGACAACATCAAGGTCCTGACCCTGTGTGGCGGCGTGTCCCTCGGCCCGCAGATCGCTTCGCTGGAACACGGCGCGCACATCATCGTCGGCACCCCGGGGCGCATCCAGCAGCACCTGCGCAAGGGTTCGCTGGTCCTTCACGGCCTCAATACCCTGATCCTCGACGAAGCCGACCGCATGCTCGACATGGGTTTCTACGATTCCATCGAAGAAATCATCATGCAGTCCCCGGAGCGTCGTCAGACGTTGCTGTTCTCCGCCACGTACCCGGTGGGCATCAAGCAACTGGCGTCGAAGTTCATGCGCAACCCGCAGCAGGTTAAAGCTGAAGCGTTCCACGACGACACGCAGATCGAGCAGCGCTTCTACGAAATTTCCCCTGACGACCGCATGAGCGCGGTGACCAAGGTCCTGGGTCACTTCCGTCCGGCGTCCTGCGTCGCCTTCTGCTACACCAAGCAGCAAGTGCAGGAAACCGTTGATCACCTGTCCTCCAAAGGCATTTCCGCCGTCGGCCTGCACGGCGATCTGGAACAGCGCGACCGCGATCAGGTGCTGGCAATGTTCGCCAACCGCAGTACTTCGGTATTGGTTGCCACCGACGTTGCTGCCCGTGGTCTGGACATCGATTCCCTGGACATGGTGATCAACGTCGAGCTGGCCCGTGATTCGGAAATCCACATCCACCGCGTCGGCCGTACCGGTCGTGCCGGTGAGAAAGGCCTTGCGATCAGCCTGGTCGCGCCGTCGGAAGCGCAGCGTGCGCAGGCCATCGAACTGTTGCAAAAAACGCCATTGACCTGGGATCAGGTGGACAACCTCGTCTCCCAGGGCGGCGGTCCGCTGCTGCCGCAGATGAGCACCCTGTGCATTGGCGCCGGCCGTAAAGACAAGGTTCGCCCAGGTGACATCCTTGGCGCCCTGACCGGTGACGCCGGCATCCCCGGTGCCCAGGTCGGCAAGATCGCGATCTTCGACTTCCAGGCTTACGTGGCCGTGGATCGCAGCGTCGCCAAGCAGGCCCTGCAGCGTTTGAACGACGGCAAGATCAAGGGCCGTTCGTTGCGCGTTCGCATCCTCTGATTGATTCACTGTAGGAGCCTGCTTGCTGGCAATGAACGATGACGCGGTCGACCCGATGGACCGCAGCGTCTGCAGCGCCAGCAAGCCGGCTCCTACAGGTTTTGCGTTGGATTAAAAAATTGTGAGGACACCGTTTTGCGCTCTACCGAAGTCGTGATCATTGGCGCTGGCGCCGCAGGGTTGATGTGTGCGCTGACCGCCGCCGGGCGCGGGCGCAAGGTGTTGTTGCTCGACCATGCCAACAAGGCCGGCAAGAAAATCCTGATGTCGGGCGGTGGCCGCTGCAATTTCACCAACATGTACACCGAACCGAGCAATTTCCTTTCGCAAAACGCGCACTTCTGCAAATCTGCCCTGGCCCGCTATACCCAGTGGGATTTCATCGGCATGGTGGCCAAGCACGGCGTGCCGTACCACGAGAAAAAACTCGGCCAGTTGTTCTGCGATAACAAATCCAGCGACATCCTGGAAATGCTGCTCAACGAGTGCGACCAGGTTGGCGTCAGCCTGCACCTGGACACGTCGATCCAGACCATCGAGAAGCTTGAAAAAGGCTACTTGCTGGATACAACGCTTGGCCAAGTGACGTGCGAATCCCTGGTGATCGCCACTGGCGGTCTGTCGATCCCGACCCTGGGCGCCACCGGTTTTGGTTATCAAGTGGCCAAGCAGTTCGGTCACGAGCTACTACCGACCCGCGCCGGCCTGGTGCCGTTTACCATCACCGATCAGCTCAAGGAACTGTGCACCGAGCTGTCGGGTACGTCGGTCGATTGCCTGGTGAGCTGCAACGAGCAGAGTTTCCGCGAGAACATCCTGTTCACCCACCGCGGCCTCAGCGGCCCGGCGATTTTGCAGATTTCTTCGTTCTGGGAATCCGGTGACACGGTCGAGATCAACCTGATGCCTGATCACGACGTGCCGGGCTGGCTGCAACAACAGCAAGCTGAACGCCCCAACAGCGAGCTGAAAACCCTGCTCGGTGAAATCTTCACCAAGAAGATGGCCAACTTGCTGGCGGACAACTGGTTCGTCTCCAAACCGATGAAGCAGTACACCCACGCCGAAATGGCCGCCATCGCTGAAAAACTGGCGAGCTGGAAAGTCGTGCCCGCCGGCACTGAAGGCTATCGCACGGCCGAGGTGACCCTTGGCGGCGTCAACACCAATGAAGTGTCGTCCAAGACCATGGAATCGCTGAAAAGCCCAGACCTGTACTTCATCGGCGAAGTGCTCGACGTGACCGGGCATTTAGGCGGATTCAATTTCCAGTGGGCCTGGGCCTCGGGCTACGCGGCTGCGCAATACGTCTGACACCCAAAGCCCTGTAGGAGCTGGCTTGCCAGCGATGCGGACAACACGGTCTACCAGGCAGACCGCGTGACCATTCATCGCCAGCAAGCCGCCCCTACAAATGCCGCGTGTCACAGGGAAGGAACAGATTTTGCTGTCTGATGTGATCGACGCCATTGCGTCGGCGTCATTAGTGGCTCAATTTAGCGTCATTGCCTCGGAAGGCCTTCGCACTTCATGTCATCGACTTCGTTCCGTCAGTCTCTGCGGCGCCTGTGGGCGCTGGATAAATTCAGCTACAGCGTGCGGGTGTTCATTGCCCTGACCGGCACCATGGCGCTGTGTTGGTATCAGGATGAAATGGGGCTGCTGATTCCCTTGTTCCTGGGGATTATCGCCAGCGCCCTGGCCGAAACCGACGACAGTTGGCAGGGCCGTCTCAACGCGCTGGCGGTGACGCTGGTGTGTTTTGCCGTTGCCGCCCTGTCCGTCGAACTGCTCTTCCCCTACCCCTATCTCTTCGTCATCGCTTTCGCCCTCGCCGCGTTCTGCCTGACCATGCTCGGCGCGCTGGGCGAACGCTATGGCGCGATTGCCTCAGCGACGCTGATTCTGTCGGTCTACACCATGATCGGTGTGGACCAGCGCGGTGGCGCGGTCACCGACTTCTGGCACGAACCGGTGTTGCTGGTGGCCGGCGCGGCCTGGTACGGCTTGCTGTCGGTGTTGTGGCAGGCGCTGTTTTCCAATCAACCGGTGCAGCAGAGCCTGGCGCGGTTGTTCCGGGAGCTGGGGTTTTACCTGAAGCTGAAATCGTCGCTGCTTGAACCCATTCGCCAGTTGGACGTCGAGGCGCGTCGCCTGGAGTTGGCCCAGCAGAACGGGCGCGTCGTTGCCGCATTGAACGCGGCCAAGGAAATTATCCTGCACCGGGTCGGCAACGGTCGTCCGGGCTCGAAAGTCAGTCGCTACCTGAAGCTGTATTTCCTCGCCCAGGACATCCACGAGCGCGCCAGTTCCTCGCACTACCCCTATAACGCGCTGGCGGAAGCGTTTTTCCACAGTGACGTGCTGTTCCGCTGTCAGCGCCTGCTGCGCCAGCAAGGCAAGGCCTGCCGGGCCCTGGCCGAATCGATCCAGATGCGCCAGCCGTTCACCTACGACGCCAGCTTCGCCGAAGCCTTGAGCGATCTTGATGCTTCTCTCGAACACCTGCGCGTCCAGAGCAACCCGGCCTGGCGCGGCTTGCTGCGCTCGTTGCGGGCGCTGGCGGCCAACCTTGGCACTCTCGACCGGTTGCTCAGCGACGCCAGCAACCCCGACGCCCTGGCCGATGCCACTGACAGCAGCCTGCTCGATCGCTCGCCACGCAGCCTCAAGGACGTATGGCTGCGGTTACGCACACAGCTGACGCCGACTTCCCTGCTGTTCCGTCATGCCCTGCGATTGCCCCTGGCCTTGTGCATCGGCTACGCCATGGTGCATTTGATCCACCCGTCCCAAGGTTACTGGATCATTCTGACGACGCTGTTTGTCTGCCAGCCGAATTACGGCGCGACCCGCCGCAAACTCGGTCAACGGATCGTCGGCACCGCCATCGGCCTGACCCTGGCCTGGGCGCTGTTCGACCTGTTCCCCAATCCGCTGATCCAGTCGTGCTTCGCCATTGCCGCCGGCGTGGTGTTCTTTACCAACCGCACCACCCGCTACACCTTGGCGACAGCAGCGATCACCTTGATGGTGCTGTTCTGCTTCAATCAGGTCGGCGATGGTTACGGGCTGTTCCTGCCACGATTGTTCGATACCTTGCTTGGCAGCCTGATCGCCGGGCTGGCGGTGTTCCTGTTCCTGCCGGACTGGCAGGGTCGACGCCTGAACAAGGTGCTGGCCAATACGTTGTCCTGCAACAGCATTTACTTGCGCCAGATCATGCAGCAATACGCTGATGGCAAAAGTGACGACCTGGCCTATCGCCTAGCCCGCCGCAACGCGCACAACGCCGACGCCGCGCTGTCGACCACCCTGGCCAACATGCTGATGGAGCCGGGGCATTTCCGTAAGGAGGCGGACGTGGGTTTCCGTTTCCTGGTGCTGTCACACACGCTGCTCAGTTACCTCTCAGGCCTGGGCGCGCATCGGGAAACCCCGCTGCCGGCGGACGTGCGCGAGCACTTGATCGAAGGCGCTGGCGCGAAGCTGGCCGCCAGCATCGACGAGATCGCCCAAGGGTTGGCGAGCAAATCCTCGGTGGCGATTCAGAGTGATGAAGAGGAAGCGCTGGCCGACATGCTTGAGCAGATGCCGGATGAGATCGATGAAGGCCAGCGTTTGGTGCAGACGCAATTGGCGTTGATCTGTCGGCAGCTTGGGCCGCTGCGGACATTGGCGGCGCACCTGATCAAGGACAGCCGTGAGGGTTGAGATTTTCGCTGTCCGGACCGACGCAATCGCTGGCAAGCCAGCTCCCACAGGGTTATCTGGTGGTCACACGTTTTGCGTTCGCCCACTGTGGGAGTGGGCTTGCCCGCGATGAGGCCGGCAAAAACAACATGGATTCTGGACCCGCCTACTCACATTCCATGCTGCCTCATCAATTTGGCATAACTCCCGTCCGCCTTCATCGCCGCGATCTCCCGCTCAAAACCGGCGACAATTTGCTTGTGCCTGGGGTTCTTCAGGCTGACCAGGATGTGCAGGCTGTTCTCACTCAGAGGCCTCGGCAGAAACTCAACCGCGTTACGCACACTGGGCGCTTCACGGGCCAGGTAGTAGCGCGCGACGTATTCGTCTTCAAGGGTCAACTTGACCCGATCGGCAGCGAGCATGCGCACCGCCATGGCGAAGCTGTGCACCGGGACTTTCTGCAGGGATTCGTCTTTATCGAACGCCGGTGAATAGGCATAACCGCGCACGATCGCAATCGGGTAAGTGTGCAGTTGCTGCAAACTGTTGTACTCGATCGGCGCGTCTTTGCGCTTGAGAAAGCGCACGCGGTTGAGCAGGTACTCGCTGGAAAACTGACCCAGCTTTTTGCGCTCGTCGTTGTACCAGGCGTTGACGAGCACGTCGTATCGCCCTTCGCCCAATCCCATCAGCGCCCGGGCCCAAGGCACCTGCTCAAATTCACTGGCATAACCGGCCCTGGCCAATGCAGTGCTGACAATATCCGTGGCCAAGCCACCATTGACGAGCGTGGCATCGGTAAAAGGTGGCCAGGCATCAGCAACCAGGCGCAGCTTTTCTGCTGCCACCCCCTGAGCCAGCAACAGCAATCCAGTCAAGGCAAAGGCTCGATGCAATCGCGGCATGCTAGAAAGTCCTTAGCGGGCGGTCAGCCCTTCTTGTTTTCAGCCAAAACCCCAAGGCTCGTCTTGCAAACCTTGGCTCATGGGAACCACTGCACAGCGCTGCATTGCAGATTACACAAAGACGACAAGGCCGCGAGAATCGAATGATGGCATTTTGGCCTTTGTTACAGATTCCTCCGCCATAAAGACTTCTGGCGCGAGTGCGCTTAGTATCGGAGCGACGTTTTCAGGGAATCAAAACATGACAGTCGATTGGATCTGCAAGCATCACAGCGACCTGGGCAAAGAACAGCTCTATGCCATTTTGAAGCTGCGCGCCGAGGTGTTCATCGTCGAGCAGCAATGCGCTTATCAAGACGTGGATGGCCAGGACCTGGAAGGTGACACCTGCCACTTGATGGCCTGGGACGGCAATCAACTGGTAGCTTATCTGCGGCTGCTCGACCCGGAACTGCAAGGCGGGGACGTGGTGATTGGCCGAGTGATCATCGCCCCGCACGCACGTGGCGCCGGGCTTGGACACACGTTGATGGACCAGGCGCTGGAGCAGATTGAAGAACGCTGGCCGCAAACGCCGATTTACCTCTCGGCCCAGACGCATTTGCAGGGGTATTACGGGCGGTACGGGTTTGTCGTGACAGGTGAGGAGTTTGTCGAGGATGGCATTCCACACATTGGAATGCGCCGTCCCTGACGGCCCCATCGCTGGCAGGCCAGCTCCCGCAGGGTACCGATTGGATTGAGTAATTTTGATCCAAACGCGATTACTGTAGGAGCGAGCTTGCTCGCGATGGCGTCAGCTCAGGCAACGCAAACCTCAGGGATACTCCAACACCGCCTTGATCTGCCGCAGATTACGCTCGATCCAACCGCGATCAATCGCCCCCCACTCGCGAATCCGATAACGCCCCGCATGGTTGCGTGCACCTTCTTCCTGCTCGAATTCGCAGACGATATCCAGATCCGCCAACGCCGCGATGGTGTCCTGAGCCGTGCGCCGGGGCATGCCGGTAGTCTCGGTCAGGGCCGGGACGCTGCTGGCCAGCCCGCTGTCGATCAGGTACGCCACGTACAAGCGGCGATAGAAGCTGCTTTTGGTCTTGCTCACGTCCATCCAATACTCCTTAAAAGATCGCAGCCTGCGGCAGCGCCTACAGATCCCGCCACGTCAGGTAGACCCGCACATCAAATTCGACCTGGTGATACCCCGGCAGCATGTGTTCGCACAGTTTGTAGAACGCCTTGTTGTGGTCCGATTCCTTGAAGTGCGCCAGCTCATGCACGACGATCATTTTCAGGAACTCGGACGGTGCTTCCTTGAACAACGAAGCGATGCGGATTTCCTTCTTGGCCTTGAGCTTGCCGCCCTGCACCCGGGAAATCGTGGTATGCAGGCCCAACGCGCGGTGAGTCAGGTCCAGACGATTGTCGAACAGCACTTTGTCGATAGACGGGGCATTTCGCAGGTATTCCTGCTTGAGGTCCAGCGCATAGGTGTACAGCGCCTTGTCGCTCTGCACCCCGTGCTTTTCCGGGTAACGCTGGGTCAGGTAATCGCCCAGCCGACCGTCGGCGATCAGCTGTCGCACCTGGTCCTGCAAGTTGGCGGGATAAGCCTGGAGGTATTTCAACGCGGTCATCGGGGCGGCAATACAGGTCACTAAAAGGTCGCCAGTGTAGCGAATTCAGCGGGTCAGCGCGCTCCAGTCGAAGGGCTGTACAAACTCACCGGCGTCTTCAGACGTCATCGGCCGCGCCACCAGAAACCCTTGTACATACTCGCAGCCATTGGCTTGCAGCCACTCATATTGCGCGACCGTTTCCACCCCTTCGGCAATCACCAGCATGCCGAACTGTTTGCACAGGTCGATCACACTGCGCACCAGTGCCGCGTCTCGAACGGAATCCGGCAGCCGGGCGATCAAGTGACGGTCGAGCTTGAGGGTGTCCAGTTCCAGGTCGCGCAGATGCGACAGCGAGCAATGTCCGCAGCCGAAATCATCCAGCGCCACACGCACCCCCAGGTTGCGCAGCAGACGCAGTTGTTTACGCGTCTCTTCAGGGTTGTGCATCAAGGCTTCTTCCGTGACCTCGAGCTCCAGATGACGCGCCTGCAAGCCATGGCGCTCAAGCACCTGGCGCAATTCAGTGGCCAGATTGGGCATGCCGAACTGCGTGCAGCTCAAACTGACGCCCACGACCAGGTCTTCGGTAAACAGTGTTTCCCAGGCTTTACGCTGGCCTGCGCTGCAATGGTAAATCCAGCTGCCCAGACGACTGATCAGCCGCGCTTCTTCCAGCAAAGGTAAAAACAGACCCGGCGGCACATCGCCGACGCTCGGGTGCTGCCAGCGCAGCAAGGCCTCGAACCCGCGAATCCGCCCGTCGACAATCGACACCTGAGGTTGATACACCAAGTTGAAATCACGGTTCTCGATGGCGGTGCGCACGCTGTCTTCAAGCATCAGCCGCGAGCGTGCCCGCCCGTTCATGTCATGATCGTAGAAACGATATTGCTGACGCCCGGCGCGCTTGGCTTCATACATGGCGATGTCAGCCGCCCGCAGCAGACCATCCAGGTTGGCACCGCAATCGGGGAACGTAGCGATACCGATGCTGGCCCCCAAGGCCATGTCCAGACCATCGATCTGCTGACAGATCGACACCCGCTCGATGAGTTTTTCGGCAATCTTGGCCGCTTGCTCGGGGAACTCCAGATCCAGCAGCGCGGTGAACTCATCACCCCCCATGCGGGCCAGAATGTCGAAGGGCCGCAAGCAGGATTTCAACTGTTCGGACACCCAACGCAACACACGGTCACCGGCATCGTGCCCCAGGGAATCGTTGACGCGCTTGAAGCCGTCGAGGTCCAGATACAGCAGCACCCAGGCACTCCCGGAACGCTCGCCCCGCAGCAGCAGGTTTTCCGCTGTCTGGTAAAAACCCCGGCGATTGAGCAAACCGGTCAGCGGGTCGGTGACCGCCTGAAACTCCAGTTGCTGATGCAGATGACGCACCACCGACATGTCCAGCACGGTCACCACCATCGCATGTTGCTCAGAGGGCAAAGGCGCGCAGGACAACGCCACCGGCACTTGCTGACCTGGCGCCGTGCGCAATACGGCGTCGTGCAGACGCAGGGTCTCACGACGTTTGTAACCGGCGAAAAACTCGGAATCGGCCCAGATTGGAAAATGCGGTTTTTGCAGGTAGTCGAGAAACTCTTTGCCTTGCAGCTCCTGCACCGTCGCGTTGAGCAGCCGCGACATGGCCGGGTTGGCGAAGCGAATGACCCCGTCCTCACCCAACACCAGGATCCCTTCGGCGGTGTTATCCAGCACCGAAGCATTGAAGGCGCGTGCGCTCTCCAGATCGTGGCTCAGACGCTGCAGTTGTCGGCGATTGCGCTGATGTTCGAGCAGCGCCTGGACCTTGGGTTTGAGGATCTGCGGATCGAAGGGTTTGAACAGGTAATCCACGGCACCACTGGCGTAACCCTTGATTACCGCATCCGGCGACTGCTCATTGGCGGTCAGGAAGATGATCGGTGTGAGACGGGTTCGCTGGCTGCCGCGCATCAGGCGGGCCACTTCAAATCCGTCCATGCCCGGCATCTGCACGTCCAGCAGCACCAGGTCGACATCATGCTCAAGCAACAAGCCGAGCGCCTCGAAACCCGAGGCGGCGGTAATGACCTGCCAGTCCTGACGCTGCAACAACGCGCGCATGCTGATCAGGTTTTCAGGGTAGTCGTCGACAATCAGTAACGTTGAGTTGCCTTCGACGGACGTGGGTTGCGCGCATTCCATGCTGCTTCTCTTTGTGCGAGGCCAGGCCGGCTTCTCGTGAAAACCGGACAAATACTAAGCCATTACTCTAGACCTGGATCCAAAAAAGCAGAAGCCATCAGAGCGCCATCACCTAACCAAAGGGTTAACTCGCCGACTAACGGTCACCTCTACAGCCCGCTAAAACCGGGAAGGATGGCACTTCGACAGGATGTTGGCGCCAACGAACCGCCAGACGGGCGTTAACAAAACACCCCTCTGCGCTTATAAAGACCGCCCCAAAAGGTGCGGGCTAGAGCTTCTGGCACGCCCGTGCAGCACGACCAAAATGGAAGAACCTACATGATCGATCTCGCAACCTGGAACCTAAGCGTCCCCGTTGGCAGCCCGCCGTACACAGTAGAAACCTCCAAACTGGTAGACGGCTTCAAGGATCAGTACTTCCATTCCGATACCGGCACATTGTTTTTCTGGACGCCGGTGACCGGCTCACGAACCGAAAATGCTATTTATCCCCGCACAGAACTGCGTGAAACCTACAGCAACGGCACCCTGCGCAACTGGTACTACCCCGACGCCGACAACACCTTGCGCGCCACCCTGGCAGTGAACCAGGTGCCGAGTTCGGGGAAGATTGTCATCGGCCAGATCCATGCCTATCAAAGTCAAAAACCCATGGTGAAGGTGGAGTACCAGTACAAAACCGACACCGAGACAGGCAACATCGTCGCCAAAGTGCGCATGCACCCCTATGACGACACAGGACGGGTAATCACCATCGCCACCGGCGTCAAACTCGACCGCGAATTTTCCTACCTCATTCACCTCAGCCCCGGCGGCGCATTGGGCATCAGCGCGGCGGGCTACACGTGGGACACCAACATCAGCACGACCTGGCGCGAGAAACCGCTGTACTTCAAGGCCGGGGTCTATGTGCAGGACAACACCGGGTACACCAGCGAAGGCGGGAAGGTGACGTTCAGCAAGCTGGATATTGATCACGACAAGTAACGCCGAACACTCAGTGGCGAGGGAGCTTGCTCCCGTCGGGTCGCGAAGCGTCCCAAAAAAGAAGGACCGCTGCGCAGTCCAGCGGGAGCAAGCTCCCTCGCCACAAAGTCGATTCATCGCCCACAAAAAACCCGCCTTTCGGCGGGTTTTTTATGCGACTCAAACGCTAAGGCTTAGTTGACCTTGGCGTTCAACTCACCTTTCAGGTAACGCTGATACATGCCTTCCAGCGAGATCGCCTTGATCTTCGAAGCGTTGCCGGCAGTGCCGAAGGCTTCGTAGCGAGCGATGCACACGTCGCGCATGGCGGTGACGGTGGCGCCGAAGAATTTACGCGGGTCGAACTCGCTCGGGTTGGTGGCCATCAGGCGACGCATGGCGCCGGTGGACGCCAGGCGCAGGTCGGTGTCGATGTTGACCTTGCGCACGCCGTGCTTGATGCCTTCGACGATTTCTTCAACCGGAACGCCGTAGGTTTCTTTGATGTCGCCACCGTACTGGTTGATGATCGCCAGCCACTCTTGCGGAACCGAAGACGAACCGTGCATCACCAGGTGAGTGTTCGGAATGCGCTTGTGGATTTCCTTGATGCGGTCGATGGCCAGCACGTCGCCGGTAGGCGGCTTGGTGAACTTGTACGCGCCGTGGCTGGTGCCGATGGCGATGGCCAGGGCATCCACCTGAGTGCGTTTTACGAAGTCAGCGGCTTCTTCCGGGTCGGTCAGCATTTGGCTGTGATCCAGAACGCCTTCAGCGCCGATGCCGTCTTCTTCACCGGCCATGCCGGTTTCCAGCGAACCCAGGCAACCCAGCTCGCCTTCTACCGAAACGCCACAGGCGTGAGCCAAGGCAACGGTTTGTTGGGTAACACGGACGTTGTAGTCGTAGTCGGTCGGGGTCTTGCCGTCTTCGCCCAGGGAGCCGTCCATCATCACCGAGCTGAAGCCCAGTTGAATGGAGCGCTGGCAGACGTCAGGGCTGGTGCCGTGGTCCTGGTGCATGCACACCGGGATGTGCGGGAACTCTTCGATGGCTGCCAGGATCAGGTGACGCAGGAACGGTGCGCCGGCGTATTTGCGAGCACCGGCCGAAGCCTGGACGATCACCGGGGAGTCAGTCTTGTCAGCGGCTTCCATGATGGCGCGCATCTGCTCAAGGTTGTTGACGTTGAAAGCTGGAACGCCGTAGCCGAACTCGGCTGCGTGGTCCAACATCTGGCGCATGCTGATAAGTGCCATTGTGTGTATCTCTCCCGGTTGAGGGTCGTTAATCGTGCCAGCCTGCCGGAGCGGCGGCGGCTATTCAAGTTATTGCAGATCGGGGGTTGGCCCGGCCTGCGAATTCGCTAATTGCTCAACTCATCCCTTGTAGGAGCCGGCTTGCCGGCGATGGCGTCCGCCTGGACAGTGCATGCCTCAAGGGCCTCATCGCTGGCAAGCCAGCTCCTACAGGGTTTGCGTTGTTATTCGGCCTTGCAGCCACGGCCAATCAAATCATTGGTGGCGACCCAGTAAACCAGGCCTTCCTCACCTTTTATGTGAAACGCCAGCATGTCGTTGCTGTACAGCGCACCCGACGCACCCGGTTCCTCTTTCAGGCGATAAACCTGGTCGGCACCGCCCAGGCGCACGTCGACTTCCTTGCGGCTGTCGTCAGTGAAGCGCCATAGCACCTTGGCCTGGCTGTCACAGGTCCAGGTGGTCCAGTTATCCACAGGAGCGGACGACTGGAACGGGTTCAAATAGGCGCATCCTGCCAGTAATGCCAGTGCCGCAACGGCGATAAAACCTTTCATCCGTGTCCCTCGACCGACGGCACACGCCGCCAGCCCTGAGTAAAGAGTCAGACCCGTCAGGGGCAGCCATGTTCCTTGGCGGGAGTCTGTGTCTCGTATTTGTCCAGGCCATCAGGCCCGGACCGCTTGTTGAGCACCGGGTTGGTTTCCGCCTGCCAGTCGGCCTGGTAGCAGTTTTTTTCCGCCCCGGAAGGCGCAGGTTCCGGCGTGGCTTTCGGGTTACTCCCGCAAGCCGCCAGCGAACCCGCGACGATCAACAGCACTAACGTCTTGACCATTTCAACACTCCCTTGCCTGGTCAAACGGGCGACCCTCAGGCCTTGGCCCGGCTTTCCAGGACTTCAACGGCTGGCAACACTTTGCCTTCGACGAATTCGAGGAACGCGCCGCCGCCGGTAGAAATGTAGGAGATCTGCTCGGCAACGCCATACTTGTCGATGGCCGCCAGGGTGTCGCCGCCGCCCGCAATGGAGAACGCCGCGCTGTCCGCGATGGCCTGGGCCAGGACTTTGGTGCCGTTACCGAACTGATCGAATTCAAACACGCCAACCGGACCGTTCCACAGGATGGTTTGCGACGATTTCAGCAGTTCGGCGAAGTTCGCCGCGGTCTGCGGGCCGATGTCCAGGATCATGTCGTCGGCAGCGACGTCAGCGATCAGCTTCACGGTGGCCGTCGCGCTTTCAGCGAATTCCTTGGCAACGACCACATCAACCGGCAGCGGCACGCTGACCTTGGCGGCGATGGCGCGAGCGGTGTCCAGCAGGTCCGGCTCGTACAGGGATTTGCCGACCGGGTGACCGGCAGCGGCCAGGAAGGTGTTGGCAATGCCGCCGCCCACGATCAACTGGTTGCAGATCTGGCTCAGGCTGTTCAGCACGTCGAGTTTGGTCGACACCTTGGAGCCGGCAACAATGGCAGCCATTGGCTGGGCCGGAGCACCCAGGGCTTTGCCCAGTGCATCCAGTTCAGCAGCCAGCAACGGGCCGGCAGCAGCGACTTTGGCGAATTTGGCCACGCCGTGGGTCGAACCCTCGGCACGGTGAGCGGTGCCGAAGGCGTCCATCACGAACACGTCGCACAGGGCGGCGTATTGCTGGGCCAGTTCGTCAGCGTTCTTTTTCTCGCCTTTGTTGAAGCGCACGTTTTCGAACAGCACGATGTCGCCCGCTTTCACGTCGACGCCGCCCAGGTAATCCGCCACCAGCGGCACTTCACGACCCAGAGCCTTGCTCAGGTAGTCAGCGACTGGCTTGAGGCTGTTCTCGGCCGAGAACTCGCCTTCGGTCGGACGGCCAAGGTGCGAGCAAACCATCACGGCCGCGCCTTTTTCCAGGGCCAGCTTGATGGTCGGCAGCGAGGCCAGGATTCGCGCATCGCTGGTGACAACACCGTCCTTGACTGGGACGTTGAGGTCTTCGCGAATCAATACGCGCTTACCTTGCAGATCGAGGTCGGACATCTTCAACACGGTCATGGGTCGCACTTCCTGAATAGCTGTTCTTAGAGAGCAGGTTTTGTAGAGGCTGTGTGCAGATAGTGTTCTGCAACATCGAGCATTCGGTTTGCAAACCCCCATTCGTTGTCGAACCAGGCCAGGATGTTCACCAGCCGTGGGCCGGAAACGCGGGTCTGACTGGCATCGACGATGGCCGAATGTGGGTCATGGTTGAAATCACAACTGGCGTGAGGCAACTCGGTGTAGGCCAGCAAGCCTTTGAGCGGGCCGCTGGTGGCAGCTTCGCGCAGGATTCGGTTGACCTCGGTGGCGTCGGTCGCGGTGGCGGTCTGCATCGTAATGTCGAGGCAGGACACGTTAACCGTCGGCACCCGCACGGCTTTGGCCTGAATTCGCCCGGCAAGTTCCGGCAACAGACGCTCGATGCCGCGCGCCAGACCGGTGGACACCGGGATCACCGACTGGAACGCCGAACGGGTGCGGCGCAGGTCTTCGTGGTGATAGGCATCGATGACCGGCTGATCGTTCATCGCCGAGTGAATCGTGGTGATCGACACGTAATCCAGACCGATCGCCTGGTTCAGCAGACGCAACAACGGCACGCCGCAGTTGGTGGTGCAGGACGCGTTGGACACCAGCAGTTCGTCGCCGGTCAGGCAGTCCTGGTTCACGCCGTAGACGATGGTGGCGTCGACATCGGTCTCGCTGGCCATCGGCTGGGAAAACAGCACGCGCGGGGCGCCGGCGTCGAGGAACCGCTGGCCGTCTTCGCGCGTGTTGTAAGCGCCGGAGCACTCCAGCACCAGATCGACGCCCAGGGACGCCCAATCGATGCCTTCGGGGGTGGCACTGCGCAGGACCTTCACGCAGTCGCCATTAATATGCAGACAATCGCCATCCACTCTCACTTCGCCGGGAAAACGCCCGTGAGTGGAGTCAAAGCGTGTCAGGTATTCGATGCTGGCCATGTCCGCCAGATCGTTGATCGCGACAATTTCAAACCCGGCCTTGTCGCCTCGCTCAAACAACGCACGCAAGACGCAACGACCAATCCGGCCGTAGCCGTTGAGTGCAACTTTGTAAGGACGCGGTTGAGGCATGGGGTTCTCGATAGTATTCGCTAACAACACAACCCCTGTAGGAGCTAGCTTGCCAGCGATGGGGTCATCAGCGTCAACATAAATGCTGCCTGAACGGACGCCTTCGCTGGCAAGCCAGCTCCTACAGGAGACCGCGGTGTTCGTTAGAACACCGCGTTGTGCTTTAGTCTTCCAGCAGCTCTTCAGCCTGACCCAGGATGTTTTCCAGGGTGAAACCGAACTCTTCGAACAAGGCAGGCGCAGGCGCCGACTCGCCGTAGGTGGTCATGCCGATCACGCGACCTTCCAGGCCCACGTACTTGTACCAGTAGTCTGCGTGAGCAGCCTCGATGGCGATACGGGCGCTGACCTGCAACGGCAGAACCGATTGCTTGTAGCCGGCGTCCTGGGCATCGAAGACGCTGGTGCATGGCATGGAAACCACGCGAACCTTGCGGCCCTGCTCGGTCAGTTTGTCGAAGGCTTGAACGGCCAGGCCGACTTCCGAACCGGTGGCGATCAGGATCAGCTCTGGCTCGCCAGCGCAGTCTTTCAGCACATAACCACCACGGCTGATGTCGGCGATCTGGCCGGCATCACGGGTTTGGTGCTGCAGGTTCTGACGCGAGAAGATCAGGGCCGAAGGACCGTCCTTGCGCTCCAGTGCGTATTTCCAGCTCACGGCCGATTCAACAGCATCGGCTGGACGCCAGGTGTCGAGGTTCGGCGTGCAGCGCAGGCTGGCCAGTTGCTCGATTGGCTGGTGAGTCGGGCCGTCTTCGCCCAGACCGATGGAGTCGTGGGTGTAGACGTGGATCACACGCTGCTTCATCAGAGCGGACATGCGCACTGCGTTGCGGGCGTATTCCATGAACATCAGGAAGGTCGCGCCGTAAGGCACCAGGCCGCCGTGCAGGGCAACACCGTTCATGATCGCGGTCATGCCGAACTCACGCACGCCGTAGTACATGTAGTTGCCGCTGGCGTCTTCGGCAGTGACGCCTTTGCAACCTTTCCACAGGGTCAGGTTGGAACCGGCCAGGTCAGCCGAACCGCCGAGGAACTCAGGCAGCAGCGGGCCGAACGCGTTCAGGGCGTTCTGGCTGGCTTTACGGCTGGCGATGGTTTCGCCTTTGGCCGCCACTTCGGCGATGTAGGCCGAGGCTTTTTCGCTGAAGTCAGCCGGCAGTTCGCCGCTCAGACGACGCACCAGTTCGTTGGCTTCGGTCGGGAAGGCAGCGGAGTAGGCCGCGAAACGCTGGTCCCACTCGGCTTCGGCAGCGCGACCGGTTTCCTTGGCATCCCATTCGGCATAGATGTCGGCCGGGATTTCGAACGGGCCGTGGTTCCATTTCAGCGCCGCACGGGTCAGGGCGATTTCCGCGTCACCCAGCGGGGCGCCGTGGCAGTCTTCCTTGCCTTGCTTGTTCGGCGAACCGAAGCCGATGGTGGTCTTGCAGCAGATCAGGGTCGGCTGCTCGCTTTTGCGGGCAGTGTCGATCGCGGTCTTGATCTCTTCCGGATCGTGACCGTCGACATTGCGGATCACTTGCCAGTTGTAGGATTCGAAGCGCTTCGGCGTGTCATCGGTGAACCAGCCTTCGACTTCGCCGTCGATGGAGATGCCGTTGTCATCGTAGAAAGCGATCAGCTTGCCCAGGCCCAGGGTACCGGCCAGGGAAGCGACTTCGTGGGAAATGCCTTCCATCATGCAGCCATCACCCAGGAACACATAGGTGTGGTGGTCGACGATGTTGTGGCCCGGACGGTTGAACTGCGCCGCCAGGACTTTTTCAGCCAGGGCGAAACCCACGGCGTTGGCCAGGCCTTGGCCCAAAGGACCGGTGGTGGTTTCAACACCCGGGGTGTAGCCGAGTTCCGGGTGACCCGGGGTGCGGCTGTGCAGTTGGCGGAACTGCTTCAGGTCTTCGATCGACAGGTCGTAGCCGGTCAGGTGCAGCAGCGAATAGATCAGCATCGAGCCGTGGCCGTTGGACAGCACGAAGCGGTCACGGTCGGCGAAGGATGGATTGCTCGGGTTGTGCTTCAGGTAGTCGCGCCAAAGTACTTCGGCGATATCCGCCATACCCATAGGGGCACCCGGATGGCCGCTGTTGGCTTTTTGCACGGCATCCATGCTGAGGGCACGAATGGCGTTGGCACGCTCACGACGGCTAGGCATCGCTGTTCTCCTGGGGGCTTGATTAAAACGAATCGGAAAAAAGGCGAGCATTTTCCCTCACCCGGACGCCTCGGGGCAATGACAGATAGTCATCTGGAGGCGTTTTTCCAACGGATAACGACGGTTTCGCCTGGTGAAACCTTTCCGCCGTTCGTTTGTTGACTGAAGCTAACGTCGAGAAGTGCCATCTATCGAGCAATATCAAAACTTTTTGATATTGCTCTTGCGATGCTTTCGACCCATGACTAGACTGCCGGCCCTATGAACTTACGCGTGCCTTCCATTCAACATGACGATTGCGATGAGCTGGCGGCCCTGTGCAAGGCTGGCGGCGACCCTCTGCGGTTGAATGTATTGCGCGCACTGGCCAACGACTCGTTCGGCGTGCTGGAACTGGCGCAGATCTTCGGCATCGGCCAGTCAGGCATGAGCCACCACCTCAAGGTACTGGCCCAGGCCGACCTGGTGGCGACCCGCCGTGAAGGCAACGCGATTTTTTACCGTCGCGCCCTGCCCCACACCGGGTTGCTGGGCGGCAAACTGCACGCCGCGCTGCTCGACGAAGTGGACAACCTGACGCTGCCGGCTGACGTACTGGCGCGCATCGCACAGGTCCACGGGCAACGCGCAGCGGCCAGCCAGGACTTTTTCTCACGGGTCGCGGAGAAGTTTCGCGCCCAGCAAGACCTGATCGCCGGTCTGCCGCAGTACCGCGACAGCGTGGTGGCCCTGCTCGACAAGTTGAGCTTCGGTCAAGGCGCTACGGCCATTGAAGTCGGCCCCGGAGACGGCGCATTTCTGCCCGAACTGGCGCGCCGCTTCACCGAGGTCACGGCGCTGGACAACAGCACCGCGATGCTCGAACTGGCGCGCCAGGTCTGCGAACGCGACAAGCTGACTAACGTCAGCCTGCAACTGGCCGACGCCTTGAACGGCGTCACCCTCAAGGCCGATTGCGTGGTGCTGAACATGGTGCTGCACCACTTTGCCGCACCGGCCGATGCGCTCAAGCACATGGCCCACTTGCTGCAACCAGGCGGTAGCCTGTTAGTGACAGAGTTATGTAGCCACAACCAGAGTTGGGCCAAGGAGGCCTGCGGTGATCTCTGGTTGGGGTTTGAACAGGACGATCTGGCCCGTTGGGCCACCGCTGCGGGACTCGTTCCCGGGGAAAGCCTCTATGTAGGCTTACGTAATGGTTTCCAGATCCAGGTCCGTAACTTTCAGCGGCCAGCTGGCGACACTCACCATCGGTAATTTCAGGAAAACATCGAGATGAGCGAATACTCCCTTTTCACCTCCGAGTCCGTGTCTGAAGGGCATCCGGACAAAATCGCCGACCAGATTTCTGATGCGGTGCTGGACGCCATCATTGCTGAAGACAAGTTCGCCCGTGTGGCGTGCGAGACTCTGGTGAAAACGGGCGTGGCCATCATCGCCGGCGAAGTCACCACTTCGGCCTGGGTTGACCTGGAGCAGATCGTTCGTGACGTGATCACCAACATCGGCTACACCAGCTCCGACGTTGGCTTCGACGGCGCGACCTGCGGCGTGATGAACATCATCGGCAAGCAGTCCCCTGACATCAACCAGGGTGTTGACCGTGCCAAGCCTGAAGATCAGGGCGCCGGCGACCAGGGCCTGATGTTCGGCTACGCCAGCAACGAAACCGACGTGCTGATGCCTGCACCGATCACCTTCTCGCACCAGCTGGTTCAGCGCCAGGCCGAAGCCCGTAAATCCGGCCTGCTGCCTTGGCTGCGCCCGGACGCCAAGTCGCAAGTGACCTGCCGTTACGAAAACGGCAAGGTTGTCGGTATCGACGCCGTTGTTCTGTCGACCCAGCACAACCCGGAAGTGTCGTACAACGACCTGCGCGAAGGCGTGATGGAGCTGATCGTCAAGCACGTGCTGCCTGCCGAACTGCTGTCCAAGGACACCCAGTTCCACATCAACCCGACCGGCCAGTTCATCATTGGCGGCCCGGTAGGTGACTGCGGTCTGACCGGTCGCAAGATCATCGTCGACAGCTACGGCGGCATGGCCCGTCACGGCGGCGGCGCGTTCTCCGGTAAAGATCCATCGAAGGTTGACCGTTCGGCGGCCTACGCCGGTCGTTATGTGGCCAAGAACATCGTCGCTGCCGGCCTGGCCGAGCGCTGCGAGATCCAGGTGTCCTACGCCATCGGTGTTGCCCAGCCAACGTCGATCTCGCTGAACACCTTCGGCACCGGCAAGATCAGCGACGACAAGATCGTCAAACTGGTCCGCGAAGTGTTCGACCTGCGTCCATACGCGATCACCACCATGCTTGACCTGCTGCACCCGATGTACCAGGAAACCGCAGCGTACGGCCACTTCGGCCGCACCCCGGCGACCAAGACCGTGGGCGACGATACCTTCACCACGTTCACCTGGGAAAAAACCGACCGCGCCGACGCCCTGCGTTCCGCTGCCGGTCTGTAACACTTCCTGCTGCACCCAAAAGCCCCGCACGGCTCGCGCCCTGCGGGGCTTTTTATTGGGATTGGCTTTACACCGTGGCGCGGCCTTCGCGGGCACAGCCTCCCGAAATACCCGGAAAAACACCCAGCCCTGACACCCACCCATCCTGACCTAACCTTCAAGCATCTCATTGAGCAAGGACGCTCACGATGCTCCCGCCATTGCACCTGTTTTTCGCCTTTCTGCTGATGCTGACCTGCCTCGGCGCCCGCGCCATGGATTGCCCCGACTGGTCACCGGAACGCGCCCTGGACGAAGTCGGCAAACTGCAACAGCAAATCGACCTCTGGGACGACAGCTATCACCGCCAGGGCCGCTCTCTGGTTGCCGATGAACTCTACGATCAGTCCCGGGCGCAACTGAGCCATTGGCGCCAATGCTTCAACCTGACCCCACCCGCAAACCCCTTGCGCACAGCTCGCGGCACACTCCCACACCCCATCGCCCACACCGGCCTGGAAAAACTACACGACGCACGCGCTGTCGAAAACTGGCTGCGCGACCGCGCGGATGTCTGGGCGCAACCGAAAATCGACGGCGTGGCAGTCACGCTGATTTACCGCAAAGGCCTGCTGACTCAGGCAATCAGTCGCGGCGATGGCGTGAAGGGGCAGGACTGGACGATTGCGGCACGGCAGATCCAGGTCATTCCCAAACAGTTGTCACAACCTTTGGACCTGCTTGTGCAGGGCGAGCTCTATTGGCGCCTGGACAACCACATACAGGCCCGGGACGGCAGCGTTAATGCCCGCGCCACGGTGGCCGGGCTGATGGGTCGCAAAACGTTGAATGCCGCACAAGCCGCGGGGATCGGCCTGTTTGCGTGGGACTGGCCCCAAGGCCCGGCGAACCTGCTCACACGGGCGACTGCATTGAATGAACTGGGCTTCTCGAACACCACCGTTTACAGCCAGCCGATCCATAACTTTGCCGACGCTGAGCGCTGGCGTGATCACTGGTATCGCTCCACCCTGCCCTTCGCCAGCGACGGGATTGTCCTGCGCCAGAACCAGCGCCCACCCGCCGAACGCTGGCAGGCGAAACCGCCTTACTGGAGCGTGGCCTGGAAATACCCTTTTGCCCAGGCGCTGGCGGATGTACGCAAGGTTCACTTCCAGATTGGACGAACCGGGCGCATCACTCCGGTACTGGAGCTGAGACCGGTGAAACTGGATGACCGGCAGATCAAACGCGTCAGCGTCAGCTCGCTACAGCGCTGGCAGGCGCTGGATATACGCCCCGGTGACCAAGTCTCGATCAGCCTGGCCGGCCTGACAATTCCAAGGCTTGATGACGTCGTGTTTCGCAGTACCGAGCGTGTCGAATTGAACGTGCCGCAAGCCGAAGACTTTCACCCTTTGAGCTGTTGGCAACCGACCCCAGGCTGCGAAAGCCAGTTTCTTGCGCGCCTGACCTGGCTCAGCGGCAAGAACGGTCTGGCCCTGCCCCATGTCGGCGCCGGCACCTGGGAAAAACTTCTTGCAACAGGTCGCCTGAACAGCCTGTTGGATTGGATGACCCTCGATGTCCGAGAGCTTGCTAACATTGACGGTTTCGGCGAACGAAGCGCGGCGCGCCTTGCCGACAGTTTCAGCAGCGCCCGACAACGCCCGTTCGCTCGCTGGCTCAAAGCCCTGGGATTGCCGCCGACAGGCCAGGCACAACTGGCCGACTCCTGGCAGGTACTGGCGCAACGAAATACCGAACAATGGCAAGCCGAAGCAGGTATCGGGCCGGGACGCGCGGCGCATTTGAACGCCTTTTTCCGCGACCCGCAGGTGCTGGCCCTGAGTGAAACGCTACGTGACATCGGGATCGAAGGCTTTTAGCCGACGTCCACCGGGAACCCCAAGGTGTCGATCGGCTCAAACAAGCCATCGCCACCCCGCTTGCTTTCTTACATGGAGCTTTTATGAAACTTCTTTCACCGCTGGCCCTGTTGACCCTTTGCAGCGTGCTGGCCACTCCGCTGATGGCGGATGAAGAAGCACCGGGGCTGACCGGATGCGCCGCCAAGAAGCAAGGCATCATCAACCAGATCGAACTGGCCAAATCCCACGCTAATCTCGAACAACAGGCCGGTCTGGAAAAGGCTCTAAGCGAAGTCGAGGCAAACTGCACGGACGCATCGCTGAAAAAAGAACGGGAAAACAAGGTGCTCGACGCCAAGCACGAAGTCAGCCAGCGCCAGGCCGATCTCGACAAGGCCATGAAAAAAGGCGATCCCGACAAGATCAACAAGCGCAAGGACAAGCTCGCCGAATCCCGCAAGGAATTGCAGGATGCGCTGGATGAGCTGGATCAGTAACTGCGCGTCTTGAGATCAACAGTTCGCAGCCTTCGGCAGCGCCTACATTAGTTCGGCGCAGGAGCTGCCGAAGGCTGCGATCCTTTCCTGAATCAATGGTCCCGAAACGCTTTATGACAGGCACTGCAAGCATCTTCGACCTTCTGCACCGCCGGCCCCAGGTTGCTGGCCTTGTAGGGTTGAACCTGGCTGGCAATCACCAATTCACCGGTGGCGGTTTCGAGATCACGAGTCATTGCCTGAAAGCGCGCCTGCTGTTCCCAGACATCGCTCGTGGCGCTGGTGTGATCTTCTTCACGCACCTGCGGAAAATGTTTCCACGGTTCACGGGACAGGGCATCAAGTTTCACCGCGCCCTCAGCGAACTTCGGACCGTCGAACGCAATACGGCCACGCAACATGCCACCCAGATCTTCACCGGTCTTGAGCATTTGCTTGAAAATGGCTTTGCGCTGACCGAGCGGCGAATTGGGGTCGACCCCGCCACAGGCGGTCAGTGTCAGACAGGCCAGCAATACAACAGAAAGTCTTTTAAGAGTCATGGTGGCTTCAGGTCACGGAAACGGCGGCCAGTATCCTCGCCTGATCGGTAAAAGACCAATAGCCCTATTATCAATACGGGTTGCTTGAGCGCATGGAGCACTCGGGCAACCGGCAAAGGAATCACTCCATGAACAGCCGTTTCAAGGCCTGGCGTCACAGCCTGACCTGGACCCTTCCGATGGTGGCCGTGCTCGCGGGTTGCACCGGCGGAAGTGATGACAACAAACCGAAAACCCATGCCCTGGCCACCTACTCCAGCGCCACGTGGGAAGCACTTCCAGCGGTGTCCGACAGCGACCTCGTCGCCGGTTTCGGCTCATGGCGTAGCGCCTGCACGCGACTCAAGGCTGACGCTGTCTGGGGCGGAACCTGCGCCGCGGCTGCCAATGTGCCGCAAACCGCCAGCGACATTCGCGGCTTCCTCAAGCAGAACCTCGACGTCTACGGCCTGCGCGCCGCCAATGACAACCCGAACGGCCTGATCACCGGCTACTACGAGCCGGTCTACCCCGGCAGCCTGACCCAGACCGACGTGGCGAATGTCCCGGTGTATGGCGTGCCCGAAGACATGATCATCGTTTCCCTCGACAGCATTTATCCGGAGTTGAAGGGCAAACGCCTGCGCGGCCGGCTCGAAGGCCGCGTGCTCAAGCCTTACGACGATGCAGCCACTATCGAGAGCAACGGGGTCAAGGCACCCGTTGTGGCCTGGCTGACCGACCCGATGAACCTGCAATTCCTGCAAATCCAGGGCTCGGGACGCATCCAGCTCGATAGTGGGCGTCAGCTGCGCATCGCCTACGCCGACCAGAACGGCCACCCGTATCGCCCCATCGGACGTTGGCTGGTGGAACAAGGCGAGCTGAAAAAGGAAGACGTGACCATGGGCGCCATCAGCACGTGGGCCAAGGCCAACCCGTCACGCATTCCTGAACTGCTCGGCAGCAACCCGAGCTACGTGTTCTTTACTCGCAACCCGGACAGCAACGAAGGTCCTCGCGGATCGCTGAACGTGCCGCTGACCGCAGGCTATAGCGCGGCGGTGGATCGCAAGGTGATTCCACTGGGCAGTTTGTTGTGGCTATCCACCACCAAGCCGGACGGCACGGCGCTGGTTCGACCGGTCGCCGCACAGGACACCGGCGGCGCCATTGCCGGCGAGGTTCGGGCGGATCTGTTCTGGGGCACCGGCGAGGCGGCCGGGCAATTGGCCGGGGACATGAAACAACAGGGGCAGATCTGGATGCTCTGGCCTAAAGGCGCGGCATTGCCGCAAGTGCCGCAGGTAGCTGACAAGCTCTAACAGCAAAAAGATCGCAGGCTGCGCCAGCGCCTACAGATGACTCAAAATCCTGTAGGCGCTGGCGCAGCCTGCGATCTTTTGATCCAGCCTTTAAGCAGAAACCACAAAGAAACTGATGATCAACCCCATCCCCACAAACCACATCAGCGACCGCAGCATTGCCCAGTCCGCCAGGTAGCAAATGATGTAAAGCAGTCGACTGGTAATGAACAACACCGCCAGCACATTGACTGTCACCAGCTCGGCATTGCCAGCCAGGTGAGCCACGATCACCGCAGCCGCAAAGGCCGGAGTCACCTCAAAACTGTTCAACTGCGCCGAGTTGGCCCGTCTACCCAAACCTTCCAGCGAATCGAGAAAATCCCGAGGGTCATGATTGTCGCTCAGCCTGTATCCGCCAATGACCTTCGCAACGCCAACGCATACGTACGGCAGGATAATCGCAATCAAAATGCACCACAGAGCAACCGTCATTACGCAGTCCCTTCTTCAAGTTATAGAAATTCTATTCCATCAACGGCGGTCAAAATTTCATCACCAGTATGCCGATCAAAACCAGCCCACAAGCTAAGAGGCGCGGCCCGCCAAAAGGTTCTTTCAGGTAACGCATTCCGAACAGCACCACCAGGATCACACTGATCTCGCGCAGCGCCGCCGCTTCGGCAATCGAACCCAGCTGCATGGCCCACAGCACCAGAGCGTAGCTGAACAACACGCAGAATCCGACGGCCAGGCCCAATCGCCACTGCTCGCGCCAGAACTGCATGAACGCCGGCCGCTTGCTCACCCATGCCAGCAACGGAAACGGCCAGGCACTGAGCAGCGTGACCCAGACCAGATAATCCAATGGATGCGACCAGCGCCGCAGTGCCTGGCCATCGATGAAGGTGTAACAACCGATGCACAGGCCGATCAACACCACCACCGGCAGCATCGACCACGGCAGACGCGCCCCGCCACCGCCCTGCCAGAGCAGGCACAACATGCCAAAAGGAATCAGCAGGATGCCGAAGATCTGCTGATGGCTCAGCACTTCCCCGGCAAAGATCAGCGTGAGGGCAAGCACCACCAGCGGTGACAGGCCCCTCATCAACGGATAGACCAGCCCCAGATCGCCGACCCGATAAGCCTGGATCAGCAAATAGCGATAGAGCAATTCGAACGCTGCCGAGGCCAGAATCCAAGGCCAGATGTCCAGCGGTGGCAATTCCACGAAAGGCAGCATCAGAGCGACAAAAATCAGCGCCACGCTGTCCATGCAGGCCACGACCAGCAGCCGCTCGGCACTGAACTTGATCAGGGTATTCCACGCCGCGTGCAACAACGCCGCCACCAACACCAACACCGTCGCAAGCACGGCCCACTCCTTTTATTGTCCCCCCCTTTGTAGGAGCCGGCTTGCTGGCGAAGCGACCTTAAGAACGCCATCGCCAGCAAGCCGGCTCCTACAAGGGGGGGTAGAGAATTGATTCGCCATATGTCAGTGGCTGTTTATACTGCAACCGACCACGCCGCACTCAGTTGCGCACGACTAACTCCAATAAAAAATCCCGCCCTGCCCGCTTTCATCGAGAGCGGACACCGGCCTGCGTATGCCTGATCACAGCGTCAAGACTACCGACAGAGACCTTGCGCATGCCACTCGCTTTGCTAGCCCTCGCTGTTGCCGCTTTCGGCATCGGCACCACTGAATTCGTGATCATGGGCCTGCTGCCCGACGTTGCCCGTGACCTTGCCGTGAGCATTCCTCATGCCGGGCTGTTGATCACCGGCTACGCCCTGGGCGTTGTGTTTGGCGCGCCGATCCTCGCGGTCGGCACCGCCAACATGCCGCGCAAAGCCACACTGCTGGGCATGACGCTGATGTTCATCCTGGGCAACATGCTCTGCGCACTGGCGCCGAACTACGCCACGCTGATGGCCGCGCGGGTGGTGACGGCGCTGTGTCACGGCGCGTTCTTCGGCATCGGTTCAGTGGTGGCCGCAGGGCTGGTCGCACCGAACAAACGCGCCCAGGCAATTGCCATGATGTTCACCGGCCTGACCCTGGCCAACGTGCTCGGCGTGCCGCTGGGCACAGCCCTCGGACAATATGCAGGTTGGCGCTCGACGTTCTGGGCGGTGTCGGTGATAGGCGTGATTGCCGCGATCGCGCAGTGGCTCTGGCTGCCGAAACACATCGCGATGGACAAAGCCAATCTCGCGAGTGAATTCAAGGTATTGGGCAAGGCCAACGTGCTGTTGGCGCTGGGTATGAGCGTACTGGCCTCGACCAGCCTGTTCAGCGTATTCACCTACATCGCGCCGATCCTGCAGGACATCACCGGCGTCAGCCCCCACGGCGTGACCATCATGCTGCTGTTGTTCGGCGTAGGCTTGACCGCTGGCAGCATGCTCGGGGGCCGACTGGCCGACAGCCGTTTGTTGCCGTCACTGGTGGGGATGGCGCTGGCCGTCGTAGTGGTTTTGGCCGCTTTCAGCCAGACCAGCCACTCGGTGATCCCGGCCGCCATCACGCTGGTGCTGTGGGGGATTTTTGCGTTTGCGCTGTGCCCGATCCTGCAATTGCTGATCATCGATCAGGCCCACGAAGCGCCGAACCTGGGCTCGACCTTGAACCAGAGCGCGTTCAATCTCGGCAACGCGGCCGGCGCATGGATTGGCGGGCTGGTGGTTGCCAGCGGTGCCGATCTGGCGGACCTGCCATGGACCGGTGCACTGGTCAGCGTGCTGACGGTCTTGACCGCGCTGTACTTTATCTACCGCCAGCGTCGAACCGCCGCCGCACTGAACGTGGCTGGCTGAGTGTCGTGATATTTACTTCTTGAGCGATTGCGACTCAGGCGCCTGTGCATGAGTCGCAGGCTCCTTGGGTGGTCCGCTTTCGCTGCGAATCTGCGCATGACTGATCAGGGCAAAGATAAAGCTGCCGCCGATGATATTGCCCAGCAACGTCGGACCGGCGAATACCAGCCAGAAATCACGCCATGGCAATTCCCCGGCAAACACCAGATAGGACACCTCCGCCGAACCCACCACGATATGCGTGAAGTCCCCCAGCGCCATGAAGTACGTGATGAGGATGATGATCCACATCTTGGCGCTCTCCATGGATGGAATCATCCATACCATGGTGGCGATCATCCAGCCGGAGACGATGCCCTTGGCGAACATCTGGCTGGCGTCGTTTTCCATGACCTTGCGGCCGATGTCGAGGAAGGCCAAGTCGGTCTTGCTGTCGAAAATCGGCAATTCCAGCATCACGTACGCCACCAATAAAGTGCCGCACAGATTGCCGAACAGCACCACCGTCCAAAGTCGCAATAAGCGACCGAAATTGCCTAGCGTCGGTTTGCTCATGATCGGCAGCACGGCCGTCAGGGTGTTTTCGGTGAACAGTTGCTGACGGGCAAGAATCACCGCGAGGAACCCCGCGCAGTAACCGAAACTGGCAATCACCTTGAATCCCTCGCCGTCCGGCAGGCGAGCGTTGAGCAGCCCCATGGCCATCAACGACAGGCCCATGGTCAGCCCAGCGGCGAGCGCCGACCACCACAGTGCGGCAACGCTGCGCTCCAGCTCCTGATCGCCCTGGGTTCGGATGATTTCGTGCAACACCGCCGCGCGCGGTGGCTGGTTTTTTTCGACCTCGTGCTGCTCTTTCGTGGAAAGATCAGGGGTCTTGCCGTCTTGTGCCGAGTTCATGGGGTGCGCAACCGGTAGCGGGGTATTTAGCTACGACACGCGGGGTTGGCCTTACGTTCTGTAGGCGCTCGCATTACGAGTCGGCGTCGCCATCCTGGAACTGGTCTTTGACGTACTTGATCTCGGTCCGGCCGTGCGGTGCCGGCAAGCCGTCTTCGCCGAGATTGACGAACACCATCTTCTCCACCGTCAGGATGCTCTTGCGGGTGATCTTGTTGCGCACTTCGCAGGTCAGGGTGATTGAGGTGCGGCCGAACTCGGTGGCGGTGATGCCCAGTTCGATGATGTCGCCCTGGCGCGAGGCGCTGACGAAGTTGATTTCGGAAATGTACTTGGTGACCACGCGCTGGTTGCCCAACTGGACAATGGCGTAGATCGCCGCTTCTTCGTCGATCCAGCGCAGCAGGCTGCCGCCGAACAGCGTGCCGTTGGGGTTGAGGTCTTCGGGTTTTACCCATTTGCGGGTGTGGAAGTTCATGTTCACTCCTGAGCGTCTTGCCGAATGATGGACAGTATCTTGGCAGAGCGCGGGCCAGAGCTCTATCACGCCTGGACTATCGCCTCGATTACCGTTCGGACATTGGCCGACAGAAACGCTTTGGAAGATCAGCATAGCCCGCTATAATCGCCACCGTTTCAAAACGGTCATCTTCATTTGCTACCGTTTTCCCGCCACCTGTCCGAGGGGCGCTGCAGCAGGTTTGACCTGTCAGGCTCGGATGGGGCGTTGCCTGGCCTTCACTGGCTGGACACTAAACGCACAACGGCGCCCATTCGCATACATTACGAATGGAGGCTCTTCATGAGCGCTGTTATCACGCCTGCAGATTTTAACGATTACAAAGTCGCCGACATGTCCCTGGCTGCCTGGGGCCGTCGCGAGACCATCATCGCCGAATCCGAAATGCCAGCCCTGATGGGTCTGCGCCGCAAGTACTCCGGCGAGCAGCCACTCAAAGGCGCCAAGATCCTTGGCTGCATCCACATGACCATTCAGACTGCCGTGCTGATCGAAACCCTGGTTGCCCTGGGTGCCGAAGTACGCTGGTCGTCCTGCAACATTTTCTCGACTCAGGACCAGGCCGCTGCTTCCATCGCCGCTGCCGGCATCCCGGTTTTCGCCTGGAAAGGCGAAACTGAAGAAGAGTACGAGTGGTGCCTGGAACAGACCATCCTGAAGGATGGCCAGCCATGGGACGCCAACATGATCCTCGACGACGGCGGCGACCTGACCCAGCTGCTGCACGACAAGTACCCGCAGGTTCTGGACCGCGTTCACGGCGTGACCGAAGAAACCACCACCGGCGTTCACCGCCTGCTGGACATGCTGGCCAAAGGCGAGCTGAAAATCCCGGCCATCAACGTCAATGACTCGGTGACCAAGAGCAAGAACGACAACAAGTACGGCTGCCGTCACAGCCTGAACGACGCGATCAAGCGCGGCACCGACCACCTGCTGTCCGGCAAGCAAGCGCTGGTCATCGGCTACGGCGACGTGGGCAAGGGTTCGGCCCAGTCCCTGCGTCAGGAAGGCATGATCGTTAAAGTTTCCGAAGTCGACCCAATCTGCGCCATGCAAGCCTGCATGGACGGTTTCGAACTGGTTTCGCCGTTCATCGACGGTATCAACACCGGTACCGAAGCGAGCATCGACAAAGCGCTGCTGGGCAAGATCGACCTGATCGTGACCACCACCGGCAACGTCAATGTTTGCGACTCGAACATGCTCAAAGCCCTGAAGAAGCGTGCTGTTGTCTGCAACATCGGCCACTTCGACAACGAAATCGACACCGCTTTCATGCGCAAGAACTGGGCATGGGAAGAAGTGAAGCCGCAGGTTCACAAGATCCACCGTACCGGCGCTGGCGATTTCGACCCACAGAACGACGACTACCTGATCCTGCTGGCCGAAGGCCGTCTGGTTAACCTGGGTAACGCCACGGGTCACCCGAGCCGCATCATGGACGGTTCGTTCGCCAACCAGGTTCTGGCCCAGATCTTCCTGTTCGGCCAAAAGTACGCCGACCTGTCGCCAGCCCAGAAAGCCGAGCGCCTGACCGTTGAAGTACTGCCGAAGAAACTCGACGAAGAAGTGGCCCTGGAAATGGTTCGCGGCTTCGGCGGCGTTGTGACTCAACTGACCAAGACCCAGGCCGATTACATCGGCGTGACCGTCGAAGGTCCGTTCAAGCCGCACGCTTACCGCTACTGATTGGTTGATCGCGGTGTGCTGATACACCGCGTCGCCTGATTCGCCAGCAAGCCGGCTCCCACAAGGGACGGTCGTATGTGAGTAACGCGTACGACGCAAATCCTGTAGGAGCCGGCTTGCTGGCGATTGCGGGCAAACCGGCTCACAGGCTTACGCGTTTTAAAGGGTATGACCATGTCCCAAGATCGTCGCTACAGCTTCGAGTTCTTCCCGACGAAGACCGATGCTGGGCATGAAAAGCTGCTCGCCACTGCTCGTCAGCTGGCCACCTACAACCCCGATTTCTTTTCCTGCACCTACGGCGCTGGCGGCTCGACCCGTGATCGCACGCTCAACACCGTGTTGCAGCTCGAAAGCGAAATCAAAGTGCCTGCCGCCCCGCATCTGTCTTGCGTAGGCGACAGCAAGGATGACTTGCGCGGCCTGCTGGGCCAGTACAAGTCAGCCGGCATCAAGCGCATCGTAGCGCTGCGCGGTGACCTGCCTTCGGGCATGGGCATGGCCAGCGGCGAAATGCGCCACGCCAATGACCTGGTTGAATTCATTCGTGAAGAGACCGGCGATCATTTCCACATCGAAGTTGCCGCGTACCCGGAAATGCATCCGCAAGCGCGCAATTTCGAAGACGATATCGCCAATTTCGTGCGCAAGGCCAACGCCGGCGCCGACAGTGCGATCACCCAGTACTTCTTCAACGCCGACAGCTACTTCTACTTTGTCGAGCGTGTACGGGCGTTGGGCGTGAATATCCCGATCGTGCCAGGCATCATGCCGATCACCAACTACAGCAAACTCGCGCGCTTCTCCGATGCCTGCGGTGCGGAAATCCCGCGCTGGATCCGCAAGCAACTGGAAGCCTTCGGCGACGACACCCAAAGCATTCAAGGCTTTGGTGAGCAAGTCATCACCGAGATGTGTGAACGCTTGCTGCAAGGTGGCGCTCCGGGCTTGCACTTCTACACCTTGAATCAGGCTGAAGCGAGCCTGGCGGTGTGGAACAACCTGAAGTTGCCGCGCTAAAAGTCGCTCAAGCAAGATCAAAAGATCGCAGCCTTCGGCAGCGCCTACAGGCGATGCCGAAGGCTGCGATCTTTTGCTTTTAACGCACTGTAATTGTGCGCCAACCCACGGAGTTAGAGCATCTGCCGTCGGTTTCTGGCTCTTTCCGGTTTCTCGTCGTAATCTCAGCCCATGCCTTTGATCACACAGTTAATCGCCGTGCTTGTTTTCACTTGCCTGAGCTTTGCCGCCCAGGGCGAGAAGTTGCGCATTGTCACCGAGCCGTGGGCACCTTACGTCTATGAGGACAGCGGCAAACCACAGGGCCTCGACTACGAAACCACCGCCATCGTGTTCAAACGCCTGGGCATCGAAGTCGAATGGCAGTTCCTGCCGTGGAAACGTTGCCTGTCGATGCTCGAATCCGGCCAGGCCGATGGCGCACTGGACATTTTCCACAGCGACGAACGCGACGCGACCCTGCTCTACCCCAGCGAACCTCTTTCCGACGTGCAGTTCGTGATGTTCTACGCCAATGACCGGCCGTATCCGTTTCGCACGCTCGAAGACCTGCGCGGCCTGACCATCGGCACCTCACCGGGTTACCTCTACAGCAAGGATTTCAGCGACTCGACGCTGTTCACCCGCGAACCGGCACCGAGCCATGAAGCCAACTTCGGCAAGCTGGTGCGCGGCCGGATCGACCTGTTGATTACCGATCGCCGGGTCGGCCAGCATTTGCTCGACGAGCTGAAGATTCGTGACAGGATCACCGAAAACCCGATGGTCATCAGCCAGCAAAGCCAGTATCTCGCCGTGCGGCGCAACGCCGGCATGGATCTGCTGGTGCAGCGTTTCGGCGCGGAACTCAAACGGTTCAAGCGCGAACCCGCCTACGCCGAATTGAGCGCGCGTTACGGCGCGGGGCCGGCCATCAACGTGAAGAACGATAAAACCACCGCTTCCACGGAAAAAGCCGTTGAGCAGCATGAAAGCAGCGCGCAGTGATTGCTCTGTTATACTCCGGCCTTCCCGCCAGGCTCACGCCCGGACGCTCGGAATCGTTAAAGGCATCTCGACCCCGCTACAGCGCAGCTTTGCAGCCCGCGCGAGCGCTCCAGACGAGCCTTCGTGACCGAAGCAGGACCGGACGGGATTGCGTTCTTCTTAAACGCCATTCGCGCCAGGCAAGACTCCCATTGGGCCAAGCCCTAACTTAGAACAGGATTACTCATGTCCTTTGCTTCCCTCGGTCTCTCCGAGGCTTTAGTCCGCGCCATCGAGGCAGCGGGCTATACCGAGCCTACTCCGGTGCAACAGCGGGCCATTCCCGCCGTGTTGCAAGGTCGCGACCTGATGGTTGCGGCACAGACAGGTACCGGTAAAACCGGCGGTTTCGCCCTTCCGATCCTGGAGCGGTTGTTCCCCAACGGTCACCCGGACAAATCCCAGCGTCACGGCCCGCGCCAACCGCGCGTACTGGTCCTGACCCCGACTCGCGAACTCGCGGCGCAAGTGCATGAAAGCTTCAAGGTCTATGCCCGTGACCTGAAGTTCGTCAGCGCCTGCATCTTCGGTGGCGTCGGCATGAACCCGCAGGTTCAGGCCATGTCCCGTGGTGTTGACGTGCTGGTGGCCTGCCCTGGCCGTCTGCTCGACCTGGCCGGTCAAGGCAGCGTCGACCTGTCCCACGTGGAAATCCTCGTGCTGGACGAAGCCGACCGCATGCTCGACATGGGCTTCGTCCATGACGTGAAGAAGGTCCTGGCCCGTCTGCCGGCCAAACGCCAGAACCTGCTGTTCTCGGCGACCTTCTCCAAAGACATCACCGACCTCGCCGGCAAGCTGCTGCACAACCCGGAACGCATCGAAGTCACGCCGCCGAACACCACGGTCGAGCGCATCGAACAACGTGTATTCCGTCTGCCGGCCAGCCACAAGCGTTC
This sequence comes from Pseudomonas sp. Irchel s3f7, assembly GCF_900187615.1. Classification (GTDB taxonomy): domain Bacteria; phylum Pseudomonadota; class Gammaproteobacteria; order Pseudomonadales; family Pseudomonadaceae; genus Aquipseudomonas. The sequence continues at coordinate 110,219 of NZ_FYDO01000007.1, read as the reverse complement.
GCTGCTGGCGCACCTGATCACCGCTGGCGCCTGGGAACAGGTACTGGTGTTCACCCGCACCAAGCACGGCGCCAACCGCCTGGCCGAGTACCTGGACAAGCACGGCCTCAGCGCCGTCGCGATCCACGGCAACAAGAGCCAGAACGCCCGCACCAAAGCCCTGGCCGACTTCAAGGCCGGCTCCGTGCGCATCCTGGTTGCCACCGACATCGCCGCCCGCGGCCTCGACATCGACCAGTTGCCACACGTGGTCAACTTCGAACTGCCGAACGTCGATGAAGACTACGTGCACCGCATCGGCCGTACCGGCCGTGCCGGTCGTTCGGGCGAGGCGATCTCGCTGGTGGCCCCGGACGAAGAAAAACTGCTGAAAAGCATCGAACGCATGACCAAGCAGAAAATCGCCGACGGCGACCTGATGGGCTTCGATGCCAGCACCATCGAGGCTGAAAAGCCCGAAGTACGCGAGCGTCCGGACATCCGCAACCCGCGCAATCCACGTGGCCCGCGCGGCGACGGTCCGAACGGCGGTGGTGGTGGCGGCGGTCGCAAGGACAAAGGCAAGGACAAGGGCAAGGAAAAACCGGCGGCCGAACGCGGCGAGCGTCCTGCCCGTCAGCAAAAGCCTCGCGAAGGCACTCCGGCCCGTGAACAGCGTCAGCCGTCGCAGCCGCCACGCGCCGCTGCTGATCGTGCACCGGACGAGTTCCTGGACGACGATGTCGATAACTTCGGTAACCGCGTCGACTACGTGCCGCAGCAAAAACCTGCTCAAGGCCGTGGCCGCCGTCCGGGCGCTCCGGCACAAGGCTCCGCCGCAGGCTCGGGCACTCCACGCACCGGCAAGCCACAGGGTGCGCGTCAAAGTGGTCCACGCAGCAGCGACGGTGCCAGCACCGGTACGCCGCCCGCCAAACGCAGCGGTCCACGCAGCGGTGCGCCACGTGACGGTCAGGCGCGTCGTGAAGACTCACGCAATCGCCGCCCGGCCCGTGACGATCAACCGCGTTCGGAGCCTGCCGTGCAGAACCCGCGCGGTCCGGCACCGAAGATCATGCACAAGGAGTCGAAGGCTGACCGCTTCCCGACACCTGAGCAGCTGGATCAACTGCCAAGCCGTCCACGCGGCGAAAAACCGGCATTGCTGACCCGCAATCGCTGATTTAACGCAGTAATAAAAAATGCCCCGGCTCGAAAGAACCGGGGCATTTTTTATGGCGAATAACCTGTAGGAGCCGGCTTGCTGGCGATGGGGCAACTCGGGTTCTGCTGTGTTGCAGAAGACGACATCGCCAGCAACTCGGTTCTGCTGTGTTGCGGAAGACGCTATCGTCAGCGACTCGGTTTTGCTGTGTTGCGGAAGACGCTATCGCCAGCGACTCGGTTCTGCTGTGTTGCGGAAGACGCTATCGCCAGCAACTCGGTTCTGCTGTGTTGCGGAAGACGCTATCGCCAGCAACTCGGTTCTGCTGTGTTGCGGAAGACGCTATCGCCAGCAACTCGGTTCTGCTGTGTTGCGGAAGACGCTATCGCCAGCAAGCCGGCTCCTACGGTCTCAGCATTACTTCGCTTTCACACCTTCGAAGGATACGTACATTTCAACAGTGTCAGACGCTGGACCCAGGTCTTTCTGCTTGCCGAAATCGGAACGCTTGAGGCTGAAAGTGCCCTCGAAGCCTGCACGGTAGCCGCCCCACGGATCCTTGCCTTCACCCAGGAAAGTGGCCTTGACCACGATTGGCTTGGTTACGCCGAGGATCGTCAGGTCGCCAGCTACGTCAGCAGTGTCCTTGCCCGCGGCGTTCTTGCCGGTGGATTTGACGCTGGTGGAAACGAACGTGGCTTTGCTGCCGTTCAGGAAGTCTTTGCTGGAGATGTGCTTGTCACGCTCGGCGTGGTTGGTGAACACGCTGGCAGTGTTCACGTTGAACTCGATCTTGCTGTCTTCAGGCTTGGCGGCGTCGAAGCTGAACTTGCCGTCGATGTCCTTGAAAGTACCGGTGATGTAGCTGTAGCCCAGGTGGCTGACCTTGAAGTCGACGAAGGCGTGCTGGCCTTCTTTGTCGACCACGTAATCAGCGGCCATCACGTTACCGGCGGACATCAGGGCCGAACCGATTGCCAGAGCGGCCAGAGTCTTTTTCAACATGCTTTGTTTTCCTTTGGAGTCGAGGTTGAGTTTCAGGCTTTGCGACCCAGCATTCGCTTGAGGGTCACATCACGGTCGATAAAGTGGTGCTTCAATGCTGCCAACGCATGGAGGCCGGAAAAAATTACCAGCGCCCATGCCAGATAGAGGTGAATCGCACCAGCGATGTCTGCCTGGTCCGGCAGACCGGATACCAGCGCAGGGACTTCAAACAAGCCAAACACCGGAATCCCGACACCTTCTGAGGTGGAAATCAGGTAACCGGCAATCATCACAGCGAACAGACTGAGATACAGAAAACCATGGCCGAAACTGGCGCCAAGGCGCGTCATGCGGCTGTAGTTCGACAAGGTCGGTGGCGGTGGGCTGATAAAGCGCCACAGCACCCGCAGCACCATCACACCCAGCAACACCAGGCCGATGCTCTTGTGCAGATCCGGTGCGTCTTTGCGCCAGGTGCTGTAGTAGTCGAGACCGACCATCCACAGCCCGAGAGCAAACAAACCGAATACCGCCAGCGCTACACCCCAATGCATGACGATGCTGATCCAACCGTAACGGGAAGTAGAGTTTCGTAGCTGCATTGCCTAGATCCTGTAAGTGCTGGCCCAAGACTATCGATTTATCTATCGATTTAAAGCCGAAAATTTCGCTTTGAAATATCGAAAAATGCGATCAAGAGCCTGAAGCAAGCAAGTTAAGGAAAGATTAAAGCCGAAATTGTGAAAAAAAGTGAATACACAGCAGAAAACACCTGCATCGAAAGGTTTATTCGATGCCTGCTCGCATTTTTTCTCCGGGCAAAATAAACCCGGATCAGGCGCCCGGTAGCGATCAGTGATGGATCCTGTAGGAGCGAGCTCGCCCCTACTTGGAAAAGCTATAAATATGTATCGCCATTGCCGACTTTCAACCTGATTGAATGAGGGCTCCAAACTCATCGATCAAGGTAAAAACATGGCTATTACTTACACACCATTCCATGGGAGCGGCTCCCCGGTACTTCCTACTAATCAAATGATGACGGCAGGACAGTACCTGATGTCAGAGAACGGACGATTTCGATTGGTATTGCAAGCTGATGGAAATTTAGTCATCACCGACAATGGCGCTGTAATCTGGTTTGCAGATGCCCGTCAGCCTTACAGCTTAACTACCTATCGAAAAAAAATGTCCGAGCGCCTGATGTTTGTAATCAGCAACAATGGGTTTCTTTATGATCCGTCCAGAAAGCGCCTATGGATTGCTAACAGCAACCACAGCATTGATAAATCGCTTTGGTACAACACGTGTATGGTTATGCAAGATGATGGGAATTTGGTCATCTACGATCAACGTACAGGTAGCGTGTGCTGGGCCCGCTTTGGATTCGTCCCTGGTCGCATTCCCAAGGCAAAACCAATCAAGATTTTATTTAAGGATAAGGAAATTTGGACTTGGAATTTCTCATTAGGCCCGCTGTAACGGCGTAAGCCACTAACAAAATTAAGAACTTTTGAAAACCGGAGGCGGTTGTAAACAATCAGGATCGTACGGATTAATATCGCATTTATAGGTTAGCTCGTGACCGTACCCCTTAGGAAACCACTCACTGTTTGCACAGCCAGAAAGCGCAACCAACACGATTATTACTGCTAGTGATTTCATATACTCTCCCGTTATCAGAAGAGCATAAAATTAAGAATCTGACCTTGTCCATCATTTCGTTCCGAAGCTTTTGTGGGAAGTATCTGATATATCGCCGAAGCGTGTAGGAACGGATGATGGATTGTGCGATTCCTGGTTACTGCTTGGGTATAGCCGGGTGCCTCACGCTTGATAGATAAGCAAAAAAAACGCGGCTCAAGAGCCGCGCTTTTTTACGCCTGAACGTTACTGCGCCTTGGCATCCGTTGCCGGTGCATCTGCGGGTTTAACCGCTGGCTTCTTCGCCGGCTCGGCTTTCTTGGCCGGGGCTTTTTTCACGTCGGTCTTGGCGGCTGGCTTCTTCGCCGGGGCTTTCTTGGCTGGCTCGGCTTTGGCCGGTGCCGCAGCAGGCTTCGGTGCTTCGACTGGAGCCGGGGCAGGTGCTGGAGCTGGCGGTGCAACTGGCTCAGGTGCCTTGACCGGTTCTGGTTTCTTGGCTTCATCCGAGCCACCGAACAGGTTGCTGAAGAAGTTGCCCTTCTTCGCCGCCGCTGCGCCAGATGCCGCGGCTGCCGGAAGCACTTTGGCCGGTTCAAACGACTTGCCCGCGGCCATGTCTTCAACCTGATCGGCCGCACGCTGACCGGTGCGCAATGCGCCTTCCAGGGTGCCCGGGTACAGGGTGTCGGTGTGTTCGCCGGCAAAAGCTACACGCTGGATCGGACGTTCCCACAGGCGCCAGAACTTGCTGATCTGGCCCGGGCCGAAGGCCAGGTAGGCGCCACCCATCGAAGGGTCGGTGCTGTAGCGACGGATTTCATAACCAGTGAACGAGCCACGCGCCTGTGGATAAAACGTGTGCAGGCGAATCAACACTTGGTCGGCCATCTGCTTGTCGCCGAACGCCTGCATTACCCGCGCGTTGTCACCCGACAGGTTGATCACCACGTTGGCACCGCCCTTGAGGGCTGGCTCGACCCACAACATGCCGAGGCCGGTGTTGCTGTAGACCTCACCGGACATCCGCGCCTTGCTTTCCCACACGGGGGCCTTGAACTTCAGCATGATCTGGTCACGCCAACCGTAGTTGGTGCCCTTGATCGCTGCCAGGTGCTGGGCGTCCAGCGCCGGAGTCATCTGAATCTTGTTCAGGGCGCGCAACGGCACGGCCAGAACCACGTAATCCGCCTGATAGCCGACACTGCCGACTTTGACGGTCACGCCGTCCTTTTCCTGAATGATGGCCGAGACCGGGGAGCTGGTCTTGATGGCTTTCAGTTGCTTGACGAACGCCTGGGCCAGCACCGGGCTGCCACCGACCAGTCGCGAAGCGCGCAGGTCACGGTCGGACACGCCACGGTAAACGCGGCCCTGCTGGGCGAAGTACAGCAACGAGAGGCGCGAAGGTTCGTCATAGCGGGTGCGAATCTGCTGGTTCACCAACTGACGGGCCGTGGCGGGCAGGTTCAGGCGGTCCAGCCAGTTGGACACGGTGATCTGGTCCAGGGCGTGCAGCGTGCTGTTGGCTGCCGGGTTCTGCGGGTCGTCGATAGAACGCGCCAGGTCGTCCGCGGTTTTTTCGTAGCGCTTGAGCGCCTCGGCAGTGGCCGGTTGCTTGGTCGTCAGGTCGGCGGCGGAGAAATACTCACCGTCAATCAGATAGCCGGGGGTCCGCACGAACTCAGGCGCTGGCGTCGTGCTCAACTTGAAGGTCGACACGTACTTGTTCAGCACCGGCTGGGTCTTGTCGTTGCCGATCCACTCGCTGGTGGCCATGCCGGAACGACCGCCCAGGCTCGACTTGGCTTCCAGCAAAGTGACCTGCCAGCCCTTGTTTTGCAGCTCGTAAGCCGCCGTGAGGCCCGAGACCCCGCCGCCGATCACGATTGCGGTTTTATCCTTGGCCAGCGCAGACACGCTGAACAGCCCCAACATCACCAGCGCACAGGCGCGCAGCCAACCGACAGACATTCAGCGAACTCCGGAAATACAAGAGAAAACAGCAGTTTTTGCGAGCCAGACGGCCCAAGAACGGCGAAGAATACGTCAGCCTTCAAAACGCCGCCAGCGGCGTCTATCGACCTATACAAAGTAGCTCAATCCACGCAATGGGTTGTCCCCGTGCCACGCATTGCATAGGCTTGCCCGATTGTTTGTCCGCGCTTGTCTCGGACCGTCTCCAGGAGAGTGAAAATGGGCCTGAATAATCAGTGGATGCAACGCGACCTCGCGGTGTTGTGGCATCCCTGCACCCAGATGAAAGATCACGAACAACTGCCGCTGATCCCGATCAAGCGCGGTGAAGGCGTCTGGCTGGAAGACTTCGAAGGCAAGCGCTACCTCGATGCGGTCAGTTCCTGGTGGGTCAATGTGTTCGGTCACACCAATCCGCGGATCAACCAGCGCATCAAGGATCAGGTCGATCAGCTGGAGCACGTGATCCTCGCCGGTTTCAGCCATCAACCGGTGATCGAGCTGTCCGAGCGCCTGGTGAAGATGACGCCGGAGGGCCTGACCCGGTGCTTCTACGCCGATAACGGGTCGTCCTGCATCGAAGTGGCGTTGAAAATGAGCTTTCACTACTGGCTCAACCGTGGACAACCCAACAAGAAGCGCTTCGTCACCCTGACCAACAGCTACCACGGCGAAACCATGGCGGCGATGTCGGTCGGCGACGTGCCGCTGTTCACCGAAACCTACAAAGCGCTGTTGATGGACACCATCAAAGTGCCGAGCCCCGATTGCTACCTGCGACCGGCGGGCATGAGCTGGGAAGAACATTCGTGCAACATGTTCGCGGCCATGGAACAGACCCTGGCAGAGAATCATGACAGCGTTGCTGCCGTGATCGTCGAACCGCTGATCCAGGGCGCCGGCGGCATGCGCATGTACCACCCGGTGTACCTCAAGCTGCTGCGCGAAGCCTGCGACCGTTATGGCGTGCACTTGATCCACGACGAAATCGCCGTGGGCTTCGGCCGTACCGGGACGATGTTCGCCTGTGAACAGGCCGGCATCCGCCCGGACTTCCTGTGCCTGTCCAAGGCCCTGACCGGCGGTTACCTGCCGCTGGCGGCATGTATCACCACCGACGAGGTCTACAGCGCGTTTTACGACGACTACCCGACCCTGCGCGCCTTCCTGCACTCCCACAGCTACACCGGCAATCCGCTGGCGTGCGCGGCAGCCTTGGCGACGCTGGACATCTTCGAAGAAGACAACGTCATCGAGAACAACAAAGCCCTGGCGCAGCGCATGGCGTCGTCGACTGCGCATCTGGTCGATCACCCGAATGTCAGCGAAGTGCGTCAGACCGGCATGGTGTTGGCCATCGAGATGGTCAAGGACAAGGCAACCAAAGAAGCCTATCCGTGGCAGGAGCGCCGTGGTTTGAAGGTGTTCCAGCATGCGCTGGAGCGCGGTGCATTACTGCGGCCGTTGGGCAGCGTGGTGTATTTCCTGCCGCCGTATGTGATCACCCCGGAGCAGATCGACTTCCTCGCCGAAGTCGCCAGCGAAGGCATCGACATTGCCACCCGCGACAGCGTCAGCGTGGCGGTGCCGAAGGATTTCCATCCCGGCTTCCGCGATCCGGGTTGATTGAATTCAACCGTAATCCTGTTGGATCTGGTAGACCGCTTTCGCTGGCAAGCCAGCTCCTGCAAGGGTTGGTGTGTTCCACAAACTTTGTGTGCGGCACCTAACCTATAGGAGCTGGCTTGCCAGCGATAAGGTCGGTACGACCTTCAGATGATTTGCACCTTTTACAGAGACCCAGCATGAGACTGTCCCGCTTCTTTATCGACGCCCCCCTGAGCATCGGCGAGCACGAACTGCCCGAGGCCCAGGCCCATTACATCGGCCGCGTGCTGCGCATGGCCGAGGGTGACGCGCTGCAACTGTTCGACGGCTCGGGCCAGGAGTTTCGCGCCACGCTGGTCGAGGTCGGCAAGAAGCGCGTCGTGGTGCAGATTGACGACAGTTTTGCCGGCCAGGTCGAGTCGCCGCTGCACATCCATCTCGGCCAGGGTTTGTCCCGTGGCGAGCGCATGGACTGGGCGATTCAGAAAGCCACCGAACTGGGTGTCAGCGAAATCACGCCGATCTTCAGCGACCGTTGCGAAGTCAGGCTCAAGGACGAGCGCGCCGACAAGCGCTTGCTGCACTGGCGTCAGGTGGCAATCAGCGCCTGCGAGCAATGTGGCCGCTCCACAGTGCCGGTGATCCATCCGCCGTTGCTGCTGGCCGACTGGTTGAAACAGACTGAAGCCGAATTGAAATTGGTGCTGCATCCGGTGGCGGAGCCATTGGTCAGCCACGCCAAGCCTGCGACCCTGGCGTTTCTGATCGGGCCGGAGGGCGGGTTGTCGGATGCGGAAGTCGAGCAGGCCAAGGTCAGCGGCTTTCATGCTGCCCGCCTCGGCCCGCGCGTGTTGCGCACCGAAACCGCGCCGGTGGTGGCATTGGCGGTGGCCCAGCAGCTTTGGGGTGACTTCTAGGGCCCTTTCGCTGGCAAGCCAGCTCCTACGAAGATCAAAGGCATCTGTAGGAGCCGGCTTGCTGGCGAAGGCTGCGATGCGGTCTAGAGGACATAAAAGAAAATCGCCACAAAGTGCAGCAAGCTCCCGGCGATCACGAACAGATGCCAGATCCCGTGGGCATGCCGCAGGCGATGATCGAGGGCAAAAAAAATAATGCCCACGGTGTAGAAAATCCCGCCGGCCGCCAGCCAGGCAAACCCTGCTATACCCAATGCAACCAACAGCGGCTTGACCGCCACCAGCACGATCCAGCCCATCACCGCGTAAATCACGATCGACAGGACCCGCGCCTCCGAGCGCGGTTTGATCTCTTGCAGGATGCCGATCAACGCCAGCCCCCAGACAGTCCCGAACAACGTCCAGCCCCACGGCCCGCGCAAGCTCACCAGGCAGAATGGCGTGTAGCTGCCGGCGATCAACAGGTAGATCGAAAAGTGATCGACCTTCTGCATGATCGCTTTTTTGCGCCCGCGCACGCTGTGGTAAACGGTCGAAGCGCTGTAGAGCGACATCAAGGTAAACCCATAAATCGCCACGCTGACGATCTTCCATGGACTGCCGTCGAGGCTGGCGATCGCCAGCATCCACACCACGCCGACCGTCGCCGCCACCGCCCCGACCAAGTGCGTCCAGGCGTTCAGTCTTTCCCCGTGATACATAGGTTGCTCACCTCGCAATTCATTGCCGCAGAACGCAAGGCTCAGGCCTGAAGCGTAAAAGCGCAATGTTTCAGAACACAAATCCCCCTGTAGGAGCCGGCTTACCGGCGATGGGGCCATGGAATTTTGCGCTGCTTTCAAGATTGCTATCGCCGGCAAGCCAGCGCCTACAAAGGCCTGCGTGGGCTTATGGAATTAGGCACAATCGAGGCATTCGAATAAGAGCCACACCCCATGCTGATCGATGAAGAGTTGACCCTGAAAAAGCTTGAGGTATTCCTGGCCTTCATGCGCACCGGCAACCTGGCGCGGGCCGCTGCCGAATTGCAGACCAGCAACGTCAGCGTGCATCGGGCGATCCATTCCCTGGAAAGCGCCCTGCGCTGCCCGTTGTTCAAGCACGAAGGCCGCAACCTGACACCGCTGGAAAGCGCTTATGTGCTGGAGGAGCGGGCGCAGAAGCTGATTCAGGATGTCGTCGAAAGCGTGCGCCTGACTCGCGAAGCCGCCGGGTTCTCCGCCGAACGCTTCAAACTCGGCTCCCTGTATTCACTGACAGTGAAGACCGTGCCGCAGCTGATCATGGGTTTGAAGATCCGCCGTAGCGAACTCAACATCGACCTGATTCTGGGCTCCAATTTCGACCTGCTCTACAAGCTAAAGAACATGGAAGTCGATGCGATCCTGGTGTCGCTGGACGACAGTGTCAACGATCCGGATTGCGAGCAGATCCCGCTGTTTTCCGACGACATCTTCCTCGCCACACCCGCCGACTCCAAGTTTGCCCAACGAACCGAAGTCGACCTGGCCGAGGTTCGCGACGAAACCTTCATCACCCTGACCCAGGGCTTCGCCACCCATCAGGACGGCAAGCGGGTATTCGAGCAGGCAGGGTTCGAACCGAAGGTGGCGATGCAGGTCAACGACATCTTCACCCTGCTGAGCATGGTCAGTTCGGGCGTCGGTTATGCGTTGCTGCCAGGAAGGATCGCGGCGGTGTACGAGAACCGTGTGAAGCTGATCCCATTGCAGGAAAAGTACCGGTTGCAGCAACACATTGGCGTGGTGTTCCTGAAAGCCAAGGAGCGTGATCCGAATCTGCTTGCGTTGCTGGCGGAATGTCGGATGTACGCCAATCGGCAGGCTTGAAACCGTGTTGCCCCCATCGCCGGCACGCCGGCTCCTACAAAGACTGCGTAAATCCTGTAGGAGCCGGCTTGCCGGCGATGACGTCAGACCAGGCAATACAACTCGCGGTTTAGCCGACAATCCCGCGAACGATGAAGAACAACAACGAAGGCCCGAGCAGGCAGCCAAGCCCGGTGTGAAAGGTCGCGGTCAACGCGCCATAAGGTACCAGGCGCCGATCCGTCGCCGCCAATCCGGCGGTCACGCCACTGACCGTCCCGGCCAGCCCACCGAACACCATCGCCGAGCGCGGGTTATCCAGGCCCATCCAGCGCGCCGCCATCGGCGTGCCGACCATCACCAGAATCGCCTTGATCAGACCGGTGGCAATCGACAGCGCCACCACATCGGAACTGGCGCCAATGGCCGCGCCGGTCACTGGCCCGACAATGTAGGTCACCGCACCGGCACCAATGGTGGTCATGCTCACCGCATCGCGGTAACCGAAAACCCAGGCCAGGCAAGCACCGACAATAAACGGCAGCACTGTGCCCAACAGCAGCGCAATCACACCGATCAAACCAGCCTTTTTCGCCTCCGTGGCCTGCACTTCAAACGCCGTGGCGACGATGGCGAAATCCCGCAGCATGGCACCGCCCATCAACCCGATGCCGGAAAACAGCGTCAGGTCCGCCAGGCCTTTTTGCCCCCCGGTCATTGTGCCGCCGACCCAAGCCAGCACCAGGCCGATGACGATGGCAATCGCCGAGCCGTGGATGCGCCCGAAGGTCAGGCGTTTGGAAATCAGCACTGACACCCACATGATCACGCCGACAAAGGCGAATGCGGTGACCAGACCGTTGTGTTCCAGACCGCTCTTGATGAGATCCCACATATCAGCGACCTCCTGCCGGTGCGCCAACCGGCGTTACATCCACCGGTTCATCGGGCAAGGGTTCGCCTTTGTGGGTCCGGCTGATCAGGGCAATGGTGCAACCGCAGATCACTACCGAACCAATCGCCGCCAACACCGCCACCGGACCGCCATGCAGTGCCGTGACCACGTTTTGCTGCGCCGCCATCGCCACCACCACCGGGATGTACATCGCGCCCCAGAAGCCGACGCCCAGTTCGCAATCCTTGGTCATGCCGCCGTGGCGGTGCATCCACAACCGTGCGCAGATCAGCAGGATCATCGCGATCCCGACGCCGCCGACGTTTGACTTCACGCCTAGCAACACACCGAGCATGTCACCCATGATCACCCCTGCCAGCGTACAGATCGCCAACAGCGCCACACCGTAAATAATCATCGTCGTAGTCCTCAAAGTGCATTTCGAATGTTGTTTTTGTTGTTCGATGCCTTAAGTCGGGGATTTAAGAGTGGCGACTTCCCTCCTCACGCATCAGCGCCTGCAAGGTATCGAGCCGGGCACCGTCGTAGGCAATCACGGTCCCCTGCTCGAACACCCGGCGCGCCAGCCCGGTCAACACCGCACCGGGCGGCAGTTCGATCTGTAAACGTACACCGCGCTCGTAAGCGCTTTGTACCGTGCCGCGCCAATCGACGATGCGGCACATGTTGAAGGCCAGATCGTCACGCAAGGCTTCGGGCTTGATCAGCGGTCGCGCGCGACTGCCGCTCAGGTAGCCGATTTTCGGGGTGTGCAGCGACACCAGAGCGAAGGCTTCGGCCAACCGTTGTGCGGGCGCCTCAAGCAATGGGCAGTGGGACGGCACGCTCACTGCCAGACGTTTGGCCAGGCCAGCCCCGCAACCTTTCGCTAACTCTGCCAGCGCTTTCATCGCCGCGTCGCTACCGGCAATCACCAGCTGGTTATCGGCGTTGATATTGGCCAGATAAACCGGCATTTGCGCGCAGTGCACCCGGGCCAGCAACCCTTCCACGGTGGCCAGGTCCAGACCGATGATTGCGGTCATGCCGTAGCCCTGTGGATAAGCCTGTTGCATCAACTCACCGCGCAGGCTGACCAGATGCAACGCATCGCTGAAACCCAGGGCACCGGCCACCACCGCTGCCGGGTAAGCGCCGATCGACAAGCCGGCCACGTAGTCCGGGGCCATGGCCAACTGGCGTGAAGCGGCGACACCGGCGATCAGCAGGCAAAGCTGCACCGCCCTCGTCGACCGCAACGCCTCGGCAGAGTCCAGCTGCGTCACATCTTCACCGAGCAGGTCGCTTGCCTCGTTCAACGTTTCCCGAGGCAAACGCGCGAGCATGCCGGGTTGTTGTGCGCCCTGGCCGGGGAACACCAGCAAGCTGCTCATGCTGCTTGCTCCTGAGGATTCCACGGATCAGTCACCAGCGTGGCTTGGGTGGCACTTTTCAGCAGGACCCGCGACGAAGTGCCGGCCCATTCGCGCAAGGCAACGGCGCCCGACGGTGTCTGCAATTGCAGGTCAACGCGGCACAAGACGGCATCAAGAACGGCCACCAACGCCTGGGCGTCGCGACGACTCAACGGACTCGGCGTACGCAGGATCAGATCGAGGTCGCTACCCTCGTGCAAAGCGGCAAATCCACTGGCCAACTCGAACCCGGCGCTGCCGCTGACGCCCCAGACCCAACCACTGTCATCGAGGTGCGAGCGCAGTTGCGCCAAGGCCCGCAGCGCCGGGAAATCGCGCTGGCCTTGAACATGGCGAAGCTCTTCAGGCCGCACCCGCCGCGTAAGGGAAGAGACTTGCATCAACGCGGCAAATCGCTGTTCGCGCAACGGACCGCGCACGCCCACAGCCACCTGCCCCGCCGCGCTCAAGGCGCGACGGACCACCACCGGCTGACCGGCACTGATCGACTCGATCACCCAGGCAGGCGCATCCACAGGCAACTGCTGCGGGGTCATGCCCCACAGCAGGTCGTGAGCCAATAGCGTGCTCACCACTGCGCTCTCAGCAATTGGCGAACCTTGCTCGACGCCGCCCGATTGGCCGCCCCCAGACGACCGCTCAGATCACGGTCACCAGCAGCCACATCGCCAATCGCCTGATACAGACACTCGGTCACCCGCACCAGATCCGCTGCCGTCGGCTGCTCGATCTGTTCCACCGACAGGGTTTCCCACAGCAGACCGAGGCTGGCATAGCTGTCGATGTCATAGGCCATCGGCGGCACGCTGGCCGCCAGGGCTTCGAGTTCTTCGACGCTGCGCAAGGTCACCCGCGCCGCCGATGCCTTGCCCATGGCGTGCACCATCACCCCCGGATCGCGCAGGGCGATCAAGCGATTGGCCTGATAGCCGTGGGCCAGAAACGCCCCGGACATTGCCTTGCCCACCAGCAAACCGATCACCGCATGACCCGCCAGACGGGCACGGGCATAACTGTCCGCCGCAGCGGCCAGTGCCTGATGAATGCCGAGGGCTTCTTCGCGTCGACCGTAAGCCTGGCTCGGCACGTCGACGATGGCGATCAGGGCGCGTTTGTGTGCCTTGTTCTGATCGGCGGCGATGACTTCATCCACGGCCTTGGCCAGGCCCCAGCCTTCGAGCAAGCCCACCTCTCCGTTGCGTGCACGGACGAATCGGTTTTCCGGATCGGCCACCACCGCAATGAAACGCACCGGCTGATCGCCCAGCGAACCGTCCGCGACCTTCAGCGAAGCCGGTAAACCTTCGACCGCTTTCGCCCCGGCGCTCAAGGCGTTGAACCAGTTCAAGCCTCGCAGGGAATACGAACTCATGGGCGTTCTCCTTGGTACAGATCGCGAACCACAGACGGCTCGATTTGCGGTTCGGCGTCCAGATGCGCCAACCGTTGCAGGAACAGCTCGACCTGTTGGCTACGGGGTTGCGCCGGCAAACCTTGCTGGAGTAACTCACCCACCTGCTGTCGAATCTGCGCCACGTCATCGGCAACATAGCGGTCCACCAGGCCACTGGCGAAGCGCTGCTCGCCACCGGTCAGGCTCCAAATGAAAGGCCGGTCGCGGGAGTCGTATTCCTCAAGCCCGGCTTCCTGCTCGATCACTTGCGGGCCGTTCAGTCCGAGTCGCGCCTCCTGGGTCACCAACAGATAGCTGCACAACCCGGCGGCAATCGACATGCCACCAAAGCAACCGACACTGCCCGCCACCACACCGACCACGGGTTGATACCGCTGCAAATCGACAATCGCGGCGTGGATGTCGGCAATCGCTGCCAGGCCCAGATTGGCTTCCTGCAAGCGCACGCCGCCGGTTTCCAGCAGCAGCACGGCGCGGGTCGGGATGCCGTTGCGGTTGTCTTCGGCGGCCAGTTCCAGTGCGCCGGCAATTTTTGCTCCGCCGACTTCACCGAGGCTGCCGCCCTGGAACGCCCCTTCGATGGCCGCGATCACCACCGGCAAACCGTCGAGATTGCCCTTGGCGATCACCACGCCGTCGTCGGCTTGCGGCACCACGCCCTGGCGCGACAACCACGGCGACATGATCCGCTGAAAGGGGTCGAGCAGCTCGCGGAAGGTACCGGCGTCGAGCAACGCCTTGGCCCGTTGCCGCGCACCGAGTTCGACGAAGCTGAGCTTGTTGAGCAGGGATGCGCTGTCAGTCATGGCCGATCTCCTCGAAGCCTTGTTCCAGACGCAGACGCACCACACCGGGAGTCGCGCCGAAATCGTGGATATCGATGTCCATCGCCGGTGGCGTCTGGCCGTCGAACATCCGTGCGAACAGATGGTGCCAGCGTTGTTCACTGCCATTGACCGAGGTCTGTACGTTGATCGTCAGCTTGCCGGCCTGACCCGGTTCGATCAGCACTTCCAGATCACCCGAGCCGACACAGCCCACCAGGGTACGACCGCGTGGCGGCTGCCCGGCGGGGAATTCAAAGGATAAGGTTTCCATCAAAACGCTCCCTGAAGGATGCCGTCGCGCTCGATACGGTCGAGCAACAGAGTGGCGGCGAACAAGTCGGCGGCACCACCGGGCGAGGCATTCAATGCGATGAGTTGTTGATCCAGTTCATGCAGACGGCGACGGCCCGCGAGGCTGGCAGTGCCGCCCGCGTCGAGCACCGCTTGAGCGCCGGATTGCATGGTATGCAGGCCTTCTTCCCCGGCGCGGTACAGCACGCAGGTGTCGGCCAGATTCGTCATGATCGCCAGCAGCGCATCGAGCCGGGCGTTCTGTTCCCCATGGCCGGCGGCGCGACTGCGCAGCAGTTGTGGCAGAGCCCGTTGGGTCACCGCCGGAAAACCCAGTTGCGCTTCTTCACGGGCGCCGCGAGCGCCGTAGCGTTGGGCGACTTGCACACCGTGACTGAGCGGGCGTGGAGCAAAACGATCGTCGAGCAGGGCCAACCGCGCAGCCCGTAACGCCACGCTATTGGCGCTGCAGGATTGAGGCTCCAGCGCCGCGGCAGTGATCAACAAGCCCAAGGCCCAGATCGCCCCGCGGTGGGTGTTCACCCCGCCGGTGGTGTCGAGCATGGCTTGCTCGCCTTCGCGACCGATGCGACCCACGGCTTCGCGCAGGGGTAAGCCGATCTCGCCGCACTCGATGGCGGCTTCAGCCATTTCCTTAAAGGCCGACCACAAGGACAGCGCCGACGCGTGCATCAGCCCCAGGTGCAAATCGGTGTGGGCGCCATTGCCGCGACGGTCGACCAGTGCCGGTTTCGGCGACAGATCAGCTTCGTCGATCAGCGCGTCCACCGCCAGGTCCGCCAGCCATTCGGCCAGGCTCAGGGTTTTGGGTTGCAGGTTAAGTGCGCGCATTACCAGCTCCTGAACTTGGCGGGCGGGTTGTAGAGGCCACCGGACCACTCCACCAGATCGGCCACACTTTTTGCCGCGAGCAACTCGCGAGTGGCGTCGGTGCGGCGGATGCCGAGGTCCTCAGGCAAGGCGATCAGGCCTTCGCGGCGCATGCGCGCAGTGTCTTTGGGGTTGTGGCGCAGGCCGATGGCGGTCACCCCGGCGACGGCGGCGATCATCGCCTGGCGCTCTTCCAGTGAGCGCGCCTTGTACAGGTAGGCGATGCCTTCTTCGGTCAACAGGTGGGTCACGTCGTCGCCGTAGACCATGATCGGCGCCAACGGCATGCCGCTTTTCTTCGCCACATCGACCGCATCGAGGGTTTCGACGAAGGTTGGTTTGCCGCCCTCCTGGAAGGTCTCGACCATCTGCACCACGAGTTTCTTGCCGCGCTCGAGCATCGGTTCGGCCACATCGGTGTTGCGCATGTCGAGCCAGGCCGGAGTGCCGTGGCGGCGACCGCGCGGGTCGTGGCCCATGTTCGGTGCCCCGCCGAAACCGGCCAGGCGCCCGCGGGTAACGGTGGAGGAATGACCGTCGCCATCGACTTGCAAAGTCGCGCCGATGAACAGGTCCACTGCGTATTGCCCGGCCAGTTGGCTGAACATCCGATTGGAACGCAGGGAGCCGTCGCGCCCGGTAAAGAACACATCCGGCCGCGCCGCAATGTAGTTCTCCATCCCCAACTCGGTGCCGAAGCAATGCACGCTTTCGACCCAGCCACTTTCAATCGCCGGGATAAGTGTTGGGTGCGGGTTGAGGGTCCAGTTACGGCAGATCTTGCCTTTGAGGCCGAGGGATTCGCCGTAGGTCGGCAGGATCAGTTCGATGGCAGCGGTATTGAAACCGATGCCGTGATTAAGCGACTGCACGTTGTGTTTTTCGTAGATCCCGCGAATCGCCATCATCGCCATCAGCACGTGCACGGGCTTGATGTGCCGAGGGTCGCGGGTGAACAGCGGTTCGATATAGAACGGCTTGTCGGCCACCACCACGAAGTCGACCCAGGAGGCGGGAATGTCCACACGCGGCAGGTCGCTGACGTCGTCCACCAGCTGATTGACCTGGACGATGACGATGCCGTCGCTGAAGGCCGCCGGTTCGATCAGCGCCGGGGTGTCTTCGGTGCTCGGCCCGGTGTAGATGTTGCCGGCGCGGTCGGCCATGAACCCGGCCGACAGCACAACGTTGGGAATCAGGTCCACCACCAGCCGTGCGTAGAGTTCGATGTAGGTGTGGATCGCGCCGATTTCCAGCAGGCCGTCTTCAAGCAACTGGCTGATGCGCAGGCTTTGGGTACCGGCGAAAGAGAAGTCGAGCTTGCGGGCGATGCCACGCTCGAACAGGTCCAGGTGTTCGGAACGTCCGACGCTGGGCATGATCATGTGCAGGTCATGCAGCTTCTCGGGGTCGGCCTTGGCCAGGGAGCGGGAAAGGAAGTCCGCCTGCTTCTGGTTGTTGCCTTCGAGCACCACGCGGTCACCGGGCAGAATCAGCGCTTCAAGCGCCGCGACGATGTTATCGGTGGGAAACACCACGCCGTCGGCAAGACCTCGCACCAGCTCGAGACGCCGCTGCTTTTCGCTGCGCCGCCGCGTCCATCGCGAGTCGGGGGATATTGTTGTTGTCATGACCACTCCACGGGTTCGCTGTCGTGGAGCTACCTTAGGAGCGTTGGGTGGGGCGTATCAATCAAGCAGAGTGGAGGATCGTTACGCTCAGGTTAACGATCAATATGGGCGGCGTTCATGGCGGCCCCATCGCTGGCAAGCCAGCTCCTACAGGTATTTCGGTTGTACGCCAATGCCGAGTACATCCGATAACTCTGTAGGAGCAAGCTTGCTCGCGATCAGCCGATCAACCCGGCATCCACCAGCAACGCCTCAAGCGCCAACAGATCCGGCACCTTGGCCACTTGATCCCCCACTTGCACCGCCGCCTGCTCCAGCGAACACAACGGCACGTCCACGTAACTCAACTGACTGTCGAGCTTGTAGGAGCGCGGAATGCCCTGCACCAGCAGGGCGATAAATTTCAGATCCGCACGACCGCCAAGGGCATTGAGAATGACGATGCGTGCACGCTCGCCAATCACGGTTTTCTGGCCACAGGCCGATTCGAAACTCAACAGCGGAATCTGCCGGTTGCGCCAAGTCACCCGCCCCAGATACCACGGCGGTGTGTCCAGATCGAACGTGCCCTGCTGATAATCGACCAGTTCAGCAACGGCGACGTTGGGCAAGATCAGGTTGCGGTCGGACAGGGGCAGCAGCAGGCCGGTGAGGTGACGGGTGCGGTGCTCAAGCATGAATTTTGCTCCACAGGGCGATGCTTTCGAGCAGCACCGATTCCTGGTACGGCTTGCCGAGGTAGTCGTTGACGCCAATGGCCATGGCGCGGTCGCGGTGTTTCTGGCCGGTACGGGAGGTGATCATGATGATCGGCAGGTGTTGCAGGCGTTCGTCATTACGCACCTGGGTCGCGACCTCGAAGCCATCCATGCGCGGCATCTCGATGTCGAGCAGCATCAGGTCGGGCATGTGCTCTTCGAGCAGCAACATGGCGTCGACGCCGTCTTTGGCGGTCAACACGTTCATGCCATGACGCTCGAGCAAACGGCTGGTGACCTTGCGCACCGTGACCGAATCGTCGACCACCATCACCAGTAATGGCCGCTGTGGCTCGGCCTCGACCTCGTGGCCCGACGCACGTTGCGGCACATGGGCTTGCAGGGCGCGGATCGGTGCCAGCAAATCCAGAATCAGCACCACCCGGCCATCGCCGAGAATCGTCGCCCCGGACACGCCTTGCACCGCTGCAAACTGCGGCCCCAGGCTCTTGACCACAATTTCGCGGGTGCCGGCCATGGCATCCACTTGCACGGCGATGTGCCGTTCGTTGCACTGCACCAGCAATACCGGCAGCGGCAGGCTCTGGCCCAACAGCTTCGGACGGGGACTGGTTTTGAGCAACTCGCCCAGGTAAACCAACTCATAACGCTGACCCGCGTACTCGTAGGTTGGCGGATCGAGCCGGTAATGACCTTCGAGCTCATTGGGCAGTACGCGGACGATACCGTCGATGGTGTTGAGCGGGATCGCGTATTGATCCTCGCCACCTTGCACCATCAACGCCCGGTTGACCGACACGGTAAACGGCAGGCGAATACGGAAATGCACGCCCTGCCCCGGCACCGAATCGATGCTCATGGTCCCACCCAGTTGCCGCACCTCTTCGTGTACCACGTCCATGCCGACGCCGCGCCCAGAGATCTGGGTGATTTTCTCGGCGGTGGAAAACCCCGGTTGCAGGATGAACTGCAACACGTCGTGATCGCTGATGACACTGTCTGCGGCGAGCAGGCCGCGCTTGATCGCCTTGCGCCGCACCGCTTCGAGCGGCACACCGGCGCCGTCATCGCGGATGTCGAAAATGATGTCGCCGCCCTCGCGCAGCAGGTCGAGGGTGATCTTGCCCTTAGCCGGTTTCCCCGCCGCCAACCGAGCCTCGGCGGACTCCAGGCCATGGTCGACCGCGTTGCGCAGCATGTGCTCCAGCGGCGCGGCCATGCGTTCAAGCACGTTGCGATCCATCTCGCCTTCGGCGTTATCGACGATGAAATCCACGTCCTTGCCCAGCTCGCTGGCCACCTGGCGGACGATGCGCTGCAAACGCGGCAGCATCCGCTCGAACGGCACCATGCGCGAGCGCATCAGGCCTTCCTGCAATTCCGTGTTGATGCGGCCCTGCTGCTGCAACAGGTTTTCCGCGTCCTGATTGCGCCGATCGAGGGTTTCCTTGAGGTCGAGCAGGTCGGACGCGGATTCGAATAATGCGCGGGACAATTGCTGCAACTGTGAATGACGGTCCATTTCCAACGGGTCGAAGTCTTCGTAGCCCAGACGCTCCGCGTCGACGTGCTGACGACTGAGAATGCGCCCCTGGGTTTCGGTGTCGAGACGGCGCAACTGGTCGCGCATCCGCTCGATGGTGGTTTCCATCTCGTTCAGCGCGATCTGCGCATCGCTGACCTGTTGTTCGATCCGGCCACGAAAAATCGACGTTTCGCCGGCCAGGTTGACCAGATCATCGAGCAGCTCCGCCGAGACTTTGACCATGTCCGCACCGACATCCTGTTGCGGTGCCAGCGGTTCGGGTTTTGCTGTGGCGGGTGCAACAGATGTTTGCGGCACGGCCGGGTGGCTGAAATTCTTGATTGCGTCGATCAGGCGATCGGCCGGTGGCATCGGCTCGCCGGCGCGGGCGGCATCGAGCATTTGGGCGAGCCGGTCATGGCTGCGCTGCAACAGTGCAAACAACGGTGGGGTCGGCTGCAATATGCCGGTGGACAAGCCTTCGTAGAGAAACTCCAGTTCATGGGCCAGATCACCGATCGCGGTGATTTCCACCATCCGCGCGCCGCCCTTGAGGGTGTGCAGGTCGCGCAGCAGGGTTTCCACTTCCTGACGGTTCGAAGGCTGCGCCTGCCAACGTGCCAGGGCTGCACCTGAGCTTTCGATAATGTCGAAACCTTCCTCCAGGAAGATCTCCAGCAGCTCGGGATCATGGCCCGGCGAGTCGTTACTGGCGGCGGGTTCGCTCACGTCGGCGTTGCCCGCGTGCCCCTGACGGTAGGCGCGGATGGACTCAATCAGCTCTTCGCTGCCGCTCAGGGACTGATTGCGTTGCAGCTGTTCCAGATACAGTGCCAAGCGGTCATGGCTCTGTTGCAGCAGCAAGGCCAGCGCGTTACTGAAAGCGTAGCGGCGATCGACCAGGCCTTCGTAAAGGCTCTCCAGTTCATGGGCCAGGTCACCGACCGGCCCGACTTCGGCCATGCGCGCCCCGCCCTTGAGGGTGTGCAAGTCCCGTTGCAGGGAGGACAGCGGCGCGGCGTTGTCCGGATCGCGCAGCCAGCGTTGCAAGGCCTGGCCGGCGCTTTCGAGAATATCCACCGCTTCTTCGAGAAAAATCTCGACGATTTCATCGTCCAGCCCGGCCGCTCGGCCCTCTGTAGGAGCTGGCTTGCCAGCGAAGGACTCACCGGCACCGTGTTCTTCCAATGGAAACGCGACTTCGCTGACGTCCATCGCTGGCAAGCCAGCTCCTACATTGGAACGTGCCAGATCCGCTGTGGCGTCGCCCAATTCACGGATGCTCAGGGTGCGGCTGCCGTCGCTGCGAATCAGGCCCATGGCCGATGGATCGAGGCCTTCATCGAGCAAGTCGCGCAAAGCCCTGATCCGCTGCGGTTGCGGGCTGACTTCCTGGCCCGCGGCCAGTTCGTCGAGCATGTTGATCAGCGCCTCGTGGGCCCCCTGCGCCTCCTGGAAAAACCGTTCGCTGACCGCCAGGCTGCTTTCTTCCACAGCGCCGTAGAGGTCGAGCAAGGCTTCGCATAATTCATCCACCGGATGCAGGTCGGCCAGGTGCGCGCTTTCGCCCAGGGTGGTCAGTTCGTCCAGCAGCGCGCTGAGTTCCTGACGCTCGCCGGGGTGTTGCTGCCAACGCTCCAACAGGCTTTCGGCGTCCAGCAGAATGTCCATACCCTGGGCGAGGAAGTTGTTGATCAACTGCGGATCACGCTTGAGGCGCAGCCCGGTGTTTGGCTCGCTCAGGTGGGTTTCCAGACGTTCGGCCAGCAAGGCCCTGGCCTGCTCGATCACGCGCTGGGCACCAGGAATTGTCGCCAGCGGATCGCGCTTGAGTTGACGCAAACCCAAGTGAAACAGCCCTTCGGCTTCCAGCAACAATTCGACTTCGTCCAGGTCCAGGGCAATCCGATGCGCCTTGTATTCCCTGGCCAACTGATCCAGCGGCGTCGCCAGTTCGGCAATCGGCAGGACACCCGCCATGGAGGCGCTGCCCTTGAGGGTGTGCAAGGCCCGTTGCAACTCGTCGCTGGCCTGCAACGGCACGTGTTCGGCGGCCTGCTCGAGGAAGCGGTCAAGGCTGCCGAGATGGGTTTCGGCCTCCTTGCGGAAGATCTCCAGCAACAACGGATCGAGCGCCGACACGTCTTGCGTGTCCTCGTCGGACACCGGCTCGGCACCCTTGGCCAAGGCATGGGCGCGGGCGGCCAACTGATCGACATCGTTGCGCTGACGCTGGGTGTTCGCGGCGTATTCGGCCACCAGCCCCGGCAGCAGGTTCAGCACATCGCCGATCAGCTGTTGCACCGTGGCACCCGGTTCGACGCTGTGCTCCAGCACGCGGTTGAGCAGGTTTTCCACCGCCCAGGCCAGCTCGCCAAGCACCAGCGCGCGCACCATCCGGCCGCTGCCCTTGAGCGTATGAAAGGCGCGACGCAGTTCACTGAGGTCCGAGCGGTTGTCGGGGTTGATCGACCAGCGCGGCAGGTATTCGCGAAGGATTTCCAGGACTTCGTCGGTTTCTTCCAGGAAGACTTCCCGCAGCTCCTCGTCCACCGGCTCCTCACCGGCGGGAGGCGGCAACAGGCTGCCCGGCGTGTTCAGCGCGGGAGGGTTCAACGACGATACCGGGCTGGCGAGCATGTCGGCCAGGGTCTGAACGAGCTGCGGATCATCCAGTTCCTGCATCAGTTGCATGGACTGCGCTTCACTGGGGCTCAGCACATCATCCAGTACCGGTACATGTTGCTCGCTGGGGAAAAAGCCGAGGGTCGCGAGACCTTTTTCCGCGACGTCGAGCACACTTTCGCCAGGCGCTTCCGGGTCATCGCTGAGACGCTCAAGGTAATACTCGATGCTGGTGATCACGTCGGCGAGGTTGTCCAGTTCCTGCCAACCCGGTTGACCCGGCTCAAGCAGCAAATGCTCGCGAATGAAGTGATTGCAGGTCTCGACCAGGCTCGCCGCACGGCTCAGCGGAATCATCGCCAGCGCGCCACGCACCTGAGTCAGCAAGGCCGGCAATGCCTGCAAATGCTGGCAGTCCCAGTCCGCGTCGATGTAGTCGACGATCATGTCCTTGGCCTGCTGCAAGCAGATGCGGGCCTCCTTGATCACGATCTGGTGGATCTGCGTCAGGTCAGTGGTCGGCAGGCGACTGTCTTCCTGGCTCTCGGGTTCCACGGTGCCGACCATGCCGGCCAGCGTCGCTTCGACGT
Organism: Pseudomonas sp. Irchel s3f7; assembly: GCF_900187615.1. Classification (GTDB taxonomy): domain Bacteria; phylum Pseudomonadota; class Gammaproteobacteria; order Pseudomonadales; family Pseudomonadaceae; genus Aquipseudomonas. Next base: position 87,272 of record NZ_FYDO01000007.1, on the reverse strand, counting down.
AGAGCAGCGCCCCGGCGACGTCCATGAGGATCGCGTCATCCGGCGCACGCTGGCCCTGGGCGAGGCTCAGCACCACCGCCAGTTGATCGATGATGACCTTGCGCGGCTGGCCGAAACCCAGCACCGCCAGGGTGTCGGCAATCTGCCGCAAAGGCGCCAGCAGGCTGTCGAGATCGGAGGTGTGCTGGCGGTCGCTGCGTACGAACAGGTCCAGGCGCTCCTTGACCCGCACCAGCTCTTCGCAGAGTGCCGCCAGCACCGAGCGCATGGCGTCGCGGTCGGGACCGGCCAGCCGCGCGCGTTCTTCATCGACCATCGCGCTGTCGGGCAGCGCGTCGTCCAGTGAGTAGCGTTCTTTCATGGTCAGCATCTGCCCGGTGGGATGTTCGGCCTTGGCTATGTAGAACAGCAAGCTCTTGAGCAACTCCGGCGGTGCCGGCTGATTGATGCCGCGCATGCCCTGTTCGAGCAGGCGCTTGAGTTCCTTGTCGGCGTCCTTGAACAGACTGCGCAGTGCCGGGCTGTTGGCGATCACGCCGCTCCGCATGCCTTCGACCAACGCCGAAGCGATCTGCCACAACGGGCTCAAGGGTGCGTTGCCGGACACGCCTTCGAGGCGGGCGAAGACTTTGGCCAGGTAATCGAGGTTGGTTTCGCTGTCCTGCTCACGCAGAAACCCCACCAATGCCATCTGCAACATCTGCCGCAGCTTGCGCACCACACTGGGGAAATCCACCGGCTCGAGCTGTGCCAGCGCCTCATCCGTCAGCGACGGTAAGTCGGGCAGTTGTGGGCTGAACAGACTGGTTTCCGACAACAGGTTTTCGCCACGGGCACTGCGCAGATCGTTGATCAGCGGCAGCACAACCAGCGGCAGATCGCGGCGTGCGCCTTGTATCCGATCCAGATAAATCGGCAATTGCCCCAAGGCCTGCATCAACAGGTGCAACGCCTCGTCGCGATGGCTCACGCGATTGTCCTGCAAGGCCAGGGCGAGCTGTTCCATCTCTTCGGCGAGCAAGGCCGCGCCGTAGAACTCGACCATCTGCAAACTGCCGTGAACCTGATGGATGCACGAAAGGCTTTCATCCAGCGCGTGCGTCGCCTGCGGGTCATCGAGCACGGTTTCGATCGCGTGATGAGCCTGCTTCAGCGTTTCGGCAATCTCGCCTTTGACCCACTCCAGGGCCACATAGTCGTGCCGATCACCCATAACCACTCCAATCACAATTCAGATACCCATGGGCGGTTCAAGCTTTATCCACAACCTGCGCCTTGGCCGCCGGCAAGGTGAAGCCGGACACCGACCGGCGTAACTGACTGGCCATTTTCGCCAGGTTGCCGATGCTCTCGGCCGTGGCGGAGGAGCCAGACGACGTCTGTGTGGTGATCTGCTGGATCACGTTCATCGTCAGGGAAATCTGCCCGGCCGACGTTGTCTGCTGCTGTGCGGCATTGGAAATGCTCTGGATCAGCGCCGCCAGGGTCTTGGAGACGCCTTCGATTTCTTCCAGGGCCACCCCGGCATCCTGCGCCAGTCGCGCGCCGCGCACCACCTCGGTGGTGGTCTGCTCCATGGAGATGACCGCTTCGTTGGTGTCGGTCTGGATTGCCCGCACCAGGGTTTCGATCTGCCGGGTCGCGGCCGACGAGCGCTCGGCCAGACGCTGCACTTCATCGGCGACCACGGCAAAACCGCGCCCGGCATCGCCCGCCATGGAAGCCTGGATCGCGGCGTTGAGGGCGAGGATGTTGGTCTGATCGGCAATGTCATCGATCAGGCTGACAATGTCGCCGATTTCCTGAGAGGACTCACCCAGACGCTTGATGCGCTTGGCGGTGTCCTGAATCTGCTCGCGAATGTTGTCCATGCCGTGGATGGTGTTGTGCACCACCTCGTTGCCCTTGTTGGCGATTTCCACGGAGCGCTCGGCCACCGCCGAGGATTCAGCGGCGTTGGCCGACACCTGGTCGATGGATTCGGCCATGTCGTTGATCGCCGTGGACGCTTCGGAAATCTGCTGGGCCTGATGTTCCGAGGCTTGGGCCAGGTGCATGGCGGTGGCCTGGGTTTCCTGCACGGCAGCGGCGACCTGGCCAGCGGTGAGGTTGATGGTCGCCACCAGATCACGCAATTGGTCCACGGAGTAATTGATCGAGTCGGCAATGGTGCCGGTGAAATCTTCCGTCACCGAGGCTGTTACCGTCAGGTCGCCATCGGCCAGGTCTTCGATTTCATCGAGCAGGCGCATGATCGCGTTCTGGTTGCGCTCGTTTTTTTCGGCGGTTTCGCGCAGTTGGCGATTGGTTTCACGGACCATCACCAGACCGATGAGGATGATCGACATCAGCGCCGCCAAGCCCAGCACATAGCCGCCGATGGTATGGGTGTCGCGTCCGCCGGCGAAGTTTTCGAAACCACCGGCCAGCTGCGAGGCTTCGTCGAGCAGGGTTTGCGACAGGCTGAAAATATTGGTCGCCGACTCCCGGACCTTGAACAGCTCCGGCGAAGTTTCGAGGATTTCATCCACCGAGCCCGAGACGAATTCGAACAGCTCGGAAATCTCCTGGAGCCGCGCACGGGCATCGCGGTCTTCCACCTGGCTGACCTTGAGCGCCGGGTCGCCCTGGAGCATGCCGTTGAGCACTTTGCCGAACTGCGCCGCATCACGGCCGAAGACGTCGGCGGCCTGTTGCGAGTTTTCGTCGCCGGACAACACGGTGTTCACCGCACCCAGAATCCGCTCGGCCAGCAACGACTGACGCTGGGCCATCGCCACCTGCGCGGCGGGCGCACCTCGTTGCAAAAGGGTCTCGACGACTTTTTCGTACTCGACCTGCAACTGCGGCACGGTTTCGGCCAGTGTCGCAGCGACTTGATGCAGCGACAGCACGGTCTGTTCGCTGGAGAGAATGGCGTCGGTGTTTTTCAGCAGGCGATCCCAGTCCTGCTGCACGGCCCGCATTTCAGGGCGCACGGCGGACGGTGCCGGAGGCAGGCCGGTGGACGGGTCACCCTTCTTCAGATAACCCCAGCGCAAGGCGAAATCGTTGCGCGCGTCGCTAAGCAATTTGAATGCAGCGGCCTTGCCGGCGGCAGCCTCGGTGGCATTCTTGGCGATGCGCTGGGACAGCACGCGCAGCTCGCCGGCGTGGCCGATGTACTGTTTATCGTAGGTGGCCTGGGTGTTGAGGTACGCGAAGTTGGCGAACAGCAGCATGATGAAGATGATCAGCGCGATGAACAGCACGATAATCTGCGACCGGCTGCGCGACCCTTCCATTGGCTTGCCTGCTTTTGCTTTTGTCATCGGTACTCGCCTGTTAACCCACACTTGCGCAGCTTGCCGAAATCCCTGTAGGAGCGAGCTTGCTCGCGATGGATGTCAGCCACATGGGTGTCGACTGATCCACCATCGCGAGCAAGCTCGCTCCTACAAGGGTCGCAGTTACAACGCGACGTTCATGAACCCTTGGGACTGCGCCAACGCAAACGGGCTGAACACCTGCCAGCACTGCTCACGCTGAAAACGCCCTTTGACGAACGTCGACATCGGCCCCCGCAAATCATCTGCCGACACCGGCTCCAGGCTGTCCTGGGCAAAGTGCTGGAGGCCGAAGACCTCATCGACCATCAGCCCGGCAAACACATCCTCATGCTCGACCACCAACACCCGCCGTTGCCTGCGCGCCGCCGACTGCTCATGCCCGAAGAAGCCCCCCAGATCCATGATCGGCAGCAAGCGTCCGCGCAAATTGGCGACACCCTTGACCCAGGGTTTGACCCCCGGCAGCTGAGTGAAGCGTGGTTCGTGCAGCACCTCGCAGACTTCCCTCATGGGAGCCACGTACCAGTGCTCGCCCAGGCGAAAACCGATGCCGCTCCAACTGTCCCGTCGAGTCGGCTGGGACGGCAAGTCCGCCGCCAGCAAACGACAGCGCTGGTCGATCTGCAGCAGCAGCTCGAAAGCCGTCAGCGATTCGTTCATGGGCGACCGATCAACCGGCCAGTACGTTGTTCAAGGTCTTGATCAGGGTTTCTTCATCGACCGGCTTGGTCAGGTAATCCTTGGCGCCCTGGCGCGTGCCCCAGACCTTGTCGGTTTCCTGATCCTTGGTGGTGATGATGATCACCGGGATGTGCCCGGTGTCCGGGTCTTTGGTCAGCTGACGGGTCGCCTGGAAACCATTGAGGCCGGGCATGACGATGTCCATCAGGACCGCGTCGGGCTTTTCCTGACGGGCCAGCGCAACGCCGTCGGCACCGTTTTCGGCTTTCAACACTTCATGACCGTGCTTTTCCAGCATGCCGGTCAGTTTGTACATTTCGGTCGGCGAATCATCGACGATCAGAATACGTGCCATGGTCTTCCCCATTTTTGTCGACGCCGGACCCGTTGGCCGAGCATCACTGTGCGTGTCCTACTGCGGCAATACAGCGGCGAACCCCGGCACATGGGCCTGGATCGCATCAAGCAATTCTTCCTTGCTGAACGGCTTGGTCAAAAACTGATCGGAGCCGACGATGCGCCCCTTGGCCTTGTCGAACAGCCCGTCCTTGGACGACAGCATAATCACTGGCGTGGACTTGAACGCGCTGTTGTTCTTGATCAGGGCGCAGGTCTGGTAGCCATCCAGGCGCGGCATCATGATGTCGACAAAGATGATGCCTGGGTGGTTATCGACAATCTTGGCCAGGGCATCGAAACCGTCGATAGCCGTGATGACCTCACAACCCACATTCTTGAGCAGCGTTTCGGCGGTGCGGCGAATCGTCTTCGAATCGTCGATCACCATGACCTTCAAGGCGCTGGTTTGCTGTTCCATAAAATGCTCTACCGTCGCCTTTGCGAAACAAATTGTCCGTTTGCCGGCTAACGCGGCTCGAAGCCCTTGATACTCAAGGGCCTGTACCACTCGGCAGTCTTTTTAGCACAGTCTCCAGTACCAATCTATCGGCCGACCCTCAAGGTGGTTTTTCCTTGACCGGGAACACACTCAGCGCCACTCTGACGCCACTTTTATACGGCACTGCTTCTATTAACTGTAGGAGCGGGCATGCTCGCGATTGACGTCAACGATGACGCGGGAAACCTGACACCCCGCGGTGTTCTTGGGTTCATCGCGAGCATGCTCGCTCCTACAGAAAAGCGGTTCTCGCCCCCCCAAATTTCGAGGAAAACCCAATGAGCGTTCGCGTCGGGATTGTCATGGACCCTATCGCCAGCATCTCCTATAAAAAGGATAGCTCGCTGGCCATGCTGCTGGCCGCGCAGAAGCGTGGCTGGGAACTGTTCTATATGGAGCAGCGCGACCTGTACCAGGCCGAAGGCCAGGCCCGGGCGCGGATGCGGCCGTTGCAGGTGTTCGCCAACCCGGAAAAATGGTTCGAACTGGGCGCCGAAAGCGATGCGTTGCTGAGCGATCTGGACGTGATCCTGATGCGCAAGGATCCGCCGTTCGACATGGAATTCGTCTACTCCACTTATCTGCTGGAACAGGCCGAGCGCGCCGGCGTGCTGGTCGTCAACAAGCCGCAAAGCCTGCGTGACTGCAACGAAAAGCTGTTCGCTACGCTGTTCCCGCAGTGCACGCCGCCGACCGTGGTCAGCCGCCGTGCCGACGTGCTGCGTGAATTCGCCGCCAAACACGGCGATGTGATCCTCAAGCCGCTGGACGGCATGGGCGGCACGTCGATCTTCCGTCATCGCGCTGGCGACCCGAACCTTTCGGTGATCCTCGAAACCCTGACCGCCCTCGGCGCCCAGCAGATCATGGGCCAGGCCTACCTGCCGGCGATCAAGGACGGCGACAAACGCATCCTGATGATCGACGGCGAGCCGGTGGACTACTGCCTGGCGCGCATTCCCGCAGCGGGCGAAACCCGTGGCAACCTGGCGGCCGGTGGCCGTGGCGAAGCGCGCCCGCTGACCGACAAGGATCGCTGGATCGCCGCACAAGTCGGCCCGACCCTGCGTGAAAAAGGCCTGCTGTTCGTTGGCCTGGACGTGATCGGCGAGCACCTGACCGAAATCAACGTCACCAGCCCGACGTGCATTCGCGAGATTGACAACGCGTTTGGCACCGACATCGGCGGCATGCTCATGGATGCCATCGATCAGAAGCTCAAAGCGCGTTGATATAGAACAGCCGATGAAGAACCCACATTGCGTTATCATGCCCGGCCTGTGAAAAACGCGATGTTGGTTTCCTTGTCATGACACTCCCGTCCGATCTGCCCGCAGAACTCGCCCACCGTGGCGTGCGCCCGGCCGATCGCCTCGGTTTTACCCTGTTTCTCGCGGCGCTGATCCACTTGGCGCTGTTGCTGGGCGTCGGGTTTGCAGTGGTCGAGCCCAAGCAGATCAGCAAAACCCTGGAAATCACCCTCGCCACGTTCAAAAGCGAAAAAAAGCCTGAAAAAGCCGACTTCCTCGCCCAGGAAAATCAGCAAGGCAGCGGCACCCTGGATAAAAAGGCGATTCCCAAGACCACCGAGGTCGCGCCCTTCCAGGACAACAAAGTACAGAAGGTCACGCCACCACCGGCCGCCAAGCCAGAAGTGCAGCAAGCGCCGCCAAAGGCTGCCGTGACCACCATCGCGCCAAAACCGAAAAAAGCCCCCGCCAAGACCGAAGAGCCCAAGACCGAAGCCAAACCCATGGTCCAGGCGCCGACGTTCGACAGCGAGCAGTTGTCCAGCGACATCGCCAGCCTCGAAGCGGAACTGGCGGCCGAACAACAGCTGTACGCCAAGCGCCCGCGCATCCACCGCCTGAGCGCCGCCTCGACCATGCGCGACAAGGGCGCCTGGTACAAAGACGAATGGCGCAAGAAGGTCGAGCGTATCGGCAACCTCAATTACCCCGACGAAGCACGGCGCAAACAGATCTACGGCAACCTGCGCCTGATGGTTTCGATCAACCGCGACGGCTCGTTGTATGAAGTGCTGGTGCTGGAATCTTCCGGGCAACCGCTGCTGGATCAGGCGGCCCAGCGGATTGTGCGACTGGCGGCGCCTTTTGCACCGTTTACCGGCGACCTGTCGGACATCGACCGCCTGGAAATCATCCGCACCTGGAAGTTTGCCCGCGGCGATCGACTGTCCAGCAACTGATGGGCCTATGACCTGTAGGAGCCGGCTTGCTGGCGATGGCGTCCTTGAAATCGCATTCGCCAGCAAGCCGGCTCCTACAGGACCGCGTTACACCCGTTTGACCATGCGAACCAGCGACCAATCTCAAGCAAACATCACTCCCCAGCTTGTCAGTTCGCCCCTCGAACGCCACACTAGCGCTCATGAAAAACGTCAGCCCCAGCTACCTCAAGCATCAATTCCTGATCGCCATGCCACACATGGCCGACCCGAACTTTGCGCACACCTTGACCTATATCGTCGAGCACTCGGCCAATGGTGCCATGGGGCTGGTGATCAACCGTCCGCAAGACCTGAGCCTGGCCGATATTCTTGAGCAATTGCGCCCGGACATCGAGCCGCCAGCGCTCTGCCAGCATGTGCCGATCTTCATTGGTGGCCCGGTACAGACCGATCGCGGTTTTGTGCTGCACCCTAAAGGTCTGAGCTTCCAGGCAACCGTTGATCTGGAGGACGAATTGTCCCTGTCGACCTCTCAGGACGTATTGTTCGCCATCGCTGACGGTGTCGGTCCGGCTAAAAGCCTGATTGCCCTCGGTTATGCGGGCTGGGAAGCCGGTCAACTGGAGGCCGAACTGGCCCAGAACGCCTGGCTGAATTGCCCCTTCGACGCCGACATCCTGTTCAATACCAGCAGCGAAATGCGCCTGGAAGCGGCCGCCAAACACCTGGGCGTCAATCTCAGCCTGCTCACCAGCCAGGCGGGGCACGCCTGATGGCCCTGCGGCTGATTCTCGGATTCGACTACGGCACCAAACAGATCGGCGTTGCGGTCGGCCAGGTGATCACCGGCCAGGCCCGTGAGCTGTGCACCTTGAAAGCGCAGAACGGCATTCCTGACTGGAACCAGGTCGAGGCCCTCATTAAAGAGTGGAAACCCGATGCCGTGGTGGTTGGCCTGCCATTGAACATGGACGGCACACCGAGCGACATGTGCCTGCGAGCCGAAAAGTTCGCCCGCCGTTTGAACGGCCGTTTCAACCTGCCCTTCTACACCCACGATGAACGCCTGACGACCTTTGAAGCCAAAGGCGAGCGACGTGATCGCGGCGGACAAAAGGGCAGCTACCGCGACAACCCGGTCGACGCCATCGCCGCCGCCCTGCTGCTGCAAGGCTGGCTCGACGCAAACACTGCATTGTTCGAATCCTGACGAGTCGTTTACACGCCTCTCTTAGCTACAACCCGAGCCTGCCGTTGAAGCAGCACCGGCTCGGGCCCAAGAAGGAGCAACCATGAGCCTGCCCAATCCCGCCGAACTGATCAGCCAGATGGCCACGCGTCTAAAGGCCCATCTGGAACACCGTGCTATCAGCGAACCGCGCTACATCGGCATTCGTACCGGCGGCGTCTGGGTCGCCCAGGCCTTGCTCAAGGAACTGGGCAGCGACGAGCCCCTCGGCACCCTGGATGTTTCCTTCTATCGCGACGACTTCAGCCAGAACGGCCTGCACCCGCAAGTGCGCCCTTCGGCGCTACCGTTCGAAATCGAAGGCCAGCACCTGGTGCTGATCGATGACGTGCTGATGAGCGGCCGGACCGTCCGCGCCGCCCTGAATGAATTGTTCGACTACGGCCGTCCGGCCAGCGTGACGCTGGTGTGCCTGCTAGACCTGGACGCCGGCGAACTGCCGATCCGTCCGAACGTGGTCGGTGCGACCCTGTCGCTGGCCGCCCACGAGCGCGTGAAGCTGTCCGGTCCGGAGCTTGCGCTCGAACTGCAAGACCTCGCCCTTTAATTCGCCCTATTGAGAGTCCCCCTCGCGATGACGCCTCTAGAAACCAAGCGCCCGCTGCAGCTCAATGATCAGGGCCAGCTGCGTCACTTCCTCTCGCTCGACGGTTTGCGCCGCGAGTTGCTGACGGAAATCCTCGACACTGCCGACTCCTTCCTCGAAGTGGGCGCACGGGCTGTGAAAAAAGTCCCGTTGTTGCGCGGCAAGACCGTGTGCAACGTGTTCTTCGAGAACTCGACCCGCACCCGCACCACCTTCGAACTGGCGGCCCAGCGCCTGTCGGCAGACGTGATTACCCTGAACGTGTCGACATCGTCGGCAAGCAAGGGGGAAACCCTGCTCGATACCCTGCGCAATCTTGAAGCCATGGCTGCCGACATGTTCGTTGTGCGCCACGGTGACTCCGGCGCCGCGCACTTCATCGCCGAGCATGTGTGCCCGCAAGTGGCAATCATCAACGGTGGCGACGGCCGTCACGCGCACCCGACCCAGGGCATGCTCGACATGCTCACCATTCGCCGGCACAAGGGTGGCTTCGAAAACCTCTCGGTGGCCATCGTCGGTGACATCCTGCACTCGCGGGTCGCACGCTCGAACATGCTGGCGCTGAAAACCCTCGGCTGCCCGGACATTCGCGTGATTGCACCGAAAACCCTGCTGCCGATCGGCATCGAGCAATACGGTGTGAAGGTTTACACCGACATGACCGAAGGCCTGAAAGACGTCGACGTGGTGATCATGCTGCGCTTGCAGCGTGAGCGCATGACCGGTGGCCTGCTGCCGAGCGAAGGTGAGTTCTACCGCCTGTTCGGCCTGACCACCGCGCGCCTGGCCGGGGCCAAACCCGATTGCATCGTCATGCACCCGGGGCCGATCAACCGCGGCGTGGAGATTGAGTCGGCGGTGGCCGACGGTCCGCACTCGGTGATCCTCAACCAGGTCACCTACGGCATCGCGATTCGTATGGCCGTGCTGTCCATGGCCATGAGCGGGCAGACAGCCCAGCGCCAATTCGAGCAGGAGAACGCCCAGTGAAGCTCAGCATTCTCGGCGCACGCGTCATCGATCCAAGCAGCGGCCTGGATCAAGTGACCGACATTCATATCGAAGCCTGCAAGATCGTCGCCCTTGGCGCCGCACCGGCCGGTTTTGTCGCCGTCGACACCCTCGACGCCCAAGGCCTGGTGGCCGCGCCTGGCCTGGTCGACCTCAACGTCGCCCTGCGCGAGCCGGGTTACAGCCGTAAAGGCTCGATCGTCAGCGAAACCCGCGCCGCCGCGGCCGGTGGCGTTACCAGCCTGTGCTGTCCGCCAAAAACCAAACCGGTGCTGGACACCTCGGCCGTGGCCGAACTGATCCTCGACCGCGCCCGTGAGGCCGGCAACACCAAAGTCTTCCCGATCGGCGCCCTGAGCAAAGGCCTGGACGGCGAACAGCTGGCAGAACTGGTCGCCCTGCGCGATGCCGGTTGCGTGGCCTTCGGCAATGGTCTGGAGAGTTTCCGCAACACCCGCACCCTGTGTCGGGCGCTGGAGTACGCGGCTACCTTCGACCTGACGGTGATTTTCAACTCCCAGGATCACGACCTCGCCGAAGGCGGACTGGCCCACGAAGGCCCGACTGCCAGTTTCCTTGGCCTGCCGGGCATTCCGGAAAGCGCCGAAACCGTGGCTCTGGCCCGAGACCTGCTTCTGGTCGAGCAAAGTGGCGTGCGCGCGCACTTCAGCCAGCTCACCAGCGCCCGTGGCGTGGAACTGATTGCCCAGGCTCAGGCTCGCGGCCTGAACGTCACGGCGGACGTGGCGCTGTATCAATTGATCCTGACCGACGAAGCGCTGATCGATTTCAGCAGCCTGTATCACGTCCAGCCGCCGCTGCGCACCCGCGCCGACCGCGATGGCCTGCGTGCTGCGGTGAAGTCAGGGGTGATCTCGGCCATTTCCAGCCACCACCAACCCCACGAGCGTGACGCCAAACTGGCACCGTTCGGCGCGACCGAACCGGGCATCAGCAGTGTTGAATTGCTGCTGCCCCTGGCGATGACACTGGTGGAAGACGGCTTGCTGGATTTGCCGACGCTGCTGGCACGCCTCAGTGCCGGTCCTGCCGAGGCCTTGCGCCTGCCGGCGGGCAAATTGGCGGTGGGTGGTGCGGCGGATATCGTGCTGTTCGACCCTGCGGCTTCGACCGTCGCGGGTGAAACCTGGCTGTCGAAAGGCGAGAACTGCCCGTTCATTGGCCACAGCCTGCCGGGCGTAGTGCGTTACACCCTGGTGGACGGACGGATCAGCCACCAGGCTTAAGACCGCGTTGCCCCAATCGCTAGCAGGCTAGCTCCCACACAGGATCTGTGAACAACACAAATCCCCTGTGGGAGCTAGCCTGCTAGCGATGGCTTACTTAAAAGGCGCCGCGATTCTGGGCGTTACGCACCGAAACCTGATCATTCAGCGTCCAGAAGTCATACAGCACTCCCAAAAAGAACAACCCGCCCGTCACCAGGTACAGCAGCCCGCTGATCCATTTCCCCTGATACATCCGGTGCACACCGAATACGCCGAGAAACGTCAGCAGAATCCACGCCACGTTGTATTCGATCGGCCCTGCGGTAAACCGAAAATCAGCCTCGCGGTCCATTGCCGGAATCAGGAACAGGTCGATGAGCCAGCCAATCCCCAGCAATCCAAAGGTGAAGAACCAGATCGTTCCGGTCACCGGCTTTCCGTAATAGAAGCGGTGAGCACCGGTAAAACCAAAAACCCACAGCAAATAACCGATGACTTTGCTGTGCGTATCTTGCTGCTGAACAGTTTGTTGATAGGGGTTCATGGATAACCTCGTTTCACACGATAGATAAATATTCTTGAATTCTTTGTGACTTTTTTACAGGCACCCGACGTATGGCAAATGCTACTGTCATTCCCGCCAAAGCCTTATAGCACCTGACTTCTGTCCGACAATTTCACCCAAATGCCGCTTGATTGGTTCCGTTGACCTCCGGGTTGAATCGACCAACGGCCTCGGAACGGCAAAAAAAGCTGTTATAAAGTTGCGCGTTCACCTATCCGAGCCTTGCTTAATGCGTTCATTTTTAAAGACATGGCTAACCATTTGCCTTTTGATGCCACTGGCCGCCCACGCCACCAATCGTGAGCAACGTCTTCCAAACGTTAATGGTTACACCCCAAAATCCCACGCTTCTGCCCCTTCCAGCAAAAGCAGTAAATCGGTCAAAACCGCTCCAGAGTTGACCAGCAAAAGCAGCCTGGTGCCACCTATGGCATCCAAGGAAAGCAGCAATGTGCTGAGCCGCGCTGTGAACGTCCTGGGTACGCCGTACCGTTGGGGCGGCAGCAGCCCGAGCAAAGGCTTCGATTGCAGCGGTCTGGTGAAGTATGCGTTCAACGACGCCACCTTTGACCTGCCTCGCACGTCCAATGCCATGGCCAAGGGTCATGGCGAGAAAGTGGATCGCGAAGACCTGAAGCCGGGCGACCTGATTTTCTTCAACATCAAGAGCCGTCGAGTCAATCATGTTGCCATCTACCTGGGCAACGACCGCTTCATCCACGCACCGCGTCGTGGCAAGTCGGTTTCCATCGACACCCTGAAGAAGCCGTACTGGGAAAAGCACTACGTGGTTGCCAAGCGCGTACTGCCAAAAGAACAGAACGCGTTGCGGGTTGTTCAGCGCTGATTAGCCAAGTGCTCGTCTGAAGCCGAACACTTGTGGCGAGGGAGCTTGCTCCCGCTGGAGTGCGCAGCGCTCCCAGATTTTTGGGGCTGCTTTGCAGCCCAGCGGGAGCAAGCTCCCTCGCCACAGGTAGCACTATCCCTCAAAAACCATCCGGTGACCGCGCCTTCTCCCGCGCATGATCTCGACTGATCAACCCTCTGTTCACCAATTCCTTCAAGCTCATATCCAGCGTCTGCATCCCCAACGACCCGCCCGACTGAATCGACGAGAACATCTGCGCCACCTTGTTCTCGCGGATCAAATTCCTGATCGCAGATGTCCCCAGCATGATTTCGTGCGCGGCAATGCGCCCGCCGCCAATCTTCTTGATCAGTGTCTGCGACACCACGGCCACCAGCGATTCAGCGAGCATCGAACGCACCATCGCTTTCTCGTCTGGCGCAAACACGTCCACCACCCGGTCGATGGTCTTCGCCGCCGATGTGGTGTGCAAGGTGCCGAACACAAGGTGGCCCGTCTCGGCGGCGGTCAATGCCAGGCGAATGGTCTCCAGGTCACGCATCTCCCCCACCAGAATCACATCAGGGTCTTCGCGCAATGCCGAGCGCAGGGCTGCGGCGAAACTGCGGGTGTCGCGGTGCACCTCGCGCTGATTGATCAGGCATTTACGCGGTTCGTGCACGAATTCGACGGGATCTTCGATGGTGAGAATGTGGTGATGGCGGTGGGTGTTGAGGTAGTCGATCATCGCCGCCAGCGTGGTCGATTTGCCGGAACCGGTCGGCCCGGTGACCAACACCAGGCCGCGTGGTGCATCGGTCATTTTGCGAAACACTTCGCCCATGCCCAGCTCTTCCATGCTTTGCACTTTCGAGGGAATGGTGCGGAACACCGCGCCCGCACCACGGTTCTGGTGGAACGCATTGACCCGAAAACGCGCCACACCAGGCACTTCGAACGAAAAGTCGGTTTCCAGGTGTTTCTCGAAGTCCCCTCGCTGGGTGTCGTTCATGATGGCGTGGATCAGCGCCTGGACTTGCTGATGGTCCAGCGCCGGCAGATTGATCCGTCGTACATCGCCATCCACCCGAATCATCGGCGGCAGGCCGGCAGATAAATGCAGATCGGATGCACCCTGTTTGGCGCTGAACGCCAGCAGTTCAGTGATATCCATTGCGCCTCTCAATTCCAGTAGAATGCCGCGAACCTTCAGACCGCTGGCGCCTCTTGATGTCCACCATAGCAGACAACATTCTTCAGGTTAGTTCGCGCATACATGCCGCAACACTTGCTGCCAACCGCGCCGAAAACAGCGTCCAGCTGCTGGCCGTGAGCAAGACCAAACCCGCCGAAGCCCTGCGCGAAGCCTATGCAGCCGGCCTGCGTGACTTTGGTGAGAACTACCTGCAAGAGGCACTGGGCAAGCAGCTTGAACTGGCTGACCTGGCCTTGATCTGGCACTTCATCGGCCCCATTCAATCGAACAAGACTCGCGCCATCGCCGAGCATTTCGACTGGGTGCATTCCGTGGATCGTCTGAAAATCGCACAACGTCTGTCCGAGCAACGCCCTGCCGATTTACCGCCCTTGAACATCTGTATCCAGGTCAATGTCAGCGGTGAAGCCAGCAAATCCGGCTGCACGCCAGCCGACCTGCCGGCCCTGGCCCATGCCATCAGCGCCCTGCCGCGCTTGAAGTTACGCGGATTGATGGCGATTCCCGAGCCGACTGACGACCGCGCCGAACAGGATGCTGCCTTTGCTGCTGTGCAAAGCCTGCAAGTCAGCCTGAACCTGCCACTCGACACACTTTCCATGGGCATGAGCCACGATCTCGAATCGGCCATTGCCCAAGGCGCCACCTGGGTGCGTATTGGTACCGCCCTGTTTGGTGCTCGCGACTATTCACAAATGCATGGTCAACCATGAACTCTCTTTTAAGGACCTGACATGAGCAAGACGCGTATTGCCTTTATCGGTGCCGGCAACATGGCCGCCAGCCTGATCGGCGGCCTGCGGGCCAAGGGTCTGGATGCCGCGCAGATCCGCGCCAGCGATCCGGGTGACGAAACCCGCGCCCGCGTGAGCGCCGAGCACGGCATCGAAACCTTCGCTGACAACGCCCAGGCCATCGAAGGCGCCGACGTGGTCGTGCTGGCGGTCAAACCCCAGGCGATGAAAACCGTCTGCGAAGCCCTTCGCCCAAGCCTCAAGCCCAATCAACTGGTGGTATCGATTGCCGCCGGTATCACTTGCGCCAGCATGAACAACTGGCTCGGCGCCCAGCCGATTGTGCGCTGCATGCCCAACACCCCGGCCCTGTTGCGTCAGGGCGTGAGCGGTTTGTTCGCGACCGCCGAAGTGACTGCCGATCAGCGTCAACAGGCTCAAGAGCTGCTGTCCGCAGTCGGCATCGCCCTGTGGCTGGATGAAGAGCAGCAACTGGACGCCGTCACCGCCGTTTCCGGTTCGGGTCCGGCGTACTTCTTCCTGCTGATCGAGGCGATGACCGCTGCCGGCGTAAAACTTGGCCTGCCAACGGACATCGCAGCGCAACTCACCTTGCAAACTGCCTTGGGCGCCGCGCATATGGCCGTCTCCAGCGACGTCGACGCCGCTGAGTTGCGCCGTCGCGTGACCTCGCCTGCGGGCACCACGGAAGCCGCCATCAAGTCGTTCCAGGCCAACGGTTTCGAATCTCTGGTCGAAAAAGCACTCGGCGCCGCCGCGCACCGCTCGGCCGAGATGGCCGAACAACTGGGCAAATAAGGAGCTTTTCATGATTGGATTGAACACTGCAGCGGTCTACGTGCTGCAAACCCTCGGCAGCCTTTACCTGCTGATCGTGCTGATGCGCTTCGTGCTGCAACTGGTGCGGGCGAACTTCTACAACCCGCTCTGCCAGTTCATCGTGAAGGCTACCCAGCCGCTGCTCAAACCACTGCGCCGGATCATCCCGAGCATGTTCGGCCTGGACATGTCCTCGCTGGTGCTGGCGATTCTGGTGCAACTGGCACTGATGGCCCTGACCCTGCTGCTGACCTACGGCACCACCGGCAACCCGCTGCAACTGCTGATTTGGTCGCTCATCGGCGTGACCGCGCTGTTCCTGAAGATTTTCTTCTTCGCCCTGATCATCAGCGTGATTCTGTCCTGGGTCGCTCCGGGCAGCCATAACCCGGGCGCTGAACTGGTCAACGACCTCTGCGAACCGGCCCTGGCGCCGTTCCGCAAGTTCCTGCCCAACCTGGGCGGGCTGGATCTGTCGCCGATCTTCGCGTTCCTGGCACTCAAGCTGATCGACATGCTGGTGATCAACAACCTTGCTGCCATGACGATGATGCCGGAAATCCTGCGCATTCTGATCTAATCGCGTCATCGTTCATCGCGAGCAGGCTCGCTCCTGCATTGGAATGCGTTCCCCCTGTAGGAGCGAGCTCGCTCGCGATGGCCACACCTCGGTCCTACAGGGAAAATTCAGGCCCGATCGTTGCTTGCCGCTAACCCCAGCGGTCTTTAGACTTACGCCTCATTTCAATGAGAGCAGGGTCGATGCCAGCTGCCTTCCCCCCCGATTCTGTTGGTCTGGTGACGCCGCAAACGGCGCACTTCAGCGAACCCCTGGCGTTGGCCTGCGGTCGCTCGCTTCCAGCCTATGACCTGATCTACGAAACCTACGGCACGCTGAACGCCACGGCGAGCAACGCTGTGCTGATCTGTCACGCCTTGTCCGGCCATCACCACGCTGCCGGTTATCACAGCGTCGACGACCGCAAGCCCGGTTGGTGGGACAGTTGCATCGGCCCCGGCAAACCGATCGATACCAGCAAGTTCTTCGTGGTCAGCCTGAACAACCTCGGCGGCTGCAACGGTTCCACCGGCCCGAGCAGCATCAATCCGGAAACTGGCAAACCGTTCGGCGCCGACTTCCCGGTGTTGACCGTGGAAGACTGGGTGCACAGCCAGGCGCGGCTGGCCGATTTGCTGGGTATCCGCCAATTCGCGGCGGTGATCGGCGGCAGTCTCGGCGGCATGCAGGCGATGCAATGGAGCATCACCTACCCTGAGCGTATCCGTCACTGCCTGGCCATCGCCTCGGCCCCCAAGCTGTCGGCGCAAAACATTGCCTTCAACGAAGTGGCGCGCCAGGCGATCCTCACCGATCCCGAATTCCACGGCGGTTCGTTCCAGGAACAAGGTGTGATCCCCAAACGCGGGCTGATGCTGGCGCGGATGGTCGGGCACATCACCTACCTGTCCGACGATTCCATGGGCGAGAAATTCGGTCGCGGCCTGAAAAGCGAGAAGCTCAACTACGACTTCCACAGCGTCGAGTTCCAGGTCGAAAGCTACCTGCGCTATCAGGGCGAAGAGTTTTCCGGGCGTTTCGACGCCAACACTTATCTGTTGATGACCAAGGCCCTGGACTATTTCGATCCGGCGGCCAACTTCGACGATAACCTGGCAAAAACCTTCGAAAACGCCACAGCCAAGTTCTGCGTGATGTCGTTCACCACCGACTGGCGCTTTTCCCCTGCCCGTTCGCGGGAACTGGTGGATGCGCTGATGGCGGCGCGCAAAGACGTGTGCTACCTCGAGATCGATGCGCCGCAAGGCCACGACGCCTTTCTGATTCCGATCCCGCGTTACTTGCAGGCGTTCGGCAATTACATGAACCGCATTACGTTGTGAGATAGCCATGAGAGCTGATCTGGAAATCATCCAGGAATGGATCCCCGCCGGCAGCCGCGTGCTCGACCTCGGTTGCGGCGACGGCGAGCTGCTGACGTGGCTGCGCGACAACAAGCAAGTGACCGGCTACGGCCTGGAAAACGACGCGGACAACATCGCCGAGTGCATAGCCAAGGGCATCAACGTCATCGAGCAGGACCTGGACAAGGGCCTGGGCAACTTCGCCAGCAACAGCTTCGACGTCGTGGTCATGACCCAGGCGCTGCAAGCCGTGCATTACCCGGACAAGATCCTCGACGAAATGCTGCGCGTCGGCCGCCAATGCATCATCACCTTCCCCAATTTCGGCCACTGGCGCTGC
Organism: Pseudomonas sp. Irchel s3f7; assembly: GCF_900187615.1. Taxonomy (GTDB): domain Bacteria; phylum Pseudomonadota; class Gammaproteobacteria; order Pseudomonadales; family Pseudomonadaceae; genus Aquipseudomonas. Next base: position 69,630 of record NZ_FYDO01000007.1, on the reverse strand, counting down.
CGCTGGTACCTGGCGAGCAAGGGCCGGATGCCGGTTTCCGAATTCCTGCCGTACACCTGGTACAACACGCCGAACATTCACTTCTGCACCTTCGCCGACTTTGAAGCCTTGTGCCGCGAACGTGAAGCGAAGGTCATTGATCGGCTTGCCGTGGATCAACAGCATCGACACGGGTGGGCCAGTAAGCTTTGGCCTAATCTGTTAGGTGAGATCGGTATTTACCGCGTCAGCAGCCCCGGGCTTGCAGACCACAAGGTCGCGGTCTGAACCACCACATTTCGAGGAGAACGATCATGGGTCGTCTAGCGCTGTTTCTACTCACTGCCTGCCTGAGCGTCACCGCCGCGGCCGCCGACGCCATCAAGGGCGAGCGCCAGGAAACCTTTGGCGACGTGACGGTGCACTACAACACCTTCAACTCCACGTACCTGACACCCGATATCGCCAAATCGGCTGAACTGATCCGCAGCAAGAACCAGGGTGTGATCAACATTTCGGTCATCAAGGAGGGCAAGCCACTGATGGCCCAGGTCAGTGGCTCGGTCAAAGACCTGACCAGCCAAACCGTGCCTCTGAAGTTCAAGCAGATCACCGAGCAAGGCGCGATCTACTACATCGCGCAATTTCCGGTGGATCAGCAGGAAGTCCGCACCTTCGACATCAAGGTGCAGACCGGTGACAAAATCAACACCATCAATTTCAACCAAGAGCTCTTCCCCGGCCAATGATCAACTTCACGCAACTCGTATTGGCCAGCCATAACGCCGGCAAACTCAAAGAACTCCAGGCCATGCTCGGCGAGTCGGTGCACCTGCGCTCGATCGGCGAGTTCAGCAGCATCGAGCCTGAAGAGACGGGTTTGTCGTTCGTCGAAAACGCCATCCTCAAAGCACGCAATGCCGCACGCATTTCCGGGCTTCCGGCGCTGGCCGACGATTCCGGGCTGGCGGTGGATTTCCTCGGCGGCGCGCCAGGCATCTATTCGGCGCGTTACGCCGACGGCAAGGGCGACGCGGCGAACAACGCCAAACTGCTCGACGTGCTCAAAGACGTGCCTGAAGCTGAACGCGGTGCACAGTTCGTCTGTGTGTTGGCGCTGGTGCGTCACGCCGACGATCCGTTACCGATCCTCTGCGAAGGCCTGTGGCACGGGCACATCCTGACCGCTGCCAGTGGCGAACACGGTTTTGGCTACGACCCGCTGTTCTGGGTGCCGGAGCGCAACTGCTCCAGCGCCGAGTTGAGCCCGGCCGACAAGAACCAGATCAGCCACCGCGCCCGTGCAATGGATCTGCTGCGCCAGCGTCTGGGCCTGAAATGACCCGCGAATCCACCGCGTCGCCGCTGATCTTCGGCGGCGATGCGCAATCGCCTCGGGCCGCCCTGCCCGTGCTGCCCCCTCTCGCGCTGTACATCCACATCCCGTGGTGCGTGCGTAAATGCCCTTATTGCGACTTCAACTCCCACACCGCCAGCCCCGTGCTGCCGGAAGAGGAGTACGTCGATGCACTGCTGGCGGATCTCGATCAGGATCTGCACGCCGTTTATGGCCGCGAGTTGAGTTCGATCTTCTTTGGTGGAGGCACGCCGAGCCTGTTCAGTGCCGAGGCCTTGGGTCGCTTGCTCAAAGGCGTCGAACAGCGCATCCCGTTTGCCAGCGACATCGAAATCACCCTGGAGGCCAATCCGGGAACCTTCGAACAAGACAAGTTTGTGGCCTACCGGAAACTGGGGATCAATCGCCTGTCGATCGGCATCCAAAGCTTTCAGCAGGAAAAACTCCAGGCGCTGGGCCGGATTCACAACGGTGACGAAGCCGTCCGCGCCGCGGGCATGGCACGTCAGGCCGGGTTCGATAACTTCAACCTGGATTTGATGCACGGTTTGCCCGATCAATCCCTGGACGACGCCCTTAATGACCTGCGCACCGCCATCGCCCTGAAACCGACGCACCTGTCGTGGTATCAGCTGACTCTGGAACCGAACACGGTGTTCTGGAACCAGCCGCCGACGCTGCCGGAAGACGATACCTTGTGGGACATTCAGGAGGCGGGCCAAGCGCTGCTGGCCGAACACGGTTACGCGCAATACGAAGTCTCGGCCTATGCCCAACCCGGTCGCCCGGCGCGGCACAACCTCAATTACTGGAGTTTCGGTGACTTCATCGGTATCGGTGCCGGTGCCCACGGCAAGCTCAGCCATCCGGACGGGCGCATCGTCCGCACCTGGAAGACGCGTTTGCCAAAGGATTACCTGAACCCGTCGAAAAGCTTCAAGGCGGGCGAGAAAGCGCTGACCAACGATGAAATGCCGTTCGAATTCCTGATGAACGCGCTACGCCTGACGGAGGGCGTCGAATCGCGGCTCTATCCGGAGCGCACCGGCATGACACTGGAAAGCCTCGCCGAAGCGCGTCGCGAAGCCGAACAAAGCGGCCTATTGCAGGTCGAACCGTCACGTCTGGCGGCTACCGAGCGCGGACAACTCTTCCTCAACGACTTGTTGCAGAAATTTCTGAGCTGATTTCAGCCTTAAGGGAAAACGAATGGATTTGGTACTCGACCTGCTCGCCACCGTGTCTCGCTGGAGCCGCAGCAATCTCTCGGAAATCGCCCTGGCCCTGGTGGGCTGCCTGCTGGTGCTGTTCGGTGCGGATTTCAAAGGCTGGGTCGAGCAACGCCTGGGCAACATTGCCGGCGCCCTGCGCGTACCGATGATGGCCCTGCTGTGCATGATCGGCAGCGGCGCTGCGCTGATCTATGCCACGCCTTGGGTTGTTCGCGGCCTGAGCCAGTTCAACAACTACAGCCTCGCGCCGGTGTTGCTGGTGGTACTGGTGTTGATTGGCGTAGTTGCCGACCGCCGCTGATATCGGGGCGCGCAAAAAAACCGTAGGAGCCGGCTTGCTGGCGATGTGGGTCAGCCACCTCAACGTTGACTGACACTCCATCGCCAGCAAGCCGGCTCCTACAGGTTGGACGTGATACGCACTTGCCGTATTCAGCCGGGTTACGGGTACTGGCGTTTGCCGACCGCCGCTGATTTCGGGGCGCGCAAAAAAACCGTAGGAGCCGGCTTGCTGGCGATGTGGGTCAGCCACCTCAACGTTGACTGACACTCCATCGCCAGCAAGCCGGCTCCTACAGGTTGGACGTGATACGCACTTGCCGTATTCAGCCGGGTTACGGGTACCGGCGTTGACTGGCGTGGTCGCTGACCGCCGCTGATTTCGGGGCGCACAAAAAATCCGTAGGAGCCGGCTTGCTGGCGATGTGGGTCAGCCACATCAATGTCGACTGACACGCCATCGCCAGCAAGCCGGCTCCTACAGGTTGGACGTGATACGCACTTGCCGTATTCAGCCGGGTTACGGGGACTGGCGTAGTTGCCGACCGCCGCTGATTTCGGGACGCACAAAAAACCGTAGGAGCCGGCTTGCTGGCGATGTGGGTCAGCCACCTCAATGTCGACTGACACTCCATCGCCAGCAAGCCGGCTCCTACAGGTTGTACGGGTCAGGACTGTTTTTCGAACTTCAAATCCCACACGCCATGCCCAAGACGTTCGCCGCGGCGTTCGAACTTGGTGATCGGGCGCTCGGCCGGGCGGGGCACGCACTTGCCGTCTTCAGCCAGGTTGCGATAACCCGGCGCAACGTTCATCACTTCCAGCATGTACTCGGCGTACGGTTCCCAATCGGTGGCCATGTGCAGAATGCCGCCGACTTTCAACTTGCTGCGCACCAGCTCAGCGAAGGATGCCTGAACGATACGGCGCTTGTGATGACGGCTCTTGTGCCACGGGTCCGGGAAAAACAGCATCAGGCGATCGAGGCTGTTATCGGCCACGCAACGGTTGAGCACTTCGATCGCATCGCAATCGTAGACCCGCAGGTTGGTCAGGCCCTGCGTCAGCACGCCATTGAGCAGCGCGCCGACACCCGGACGGTGTACTTCCACGCCAATGAAGTCCTGGTCTGGCGAAGCCGCGGCCATTTCCAGCAGTGAATGGCCCATGCCGAAACCGATTTCCAGCGAGCGCGGAGCCGAGCGACCGAACACCTGGTCGAAGTCCACCGGCGCATCGGCCAGTGGCAGCACGAACAGCGGCGTGCCCTGCTCCAGGCCCTTTTGCTGGCCTTCGGTCATGCGCCCGGCGCGCATCACGAAACTCTTGATGCGGCGGTGTTGGCGCTCGTCGCCTTCTTCCGTCGGGATTGGCGTGTCGTTCGATTCAGTCATCAATGGCTCTTACTTGATCAGACCATCCAGCGGCGAAGAGGCGCTGGCATAGAGTTTTTTCGGCATGCGGCCGGCGAGGTAGGCCATGCGACCTGCAAGGATGGCGTGTTGCATGGCCTGGGCCATCATCACTGGCTGCTGGGCGTGGGCGATGGCCGAGTTCATCAGCACCGCATCACAACCCAATTCCATGGCGATGGTGGCATCGGACGCGGTACCCACACCGGCATCCACCAGCACCGGAATCTTGGCTTCTTCCAGGATGATCTGCAGGTTGTACGGATTGCAGATGCCCAGACCCGAACCGATCAGACCGGCCAGCGGCATGACCGCGATGCAGCCGATATCCGCCAATTGGCGGGCGATGATCGGGTCATCGCTGGTGTAGACCATCACGTCAAAACCTTCCTTGACCAGCGTTTCGGCGGCTTTGAGGGTTTCGATCACGTTGGGGAACAGGGTTTTCTGATCGGCCAGCACTTCCAGCTTCACCAGATTGTGGCCATCGAGCAGCTCACGGGCCAGACGGCAAGTGCGCACGGCCTCGATAGCGTCGTAGCAACCGGCGGTGTTTGGCAGGAAGGTGTAGCGATCCGGCGACAGCACTTCGAGCAGGTTCGGCTCGCCCTCGATCTGACCGAGGTTGGTGCGGCGCACGGCGAAAGTGACGATCTCGGCACCCGAGGCTTCGATGGCCTGGCGGGTTTCTTCCATGTCACGGTACTTGCCGGTACCGACCAGCAAACGCGACTGGTAAGTACGACCGGCCAGGACGAAAGGCTTGTCGCTACGAACGATGCTCATGGGAAATCCTCTGTAGGGGTGAGGTACTTGCAGAATTCTGTGGCCACTGGGCCGAGGCTGCTAGCCGCCGCCGATGGCGTGCACCACTTCGACGTTGTCGCCGTCGTTCAATGCAGTGTCTGCATGCTGACTGCGCGGGACGATATCCAGATTGAGTTCGACCGCCACCCGGCGACCGGTCAGGTCCAGACGGGTAAGCAGGGCCGCAACGGTTTCACCGTCGGGCAGTTCCAAGGATTCGCCGTTCAACTGAATGCGCATGCCGAATGCCGCCATCATTTTTAGGGGCTGGCATTCTAGCCCGATCATGACCTAAAGGTCAGCAACAAGCGTCAAGCGGTCAGTGGCAAGCGCCAGGCGGCCAACCCAAGGCAAAACCAGCCCACCAGGAAGGCCAGGCCACCGAAAGGCGTAATGATCCCGAGCTTGCTGACACCGGTCAGCGTCAACACGTACAGACTGCCGGAGAACAACAAGATACCGATGGCAAACGATGCACCCGCCCACGTCACGAGACGCCCGGGAATCTGCGTGGCCAGTAATGCGACGCCCAACAACGCCAGTGTGTGCACCAACTGGTAGGTGACGCCGGTATGGAAAATCGCCAGGTACTCGGCGCTCAGGCGGTTTTTCAATCCATGGGCGGCAAAGGCCCCAAGACCGACACCGGTGAAACCGAAAAAAGCGGCCAGCATCAAAAAGCCACGCAGCATGAAGAACTCCAGTCAGTCTCGATCAGCAGGGTCTGTATAATGGCCCGCTCAACGGGTTCGGCCAAGCCATCTCTATGCTGCGTATCTATTTCCGTCGTTTCACCAAGGCCGTGCTCTGGTTCATGGGCGGCAGCGTTTTGCTGGTGCTGATTTTTCGGTTCGTGCCTCCACCGGGGACGACGCTGATGGTCGAGCGCAAGATCGAATCCTGGTTCGACGGCGAACCTATCGATCTGCAACGTGACTGGGAACCCTGGGACAAGATCTCCGATGACCTGAAGCTCGCCGTGATTGCGGGCGAAGATCAGAAATTCCCGGAGCATTGGGGTTTCGACTTCGGCGCGATTCAGAAAGCCCTGGCCCACAACGAACTTGGCGGCACCATCCGCGGTGCCAGCACGCTCAGCCAGCAAGTCTCGAAGAATCTGTTCCTGTGGTCCGGCCGCAGCTGGCTGCGCAAAGGCCTGGAAGCCTGGTTCACCGGGCTGATCGAAATTTTCTGGCCCAAGCAGCGGATCCTTGAGGTTTACCTGAACAGTGTCGAATGGGATGACGGCGTGTTTGGCGCCGAAGCGGCAGCCAGGCATCATTTCGGTGTGAGCGCCAAGAACCTCAGCCGTCAACAATCGAGCATGCTCGCTGCCGTATTGCCCAATCCTCGGGTATGGAGTGCCAGCCATCCGACCGGGTACGTGGCGCGGCGGGCCGGCTGGATTCGGCGGCAGATGAGCCAGCTGGGTGGCGACAGCTATCTGGTCGGCCTTAATGATTCGCGCCGGGCGCCTTGGGCGCAGTAAAGATCGCAGCCTTCGGCAGCTACATTGGATCGCGTATTCCTGTAGGAGCTGCCGAAGGCTGCGATCTTTTGCCCCTAAAAACAAAACGCCCCGATCAATGATCGGGGCGTTTTTTTATTGCCTGTACCGCGTTTAGGCGGCGATCGACACTTTGAGCTTGTTCATCGCGCTCTTCTCAAGCTGACGAATACGCTCGGCCGATACGTTGTACTTCTGCGCCAGGTCATGCAGCGTGGCTTTTTCTTCCGCCAGCCAGCGCTGGTAGAGGATGTCACGGCTGCGGTCGTCCAGCACTTCCAGCGCTTCGTGCAGGTTGTGGTTGGAGTTGTCGCTCCAGTCAGCGTCTTCCAGTTGACGGGCCGGATCATACCGGTGGTCTTCCAGATAGTTGGCCGGCGACTGGAAAGCGCTGTCGTCGTCGGCTTCGGCAGCCGGGTCGAAGGCCATGTCATGGCCGGTCAGGCGACTTTCCATCTCGCGCACTTCCCGAGGCTCCACACCGAGGCTTTCCGCCACACGGTGGACTTCCTCGTTGTTCAGCCACGCCAGACGCTTCTTCTGGCTGCGCAGGTTGAAGAACAACTTGCGCTGGGCCTTGGTGGTCGCGACTTTCACGATGCGCCAGTTACGCAGGATGAACTCGTGGATTTCAGCCTTGATCCAGTGCACGGCGAACGAAACCAGACGCACACCCATTTCCGGGTTGAAGCGCTTCACAGCCTTCATCAGGCCGACGTTACCTTCCTGGATCAGGTCAGCCTGAGCCAGACCGTAGCCGGAATAGCTACGGGCGATATGTACGACAAACCGCAGGTGGGCGAGCACCATCTGCCGAGCCGCCTCAAGATCCTGCTCATAATAGAGACTCTCGGCCAGTTCACGCTCCTGCTCCGGCGTCAGCAATGGAATGCTGTTGACGGTGTGCACATAGGCCTCCAGGTTCGCACCCGGGACCAGAGCATATGCAGGTTGCAAAGAATTGGTCATACGAAAAAACCTCCGACTTACAAACTCGTGCAGTTCAGCACTGCGAAAATTGACCGGAAACCGAAAAACAAGTTCCCAAAAACCCAAAAACGCTGAAAGGTCAATACGAGCAAAATGATACTACTTAGGCGCAAGCTCCCTCAGGTGGCGTGCGACTGCAATCCATGCACCGATATACCCCAACAGCACCGCGCCAAGCAAGAGAGACAGACCGTCGGCAACCGGCACACCGGCCAACGCAAAATCACTGCCATACAAACCGGCCAGCCCAACCACCGCGTCGTTCAGCCAGTCCAGGCCAAACGCCAGCACCCCCCAGGACAGAACCCCCGCACCAAAGCCATACAACGCGCCCATATAGAGAAAGGGCCTGCGCACATAGCTGTCAGTGCCGCCGACCAGTTTAATCACTTCTATCTCTGTGCGGCGGTTTTCAATATGAAGACGAATGGTATTGCCTATCACCAAAAGTAATGCAGAAACCAGAAGCACGGTCAGACCGAAGACAAATCGGTCGCCCAGCTTGAGGATGGCTGCCAGACGCTCGACCCACACTAAATCAAGTTGCGCCTGTTGTACCTTCGGAAGCTCGGATAGTTTTTGTCTTAATGCTTCAAGCGCAGGCTTGTCGACTTCCTTCGGCGTCACCAGGACCACGCCTGGCAGCGGGTTCTCTGGCAATTCCTTGAGCGCATCGCCCAAACCGGACTGCTGCTGGAACTCTTCAAGCGCCTGATCCCGACCGACGAATTCTGCATCCGCCACGCCTGGCATACCTTTGATCTGCTCGCGCAGGGATTCGCCTTCCGCCGGACTGGCTTCGAGCTGGAGGTACAGGGAGATCTGCGCCGCACGCTGCCAGGAACCGCCAAGACGCTCGACGTTGCTTAGCAAAAGTGACAGCCCCATAGGCAAACTCAGGGCCACCGCCATCACCATGCAGGTGAAAAAACTGCCAATGGGATGCTTGCCCAGCCGACGCAGGCTGTCCAGCAGGCTGGCGCGATGACTTTCAATCCAGGCACGGAACAATGTGGCAAAGTCCGGCCCGTCGTCATCGTCGCGCTTTTTCTTCTGTGGCTGTGGGTCGGCGGCCTTCGGGGCCACACGTTCGGAAACCTTGGGACTACGTGTTGCACTCATTCCGCAGCCTCCCCGTCGCCGATCAATCGACCGCGTTGCAAGGTCAACATGCGGTGGCGCATGCGGGCGATCAGGGCCAGGTCGTGACTGGCGATCAGCACGCTGGTGCCGAGGCGGTTGATGTCTTCGAACACACCCATGATTTCAGCGGCCAGACGCGGGTCGAGGTTACCGGTCGGTTCGTCCGCCAGCAGCAAGGCCGGGCGGTGGACGATGGCGCGGGCAATGCCCACACGCTGCTGCTGACCGGTGGACAGGTCGCCCGGATACAAGTCGGTCTTGTCCGACAGGGCCACGCGCTCCAGCGCCGAATCCACGCGCTTGGCGATTTCGGCCTTGGACAGGCCGAGGATCTGCAAGGGCAGCGCAACGTTGTTGAACACCGTGCGATCGAACAGCAACTGGTGATTCTGAAACACCACGCCGATCTGACGACGCAGGAAGGGGATCTGCGCGTTGCTGATGGTGCTCAGGTCTTGCCCGGCGAGCAGCAATTTGCCGCTGGTTGGACGCTCCATGGCCAGCAGCAGGCGCAACAAGGTGCTTTTACCGGCGCCGGAATGGCCGGTGACAAACAAAAATTCGCCCCGACGGACTCGAAAGCTCAGCTCATGCAAGCCGACGTGACCGTTCGGGTAGCGTTTACCGACCTGTTCGAAACGAATCATGAACGCTCCCGCTCGGCAAACAATGCCTGGACAAAGGGTTCTGCTTCAAAAGTACGCAAATCGTCGATGCCTTCACCGACGCCGATGTAGCGGATCGGCAGGCCGAATTGCTTGGCCAGGGCAAAAATCACCCCGCCCTTGGCGGTGCCGTCGAGCTTGGTCAGCGCCAGGCCGGTCAGTTCGACGGTCTGGTTGAATTGCTTGGCCTGGTTGATGGCGTTCTGGCCGGTACCGGCATCGAGCACCAGCAGCACTTCGTGCGGCGCATCGGCGTCGAGCTTGCTGATCACCCGGCGAACCTTCTTCAGCTCTTCCATCAGGTTGTCTTTGGTGTGCAGACGACCGGCGGTGTCGGCGATCAACACGTCGATGCCACGGGCCTTGGCGGCCTGCACGGCATCGAAGATCACCGAGGCCGAGTCGGCGCCCGTGTGCTGCGCGATCACCGGGATCTTGTTGCGCTCACCCCAGACCTGCAACTGCTCGACGGCTGCAGCGCGGAAGGTGTCGCCGGCAGCGAGCATGACTTTCTTGCCTTCCAACTGCAGCTTCTTCGCCAGTTTGCCGATGGTCGTGGTTTTGCCGGCGCCGTTGACGCCGACCACCAGAATCACGAACGGCTTGTTCTGCGAGACGATTTTCAGCGGCTGCTCGACAGGCTTGAGCATCGCGGCGAGCTCGGCCTGCAGGGATTTGTACAGCGCGTCTGCGTCGGCCAGTTCCTTGCGTGCAACCTTCTGGGTCAGACGCTGGATGATCACCGAGGTGGCTTCAACACCGACGTCGGCAGTCAGCAAGCGCGTCTCGAGGTCTTCGAGCAACTCGTCATCGATGACCTTCCTGCCCAGAAACAGGCTGGCCATGCCTTCACCAATGCTGGCGCTGGTCTTGGACAGGCCCTGCTTGAGGCGGGCAAAGAAGCCGGCTTTGGATTCTTCGGTACGTGCGGGTTCGACCGGCGTCTCGACCAGTGCAGCGACCGGCTCAAGCACCGGAGCGGGAACAGGTGTGGGCTCCGGAGCGACTGGAGCAATCTGAGCAACCGGGGCAACCGGGGCAACCGGGGCAACCGGGGCAACCGGGGCAACCGGGGCAACCGGGGCAACCGGGGCAACGAATACCGGAGCCACCGGTTCGCTGGCAATCGGCGCTGGCTCGGCCACAACGACGGGCTCAACAACAGGTTCAATAACCGGCTCAGCCACAGGTTCTTGAACCGGCGCTGGCGTAAACCCTGTCGGCGCCGGAATCGACGGTGTCACATGCGGCGCCCGATCATCTTCGACCAGCGCCACTGGCTCTTCCGAAACCGGCAGGGTCAGCCACGGCGCAGCGGCCTGGGTCGGAGGAGCCTCAGCGACGATTTCGCTGACAGGCTCGGGAACGGCTTCAACTGTGGGTTGCAGCACCGCTTCGGCGATCGGCAGGACAACCGGCGCAGGCGCTTCTTCTATTACCGATACCGGCGTGGGCTCAGGAATCGGTTGTGGCTGTTCGACGACGGGTTCCTGCGGCTTTTTGCGCAGCCATCCGAACAGGCTTTTCTTCTCGCCAGCCGCAGCTGGGGTCTTCTTGTCGTCGTTGGAACCAAACATGGAGGACGGCTATCTCACGGTAGCGACGCGCCAAAGGCGCCCCGGCAAATAAATATTCGATGCAGAACAGACTGCGATTGATCCAGCTTGTTCACGCGCAACATTTTGTCGAGGCACCAACAGCGCCTCAAAGGTCGACTAATACGAAGGACTGGAACGGCATCGTCGGCGAAAACGCAGAGTTTAGCTGACAAACTCAAAGTTTCTGCCGGTAACCCATGCAACCTGCAGGCCGTCAAAGGCCTGATAGGCGTGGCCGCCAGTAAAACGGATCAGTATCCTAGCACCCTCTCGCCCGCTGACGCTAAGAACAAGCGGGCAGCCCCAAAGGTTTAAAAACGAATGATTGCTCTAGCCCGCCGCGCCGCAGGCCTGCTGCTCAGCACAGTCTGCCTGCCACTTTCGGCCCTGGCTGCCGACCCGCAACCCACCCATGAATTCACCCTCGACAACGGCTTGAAGGTGGTTGTGCGTGAAGACCATCGTGCGCCTGTAGTGGTTTCCCAGGTTTGGTACAAGGTCGGCTCCAGCTACGAGACGCCCGGTAACACCGGACTGTCCCACGCCCTGGAACACATGATGTTCAAGGGCAGCGACAAAGTCGGCCCTGGCGAAGCGTCGTTGATCCTGCGCGACCTCGGCGCTGAAGAAAACGCCTTCACCAGCGACGACTTCACCGCGTACTACCAGGTGCTGGCCCGTGATCGCCTGGGCGTAGCCTTCGAGCTGGAAGCCGACCGCATGGCCAGCCTGCGCCTGCCGCCCGACGAGTTCGCCAAGGAAATCGAAGTCATCAAGGAAGAACGTCGCCTGCGCACTGATGACAAGCCGATGTCCAAGGCCTACGAACGCTTCAAGGCCATGGCTTACCCGGCCAGCGGCTATCACACGCCGACTATCGGCTGGATGGCCGACCTTGATCGCATGAAGGTCGAAGAACTGCGCCACTGGTACGAAACCTGGTACGTGCCGAACAACGCCACGCTCGTGGTGGTCGGCGACGTCACCCCGGACGAAGTCAAAACCCTGGCCCAACGCTATTTCGGCCCGATCGCCAAACGCGATGTGCCGGCCGCGAAAAAACCGCTGGAGCTGGCCGAGCCTGGTGAACGCCAACTGACCCTGCATGTGCAGACCCAATTGCCGAGCCTGATGCTGGCGTTCAACGTGCCAAGCATCGCCACCGCCGAGGACAAGCGCCTGATCAACGCTCTGCGCCTGATCTCGGCCCTGCTCGACGGCGGTTACAGCGGACGCATTCCGACGCAACTGGAGCGCGGCGAAGAGTTGGTGTCTGGCGGTTCGTCGAGTTACGACGCCTACACCCGTGGCGACAGTCTGTTCACCTTGTCGGCGACGCCAAACGCTCAGAAACACAAAACCATCGCCCAGGCGGAAGCCGGTTTGTGGAAGCTGCTCGAACAGCTGAAAACCACCGCACCGTCCACTGAAGAACTGGAACGTGTCCGCGCCCAGGTCATCGCCGGGTTGGTCTACGAGCGTGATTCGATCACCAGCCAGGCCACCGCCATTGGCCAATTGGAAACCGTCGGCCTGTCCTGGAAGCTGATGGACACCGAACTGGCCGACCTGGAAAGCGTCACGCCGGAAGATATCCAGAAAGCCGCCAAGCTGTATTTCACCCGCGAACGTCTCAGCGTCGCCCATGTACTGCCACTGGAGACGACTCATGAGTGAGCGCAAACCCTCCCGCCTGGTCCTGATTGGCCTGGTCGCCGTTGCCGTTATTGGTTCTGCCGCGTTCTACCTCTCGCGTTCCGGCGAAACCATTGCCAGCGAAGCCCTCGACAAGGCCAAGGCCAGCCAGAAACTGCAATCGCTGGCCGAACTGAACGGCAAGGCACCGAGCCACCGCACACTGGACGTGCAGACCTGGAGCACCGCCGAAGGTGCCAAGGTGCTGTTCGTCGAAGCCCGCGAACTGCCAATGTTCGACATGCGCCTGATCTTTTCCGCTGGCAGCAGCCAGGACGGCGACGCACCGGGCCTGGCCACGCTGACCAACGCCATGCTCAACGAAGGTGTGGCCGGTAAGGACGTCAGCGCCATCGCCCAAGGCTTCGAAGGGCTGGGCGCCGATTTCGGCAACGGTGCCTTTAAAGACATGGCCGTTGCCTCCCTGCGCAGCCTGAGCGCTTCGGACAAACGCGAACCCGCCCTGAAACTGTTCGCCGAAGTCGTCGGCAAGCCGACCTTCCCTGCCGACTCGTTTGCCCGCATCAAGAACCAGATGCTTGCCGGTTTCGAGTACCAGAAACAGAGTCCCGGCAAACTGGCCAGCCTTGAGCTGATGAACCGCTTGTACGGCGATCATCCCTACGCACATGCCAGCGATGGCACGGCGAAAACCATTCCGGCGATTACCGTTGCGCAGCTGCGCAAGTTCCACGAAAAAGCCTATGCATCCGGCAACGTGGTGATCGCGCTGGTCGGTGACTTGTCCCGCGCAGAAGCCGAAGCGATGGCCGCCCAGGTTTCCGCTGCCCTGCCCAAAGGTCCGGCGTTGCCGAAAATCGCGCAACCGACCGAACCCAAGGCGAGCATCGGCCACATCGAGTTTCCGTCCAAACAGACCAACCTGATGCTCGCGCAACTGGGCATCGACCGTGACGATCCGGACTACGCCGCCTTGTCCATGGGCAACCAGATCCTCGGCGGCGGCGGTTTCGGCACCCGCCTGATGAGCGAAGTGCGTGAGAAGCGTGGTTTGGCGTATGGCGTGTATTCGGGCTTCACCCCGATGCAGGTGCGAGGGCCGTTCCTGATCAACCTGCAAACCCGCGCCAAGATGAGCGAAGGCACCCTGAAACTGGTGCAGGATGTGCTCGCCGACTACCTTAAAACCGGGCCGACCGAAAAAGAGCTCGACGACGCCAAGCGCGAACTGGCGGGCAGCTTCCCGCTGTCCACCGCCAGCAACGCTGATATCGTCGGCCAACTCGGTGCCATCGGCTTCTATAATCTGCCGCTCAGTCATCTGGAAGACTTCATGCAACAGTCCCAGAGCCTGACCGTCGAACACGTCAAAGCAGCACTGAACAAACACCTGAGCACGGACAAAATGGTCATCGTCAGCGCTGGCCCGACCGTGCCGCAAAAGCCGTTACCGGCCCCTACTGATAAACCTTCCGAGCAACCGCTCGGGGTTCCGGAGCATTAATGGCCAGTCCAAAAAAACCCGCCAAGAACGTCCATAACGGCGTGAACCAACTGCGCATCATCGGCGGTGAATGGCGCAGCCGGAAGCTGAGTTTCCCTGACGCCCCGGGCCTGCGCCCGACGCCGGACCGCGTGCGTGAAACCCTGTTCAACTGGCTCGCACCTTACGTGCCGGGCGCGAAAGTGCTCGACCCGTTCACCGGCAGCGGCGCGTTGTTTCTTGAAGCCTTGTCCCGTGGTGCCGCCATGGGCCAGGCGCTGGACGCCAGCAGCATCGCGGTATCCAGCCTGAAGGAACACCTCGGCACGTTGCGCTGCACCAACGGCCAGGTCCAGACCGCCGACGCCCTGCGCTATCTGGAAACCCAGACCGCAACGGCCTACGACCTGGTATTCCTCGACCCGCCGTTCAACCAGAACCTGCTGCCCGCCGTTTGCGCCTTGCTCGAAGAACGCCAATGGCTGGCAGATGAAGCCTGGGTGTACACCGAAAGCGAATCCGCGCCTTCGACGCAGGGCCTGCCACAGAACTGGCGCCTGCACCGCGAGCAAAAATCCGGGCGCGTTTACTACACGTTGTGGCAACGTATGACAGAGATCACCGGTTAATCGACCGGCATGAAAACGGTGCGTACCCGGTACGCACCGCTGCATCGAGAATCATCGTGTCCCATCTGCCAGAACGCTTCACCCCCGCCTTCGGCCTCGGCAACCCGCACCTGCAAACCTTGTGGGGTCCGCTGTGGCGCAAAACCACGCACATCGAACGCGAGCGAGAACGCCTCTGGCTCGACGATGGCGACTTCCTCGACCTCGATTGGCATGGCCCGCACAGCGTCGATGCACCATTGGTGCTGGTGCTGCACGGTCTGACCGGATCGTCGAATTCGCCTTACGTGGCCGGGATGCAAAAAGTACTGGGTGATCGGGGTTGGGCCAGCGTTGCGCTGAACTGGCGCGGTTGCTCGGGCGAGCCCAATCTGCTGCCCCGCAGTTACCATTCCGGCGCCAGCGAAGACCTGGCCGACGCCATCAGACACTTGCGCGCCAAGCGCCCCCTCGCGCCGTTGTATGCCGTGGGTTATTCGCTGGGCGGCAATGTCCTGCTCAAGTATCTCGGAGAGACCGGCAGCGACAGCGGCGTACTCGGCGCGGCGGCGGTGTCGGTGCCGTTTCGCCTGGACCAATGCGCCGACCGCATCGGTCAGGGGTTCTCCAAGGTCTACCAGGCGCATTTCATGCGCGAGATGGTGGCCTACATCAAGAACAAGCAGCGGCAATTCCAGCACGACGGGCGTGAGGATGGACTGGCAGCCTTGGCCGCGCTCGGCTCACTGGAGAACATGCGCACGTTCTGGGATTTCGATGGGCGCGTCACCGCACCGCTGCACGGTTTCAGTGATGCCGAAGATTATTATCGCCGCGCCTCAAGCCGCTATTTCCTCGGCGAGATTCGTACACCCACCTTGATGATCCAGGCTGCCGACGACCCTTTCGTATTTCCCCACAGCTTGCCGCACGCGGATGAGTTGTCCGCCTGCACGCAGTTCGAGTTGCAGGCCAGGGGCGGGCATGTCGGATTTGTCGACGGCACGGTACGGCAACCGGGTTACTACCTGGAGCGACGCATTCCCCAGTGGCTCGCCGCCGTTGGGCGCGAGTGAGCCATGGAGGCTGATCAAGACCGGCGCCCGCATGCCAGTTTGAATTATTTGCCGCCGTTTAGCCGGATAGCATTTGTGAACAACGTGGTGGGTTTACACAGCTAGCCTGCTAGCGGTGGCGGTGTATCAGCCAACCCAGATACTGAATGTAACGCCGCCATCGCGAGCAAGCTCGCTCCTACAGGAGATTTGTGGTGATTTATTCGCCGGTGGCGATGCCTCGGGAAGGCTCGTTGATCCACTCGCTCCACGACCCGGCATACAACGACCCCAGCGGATAACCCGCCAGGCACAGCGCGAACAGGTTGTGGCAAGCCGTCACGCCGGAACCGCAATAAGCCACCAGATCGTCGGGTGAGCGATTGCCGAGTTTCGCGGCAAAGCGCTGCTTGAGCTGATCGGCCGGCAGGAAACGCCCGTCGCTGCCAAGGTTGTCAGTGAACGCCGCACACTGCGCACCGGGAATGTGCCCGGCAATCGGATCGATCGGCTCCACTTCACCTTTGAAACGTGGCAAAGCACGGGCATCAATCAAGGTCAGCGACGGTTGGCCGAGACGTTTTTGCAGCTGTTCGGCATCAAGCAGCAGCGAAGCATCCGGACTGCCCATGAACGTACCGAGGGTGATCGACGGTGCGTCCAGGCTCAGTGGCAAACCGGCCGCATGCCAGGCCTTGAGCCCGCCATCGAGGATAAACACGCCATCGCGCTTGCCCAGCCAGGCCAGCAACCACCAGGCCCGCGCCGCATAGGCACCTGGGCCGTCGTCGTACAAAACCACTTCACTGTCGGCGTTGATGCCGAAGGCTTGCAGGTGTTCGATCAACTCTTCCGGCTCCGGCAACGGATGCCGCCCGGTCACACCCTTGACCACTTTCCCGCTGAGATCACGCTCAAGGTCGGCAAACACCGCGCCGGCGATATGCCCTTCGGCGTAGCTGCGCTGACCGTAATCCGGGTCTTCGAGGGCAAAACGACAATCCAGAATCACCAACCCCGGCTGGTCCTTTTTCAGGTCCAGTGCTTGCGGGCTGATCAATTGCGCAATGGGCATAACGGGCTCCTGTGATTGTTTTCGGAATTCGATGCTACTTCACTTCCTCAAGCGCCTGGGCCAGCGGCACATAAAACTCTTCGAACAAGGCATTCACTTCGTCGCGCGCCTGATCCGTGACGAACCCGGCCTCCAGCACCAGCACCTGATATACCCCGCGCTTGATCGCCTGCTCACTGAGATGGCTGGAGTTCTCCCGTGTAGTGCACAGAAAACGCACCCACGAGGTGAGGATGATCCAGGCATTGAGCGTCAGGGATTCGATCTGCACCCGGTCCATCTTCAGGATGCCGGCGGCGACAAAGCCTTCATAGATGGCCGCTCCGTGAATCAGGCTGCGCTGGGAAAAACGTCGATAGCGATCGGCGAGGTCCGGATCACTGTCGAGCAAATGCTCCAGGTCACGATGCAGGAACCGGTAGCGCCACATCGCCGACAGCAGCTCCTTGAGATAGAAGCGCTTGTCTTCCACCGTCGCGGCGCGACCCTGGGGCGGACGCAGGAAGCTGTCGACCAGGCTTTCGTACTCACTGAACAGCACGGCGATGATCGCCTGCTTGTTAGGGAAGTGGTAGTACAGGTTGCCCGGAGAAATCTCCATGTGGGCAGCAATGTGGTTGGTGCTGATGCTGCGCTCGCCCTGCTGATTGAACAGCTCGAGGCTGTTCTGCACGATGCGCTCGCTGGTTTTGATCCGTGGGGCCATGGCTTGAGCTTTAATTTCAGAGTGCGTTGGCGGGCATCTTAGATCTATCTGCGAGCGGATAAAACCAAGCTGTTCCTGGATGGTATTTGACTTTTTAGAGCATAGACTCTAAAAAGTACCTCATTACAATAAATCCGGAGCCGACCATGACTGCTGATATTTCCTACCTGCAAAACCTACAGCAGCCGCTGGGAGAGCTTCAGCGCCAGTTTGATGCTCAGCGCGCCGCCTATGCCGCCCACCCGATGCCACCGGCAGCCCAGCGCCAGCAATGGCTCAAGGCGCTGAAGGATTTATTGAGCAATGAACGCCAGGCCCTGATCGAGGCGATCAGCCAGGACTTCAGCCACCGCAGCGCCGATGAAACCCTGCTCGCGGAATTGATGCCCAGCCTGCACGGCATTCATTACGCCAGCCGGCACCTCAAAAGCTGGATGAAGCCCTCGCGGCGCAAAGTCGGTGCGGCCTTCCAGCCAGCGTCGGCCAAAGTGATTTATCAGCCGTTGGGCGTGGTCGGTGTGATCGTGCCGTGGAACTACCCGCTGTACCTGGCCATCGGCCCGTTGGTCGGCGCGCTGTCGGCGGGCAATCGGGTGATGCTCAAGCTCAGTGAATCGACCCCGGCCACCGGCTTGCTGATGAAAGAACTGCTGGCGAAAATCTTCCCCGAAGATCTGGTCTGCGTGGTGCTGGGCGAAGCTGACATCGGCGTGGCGTTCTCGCGACTGCCGTTCGATCACCTGCTGTTCACCGGCGCCACCAGCATCGGCAAACATGTGATGCGCGCCGCCGCCGAGAACCTGACGCCGGTGACTCTGGAGCTGGGCGGGAAGTCGCCGGCCATCGTTTCCCACGACGTCCCGCTCAAGGACGCCGCCGAACGCATCGCCTTCGGCAAAACACTGAACGCCGGCCAGACCTGCGTGGCCCCGGACTATGTGCTGGTGCCGGAAGACCGTGTCGGCGGTTTCGTCGAAGCCTATCGCACTGCCGTTCGCGGGTTTTATCCCACCCTGGCCGACAACCCGGACTACACCGCCATCATCAATGAACGACAACTGGCACGACTCAACGGCTACATCAGCGACGCCACCAGCAAAGGCGCGCTGCTGATTCCGTTGTTCGAACAGGGTCAGGGCCGGCGTATGGGCCATAGCGTGCTGCTCAATGTCACCGATGACATGACCTTGATGCAGGATGAGATCTTCGGCCCGTTGCTGCCGATCGTGCCGTACAAAGATCTGGACCAGGCGTTTGCCTACATCAACCAGCGCCCTCGTCCGCTGGCGCTGTACTACTTCGGCTACGACAAGCGCGAACAACACCGCGTGCTGCATGAAACCCATTCCGGTGGCGTGTGCCTGAACGACACGCTGCTGCATGTCGCCCAGGACGACATGCCCTTCGGCGGCATCGGCGCTTCGGGCATGGGCCATTACCACGGTCATGAGGGGTTCCTGACCTTCAGCAAAGCCAAGGGTGTGCTGATCAAGCAACGGCTCAACGCGGCAAAACTGATTTACCCGCCATACGGTAAATCCATTCAGAAGCTGATCCAGAAGCTGTTCATCCGCTAACGATCGTCACTGTCGGGTAATAACAATAATGAGCCCAAGCCTGTCCGATACACCCGCGCTGTCACGGCGCGGCCTGCTGAAATTCAGCCTCGGCGCCAGCGCCTTTCTGGCCACGGCCGGGTTAGGCGCAAGCCTCAGTGGCTGCTCGTCGAGTGTTTCAGCGCATGGTTTTGCCACGTTGCGCGATGCCGACTTGCTGTTTCTGCGGGCCGTGCTGCCGGTCATGCTCGACGGCGCCGCGCCCGTCGAACGCATGACCGATGCCGTCGAAGGCACCCTGAAAAGCCTGGACTACAACCTCAATCACCTGTCCCCGGAAATGCTCAAGCTGACCCAGCAACTGTTTGATGTGCTGGGCATGGCCGTCACCCGCGGACCGCTGAGCGGGATCTGGGGCAGTTGGGAAAACGCCAGTGCCGACGACATCCGGCGGTTCCTCGATCGCTGGGAAAACAGCGCGTTGAGCTTGCTGCGCATGGGTCACAGCTCGTTGGTGCAACTGGTGATGATGGGCTGGTATGGGCGCAAGGAATCGTGGGCGCATTGCGGGTATCCCGGGCCGCCTACCGTTTGAAATCGAGTCGACCCCATCGCGGGCAAGCCACGGTCCCACAGGTTGGAGGTGGCCGCACCAATTGTGAACGACTCGACCCTGTGGGAGCGGGCTTGCCCGCGATTGGGTCAGCCGCCACACCACATTTCCAATAATAAAAAGAGAACCCGAAGATGCCCGTACCCGATCCGTTCCGCGAAGGCATGGCCCGTGGCTGGAAAACCTATGACGGCTCGCGACTGAGCCAGGACCTGACCCTCGAAGCGGACGTGGCGATCATCGGCAGCGGTGCCGGTGGCGGCACCACCGCCGAAATCCTCAGCGCTGCCGGCTACAAAGTGCTGTTGATCGAGGAAGGCCCGCTCAAGACCAGCACCGACTTCAAACTGCTCGAAGACCAGGCCTACGCCAGCCTTTATCAGGAAGGCATCGGCCGCATGAGCAAGGATGGTGCGATCACCATCCTCCAGGGCCGTGCGGTGGGCGGTACCACGCTGATCAACTGGACCTCCAGTTTTCGCACCCCGGAGCCGACCCTGGAACATTGGGCCAAAGAGCACAACGTGAAGGGTCACAGCCCGGCCGAAATGGCCCCCTGGTTCGAAAAAATGGAGCAGCGCCTGGGCGTCGCGCCATGGAGGGTGCCACCCAACGCCAACAACGATGTGATCCGCAACGGTTGTGAAAAACTTGGCTACAGCTGGCATGTCATCCCTCGCAATGTGCGCGGCTGCTGGAACCTCGGTTACTGCGGCATGGGCTGCCCGACCAACGCCAAGCAGTCGATGATGGTCACCACCATTCCAGCAACCCTGGAAAAGGGCGGCGAGCTGATTTACCTGACCCGAGCGGAAAAACTCATCATCAGCGGCGACAAGGTCACGGGGCTACGATGCTCGGCGATGGACGAGCGCTGTGTTGCGCCGACGGGGCGCACCGTCACGGTCAAGGCCCGGCATTTCGTGCTGGCTGGCGGAGGCATCAACAGCCCGGCCTTGCTGATGCGCTCCGGCGCGCCGGATCCGCACAAGCGACTCGGCAAGCGCACATTCCTGCACCCGGTGAACATGTCCGCCGCGTTGTTCGACGAAGTGATCAACCCGTTCTATGGCGCGCCGCAGTCGATCTATTCCGACCATTTCCAGTGGCTGGACGGCACCAGCGGCAAGATGGCTTATAAACTGGAAGTCCCGCCCCTGCACCCGGCACTCGCCGCGACGTTGCTGGGCGGGTTCGGCCAGGAAAATTCACAACACATGGCCAACCTGCCCCACACCCACGCCATGCTCGCGCTACTCAGGGACGGTTTTCACCCGGACAGCCAGGGCGGCAGCGTCGAATTGCGCGGTGACAACACGCCCGTGCTCGACTATCAGGTTTCGCCCTACGCTTGGGACGGATTGCGCCGCGCGTTCCACAGCATGGCCGAAATCCAGTTTGCCGGCGGCGCCAAGGCTGTCATGCCAATGCACGCTGACGCTCGCTACGTCAAAACCCTGGCCGAGGCCCGCACACTGATCGACAGCTTGAGCCTGGAGTTGTACCGCACGCGCCTGGGCAGCGCCCACGTGATGGGCGGTTGCGCGATGGGTGAAGACCCTGAAAACGCCGTGACCGACAGCCTCGGCCGGCATCATCAACTGGGCAATCTGTCGATCCACGATGGCTCGCTGTTCCCCACCAGCATTGGCGCCAACCCACAACTGTCGGTCTACGGACTGACGGCGCAACTGGCGACTTCCCTGGCTGAACGTTTAAAAAACCCGTGAAAATGACGATTATTCCTATCGTCTATAGTGCTTTCTTACCCAACAGGCGACTTGGCCGACCGGGAAGGCTGCGATACCATCCGACTCCCCAACGGATTCCCGCCAGGACGACGCGATGAACCGAGTGTTGTACCCAGGTACCTTCGACCCTATTACCAAGGGCCATGGCGATCTGGTCGAACGCGCCTCGCGCCTGTTCGACCACGTGATCATTGCCGTTGCCGCGAGCCCCAAGAAAAACCCGCTGTTTCCTCTGGAACAGCGCGTGGAACTGGCGCGCGAGGTCACCAAACATCTGCCGAACGTAGAAGTCGTCGGCTTCTCGACGCTGCTGGCGCACTTCGCCAAAGAGAAGAACGCCAATGTGTTCCTGCGTGGATTGCGCGCGGTGTCGGACTTCGAATACGAGTTCCAGCTGGCCAACATGAACCGTCAGCTGGCGCCGGATGTGGAAAGCCTGTTCCTCACCCCGTCCGAGCGCTATTCGTTTATTTCCTCGACGCTGGTCCGTGAAATCGCAGCCCTGGGCGGCGATATCACCAAGTTCGTGCACCCTGTGGTGGCGGACGCACTGACCGAACGCTTCAAGAAGTAAGACACGACTGTAGGAGCCGGCTTGCTGGCGATCAATACAACGCGGGACACCTGACACACCGCCATCGCCAGCAGGCTGGCTCCTACAGTACGTCGCGCCTGCGTGCAACGCGGGCGCCAATGCGGCACAATTGTGCGCATTGGTTTATTGCGCCCGGGCTTGCCGCCCCGGCTGGAGTTAGCATGTCCCTGATCATCACCGACGATTGCATCAACTGCGACGTCTGCGAACCCGAGTGCCCGAACGCCGCCATTTCACAAGGTGAAGAGATCTACGTGATCGACCCGAACCTGTGCACCCAGTGTGTCGGCCACTACGACGAACCGCAGTGCCAGCAGGTCTGCCCTGTAGATTGCATTCCGCTGGACGAAGCTCATCCGGAGACTGAAGAGCAGTTGATGGAGAAGTACCGGAAGATTACCGGTAAGGTCTGATTCACTTAAAAGATCGCAGCCTTCGGCAGCTCCTACCGGTGTACGCAAAACCCTGTAGGAACTGCCGAAGACTGCGATCTTTTGATCTTGCCTAACGCATCAGCTCTGACAACGCGGGCAAAACACACTCGCACGCTGCCCCAGCTTCACTTCCCGCAACCCTGTGCCACAGACCTTGCAGTGCTCACCGCCACGGCCGTACACGAACAGTTCCTGCTGGAAGTAACCGGGCTGCCCATCTCCACCGATAAAATCCCGCAACGTGGTGCCACCGCGCTCGATGGCGGCGGCCAGGATGCGTTTGATCTCGATGGCCAGTTTCAGATACCGCGCACGGGAAATGCTCTTGGCCTCGCGGCGCGGGTCGATGCCGGCAGCGAACAGCGCTTCGGTCGCGTAAATATTGCCTACACCCACCACCACCGCGTTATCCATGATGAACGGCTTGACCGCCATCGAACGGTTACGGGACTGCTGGAACAGGCGCTCGCCATCAAACAGGTCGGTCAGCGGCTCCGGCCCCAGGCGAATCAGCAATTCGTGATTGAGCGGATCGAGGCTCCAGAGCATTGCGCCAAAGCGCCGCGGGTCGGTGTAACGCAGGGCCAGGCCCGACTCCAGTTCAATGTCCACATGCTCGTGCTTGGCCGCCGGCAACCCCACCTCCACCAACCGCAGATTGCCCGACATGCCCAAATGGCTGATCAAGGTGCCGACTTCAGCGTTGATCAACAGGTACTTGGCGCGCCGCTCCACCAGCACAATGCGCTGCCCGGACAACCGCACATCGAGGTCTTCGGGAATCGGCCAGCGCAGGCGCCGGTCACGCACGATCACCCGGCTGACACGCTGGCCTTCCAAGTGCGGTGCAATCCCGCGACGGGTGGTTTCGACTTCTGGCAGTTCAGGCATGGTGCTCTCTTGAAGGAAGAACCTCCGACACTCAGCGATGAGTCCCGAGGTCGCGAATCGTCTGTTTAAGTGTCTCGAAGTCGTAGTCGGAGAGGCCGACATAATCGAGCACCAACGCCGCGATGCTGTCCCACTCGTGGTCTTCGGTCTGGTTCCCCAACACCCGGCAGGAGGCACAAATATGCTCCGCCATCTTCAGGATCGCCAGCAGGTTCTTCAGCGAACTGTTGTTCGAGGACTCATCGCTGAAGATCGCCAAGGCGTTGTGATGATTGGCGATCGCGGCAGACACATGCTCCGGCAGCCGCCAGGACTTGGCCGTGAAATAACCGACCACGGCGTGGTTGGTGTTGAACGCCTTGTTCTCGGTATCGACCACCCGGCACTCCGCGCTGGCGTTGGCATAGGCCTGCTCCACCACACTCATGTAATCGGGAAAACGCTGGAGCATCAAAGGCACGCCACAGTCGTGGAACAGGCCCAGCGCATAGGCTTCATCGCCGTTCTGAATGCCGATGCGCTTGGCCAGCGTCAGGCAGGTCATCGCCACGTCCTGGGCGGTGTCCCAGAATCGGTTCAGGGTGACAATCGTGTCGTCGTTCATCTCGCCCTTGATCGACTGCGCGTTGATCAGGTTGATGATCGAACGGCTGCCCAGCAGATTCACCGCGCGCTGGATCGAAGCAATCTTGTTGCTCAACCCGTAATACGGTGAATTGACGATTTTCAGCAAGGACCCGGACAGGCCCGGATCCTGGGAGATCAGCTTGGCAATGACTTCCAGATCCGGGTCAGGCATGTACTGCTCCATCTGCAAATCCACCATGATTTGCGGCTGGGCCGGAACGCTGATGCCCTGCAGGGCTTGTTGGATCTGTTCGGAAGTCAGCTCTTGGGACATTTGTGCACACTCTGGGTCAGGCGGCGATTCTAACCTTTATGAAGATGGATCCAACATACCAATTCGCATGACAACCCTCACCACATGTCCACTTACAGGCCAACCCGGGAGCTCAACACGCTATACTCCCGCTCTTTTTTCCGGAGCGACGACATGTCCCTGCCTAGCCTGCGCCTCAAAGCCAATGCCGACCGTCGTCTGCGCAACGGTCACTTGTGGGTCTACAGCAACGAAATCGATGTAGCTGCTACGCCTTTGCACGGTTTCAAGGCCGGCGACCAGGCGATCCTCGAAGCCGCCGGCGGCAAGCCGCTGGGCATCGTTGCCATGAGCCCGAACAACCTGATCTGCGCTCGCCTGCTGTCGCGCGACATCAAGCTGCCGCTGGACAAGTCCCTGCTGGTGCATCGCCTGAACGTGGCCCTGTCCCTGCGCGATCGCCTGTTCGACAAGCCGTTCTATCGCCTGGTCTACGGTGATTCCGACCTGTTGCCAGGCCTGGTCGTCGACCGTTTCGGCGACATCCTGGTGGTGCAGATCGCTTCGGCCACCATGGAAGCCCATAAAGACGACGTGATCGCGGCGCTGATCCAAGTGCTCAAGCCAAGCGGCATTCTGTTCAAGAACGACTCCGCCGCCCGTGACGCCGAAGGCCTCAACCGTTACGTCGAAACCGTTTTCGGCCTGGTGCCGGAGTGGGTTGCACTGGAAGAGAACGGCGTGAAATTCGAAGCCCCGGTCATCCAGGGTCAGAAAACCGGCTGGTTCTACGACCACCGCATGAACCGCGCACGCCTGGCGCCGTACGCCAAGGGCAAGCGCGTGCTCGACCTGTACAGCTACATCGGCGGTTGGGGCGTGCAGGCTGCCGCATTCGGCGCCAGTGAAGTGTTCTGCGTCGACGCCTCGGCCTTCGCCCTCGACGGTGTTGAGCGTAACGCCGCACTGAACGGCTTCGCCGAGAAAATGACCTGCATCGAAGGCGACGTCTTCGAAGCCCTGAAAGAACTGAAAGCCAGCGAAGAACGCTTCGACGTGATCGTGGCCGACCCGCCGGCGTTCATCAAACGCAAGAAAGACATGAAAAACGGCGAAGGCGCCTACCGCCGCCTGAACGAGCAAGCCATGCGCCTGCTCAGCAAGGACGGCATCCTGGTCAGCGCCTCCTGCTCGATGCACCTGCCGGAAGACGACCTGCAGAACATCCTGCTGACCAGCGCCCGTCACCTGGACCGCAACATCCAGATGCTGGAACGTGGCGGTCAGGGCCCGGATCATCCGGTACATCCGGCGATTGCTGAAACCCGTTACATCAAGAGCATTACTTGCCGGTTGTTGCCGAATAGCTAACGCGATTTCTGTAGGAGCGAGCACGCTCTCGATGGTCGTCAACGATAACGCGGGGAACCTGACACCCCGCGACGTCCTTGAGTCCATCGCGAGCCTGCTCGCTCCTACAGATCAAGCATTGGCGACACATTCTGACTCGCTGTCATAACGACAGCCCCGCCTGTGGCGTCTAACGTTTTCTCTTCCAATCACAGAAGAGGACAACGGAATGTCCAGCACGCCACACGGCCACCGCTTACGTACCGGCCGCCACTCAGAACATGGCCGCACCTATCTGCTCACCGCTGTTACTCACGAGCGAACCCCGTTCTTCAAAGACTGGCGCTTGGGGCGCCTGCTCGTGCATGAATTCAGAAAGGCTCATGAAACAGGAAATGCCACCTCTATCGCTTGGGTAGTCATGCCGGATCACTTTCACTGGCTGGTCGAGTTGCATAACGGTGATTTACCGAAACTGATGCAAGCCACCAAAGCCCGAAGTGCCCGCGCGATCAATCTCAAGCGGGGCCAGCCCGAGAGACTATGGCAGAGAGGTTATTTCGACCGGGCACTACGTCGGGAGGAGGACCTGAAAGCCGCTGCTCGATACATCATCGCCAACCCCCTATGCGCAGGCCTCGTCGACCATATCGGCGATTACCCACTCTGGGACGCTATGTGGCTCTGACGCCCGCCCCACTGTAGGAGCGAGCATGCTCGCGATGATCGTCAACGATAACGCTGGCAACCTGACACCCCGCAGCGCTCTCAGGTTCATCGCGAGCATGCTCGCTCCTACAGCGTTGCGTCTTTCCACACGTCTCGTGAATGCTTGCAGGCATTCCCTCCAGCCGCCAGCCGTGTAGAATCGCGAACATTCATCGCCAGTCATCCCCGGCGGGTTTATGAGCTCAAGCTGAAGCGCGCGGCGATCCCGCAAAGTTATCGGCAACTTCCGGACACGCGGCCATTTCTGAGTGTTCCAGACGTCAATAGAAGCTCACTTCCCTTTTGATACCTGATTAGCCGCCCGGAGTGCTTCATGCCTGATTACCGCTCGAAAACATCCACCCACGGCCGCAACATGGCCGGTGCCCGCGCACTGTGGCGCGCAACGGGGATGAAAGATGACGACTTCAAGAAGCCGATCATCGCCATTGCCAACTCGTTCACCCAGTTCGTACCGGGCCACGTGCACCTCAAGGACCTGGGTCAACTGGTCGCCCGCGAAATCGAACGCGCTGGCGGTGTGGCAAAAGAATTCAACACCATCGCTGTCGATGACGGCATCGCCATGGGCCACGACGGCATGCTGTATTCGCTGCCGAGCCGCGAGATCATCGCCGACTCCGTCGAGTACATGGTCAACGCCCACTGCGCCGATGCGATCGTCTGCATCTCCAACTGCGACAAGATCACCCCTGGCATGCTGATGGCGTCCCTGCGCCTGAACATCCCGGTGATTTTCGTCTCTGGCGGCCCGATGGAAGCCGGCAAGACCAAACTCGCTTCCCACGGCCTCGACCTCGTCGACGCCATGGTGATCGCCGCCGACTCCAGCGCTTCTGACGAGAAAGTCGCTGAGTACGAGCGCAGCGCCTGCCCGACCTGCGGTTCGTGCTCCGGCATGTTCACCGCCAACTCGATGAACTGCCTGGTTGAAGCGCTGGGTCTGGCACTGCCAGGCAACGGTTCGACCCTGGCCACCCACAGCGACCGCGAACAGCTGTTCCTGCAGGCTGGCCGCACCATCGTCGAGCTGTGCCAGCGTTACTACGGCGAGAACGACGAGTCGGTATTGCCGCGCAACATCGCGAACTTCCAGGCGTTCGAAAACGCCATGACCCTGGACATCGCCATGGGTGGTTCCACCAACACCATCCTGCACTTGCTGGCCGCTGCCCAGGAAGCCGAGATCGATTTCGACCTGCGCGACATCGACCGCCTGTCCCGTCACGTGCCGCAACTGTGCAAGGTCGCGCCGAACATCCAGAAGTACCACATGGAAGACGTGCACCGTGCCGGCGGGATCTTCAGCATCCTCGGTTCGCTGGCCCGTGGCGGCTTGCTGCACACGCAACTGCCAACCGTGCACAGCCGCAGCATGGAAGAAGCCATCGCCAAGTGGGACATCACCCAGACCACCGACGAAGCCGTGCATCACTTCTTCAAGGCTGGTCCGGCAGGCATTCCGACGCAAACCGCGTTCAGCCAGTCGACCCGTTGGGACACCCTGGACGACGACCGTGAAAACGGCTGCATCCGCAGTGTCGAGCACGCTTACTCGCAAGAAGGCGGCCTGGCCGTTCTCTACGGCAACATCGCCCTGGATGGCTGTGTGGTGAAAACCGCGGGTGTCGACGAGTCGATCCACGTGTTCGAAGGCAATGCCAAGATCTTCGAAAGCCAGGACAGCGCCGTACGCGGCATCCTCGCGGACGAAGTGCAGGCCGGCGACATCGTGATCATCCGTTACGAAGGCCCGAAGGGCGGCCCGGGCATGCAGGAAATGCTCTACCCGACGTCGTACCTGAAATCCAAAGGCCTGGGCAAAGCTTGCGCCCTGCTGACTGACGGCCGTTTCTCCGGCGGCACTTCCGGTCTGTCCATCGGCCACGCTTCGCCTGAAGCCGCTGCCGGTGGTGCAATCGGCCTGGTGCAGGACGGCGACAAAGTGCTGATCGACATTCCGAACCGCTCGATCAACCTGTTGGTCAGCGATGAAGAACTGGCCGCGCGCCGAGTGGAGCAGGACAAGAAAGGCTGGAAACCGGTGGAAGTGCGTCCACGCAAAGTGACCACCGCACTGAAAGCCTACGCCCTGCTGGCGACCAGCGCCGACAAGGGTGCTGTGCGTAACAAGGCGATGCTCGACGGGCTGTAAGCGTTAACCGTTGAACAAAAAATGCCCCGCCATGTGCGGGGCATTTTTTTGCCGATCGTTTTTACCGACCCATTACCGAAGCCCCTCCTGTAGGAGCCGGCTTGCTGGCGATTGCGGTGCGTCAGCCAATATTGATGTCGGGAGTGACGGCCTCATCGCTAGCAAGCCAGCTCCTACAGGAGATTGTGCCATTCGCACGATTGTAGGAGCCGGCTTGCTGGCGATGCAGGCACCCCGGTCTTACTGAATCTCCTCTGGTTTCACAATCACCCAATTCTTGTCCGCCGTCACCGGCAGTCCTTCCTTGGCCTGGGCCGCAGCGTGCTTGGCCATCATGCCGTTAATCTGGGTCATGTATTTATCCTTGCGGTTGACCCACAGGTGGATGCCGCCCTTGGCCACGTCGACATCGTGGAACAGCATGTAGCCATCGCTGGTCGGTGTGTCGCCGCCCACCAGTATCGGTTTTTTCCACTCATCGATGTAGGTCAGGATCGCCGCGTGCTTGCCGGCCATCCAGGTCGCAGGTGTCCACAGGTACGGAGTCATCTCCAGGCCGAGGTTGGCCTTCTCGTCATATTTGCCGGCGGTGATCTGCTTGCGCGCGGTGGTCAGTGCGCCGGTTTTCGGGTCTTTGAGCAGCAGCGTCACGCCGATCACATTCTGCGGTTTGACGTTGTAGCCGTACTTCGGATCGGCCGCGACCATGCGTACCAGCTCCTCGGAAGCGGCGGTCATCACGTAGACCTCGATGCCGTTCTCCATGAGCTTGTTGTACAGCTCTTGCTGGCCGGTGAAGATTTTCGGCGGATTGACGTCGAGTTTCTTGACCACATCGCCTTCGTAATACGTCGCCGGTACCGGTTTGCCGGACGCCATCATCTCGTCGACGTAGCCTTTGAGTTCTTGCAGCGTGAAGCCGGAGAACACCTGAGCGACCCATGGGTAGCAAACCATGTCGTCGAGTTCACAGAGACGGTAGTAGTAACTGAACAGGCTCTCCTTGTGGTCGGCGGTGTCCTTGAACGGCATCAGTTTCAGGGAGGGGTCGAGCTTGTCGCGGGTGATCAGGCCCTTGTTCTCCATGAACGGCAGCAACGACTCTTCGAGGTCGTAGCGGTAACTGGTGTTGTCCATGTCGAACACCGCGTAATTACCTTTGTTGGCGTTGGCCGCGATCATCGCGTCCAGTGCCTTGGCCTGATCGGCGGGCCAGTGTTTCAGATCCGTTGCGAGCACCTGGCCGACAAGGCCGAGGCAAAGTGCTGCCGCGAGAAACTTCGGTGCGAACTTCATTTGGAAAATCTCCCTGATTTAGAGGAGATCGACGCTAACAAATAAGTGTGACGGCCTTGGTCTGTCAGCGACCGTCCACGTCCCTATCGCGCCAGCTGCATTTCTGACAGCGACATCCGCTTATTCCAAAAACGACAGTTGCCAGACGTTTTTGATATTAAATCATTAGTTTTCAAGCTGTTAGGCTTGCCGGTTCGCAGCTGCGCCGGAAGGCAGCTGGCACAAGTCTTACTCGGAGTTCTCATGAATCTGCCGCTGATCCTCAATCTGCTGGTATTCCTCGCCCTGCTCTTCGGCCTGGCGCAAACGCGCCACACCACCTGGAGCCTGGCGAAAAAAGTCCTGCTCGCCCTGGTCCTTGGCGTTGCGTTCGGTGTGGCGTTGCACAGCGTTTACGGTGCCGGCAACCCGGTGCTGAAAGCCTCGATCGGCTGGTTCGATCTGGTGGGCAATGGTTATGTGCAGCTGCTGCAAATGATCGTGATCCCGTTGGTGTTCGCCTCGATCCTCAGCGCCGTGGCCCGCCTGCATAACGCCTCGTCGCTGGGCAAGATCAGTTTCCTGACCATCGGCACGCTGCTGTTCACCACCGCCATCGCGGCGCTGATCGGCATCGGCCTGACCAACCTGTTCGGCCTGACCGCCGAAGGTCTGGTGGCCGGCACCCAGGAAATGGCCCGCCTGCAAACCATTCAGAACGACTACGCCGGCAAGGTCGCCGACCTGAATGTGCCGCAATTGCTGCTCTCGTTCATCCCGCAAAACCCGTTCGCCGACCTGGCACGGGCCAAACCGACGTCGATCATCAGCGTGGTGATCTTCGCTGCATTCCTGGGTGTCGCGGCGCTGCAATTGCTCAAGGATGATGTGGCGAAAGGTCAGAAAGTGATCAACGCCATCGATACCCTGCAAGCCTGGGTGATGCGCCTGGTGCGTCTGGTGATGAAGCTGACCCCGTACGGCGTACTGGCGTTGATGACCAAAGTGGTCGCTGGCTCCAACCTGCAAGACATCATCAAGCTCGGCAGTTTCGTGGTGGTGTCCTACATCGGCCTGGGGCTGATGTTTGTGGTGCATGGCCTGCTGGTATCGGCGGCCGGGATCAATCCGCTGCGCTTCTTTCGCAAGATCTGGCCGGTGCTGACGTTTGCCTTCACCAGTCGTTCGAGCGCTGCGACGATTCCATTGAGCATCGAGGCGCAGACCAGCCGCCTGGGTATTCCGCAGTCCATCGCCAGTTTCGCGGCGTCGTTCGGCGCGACCATTGGCCAGAACGGTTGTGCCGGTCTGTACCCGGCAATGTTGGCGGTGATGGTGGCGCCGACTGTCGGTATCAACCCGCTGGACCCGCTGTGGATCGCGACGCTGGTGGCGATTGTCACGTTGAGTTCGGCCGGTGTGGCCGGGGTGGGTGGCGGTGCGACGTTTGCCGCGTTGATCGTGCTACCGGTAATGGGTTTGCCGGTGTCATTGGTGGCGTTGCTGATTTCGGTCGAGCCGCTGATTGATATGGGGCGTACGGCGTTGAACGTCAGTGGGTCGATGACGGCGGGGGCGATTACCAGCCAGGTGATGCAGCAGACGGATAAAGCATTGCTGGATGCGGATGAGCATTCGGCATTGGCGCAGGCTTGATCGGAGCCTGATAGACCGCTATCGCTGGCAAGCCAGCTCCTACAATGGAATGCGTTTCCCCTGTAGGAGCTGGCTTGCCAGCGATGCTTTTAGGCTTTTTCCCAGACTTCGAAGCTGTACGCCGGCTTGTCGCCTTCCGCCGGGTTCGGCACATTCGACACCAGTTTCCACTGGTTCAAATCAAACTCCGGAAACCATGCATCCCCGTCCGGGCTCAGCGCCACGCGGGTCAGGTACAACCGGTCAGCCTGCGCCAGCCCTTGCGCATACAACTGCGCACCGCCGATCAGCATCAGCTCATCGACGCCCTGCTCCTTCGCCCACTCTTCGGCGCGAACGACGGCGGCTTCCAGCGACGGATAAACCTCCGCACCTTCCAGCACCAGATCCGCCTGACGGCTGACCACGATGTTCAAGCGGCCCGGCAACGGGCGGCCGAGGGAGTCCCAGGTCTTGCGACCCATGATGATCGGCTTGCCGAGCGTCGTGGCCTTGAAGTATTTGAAGTCCCCCGGCAGGTGCCAGGGCATGCTGTTGTCGACGCCGATCACGCGGTTTTCACCGAGGGCTGCGATCAGGCTGAGGGGGAGTGATTTAGTCATGCCGGCGAGGATACCAGAGCCGCGCTTTCGCCGATAAGCGCCACAACGGTTATGCTCACAGCTCATTTAAGCGACGGGATGCCGCGTGACTGAACTGAATACCCTCTGGCTGACAGAAACCATCCGCCTGCGCGAAGAACACGCAGGTCCCCTGGAAGACCTGGAAGCCAACCGAATGGCACGCAGTGCTGGCGGCGACCTGCCGGCCCGCATTCAACGCCGCGCCCTCTGGCTGGCCGAACGCGATGGCCTGGCCGATGCGCTCAAGCACTGGCTGCAAGGCGCGCGACTGGCACTGATCGTGATGATGCTGCTGGCCGTGGTCAGCGGCGCTGGCCTGGCCTTTGCCGCCATGGGTGACGGCCTGCATCCGGTGAATGTGTTCTGGGCCTTGGGCAGCCTGTTGGGGCTAAACCTGATCCTGCTGCTGAGCTGGGCCTTGGGTCTGATGTTTGCCGGTGAGCACGGCGCCAGCCTCGGACGCTTGTGGCTGTGGCTGAGTGAAAAATTCGCCCGCGACGCCAAAGCTGCGCAACTGGCGCCAGCCCTGCTGCTGTTGCTGCAACGCCGCAAACTCAATCGCTGGGCCATCGGTCTGCTGGTCAACAGCCTGTGGTTGCTGGCGATGCTCAGTGCCTTGGTCATTCTGCTGACGCTGATGGCGACCCGGCGTTACGGATTCGTCTGGGAAACCACCATCCTCAGCGCCGACACTTTCATTGCCGTGACCCAAGCCCTCGGCGCGCTACCGGCCGTGCTCGGTTTCAGCGTGCCGACCGAAGAGATGATCCGCGCCAGTGGCGATGCCGCACTGAACATCGAAAGCGCCCGTCAGGCCTGGGCCGCGTGGCTGGTCGGCGTGCTGCTGATTTACGGCGTGGTGCCGCGCCTGTTACTGGCGCTGTTGTGCCTGTGGCGCTGGAACTCCGGCCGATCCACTTTGCAGCTCGATTTGAACCTGCCCGGTTACGCCCAACTGCGCGAACGGCTCATGCCGACCAGCGAACGCCTCGGCGTCAGCGATGCCGCGCCAGCACAATTGCATCGCGTGGAAAGTGGCGTCAGCGAACAGCAAAGCGACGGTGCATTGTTGGTCGCCATCGAACTGGACGACGATCGCCCCTGGCCGCCGCAACTGCCGAAAAACGTCAGCAACGCCGGCGTTCTAAACAGCCGTGAATCGCGGCACAAACTCCTCGAACAACTGAGCCGCTTCCCCCCGACGCGATTGGCGATCGCTTGCGATCCGCGGCGCTCGCCGGATCGCGGCAGCCTGGCCTTGATTGCCGAACTGGCCCGCAGCGCCAGCGCCACCCGCGTCTGGCTGCTGCAAGCTCCGCCCGGCGAAGCACTCGACGCCGAACGCCTCGGCGATTGGCACGTAGCGCTGCAACAACTGGAGCTGCCGTTTGCCGATTGCGCACCGATGAACTGGCTGGAGACGGGTCATGACTGACACCAGCAAGCAGCCTCTGAAACTCGCCGTTGTCGGCCACACCAACGTTGGCAAGACCTCGTTGCTGCGCACCCTGACGCGCGATGTCGGTTTCGGCGAAGTGTCCCATCGCCCCAGCACCACGCGGCATGTCGAAGGTGCGCGGCTGTCGGTGGACGGCGAGCCACTGCTGGATCTCTACGACACGCCCGGCCTGGAAGACGCCATCGCCCTGCTCGATTATCTGGAACGCCTGGAGCGTCCCGGCGAACGTCTGGATGGTCCGGCGCGACTGGCGCGCTTTCTCGATGGCAGCGAAGCCCGGCAGCGGTTTGAACAGGAAGCCAAAGTGTTGCGCCAGTTGCTGGCCTCGGACGCTGGGCTTTACGTGATCGATGCCCGCGAGCCCGTACTCGCCAAGTATCGCGACGAACTCGAAGTGCTCGCCAGTTGCGGTAAACCGCTGCTGCCGGTGCTGAATTTCGTCAGCAGCGCCAACCATCGCGAACCGGCGTGGCGTGAAGCCTTGGCGCGTTTGGGCCTGCATGCCTTGGTGCGCTTCGACAGCGTGGCGCCGCCCGAGGATGGCGAACGCCGACTCTACGAAAGCCTCGCTCTGCTGCTGGAAAGCGCACGACCACAACTGGAACGCCTGATCGCCGACCAACAAGCTCAACGTCTGGCCCGCCAACAAAGTGCGGCGCGGTTGATTGCCGAATTGTTGATCGACTGCGCTGCCTGCCGCCGCAGCGTGGTCGCCGATGTCGAACAGGAACAGCAGGCGATCAGCGAGTTGCGCAAAGCCGTGCGCCAACGCGAACAACGTTGCGTTGAGGCGCTGCTCAAGCTTTATGCCTTCCGCCCGCAGGACGCCGCTGCCAGTGACTTGCCACTGCTCGACGGTCGCTGGGGTGATGATCTGTTCAACCCGGAAACTCTCAAGCAACTGGGCGTGAGGGTCGGTGGCGGGATCGCTGCAGGTGCGGCGGCCGGGGCCGGGGTCGATTTGCTGGTCGGCGGCATCACCCTCGGTGCGGCGGCACTGGCCGGGGCCATCGCCGGCGGCGCCCTGCAAACCGCCCGCAGTTATGGCAGCCGCTTGCTGGGCAAGCTCAAGGGCCAACGCGAGCTGACCGTCGATGACAACGTGCTCCGGCTGTTGGCGCTGCGCCAGCGGCAATTGCTGCAAGCGCTGAATGCCCGTGGCCATGCGGCGATGGACAGCATTCAAGTCGCCACGCCACAGGATAAAACCTGGCGCGAAGGCAAGTTGCCCGAGGCCCTGAACAAAGCCCGGGCGCATCCACAGTGGTCGTCGCTGAACCCACAGGCGAAGTTGAATCAGGCAGAACGCCAGGAGCAGGTTGAGGTGTTGGCGCAGCAGCTTTAGCTCTGAAATTGTGGTGAGGCGGCTGGCGCCATCGCGAGCAAGCTTGCTCCTACAGGGTTCGTCGTTGTTCTCTGGATCTGAATACGACAGCGATCCAAGTGAACACTACCAGCCGAGCTTCAAGTACTCCCGCACCAACGCCCTGACCCGGTTCCGATCCGTGCGATTGGCGTGCCCGTCGTTATCCACATCGCTGCTCAGAATCACCTCGAATGCACCATCGTTATCGAGGTCATGGGCCGCGGCTTTGTAAATGATCGTCGGACCCTCGTGAAAATGCAGCCGCACCGATTCCGGTGTGCCGTCAGCGGAAGGGTTCAGCGAAAAAATCCGCAGGTGTCGCTCCTCACGATCACCGGCGTTGAACCAGGCGCACTTCAGGTAAGTGGTGCCCAACGTCGTGAGTTGCTGCCGTTCAAGCATTGTCGCCTCGCGCAACAACTGCTCGCCTTCATAAAACCGGAAATACAGGCTGTCCGGCTGACCCGAATCGCTGGGGTCCTGTGCAATGACTTTTAGATATCGCATCCTTGCGTTCCTTGTCTAAAAGCTCAGCCTGAACATTGTCGACCGTGGATTCCATGCCTGCATTCTCTATCACCCGTCAGACAAGTCATCACGCGTTGCGGGACAACAACTCGACAGCCTTGCCTTTCAAGAGACCGAGATCAATCACCGGCACGTGCATTTCCTTGGCCAGCTCATCCCACTGGCGCATGCGCAAACTCACGGCGCACAGCGGGTCCTGCGCGAACGCCTCAGCCTCGGCTTGCGTCATGACGCCGCCCTGATACTCCAGCGTCCGGCGACTGGCTTCGCTCAAACGCTCGTAGTACCCCGGCTCTTTCAGCGTCAGATAACGCTTGGCCTGAACGTGGTATTCGACCAACCGCGCCATTCGTTCGCTGAAACCTGCACGGCGCAAGTAATCCGCGCCCAAGCGCTCATGACTGACCACACCGAAGCCACCCATGCTCTCGGCACTCTCGGCGCAGATGTGCCCGATGTCATGGAAAAACGCCGCCAGCACCACTTCATCATCAAAGCCTTCGGCCATAGCCAGCTCAGCGGCCTGAGACATGTGCTCGATCTGCGACACCGGCTCGCCGATGTAATCGCTGTCACCAAAACGCTCGTACAGAGCGAATACTTCAGCGACGATTTGTTCATTGCGTTCCATCAGATTTCCCCCAATACAGCTGCGACGTTTCGTTCGGCCATCGCCGGCCCGACACTCATGCCGACACCGGAGTGCATCAATGCCACGCTCAGACCCTTTGCCGGACGCAAGAACGAAAACGGTCCCGGCCCCCGTGAACCATAGACACCCTGCCAGCGTTCGACCACTTGCACCTTGCAGCCCAGAGTCTGCTCGGCCAACTCGATCATCCAGTCGTCGACCTGCTCGGCATTGAAGGGTGACGGATCGCTGCCGTAATGGTGCGAATCGCCGATGATCAACTCGCCATGGGGTGTCGGGCTGATCAGCAGGTGGATGCCGTTTTCGTGCAGGTGCGGCGCGGCGCGCAGAATTTCGGCCTGCACCGCAGCGACTTCCGGCAAATCCGCGAAGGCGCCGTAATGCACGCAGCTCAAACCGGTGAGTAGTGCGTGTTGCAGGTTCAGATTGATCTGCGGGCGGGCTCGCAGCATTTGCAGGCGGCAGATTTGCGGGTCGAGTTCGGCGATCTGCTCGGCCAGCAAGGTCTGATAGTCGTGGCCGGAACAGACGATGATTTGCTCGGCACTGAAGCTGCCAGCCGTGCTATGTAAACGGCCCGGCTCGATGTCGCGCACCAGGGTGGAGAAGTGAAACTCGACGCCCAGGTCGCGACGCAGAAAGTCGATCAGCGCCGGAATCGCTTCGCGCGAATACAGCTGTTGGTCGTCCATGCCATGCAAAGCAGCGCGATGATGGCGGAACTGACCACCGTACAAATCGCGCAGTGCAGCGCCGCGCAGCAGGTCGACGCGGTAACCGTGTTCGACGGCGCGGCCTTCGCAGAAGGCTTCCAACAGGTGCTCTTCGGCCTCGGTGCGGGCGAACAGGTACGAGCCGTTGCGCTTGAGTTGCAGGCCTGCGAGTTGCGCCCAATCGCCCCAGATTCCGCGACTGGCGCGGGCCAGTTCCAGCATCGGGCCCGGCGGTTGGCCGGTGACCAGTGCCTGGCCGAAGTTACGCACCGTCGCGCCGAGGGGCGTTTCGCTGCGTTCAAAAACCCTGACCTTCAGACCGCGTTTGGCGGCGGCATACGCATGGGACAAACCCAGGATGCCGGCGCCGACGATCAGCATGTCGTTGTGATGTGTCATCTAGAGGTGTCCTGAATTCAAGGCCGCTATCGCTGCCAGTTCCTACAAGTGCGACGCGAACCCTGTAGGAGCTGGCTTGCCAGCGATGAGGCCCTGTCAGCCGATGAAGTACTTACTTGGCCGCCACTTTCTCGGACTTGCCGTCATAGCGCTTGCGCCATTCGGTCAGGATCGCGTCGCGGTTCTTCGACGCCCAGGCGAAGTCGTTCTTGATCAGGCGCTGCTCGTAGTCGGCCGGCAGTTCGGTCTGCGGCTTGGCGATGCCAGGCTGCGCGAGCACGGCGAAGTTTTCTTTGTAGAGTTCCATCGCCTCGGGGCTGGCAGAGAAGTCAGCCAGTTTCTTGGCGGCTTCTTCGTGAGCAGTGCCCTTGATCACCGCAGTCGCTTCGATCTCCCAACCCAGGCCTTCCTTCGGCAGGATGATGTCCAGCGGCGCGCCCTGGCGTTTCAATTGAACGGCCGGGTATTCGAAAGAAATACCGATCGGGAATTCACCCGCCGCCGCCAGTTTGCAAGGCTTGGAACCGGAGTGAACGTACTGGCCGATGTTCTGGTGCAGACCGTCCATGTAGGCCCAGCCCTGCTTCTCGCCAAAGGTTTGCAGCCAGGCGCTGACGTCGAGGAAACCGGTGCCGGACGAGGCCGGGTTGGGCATGACGATCTTGCCCTTGTACTCAGGCTTGGTCAGGTCCTGCCAGCTCACGGGTTTGGTCAGGCCCTGCTTCTCGGCTTCGACGGTATTGAAGCAAATGGTCGCGGCCCAGACGTCCATACCGACCCAGGCTGGCGGGTTGGCGGCGTCGCGGTAGTTCGCGCCGATCTTGCCCAGATCCTTTGGCGCGTAGCTTTGCAACATGCCTTGCTGATCGAGAATCGCCAGGCTGGAAGCGGCCAGGCCCCACACAGCATCGGCCTGCGGACGGGCTTTTTCGGCCAGCAGCTTGGCGGTGATGATGCCGGTGGAATCACGTACCCATTTGATTTCGACGTCCGGGTTGGCCTTCTCGAACGCTTCTTTATAGGTCTTCAGTTGTTCGGCTTCGAGGGCGGTGTACACCGTCAACTCGGTTTTCGCCGCAAAGGCGTTCAGGCTGAAAGCGGTGAGGACAGCAGCGGCCAGGGCGGCCATAGGCTTGAACATAATCTTTTCCTGTTTTTTGAGTTGAGGGGTTGTACAGATTCAATGACCGGGCACGGTCTGCCGCCAGGCCTGGGAGCGGCGCAGCAAGCCGCGCGAGGCCCAGGCCAGCAGCAGGGACACGCCCGCCGAGGTAATCAGGATCAGGGTCGACATCGCTGCCGCGCCGCCGACGTTGCCGGCGTCGTCCATGTTCAGCACCGCCACCGCCGCGAGGATGGTGTCGGGGCTGTAGAGGAAGATTGCCGCCGACACGGTGGTCATGGCCGAGACGAACAGGTAGCGCACGATATCCAGCAGCGCCGGCAGGCAGATCGGCACAGTGACGCGCAGGTAATGGCGGTACAGCGGCGCCTTGAGCGACAGCGCGGCGGCCTCGAACTCGGCGTCGAGTTGGCGCAGCGCGGTGGTCGCGGTCATTTGCGCAGTGGTCAAATAGTGAGCAATGGTGCAGACGATCAGCAGGGTCATGGTCCCGTACAACACATGCAACGGGTTGCCGGTGAGGTTGAAGAAGAAGACGTAACCCAAGCCCAGCACCAGACCCGGCACCGCCATCGGTACGAAGCTGAGCATGCGCAGGGCCAGATTCAAACCCTGCTGACCCTTGGTTTTCTCCATCAGGTACGCGCCGGTAAAGATCAGCACGCTGCCAATCAACGCAGTGCCCAAGGCCATCTTCAAACTGTTGCCGTAGGCCAGCCAGCCACCGCCGGCGGTTTCGTTGAACTGGTAATGACTGAGCGACAGCGACAGGTTGTACGGCCAGAACTTCACCAGCGACGAGAACACCGCCATGCCGAACACCAGCAGCAACGCCGCGCAGATCAGCAGGACAATTGCCAGATAGCAGCCGTCGCGCAGTTTCGATGGCGCGGGTTTGAAGACCTGCGCCCGGCCGCTCATGGCGTCGCCGTGACGCCGACGCAACCACGCATCGACGCCGAAGCTGAACAGCGCCGGCAGCAACAAGACCATGCCGATCAATGCGCCGCGACCGAACTGCTGCTGGCCGACCACTGCTTTGTAAGCTTCCAGCGCCAGCACTTGATAGTCGCCGCCGACGACCACGGGCACGCCGAAATCGGTGATGGTCAGGGTGAACACCAGACAGAACGCAGCGAATACGGCCTGGCGTGTCGCCGGCCAGGTGATGCTGCGGAAGGCTTTTGCAGGACTCGCACCCATGCTGGACGCGGCGTCGAATAGTCGCGCATCGGCCAGGGACAGGGCCGACAGCAGAATCATCAACGCGTGTGGGAAGGTGTAGATGACTTCGCCGAGCACAATGCCCCAGAAGCCGTAAATGTTGTCTGAAAGCAGGCCACGCAACATGCCCTGGTTGCCGAACAGATAAACCAGGGCAATCCCCGGCAGCATCGACGGCGCCATCAAAGGCAGCAGCGAGATGCCACGCCAGATGCCCTTGGCCGGAATCAACGTGCGTTGCAGGGCGTAGGCAAACAGGTAGGCCAACGGTACGACGATGGCCGCGACGCTGAGGGAAACCTTCAGGCTGTTACCGAGCAGCCAGTGGAAGTTTTCACTGGTGACCAGTTCTTTGGCTGCAACCCAACCACCGCCCTGCCCGGCGTCGGCACTGAAACCCCTCCAGAAGATCGCCAGCAACGGCATCAACACGGCGACGCCAAGCA
The DNA here is from genome assembly GCF_900187615.1 of Pseudomonas sp. Irchel s3f7. Lineage (GTDB taxonomy): Bacteria > Pseudomonadota > Gammaproteobacteria > Pseudomonadales > Pseudomonadaceae > Aquipseudomonas. The sequence continues at coordinate 29,660 of NZ_FYDO01000007.1, read as the reverse complement.
ACACGAGCAGAAGGACTTTGCCGCCGACCACGAATACGCGGTCGCCGATCTCGGCTCGGGAGATCTGCCGAACCTGCTTGTGCGGTATCGGCAGCGCAATGTTCGCGCTCATCAGGCAAACACCTGCAGGCTGCGCGGAGGCAAGGCGACCATGATCTGCTGGGCGCCCAGGCGCGGCATGGCTTCCGGCGCCAGTTCAGCCAGCAAGGCGTGGCCCGGCAAATGATCGAGTTCAAAGCTCATGCGGCAGCGGTTGCCGAGGAAGGTGATCTCGCGAACTTTGGCCGGGAACAGGTTTTCTTCGTGAACCAACGGGTTGACGTTGATCGTTTCCGGACGGCAGAACAACCGACCCGACGCGGTCTTGGCGCTACCATCGGCCAGGCGCATGTTCATCCCGCCGACCTGGGCGTGGCTGTCGCTGCTGCGCTGGAAAGGCAGCCAATTACCCTGGCCGACGAACTCCGCCACGAACGGCGTGGCCGGGCGGTTGTAGATTTCCTGAGGTGTGGCGTACTGCTCGACCTTGCCGTTGTTCATCACGGCGATGCGGTCGGCCATCAGCATGGCTTCGTCCTGGTTGTGAGTGACCATCAGGGTAGTGACGCCGAGGTTGCGCTGTAGCTGGCGCAGCTCGGTGCACAGATGCTCGCGCACGCGGGCATCGAGGGCCGACATCGGTTCGTCCAACAGCAACAGCGACGGTGACGGCGCCAGGGCGCGAGCCAGCGCAACCCGTTGCTGCTGACCGCCGGACAATTGGCCAGGGTACTTTTTCTCACTGCCGCTGAGGCCGACCAGTTCCAGCATCTGACCGACACGACGACGCACTTCGTCGCGGCTGCTGCCGGCGAGGCCGTAAGCGATGTTCGCTTCGACCGTCAGATTGGGGAACAGCGCGTAGGACTGAAACAGAATGCCGTAGTCCCGGGCCTGGGGCGCGAGGTGGGAAACATCGCGGTCACCGAGGTACAACTCGCCGCTGTCCTGTTTTTCCAGACCGGCAATGCAGCGCAGCAAGGTGGTCTTGCCGCAACCCGACGGGCCCAGCAGACATACCAATTCGCCAGCCGCGACATCAAGGGAAACGTTATCCAGTGCCGTGAAAGCGCCAAAGCGCTTCTGTACGCCGCGCACTTTCATCGGTGCGCCGGGGTTGGTCAGGGCTGTTGCGATCGAGCTGTTCATGGACGGACCTCATCTAGCAGATGGGGGCCATCCTAGAGTTGTAATGAGTCCGTCATATGGCAGTAAGGCAAAAACTGCCGATAGTGGTATTCGAGGATTTTGGTTCAGTTGCTGTGCTGTCATGACTGACGCCTTCGCTGGCAAGCCAGCTCCTACAAGGTTTCGCATTCCCCTGTAGGAGCTGGCTTGCCAGCGAAGAGACCTGAACAGCGGCCGAAGATCTCAGGCCGGGGCCATTTCCTGTGCCAACCCCAGAAACGCCGCCGGCAGCCGCGCGTTTTTGCGCTCCTTGAGGCAGTACAGGTATTCGGGGATTTGCGGCGCATGCTCGATGGTCAGCACCCGCAAGTGCGGATCATGGGGCACTTCCTGCCGGGCAATGATGCTGATGCCAATGTTGCGCAGCACCGCTTCGCGAATCGATTCGCGGCTGCCAATCTCCAGCAACGGGCCGAACGTCACTCCCGCGCTGGCCAGCAACTCTTCGGTCAAACGACGGGTAGTCGAGCCCGTTTCACGCATCAACAAGGTATGCCCCGCCAGCGCACTGAGCGGAACGTGTTCGTGAACCGCCAGCGGGTGATTGCGATGCACGGCCAATACCAGCGGATCGCTGCCGAGTACCCGGCGAATCAACCGCGCATCCTCCAGCAACTGCGAAGAGGCGGCGACATCCACCCGGTAATCCTCCAGCGCTTCGAGCACTTGTTGGGAGTTGCCGATTTCCACCGACACCTCCACCTGCGGCAAGCGCTCGCGAAAGGTTTTCACCAGGTCGAGGATGTAATACGGCGCCGTGGCGGCGATGCGCAACGTGCCTTGCACCTGGCCGCAGTTGCGCAGGAAAAACTCGATGTCGGCCTCCTGCTGTATCAACACCTTGACCATCGGCAGCAGCCGCGCGCCTTCCTCGCTGACACTGAGACGACGGCCGCCGCGATAAAACAGTTCGACCGAATACTGACTTTCCAGGTTGCGAATCTGCGTCGTCACGGTCGGTTGGCTCAGGCCGAGCTTTTTTGCAGCCTGGGTAATGCTGCCCAGGCGGGCAACCATGTAAAACGCCTTCAGCTCGGCACTCAGCACAACCGTCCCTCATCCGTTATTTACGCAACAGGCGCAAACCGTTGAACACCACCAACAGGCTCACGCCCATATCGGCAAACACCGCCATCCACATGGTAGCGAGCCCGGCGAAGGTTACCCCAAGAAAGATCGCTTTGATGACCAATGCCAGCGCAATGTTCTGTTTCAGGATGCTTGATGTTTGCCGGGACAAGCGGATGAACGATGGAATCTTGCGCAAATCGTCGTCCATCAGGGCGACATCGGCGGTTTCAATCGCGGTATCGGTGCCCGCTGCCGCCATCGCAAAACCGATCTCGGATCGCGCCAGTGCCGGGGCGTCGTTAATGCCGTCCCCGACCATTCCGACGTGGTGACCCTGTGCATAAAGGGATTCGATGGCCTGCAACTTGTCGCTCGGCAGCAAATCACCCCGGGCTTCATCGATGCCCACTTGCGCGGCAATCGCCTGGGCGGTGTGGACGTTATCGCCAGTGAGCATCAGGGTCTTGATGCCCAGATCATGTAACTGCTGGATCGCTTCGCGGCTGGACTCCTTGACCGTGTCGGCCACGGCAAACAGCGCCAACGGACCAGACTGATCGAGCAGCAAGACCACCGACTTGCCCTGCTTTTCCAGGGCGAACAGCGTTTCTTCCAGGGCAGGCGAACACAGGCCCAGTTCCTCGACCAGTCGATGGTTACCCAAGTGATAGAGCTGACCATTGATCTCGCCGCGCACACCACGGCCACCCAGCGCTTCGAAGTTATCCACAACCAGCGCCGCAAACTGTTTATCCACAGCCGCATTGGCGATGGCCAGCGATACCGGGTGATCCGAACGCCCGGCCAGCGCCGCCGCAATGGCCGGGGCCATTTGGTCAGCGTTTGGGGCCAGTGACAGGTAATCGGTCTGCACCGGTTTGCCGTGGGTGATCGTGCCGGTCTTGTCCAGGGCCAGGTAATCGAGCTTGTAACCGCCCTCCAGATAGACGCCGCCCTTCACCAGAATACCTTTGCGTGCCGCTGCTGCCAGGCCGCTGACGATGGTCACTGGCGTGGAAATCACCAGTGCACATGGGCAGGCCACCACCAGCAACACCAGCGCCCGGTAGATCCAGTCGAACCACAGCGCGCCCATGAACAACGGAGGAATGATCGCCACCGCCAAGGCCAGGACAAACACTACCGGTGTGTAGATTTTCGAGAAGCTGTCGACGAAACGTTGTGTCGGCGCCCGCGCGCCCTGGGCCTGTTCCACGGCGTGGATGATGCGTGCCAGCGTCGAATTGTCGGCGGCGGCAGTCACCGCGAATTCAAGCGAACCCGCCTGATTGATGGTGCCGGCAAACACTTTGTCACCGACGGTTTTTTCCACCGGCAGGCTTTCACCGGTTATCGGCGCCTGATCAATGGTCGAATTGCCGGACAGCACTTCCCCGTCCAGACCAATGCGCTCGCCGGGGCGTACCCGCACCCGGGCGCCGAGCGCGATGGTTTTGACGTCCTGCTCGACCCAGCTGCCATCGGCCTGCAACACGGTCGCCTGTTCGGGCGTCATCTGCATCAAGCCACTGATGGCGTTGCGTGCACGGTCCAGCGACTTGGCTTCGATCAACTCGGCGACGGTGAACAGGAACATCACCATCGCCGCTTCCGGCCATTGGCCGATGAAAATGGCACCCGTGACGGCGATGCTCATCAGTGCATTAATGTTCAAATTGCGGTTCTTGAGCGCGATCCAGCCCTTTTTATAGGTGCCGAGGCCACCACTCAAAATCGATACCAGCGCTACAATCGCCACCACCCAGTTCGGCACGGCACCCGTAAAGTGCAGAACTTCCGCCAGCAGTGCCCCGACACCGGACAGCGCCAATGGCCACCAAGGCTTTTTAACCGGTGCCGGTGCGGGCGTTTCAACGCCTTGTTCGAGGGGTTCGGCGTGCATGCCGAGGGACTTGATCGCCTCGACAATCGGCTCGGTGCCGGGCAAGTCGTGGGTCACGCCCAGCACGCGATTAATCAGATTGAACTCCAGCTGGTGCACACCAGTCAGTTTGCTTAGCTTGTTCTGAATCAGCGTCTGTTCGGTCGGGCAGTCCATTGCTTCGATGCGGAAATTGCTCAGACGGGATCCGGCAGTCGGCGCTTCGCTCAGCGTGACTGACACAGGTGCCGCCGCACTGGAGGAACAGCAGGCGTCGCCATGTCCGGTATGACCGTGCTTTTGCACAGGTTTGAGGGTGTGGCTGTGTTCGTGCTCAGCCCCGGGTTTGTGGGAATGCAGGGAATCGCTCATTGGGTTCGTCCATAAGAGTGCCTGTTGCCTAGTTAAGACCCTGTAGCCACTATAGGGTCAAGCCCCGATTTGGAGATTGCCGTCATGAAGATTGGAGAACTGGCGAAGCTCACGGACTGCGCCGTAGAGACGATCCGTTATTACGAGCGCGAAAGCCTGTTGCCAGAGCCTGCCCGCAGCGATGGAAATTACCGCGTTTATACCCAGGCCCACGCCGAACGCCTGACCTTTATCCGCAACTGCCGCACCCTCGACATGACGCTCGAAGAGATCCGCAGCCTGCTGGCGTTCCGCGACAGCCCGCAGGACCAGTGCGAAAGCGTGAATGCGCTGATCGATGAACACATTCACCATGTGAAGGCGCGAATCGACGGTTTGCTGGCCTTGCAGACGCAACTGCTCGACCTGCGCCGTCGTTGCGGCGAAGGGCCGGATGCCGATCAATGCGGGATTTTGCAGCGCTTGGAAGTCAGTGGCGGGGTTGTGGCGACAGAGGTGGAGCATTCCCATGTAGGCCGCAGTCACGGCCACTAAGAACACCGCACCCCCCTGTAGGAGCTGCCGGAGGCTGCGATCTTTTGATTTTGAAAAGCAAGATCAAAAGATCGCAGCCTCCGGCAGCGCCTACATTTGGATGGCGGTACGGCTTCAGACCGCCATCGGCGCCGTCATCGGCGCGTGGTGTTCGTAACCTTCCAGCGAGAAATCGCTCGGCTCCACCCGCTCCAGCCATTCCGGCTGATAAACACCCGTCTTGGCAAACTCCGGCACGCGGTCGGAAATCACCAGTTTCGGCATCGGGAACGGCTCACGCTTGAGCTGTTCGTTGAGCATGTCCAGGTGGTTTTCGTAGACGTGGGCATCACCGATGAAATAGGTGAACCAGCGCGGCGTGTAACCGGTCAGGCGACCGATCAGGCTCAGCAGCGCAGCGCCTTCGGTGAGGTTGAACGGCGTGCCAAGGCCCAGGTCGTTGGAACGGATGTAGAGGGTCAGAGAAATCTCTTTGGTCTCGACGTTCGGGTGGAACTGGTACAGCAGATGGCACGGCGGCAGGGCCATTTCATCGAGTTGCGCGCAGTTCCAGCCGTGGAACAGGATGCGGCGGCTGCCCGGGTCCTTGATGATGGTGTCGATGCACTGGCGAACCTGGTCAATGGCTTTGTACAGCACCACGTAGGCCTGGCCGTTTTCTTCACCTTCGGCAATCTGGCGATAGCCCTGGCTCAGGGTCTGCTCGATGGCAGCCGGGTTGCTGACCGGGATCTGCTTGTACGCCGGCCACTTGCGCCATTGCACGCCGTAGATCTCGCCGAGGTCGTCTTCGCCCTGACGGAACGGGTTGGCCAGCCACTGGGCGTTTTCGTTGGCGTTCTGGTCCCAGACCTTGCAGCCCAACGCACGGAATTCGGCGGCGTTGTTCACCCCACGCAGGAATCCGCACATTTCGCCGACGGCCGACTTGAAGGCCATCTTGCGCGTGGTGATCGCCGGGAAACCTTCCTGCAAGTCATAACGCAGCATCGCGCCAGGAAAGCTGATGGTGTTCACGCCCGTGCGGTTGGCCTGTTTGGTGCCGTTCTTGATGACGTGGGCGACCAGTTCGAGATATTGCTTCATGAATTACCTGTGTCCTTGAACCCGCAACCATCGCTGCGGGGTTCGAATTTTATACCGCTGCCGCTGGAGTCGCCGGAGCGCGGTGATACGCCAGCCAGATCAGGAACAGCCCGCCGAGGATCATCGGCACGCACAGCACCTGGCCCATGGTCAGCCAGTTCCAGGCCAGATAGCCCAGTTGCGCATCCGGCACGCGGACGAATTCGACGATGAAACGGAAGATGCCATAGAACAGCGCGAACATCCCCGATACCGCCATGGTGGGTCGCGGCTTGCGCGAGAACAGCCACAGAATCAGGAACAGCGCCACGCCTTCGAGGGCGAATTGATACAGCTGCGACGGGTGACGCGCCAATTGCGCCGGATCGGTCGGAAAGACCATCGCCCACGGCACATCGGTTGCCTTGCCCCACAACTCGGCGTTGATGAAGTTGCCGATGCGCCCGGCACCCAGGCCAATCGGCACCATCGGCGCAACAAAATCCATCAGTTGGAAGAACGACTTGTTGTTCTTTTTACCGAACCACAACGCCGCCAGCATCACACCGATGAAACCGCCGTGGAACGACATGCCGCCCTTCCACACTTCGAAAATCAGCAGCGGGTTGGCGAGGTAGGCACTCAGGTCGTAGAACAGCACATAACCCAGACGTCCGCCGAGGATCACGCCCATCGACATCCAGAACACCATGTCGGAGAGTTTCTCCTTGGTCCAGGTCGGGTCGAAGCGGTTCAACCGGCGCGACGCCAGCAGCCAGGCGCCACCGATACCGACCAGATACATCAGACCGTACCAGTGGATTTTCAGCGGACCGATGGCCAGGGCCACCGGGTCGATCTGCGGGTAAGGCAGCATTGCGACTCCTCGTTAGAGTTCAAATCTCAAAATGTCCCAGGCGACGCTGTCACGCCAGGATTAAGCCAGGATTGCGCCGTCCGTCAGAGCAGGAAGCTCAGCCCGACGCAAAACAGCAAAGCGGCAAACAGCTTTTTCAGCAACTTTGGCGACAGATGGTGCGCCAGCCGCGCACCGAAGCGGGCGAAGACCATGCTGGTCAGAGCAATCCCCAGCAGCGCCGGTAAATAAATGAAACCGAGACTATGGGCCGGCAGCAATGGATCGTGCCAGCCCAGAATCATGAAACTTAATGCACTGGCCAAAGCGATCGGCAGACCACAGGCCGAAGACGTGGCCACCGCTTGCTGCATCGGCACGCTGCGCCAGGTCAGGAACGGCACGGTCAGCGAACCGCCGCCAATCCCGAAAATCGCCGAGGCCCAGCCAATCACACTGCCGGCCACGGTCAGACCGAGTTTACCCGGCACCGTTCGGCTGGCCTTGGGTTTGGCGTCCAGCGCCAGCTGCGCGGCAATCACCAGGGCAAACACACCGATGATTTTTTGCAGGTTCGGCCCAGAGATCGCTTCGGCGGTCAGGGCGCCGAAACCGGCACCGACCAGAATGCCGACCGTCATCCAGACAAAGATCGGCCAACGCACCGCGCCTCGACGGTGATGCTCACGCACGGCGTTGATCGAGGTGAAGATGATCGTCGCCAGGGAGGTACCGACCGCCAAATGGGTCAGGATCGACTGATCAAACCCCTGCAAGGTAAAACTGAACACCAGCACCGGGACGATGATGATCCCGCCGCCCACTCCGAACAGCCCGGCCAGCAAGCCTGCACAGGCACCCAGCGCCAGATAGAGCAGAAATTCCATTTTGCGTCCCCGCTGATCCCGAAACCGAGCGGCATGGTAACGGATGCATGGCCTCAAGCTCCACTGTGCAAGGCGATGGATCGATGAGCGATGTCTGCGTAGAGTGGGCAAAAAACACACTAGGACCCCCTATGTGCCTGATTGTTTTTGCCTGGCGACCGGGTCATGCCCAGCCGCTGGTAGTCGCGGCCAACCGCGATGAGTTCTATGCGCGCCCCAGCCTGCCGCTGGCACCTTGGCCCGAAGCGCCGCATGTGCACGCCGGACGCGACCTTGAAGCGGGCGGCACCTGGTTGGGTGTCGGCGCCAACGGTCGCTTTGCCGCGCTGACCAATATTCGCGATCCCCACCAACCACCCTCACGAAAGTCTCGAGGCGAGCTGGTGGCAGGATTTCTCAGTGGCGACCAATCCATCGACGACTATTTAGGCGACGTTGTCCGACGTTCGCTCGAATACGCCGGCTTTAACTTGCTGATCGGCAACAGTCATGAGCTTTGGCATTTCAATGCGCGGGATTCAGAGGCTGTGATGCTGCAGCCGGGGATCTATGGATTGTCGAACGCCGGGCTGGATACGCCATGGCCGAAACTGCTCAAGGCCAAGGCAGCCCTGAGCGAGGTGCTGCAAGATCCACAGCCCCAGGCGTTGTTGGCGTTATTGAGCGACGCACAAACGGCACCGTTTGCCGATCTTCCGGACACTGGCGTCGGCCTGGCGACCGAGACGTTGTTGTCGAGCGTGTTTATCGCCAGCCAGAGTTACGGAACGCGGGCGAGTACGGCGTTGATTGTGCAGGCGGATGGGGCGCGGCATATGGTCGAGCGGAGTTTCGGGCCGTATGGCGGGCATTTGGGGGAAGTGGAAATCAGCGTTTAGATTTTCAGTGGAACTGCGGACGCTATCGCCAGCAAGCCGGCTCCTACAGGTTTCGTGGCGTTCGCAAAATAAGCCAACTCATCAATTCTGTAGGAGCCGGCTTGCCGGCGATGGGCCATCAGCGTTTCAGAGGGCCTTGACCGCAGTCGGATTGATCATGCGCGCCAACCCGAGGTTCTTCAGCGCCAGTTGCAGCGAGCTGTGGATAACTTGCGGGTTGTCGATGGTCATCAGCTCGGCGAGTAATTCCTTGGCCTTGCTCAGGTTGATCTGACGCAGCATCCACTTCACCTTCGGCAGGTTAGTGGCGTTCATCGACAGACTGTCGAAGCCCATTGCCATCAACAGCACCGCCGCCGCTGGATCACCGGCCATCTCGCCGCAAATGCTCACAGGCTTGCCTTCGGCGTGGGCATCACGCACCACATTCTGCAACGCCTGAAGCACTGCCGGGTGCAGGTAGTCGTAAAGATCGGCCACCCGCGGGTTGTTGCGGTCTACGGCCAGCAAGTATTGGGTCAGGTCGTTGGAGCCGACCGAGAGGAAGTCCACCTGCCGTGCCAGTTCCTTGGTCTGGTACACCGCTGCCGGAATCTCGATCATCACGCCAATCGGCGGCATCGGCACATCGGTGCCTTCGTCACGCACTTCACCCCAGGCCCGGTGAATCAGGTGCAGGGCCTCTTCGAGTTCATGAGTGCCAGAGATCATCGGCAGCAGAATGCGCAGGTTGTTCAAGCCTTCGCTGGCCTTGAGCATGGCGCGGGTCTGCACCAGGAAAATTTCCGGGTGGTCGAGGGTGACGCGAATACCGCGCCAGCCGAGGAACGGGTTGTCTTCCTTGATCGGGAAGTACGACAGCGCCTTGTCACCGCCGATGTCCAGGCTGCGCATGGTCACCGGTTGCGGGTGAAACGCGGCGAGCTGCTCGCGGTAGATCGCCAGCTGTTCCTTTTCGCTCGGGAAGCGCTGGTTGATCATGAACGGCACTTCGGTGCGGTACAGGCCAACGCCTTCGGCACCACGCTTCTGCGCCCGCGCCACATCCGCCAGCAGGCCGGTGTTGACCCACAACGGCATGCGGTGGCCATCGACCGTGACACACGGCAGATCGCGCAGTGCATCGAGGCCCAGGGCCAGTTGTTTCTCTTCTTCCACCACCTCGGCAAACTGCTTGCGCAACACGTCGCTGGGGTTGGTGTAGACCTCGCCGCGGTGACCGTCGACGATCATGCCGATGCCGTCGACCTTGGAATACGGCAGGTCGACCAGGCCCATCACCGTCGGAATGCCCATGGCCCGGGCCAGGATCGCGACGTGGGAGTTGCCCGAGCCGAGTACCGACACCAGACCCACCAGTTTGTCTTCGGGCACCTCGCCGAGCATCGCCGGCGTCAGTTCCTCGCTGACCAGAATGGTGTTGTCGGGGTAGACCAGGGTTTGCTGGCGCTCTTCCTGCAGATAGGCGAGCAGACGGCGACCGAGGTCCTTCACGTCCGACGCACGCTCACGCAGGTAGGCGTCGTCCATCAATTCGAAACGGTTGACGTGATCGGTGACCACCTGGCGCAAGGCGCCCTGGGCCCATTGGCCGGTCTTGATCACGGTGGTGACTTCGCTGCCCAGTGCGGCATCGTCGAGCATCATCAGGTAGACGTCGAACAACGCTCGCTCTTCCGGGCGCAACTGCGTGGCGAGCTTGGCCGACAACGTGCGCATGTCGGCGCGAACGCCTTCGATGGCGGTCTTGAACAGCCCGAGCTCGGCGTCGATGTCGGTGATGGTCTTGTCGGGCACCACGTCCAGATCGGCCGGTGGCAGCATGACCACCGCCGTACCGACCGCCGCACCCGGCGAACCCGGAACGCCGACGAACTTGGCTTCCTGGATGCCCTTGCCCTGACGGCCCAGGCCACGGATCGAGCCGGTGGCTTCAGCGTGGGCGATAACCCCGGCGAGCTGCGCGCTCATGGTCACGAGGAAGGCTTCTTCACCTTCATCGAACTGGCGGCGTTCTTTTTGCTGGATGACCAACACGCCGACGACGCGGCGGTGGTGAATGATCGGTGCTCCGAGGAACGAAGCGTAGCGTTCTTCCCCGGTTTCGGCGAAGTAGCGGTAGCGCGGGTGATCCGCCGCGTTTTCGAGGTTCAGGGGTTCTTCACGCGTGCCGACCAGGCCAACCAGACCTTCATTGGGGGCCATGCTGACCTTGCCGATCGAGCGCTTGTTCAAGCCCTCGGTGGCCATCAGCACGAACCGGTTGGTCTCGGGATCAAGCAGGTAGACCGAGCAGACCTGGCTGCCCATGGCCTCTTTGACGCGCAACACAATAATCCCCAACGCCGCCTTGAGATCCTTGGCGGAGTTAACTTCCTGGACGATCTTGCGCAGCGTATTGAGCATGGCTCGGGGTCGAACTCCGTCGTCAGTCGCGCGCTAAAAGGCGCGGGGCAAGCTCTTTGAGAGCGCGTCGATACACCTCGCGCTTGAATGTCACCACCTGGCCCAACGGATACCAATAACTGACCCAGCGCCAGCCATCGAACTCCGGTTTACCGGTCAAATCCATCCGCACCCGCTGCTCGTTCGAGACCAGGCGCAGGAGAAACCATTTCTGTTTCTGGCCGATGCACAGCGGTTGGCTGTGGGTACGTACCAGACGTTGCGGCAAACGATAGCGCAACCAGCCCCGGGTGCAGGCGAGAATTTCAACATCTTCGCGCTCAAGGCCCACTTCTTCGTTCAACTCGCGGTACAAGGCGTCCTCCGGCGTCTCTTCAGGGTTGATTCCCCCCTGCGGAAACTGCCAGGCATCTTGATTGATACGGCGAGCCCATAGCACCTGGCCGGCGTCATTCGTCAGAATGATCCCGACATTGGGGCGAAAACCATCGGGGTCGATCACGGCAACAACCTCGCAAACGCATGTCGTCGCATTGTTCCACAAAGGTTGTGAAGGCGGCAACGAAGGTTCCTACCTTATGTGCACTCTTGTGAAAAGACCGTATTCTTGTCGCCTTTTTACAGACATATCAGCGGGTAACTGCAATGCGCCTGGCTTTATTCGATTTGGACAACACCCTCCTGGGCGGTGACAGTGATCACGCTTGGGGCGATTACCTGTGTGAGCGCGGCTTCCTTGATGCCCTCGCCTACAAAACTCGCAACGACGAGTTCTATCAGGACTACCTGGCCGGAAAGCTGGATAACGCCGCGTACCTGAATTTCTGCCTGGAGGTTCTGGGTCGTACCGAGATGGCCACGCTGGATCAGTGGCACAGCGACTACATGCGTGACTGCATCGAACCGATCATGTTGCCCAAGGCCCTCGAACTGCTGAAAAAGCACCGAGACGCCGGCGACGTACTGGTGATCATCACCGCGACCAACCGTTTTGTTACCGGGCCGATTGCCGTGCGCCTGGGCGTCGAAACCCTGATCGCAACCGAGTGCGAAATGCTCGATGGCCGCTACACCGGGCGCAGCACCGATGTGCCGTGCTTCCGCGAAGGCAAGGTGACCCGCCTGAATCGTTGGCTGGAAGAGACCGGACATTCACTCGAAGACAGCTACTTCTATAGCGACTCGATGAATGATTTGCCGTTGTTGGAGCAGGTGACGAATCCAGTGGCAGTGGATCCGGATCCGAATCTGCGGGCAGAGGCCGAGAAACGTGGTTGGCCGGTAATCACTCTGCGCGACTGAAGACGCCATCGCCGGCAAGCCGACTCCTACAAGGGCAGCACTCGCCCTGTAGGAGCTGGCTTGCCAGCGATAGCTTCAACTCGGTCTCAAACATTAAACCGGCTTGGCGCCCATCAATCCGGCAATGGCGATAAAGCAGACAAAACTGAACAACGCCAAGCCAAAGGTAAATTTACCCACGCCACCCGGCGCCTTGCGCAGTTTGTTCAGCCGCACCAGCAACCAGAACCACGCCAGCGCCGCCACGGTGTACAGCACACTCGAGGCCAGCAACCAGGTCTGCCCCAGCGGCCAGCCCACCAGGTGCACCATCCACCAGCCGGTAAACGGCATGCTCAACAACGCCAGCCCCATCAACAGCCAGATAAACACCCGTGGCCGCTGCAAGGTGCGGCTGCCGGCCGTCGCATCGCCATTATGCCGCGCACGCCAGACCCAGATCCCCAGACCCAGCGCAGACAACAGCAACACCACCGTCGCCACCATGTGCGCCATTTTCAGGGCCGTTAACGTTTCCATGGTTCGATTTCCTTATGCATTGCCATCGTCGTAGCCGTTAGCCCAGAAACAACTGGTAGGCCGGGTTATCGCTTTCATCCCAGTACGGGTAACCAATCTCTTCCAGCGCCGCCGGCACCAGGTGGCGCTCGTCGTGGGGCACTTGCAGGCCCGCAACGACACGACCATCCGCCGCGCCATGGTTGCGGTAATGGAACATCGAGATGTTCCATCGCCCGCCCAATTTGTTGAGGAAGTTGAACAGCGCGCCCGGACGCTCCGGGAACTCGAAACGCAGAATCACTTCATCGACCACGTGCGCCGCACGGCCGCCGACCATGTGCCGGATGTGCAACTTGGCCAGCTCGTTGTCGGTCAGGTCCAGCACCGGGAAACCCTGCTCGCTCAGGCTGGCGATCAACGTGCTGCGCGGGTCGTTGTCCGGGTGCGTCTGCACGCCGACAAAGATGTGCGCTTCGCTGCCGGTGTTGTAGCGGTAATTGAATTCGGTGATCTGGCGCTTGCCGATGGCCTCGCAGAACGCCTTGAAGCTGCCCGGTTTCTCGGGGATGGTCACGGCGATGATCGCTTCACGGCCTTCGCCCAACTCCGCACGCTCGGCGACATGGCGCAGGCGGTCGAAGTTGACGTTGGCGCCGGAATCGATCGCCACGAAGGTCTGCCCGGTGACCCCGCGCTGTTCGACATACTTCTTGATCCCGGCCACACCCAAGGCGCCGGCAGGTTCGGTGATCGAGCGGGTATCGTCGTAGATATCCTTGATAGCGGCACAGATTTCATCGGTGCTGACGGTGATCACTTCATCGACATAATCTTTGCAGATATCGAAGGTGTGCTGACCGATCTGAGCCACCGCCACGCCATCGGCGAAGAGGCCCACGGTCGGCAACACCACGCGCTCACCTGCCGCCATGGCCGCTTGCAGACAATTTGAATCATCCGGCTCGACACCGATGACCTTGATGTCTGGCCGCAGGTACTTCACGTACGCCGCAATACCGGCGATCAGGCCGCCACCGCCCACCGGGACGAAAATCGCATCCAATGGCTGTGGGTGCTGGCGCAGAATCTCCATCGCCACCGTGCCCTGCCCGGCAATGGTGTGGGGATCGTCATACGGGTGGATATAGACGTAGCCTTTTTCGTCGACCAGTTTCAGCGAGTAAGCCAGGGCTTCCGGGAACGAATCGCCGTGCAGCACCACTTTACCGCCACGGGAGCGCACGCCTTCGACCTTGATCTCGGGGGTGGTCTTGGGCATGACGATGGTCGCTTTCACGCCCAACACCTTGGCCGCCAGGGCCAGGCCTTGGGCATGGTTGCCCGCCGACGCGGTGACCACGCCGCGAGCGCGCTCTTCGTCGCTCAGCTGGGTCAATTTGTTGTAGGCGCCGCGAATCTTGAACGAGTACACCGGCTGCAAGTCTTCGCGCTTGAGCCAAATGCTGTTGCCCAGCCGCTCGGAGAGCTGGCGGGCAGTCTGCAATGGGGTTTCTACGGCAACGTCATAAACGCGCGAGGTGAGGATCTTTTTGACGTACTGTTCAAGCATCGGAAAGCATCACTGAGCGGGTTGGGCAGGACCACGGAGTCTAACCCGGCTTTTGGCCGCACGACCACATTAAACCGGTGGTTTTGGACACCATGAAACCATTGTGGCGAGGGAGCTTGCTCCCGCTCGGCTGCGAAGCAGTCGTAAATCCATATTGCACATTATGTCTGAAAGAATGCAGGGGACCGCTTTGCGCTCCAGCGGGAGCAAGCTCCCTCGCCACAAAAGCCATCCGGCACCAGAACTCCTGCTCTCTGCCAATCGGGCAATGACCTTCCCCGCCCCGAAGCCTATAATGCCGGCCTTTCGTTCCTTCTTCGACACCTCGGAGCCCGCATGACCCAGGATCAACTCAAACAGGCAGTGGCTCAGGCCGCCGTCGACTTCATCCTTCCGAAACTCGACGACAAGAGCATCGTCGGGGTCGGCACCGGCTCCACCGCCAACTGCTTCATCGACGCGCTGGCCAAGCACAAGGGCGCATTCGATGGCGCCGTCGCCAGTTCCGAAGCCACCGCCGCACGCCTCAAGGGCCACGGGATTCCGGTGTATGAGCTGAACACCGTCAGCGATCTGGAGTTCTACATCGACGGCGCCGATGAAAGCGACGAACACCTGAACCTGATCAAGGGCGGCGGCGCGGCCCTGACCCGCGAGAAGATTGTCGCGGCCGTGGCCAAGACCTTTATCTGCATCGCCGATGGCAGCAAGCTGGTACCGGTGCTCGGCGCATTCCCGCTGCCGGTCGAAGTGATCCCGATGGCCCGCAGCCATGTGGCGCGTGAACTGGTGAAGCTGGGCGGCGACCCGGTCTACCGTGAAGGCGTACTGACCGACAACGGCAACATCATCCTCGATGTGTTCAACATGCAGATCACCAATCCGGTGGAGCTGGAAACGCAGATCAATGCCATCGTCGGCGTGGTCACCAACGGCTTGTTCGCGGCGCGTCCGGCGGACCTGTTGCTGCTGGGCACCCGCGAAGGCGTGAAAACCCTGCGCGCTGAATAAGCTCACACAATCCCCTGTAGGCGCTGGCTTGCCAGCGAAAGCGGTGTAATGGCCGACATCGATGTCGAATGTCTTGCACCCTTCGCTGGCAAGCCAGCTCCTGCAGGAACCGTGTCAGCCTCAAGGCTGGGTTGGTTTTTTGAAGACGTAAAACAGGTTCGGCTCGCTCACCAGGTACATCGTGCCCTCGTCATCCATGGCGATCCCTTCAGCCTGCGGCACGGTTTTCTTCAGGCCCTGCCGGCCCTTGCTCAGTGACATGGTACTCAGCGGCCGTCCACCCACATCCAGCTCCAGAATCAACCGCGACTCGTCCGACAGCGCCAGCAAATGCCCGCTGCGCTCGTCATATTGCAGACTCGACAGATCCCGTACAAACATCCCGGCATCGCGCTTGGGGTTGTTGATCACGTGCACCGCGTAGGATTTTTCCGGGTTGAAATGCGGAAACCCGTGCACCTCGTAAATCAGCATCGGATCGCGCTCCTTCGCGACGAACAGACGCTTGCCCACCGAATCATAGGCCAGCCCCTCAAACCCCTTGTTGCCGCTCATGTGCACGCCGAGGGTCATCTGTTCAGCGTCTGCCGCATCGAGGAACGTCGCGCCTGGCTCCAGGCGAATCTTGATCAGCCGCTGCTGGCGTTCGTCAGTGATGACATAGGTGTCGTCGCTGATGAACTCCACGGCTTCCGGATCACCGAAACCGATCAGTGAAAGACGGCGCAGGATCTTGCCGTCGAGGGATAACTCGATCAGCTCGGAGTTCTTGTTGGTCACGGTAAACAGGCTTCTGCGCACCGGATCGAAGGTCAACGCTGATACGTCGTCGTTCAAACCTTCAATCACTTGCCCTTCTACTGCCACCTGATATTGATCCAGGCCGATGGACTGGGTGCTCATGGGCTGCCAAAGGGTGTACAGGTTGAACCAGGCGCGTTCGAACAGGCGCATGTACTGCCCGATCACGATCAAGACGATCAGAGCGATCACTGACAAGATCAGAATCAGGGGCTTGGGACGGGCAAGTCGACGCATTCGGGAGGGCTCGGGTTCAGGACTGGCGAATGGAATAACACGCCTGTCTGAACTGAAGCTTAATGGCCACGGGCCAAGCCGCACAACCGAACGTAATTATTCCTACACAACATAAGCGTCATTTCTGCTTTTCGAAGCGGTAAAACAGGTTCGGTTCACTCACCATGTACAGCGTGCCGGCCTCGTCCATGGTCACACCTTCGGCGCGAGGGATGGTCTTTTTCAGGCCGTTGAAACCGCGCAGCAGGGTCATGAAGCTGACCTGTTCGCCCTTCTCGTCCAACTCCAGCAACAGGTGAGAGTCAGCGGACAGCACGAGGGTATGACCGGTGCGCGGGTCAATGGCCAAGGCCGAGAGGTTGCGGATGTCCAGCTCATCGCTGGCAAGCTTTTGCTTGTCACCGGTGAGCGTCTTGCCATCGCCTTTCCAGGTGAACAACGCCGGTGGACGCTCTTCACCCAGCAACAGCTGCTGGTTACGCGCATCCCAGGTGACACCTTCAAAAGCCTTGTTCTGGTCTTTCGAAGGCCCGAGGTCGTATTTAGGGAAATCGGCGAGGTTCAGTTCGCGGGTGTCGGCATCGACTTTGACGATGGTGATCTGGTGGTCACGCTCATCGACAATGGCCAGCAGGCCGTTGCCCAGCTCGGCGACACCTTCCGGGTTGCTCCAGCCCACCAGTGGCATTTTGCGTAGAACATCGCCCTGCAAGGTCAGCTCGACCAGGAAGGGGTTCTTGCCCATGACCGAAAACAGGGTTTTGGACTGAGGGTCGTAGGCCAGATCGGAGGCCTCGTCCTTTTCCATGCCAGGCAGCGGCTTGGCGTCGATCACAGCCTGGTAGTCCGGCAACCAGACACTATCCTGGCGCTCGGCCGGGCTTTCGAAACTTTCCTGCATCCAAAGCACGCCACGGTCGTCCCAATGCATGGCAAATGCGAGGCCATAAGCGATAGCGGTCACCAGCAAAAGCCAGGTGTACCAACGCAGGGCGAAGCGCGAGCGGCGGGCAGGTTTGAGCGTGGAGAGCGGTTGAGTGGCCATCGGGGAGTGCGTTCCAGAAATTCAGGCTATGGGTAATAGCACAATTGAACCCGGCCAGTCGGCCGCAAGCCCTGGAATTATCCAGACAGGATGTGAAAAAAACGGGAAATGGCGGGATAGCCCTTTGCGACGCAAGGATGACAACGGCCTTGTAGGCGCTGGCTGCCAGCGAAAGCGGCGCAACAGTCAACATGGATATTGAATGTTGCGGCCTCTTCGCTGGCAAGCCAGCTCCTACAGGGGTTGGTGCAGGTTAACGGACGCTGCTGGTAAAGCTGCTGGCGCCCGGCAGTTCCAGCACGATCTCGTCGCCGACGTTCAGCGGGCCAACACCCACTGGCGTGCCGGTCAGGATCACGTCACCGGCCTGCAGCGAGAAGCAGCCGGCCATGTGCTGGATCATCGGCACGATCGGGTTGAGCATCGCGCTGCTGTTGCCGTCCTGGCGCACTTCACCGTTGATGGTCAGGCGGATGCCGATATCGGTCAGGTCGGCAAAGGTGCTGCCGGACACGAACGGAGCAATTACGGCCGCGCCATCGAACGACTTGGCGATTTCCCAAGGCAAGCCTTTGGATTTCAGCTCGGCCTGTTTGTCGCGCAAGGTCAAGTCCAGGGCCGGTGCGAAACCGGAGATGGCATCGAGCACTTCCTCACGGCTCGGCTTGGTCGACAACGGCTTGCCGATCAACACCGCGATTTCCGCTTCGTAATGCACTGAGCCACGCTCGGTCGGAATGCTGAAACCACCCTCCAGCGCCACCACGCAACTGCCCGGCTTGATAAACAGCAGGGGTTCGGTCGGCACCGGGTTATCCAGTTCCTTGGCGTGTTCGGCGTAGTTACGGCCAATGCACACCACTTTCCCCAACGGGAAGTGAATACGCGTACCGTCGACATACTGGTGCTGATAGCTCATTACCGACTCCTGCTTCGTGCTCTTAAAGTTCGAAAATCAAACAGCGAAAATCTTGCCCGGGTTCATGATGCCATTCGGGTCGAACACCGCTTTGACGGCTTTCATGTACTCGATCTCAACCGGAGAACGGCTGTAGGTCAAATAGTCACGCTTGGTCATGCCCACGCCGTGTTCGGCGGAAATCGAACCGTTGTACTTCTCGACGGTTTCGAACACCCACTTGTTGACGGTGGCGCACTTGGCGAAGAACTCGTCCTTGCTCAGGTTATCTGGCTTGAGGATGTTCAAGTGCAGGTTGCCATCGCCGATGTGGCCGAACCAGACGATTTCGAAGTCCGGGTAGTGTTCGCCGACGATCGCGTCGATTTCCTTCAGGAATGCCGGGACTTTCGACACAGTGACCGAAATGTCGTTCTTGTACGGCGTCCAGTGGGAAATGGTTTCAGAGATGTATTCGCGCAACTTCCACAGGTTCTGCAGCTGGGTTTCGCTCTGGCTCATCACACCGTCCAGCACCCAGCCCTGCTCGACGCAGTGTTCGAAGGTTTCCAGGGCGTGGTTGGCCACTTCTTCGGTGGTTGCTTCGAATTCCAGCAGCGCATAGAACGGGCAGTCGGTTTCGAACGGCGCCGGTACATCGCCACGGCCCATGACCTTGGCCAGCGCTTTGTCGGAGAAGAATTCGAACGCGGTCAGGTCGAGCTTGCTCTGGAAGGCGTGCAGCACCGGCATGATCGAGTCGAAATCGGCGGTGCCGAGGACCATCGCGGTGAGGTTTTTCGGTGCACGGTCCAGGCGCATGGTCGCTTCGACCACGAAACCGAGGGTGCCTTCCGCGCCGATGAACAGCTGGCGCATGTCGTAGCCGGTGGCGTTCTTGATCAGGTCGCGGTTCAGTTCCAGCACGTCGCCCTTGCCGGTGACCACTTTCATGCCGGCGACCCAGTTACGGGTCATGCCGTAGCGAATGACCTTGATCCCGCCGGCATTGGTGCCGATATTGCCGCCAATCTGGCTGGAGCCCGACGAGGCGAAGTCCACCGGGTAATACAGGCCTTTTTCTTCGGCGACGTTCTGCAATTGCTTGGTGACCACGCCGGGCTGACAAACGGCAGTACGGTCGGTGAGGTTCACGTCGAGGATCTGGTTCATGTAGTCGAAGGACACAACCACTTCGCCATTGGCCGCGACCGCAGCGGCGGAAAGACCGGTTCGGCCGCCTGACGGCACCAGCGCCACCTTGTGTTTGTTGGCCCACAGGACAATGGCCTGGACCTGCTCGGTGGTCTTGGGGAACACGATGGCGGTCGGGGCCGGGGCGAAATGCTTGGTCCAATCCTTACCGTAAGCATTCAGGGAGTCGGCATCGGTCAGCACCTTGCCAGGCTCAACCAGGGTCTTCAGCTCATCAATCAGGGCAGGATTGGTCATCGACAGAACTCTCGAACAATTCATGGTCATCCTGAGAACGCTTCACGTCGCAGGAATGAGTGTTTAGCGGGGCGCCTATGCTAGCATATCGACCCCGCAGCATAGTGCCCAACGACTGTCCTGCGGCGACGGCTTTCTTGCCGTCGGGGTCAGCGTCTGTTGACCATTTCCTGCCATTTTTCTCCGGGATACAGGTTTACGCAGATGAGCAAGACTTCTCTCGATAAGAGCAAGATCAAGTTCCTTCTTCTCGAAGGCGTCCACCAATCGGCTGTCGACGTCCTCAAGGCGGCGGGCTACACCAGCATCGAGTACCTCACGGGTTCTCTGCCGGAAGCCCAGCTGAAGGAAAAGATCGCGGATGCCCACTTCATCGGCATTCGCTCGCGCACTCAACTGACCGAAGAGATCTTCGATCACGCGAAGAAACTGGTCGCTGTCGGCTGTTTCTGCATCGGCACCAACCAGGTTGACCTGAACGCCGCCCGCGAACGCGGTATCGCCGTGTTCAACGCGCCGTACTCCAACACGCGTTCCGTCGCGGAACTGGTACTGGCCGAAGCGATCCTGCTGCTGCGCGGCATCCCTGAGAAAAACGCTTCCTGCCACCGTGGTGGCTGGATCAAGAGCGCAGCCAACTCCTTCGAAATCCGCGGCAAGAAGCTGGGTATCGTCGGTTACGGCTCGATCGGCACTCAACTGTCGGTCCTGGCTGAAGGCCTGGGCATGCAGGTGTACTTCTACGACACCATCACCAAGCTGCCATTGGGTAACGCGACTCAGGTAGGCAACCTGCACGATCTGCTGGCGATGTCCGACATCGTTTCGCTGCACGTTCCGGAAACCGCCGCCACCCAGTGGATGATGGGCGAGAAGGAAATCCGCGCCATCAAGAAAGGCGGCATCCTGATCAACGCTGCTCGCGGCACCGTGGTTGAACTGGACCACCTGGCAGCGGCCATCAAGGACAAGCACCTGATCGGCGCGGCCATCGACGTGTTCCCGGTGGAGCCACGCTCCAACGACGAAGAGTTCGAAAGCCCGCTGCGCGGCCTGGACAACGTGATCCTGACCCCGCACATCGGCGGTTCCACCGCTGAAGCCCAGGCCAACATCGGTCTGGAAGTGGCGGAAAAACTGGTCAAGTACAGCGACAACGGTACGTCGGTATCGTCCGTGAACTTCCCGGAAGTGGCCCTGCCGGCTCACCCTGGCAAGCACCGTTTGCTGCACATCCACGAAAACATCCCGGGCGTGCTCAGCGAGATCAACAAGGTCTTCGCCGAAAACGGCATCAACATCTCCGGTCAGTTCCTGCAGACCAACGAGAAGGTTGGCTACGTAGTGATCGACGTCGACGCCGAGTACTCGGACCTGGCGCAAGAGAAGCTGCAGCACATCAACGGCACCATTCGTTGCCGTGTACTGTTCTAAGAACAGCCGCAGTTGAAAAAAAGGGAGCCCCTCGGGGCTCCCTTTTTCATTTCACTGTGAGAACGAGCCTGCTCGCGATGGACTCAAGAGGCGTTTCGCCAGTAAACACGCGTTATCGTTAACGACCATCGCGAGCAGGCTCGCTCCTACAGTGAATAGCGTTAGCCCCTCAAGGCTCGCTATTTTATTCCACGTTGACCGTGATTTTCTCGGAGACGATCGGCGGATCAAACGGCATGTGGCCGCTGTCACCCAGCTCCAGCTGCAAGGTGTGCTTGCCCGGGGCCAGTTTGATATCGGCCTGGGTCTGCGCCTTGCCGAAGTGCATGATGTGCGGATTGCCCTGCGGAATCGGCTGACCTTCGGCCGGCAAGTCTTTGACATCGATCAGCAGATGGTGATGACCGGTGTTCTTGGTGACATCGCCCGCTGGCGCCAGCGCGATGTTCTCGACCGCGAATTTGACGGTAAATGTCTGAGGCACCGTGGCACCGTCTTCGGGAGAAACGATGGACACCTCAGCCCCTTTGGGAGCCGGTGTCGCCGCAGCGGCCAGCGCCGAAACACCCATCAGCAGACCAGCCAACGCTGCACGTGACATAAAGCTTTTCATTTTCTTCTCCAGTTTTTCCGTAAAATCCGCGTGACCATGACAACTTCATGGCCATTTGTTGTCGAAGGCACTCGACAACCATAGCAAAGCGAGCCTGAATCAGAGGGTCGCGATAATGAATTCAAGGAGTGACCATGCGCTTTCTGCCTGGCCTGATCTGCCTGATACCCCTTCTGAGTCCATTGGCTCATGCCGAACTGATTGACGACATCAACGACCGAGGCGAACTGCGCATTGCTGTTGAGGCTAATACACCTCCTTTCAATTTCAAGGAGGACGAAAAACTCAGCGGCTTCGAAGTCGAGTTGGGTCAAATGCTGGCCAATGAACTGGATGTGCGCGCCGACTTTGTCATCACCGACGGCAGCGATCTGTTGACCGGCGTCGAAAGCGGCAAGTACGACGTCGCCATCAATCACATAGCAATGACCCCGGAACTCAAGGATCGTTTCGACTTCAGCGAGCCATACATTCAAACCAACACGCAGATGCTCGCGCAGAAGGAAGAACCGCGCTCAATGCTCCTGGTGCAGTCGCTGACGGAAGAGAAGCCCAAAGCCAACCCGGCTGTAAGCCTGGTGATTCCGTTTCAGAAAGGTAACCCGGCGTTCCATGCCAGCCTGGAAAATGCGTTGCAACGCATCAAGGACGACGGCCGAATGGCGGCGCTGGAGAAGAAGTGGTTTGTGGCGACGCCCAAACCCTGAGACTGGCGCGATCATTTGTAGGAGCCAGCAAGCCGGCTCCTACAGGATTTAGTGATCCGCTTTAGATCAATAGTGCGGCCGCCGCTTCGGCCAGCTCGAGCTCGCTGAAGACTTGAACGCCATGGCGCTTGAGCAACGCCGCCGTCACCCCCTCGCCACTGACCTTCACACCGCTGAAGGTACCGTCGTAGGTCAGCAGGTTGCCGCACGATGGGCTGTTGGCCTTGAGCACGGCAACGCGGATGCCGTGCTTTTGCACCAGTTCCAACGCCTGATACGCCCCCGACAGAAACTGCGCACTGACGTCTTCGCCCTCGGTGGTGATCACTGTTGCCTGACCATCAAGCACGTGAGCGCCCTGCCCGCCGGGAATTTCTGCAGCAGCCCGTGGGGTTGGCAAGCCGCCCGCCACCTCCGGGCACAGCGGCACTACACGGCCTTCATCGAGCCACTGCTGAAGCTGATCGAACGGCCCACTGGCCCCGCCGTCATAACGCACTCGGTGGCCCAACAGGCAGCGGCTGACCAGAATCTTTTGCATTTCAGAACGGCTCGTTGCCGCGACGCCGGAACCAGCCGGTCAATGACAGGCGTTCGCGGGTTGCCGGCAAGACTTCGTGGGGCACTTCGCCAGAGAGAAACACCACCAGGCAACCGCCGGTAGGTTGCACGTCGTAGGCGCGCTCATTGTCCAGGTACATGCGCAACTGACCGCCGTGTTCAGGCAGCCAGCCGTCATTGAGGTAGACCACCGCCGAGACCATGCGCCGGTCGTCATCGCGAAAGCGGTCGAGGTGCTTGAGGTAGAACGCCCCGGGCGGGTACATCGCGAAATGGCTTTCGAAATCCTCCAACCCCAGGAACAGCCCGCGATTGATCGCCTCGCGCAGGCTGTCCATCAGGCCCAGGTAGCTGTCGCACGCCTCGGCCTGACCGGGATCGATCCACTGAATATGATCGCCACGGATGCCTTCGCGTATCTCCGAGGTCGGTCCACGGCCGACGGCGGCCGGAGCCAGCTCACCCTCGGCAGCACGTTTACGGCACTCGGCCGCCAGCGCTCGGGTCAGATCCAGAGGCAGGAAAATATTCTGCTGCGACCAGCCGCGCTCGGCCAGGTCATCGACGATTCGTAACAGCAGCGGGTGATCAGAGGATATTTGCATGGCGCGCATAGTATGCCTGCGCCTGGAAATCCGACAGAGCCGCGCAGCGGGTTGATACGAATTCTCGACAAGTCAGGGTGCCACACGGAGAATAGTCGCCTGCTGACAGGAGTCCCTATGCGCCGTTTGCTTTTATCACTGCTGATGTTCTGCGTTTTGCCCGCCTGGGCAGACGGCCACGACCAGCTGTACAAGGTCGCCGGCTGGCCGGAACAACGCGCGCACTTTAACGACGCCCTGACGGCGGCCCAACAGCGTTATCAGGGCAGCCTGCCACCAGCGGTGTTTCAGGCGCTGGTCAATAACAGCAATCAGCGGTTTGCGCCTAAGGCCGTGGACCAGCGTGCCGAAGCGCA
Source organism: Pseudomonas sp. Irchel s3f7 (assembly GCF_900187615.1). Lineage (GTDB taxonomy): Bacteria > Pseudomonadota > Gammaproteobacteria > Pseudomonadales > Pseudomonadaceae > Aquipseudomonas. Next base: position 5,389 of record NZ_FYDO01000007.1, on the reverse strand, counting down.
ATTGCGCAAAAACCTCACCGATCCGAAACCTGCGCTGACGTTTTTCCAGTCACCGCTGGGCAAAAAGATCATCGCCGCCGAACTGCTGGCGACCCGTCGCGACCAACTGGCGAAAAATGCCAAGGGTTTGCCGAAGATGCAGGCCAGCGACAGCCGCATGCTGATCATCGGCCACCTGGCCCAGGCCCTGCCGGCGCGTGAGGCTGGCGCGGAAGTCAGTCTGGCGATTGCCGGTGTCGCCGCTGACAGCCTGAGTTCGATGATCCCCGGCCTGCTCGGTGCCGGACAAGCCCAAGGCATGTTGAACGGGCAGCGCCAGCGTTTGATGGACCAGATCGGCAGCGACCTGAACAACACGCTGCTCTATGTCTACCGCGACCTGTCGGACAACGAACTGGAAGAGTTTGCGACTTTTGCCGAATCGGCTGAAGGCCAGGCTTATTATCAGGCGGCGCTGGCGGCGATTCGGGCGGGGTTGGCGGTGGGGCAAAGCCCTTCGAACCTGAACCAGTAATTTTTAGCGCCAGATCGATCGCCTTCGCGGTCAAGCCCGCTCCCACAAGGTCGGTGCTGATCACAAAATTGTGGGCTTGCTCCAATCACTGTGGGAGCGGGCTTGCCCGCGATGGGGCCCTGACTGTCACTAGGAGTTCCGGCCTTTTATCCGCCTGGTCAAAAACCCGAAATACTCCGTTCGCATCACCAGCGTCTCATTCGCCAGATGATGCCGCGCCTCAGGCAGCATCAACACTTGCGGTCGATCAAACTTGCCGCGCAACACTTCGAGGTTGTGTTCCCAATCGACCGTCATGTCCGCCTGCCCTTGCACAATCAGTGGCCGTCGGCTGCTGACCGGCGCGGCCTCGATGCGCTTGATCCAGCGTGACAACGCCCCGACCCACGCAGTTGGCAGACGCAACGGCTGCAAAGGATCGGCTTGCAGGAATGGCAGAAAATCCGGGTCATTGGAGTTTTCGCTGAAGCGTCGGGCGATGGCTTTGACGAACGGTTTGAGCAGGTAATAGCTCAGTTGCGACCAACCCCACGCCCGCGGCCGCACCAGCGGTGACAACAGAATCACCTGCCCCTGGGCCGGGCTGTTCGCGCCGGCATTGAGCACATGATCGATCACGATGGCGCCGCCGGTACTCTGCCCGCACAGGTGCCACGGTTGCGGCAAATCAAGGGACTGCGCTTCGGTAAACAGCCCCTGCAAGGTGTCCTGGTATTCGGCGAAGTCCTTGATGCTCGCACGCTCGCCACTGGACAATCCATGCCCTGGCAAATCGCAGGCAATCACGGCGAACCCCTGATCCAGCGCCCACTCGATCACGTGCCGGTACAGTCCGGTGTGGTCGTAAAAACCATGGAAGACAAACAGCGTCGCCTTCGCCCCTTCGGGCCACCAGAACTGACTCACCAGCTGATACCCATCGATCTCGAAGCGCCCAAGACCGCTGCGCAGCCGACGCTGCGCGAAATCCAGCCCATAGAACTGCTGATAGGCCTGCGCCTGCGTCGACAACGGCAGTCCATCCGCCAGTGGCCGCAGACTCGCACGTAGAAGATCAGGATCGAAAGTGACAGGCATGAGCGATTCCAAAGCATGAAACGGACTTTATAGGTCTGCGATATTCATCTGTCGCGGCAAGCATGGCAAGCTAGCCGACCTTCGAGGATTGAACCGATGCACTCGCCTTTTCGTGTCCCCCTGTTTGCCAGTCTGCTCGCCGTGGTGTGTGCCGGTGTGTTGTGGGCGGGTTACGACTGGTTTCAGGGGCGTTACCTGCGTGCGTTCAGCTCCCACACCGCAATGTTTTCCGGTGACCCGCTGCGTCTTCCCGAGGCCATTGCCGGACCCGGCGCCATCCGACTGGTGCATTTCTGGGACCCGGCCTGCCCGTGCAACGTCGGCAATCAACAACATCTGACGGAATTGGTCGAGCGTTACGAGCCACACGGTGTGGAATTCTATGGAGTGCAAAAACCCGGTAGCCACGGCCAGTTGCCGAGCACTTTGAGTAACCTGAAGTCCATCGAGGTGCTACCCGGTTCCGAGCAGATACCCGCCAGCCCGGCCGTGGCGATCTGGGATCGTTCCGGAAAACTGGCGTACTTCGGCCCATACAGCGAGGGCCTGACCTGCAATTCCAGCAACAGCTTTATCGAACCAATCCTGCAGGCTCTGGACGAAGGCCGTTCGGTGAGTGCCACGCACACACTGGCAGTCGGCTGTTACTGCCCGTGGCCGCTCGATCCTCCGGAAGAGGGAAAAACGCGGTAATACGAATCCCTCCTAAGGGCGATGCGCCAAATTGGCGGCACGTGTTAAACAGTGACTCAACGGAAAACAATAACAACAAGGAGTTGCCATGAAACGTAGCCTGACCGCTCTCGCTCTGCTGATCGTTGTGCTGGCCGCAGGCGCCAGTGGGTACCTCTACAGCAAGCAGCCGTCACGCCAGGGCATGGTCGAACTGCAACACCTGCAAGGGTCGGTCACCGTGCGCTACGACGAGCGCGGCGTCCCGCACATCCGCGCCGACAACGAAACCGACCTGTACCGCGCCCTCGGCTATGTGCATGCCCAGGACCGACTGTTCCAGATGGAGGTCCTGCGCCGTCTCGCCCGCGGCGAATTGGCCGAAGTGCTCGGGCCGAAGCTGCTCGACACCGACAAACTGATGCGCAGCCTGCGCATTCGTGAACGCGCCGAAACCTACCTGGCAAACCTGGACAAACAATCGCCATCGTTCATCGCCCTGCAAGCGTACCTGGATGGCATCAATCAGTATCAGGACAGCCACGCAAAACCGGTCGAGTTCGATGTGCTGGGCATTTCCAAGCGCCCGTTCACCGCCCAGGACACCATCAGCATCGCCGGCTACATGGCCTACAGCTTTGCCGCTGCGTTTCGCACCGAGCCCGTGCTGACGTTCGTCCGCGATCAGCTGGGGCCTCAATACCTCAACGCCTTCGACCTCGACTGGCAGCCCAAAGGCGTGCTCAACGGAGCTGCACCGGCGCTGAGCGGCATCGACTGGAAAGACCTCAACGCCCTCGCCCGCCTGAGTGAGCAGGCCCTGGCCGACAATGGCCTGCCGCAGTTCGAAGGCAGCAACGCGTGGGTTGTCGCCGGCAGTCGAACCCAAAGTGGCAAGCCGCTGCTGGCGGGCGATCCGCATATCCGCTTTTCAGCGCCCTCGGTGTGGTACGAAGCTCACCTCACTGCACCGGGCTTCGAACTCTACGGTCACTATCAGGCCTTGATGCCGTTCGCGTCATTGGGCTTGAACCGCGACTTCGGCTGGAGCATCACCATGTTCCAGAACGATGACCTCGACCTGATCGCCGAGAAGGTCAACCCGGACAATCCCAACCAGGTCTGGTATCGCGGCAAATGGGTGGACATGACGTCCAGCGAGCAACAGATCGCCGTCAAAGGGCAAGCACCGGTGACGCTGGTGTTGCGTCAGTCGCCCCACGGTCCGATCGTCAACGATGCCCTGGGCCGTGGCGTCGGCAAAACGCCGATTGCCATGTGGTGGGCCTTTCTCGAAAGCCAGAACCCGATCATCGACGGTTTCTACCAGCTCAATCGCGCCGATACCCTGGCCAAGGCCCGTGGTGCTGCGGCAAAAATCCAGGCACCCGGCCTGAACGTGGTCTGGGCCAATGCCAAAGGCGATATCGGCTGGTGGGCGGCGGCGCAATTGCCCAAGCGTCCGGCGGGTGTACGTCCGTGGTTCATTCTCGATGGCAGCACGGCCGAGGCGGACAAGGACGGTTTCTACCCGTTCAGCGCCAACCCCCAGGAAGAAAACCCGGCGCGGGGCTACATCGTCTCGGCCAACTTCCAGCCCGTGTCGCCGACGGGCATGGAGATTCCCGGTTACTACAACCTTGCCGACCGTGGCCAGGAGCTCAATCGCCAACTCAGCGATAAAACCGTGAAGTGGAATCTGGAGACCAGCCAGTCGCTGCAACTGGGCACCACCACCGCCTACGGCCCGCGTTTGCTGGCGCCACTGCTGCCGGTGTTGCGTGAAGTGGTGAGCGATCCCGCCGAACTCAAACTGGTCGAACAACTGGCGCAATGGAAAGGTGATTACCCGCTCGAATCCACCAGCGCCACCGTGTTCAACCAGTTCCTGTTCAACCTCGCCGACGCGACGATGCACGATGAACTGGGCGCCGACTTTTTCGAAACATTGCTCTCGACCCGGGTGATCGACGCCGCGCTACCGCGCCTGGCCGCAACGGCCGACTCGCCGTGGTGGGACAACCGCACCACGCTCGACCATGAAACCCGCGCAGACACAGTGAAGGCAGCCTGGCAAGCCAGCATCGCCCACCTCAAGACCACCTTTGGCGCAGACTTCACGCAATGGCAGTGGGGCAACGCGCACACGCTGACCCATGGCCATCCGCTGGGTCAACAGAAGCCGTTGGACCGGATCTTCAACGTCGGCCCGTTCGCCGCGCCAGGCAGCCATGAAGTGCCTAACAATCTTTCAGCGAAGATCGGCCCGGCACCGTGGCCAGTCACCTATGGTCCATCGACCCGGCGTCTGATCGACTTCGCCGACCCGGCCCACAGCCTGACCATCAACCCGGTAGGCCAAAGCGGCGTGTTGCTCGACCGTCACGTTGACGATCAATCCGAGGCGTACATCGAGGGCGTTTATTTCCAGGCGCATCTCAACGACGAAGAGGTCACGGCCAATACACGCAGCACGTTGAAGCTGTTGCCGGCGCGGGTTGCGCAGTAAACCTTTGCTGGCTGGAACAGCCTCATCGCGAGCAAGGGATCTTTGGTTGAACTCAGATTTTGTGAACGCCCAAAAACAACTGTAGGAGCAAGCTTGCTCGCGATGGCGGCGCCACGGTCAACATTGACGTTGAATGACAGTCCGCTATCGCGAGCAAGCTCGCTCCTACAAGGGATCGTTGGTTGAACTCAGGTTTTGTGAACACCCAAAACAACTGTAGGAGCAAGCTCGCTCGCGATGGCGGTGCCACAGCCAACATTGACGTTGAATGACAGTCCGCAATCGCGAGCAAGCTCGCTCCTACAAGGGATCTTTGGTTGAACTCAGATTTTGTGAACGCCCAAAAACAACTGTAGGAGCAAGCTTGCTCGCGATGGCGGTGCCACGGTCAACATTGACGTTGAATGACAGTCCGCAATCGCGAGCAAGCTCGCTCCTACAAGGGATCTTTGGTTGAACTCAGATTTTGTGAACGCCCAAAACAACTGTAGGAGATTCTATGTTTGGGGGGAACCCCCAAACATAGAAATAGGCTTGTATTCACTTTGGTTTTTCATCAAGGCAAACAGTACCCGAGCCAGTTTTCTGGCAAGTATCACCAGCGCCTCGGTCCCTTT